>PLHJ01000014.1 GCA_003138895.1 Acidimicrobiaceae bacterium
AGTCCCTTGGCAAGGACCTTCATGGCAGCTTGGTTGGGCTCCATGAACGACGCGCCGGGCTTCACGGCGGCGATGCCCGTTTCTTGGGCTTCGAGCACCAGGTCGTAGATGCGGCGCTGCGCCGGAGAGAATTTGCCGCTTATGGGCATCGTTCTCGTGACGTCGGCCGTGTAGAGATTGTGGCATTCGACGCCCGCATCGAGGAGCAACAAGTCGCCCCGGCGCACGGCGCCATCGTTTCTGGTCCAGTGCAAAATCGTGGCGTGCGAACCGCTCGCGGCAATGGTGTTGTAGCCCACGTCATTGCCTTCAACTCTCGCTCGAAGGTTAAAGATGCCTTCGATGACGCGCTCACCTCGCCCCTCGGCGCTCGGCAGTGCTTGCACGACGTCAGTAAAACCCTTGACTGTGTAATCAATGGCCAATTGCAACTGGGCGATTTCAAAGGCATCTTTCACGAGGCGCATTTCACTCAGGAACTGCGCGAGGAGAGCATCGTCGTCGTTGGGTGCTACGAGTTGGTCAACGGATTTGTCAAAATTGCGAAGGCTCAAGACGTTGCCGGCGGGCAACGAAGCCAGATCTTTTGCTAAGTGCTCGAGTGATTCCGTCTCAATGTCGTAAAAGTGGGCAGCTTCGACAACGCCTCGACGAGGACCGACCCACAATTCGCCGTAACGAGCNNGAAATGACGAGGACAGTGTCGGACTCGAAGCAACCAGTGAGGTAGTAAAAATCGGTGCCAGGGCGAAAGTTGTAGTCAGTGTCGTTGGCACGGACTTTGGGATTGCCCGTCGGGATGACGAGTGTCTTGTCGGTGAAGTGTTCGCCGAGTTTTTGGCGCCGCTCGGCGGTGACAATGGCCCCAGGGTAGACCTCAGTCGAACGGGCGTGAATCTCCCAGTTGCCCGTCATATGTTCAAAAAGCACTCGAGGACAGGGTGGTCGGTGCGGGCCAACCCACACCCAATGTTCGGAAATCGGGTGTTCTTCAGAGACGTCGGGTTCGGGTATGGAAGCAGTTGACTCGCTCATAATCGACAACTTAGTCCCCCTCTTCGAGCACTGCACAAGCCGCCCCGCCACTACTAGCCTTCTGTCGTGGATATTTCCTTGAGCTTTGAAGGGCACGTTGCACTCATTACGTGGAACGACGAAGAGAATCGAATCAATCTTGATTCACTGGGCCGGTTGAATGAGATTCTGGACGAACTGGCGGAACGAATTGGTCCACTCGCCGTTGTGTGGGCAGGAACCGGGAAGTTCTTTTCCAATGGGCTCGACCTCGCCCGCTTTGGATCGTCACCCGGGGAATTTGCGGAAACGAACACGGCGTTTCTTAAGTTCATGGGGCGTATGCTCACTTTCCCCGCGTACACGGTGGCGGCACTGAACGGGCACACTTTCGCTGGTGGTGCTCTGTTGTCGTGCACGACGGACTATCGCATAATGCGCCGTGACAGGGGTTACTGGTGCATGAACGAACTCGAACTTGGCATGATCATGCCCGTTGATATGAACGCGGTATTGGCGACTCGTCTGCCAAGGGCCACGTTTATTGACGCCGTGTTGACGGCGCGACGCTTCAGCGCCGTGACGGCACTCGAGGCCGGCATCATTCAAGAGACGGCGCCGATTGAAGAGCTGCTTCCACTCGCCGTCGAAAGGGCGAGTGCGTTAGCGGACAAAGATCGAAAGGTCATTGGGGCTCACAAGCGTCAATTCTTCGGCGAACTCGCCGAGCGTTTGGGCTATGTTCACGAGCGTTAACGCTTCGTCACAAACGAATTTGGTCGAAAGTTGATCGCGCGACGATCTGGATAGTAACTATGAGCATCATTCTTTGGTGCGTTGATTTATCTGACGTTCACGGTTGCGAAATCAGCGTGCAACATTGCATTCCTAAGTTCTACGCATGGACACATCCTCGCGTACCGGAATGTATACAGGTTCGCCGTCGGCGAGTTCGCTGGCGTACCAAGAGTTAAAAGCATTACTTCTTCTCGGTGACGTGCCGGTGGGTGCGCGTCTTCGTGAAGAGCGACTGGCCGAGCGGCTCGGTATGTCGCGAACCCCCGTACGCGAATCGTTGCTGCGACTGCACGCGGAGCATTTTCTTGAGCGACACCCCGAGGGGGGTTATCGCGCCATGGTGCCGAGCGCTCAGAGCATGCGTGAACTCTACGAGGTCCGCCGAGCCCTCGAGGTGTATGCCCTTCGACGCACGTCGTCTGACGGTGATCGTGACTATGAAGGTCTCGAGGAACTGCGCGAAGAGTGGCGAGCTATGGAAGGTGGCGAAATAGCCCAGGACGCGGAATTTGTTCACCTTGATGAGGACTTTCATCGACGACTGGCAGAGTCGGCCGGCAATAGTCAATTGGCGGAGCATCTTCGTCAAGTAAACGAACGAATTCGTCCGGTGCGTAGTCATGACTTTATGACGATTGGACGCATTGCCACCACGGTCGAAGAGCATCTGGGGATTCTTGAAGCGGTATTGGCAATTCACACAGAAAAGGCCGTCACTTTGCTGGAGCGCCACATCGGCGAATCACAAACCGTGGTGGAACAGGCCGTTGCCAAGGTGCTTGAGCGAATGTTGTCGGTTGGAGAGCGGGATTCGTCGTGGTAAACGAGACTAAAACTCTTGCGAGTCAGTCCGACGTTGCGGTTGAAGACGCCCCGCTGCTAGATGTGCGAGGGCTCACCAAAATCTTCGGTCCACTTCGAGCGAACGATGACGTTCGCTTCACGGTGCGGTCGGGCGAGGTACACGCACTGCTGGGCGAAAATGGAGCCGGCAAGAGCACGCTGGTGAAAATGCTCTACGGGGTCTATCGTCCCGACGGTGGCGAAATCGCCCTTGATGGTGTTGTTCGAAGTATTCCTTCCCCACTCGCCGCCCGTGACCTCGGTCTTGGCATGGTGTTTCAAGATCTTCGACTCATTCCAGCTCTTTCAGTCTGGGAGAACGTGGCGTTACATCTTCGCGAAACCAAGCCGATTCTTCGACCCAAACACGTCCAGGTCATGATTCGCGAAGCGTCGGAGCGTTACGGACTCGCCGTGAATCCTTTGGCCAAAGTGGCGGACCTGTCGATTGGCGAGTGGCAGCGCGTGGAACTGCTCAAGGTTTTACTGGCCGGAGCGCGCGTACTCATCCTTGACGAACCAACGAGTGTCCTTACTCCCGACGAGGTCGAGGGTCTTTTTCGCATCGTTCGCCAATTGCGTGACGAAGGCTCAGGCATTGTCATAATTACGCACAAAATGCGTGAAGTGCGCGACATCGCCGATCGCGTAACGGTGCTTCGCGCCGGTCGAGTGGTGGTTCACGATATACCCCAAGCCACAATTTCGAATGATGAACTAATAACCGCCATGGTGGGCGAGAGTGTCACGCCCGTGCGCAATACCGGTGTACAGCCCGAGGGAGAAACACCAGTGATTGCGCTGCGCGACGTTGCGCTGAGCGGAGTGGAATCGGGTTCGGGACTTCGCGGCGTTGATCTCGAAGTGCAACCGGGCGAAATTGTTGGCATTGCGGGCGTGGCCGGCAATGGCCAGCGCGAATTGGCCGACGTCCTAGTTGGCGCAGCTCGCCCCGATCGTGGCGAAGTGGTGCTCAACGGTACGGCGATGTCGGCTGACCCCAAAGCTTTTCGCGCTGGTGGGGTCGTAACGGTTGTGGCTGATCCTCTGCGCGAATTCGTGGTGCCGGGTTTAAGCGTGGCCGAACACGCAGCTTTGTGGGAGGCGATGAGCTCAAAGCGCCGTTTGCACTTTGACACGCGAAAGGCTTCCAAGAAATTACGAACTGACGCCGAGCGCGCCGGTCTGAATATTGCTGCACCGACTCGACAACTTTCGTTGCTATCTGGTGGCAACATCCAGCGCGTTTTGCTCACACTCGCCTTTGGTGACGACGCCAAGGTCGTCGTCGTGTCGTATCCCACTCGCGGCCTCGACGTGTTGACGACCGAGACGACACGATCTCTTTTGCTCGCCGCGCGCGATAACGGAGCGGCGGTGATTCTTGTTTCGGAAGATCTTGACGAGATTCTGGCGCTCTCGGATCGGATTTGTGTGCTCGCCCACGGTCGCGTGAGTGGCATCGTGCCCGCCCACGAAGCAGACCGACAATCACTCGGACGACTCATGACTGCCGACGCGGCATGAACGTGCTCTCGACGAAGACGCAAGACGAGCCCAAACTTTTGGCGCCTGAGGAATTGACCAATCCGACGTGGTCATCGCGTCTCACTGAAGTAGTTACTGCAGCCATTTCGACGCGGGGCCTAAGGCGGCTAGGTGTTGCCCTTGGCGTGTACGTGGTTTGTCTGGGACTCTTCGCGCTTCTGGTTCTTTCCCAGAAGGCGAATCCCTTTGGCGTTTTTAACTCGATCTTCCAATCTGCGCTTTTTAGTAACGGATCAATTCCCGAAGTCATTCTTCGCGCCGTACCCATTGTGCTCGCAGCCTTGGCTGTTTCGGTGCCCGCGCGCGCGGGGCTCGTGAACGTTGGAGGCGAGGGCCAGCTCATCATGGGCGCCGTCGCCGCCACGGGCGTTGGTGTCTATCTCGGCAATTCAGTGCCGGGATTCATTGGTTGGATATGTATGGGTGTCGCGGGCTTTGGCGCGGGTGCCGTTTGGGGCGGGCTCGCGGGACTACTGCGAGTCCTCGTGAACGCCAACGAAGCCGTGACAACGTTGCTGCTGAACTTCATTGCGAATGACACCATGCTCTACTTGTTGTACCAACCTTGGAAAGATCCCACGGGCGGTGGTCAACCGGAAAGTCGTCCACTGAGCTCGCACGAAGTATTGCCTCGACTCTTTGGCAGTTCGATAAATCTGGGTGTGATCATCGCGATGGTGGCAGCGCTCGTTGTTTGGTATCTCCTAAAGCGCAGCGGCTGGGGTTTTGCTCTCCGCGTCGTGGGTGGCAATCAGCAGGCTGCGAGTCGCGCGGGACTTCCCGTCAATCGCCTTCGCATATCGTCCATGGCCGTGGGCGGCGGTCTCGCAGGTCTCGGTGGCATGTTGTACCTCGCTGGTACGCAGTTACAACTACTGCCGGGTGGTACGGCCACCTACGGATACATCGCATTTCTCGCGGCGTTCCTTGGTCGCCACGATCCGTTCAAGGTGGTCCTCGCGGGTCTTTTGTTTGCCGCCATTGCCGTCAGTGCGCCGGGATTGCAACTCAGTTATGGCCTGGATGGCAACGTAGTAGATGCCCTACTGGCGTTCATAGTCGTGGCCCCCTTGGTGCTGTCGTCGAGGCGTAAGGGAGCCTTCTGATGAACGGTTTTGAACAAGCGTTGACGACCGGTATTGAAGGCGGCACCATCATCTTGTATCCCGCGCTCGGTGAACTCATTGGTGAGCGTGCTGGTGTCGTCAATTTGGGAATGGAAGGTTGCATGCTGGCGGGTGCCCTTTCGGCATTCGCCGTTGGCGCCATAACGGGTTCAGCGTGGTTGGGTGTCCTCGCCGGTATTGGCGGCGGTGCGGTCGTCGGGCTCGCTCACGCGTGGCTCGTTGTAAAGCGCCACGCCGACCAACTGGCTTCGGGGCTGGTGCTGTGGTTTTTGGCGCTGGGGCTCACTTCTGTGCTGGGCGCTAACTACGTGAGCCAGACTGTGACGCCACTTCCCGTCATCAACGTCACTGGCTTATCTGCAATTCCTTGGATCGGACCGATTTTCTTTGAGCACGATTCGCTCGTCTACATCAGCTATTTCTTGGTGCCACTTATTGGCTGGGCGCTCTATCGAACTCGTATTGGCTTGGTACTACGTGCGACGGGTGAGCGACCCGAAGTGGTGTCGGTGGCAGGACGTCGTCCCGAACTCGTGCAAATGGGTGCGGTGGTGTTGGGAGCAGCGCTCGCCGGCATCGGCGGCGCGCAACTGTCCGTTGGCTACGTGGACAACTGGTTTGACGACATGACTAATGGATATGGCTTCATTGCCGTGGCCGTCGTGCTCTTTGCCGCGTGGCGTCCGTGGCTTGTCATGATCGGGGCGTATCTCTTTGGCGTGGCGTTAGCGGCGGCGGGCGTCTTGCAGGCGCACGGTATTGAAGTGAACCAATACGTGCTTGACGCACTGCCGTATTTCGTAACGCTCGTGGCGCTCGTGGCGTTGGGAAGAAGCGGTGGATCGAGAGCGCCCGAGGGCTTAACGAAGGCTTTAACAAATTCGAGTTGACGACATCGCTTAGCGACGGAGTGACGCGAGGGTGGGGGGATGCAGCAAAAGAAACGTGTTGTCCGGTGGAGGACAGCAACACCATCAGTTGTATCTAAGAGGAGGAATAATGAAAAGGAAATTGAATCATTGGTCGAGGCGGTTGCGACTCACGTCGTTAGCTGTTCTTGCTGTAGCTCTGTCGGGACTACCCATTGCCTCCGTGGCGAGTGGGGCCACGACGGAGCCGTGGGCGAAAGCAACGACCGTAGGTTTCATTACGGTGGGTGCTAACACTGACGAGGGCTATAACGAAGCGGTCTACTCCGCGAGTTTGAAAGTCGCGTCTGATCTGCACGTGAAGGTACTTCGCGCGGCGAACGTTCCTGAAACCCAGCAGGTGACCACCGTCATGCAGCAAATGGTTGACGACGGCGCCAAAATCATCTTCGCGACGAGTTATGGCTACCAGTCCTACGCGTACGCATTTGCGAAGTCGCACCCGAAGATCTTGGTTCTGCACCAGGGCGGTACGTACACGAGCAAGTTCCCCGCGAACCTCGGTACGTACTTCGGCGAAGCGTACGATCCGGTGTCGCTCGGTGGCATGGCCGCAGGTTCAGTCACGAAGACGAACAAGTTGGGCTTCGTCTACGCCTTCCCCATTCCACAGACGGTTGACAACGTTGACGCCTTTGAACTCGGCGCACAAAAGATTGACCCGAAGGCCGTGACTTACACGGTGGCGACCTCGGAATGGTGTGACCCCTTGAAGCAGAAGTCGGCCGCTACGGCGCTGATTTCGGAAGGTGCCGACGTTTTGACCCAACACCAGGACTGCCAGTCCACGGTGATTGAAGCCGCGAAGGCCGCCAAGGTTTACGTTGTTGGTTATCACTACGACGCGCAGTCACTTGATCCCAGTGGTTGGTTGACGGGTTCGGAATGGAACTGGGCGCCGCTTTATGAGAGCATCATCAAGACAGCGCAGGCCGGTAAGTTCACGGGCTCCAAGTACAACGCAAACTTCATTGGCACCTTTGCCTCGGGTGACAACCCGTTGCAGTTGGCCCCGTTTGGTCACGCGGTGACGTCAGCCGTGAAGACAAAGATTCTTGCCGCCGAAGCGAAGTTGAAGGCGGGCGGATCAATCTTCACGGGACCGATCTACTGCAATAACGGCAAACTCTTGGTGCCCGCGGGCAAGGTGGCAACGCCAGCGGCAATCAACCAATTCACCTGCTTTGTGAAGGGTGTTGTCGGTTAATCATGACGATGACTCGTGGCACCACAGGGTCCAAGGGTGGGGCGATTGCTTCGGCGACGCCCTACCCTTGGCCCTACCACGGGTCGTTTCAACCTGGTCAGTGCGCTCTCGTGGCGTGTCTTGATCCGTTGTGGCGAGTGGGCGCGAATGCGAGTCAAGAAATTGACAGTCGTCTAAGCGCGATGGCCCAACAACTTCGCCAACAAGGTGGCTTCGTGGTCGCGGTGACGTTGCTTCCCCCACGACGACCGGACATTGATCCGTCGCGGGGTCGAACTGCTCCCTCGGAGCGCCGACCATATTTGTTTGAAAGTGACGTTGCCCTTCACGCAGGCGGAACGAGTGCGTTCTTTGGTAGTGAACTTGATCAAACCCTTCGTCGGGCGCACCGCCGTGATCTCGTTGTGGCGGGATGGGGCTTGGAGGGTCCCGTGCATTCAACGCTGCGCGACGCGAATGATCGTGGCTACGAATGTCTTCTAGTGGCGGACGCGTCAACCTCACTCGCGAGCGGCGGTGATCAAGGTCTCGCGTCGTCGGCGTGCTCGATGGTTCGTTTCTCGGGAGGCATTTTTGGAGCGGTGGCATCCACCGCTGAGTTTTTGGCATTACTCGATAACGAGGAAGTCTCGTAGATGGTTCGTAACAGGAGGAAACAATGAACAGCACTACCCCCGATAACGTCGCACCTCAACTTGACGCGCGACCCTACGCGTGGCCGTACGACGGAGAGTTCTCTGCCAAATCCACCGCGCTAATACTTATTGACTGGCAGGTCGATTTTTGCGGACCCGGTGGCTACGTCGATCGCATGGGTTATGACTTGAGTTTGACGCGAAAAGGCTTGGAGCCCACAAAGAACGTTCTCGAAGCCTTTCGATCCTTTGGTGGCACGGTTGTCCACACGCGCGAAGGCCACCGGCCCGATCTTGTTGATTGCCCGCCGAACAAACTGTGGCGTTCACAACAGATCGGCGCGGGCATTGGCGACCCCGGACCGACGGGAAGAATTCTGGTGCGAGGAGAACCCGGTTGGGAAATCGTGCCCGAAGTCGCACCGATTGATGGCGAAATTATCATCGACAAGCCTGGCAAGGGCGCGTTTTACGCAACCGATCTTGATTTAGTGTTGCGACTCGCGGGGATTACCCATGTCGTCTTTACGGGGATTACGACGGATGTGTGCGTGCACACAACGATGCGTGATGCGAACGACCGAGGTTATGAATGCTTGCTTCTAAGCGACTGCACGGGTGCGACGGACGTGGGTAACTACGAAGCGGCCTTGAAGATGGTGACGATGCAGGGCGGCGTTTTTGGCTCCATAGCTCCGTCGGAAGCTTTTCTCAATGCGCTCTCGCAGGCCAAAACTTCGGTTACCTCGTGAGTGACATACGCGTCAGTCTGGCGGCCAAGGCTTTTGCTGACGCCGAAGACGTCATTCACTCGCTCTCATTTTCAGATTTCCGATTGCGTCCGCCCTTGGATTTGGTGGTGGCATACGCGCCAGAGCGAGAGGGTGAAAGTGACGGCGAGTTTCCGGTGCCGCCGCCACGACCGGTTGTCTCGCCCGCGCTGACTGAAATGACGCTAACGGGCGTTCAAACGGCGCTGGCTCGAGGTGAGTTATCCACACGTGAAATCGTGGAAAGCGCACTCGCACTCGCGCGAGAACACGAGGCTTTGGGTGCTGTTGTCGCCACGGATGAGGAGTCCGCCCTTCGAGTCGCGGACGAACTCGACCGCGAGCGGGCCAACGGCCGTTTACGAGGTCCGTTGCACGGTATCCCACTCACGGTGAAGGACATCATTGACGTTGCGGGACTACCGACGCGCGCGGGCTCACTCGCGTACGACGATGACCCGAGCGTTGACGCCGTGGGCGTTGCTCATTTGCGAAGTGACGGCGCTCTCATTTTGGCCAAGGTGGCGACACACGAGTTTGCGCTCGGTGTTGCGACGCCACAATGTCGAAACCCGCACGACCCTAACAAACTTTCCGGTGGCTCGAGCGGTGGGTCGGCCATTGCCGTCGCTCTCGGCATTGGTGTGGGTTCACTTGGTACCGACACCCGTGCTTCACTTCGCGTCCCCGCGTCACTCTGTGGTGTCGTGGGCTTTAAACCAACGTTTGGAAGAGTTTCGACCCAAGGTATCGTGCCGCTCTCGTGGACGATTGACCATCTTGGGCCGATTGCGCGCACCGTCGAGGACGCGTCGATTCTGCTCGACTCGCTCGCTAACGAGCCTTTTCTTGATCGAAGTTTGGAGCGTCCTCCAGGGGTAGTCGGCATTGTGCCTGGCGTACTTGCTGATGCCGATCCACAAATCGTGGCAGCGTGTGAGAACGCGCTCAGTGTGTTGCGTGAAGCGGGATGGCGACTTACGACAGTATCGGGTCCGGATGTCGAGGACTTAGAACTGTCGAACTCGTTGGGTCTACTTATAAGTCGGAGCGAAGCGGCGGCTTTTCATCGAAGCCAAAGAACCGATTTGGAGAAATGCATTCCCGAGGTCCACGATCAACTCTTAGGCGGTCTCGAAATAACGGGCGCTGACTACTTGGATTCACAGCGCCACCGAGCCGTTCTTGCTCGACGAACGCTGGAGCAGTTTGCGTACTGTGACGTCATCATGGCTCCGACGACGCCCATCGTGGCTCCGCCTCGCGACGGTTACGAGCGCTACTTACTTCGCTTGTCGCGCAACACCATCATTTGGAGCCTTATCGGTGCGCCCGCGGTATCAATGCCCGTGGGCATGAGCAACGAAGGCTTGCCCATTGGGCTGCAACTCGCGGCTGCCCCGGGGAACGAACAAGTGTTGGTCGATGCGGGGATGACCCTCGAGCGTGCTTTGACGTACGTGGCATGACCGAGCTCGACGAGTTCTTGGTCGGCGAGGAAGTGGCGAAACACTTCTACGCGTACGAACAGGCGCTTAGCGACAACAACGTTGACGTTATGAATGCCTACTTTTGCCAGGACGACGACACGGTGCGATTCGGAATCAATGAAATGCAGCGAGGTCCCAAGGAACTCTTCGAGTGGCGGGCCGGTGCCACTCCGGTACCGAAGGGTCGCACGTTGGCTCAAACGACGGTCAAAGTTCTCGGATCAGACGTCGCGGTCGTGAGCACCACCTTTACGTATCCCGGACGTCCATTTCTAGGGCGACAGAGTCAGATCTGGGTTCGCCAAGAAAACGGCTGGTCAATTGCGCATGCGCATGTTTCGGAGATTCCGAATTAGAGACGAGAAACTGTAAAGGCCTGAGACGATGACGGTAAAGGTTCGAATCGAAGACGGCACTTGCGCCAATGAGCAATCCCCGCTCGCCGACCTTTAGAGGCCGCAAGCGGGGATTGCTCGAAACTGCGCTTAGTGAATTACTTCAGCCAAGCCGGAATCGGGCTTACCACGTAGGGCAGCGTCTTGATGGGCGTGTTCTTCGAGTTACCGGTCGTGTAGACAACGTGACTGGGTTCGTTGAAGTAAATCGGCGCCGCACTTCCGTTAGGAGAAATGTTGGCAATCACGCCGCCAAGTACACCTTGGTGGTTTGACTTCGAGTACTGCAGTGGCGTAATGGTCAGCGTCGCAAGCTTGGTAGATTCCAAGGTCTTCACGAAACCCGCACGCGTCACCGTCTTTCCTTCAGCCTTCAGCGTTTCGGCAAAGGCCACCGCGAACGCAGCACCGTACTGCATGTTGCCGTCCATGGGTGACTTCGCCGTGAACTTCGGGAAGTCTGTCTTGTCAGCCAAGATGATGCTTCGCAACCATGGTGTCCATGGGTTGCTCTTGTCATTCGTGGCGGGCAGTGAGTCAAACGTGATGGCGTTTGCTTCATAAGGGCTATTCACCGAAATCGGGTCAGATCCCACGGAGGAGATGATCCACTGCGGTGAGTAACCGTCCTGGTGGGCCGTGGCCAAGATCGCCGACGTGAACGCGGGGATTGAGTCAAGGACAACAACCTTGGCGCCGTTCGACTGCAGCGTCGAAACGTCCGTAGCAATGTCACTGATGGAGCCCGTGACCGCGTCGGCGGCGTTGTACGACAGGTGGTTGTCACTGGCGATGTTGATGCCGCCATTGACGAGACCGGCGTAACCACCGGCCCCGAAGTCGTCATTTTGACCAATGAAACCTACGGACTTTCCTTTGTCGTGGGTCTTGATGTACTGAGCAAAGACTTTGCCCTCGACTTGGTACGAAGCCTGGAAACCAAATAGGTTCGGGTACGTGCTCGGCTGGCTCCAGTCACTAGAACCAGAGTTCACGAACAACTGCGGAACACCATTGGTCTTCATGTAGCTAAGAACGCTGTCCTGAGCTGCCGTACCGAGTGATCCGACGGTCGCAAAGACGTGGTCTTGAGCAACGAGTACTTGAGTCTGTGACAGCGTCGTGGTGCTGGGACCGGCGGTGCAACCAAGACCAAAGGCGGCGAGGTTGTAGCAGTCGTCCAAGCGGATGTACTTGATCCTTCGACCATTGACCCCGCCGTGCTTGTTGATGTAGTTAAATACGGCATTCGCGGAGGCCGAAACTTCGGCGTAACTCACGGCGATACCGGACAATGGAACTGTAGCTCCAATAGTGATGCTGTTCGCCGTAACGCCGGGTGTCGCCGTAGCGGCCCCCGCACTCGAGAGACCTACGCCGGTGGCGGCGAAGCCGAGTGTTAGTGCACTCGCGGCTAGAAGCGTGACGGTACGTGTTAAACGACCCTTGATCATTTGGATTTCCTCCCCTTTATGAACTGCAAAAAATAACTTAATCCACTGCGCTAGACGACGCCAGAGCGGACCGTCGGGTCTTCCTGAGCCTCTGCACAGCCGCACCCATTCCCGCAATGCCTCGCGGCGCGAAGATCATCGTGAGAATGAGCAGCGCACCAAAGATAATGCCCTGCATGTTGGCGCCCAAATTTGAAGTTGGATTGACGCCCGTCAGAGCATTGATGTGGTCTACCAAATTGGCGCTGAACGCGTAGATAATGCCACCAATAACGGCGCCACTGAGGGTACCAATGCCCCCCAAAACCATGAGGGTGAGCAAGGTGATGGAGAGTGTCAGCGGGAACGTTTGAGGGGTAACGGTGGCGTTGATGACGGTGTACAGCGCGCCACCGAGTCCGGCGAAAGAAGCCGCGACGACAAAGGCCAGTGTTCTCGTTCGTCCCAGATTGATGCCCACGAGTTCGGCGGCCACGTCGTTGTCACGCACGAGGCGCATGGCTCGACCCGTTCGCGAGTGGAACAGATTGGCCATCAAGAAGAACGAAATACCAGCAACGAGGACCGCGAGGTCCGCCGTCCACTGCGCGTTCGCGTCGATGGTGGCGTTCGGGCCACTAAAGAAGTGCACGAACCATGAGGGCGTCGACAGTGAATTGAGAAACAGTCCACCTTCACCACCAGTGACGGAAGTGAAATTTTGAGCGAGGGGTGTAATGGCCGCCGAAAAAGCGAGCGTCATACCGGCCAAGTAGGGCCCCCGGAGTCTCGTGGAAGGAATGGCAATGATCAAACCACTGAGTGCTCCCGCCACGGTGGCCAGGAGAAAGGTGAAAATCAGCGGCGTCGTGGCGTGGTGGTGAGCCCAGATGCCCGCGGCATACGCGCCCACCGCCATGAAACCCGAGTTGCCGAGTGAAATTTGCCCACTCCATCCAATGAGCCAACTGAGTCCGAGAATCACGATGGTGATGGCGGCGCCGCCGGCCATTTGCGAATCCGCCACGGGTGGGAGTAAGAACGAAATAGCGAGCGCCACAATCGTCAGCACCGACACACTGAGAAGTCGCGCGCGTGTTGTCTCTTGGACGCGAAGAGATTTGAGAAAATTCATTAGACGCGCCTGTTCACGCTTCTCGTGAAGATTCCCTGGGGACGAACCATGAGCGCCACGACCAACAAGATGACGCCCGAGAGCGGCGCCACACTTGGGGACCAGTACGCGAGAATGAACTGCTCAACGAGTCCCAGTAACAGACCTCCGGCAATCGCGCCCATAGGAGATTCCAGTCCACCAACGGCGGCGGCGATGAAGCCAGCAACAAAAACGCCGTCCATGTCCGTTGGAAAGAGTCCAAAGTTTCCTGACGCAATTATGACGGCGGCAACCGCACCTACGCCAGCCGACAGCATCCAACCAATCGTCAGCATTCGGTGCACGCGCACTCCAAGCAAGCGAGCAACCTCGGGAGCGAGCGCCGCGGCCCGGAGCTGGAGACCGAGTTTTGTATAGCGAAAGAGAGCGGCGACGAACAACATGATGCCAATGGCCAAGGCAATTTGGAAGATGACAAAGGGGGAAAGAAGAATTAGTCGACCGCGGTATTGGTAGTAAATCTGCGAAAACGGTGCCGGAATGTTGCGCGTCGTGCTGGTCCAGATACCCGCGGTCACTGCTTCGATGACGCCCAAGAATCCCACCATGACGACGATCGGATTGATTTCGGGCTTTCCGTAAAGAGGCCGAATAAGTACTCGCTCGGTGATGCCACCAAAGGCCATGCCCACGACGACCGAAATGATGACGCACCACCAGTAACCAACGCCGCGACCAATCTCGGTGAGACCAACGTAGGTGGCAAACATGGCCATGGCACCCTGGGCAAAGTTAAGGACGTGCGTTGATTGCCAGATGATAACGAGACTCAAGGCCACTAGGGAATAGATGACACCTTGAGCGAGTCCGCCAAAAATATTGTGCATGAAGTTCGAAGCAAGAAACGCACCCATTATTGGACTAGTCCCAGGTAGTACCGACGAAGATTGTCATTGGCCGCGACTTCGTTGGCGGGGCCGCTCGCCACGACCGTACCGAGATGCAGGACCACGGCATCGTGAGCAATTTTGAGGGCACTCTTCGCGTTCTGTTCAACCAGAATCACTGTCAATTGCTTGCTTTCGCAGAGCGAACGTATCGATTTCATGAGTTCCGAGGTGACGAGAGGTGCGAGACCGAGTGACGGTTCGTCCAACAACAGGACCTTTGGCTGGGCAATCAGGGCGCGAGACATGGCGAGCATTTGGCGCTCACCGCCCGAAAGCGTCGACGCGTATTGTTTGCGTCGATCACCGAGCACCGGGAACTGCTGGTACTGCGCTTCTAATCCTTCGGCGATATTGATCTTGCTCGCCAGTGCCCCGAGGCGGAGATTCTCGTCGACCGTCATTTCCGCAATGACTCCTCGACCTTCGGGAACATGACCCACGCCCATTCGCGCAATGTCTTCGGCGGCGGTCTTTAGCAATGAACGATCATCCAAAAAGACGTTGCCGCTTCGCGGAGTGACGAGACCGGAGATCGTGCGAAGAAGGGTAGTTTTTCCGGCGCCGTTGGCTCCCAACACCGCAGTAATGAGTCCCGGTGTTGCGTTAAAACTGACGTCGCTTAGTGCTTTGATGGCGCCGTAGTTAACACTTAATTTTTCTACCCGAATCATTCGTCCACTCCGAGATACGCGGCGAGAACATCTTCATTGGAACTGATGACACTGGGTGTACCAGTGGCAATCACTTGCCCGAAGTTGAGTACCACGAGTTCGTCCACCAGTGGCATGACAAAGTCCATGTTGTGCTCGACGAGCAGCACGCTCATGCTGGCTCGCAGTTCAGTAATTAAGTGTGCGAATTCTTCGAGTTCGCTCTCGTCGAGTCCTGACGCTGGTTCGTCGAGGAGCAAGAGCTTGGGCTTTCCCATTAATGCTCTCGCGAGCGAAACCTTTTTTTGGATGCCGTAAGGGATACCAGTGGGTATGGATCCGGCAAATTTTGCAATGCCGAGACGCTCGAGCGTCGCCATGGCTTCACTTCGAAGTCCCCGCTCCATGCCTAGGCCGTGGGGAAGTCCCAGCACCGAGGTAAGAAAACCTCCACCGGGTCGACTGAGCGCTCCCGACATGACGTTCTCCAAGACACTGAGGTTGTTAAAGAGGCCAACGCCCTGCAGCGTGCGAGCAACGCCGGCCTTGGCGAGTTCGGAAGGCTTCAGTGCACCTTTACCTAAGGCGGGGAAACGTACCGTGCCCGACGATGGTTTTTGGAATCCGCAGGCTACGTTGAAGGCAGTGGTTTTTCCAGCGCCGTTGGGACCAATGAGACCAACAATCTGATTGGGCAGTACTCCAAACGAAATATTATTGAGGGCCAACAGTCCGCCAAATCGCACCGATACGTCGGTGAGTTCGAGCGTTGCTTCGGTTGTTGGCTCGTCCCCCATAGTCGGATACAAAACTAGCCCGACAAGCCCACAAAGAGCCAAGCGAGAACGGAACTACACCCAGCCCTGATCGTGAGCAATCTGTTCGACGTCGCCAATGCGCAGCCCAGAACGGTGCTGCAAAGTGCGAATAAGTCCACTGGCCTCGTACAGCGACTCGTGCGTACCGGTGTCGAGCCAGGTGGTGGTACGAGCCAGCACCTCGACGTGCAGATCGCCGCTTTCGCGGTACGAGTTNNAGTAGATGCCCGGCACCGCGTAGTTGCTCTTAGGCTCCGCGGGCTTTTCTTCGAGCGAGAGAACCTTGCCGTTGTCATCGAATTCCACGACGCCGTAAGCGCTGGGCTCGGCGACTTGATAGGCAAAAATAAGTGCGCCCTCGATGTCGACGTGGCGACTCAGCTGATGACCGAGACCGGGTCCATAGAACAAGTTGTCGCCGAGAATCAGCGCGCATTTTTGTCCGTCAAGAAATTTCTCACCAACGATGAGCGCTTCGGCCAGACCATTGGGTGCTTCTTGAGCTTCGTAGGAAAGTTCAATACCGAGTGAGGAACCGTCACCGAGCAGTCGTTGGAAGGCCGCTTGGTCGTGCTCCGTCGTAATAATGAGGATTTCTCGTAGACCCGTCAGCATCAGCGTCGAGAGGGGGTAGTAAATCATGGGCTTGTCATAAATCGGCAGCAACTGCTTCGAGACGGCGTGCGTCACGGGGTGTAGACGTGTTCCGCGGCCCCCAGCCAGGACAATTCCCTTCATCGCATTAGTCTAAAAGAGACGTGAAGACCACTTTTTTGACCCGGGAATCACTGTGCGCCTAGTCATAACCGGCGCCGCAGGCTTCATTGGCTCTCGATTTTCTGAGATGGCGCTCGAACACGCCCCCCAGCTCGGTTACGACGAGATTGTCCTGTTGGACGCTCTTACCTATTCGGGTCGAAAAGAGAACATCGCGCACCTCTTGGAGGACCCTCGGGTCAATTTCGTGCACGGATCGATTATCGATCAAAACGTTACCGACTCGGCGCTGAAGGGCGCTTTTGCGGTCGTGCACCTCGCGGCCGAGTCACACGTCGATCGTTCCATCGAAAGTGCGGATATTTTCTTTCAAACGAACGTCGTCGGTACGCAGCAGCTCCTAGAGAGTGCGCGCCGGGGTGGTGTGGAGCGCTTCGTGCACGTTTCGACCGACGAGGTTTACGGCACCATTGAAGACGGCGCGTGGAGTGAGGATTTCCCGCTGGGACCACGTTCGCCGTACTCGGCGAGCAAGGCCGGCAGCGACCTCGCGGCGCTCGCGTACTACGAGACCTTTGGACTTCCCGTCACGGTGACGAGATGCTCCAACAACTACGGACCTCGACAGTTCCCTGAAAAAATGATTCCGCTGTTCTTGACCAATCTTTTTGACGGCGAAAAGGTCCCGCTCTACGGTGATGGGCAAAACATTCGTGATTGGCTACACGTTGACGACCACTGTCGAGCGTTGTTACAAGTACTAAAGGGCGGTCGTGCTGGCGAGGTCTACAACATTGGTGGAGGAACGCAACTCACGAATTTGGAACTCGCCGAGAAGCTCTGTGAACTTTGTGGCTACGGCGACGAAATGATTGAGCACGTGACCGACCGACTCGGTCACGACCGTCGTTACTGCGTGGACTACTCCAAGATTGAACGCGAACTGGGTTATCACCCTGAGATGCATTTCGCCTCTGGGTTGGAGGCCACTGTTCGTTGGTACCGCGAGAACGAAGCGTGGTGGCGTCCCTTGAAGGAACATCAGTGATACTCGAAGAGCGTTCGATTCCTGGACTCTTCGTGCTTGAGTCGCCCGTGCACGGCGACGAGCGAGGATTCTTTCGCGAGTGGTTCCAACTTTTCGACTTTGAAGCCGCGGATGAAACCTTCAGTGTTGAACAGGCGAATCTTTCTTTTTCGGCCCGCGACGTGGTTCGAGCGCTGCACTATTCACTCGCTCCACGCGGGCAAGCGAAGGTCGTCACCTGCGCCCAGGGCGAACTCGACGACGTTGTTGTTGACGTACGCGTGGGGTCGCCGACGTATGGCGCCCATGAGGTCATTACGCTTCGAGCGGGTGACGGAAAAAGCATTCTCGTACCCGCGGGCGTGGCGCACGGTTTCGTTGTTACGAGCGAGACCGGGACAATTGTGTATCTGTTGTCGTCGCCCTACGAGCCAGGGCTGGAACTCGAAATTGACGCGTTTGATCCCGAGATTGGGGTCCCGTGGCGACTGACTAGCGAGCCGGTGCGAAGCGCCAAAGACGCCGCCGCGCCGCTGCTCGCAGAACGTCGAGCCGCCGGTGAATTGCCCCTGTATCTGGCCTAAAACCCATCGAGCGCCCAAGGACACGGTGTCGAGGCATTGCTAGCGTTGAACGTATGAAGAGCAAAGTCGGTGACCACGCTCAAAGCGTCGACAACGTGGTGACACTCGTCACGTCGCCCGGGCCTCGTATCGATTCCGAGGCGCACCTTGTTGCCACGCTTAAAGCGCTCCCGGGTGTTGACGCAGTTGGCGTGGAAGCACGAGTGGCGAAATTGGCG
The DNA here is from genome assembly GCA_003138895.1 of Acidimicrobiaceae bacterium. Lineage (GTDB taxonomy): Bacteria > Actinomycetota > Acidimicrobiia > Acidimicrobiales > RAAP-2 > RAAP-2. Next base: position 18,271 of record PLHJ01000014.1, read on the forward strand.
ACTCGGTCCATAAAGACCTCCGCGAAGAAGGAAGCTCTCGATCTCGCGCTTTCTATGGTGGATCTCACGACACTGGAGGGTGCTGACACGTTCCAAAAGGTTCGTTCGCTGTGCACGAAGGCGATGTTGCCTGACCCTCGTGATGCAAGTGTGCCCTCGGTGGCCGCGGTATGTGTGTATCCCGACCTCGTGGCGCTCGCGAAGGACGTCGTTAAGGGCTCGTCGGTGAAAGTTGCCTCCGTGGCCACCGCGTTTCCTTCGGGACGCGCTTCGATGAAGGTGAAACTGGCCGACGTTGAAGAAGCCGTCTCAGCGGGCGCGGATGAGATTGACATGGTGATTGATCGCGGTGCGTTTCTTTCGGGACAACTCGGACGTGTTTACGAAGAGATCGTGGCCGTGAAAGAAGCGTGCGGGACAGCGCACTTGAAGGTCATCTTGGAAACGGGCGAATTGGTGACCTACGACAACGTGCGAAAGGCCAGCTGGCTCGCCATGTTGGCCGGGGCTGATTTCATAAAGACGTCGACCGGCAAGGTGTCGGTGTCCGCCACGCGACCGGTGGCTCTCGTCATGCTCGAAGCAGTGCGCGACTTCGCCGATGTGTACGGTCAAAAGATCGGCGTGAAGGTGGCGGGTGGCATCCGTACATCCAAAGACGCCATTCGATACCTGGTGCTCGTGAACGAAACGGCGGGTTCCGCCTGGCTCAGTCCCGATCTTTTTCGTTTTGGTGCGTCGTCGCTGCTCAACGACCTCTTGATGCAACGCCAAAAGCTTGCGAGTGGCGTGTACGTTCGTTCCGACGAATTCTCGGTCGACTGATGTCGTCGACGCCACCGTCATCAAAGTTGGGTTCACTCGACTACGCGCCCGCTCTTGAGTCAAAGTCCAGCGCGACTATCGCCGCGCACTACGGTCTCTTTATTGAGGGAGCGTTCCGCGAAGCTTCGTCGAGCCAGAGCTTCTCAAGCATTAATCCGGCGACCGAAGAAGAACTGACCACAATCAGCCAAGCGAACGCCGCCGACGTTGATGCGGCGGTTGCGAGTGCCCGAAAGGCCTACGACTCGGTGTGGTCAAAAATGCCCGGTGCCGAGCGTGGCAAGTACCTGTACCGAATTGCGCGCATCATCCAAGAGCGATCGCGAGAACTGGCCGTGGTGGAAACACTGGACAACGGAAAGCCCATACGCGAATCGCGTGACGTCGACGTACCAACGGCCGCCGCACATTTCTTCTATTACGCCGGTTGGGCCGACAAATTAGAGCACGCCGGCTTTGGCCCGAGTCCGCGACCGCTTGGCGTTGCCGGACAAATTGTCCCCTGGAATTTTCCTCTTTTGATGGCGGCGTGGAAGTTGGCGCCGGCACTCGCCACGGGTAATACCTGCGTTCTTAAGCCCGCCGAAACAACGTCACTCAGCGCCATGGTGCTCGCGGACATATTGCAACAAGCCGATTTACCTCCGGGCGTCGTGAACATCATCACGGGTGACGGCTCGACGGGCGCCGCGCTCGTGGCGCACCCCGGCGTTGACAAAATTGCCTTCACTGGCTCGACCGGCGTGGGACGACAAATTCAGCGTTCGCTCGCCACAACGACCAAGCACGTGACGTTAGAACTCGGCGGCAAGGGCGCCAACATTGTCTTTGACGACGCACCGCTCGACGAGACCGTTGAGGGCATTATCGACGGCATCTTTTTCAATCAAGGTCACGTGTGCTGTGCGGGTTCTCGCTTGTTGGTGCAAGAGTCCATCGCCGATGATATCCTCGCGCGACTTCTTCGTCGCGTGGACCAATTGCGTGTGGGCGACCCCATGGACAAGAACACCGACGTCGGGGCCATCAATTCCGCTGAACAGTTAGAACGCATTCGCGTTTTGGCAAACGCCGGTGACGAAGAGGGCGCGACGCGCTACACGAGTTCGTGTGAACTGCCAAAAAAAGGCTTCTGGTTTGCTCCGACGGTGTTTTCCAACGTGGCCCAGACGCACCGGATAGCTCGTGAAGAGATTTTCGGTCCCGTGCTTTCCGTCTTGACCTTTCGAACGCCCGAAGAAGCAATCGCCAAAGCGAACAACACCACCTACGGACTGGCCTGCGGCGTATGGAGCGAGAAAGGTTCACGTACCTTGTGGGCGGCGCAGCGTCTTCGTGCGGGCGTGGTGTGGGCCAACACCTATAACCGGTTCGACCCGACGAGTCCGTTTGGCGGGGTCCGAGAGTCGGGTTTTGGTCGAGAAGGTGGTCGTCACGGACTCGAGGGGTATCTCGATGTCTAATAACCGAGTAGCTGTCATGAAGACCTACAAGTTGCTCATTGGTGGCGAATTCGTTCGGTCCGAATCGGGCCGCAGCTACGAAGTTCAAGACGCCGACGGGGCATTTATTGCCAACGTCGCCCAGGGTTCGAGAAAAGACGTCCGCGACGCGGTGGTCGCCGCGCGCGCCGCGCAGCCGCGTTGGCAAAACGCCACGGCCTACAACCGAGGACAAGTGCTCTATCGACTTGCGGAAATGGCCGAGTCTCGGCGCGACGAGTTGGTCCACCAGGTCAAAGCGGCCGAAGGCTTGAGCACCCCTGATGCCGAGTCGACGGTGTCCGCCAGCATCGATCTGATTATCTACTACGCCGGTTGGACCGACAAAGTAGCTCAAGTACTCGGTGGATCAAACCCCGTCGCCGGGCCATTTTTTAATTTCTCGGTCCCCACCCCGACCGGCGTGATTGGCGTGCTGGCTCCCACTTCGTCGTCGCTACTGGGATTCGTGCAGACGGTACTGCCACCGCTGTGCAGCGGCAACGCCGTTGTTGTCATGGCGAGCGAGGAACGTCCAATTCCAGGATTACTGCTCGGCGAAATGTCGGCCACCGCTGATTTTCCTGGAGGCGTCCTCAATATCATCAGTGGACAACTGGGTGAAGTTGCGCCGACGCTCGCGTCACACGAAGACGTCGATGGCCTGGATCTCACCGGTGCGTCGATAGAACAAGCGGGTGAGTGGGCAAGGTCAGCGGCCGATTCCATCAAGCGAGTCTTTGTACCGCGTTCCGGTGACGAAAGCCTCTCGTCGCTTCGTCGACTTCGCGCATTTATTGAAACTGCCACGGTGTGGCACACGATCGGACAATAGGGACCAAAGTGAGCGACGAGAACCCCTACGCTCTCGCGGAGCGCGCCGCAAAATCACTTCTCGAACAATGTGGCGTTTCGAAGATCGACGCGGCGATTGTGTTGGGTTCGGGTTGGCGCGAAGGTGCCGTTGCTCTTGGAACACCCGAGGCGGTCGTGAAGACGAGTTCGTTGCCGGGATTTGTGGCGCCCACCGTACCGGGGCACGACGGGAGCATTTTGCTCGTTCGCGTTGGAGAAAAGAACCTCGCGCTCGTATCGGGACGAGTGCATCTCTACGAAGGAAATTCCGCGCACGCCGTGGTGCATCCGGTTCGAACCGTGCTATGCGCGGGAGCGAGTTCCGTTGTGCTGACGAACGCCGCCGGCGGACTTGATTCTTTGCTCGGTCCGGGAAGCATCGTTATGCTTCGCGACCACGTCAACCTCACCGCGACGTCGCCACTTGAGGGCGCCGTACCGCCCGAAAACTACGGACCACGTTTCGTTGACCTTTCAAATCTCTACGACGATTCGTTGCGCGAGTCCGTGAAGCGCGTTGTCCCCACTATCAGTGAAGGCGTCTACGCGGGAGTGCGCGGACCGCACTACGAAACACCCGCCGAGATCAAAATGCTGCGAACAATGGGCGCCAGCCTCGTTGGCATGTCGACTGTTTTAGAAGCCATTGCCGCTCGACACATGGGGGCCAACGTGCTTGGTCTTAGTCTGGTGACAAATTTTGCCGCTGGCGTTACCGACGAACCACTTGACCATCAAGAAGTCCTGGCGGCGGGCAAAGCAGCCCAGCGTTCGCTTGGTGCACTGTTGCAACGTGTTGCGCCCCTGTTGTGAGTAGCGGCGAAGAGTTACACGCCGCGGTGCACGCCTGGATTGAAGCCGATCCTGACGACCACGACCGCTTAGAGCTCGTGTCGTTGCTCGCGAATAACGACAACGAAGAGTTGGATCGCCGGTTTTCTTCGCCCCTGCACTTTGGCACGGCGGGCCTTCGCGGTCCCTTAGAGGCTGGTCCGTCGGGTATGAACCGCTTGAGTGTTCGAAAGGCCACGCAGGGTGTTGCTTCGTGGCTGCACGAACTCGGCCCCGAAGCAGCCGTGCGCGGCGTGGTCGTTGGACGAGACGCTCGACACGGGTCCGAAATCTTTAATCGGGAAGTCGTCAGTGTGCTCTTGGGTGCGGGCATCGCGGTGTACGAAATGCCCGGGCCGCTTCCGACGCCGCTCGTGGCCTTTGGTGTGCGTGAACTCGGTGCGTCAGCGGGGATCATGATTACTGCGAGTCATAACCCTCCAAAAGACAATGGCTACAAGCTCTACGACGCGAATGGTGCGCAGATTATTCCGCCGGTGGACAGCATTGTTGAGCGATACGCTTCGGTGGCCTTAGCGCCGGAACTCGGTGAAACCTCAAGTCCGTTGCACCATCAATTGGATGAAGCCATCGTGGAGAGGTACCTCGAGCGAATGGTCTCGAGGTTTGCGCTTTCCCAACCCAGCGATCTGGCGATTTGTTACACGCCGTTTCACGGCGTCGGCGGCAACACCATGGCGGCGCTGCTTGACGCCGTTGGATTCACGAACGTTTGCCGGGTGGCAGAACAATTTATTCCCGATCCGGATTTTCCGACGCTCTCGTTTCCTAATCCCGAAGAGCCCGGTGCTCTCGACGTGGCGCTGGCCTGCGCCAAGCGTCACGACTGCGATTTGGTACTCGCCAACGACCCCGACGCTGACCGACTCGGCGCGGCGGTGCGCGCGCGCGATGGATCGTACCGGGTGCTTCGAGGCGACGAAATTGGTTGGCTCTTGGCCCAGGCGCTGCTTCGCTGGGGCGTGGACGTCTCGTCGGTGTTCGCCACGTCGATTGTCTCTTCGTCGCTGCTGCAACGTATGGCCGCGGCTGCGGATATTCCTTTTGCCACAACCTTGACGGGCTTTAAGTGGATTTCTCGAGCGGGCTGGGAGCGAGAACGCACACTGGCTTTTGGTTACGAAGAAGCTCTCGGCTACGCGGTCGACGACGCCGTGGCTGATAAAGACGGCATGTCCGCTGGAGCGGCACTCGCCCGATTCGCTGAAGAACTACGTCGAGAAAACAAATCGTTGCTCGATGAGATTGATCACTTGGAAAGTCATTTCGGCGTGCACGCCGTGGAAAGTCTTTCCGTGCGCGTCGAGGGACCCTCGGGCCACGAGACCATCACGAGAGCGATTGATGCGCTTCTCGACAATGCGCCTCGTGAACTTGGGGGAATTGCCGTAAATAAGGTCATCGATCTTTCCGCGGGCTATGACGGACTACCGCCGACTGATGGCGTTGTGCTGCACCTTGGAACGTCAGGTCGTGTCACGGTGCGCCCCTCTGGTACCGAGCCCAAGGTCAAGATTTACGGGGAAATTGTTAGTGACTCTTGCTCCCTTGAAGATTTGCCATCTCTTCGTGCGAATGCACGAGCCAATCTCGCCAACGTGCTTGGTTCGACGCGCGAACGACTGGTTGAATTGTTACCAGCCGTCGAAGCCAAATAGTCCAAATCGGGATTTCAAGGCCGGTTGACCTCTAGGGTAAAAAGTCCACATTTTTTCGGTTGTCCGAGATTTTGTCATTGAAATGATTTTTTCGTACATCAGATTTGACGCTCAACAATCCGTATTTTCCTTCTAATTATGCGTAAGGCGACTTTTACGGCGTGCGCAGATTCCAAATGTCGTACTCAAAAATGTGTTTTCCTCAAAGGTGTGCGTGAACTGGGGGCGCCCTAGGTTGAACTTGAAGGTTATTCACGAGCCTCGTGGTCCTTTAACTGCTTTCGCAGGACTGTTAGGAGCATTATGTCGGACTCACCTTCACCGAAGATTTCCTCGACGCGCATGCCCGCCCTACGGTCGGTTTTGCACCCCGAAAAATTCGTTCGAACGAAAATTGTGATCGGTGCGCTCGTCGTCGCCGTCATTGTCTTTGTCGTGGCCGGCACGTTTGACCCACGAACGGCGTCAACCGCTGGCGCAACTCCACCCGTGGGCCTTGGTAGCGCCGCCCCCTTCGCCGTACTCGCTGGCACGACCATCACCAATACTGGTCCGACGGTTATCAGGGGAGATCTTGGTCTCTACCCTGGTACCGCGATTACGGGCTTTCCTCCGGGTATTCAAGCCACTGGCGTGACCGACGACACCGACGCGGTGGCTTCGCTCGCCAAGAATGACGCCACGACGGCCTTCCTCGACGCCGCCGGGCGTACGCCCGACACGGTGGTTGGTCCCGATCTTGGTGGCCAGACGCTGGTGCCCGGTGTGTATTCGGGATCGTCCAGTATGGCTATCACGGGAACGTTGACCTTGGACGCCCAAGGCGACCCCAATGCCGTCTTCATCTTTCAAGCCGGCTCAACGCTCATCACAGCTTCCAACAGTGTGGTGGCGCTCGAAAATGGCGCGCAAGCGTGCAACATATTTTGGGAAGTGGGAAGTTCGCTTACCCTGGGAACCACGAGCAGTTTCTCGGGAACGGTTTTTTCACTGACGTCGTCAACCTTGAATACGGGGGCCACCGTGGCGGGGCGCATCATTGCCCTCAACGGAGCCGTCACCCTCGACGACAACTTGATCACTGTTCCGACGTGCGCCGCAGTCTTGCCGACGACCACGACCACCGTCGCCGCGACAACGACGTCCACCGCGGTTGGAGGTACGACAACTTCAACGGCTGGCGGCACCACCACGACAACAACGGGTGGAAGCACCTCGACGAGCATTGTTGTGGGCGCAGTTACGACGACTACTTCGACGCCGGGCGGTACGACAACCACTGCTCTGGGTTCAGGTACGACGCCCACCACTGGCTCGGGAGGATCGCCGTCGACAATTCCTTTGGGCGCTCCCCAAACGGGCCTTGGTGGCACCGTTGGTCTTGGCGTGTGGCCTGATTTATTCATCGCGCTCGGAGCATTTATCGTCGCTGCTTTCGCTGGTCTCTTCTTGTTCGAAGTGAGACGACGAAACCAAGATATGTCGAGCGGACCTAGGGATTCGAGCCGTGAAACGTAACAGGCTGGTCGCCACCACGTGGGTCACGTCGGGGGTTATCGTCGGAATGTTAATTGTGAGTGGCGTGGCAGGTGCTAAGGCGGCGACCTTTTATGGCCCCGCGGCCGAGGTCTTGAGTCGTGGACCGGTCGTGATAACGCCCACTGCGCTGGCGAAAATTAGCTCGACCTTGCCTAAAGTTATTTATATCCCCGCCATAAGCGTTCGATCCGTGGTCGGCGCCGTGGGCTTACAACCAGACGGTCAAATCGTGGTGCCCCTCGGGACTGGCTACGTGAGTTGGTACGACCGCGGTCCTAAACCGGGCGCCGTCGGATCGGCGGTCATAATTGGCCACGTTGATTCGTACAAAGGACCGGGAGTTTTTTTTAACCTCAAGAATTTGCGTGCCGGTAACAACATAACGGTGGTCCTCGCCAACGGAGAGTTGTTGCACTTCAAAGTAAGTGAAGTAGCGAAGTATTCCAAAACAAATTTTCCGAGTCAACGGGTCTACGGAAACCATGGCACGCGCTCGCTCCAACTCATTACGTGCGGTGGTGAATTTGACCACCAGACTGGTCACTACGAGTCCAACATTGTTGTTTACAGCACCCTGGTCGGCGCGACGAATTGAACCTCGCCTGCTTCCTCGTCATCAATCAATAGACCAGAGTCACAACCAACGACATGGTCGTTTTGGCGCGAAGCGCCTTGCTTAGTTTCGAAGCGCCGCAAAACCAGGTTTGATGACCTTATTAATAAGGTCGAGGCGATGGTCGAATTGGTAAAAGGCGCTCTTGGCGGCGTTAAGCGTCAACCACTCCATGACGCTCAGATCCCAGCCAAACGTCATAGCGCAGGCGTCGAATTCGCTCGAGAGCGACACCCCACTCATCAAACGATTGTCCGTATTGAGGGTGACGCGAAACTTGAGTTGACGAAGTTTCTCAATCGGGTGTTCACGTAGTGAAGAAACAGCACCGGTGTGAACGTTGGACGTCGGACACAGCTCGAGCGGAACTCGTCGGTCACGAACGTAGTTCGCAAGTCGACCCATGCGGACATCGTTCTTTTCCCACGTGATGTCATCGACAATTCGCACACCATGACCGAGTCGCTCGGCGTTGCAGAGCTGTAAGGCCTCCCAAATGGAAGGTAGGCCAAAGGCTTCGCCCGCGTGCAGGGTCAGATGAAAATCTGCCTTCTGCAAGATGCGAAACGCTTCAAGGTGGTGCGTGGGAGGAAAACCCTTTTCGGGACCAGCGATGTCGAAGCCGCATACTCCTTCATCACGAAAGTCCACCGCCAGTGCCGCGATTTCACGGCTCCGTTCGGCTTGACGCATGGCCGACAATATGGTCCGGATGATGATGACGTTGCCTTCACCACGGGCCTCGTCGACACCTTCGTTGAACCCCTGGAGAACGGCTCGAACAATATCACTCGGACGAAGTCCCTCGTTGGTATGGAGTTCGGGGGCGAAACGAATTTCTGCGTAGACCACGCCGTCGCGAGCAAGATCAACTGCGCACTCTCGGGCCACTCGGGCAAGGGCACTCTTTGTCTGCATGACGGCCGTGGTGTGAGTAAATCCCGCGAGGTAGCGAACGAGATCGCCGTTTGGTTCGTCGGCAATGAACCACGTGCGAAGGGCTTCGGGATCAGTGGTAGGAAGTCCTTCGTAACCGCATTCTTTGGCTAACTCAATAATGGTGATCGGTCGAAGTCCCCCGTCGAGGTGATCGTGCAACAGCACTTTGGGCGCTTGCTCGATGAGCGACAGACTCAGTACGTCAGAGGACACGAGCAGAGGCTAACGAACTTGCGCTCAGCGCGCGCCGACGAGTTCTAGGAGCAGTGGCCGTGGCGCAAAGGGTTCGCTGCCCCAGGTAATTGCGTCTTTTATGGTTTCGAGGCCTCGCGCGAGATGAGCGTCGTCGTCAGCGTGCAATTCAAAAAGCGGCTGGCCTTTTTCGACTTCTTCGCCCTCTCGAACAAGGACGCGCACGCCGGCCGCGGCACTCACGGGATCTTCTTTTCGCGCTCGACCCGCGCCCAAACGCCACGCCGTGAGGCCCACACTCATGGCGTCAAGTGAGTTCACGACCCCGTAGTCATTTGCAGTAATCACTTGACGCATCTGCGCCACGGGCATCAACGCTTCGGGGTCGCCGCCCTGGGCTCGAATCATCGCGCAGTACGTTTCGTAGGCCGAGCCATCGTCGAGTTTCGTTTCGGGATCAACGTCAATTCCAACGAGCGACACCATTGAGCGCGCGAGTGCCAACGTGAGCTCTCGAATGTCGCTCGGTCCACCACCACGCAGCACGTCAACGGATTCGGTGACTTCGAGACCGTTGCCGACCGCGACGCCGAGGGGTGTGTCCATGGCAGTCAACTGCGCGAGCGTCTTGACGCCGTGTCCTTCTCCGAGGTCCACCATGGTCTGTGCGAGTTCGCGCGCTTGGTCCAGTTGTTTCATAAAGGCGCCACGACCAACTTTTACGTCGAGCACGAGCGCGCTTGTCCCTTCGGCGATTTTTTTCGACATGATGGACGCCGAAATGAGTGGAATTGATTCCACGGTGCCCGTCACGTCGCGAAGCGCGTAGAGCTTTCGATCAGCCGGAGCAAGTCCATCACCGGCCGCGCAGATGACGGCGCCAACGGATTCCAGTTGTGTGCGAATCTCTTCGTTGGAAAGCGTTGCTCGCCATCCTGGGATGGATTCAAGTTTGTCGAGCGTGCCGCCCGTGTGACCAAGTCCACGTCCCGAGAGTTGGGGAACACTTGCCCCGCACGCCGCAACGAGTGGCGCGAGGATGAGTGAAATTTTGTCACCCACGCCACCGGTGGAGTGTTTGTCGACACTTGGTCGCGACAAACCCTGGAGGTCCAAGGTTTCGCCCGACGCAATCATTTGGTCCGTCCAGCGCGCGAGTTCGGCCGCCGAGAGTCCGCGAAAGACAATGGCCATAAGCAGAGCCGACATCTGTTCGTCAGCTACTTCGCCGCTGACGTACGCATCGAGCACCCAAGCAATCTGCTCGTCACTAAGGGGCACGTTGTCGCGCTTCGCCACAATGATATCGACGACGGAAAAGGCGCTCACGAATCCTTCCTCGTCGGCAGATCCTCCGGTCCAAAGGCGTCGGGCAGCAATTCCGCAAGGCGTTTTGGGGCAAGGCCCTCACCTGCGTCGAGCAGTAATTCAGCTCCGCCATGTTCGTAGAGCACCTGACGACAGCGACCACACGGTGAAATAGGTGCGTGGTCACCCGCCACAATGGAAATGGCCACGAGGCGTCCGCCTCCTGTTCGCACCAAGTCGCTCACGAGCGAACATTCTGCACAAAGCGTCAAGCCGTAGCTCGCGTTTTCAATGTTCGAGCCTTCGACCACGGTGCCGTTATCGCTCAGTCCCGCGGCACCGACGCGAACGCCCGAATACGGCGCGTAGGAGCGTTGCGTGGCGCTTCGCGCGCGAGAACGAAGCTCGCTCCACTCGGACTCGTTGGGTGGGGCCACCGGGTAACAGTACACTTTTCATTTCGTGGTTATCTCCTCAAATTCGCCCCTTCGCATTAGCGACGAAGTGCAAACGGCGCTTGACGAGGGTCAGGGAATTGTGGCGCTTGAAACCACGATTGTTGTCCACGGACTACCTCGCCCGATGAACCTTGAGGTGGCGGCGGCGTGCGAACAAGCCGTCCGGCGCCAAGGTTCGGTCCCCGCAACCATTGGCGTTTTGGACGGAAAGGCCGTTGTTGGACTCAGTGTCGCCGAAGTCGAACGGCTCGCCGATCCTGAGCGTCCAGCCGTCAAGCTTTCTGCACGAGACGTGGGGCTCGCCGTCGCCCAAAGTCGTGACGGAGCAACGACGGTCGCCGGAACCATCGCGCTCGCGCACGTCGCCGGTATCTCCGTGATGGCGACGGGTGGCCTTGGTGGCGTCCACCGTGAGGCAAGTGTCACTTTTGATGAATCAGCGGATCTGACGTGTCTTGCTCGAACACCCGTGCTGGTGGTGGCTTCGGGCGTAAAATCAATTCTCGATATTCCCGCGACGCTCGAACGACTTGACACATTGGGCGTTCCCGTCCTCGGCTATCGCACTTTGGCTTTTCCCGGTTTTTATGTGCACGACAGTGGCGAACCGATGCAGTGGCGAAGTGACGACGCGGTCGCCGTGGCGAAGGGCTTTCTCGCGCACCGCCTGTTTTCGTCGACGGGCATGTTGCTTGCTAACCCTGTGGGACTGGATAAACAACTCGACCCTGAACTACATGAGCGCGCACTCGCGCACGCCTTTTCGGTAGTTGAGAAAAACGGTATTACGGGTCGCGACGTGACGCCGGCGCTGCTCAGTGCCTTTAGTGAGTTCACGAGTGGAGCGAGCGTCATTGTCAATCGCGACCTCGTGGTGGCTAACGCCTCGCTCGCGGGAGAAATTGCCAACGCGTTGGCTGCTAGCGCATGAGTGGCGAGCGTCAACGAATTGTTGTTCTGGGCGATCTCATGCTGGACGTGGTGGTTCGTCCCGACGGCGCCATAAAACCCACGAGTGACACGCCGTCGAGTGTCCGACTCACGAGGGGCGGCGCCGCGGCAAATTTCGCCGTCGCGTTGGCGCAGAGTGGTCACGACGTCACGTACGTTGCTCTCGTCGGGGATGATCTCGCCGCCAACGTGGCATTAAGTGCATTAGCGCAGTCGGGCGTCGCGACCAACGTTGATATTGTTGACGCTCCCACGGGCATTGTGGTGGCGTTAGTTGCCGAAGATGGTCAACGCGCGATGCTTACCGAACGTGGTGCCAATCAACTGCTGACAGTTGAGCGCGCTCTTCGACTGAGTGACCTCGGCGCTGAACATGTTCATATTTCTGGCTACACGTTCCTCGACCCCGCGTCACGTCCGGCGGCGAAGGCGGTTCTTGCGCGTGCGCGCGAACGAGGTGTTCCTGTTTCGGTCGACGTCTGTTCGCTGGAGCCTCTTAAAAAAACCACGCCGGAGATTTTTCTAGGTGCCGTCAGTGGCGCAACAATGCTGTTTGCGAACGAAGAAGAGAGCTTGGCGCTCACGGCCACGCGCGACGTCGAAAGTGCGCTGCGCTTTTTGGAGGAGCGTTTCTTCGAAGTCGTTATAACGCTCGGCGCAAAGGGTGCGCTGTGCCAGATTGGTAAAGAAGGTTTCCGCGTTCCTGCAACCGCCGGTCTCGTTCTCGACACCACCGGCGCAGGTGACGCCGCGACGGGAACGTACCTTGGCGAGCGTCTTCGTGGGGCCGACGCTGAAACGGCACTCCGCGCCGCCATGGCGGCCGCGAGTGTTGCCGTTCGCTCGCTGGGAGCGGTTACCTAGTCGCGAGCGTAGGGAATGCCGTCGGCGGCGGGGGCTCGAACGCGGCCAATAAGTCCCGCCACGACAACAATGGTGATGATGTACGGGAACATTCCCAGAATTTCGGTGGAAATTGGAATGCCGTAGGTTTGCAAATTGCTTGAGAGATAGAGACAAAGGCCAAAGAGTACGCACGCGGCCACGGCGCCCGAGGGTCGCCAGCGTCCAAAAATCATCGCGGCGAGGGCAATGTATCCCCAACCCGACGTCGAACCCGGCTGGAACTGTCCTTGCACGGCCATGAAGGCAACGCCACCGAGCCCCGCAATGGCCCCGCCCATAACCACGCTGCGATAGCGAACACGTACCACGCTGATACCCACGGAGGCGGCTGCTTTGGGGTGCTCGCCAACTGCGCGCACCCGAAGACCCCAACGTGTGCGAAAGAGAGCAACGGAAACAACAATGACCAAAATGACCATGGCGTAAAAGAAGCCGTTTTCGTTAAAGAAGACCGGTCCAATGATCGGAATTTTGGCGAAAAAGGGGATAGCCACTTGGGGAGCAATGTTGCCCAGATTGTATTGCGGATATGGCGTGAGGACTTGTAAGTTCAAATACGAACTCAGTCCGGTCAAAATAGTGACGAGCACGACACCCACAATGATTTGGTCCGATTGGTACCGGAGAGCGAAGAACGCGAGCGCGAGACCAATGAGGCCACCGGCCGCGATGCCACCAACGGCGGCGAGCCAGAAGCTGCTGGTTGTTGACGCCAAAATCGAGCCAATAAACGCGCCGGCAATGAATTGACCCTCAATGGCAATGTTGACAACGCCCGCTCGTTCGCACATGACGCCCGACAATGAACCAAGAATCAAGACGGTCGCAATAGCCGCGGTACGAACGAGAATTGGGGTGACGTCGATGAAGCCCACGATCGATGGTCCCGGTGTTCGAGCGACCCAAATGATCAACGTCAAAAAAAACAACACCGCACCGAGAGAGAACCGGAACATGACTCCTCGCCGGGGCAGGCGAGTAACGACTTCAACACCAAAGGCGCAGACGACGAGACCCATGATGATGTCACTCAATCGAGTGTTGAGGGTCAACATACCTAAGTGCCACGGAACAGTACCCGTCAGGTTTTCGGGGTTGAACGTCAGCGACGAGTGGGCACTGCCGACGACGCCGATGCCAAAAACACCGACGATGAAGACACCAAGTCCAATGAGAATGCCCCCGATCACTCGAGTTCTCGTCATTGGAACAACAATGTCCCGCGGGGATTCAAGTGTGACGTCAGCGGTACTCATGCGCTCCAACCCTTCGAGGCCAGTTGCAGGGAACGTTCCGTGGTTCCTTTTAGATGGAAGACTTCGCGCACCAGAGCGGGTGTAGCAACGAAGAGCACGACCGATCCCTGGATTACCGTTGCGAGGTCAAGTGGAATACCCGTCGCAGCTTGCATGTTTCGTCCGCCAACGCCGAGCGCCGCGAATAAGAGTGCACCCCACACGATCCCGACGGGACGGTTTCGACCGAGCAGGGCCACGGTGATGGCAGTGAAGCCAATGCCGGCTGATCCGGCGTAAAAGCCTCCATCGATATAGTGGTTAACACCCGAGACTTGCGTGGCCGCCGCGAGCCCACAGATGCCACCCGTCAATACGAAGACCCAGACGTACACGGATCGTTCTTTTATTCCCGCGGTACGTCCAGCGGCGGCGTTGGCGCCGACCACGCGAAAGTCGAATCCCGTCGTAGAACGATCAAGGAACCACACCGCAAAGATCACCACGAGAATGGCCACCAAGAGTCCCCAGTTAACGCGCAGTCCCGTACCGGTCCCAAAAATTGGGGCGAGTTGCGCACTCGGGTCAATCACTCTTGAAATATCGTTTTGTTGGTTCGGTTGCTGCAACGTGGTTGAGAGCAGGGAGAAAATCAAGAAATTCGCACAGACGTAATTCAACATAAGCGTGACAATTACTTCGCTTGCTCCGGTGTACGCCTTTAGAAGTCCTGGTATGGCCCCGGTTATCGCGCCACCGATGAATCCGGCCAACAAAGTGAAGGGAACGTGGAGTGCCGTGGGCATGTGCACGAGAGATCCTGCGGCAGTACCCGCAACCGCACCAATGATTGCTTGGCCGTTCGCGCCGATATTAAAGACGCCCGTTTGAAAACCAATGCCGACACCAATGCTGACAATGATGAGAGGCGTAGCGTACGTGAGCGTCTCCGAAAGTGGCGTCAACGTGTTGGGCCACTGGCTCCATGTCGTGAGCGAGTGCCACAACTGGGGAGGATCAAAAATCGAACCAGTAAAAATTGCGCGGTACGCGGCCATGACGTTGTCAAACGTGATCTTGATTGCGTGGAATATTCCGTCCCAATGGTTGAAGATATCTCCCCAGGAGCGAAGTACCACCGGCGTTGTGAAGATGATGACGAGGGCACCGAACGTGAGGCCAAGTAAGAGAGCGAAAAAACTCAGCGTGAGCGGATTGGCGGTAAGGAACGCGTTGCCAATGTCTCGGAGTGAAAATCGACGCTTTGCTTTTTCCCTTTGGACGGTACTCACGATGCCACCGAGGCCTTGGCACCCGCCATTAAGAGGCCAATATCTTCTCGTGAAGTATCGGGGCTGACAATTCCCGTAATTTGCCCTTGGTACATAACCGCAATACGGTCACCGAGCGCAAAGACTTCGTCCAGCTCCGACGAGACGATCAAGACTCCGAGGCCTTCGTTTCGTTGGTTCACCATTTGACGGTGCACGTACTCAATGGATCCAACGTCAAGTCCTCGAGTTGGTTGCGCAGCGACCAGGAGTGACAACGGCTTTGAAAGCTCGCGGGCCACAATGACCTTCTGCTGATTACCGCCGGAAAGTGAACTGACGGGCGTATCGACGGAAGGAGTGCGAATGTCAAAGTCCTTGACGCGCTGCTCGGCATTTTTTCTTACCGCCCGCAGATTTCGCGTTCCTCTCTTAGCGAACGGAGCATTGCGAGGTGTATTCAGAACGAGATTATCTTGCACTGACATCGAAAGTACCAAGCCGTCAACTTGGCGATCCTCGGGCACGTGACCAAAGCCAGCATCAAGAATCTCTCGTGGTGACGAATTCGTAATGTCGTTTCCGTTCAAATAAATAGTGCCAGACTCGACGTGGCGAAGTCCAGCGAGCGCTTCGACAAACTCTGTTTGACCATTACCTTGCACGCCGGCGAGCGCAACGATCTCGCCCTTTCGAACTTCGAAGGACACGCCATTTACGACGGCGAGTCCTCGGTCGTCACGAACGACAAGGTCGTTGACTTGTAAGACCGGCTCTCCAACGGCGACACTCTCTTTTTGCACGGTGAGATTGACGTCGCGCCCAACCATCATCGACGCGAGTTCGGATTCGCTGGCGTCGGGTGACGCTGATCCGACTACCTTTCCAAGGCGGATTACGGTGATGGTGTCCGCTACGGCCTTTACTTCTTTCAACTTGTGCGTAATGAACAAGATTGATTTGCCAGCGGCCGTCAATGACCTCATTATGACGAATAAGGACTCTATTTCTTGTGGAGTTAGAACGGCCGTTGGCTCATCGAGAATCAAAATCTCGGCGTTGTGATTGAGGGCCTTCAATATCTCGACGCGTTGCTGAATGCCAATGGGCAGTTCTTCAACAATCGCGTCCGGGTCGACGTCGAGGCCGAACTCACTTGATACTTGTCGAATATCTTGTCGGGCCTTTTCTCGGTCAAGAAAGCCAATAGCTCGGGTCGGTTCAAAGCCGAGCACCACGTTGTCGGCAACTGAAAAAACCGGTACGAGCATGAAGTGTTGGTGCACCATGCCAATGCCGCGCCGCACAGCATCGCCCGAGTCACGAATCTTCGTGGGGACACCGTCAATAAGAATCTCGCCCTCGTCGGGATGCAAGAGCCCAAAGATGACGTTCATCAATGTAGATTTGCCAGCACCGTTCTCGCCGAGGAGACAGTGGATCTTTCCGGGTTCGACTACGAGGTCGACTTTCTCGTTCGCGACGAGAGAACCGAATCGTTTGGTTACACCTCGAAGTTCAAGTTGCATGGTTCTCCTCGCAGCCAAACTAACAAGGAGCTCGAGTCCGCAGGGGACTCGAGCTCCTTGTCGCGTTTAGCGTCCGTCGTTACGACGGCTTAGCTCAACTGGCGGGGTACGTCGTTGGGTCGACCGAAATCGTGCCCTTTTCGATGCCCGCGGTCAACGTCTTCAGTTCAGCCTTCAAAGAAGCCGAAACTGAAGGCGAGTCAACCGTTGTGCCGGTGCCATTGTTCTTGAGGGTACCAACGTAGGTACCACCCTTGAAGGTGCCCTTAGCAGCAGCAAGTACAGCCGCGTCTACTGAAGGCTCCACGCCCTTTGTCGCAGAGGACAAGAACCATGAGCAGTCCGGTGCGTCGTTGATGCAACCGTCGGTGTCAACCCAGATGATCTTGTGACCCGTACCAGCGGCCTTCGCAGCAGCAACGGCACCGAGTCCAACAGAACCAGCAACAGGGAACACAATGTCCGCACCAGCGGCAAAGTCTCCAGCGGTCAACGTCTGACCAGCGGTTTGGTCGGTGAAGTTACCGACAAAGTCGCCAGTGCCGGCGAAGCTACCAGCGGCACGTCCCGGCGTTGGTGTCCAACCAAGGACCTTCACGCTCTTACCGTTTTGCTTGTTGAAGTAACGAACACCCGCAACAAAGCCGTCCATGTAAATGGTGACGGGCGGAATGTTGGCACCACCGAAGGTGGCAACTGTTCCGGTCTTCGTCTCAGCCGCTGCGAGGTAACCAGAAAGGAATGCTCCCTGGTTGGTGTCGTACGTCAGCGCAAGCACGTTCTTTGACTTGGTCGTCGGAACGTCGTCCACGATTGCGAACTTCTGCTTGAGGTGGTTGTTCGACAGTGTGGCAGTCGCCGAATCCATCAAGAAACCAACGGTCACGATGATGCCGCAGTCTTCCTTAATGAACTTGCTGATGTTGGGGATGTAGTCACTCGAAGACGTTGATGACAAGTAGGAGATGCTGATGTTCTTGTCGGCCTTCTTCGCGTCCTTTAGACCCTGCCAAGCTGAAGCATTAAACGACTTGTCGTTAATGCCACCGGTGTCAGTTACGACACACGCTTTAAATGATGTTGCTGCTCCGGCCGTTGCGACGCCCACTGTGCTAATTGCACCCACCGTGAATGAACCCGCAACCATGGCCGCAGCTCCAAAAACGACGGCAAGGCGACGCGAACGTCCTTTACTAATTCCTTGCTTCATATGCCCATCCTCCTGGGTTTGATCGAATGGTCCTGTCCTCTCGCACCCGATAACTGCCAGCGCCAGAACCATCGACTTCCTGATAAGGATTTGACCATAGTGGAGATTTTCGAGCACTGGGGGTCGGGAAGGGTCGAAAGTCACTTTCGCGCGTTAAACGTTTGTTTCGTACTTCGTTGCTTCGACATTCGTCGAGCGTTTTGCACGATCTCACGTGGTGACGATGCAAAAAGCAAGGCAACACTGTCATTTATCCTTGCCCTGGTTTGTTCGACTAGGCCGAAATGTTCACGCGACAAATCCTGATCGCCATGGTCCAGAATTGTCTCGCGATTATCGCTGGAATCAGTCCCATTACAATGATTTGGTTCGCGGCTGAACTCTTGGCCACAGTGACTAAGGAGATTTTGTGCGCGCTCTTGCCACGTGGTGTGTTCGCCACCGCCGTTCCGTCTTGGCCATATGGCTGACGGTTTTCGTTTTGACGATCGCCATTGGTCGAGCGGTCGGGACCGACTACTCCAACAACTTCGACTTGCCGGGTACTGAGTCCACCAAAGCGCTTCACTTACTGCAATCCGTGGAACCAAAATCATCCGGTGACATTGAGTCGGTGGTGTTTGCGACCTCCGGCGGCGCAAAAATTACGAATCCGGCGATCGAAGCACAAATCAACAAAACCCTGAGCAAAATTGCCACTGTTAAAGACGTCGGCCAAGTAATTTCGCCGTTCTCGCCCGCTGGCGTAACGCAGATTTCTAAGGACGGAACCATTGCATTTGCCCAAGTCAAGTTCAGCGTGCTTGGTCAGAACATCTCAACCAAATTGGCTAAACATTTTGTGGCCGTTGCTGAATCGGGCGCAACCAAGGATCTGCAGATCGCCATTTCCGGTCAAGTGGCTGAAGCGGCAAATCGAGCTTCCGTTGGTGGGACGGCTTTTGGAATTCTCTTCGCTGGCGTGATTTTGTTCTTGGTTTTCGGATCAATTTTTGCGACATTGCTGCCGTTGTTATCGGCCATTGTGGCGCTCGGAACCGCAACGTCAATCATTGGCTTGTTGACGCACGTTATGAAGATGCCGATGTTTTCGCCAGAACTCGTGGCGCTTATTGGACTTGGTGTGGGTGTTGACTACGCCCTCTTTATTACGTCGCGACACCGGCAAGGCCTCTTGGAAGGAAAGACCAACGAAGCATCCATTGTTCAGTCAGTAAATACGTCAGGTCGTGCCGTACTCTTCGCCGGGATCATTGTGTGTATTGCGCTGCTCGGCATGTTCGCGCTTGGCGTGTCGTTCCTCTACGGACTGGCCGTCGCCGCATCGATTGGTGTCGCGTTCACGATGATCGCCGCGCTCACGTTATTGCCGGCGATGCTCGGATTCATTGGACCGCACATCTTGTCCAAGAAACAGCGGCGCACGCTCGCTACGTCGGGGCCCCGCGCCGCCGGTGAATCGTCGGGTGGCTTTTGGACAAAGTGGGCGGGATTCGTGGACCGTCGGCCGGCAGTGCCCGCCGTGATTGCGATTGCCCTCGTGGTGCTTATTGCGATTCCGTTCTTCTCGATGCGTCTTGGTTCGTCGGACCAAGGAAACGATCCCGTGGGGACCACGACGCGTACCGCGTACGACCTGCTCGCCAAGGGCTTTGGCCCCGGTTACAACGGACCGTTGGAAATTGTCGCGGTCGTGAACAACGCCGAACAAGCAACGGCGATTACCACGCTCGAAGCAAAGATCAAAAAAACGACGGACGTGGCGACCGAGGTGCCGTTCGCGGTTCCCGGTAAAGACCTGACGGCAATCTTCGTGTACCCAAAGAGCGCGCCCCAAGACGCCGCGACGACCACACTCATAACAACGCTGCGGTCGTCGATAATCCCACCGATTATTAAGGGCACAGGTCTCACGGTGTACGTGGGAGGTGTGACCGCCATTTACGTTGACTTTGCTCACGTGTTGTCGAGCAAGTTGCCGCTCTTTATTGGCCTCGTGGTGCTGCTTTCATTCTTATTGCTGGCCGTGGTGTTTCGAAGCATTGTCGTGCCGCTCGTCTCGGCCGCCATGAACCTGCTTTCCATTGGCGCGGCGTTTGGCGTCTTGACGGCGGTATTCCAGTGGGGCTGGCTCGGCAGTCTCTTTGGCGTGAGTCGAGCGGGACCCGTTGAGTCGTTCCTACCGGTCATGATGTTCGCCATTTTGTTTGGTCTTTCAATGGATTATCAGGTCTTCTTGGTAACTCGAATGCACGAAGAGTGGATTCGAACGGGTGACAACCGTGAGGCTGTTCGACGTGGGCTCGCTGGTACGGGAAAGACCATTACGGCCGCCGCCGCAATCATGATCGCCGTCTTTGGTTCGTTCATTCTGGGTGGCGAACGGATCATCAAGGAATTCGGTCTTGGGCTCGCGGGCGGTGTCTTTGTTGATGCGGTCATTATTCGCATGGCGATTGTGCCCGCCGTTATGAACTTGCTCGGCAAAGTCAACTGGTGGTTCCCCGAAAAGCTTGATAAGTGGCTGCCGCGGATTGGCTTGGAACACGAAGAACCGTCGGAAGTTCCAACTCCTTAATTCGATATTGCCAGGAGCTCTTGGAGTCGCGAGATTCGCGGATTGCCGTCGCCCAAGTACTGGGCGAGTGTTCCAAGAACCCGCGTGACTTCGAGGGAACCGGCGAGCACCATTTCTTCAACGTCAGCCCAGTCCCTGGTGCGATTGAAAAAACCTTGAACTCCACTCGATGAGTGCACGAAAGAAACGGTACCGAGGTTCCGGATTTCTATGATTTCAGATTTGATACCAAGTTACGACGGCCTATTCGACCAGCGCCGGCGCTGCGTTTGAGGCCAGACCTGCGTTCTTGGGCATGAGCCAGCTACCAAAGAACGCGAGCAGCGTGATGCCGGCGGAGATTTGAAAGGCCCGTTGGTAACCCGACGTTTGAGCAGCCGAAGAAAAGGGACTGGCAAAACTATTGGACTGCGACGTGGCGATGGTGGCCAGGGCGGCGAGGGCTAACGATCCACCTACTTGGCGCGCGGTGTTCAAAAGTCCCGAAGCGACCCCCGCATCACTTCGTTCAATCCCCGAAGTAGCGGCCGTCGCGAGCGGGCTAAACAACAGACCCATGGCCAACGCGCAGGTGCACGCCGGCAACATGACCCCGGTGAAGTAGGTCGAGTCGGGGTGAATGAGCGACAACCAAAAGAAGCCAAGGGTCGCCATTGTGGTACCGACAAAGAGGAGCGGACGGATACCGGTCTTTTGCAATATTCTCGAACTGATTTGTGCGCCAATGATGATGGCCACGGCCATTGGAGCGAAAGCAAAACCAGCGCGAAGGGCGCTGTAGTGCAAGACGCCCTGTAGATAGAACGTCAAGAAATACCACATGCCAAAGAACGCACCACCGACAAGCATCATCACGATGTTCGCACTGGTAAGCGAAGGGATCTTAAAGAGTCGAAAGGGCATGATGGGATGTGAGGCAACCTTCTGTTCCCAAAAGGCGAAAACAATCAAGCCAATAACAGCGGCGATGATCCACGAAAGCGTCGTTGAGGACGTCCAGCCGTACGTCGTGGTATTCACAATTCCGTAAATAAGAGAACCAAGTGACGCCGTAATAAGCGTGGCGCCCGTTATGTCGAGCTTCTGCGTGGCGTTGCTGTTTCTCATTTCGCGCAGATACATCGACGCTGCGATAAAGGCCACGATGCCAATAGGTACGTTGATATAGAAAATCCATCGCCAGGAGAGTTCGCCGGTCAAAATACCGCCGAGCAAGGTCCCTACGGCTCCGCCCGCACCCGCCACGGCACTCCAAGCACCAATGGCCTTAGGAAGTCGGGGGCCGTGAAACGTGGTGACGATGATGGTCAACGTCGCCGGCGAAAGGATGGCGCCACCAAAGCCTTGAAGCGCGCGCACCGCCACCATCTGTGATGTCGACTCCGCAAATCCTGCGCCGATGCTGGCAATAGTGAATATTGCGACGCCCGTGAGATACACGCTTCGTCGGCCAAAAAGGTCCGCGGCCCTTCCCCCAAGCAAGAGAAAACCAGCGAACGTGAGTACGTAGGCGTTGACGACCCACTGCACGCCCGAGACGCTGAAGTGCAAATCTCGCTGGATGGAAGGCAATGCGACGTTGACAATTGACACGTCCAACACGACCATGAACTGCGCGACACAGGCAATTGAGAGGATGAGCCAGTCAGGGGCGTGGCGATGGACTGGCTGGACAGCTGTATCAGTCATGTAACGACGATAACGGCTGCATCATCGGAAAACGGCTTGGTGGCTACTTGTCGCCCATCAAACCGTTTTTCGAAGCCTTCTTCGTGGCCTTATCAACTCGCTTTTCCTTGAGGGACTTTCCTGCCGTCTTTTTGCTGTTTTTTTGCGGTGATTTCTCGCCCATGGGAACTCCTTTATCGTTTTGCAGCATCCATCAATGAGGACACCGGCGAACGTGACTGATTTGTACTCGGTGGTAGAGCCAAAGAACCTGTAAAAAGCGACTCTGCCAAGGGATACAAAAAGACCATAATCCAGTTGCTCTGACGTCGGGTGGTGAATCGTTGTCTGGCGAGCAACTCGAATTGGCGGTACTTTCCTTGACAGCCGGGTGCCGAATGAGGCAATGGCGCCCCAGTTGAAGAAATAGGCGATGCCCGATTCGTCGCCGTGCGTCGTACATTTACCGTTCATTTTCTGGTTCCGTATTGCGCCCGCCGCTGCGTCGTTCATACTGGTAGACGTGCCAGCCCAATTTATTTATACGATGCGCGACCTTCGCCGCTTCTATCCACCGGACCGAGAAGTGCTGAAGGGGATCAATCTCTCCTTTTATCCTGGCGCCAAAATTGGAGTGATTGGTTCGAACGGTTCGGGAAAGTCCTCGCTGCTTCGCATCATGGCGGGTCTCGACGACGGTTACACCGGAGAGGCACGTTTGACCCCCGGTTTCAGTGTGGGTTACCTACCCCAAGAACCGCAACTCGATCCTACGAAGGACGTCGTTGGCAACGTCGCTGACGGAGTCAGCGAACAGCGTGATCTCGTTATTCGCTACAACGACGTGTGCGCAAGCTTTGCTGATTCCGACGCGGACATCGACGCGTTGATTGAAGAACAGTCGGCCCTGCAAACGAAAATTGACGCGCTCGGTGCGTGGGATCTAGAGCGCACCCTCGAGATTGCTATGGACGCACTGCGTCTTCCGCCAGCGAACGCTGACGTCACCACGTTGTCGGGTGGCGAGCGTCGCCGAGTGGCGCTGTGTCGGTTGCTTCTTCAAAAGCCGGACCTTTTGCTCCTCGACGAACCAACGAACCACCTTGACGCGGAATCGGTGGCGTGGCTCGAGCGCGCTCTTCAGGACTACGCCGGGACCGTCGTGGCAATCACCCACGACCGTTATTTTCTCGATAACGCCGCGAGTTGGATTCTCGAATTAGACCGAGGCCATGGCATTCCGTGGGAGGGCAACTATTCCTCCTGGCTCGAACAAAAACAACTCAAACTGGCCTCAGAAGAAAAAGCCGATAAGTCGCGTCAGCGAGCGCTGGAGCGTGAACTCGAATGGATTCGCATGGCGCCGCGGGCTCGACAGAGCAAAGGTAAGGCTCGCGTTAATTCCTATAACGAACTCGTGGCACAGGCCGAAGCCGCGGAAAAAGAAACTGACAAACTCGAAATCTTGATTCCGCCGGGTCCACGCCTCGGCGATCGAGTGGTGGACGCGCAACGACTTGTAAAGGCCTTTGGGGAGAATGTGCTCTTTGACGAATTGTCATTTCTTCTGCCACCCGGCGGCATCGTTGGTGTGATTGGTCCAAACGGTGCGGGTAAAACAACACTCTTCAAGTTATTAGTGGGTGAAGAAAAACCTGACGGTGGGACTTTCGACGTGGGAAGCACAGTTGTGTTTTCCTACGTTGATCAGTCGCGCGACAACCTTGATCCCGCGGCCACCGTTTTTGACGAGATCAGTGGTGGTGACGAACGCATTGTTGTTGGAAATCGCGAACTGCACGCGCGCGCCTACGTTGCAAGTTTTGG
Organism: Acidimicrobiaceae bacterium; assembly: GCA_003138895.1. Taxonomy (GTDB): domain Bacteria; phylum Actinomycetota; class Acidimicrobiia; order Acidimicrobiales; family RAAP-2; genus RAAP-2. The sequence continues at coordinate 42,166 of PLHJ01000014.1, forward strand.
ATTTAAAGGCAGCGACCAGCAAAAACTAGTTGGAGAGATTTCCGGCGGCGAGAGAAATCGCGTGCAACTTGCCAAAGTTTTGCGCAATGGTGGCAACGTGCTGTTGCTGGACGAACCAACGAATGATCTCGACGTCGACACGCTTCGTGCCCTCGAAGACGGACTGCTGACTTTTCCCGGTTGCGTGGTGGTCATTAGTCACGATCGTTGGTTTCTCGACCGCATTTCGACGCACGTGTTGGCTTTTGAAGGAGAGGGCGTCGTTCGATGGTTCGAAGGAAATTTCTCTGACTACGAAGCCGAAAGGAAAAAGCGCCTCGGCACCGAAGCCGATCAACCGCACCGAATGAAATACAAGCCGCTCGTTCGCGGTTAGTTGTTGCTTAGTGAAGTTGGAGAGGCTCTAGAGGTACAACGAGTTTTACTAATTCGTCGAGCATTTGCGTGGCGGAAACTTCAAGAATATCGCTGCCGGGAAAAACGCCCTCGACCACGGGTGTGGCAATTAACGACACGGTGATGTCGGCCGCGTGAATCAATTTCAATGCCGAAAGCGTCGGCTTCAATTGTTGAATTGCTCGAACGCCCATGGACACGCCGCCGTAGCCAAGAAGTCCAATTGGTTTGTACTTCCATTCGGCATTCAAATAATCAATGGCGTTCTTCGTCGCCGCGTTGTAGCTGTGGTTGTACTCGGGCATAACAAAGACGAAAGCATTCGCACGCTTGACACTCGCGGACCAACGCTTCGTGTGCTCGTGTTCGTACTTTTGCAGCATGGGGTGTCGCGGTTCGTCAAAAATTGGCAGGTCGAATGACGCCAGATCAACAAGCTCCACCTCAAATTGATCGTTCTTGGTCGCAAAATCGAAGAACCACTGGGCGATGGCTGGGCCAACGCGACCCGGCCGCGTACTGCAAATGATGACCTGGAGGACGGGTTTTGACATGAACATCTCTTTCATTCAAGATTTCAAACGATGAAACGCCAAGTTAACGATTTCACAAGCCGGCAAACTTAGCGGACGTTCAGAAACAAACAGACTACTGATGGCGCACTGTTTCCAAAGCGGTAAGTTGGATTTAGAAACTCTAAGGAGTCACGTGGCAGAAAATATGGTTCTTGACAGTGAGGTAACAGTTCGCGAAGGTTCTCTCAAACCTGTCATTGACGCAATTCCCGATGCGGCCTACAACAATCCGACGTGGAAGGGCATGTCATATTTTTTTCGTGACCTCGCAGTGTACGTTGGCATAGCTACGTTGCTCGTTTTTGTAACGAATCCACTGCTCGTCATTCCTATTGAAGCCGTGATGATTTTGTCCGTAGTGAGTTTGTTCGTCGTCGCGCACGACTCCGCGCACGGAGCACTTTTTAATACCAAGCGCAAGAACACCGTCATAGGCAAATTGGCGATGTTGCCGTCGTGGCACGTTTTTGAAGCGTGGGTCCTTGGTCACAATCGCATTCACCACCCCTACACCGTGCGACAGGGTTACGACTTTGTCTGGCACCCAGTGACGGCCGAAGAGTACGCGGCGAAATCGTGGCGTTCAAAACTGATGCACCGCATTGAGTGGTCGTGGCCCGGAACTGGCGCCTATTACTTTCTCGAAGTGTGGTGGCACAAAATGATTGCCTTCAAACCGCCGGCACGTTGGGTGAAGTCAATTCGTAATGACCGTTTGTTTACGGGCTCGTTCATCGTGCTGATGGCAGTGGGACTTGGACTGTTGGGCTTTTCTCGCACGCACTCGGCGTTCGGCGTTTTGTGGCTCATTGCTCGCGTTGAGGTGATTCCGTTTATTGGCTTTTGCGCAATGATTGGTTCCGTTGTGCACGTTCACCACGTCCAGCCCGATATTCGTTGGTTTAAGCGCGGCGAGTGGACCAAGTTCAAGGGCCAGATGGAAGGTACGACCGTACTGCGTGTTCCCAAGGGTCTTAATTTCTTCCTGCACTGGATCATGGTGCACACGCCCCACCACGTGGACATGCGAATCCCGATGTACAACTTGGAGATGGCCGCAAAAGCAATTGAGAAGTCGTTCCCCGACATCGTGCACGACAAGCCTTGGCGATTCGGTGATTTCCGTCGCAGCACCAAGGCTTGCAAGCTCTACGACTTTGAAGAAGGACGCTGGATGTCCTACGCCGATGCGCGAGTATTCCTTGCCACCAAGCAACTGGTCGTCGCTTAAAGCAGTCGATTCTCTCTGATTGGAGAGAGACAAAATGGGCCTCTGTTCACAAGGCGTAGAGTCGATGCGGTGAGCGACGGTACCGACTATTCCACGTATTTAAAAATCAACGATTTGCTTACGCTGCAACAAACGCTGACGCCTGGTGCCGCCGACGAATTGCTGTTCATCGTGGTGCACCAGTCCTACGAACTTTGGTTCAAACTCATCATTGACGAAGTCGTCCGAGCCATCGACGCTTTGCTTCTAAAGCATCCCTGGCAAGCACTCGCGCCACTTCGACGAACCGTGGCCATTGAAGATCTCCTGCTCAAGCATCTCGACGTGTTGGAGACGATGTCGCCAGAAGGTTTCTTGGAGTTTCGCGATCCTCTTCATCCGGCATCGGGCTTTCAGTCAGTCCAGTTCCGCGCTATTGAATTCTTGAGTGGCGAAGGAAAAGAGGCGATGCTTCGCTTTGAACTCTTCGATGATGAACAAAAGGCTTGGTTAACGGAGATGTCACTTCGCCCCACCCTTTGGGATGGGTTTTGTGCGTCGCTGAACGTCGACAACGCGGACAATGAAGTCATTCTCGAAGCTCTTCGCCAGCTCTACCATCACCACAATGATGCCGAACGCAGTTCGTTGCACGCGGTCGCCGAAGTGCTCGTTGATCACGACGAACGAATTGCACTGTGGCGACACCGCCATATGTTGATGGCGGGACGAGAGATTGGCCGCCGACCAGGAACTGGTGGCTCCGAAGGCATGGCGTACCTGTCGACCACCATCGGACAGCGCTTCTATCCCTTGCTTTGGGAAGTGAGGTCCTCGCTGTGACGAGTCGTTTGGACTGCGAGGTTCTCGACCGCGACGATCCACTTAGTTCGCTACGAAAAGAATTCGTGCTGGCGGACGAGCTTATTTATCTTGACGGCAATTCGCTGGGACCGGTGTCAGCCGCAGTCAAGCGTCGCGTCAATGAAGTAATTGATTCGGAGTGGGCCACTGGTCTTGTGCGATCGTGGAATAGCGCCGGTTGGATGGCGGCGCCAACGGCGCTCGGCGACCGTGTCGCTCCGTTGATTGGTGCTCGTCCGGGTGAAGTGCTCGTGGCTGACACGCTTACCTTTTTGATTGCCAAATTACTGGGTGCAGCGTTGCACCTTCGTCCTGATCGACACGTAATCATTACTGACGAAGCGAATTTTCATTCCGACCTCTATATCATTGAGGCCGTCGCCAAGCGAGCTGGGCGCCCTATTGAGGTTCAAGTTCTTAACCGAAAGGACATCCCAGCGGCTCTCAACGACGACGTTGCTTTGGTGGAATTAACCCACGTTGACTTTCGTACGGGTGAAATGCTTGATCTTTTTGGCATCACGAAGGCCGTCCACGATGTGGGTGCGTTGATGTTCTGGGACTTTGCTCATTCCGCCGGGGCCGTTCCTCTTGACGTGACTGGTGCCAACGTTGATTTTGCCGCTGGGTGCGGTTACAAATATCTAAACGCTGGTCCTGGCGCGCCGGCGTTTGCGTATATCCGTCGTGAGTGGCAGTCGCAAATGGAAAATCCACTGCCGGGATGGCTCGGACACGTTCGCCCCTTCGACTTCGAACTTGACTATGAACCGGCCACAGGAATGCAAGCTTTTGTCACGTCATCACCGTCAATCATTGCAATGGCCGCTCTTGATGGATCGTTAGAAACGTGGGAAAAGACCACCATGAATGAGGTTCGCACTAAGAGTTTGGCCTTGACGGATCTATTCATTGAACTTGTCGAACAACGTGTGCCCGGAGCTTTCGAGATTGTGACGCCAAGAGAGCACGCGAAACGGGGAAGCCAGGTGGCTCTTCGCCATGACCACGCCTACGCGATTGTTCAAGCACTTATTGAGCGAAACGTCATCGGCGATTTTCGTGATCCCGATATTTGTCGATTCGGATTTACTCCGCTGTATCTGCGGTACGTGGACGTCTACGACGCGGTCGACGTGCTCGTCGACGTTATGAACAATAAGGCGTACCTCGACGAGCGTTTCAGCGTTCGAAATCCCGTAACCTAAACGACGAGCGCTAGGGGGAACGCGTGAAACAGTACGAACCGTTTGAAGGCGTCATTGGCCGCACGGTCCCAGAATCCACGCCGTGGTGGCCCACGCCACCGCATCCGCCAAAGGACGCTCCCAACGTCGTGGTGATTCTGATTGACGATCTTGGATTCTCGCACTTCAATTGTTTTGGTTCAGAACTCGTCACGCCGAATATCGACGCGCTTGCCAAAGGCGGACTTCGCTATACAAATTTCCACGTGACTCCGCTGTGTTCGCCCACGAGGGCAGCGCTGCTCACCGGACGAAACCATCACTCGGTAGGTATGCGTGGCATTTCAAACTGGAGTTCGGGATTTCCGAGCATGCGGGGACAGATTTCCCAACACGCCACGACGATGGCGGAAGTTCTACGCGACCAGGGATACACAACGTTGGGTCTGGGCAAGTGGCATCTCGTTTCAATGGAGAACACCTCGTCGGCCGGACCTTTTGATCAGTGGCCCCTGCAGCGCGGCTTCGACCGCCACTACGGGTTTTTGGACGGCGAAACCGATCAATTCGCGCCCGATCTGGTTTACGACAACCACCGGGTAAATCCTCCCAAGTCTCCCGAAGAGGGCTATCACTTGAGTGAAGACCTCGTTGATCACGCCATTGAATTTGTCCATGACGCTAAGTCAATTCGTCCCGATCGACCGTTCTTTATGTACTTCGCGTTTGGAGCAACGCACGCGCCGCATCAAGCACCGGCGTCGTATCTCGAAAAGCATCGTGGCAAGTACGACGAAGGTTGGGACGTGGCCCGTGAGCGTTGGTTTGCTCGCCAAAAAGAACTTGGGATTGTTCCCGATTTCACGCAGTTAGCTCCGCGCAATGACGGCGTCGAGCCCTGGGAGACACTTCCCGAGAATCAAAAGCGACTCGCTTGTCGATTGCAAGAAGCCTTTGCGGCGTTCCTCGAACACACGGATGAGCAAATTGGGCGATTGGTGCGTGACCTTGATGAACTCGGCGAACTCGATAACACGCTCATTGTCCTCATGAGTGACAACGGTGCGAGCCAAGAAGGCGGACCGTTCGGTATTTTGCACGAGATGAAGTATTTCAACTTCATTTTGGAGACACCCGACGAAGCGGTTGCGCGTATTGACGACATTGGTGGACCGAGTTCACACTCGAACTACCCCTGGGGTTGGGCGCAGGCAGGCAATACCCCGTTCAAGTGGTACAAGCAAAATACCCACGAGGGTGGTGTGCACGTACCCCTCATCGTGCACTGGCCAAAGCGCATAACGGCCACGGGGGAGATTCGCCCCCAGTTCCACTACGTGACGGACATTGCGCCAACGGTCTTTGAAGCCGCGGGCGCCACCGTGCCCGAAACGTATCGCGGCTTCGACCAGATGCCGGTCGCCGGAGCGTCACTCGTCTATTCGTTTGATTCGGCGAGCGAGCCGAGTCACAAAACAAAGCAGTACTTCGAGATGGGTGGGCACCGCGCGATGTACCACGAGGGGTGGAAGGCAGTAACCCGTCATTTTCCAGGCGTCTCATTCGACGATGATCGCTGGGAGCTCTATCACGTCGCGGTCGATCCTTCGGAGTGTACGGACCTTGCACTAAGCGAACCCGAGAAATTGCGAGAACTCATTGCCATGTGGTGGCACGAAGCCGAGGCATACGGCGTTTTGCCACTCGACGACCGCGGTATTGAACTCTTTGGCGCTCGGTTTCGAGAGGACTCGCCGCACCCGACGAGTCGCCACTACACCTATCGTCCGCCAATCAATCCCGTACCGCCTCAGGCATCGGCCGGCATTGGAGGTAGAAGTTGGGACCTCGATGCGACAATCAATCGGCCCCCGAGAGCCAACGGTGTTCTCTATGCGACGGGCACGGAAAACTCAGGACTAAGCGTCTTCATCAAGGACGACCATCTTGTTTTTGATTACAACCTCTTTATGGAACACCACGTGTTGCGATCGTCGGTCGCAGTGCCCACGGGCGACAGCGTGGTCGGCGTTCGTTTTCGACGCCGGGACACTGACGGCGTCGTCACTTTGGTTATCGACGACAAGGAGTGCGGTTCGATGGAGTTGCCCTTTGTCATGCGCATCATTTCGTCGATTGGAATGAGCGTTGGTCACGACCACGGCTCGCCCGTCTCTAAGGAGTACAAGGGCGAGTTCGCTTTTGAAGGAAAATTGCAGCGAGTTGACATCCAACTGGTTTCGCCCCGCGCAAAAGACGAGGGAGAGATTCTCGCTCGCGAAGGAATGGCGCGTCAGTAAGGCGCCAAAGGAGTCAGCATGGCAAGTTCGAACAAACGCGTCGCCCTCGTTTGCGATACGGCCGGTTATGTCGGTCCGGCGCTCGCGCGACAATTCGCCCAGCGTGGTCATAATCTCGTGGTGGGGAGCCCATCGAACGAACTCGTGGCTGAGCTAAAGGCTCTCGGGGCCGAGGTTGAAGTCGTCGAGAACGCTCGCAATCTGGCCAATATCGAATCGGCACCCGCCCTCGTGAAAGCAGGACTTGATTATTACGGCCGCATCGATGCCGCTGTGGCATTCAGCGGCGACATTGTTCCGGGCAAGTTCATGGATTCGTCGTTGGAGGATCTGCAAAAAATTGTTAAGGGCTGCTTAGAAGGCCCCTACAACTTCCTCAAGGCGGCGGCGTCCCCAATGATTGAACAACGGTCGGGACAAATCGTATTGATTACGAGTGCTGCCGGTGCCCGCGTCGCCAAAGGCGTGGCGCTATATTCGTCGGTACGCGCGGGAGCCACCCACATGGCGAAGAACCTCGCCGCCGAAATCGCCTCGACGGGCGTGCAAGTGAATGCGCTCGGCACGAACTGGATGGACTTTCCCGAGTTTCATGAGGCCGTTGGAACGAACGATCCCGAGGTTCGAAAGGCCTTTGAACAGAGGATCCCCATGAAACGCATGGGCACAATGGAAGAGTTCGCCGCCTTCGCGATGGCGTTCTTGGACGGATCGAGTGGCTTTACGACCGGACAGTTCGTGGCGTACGCGGGTGGCTGGGCGTAGTCGAAGTTAAAACGCGCAGACGTGACCGATCGATGGGTCGATGCGTCCGTTGACGAGGTCGAGGTAGGTCGCAACGATTTCGTCCGCGCCTTTTACGGGCGTCACGCGTAGCCAAGTGGCACTCCACGAAAGAAACTCTTGCCACGCCTTCGCGACTTTTTCTTCGAAAACTTCACGACCCCATTCTTCGCGGCGCTTGGCAATCTGCACGGGCGCAAAGAGCAACGTGGGCTTGGGGCCAAGAAGCGTTCCCGTGGACGTCGCTACCGCATCCCAGTGAGTGTCGCCGACAATCATTGAGTACTTGAGACCTTCGCCGTAGTGCTCGTGGACGCGCTGGGTGATGTCTCTTTGTCCTGCCACGTCGATATACACAGCTCCGGTCAGTGACAATTGTTCGATGCGGTCGTAAGAGAAGACTTCGTCGTAACAACTGAGCTCCGAGGTGAAGTCCATATTTGCGTCCGACGTAAGACCAATGACGTGAATGTTCGGACGCTCCTTCAACAAGAACGCCGCGGCGATGGACGTCTTGGCGGACGCGCTCGAAATCACCATGGTGCTCGCACCAAAAAAGTCGTTGTCAGCAATGAAGTCGTCAATAGTGAACGACGTAATGAACAAGGGGCGAAGGAGCAGGTCGAGGCCCTCTCGTGACGCGTCGTAAAGCGGGTCCTTGTTGACCAAGGCGTAGCGGTTGTACACGTGGGGAAGTGTGCTTCGGTGTTCCACGACGTCGCTGAATCCGCTTTCGTCAACACGACCAACGCTGACGACGAGTTCGCCCGCGAGTGGGAAGTAGCCAAAGACCCTTTGACCAACGCTGACGTCGGCAGACTTTGACTCTTGCACGTTGGCAAAACCCCAGACGGGAAGGCGCCCCCACGTCGCTACGTCGCTCGCGTCGGCCACTGGGAAAAATTGCCAGTAGCCCATGAGATCACCCATGACGCCGTAGGTGATGTTGTTGGAAGTGAGACCGAAGACATCGACGACCAGTCGAACTTCGCCGTCGTTAAGAGCAAGACTGGCGCGACTCTCCTGACGAGTGGTGTGCAGGTCACTCTTGGAAATTTCAATGTCCACAATGGTCCTTTGTTGAGGTTTAGCTGGCCGCGGCAATAGCGGAAGCGAAGGCCAACTCCGCGCCGCGAGTATCTCCGACGAGACCCGAGTCCATCTTGTTCATCATGTAGGACACGGTGAGCTGTGCGTCTTGGTCCATAATGATGACGGATCCGCCGTAGCCACCCCAGTAACAAGCGCGCGGTCCAAGGGGCATGCTTTCCGAAGCGAGTCCGTAGCCGGCACCAAAGTGGACGGGTATGCCGAGCACCAAGTCGGGTCCGTTTGATTCAGTTACGAAAATTCGGTTGAGAGTCTTTTCCTTGAGCAGACGTACACCCTGGCTTTCGCCACCTTGGGCAACAACTGCTTGCACGAGCGCGACCGAGCGCGCGTTGCCGTGACCGTTGGCCGCCGGGATTTCAGCGGCTCGCCACCACCGGTGCTGTGGCGCGGTCGCGTCAAGCAGGGGTGAGGTGAATGTTCGAATTGCCATCGGGAGATCTTGAAAGACGCTCGGATCCACGGGTGGTGGAGGCAGCACCACGCTCACCTTGGATTCTTCTGCTTCGGGAAGTCCGATGAAGAAGTTGGCACCCAATGGTTTCGCTACTTCTTCTTGGAAGAATTCACCAATGGTCGTTCCGGTGATGCGGCGTACGACTTCGCCAATGAGATATCCCTGCGTCACCGCGTGATAGCCCGACTGCGTGCCCGGCTCCCACCAGGGCTCTTGGGCGGCGAGAGCCTGCACGCAAAACTCCCAGTCAGCGAGATCCTTCACTTCCATGGGCGCAGAAAAACCTGACAAGCCTGCAGTGTGCGACAAAACTTGACGGAACGTAATCTCCTTTTTTCCGGCCGCGGCGAATTCCGGCCAGTATTTGGCGACCGGCGCGTCAAAATCGAGTTCGCCCCGCTCAAGCAACATGAGCGAAATGAGAAACGTCATCGTCTTGGTGGTGGACCAGACATTAACGAGGGTGTCGCTTTCCCAGGGCGTCGTCTTTTCGACATCGGTGTAACCGCCCCAAATGTCGACGACGACTTCGCCACGATGATGGACCGTGACGGATGCTCCAACGTCAGCCCCCGAAGCGAGATTTTTTTCCAGAACCTCGCGAACCCCTGAAAATTCTTCGGTCGTAAATCCGTTTGTTGCCCCCACGAGTCCCCCTCATCCGTAGAGGTTGATGGTAGCGCCCAAGAGTGGACTTCGGACCCTCGATTTGGCGAGCAGTCAAGAACACTTCTCGTTAGCTTGATGATGCAACATCCATGGACGACCAAGGAGTAACGGTGCCTAATAACGCCGAGGAACAAGCATCTGAGCGAGAAGGCGTCAAGGGCGGCGTTCCGTATAACTGGAATAAGCCCACGAAGCAACGAACTCGCGATGCGCTTTGGAATCCCGATAACCCCAAACTCTTTCCACCCAAAGTCTTTGGCGCTGGATGGACCTTCAATTTTTACTGGTTCGCGCACCCCGGTAAGTACCGAACCATGAAACGAATGAAAACGAACTAGAGGTTCTCGATTATTTCTTGCGAGAGTGAGAAACCCGATCCGCCAAGTTCAGCGTTTTCCTCCATGACCTCTTCGATTTCTCGTTCTTCATGCGGCGAACGTGGCGAAGTTGGTCCGGGTACGAAGAAACTCAGTACCGCAGTAAGAAGACAGAGCGCCGACGCCAAATACAACGCGACGCTGAAACCTTCCACCTTGGGCAGTGCGGATCCCTTCAACGTGTAGATAGCGAGAATCGCCGTCGCCACGGCACTGCCCGTCGAAAGACCAATACTTCGCACGACTTGGTAAAACCCCGTGGCGCTGCCCGTTTCTTCTGCCGGCACGCTCCGCACGATAAATCCGGGCATGGCGGCGAAGGTGAAGCCGGCGCCAATGCCCGCGAGACCGACCGCAACGAAGGCTTGCCAAAGGGCGGCGTGGAACAGAGCAAAAAATCCGGCCGCGACCGCGAACGCCACTGCACCAAAGGGAATCATTGCTCGGTTTCCGAAGTTGCGAGAGAACATTCGAAGGAATCGACTGGCTAGAAACGTGCCGACCGACAGCGGCACGAGCAAGAATCCCGAGACCAGAATCGAAGAGCCAAAACCGTAGCCCGACGATTTTGGAATCTGAACGAACTCAACAACAACGGGAATGAACAAATACATTGCCATGCTGATGAGAAAGCCGGATATGTCCGCGGTCAATACCGGACGGATACGAAGTTGACGAAGATTGACAATTGGATCGCTGACGTGGAGTTGGTGAAACGCCCACGAGACAAGTACGACAATGCCGCCGATCAGCAAAATGAGCGACTTCGGTGATGTCCAACCCCACACCTCTCCTTCAGCGAGAAGAACGAGGAGTGCTACGACCGCCACGTCAATCGTGATTGCGCCGACGAAGTCAAACGGGTGTGAAGGGTTGTTGGGATTTTTTGGGATGACGAACCACACGACCGCAAAAGCGAGACCAATCATGATGGCGCCGAACCAAAATGCCGCGTGGTAATCGAATTTTTCAGCAATAAGACTCGTCAGTGGATAACCAAGTCCGACGCCAACGGCCGCGGTAATGGAAAGCATGGCGATGGTTCGAGCCGCCTGCGAACTCGGCAAATTACTTCGAGCAACCGCCATGGTAACGGGCAAAAGACCCAGCCCGAGGCCCTGCAATCCTCGACCGACGACGAGTTCGTCAAAGTTCTGCGAGACCGCGGCAAGTACCGAGCCGAGAAACACAATGGCGAGGGCCACCAGCAAAACGCGACGTTGGTGGGGACCGTCGGCGAGGCGACCCATGACTGGCGTCGCAAGAGCTCCCGTTAAGAGTGTTCCCGTGAGAATCCAACCAGCCGCACTCAACGTGACGTGATTGGCGGCGGCAATCGTCGGAATAAGCGGAGCGCCGAGACTTCCGATAATGGACATCATGGCGGCGATGCCCACGAGTGAGGGCATTAGTAACGGGGGTGCAACGGTATCGGACGGTGTGGCCATTTCGGGTTGCGTCACGATTTCGTCAGCCATTTCTTTTCTAGGTTATGGGACGTGGCCACGAGTCTTTCGTCGAGCGTTTGCCCCTTGGCAACGAAGCGACGAGCCGACGGTGAGAGTACGTTTTAGGGATGGACCCAATTGACGTCATCATCGAAATCCCCCGTGGCAGCCAGAACAAGTACGAGTACGACCACAAAACGCACCAAATCAAACTCGACCGACACTTGATTGTTGCCATGGTGTATCCGGCTGAATACGGATTTTTCCCGGACACCTTAGGTGGCGACGGCGACCCGTTGGACGTGCTTGTTTTGACAGAATTTCCAACGTTTCCTGGCTGCGTCATCGAAGTAAAAATCCTCGGCATGTGCGTCATGACGGACGAAAAGGGCAAGGACGAAAAGCTCATCGCTGTACCAACGTACGACCCTGACTGGAAGGCCGCCAAGGACATTGGCGACGTGCCTATTGCGATTTTGAACCGAATTCGCCACTTCTTTACGACGTACAAGGATCTGGACGAAGGCAAGTGGGTAAAGGTCGAGGACTATCTCGGCCGTGACGCGGCCTTGCGAGAACTCGAAGCTTCGACTAAGCGCTACAAAGATTCCCTCTAGACGTCACGGGAAAATTTCAAGGACATTGCCGAGTCATCAGTTTTCTTCGTTGTCGGGAACGAAGCGTGGAAATTGAAGGCATCCCAGTAATCTGAGGATATGCCATCCTTCCGGACCTCTTTTAGGTTGGTGGTGTGAGCCACGAAGGCGGACGGCCGCACGTCGTCATTATTGGTGGAGGATTTGGCGGCACCTTTGCAGCACGCCGATTGGCCAAGGCGTCCGTTGCCGTGACGGTGCTTGATCGAAGCACGACAAATCTCTTTCAACCGCTGCTCTACCAGTGCGCCACGGGCATTCTCTCCGAGGGTCAAATTACAGAGCCACTGCGGGCAATGCTCGAGAAACAAAAAAACACGCGGGTCGTGCAGGGTGAAGCCTTGGACCTTGATCCCTCCACCAAAACCATCACCGTGGGTCGTCGTGACGGCAGTGAATTTGAGTTGACGTACGACTATCTAGTCGTGGCCGTGGGAATGCGTCAGTCGTACTTCGGTCACGACGAATTTGAAAAATTTGCTCCGGGAATGAAAACACTGGACGACGCTTTGTTGATTCGACGACGCATTTACGGCGCCTTCGAAATGGCCGAAAGCCTGCCCCCGGGAGAGGAACGTCAACGCTGGTTGACGTTCGCGGTCGTGGGAGCAGGACCAACGGGCGTCGAACTCGCTGGACAAATTCGCGAACTTGCCGAGCGCACCATCGCCAAGGAATTCCACGACATTGATCCACGCGAAGCTCGCGTGATTCTGTTCGACGGTGTTGAAGCACCGCTCAACACGTTTGGTCCAGAGTTGGCAACGCGGGCCGTGAAGAATCTTGAAGATCTTGGCGTTGAATTGCAAATGGGCGTCATGGTCACCGACGTTGATGCGGAAGGGCTCACTGCGCAGTCGAGCACCGATGGAGAAATCAAGAGGTTTGCCGCCAAGACCGTCATGTGGACGGCGGGCGTGCAGGCCGTTGATTTTGTGCAACGCGTTGCTAAAGCCCTCAGCGTCGATCAAGACCGACTCGGTCGCATTGGCGTCGAAAGGGACTTGACGGTGCCGGGTCATCCCAACATTTGGATTGTCGGCGACATCATGGCCCTCAACAATCTCCCGGGTGTTGCGGAGGTGGCGTTGCAGGGAGGCATGCACGCGGGGCGTCAAATTCGCCGACATGTTGAAGGAAGACCTCGAGACGTTGAAGCCTTTCGCTACTACGACCTGGGAAGCGCGGCGTACATTTCCCGATTTCACGGGGTCGTCAACTTCCACCGTATTCGATTGTCCGGTTTTCTTGGTTGGTTCGTGTGGGGCTTCATTCACCTCGCGTTTTTGCATGGTTCGCGCCACCGTTCGAGCACGCTCACGACCTGGCTGTACTCAATTGTTAGAGGTCGAAGAACGGAACGCGCCTATCCGCTCGGCGACATGAGCGACGCCGAAGGCGGACGAAATCCCCTGATTTAGGGCTTCGTGGCATCTATTAGCCTGACCTAAATGATTCGAAATTTGGCATCTGGGGCGACGGTCGGCGTCGTAATGGAGACGTGGAATCCATGATTTCTACCTTTGTCATTTTTCTTCGCGAAGGCGTCGAAGCGTCGATGATTATCGCCATCTTGTTGGCGTATCTCGACCAGTCCGGACATCGCGAGCAGTTCAAACACATTTACGCTGGCGTTATTTCGGCGCTGGTATTGGTGGCCCTGGGCGGTGTGGGGGCGTATCTCTTTGTTCGTCACTACGACGGTTCACGAGTGCAGACGATTTTTGAAACGGGCACATATCTGGTGGCCGCGGTAGCGCTTTGCTACACCACGTTTTGGATGCAGTCGCACGCGCGAACAATTAGCTCGGAGCTTCGAGCCAAAGAAGAAGCGGCACTCGCGTCGGGTAGTCACTGGAGTCTCACGATGCTCGCCTTTACCGCGGTTGGACGCGAGGGGCTCGAGACTATGGTCTTCACGCTGGCGATCATCTTTGCTAGTTCAGGTCAAGCGGTAACTCCGGTGCACGGACCGCTGCTGATTGTGGGAGCCGCACTTGGACTGGCCGTTGCTTTGGTCGTGGCATTTTTGATTTACAAACTGGGCCGCAAGTTGAAGTTGGCTGTTTTCTTTCGAGTTCTGGGACTTGCGCTCGTCTTGTTCGCCGCTGGTCTTATCGCAGACGCCGTAGAAAATTTGCAACAACTTGGCTGGCTTCCTTTTGGGCGCCACGTGCTTTGGAATTCAAGTTCAGTGATGACGGAGTCGAGCAGTGTGGGCGATGTTTTCCATTCGCTTCTTGGTTACGCGGAACGACCCACGGTGCTGCAGGCTCTTTGTTACGTCGTCTATCTCGTGGTGAGTCTCAGTTTTTTCTGGTATCTGGCAAAGCGTCAACGTCACGGCCAGGCGGGAAAGCTCACGACGCCACGGGATCCCAAAATGCCGAGGACGGTGTAGCAAATGACGACTCATCACGTCGCAGAACGAGAACCTGTTCGATCGGCCACGGTCGAGCGTTATCTCGAGACGATTTACTGCATTGCCGGAGAAGGTGACATTGTTCGCCCTTCGCGCCTCGTGGCGTGGATGTCCGTGAGCGCACCAACGGTAAGTGACGCGCTGCATCGTTTGGAGCGAGATGGCTGGGTCACGATTGCGAGCGACCGAAGCGTGCAACTCACGGCCGCGGGCTTTGCTACCGCCAGTTCGATTGTCAAGCGGCACCGCGTGCTCGAACGATGGCTTACCGACGTCTTGTTCTTTGACTGGGCGACTGCGGACGAAGAAGCAGACCGTTTGTCGTCGTCGTGTTCGGACCAGGTCATTGATCGTCTGGACCTAGCGATGGGACGACCCGCGACGTGTCCCCACGGCAATCCAATACCTGGACGAAACGCATCCTACGGAGTGCTTCGCACGCTGCTCGACGTGCCCGAAGGCGAGACCGTCACGGTGCGCCGAATTTCTGAAGTGGCGGAACACGAAGCTCGCCCGCTGCTTCGAACGCTCGGAGAGCACGGCGTCGGCGAGGGAAGTTGCGTCGTAGTAACGAGCGATGATCCGGCGCTCGCCGAGGTGACAATTTCGTGCAGTGGTAACGAGTTTTCTTTGTCGCGAGCAACAGCGAAAGTGATTTGGGTCGAATGAGAGGAACAACGAGCGGGGTACTAGTCGGGAAACGTTGGTGCGTATAGCCGTAATCGGAGGCGGCATTTCTGGAATTGCCGCGGCGACATTTCTCGACAAACACCATGACATCACGGTGTTTGAGGAGGGAAATCGTTTGGGTGGACACACCAACACCGTCAACGTCTCGTTAGACAAAAAATCCTTCGACATTGACACGGGATTCATCGTGCACAACCGCCGCAATTACCCCGTTTTTTGTTCCTTGCTTGATGAGTGGGGCGTTGCCACGCAGCCCTCCGAAATGAGTTTCAGCGTCAGTGACCAAAGCAGTGGTCTGGAATTCGCGGGTCGAGGGATGCGCGGGCTCTTTGCCCAGCGACGAAATGTGCTTCGCCCGTCATTTTGGCGGCTGTTGTTCGGCGTTGTTCGCTTTGGCCGCCTCGGACGAAAACTTTTGAAAACCCCAGAACCCTTTGACCCCTACGCACTCAGCGTCGACGATTTTCTTCGCCAGCATCACTTCTCAAAGAATTTCGAAGAGCGCTATTTGTTGCCGCTCGGATCTGCCATTTGGTCCGCGGACCCGACGGCTTTCTCACAATTTCCCGCACGTGCTCTGATGCGTTTTCTCGATAATCATGGACTGCTGTCACTTCGTAATCGTCCCGAGTGGCGAACTATCGAGGGTGGCTCACAGCGTTACGTTGAAGCGGCGATTGCCAAACTTCGTGCACAAATTCGTCTTGGTAGTGCCGTGGAGTCTGTGCAGCGCGAAGTTGACGGCGTCCTCGTGACGACGAAAAACGGCCGTGAGGAATTTGATGAAGTGGTTTTTGCTGTTCACTCCGATCAGGTTCTCGAGATCTTGAGTGACGCTACCCTCGAAGAGAAGGACGTTCTGAACGCCATTGCGTACCAGCGAAACGTGGCTGTTCTGCATACAGACCATCGAATGATGCCCGCCACGAAACGTGCGTATGCCTCGTGGAATTACTTTCGTTCAGATAAGCAGGCAACATTGACGTCGGTGACGTATTGGATGAACTGTCTTCAACGGCTAGGTGCATCGCGCGACATTCTGGTCACACTTAATCGAGAAGAAGAAATTGATCCGTCGCTGGTGCTTGGCACGTACGTCTACCACCATCCCGTATTCGACGCGGCGGCATTTCGTGCCCAGACGAAGTGGTCGAGCATTAATGGCGTTCGCCACACGTGGTTTTGCGGTGCCTATTGGGGCTACGGCTTTCACGAAGACGGCGCGGCGAGTGCCTTGCGTGTCGCTCGCGCACTCAACGGACGTTCAAAATGACGAAAGTTACGTTTACGCCGTGTTTGTACGTGGGCGACGTTTTCCATCAACGTTTTTCGCCAGCATTCAATTTTCGCCAAAAGGTAGCATTGGCGCTTCTTGATCTTGAAGAAATTCCCGCCACCATTGGCCGGAGCTTCTTGTTTTCTGAACATGGCGTTGCCCCAGTTAAGTTCCGTCGGCAGGATTATTTCGGTGATCGTTCGTTGGCTCTCCATGAAGCAGTTCGCGACGAAGTGGAACGACAACTCGGCTTTCGACCAAAGGGGCGAGTACTTCTTCTCACGAATCTTCGAACCTGGGGATGGGTGGCAAATCCCATAAGTGTGTATTGGTGTTATGACGATGGGCGCTTGGTGGCGCAGGTTTTGGAAGTGACGAACACGCCGTGGCACCAAAAGCATTGCTACGTCGTGGACCGACGAGACAGCACCGACTCGACGTTCCACTTCAAGAAGGAATTACACGTTTCGCCCTTTTTCCCAATGGAATTCACTTACGAATTTTCTTGCGAGGGACCTGACAACGGTGTCAGTGTGGAGCTGTCGCTTTTTCGAGGTGGTGAGCGATTCTTTGATGCCCGTCTCGAGGCAAAGCGGGTTCCTTTTTCAACGGGGCAATTGTTGCGCCTGTTGTTTCTTCTTCCGACGCAGCGTGTTTCATTCGGCATATACCTTCGGGCGATTCGTTTATGGCGACGAGGGGCAACCTTTGTTCCCCACCCCTTACGCTCCGAACGTGCAATGGATCGCTCATGAGTGAATCGCTGTCTCGGCTCGAAGACGAGCCCCGTATTGGACCGGGTGAACCCGAGCTGCGCGCACGAAAGGGCCTTCGACGACGCGTTGAGCGACAAGTCCTGAAGGGTCTTCTTCGACGCGTCGATGGCGTCGAGATTCGAGAAAATGACACGACACCACTTGCTCGACCCGCGTTGCCCGTTGGGGCGAGTTCGGCGAGCAACGTGCTGGTCAGCGTTCGCGATTCTCGTGCGTGGTCGGCGGTGGCGCGAAGCGGAAGTGCCGGACTTGGCGAGGGTTACTTTCGCGGTTGGTGGCACAGCGACGACTTGGTGGGCGTACTTCGCCAGTTTGTTCAGGCCATGGGTCCCATCGACAACCTTCGAAACCGCTGGCACCGACGAACCCAGCCTCTGCTGGAGCCTTTTCGACGACTTCGACCCCGTTCAAAGCTCCGCGACCGCAGAAACGTTCGCGCCCACTACGACCTCAGCAATGATTTTTTCGCCACATTTCTTGACGAAACTATGACGTACTCAAGTGGCGTTTTCACGTCGCCCGAAGATTCCTTAGTGAGTGCGTCACGCGCAAAGTTGGATCGACTCTGTCAAAAAATTGGTCTCAACTCGTCGCATTCGTTGGTTGAAATTGGTTCTGGTTGGGGAAGTTTTTCGATGCACGCCGCGTCGCACTACGGTGCGTCGGTCACGACCACCACACTTTCAACCGAACAAGCACGACTCGCTCGTTCTCGTATTGAAGAGGCGGGACTGAACAACATGGTCCAGCTCGTGGAGTGTGACTACCGCGACCTCGAAGGCACCTTTGATCGCCTTGTTTCGGTGGAGATGATTGAGGCTGTCGACTGGCGTGATGTGCCGGGATATTTTGCGACGTGCGCCCAGTTGCTAAAGCCCGACGGTCTTATGGGCCTGCAAGCCATTACGGTGGCCGATCAGCGATACTCGCGAACACGCGTTACGACGGATTTCATCAAGCGATGGGTTTTCCCCGGAGGCTGTCTTCCCTCGGTGACGTCCATTGCGCAGGCCGCCACCAAGGCCAGTGATCTTCGAATTATTGACCTCGAGGACCTGGGTCTGCACTACGCCGAAACACTGCAACGTTGGCGCTCGAATCTTCACGAGCGCTGGAGCGAACTCGGCGCTCTCAACATTTCTGAAGAGATGGCCCGACTCTGGGACTTCTACTTGGCGTACTGTGAAGCGGCCTTTCGCGAGCGCCACGTCAGCGTCGTCCAAATCGTGTTCGCTAAATCGCAGTGGCGACCTGAATCCTTGCGTCTTCGCACTCTCTAGCGCGCTCTTTGCGCATCCCCTACTCTTCGCTTATGAGCACGTTCGTCAGCACCGTGCGGGGGGCTCGACAAGCCAGTCATTTTCCTCCGATTATCACGGTGACGCTGGTCGCGGTCGTTCTCGCGGCGGTGGCCGGTCGAGGTCTTGGCACGCTGTGGGTGGGACTCGCAGTACTGGCCGGTCAGTTGTCCGTTGGCTGGAGCAATGATTGGCTCGACGCTGATCGTGACCGTGCCGGGGCGCGCAGCGAAAAGCCCGTTGTCAGTGGACTCATAAGTGAAACAGCACTTCGAAATAGTGCGTTCGCTGCGCTGATTTTGTGCGTACCGTTGTCGTTGTTATCGGGTTGGCGAGCCGCACTCGTACATCTCGTGGCGGTCCTTGGAGCCTGGCTTTATAACGCTGGCGTGAAGTCCACGTGGTGGAGTCCTTTGCCCTACGCCCTGGCGTTTTCGTTGTTACCTGTTTTTGTCACGTTAGGACTCGTGCACCATCCACTGCCGCCGTGGGGAATTGTGCTTGGTGCGGGTGCCATAGGCGTTGGTGCCCACTTCATCAACACGGTGGGCGATAAGGATGTCGATGAAACCAATGGCATTAGAGGGTTTCCCCAGCACGTAGGACCGCAGTGGTCCCTCGTGCTCGGCGTGGTGTTCCTCGGTGGCGCCGCCCTCGCCATTGGTATTGGTTCTAACGCTCATCCGGTGCTAGTGGGTGTACTGGTGACGCTCGCGCTCGGTGTTGACGCATTGGTTGTTTTTCTATGTCTTCGAGAACAGGCTGAGTGGGCGTGGCGGGCGACGTTGCTATCGGGCTTGTTCTGCCTAGCGATTTTTATCGCGGGCGGGCATCACCTGGTAAATGTGCATCACCTAGTGATCGTGCACGGCGGTGCCTAACCAAACGTGAAGTCGTAGGCCTGCACGCCGGGGCTCGTTAATAAGCGAAGCAGTCCCGTTCTCGGCGTGGGCTCATTAACCAACGTGTACAGACGCGGCACGCCCGACACGGTGAAGGTTTTCAATGTCTTGCCGTTTAGGGTTTCTTGTACGGTGCCCTTGCCGCCCAGCACTAAGTACACGTGCGTGGCAAAGAAGTTGATGGAAAGAGAGGCGTTTCTCCCGGACGTCGCCGCTTGGGGTCCCACCTTCCAATTGCCGTTGAGGCCCCAGTTGCCTTCGGGCAGCGGGTTTGCCAATTGGTACGGGACCATTTGGTTTTCGACGGGGCTGAAGTCGCCGTAGTAGTCGCCGAGATAGTTGTAGCCAAGGTAACTTTCGGGGCTCGTTGGTGACGTGGGCTCGGTGTTGGCGACGTTAGTGGGTGGAGGAAGTTGCACCTTGGGATTGGCTTCCTTCAACAACTTACGTATGAACGACTCGGTCTGTTGGTAGTTCCCCTCACCAAAGTCTTCGTAACGGACAAAGCCCTTGGCGTCGACGAGATAATCCGCCGGCCAGTATTCGTTGTAGTAGGCGTCCCAGGTAGACAGATTGTCATCAACGGCGATGGGGTAGTGCACGCCCAGTTGTTTCGCGGCCGCTTTCACATTAGATACCACGTGCTCGAAAGCAAATTCTGGGGAATGCACGCCCACGACGACGAGACCGTCGGCTCGGTAGCGCTTGTACCACGCTTCAACGTGGGGAAGTGATCGTTCGCAGTTGATGCACGAATACGTCCAAAAATCAACGAGGACGACTTTTCCTCGCAGTGAATGAATGCTGAGTGGTGCGTCGTGTGGTGTGTTGAGCCACGCCGTGATGCCGACGAAATTGGGTGCTTGACCGCAGGTTTCGAGTTTCGCGTCGCCAGCGACGCAACTGGCTAGTTGGCCGTCAGTCGATTTCGTGTTTTCGAGGGTGCGAAGGTGCGAGACCACGAAGTGATTTCCTTCTACGCTTTTTTGCAGGGCGCTCGTGTAACTGGGAAGCCACTTTTGAAGGTCGTTGGCGAGGTTGAACGAAATTCCAATGGCCATGGCAATGAGCAGCACGCCACCAATGGGTCGAAGAATGCGAGCGCGCTCCTTGAGCTTTTGATTTCGTTCAACGACTCGTTCACCGGCGAGGGCAATGGTGAGAATGGGAAGTGTGGCGCCAATGGCAAAACAAACCGTAAGCGCTACTGAAAAAGCCGTTACGTGCTTGGTTGCACCGACGACCACGATCGCCGTCAAGACTGGACCAGCACACGGCACGAAGACGGCGCCGAGTCCGAGACCGAGCACGAAGCCCGATCCCGAACCTTTTGGAGTGTGCGTGCTAAGTCGAGCAAACGGACGTTCCAACAATTGCTCAAGAGGAGGGACGAGCAGGGAGAGACCCAAAATGATGAGGACGACAATGCCCGCGTCACGAAGGAATGTTTGGGGAAGTCCGAGCGCACTAAGCAACGTGGATCCCACGAGGGTAATGATGCTGAAGCTTGTTACGAGTCCTGCGACCACCGCGATGGCGCGACGACGGCGCGCACGGGCGGCGTGCACTTCACCAGTGATGGGCGATGCCCACGAAACAAAAATCACCGGCAATACCGGCAATATGCAAGGAGAGATGCCCGCGATGAGGCCCGCCACGACACCGACAAACAACAGTGCGATCATTTTGGATTCAACTCTGAGGCAAACGTGATTTGCACCCTAAACGGTGTTGGTGTCTCATATTCATCTACCTGTTGTCTTGACGGTGGCGTATTCGTTACAAATATCTTTCATTCCTCGAGCTGAACCTTTTCGCCGGTTTTGTACTCGTAGCGAAGAAGCTTCACGTCAGCCCTATTTCAATTTGACTTGATTTTTTAAACAAAAAATTCCGGGTTACCCTTAGGCAGGACTCTTATCTTTGCGTCGTTTCCCGGCGAGGTCGCGACCGTCGGCAGCACAAAAGACAGAGTTTCCTGCTGTGAACTTGTGAAAATTCTGAAACGTTCCTAAATAGACGTAAATGAGCATTATTTCTGCGTTTTTTGAGGGTGATTCTCAGGCGAGACAGTTTCATTTTCCCTGATATAAGGGTAAAATTCTTTTCGGTGGGTGTGAGGTCGTTGTAAGTCATCTGTGGTGGGTGACGGGTCAAATTGACACAACGGTTGGTTTCCTAGTCGGAAGAAATGGTTCTGATTCACTAAGTGAAGCTGCATCGCGAAATCACGAGGCTTGTCCTCTCCTTTCTGGGCGCCCTAGCGACGGTCGCCCTACTTTTCGCATTCAGTTTTACTGAGCCTGCCGGTGCCTCGACCGTTTCGAGCGTTACGTTCTGGCCGACGACAACTGCCGCCGGCATTTCGTCATCATGGGACGTCGGATTTAAAACGACCGCTGCTCTGCCGTCGGGTGACCGGATCTACATGTTGTTTCCTAATTCGGGTGCGTTTCCTATTCCGTCATCGCCAACTTTCACGGCCGTGTCGGGTTTTACTGGCACGTGCACCACGTCAACAATGCCGAGCAGTGGCCTTAGTTATCTCCTCGAGGTGCAACTTGGTTCAGGATGTTCTATTGCGGCATCAACGTCGGTGACGTTCGCAATCGGCGGCTTTACGAACCCCGTTTCTGGCAACGTCGAAACAGCAGGCAACTTTCAGTTGCAAACAGACACTGACAGTGGCGGAACGCAACCTTCGGGGTCACCCACCGTCACGTTCACCTCGACCTTTCCAACGTTGCCGGTGTACAGCTACCCCGGCGCCATTACGAATCCGACCGTGGTGCGCAACACAGCGACCGGTTCTTCTGGACTTATGGCTGGCGTAGCCGCCGACGGCAAACAAGTCTGGACGGATAACTACTTGGGCAACGATGTGTATTCGGTCAATCCTGCGACTGGTGCGATAGTAAACACGATTACGTCCACGACAATCAACGGCACGACGACGACGACGGGAATCAACAATCCGATTGGTATTGCGATCGATAATTCGAATTTGTGGGTGACCAACTATGCCGGCACGACGGTTTCGGAATTTTCGCTTTCGGGCAGCACTGATACACCAACTTTTGTTCGAACGGTAACGGTTGGGTCTGCCCCGTACGGCATTGCTGATGACGGCACGTACGTATGGGTCGGCAGCGAGAACAGCACCGCNNAATTCTGGCTCAGGAACAGTTACGCAGATCAATGCCGGTACCGGGACGGTAGTGCGCACCATCACGGTTGCCGGAGCCTACGGTGTTGCTTCTGACGGAACGCACTTTTGGGCGACGAGCCAGACAAACAATCAGTTGTTCGAGTTCAACGAGGCCACCGGCGTTCAAATTGGTTCCGCCATCACGGTTGGCTCGGGACCGCAGGCGATCGCCGACGACGGTACCAATATCTGGGTTGCCAACACAGGCGCTGGCACAGTCACTGAAATTCCAATTGCCACATTGACGCCCGTAACGTTGACGCTCGCGACGAGTGAAGCGCCGCGATTCATAGTGTCAACCGGTACGCAAGTTTGGACGGCTGGTTTTGACGCTGGATTCGAATTGTCAGAAATCTCCAGTGGGCCGGTAACGGTGACGTCAGCCGCCACGAGCATAGGTACCACCACCGCCACTCTCAATGGATCCGTCAATGCGAATGGCATTTCAACAACCGTGTCGTTCTGCTACGCCACGTCGTCGCCTACGAACTGCAGTGGAGCTACGACGGCCAGCGGTTCACCTTCATCAACATCTGGATCGACGGCAACCTCAGAGACGGCGAGCATTACCGGATTGAGTGCTGGCACCACGTACTACTACCAAGAAAAGACCGTGAACTCTGCTGGTACCGCCACCTACGGTTCAGTTCTCTCCTTCACCACAGCGGCGACGCCTACGACGACGACGAACGCAGCCTCTAGTGTCACTGCTTCGGGTGCTGTGTTGAACGGTTCAGTAAACGCGAACAGTGACCCGAGCACAGCAGTCACCTTCTGTTACGCCACGACATCACCGACTAACTGTTCTGGCGCCACGTCCGTGAGTGCGTCACCCTCCACAGCGAGTGGCTCCTCTTCGACGAGTGAATCGGCGACGTTGACGGGACTTAAGGCCGGTACGACGTATTACTTCCAAATCAAAACAGTGAATTCGGCCGGTACCGCGACCTATGGATCGGTACTCTCGTTTACGACCACCGCTATCGCTAGCACGCCGACAACTGGATCAGTGGCGGTTGCGAGTTCATCGTCCTATAGCGCCACACTTTCTTCGACGGGCAACACTGGCGCGGTTACGTATACGAAAACCTCAGGATCATCGAGCGTTTTGGTTTCCACTGCAGGCGCGATTACGACCACGGGCACGTTGGCCGTTGGTTCGTACGCCGTCAATGGTTCAAGCACCGACACGAATGGAGGCGTCGGCACCTGGAGTTTCACGCTGA
>PLHJ01000010.1:0-850 GCA_003138895.1 Acidimicrobiaceae bacterium
GTGAACGAAGTCATTGTGACTGGCAAAGACGCCTGTGTCACCTTCGGCGTTGTACCTATGGGATTAGAACAAGCCATCAGAAGAGCTTTAGACACGACAGAAAAGGGCACGGCGCCGACAACGTTCTCCGATGCCGACCTCGTCTACTTCCAACCGAATGAACTCGATCCTTCGTGGGCGGGTGGAACGGAATTCAAAGACGAGAGAAGTCGTCTCTCCTCCTTGGGCCCCGAAGTAATTTTCGCGGAACTCTCCACTATTGGTGGCGAAAAGGGTTGGTACAGCGGCGAGTGGCTTTGGAAGATTCGCGGCGTGTCCGATCAACTCATTGGCGGACCCGGCATGCGACGCGGACGCAAGAAAGAACTGCACGTGGGTGATGCGCTCGACTTTTGGCGCATTGAACAAGTGGACTACCCCACCACCCTCCGACTACGAGCGGAGATGCGACTACCCGGCGAAGCCTGGCTGACGTGGAATTTAGAAACAACGCCGAGTGGCACGGTGGTTCATCAAAGCGCCACGTTTCGTCCCCGAGGTTTATTTGGGAGACTTTATTGGGCTCTGGTCTGGCCGTTTCACGGATTTATCTTTCCGAGCATGTTGAAGGGAATTTTGTCCGCCGCGGAAGAAAAGGCGCTCAGTTCCTAACGTTGGTACTCGCTGATGGTCGCAGCATTGCAGAAACCAAGTTTTGCCTGTCGCACATTTAAGAACGAACTGCCGCGTACTCAATCACTCGTTTTATCACCTCTTCATTGGCCTTTTCCGCTGCACCACAGTCAAAGGGCGGCTGGGGATCGTACTCAATCATGAGTTGAGCCGCTTCAGCGGCCGTTTGGTCGTAGAG
>PLHJ01000010.1:899-1042 GCA_003138895.1 Acidimicrobiaceae bacterium
GCCCAATGCGTGGTGGCCGTAAGTCCATCGAGGAGGCCAGCGGCGGCGAGGACCAACGAACCCGTGCATACCGACGTCGTGAACACCGTGGTCTCGTGAACCTTACGAACCCAGTCCAAAACCACTTCGTCGGTCGTGAGAGC
>PLHJ01000010.1:1109-12708 GCA_003138895.1 Acidimicrobiaceae bacterium
TACTGGTGCGGCGTCACGCCCAAACGACGAAGAAACGTGCGTCGCAGCGTCTCCGACGTGCCAAAACCACACTTCTGGGCAATGACGTCCACGTTGTCGGTGCTTATTTCCAGTTCTTCTCGGGCGGCGTCAATGCGAACGCGCTCGACAAAGCGAGCTGGCGTCATGCCGACCTGTTCGACAAAAAGACGACAGAAGTGACGAACGCTCATCGAAGCCATCTGTGACATTGACTCAAGCGTGTAGTCCAGCGCGGGGTCTTCTTCAATTTTTAGCTGCACTGCTCGCACCGCGGACTGTTCTGCTCTCGGCGTCCACGCCGGCGTGGCATATTGGCTCTGTCCCCCCGGACGGTGACGGTGCATCACGAGCCAGCGAGCAATTAACTGCGACGTCTCGGGACCCAAATCTTCGTCCACCATGGCGAGCGCTAAATCGATTCCGGCAGTTACGCCGGCGCTACTCCAGAACTTTCCATCGGTGACATAGATCGGATCGGCGTCGACCGAGAGGTTTTCGTACTCACGAGCCAGTCGTTCTGCTCGGGCCCAGTGGGTGGTGACGTGTCTTCCCTCAATCACTTCGGATTCGGCGAGGATGAACGTTCCGGAGCACACTGAACCGAGTCGGCGAGAGGACGTCGCTACCTTTTTGACCCACGAGAGCAGCCGCTCGTCATTTCGAGCGTCGTACACACCATTTCCTCCGACGACGAGGGCAGTATCAATGCCCTTAGGCGCCGGAAGTTTCTCGGTCGCCACCTGCACGCCACTTTCGGTGGGAATGAGTCCTCCTGCGCTTGAGACAACACGGACCACGTACGGCTCCGACTTTCCAGACAGTGTCTGGATTCGACTTGCGGCNNNTTCTTGCCATTGGCCTGCCAACCGGTGCGGAACTTCTCCTCGAGAAGACATCCGAAGTTCAAACCCGTTCGATCACTCGACGAGAGTCCTGGTTACGGAGTCTTGACCGTTACCACGAGCTTTCCGTGAACGTGACCCGCTTCCACAGTTTCGATGGCACTTGCGGCATCAACTAATGGATACGTGCGCTCAATGACTGGTTTTAGTGTGCCCGCCTCAAACATCGAAGCGAGTACTTCGAGATCGGCACGATTGACGTTAGCCAAAACGTTATGGAGTTCTTGACTCACGAATCGATCCTCGAGAACTGCCCCCGCCGCGAGTTTCATTGGGGCAATCCATTTGCCCTTGTCGCCCGCCGAGAGCACCACCACACCGTGATCCCCCGCAGCAGTTCGCAAGGCTTTAAGGGTTCGATTACCGGCGACGTCGAGCACGATATCGAAGGGTTGCGAGGTCTTGGCAAAGTCGTCTTCGGTGTAGTCAATCGTAAAATCTGCCCCAAGTGAGCGCACGAGTTCTCCACTCGTTGGCCCACACACTCCCGTCACGATTGCCCCGTAGGACTTGGCAATCTGCACGGCAAAGGTTCCCACGCCACCGCTCGCGCCGTTAATGAGAATGCGCTGTCCCGGTTGGCGTTTCGTCTTGTCGCGAAGCGATTGCAACGCTGTTATTCCTGCACACGGGATGCACGCCGCAGCCTCAAAACTCATGGAAGCGGGCTTCAGGGCCACACTCCCAGCCTTCGCGAGGGCCGATTCGGCAAAGGTTTCGCTTCCCCATCCAAAGACTTCGTCACCGATAGTCAGCCCTTCGACGCCTTCACCGAGTTCGACCACGGTGCCGGCAACGTCAGCACCTATTCCTTTCAACTTGGGCGATTTCAGCCCTGACATGAACCGAATGAGGTACGGCTCGCCATAAAGGATGTGCCAGTCGTAAGGGTTGACCGAAGCCGCCGCCACCGCGATCTTCACTTGGCCGGGACCAGGTGAGGGTTCGGGGATATCCGTGAATTGCAGGACTTTCGTGGAACCGTACTTCTGTCTCGTTATGGCCTTCATGGAAATCTCCTCAGTAGCGTCCCGGTGACTTACAGAGTAAGTATAGACATACGCTGTAAGTTTGTCAACGTGGCGGTCCATGAAACTTCCAGAAAATCTCGCCCGGCTCTCAGCCGTGCGCGCATAATCGATGCCGCAATAGTGCTCGCCGACGCGGGAGGGGTGCGAGCCCTCTCCATGCGCCAAATCGGTGATCACCTCGACGTGCAAGCCATGTCGCTCTACAACTACGTCGACGGCAAAGACGATTTACTCGGCGCGCTCGTGGACCGTATCTTTGACGAGATCCAACTCGAGGTGGAAGGTGGCGACTGGCGAAGCTCGCTTCGAACGACCGCTCTTTCGGCGCACGACCTCTTCTTGGAACACCCCTGGGCCAGCGAACTGGTGCTGACTCCGGGATCCGTCGGAGTTTCGTACGCGCGACTTCGCTACATCAATTCCATTCTCGAACGACTTCGAGCCGCGGGATTTTCACCCCAGGGTGCTTCACACGGCTATCACGCTCTTGACAGCCACACGCTGGGTTACACGATCTGGGAACTTGGACACCGTGTATCTCCCGACACACCGGACGATTTTGTTGAGAAGTTCCTAGAACAACTAGACAAAACGACATATGGCTTTTTGATCGAACACGCACAGGTGCACTTTGACGATCCCGACGATGGTGTCGACGACTTCACGTTCGGATTGGATCTGATCCTCGAGGGTCTCGCCAAGTTGCTTTGAGAAACGTGAGCGCACAACAGTCCGACACCGAAGTCAGGGTTACGAGCTAGCTCTCAATTGTTCTGAGCGATATGCCACAACACGCCACAGGGATCCACCACGTAGGAAATACGCAGACCCCACGGCTGGACCGCTGGCGCGGTGGGTTCTCGCACACCGAAACGTCCAGGCAGATCCAGTGAAGAGATATGCGCCCACCACTCGTCAAGGTCGTCGACGAGCATTTGCATCATGAAGTTCTCGGCCCAGTCTTTTTGGTAGTAGCGCTGTAGGAGAAACGAGCTCTGGCCGATTCCAAAAATGGTGACGTCCTTATCCTCCAACAACACGTTGAATCCCAGGGTCTTGTAGAAGTCCTTGCTGACCTCGAAATCCTTACTCGGTAGAAACGTGCGGACCTTTTCACTACCCTTCGGTATCACCATGACTCCAATCGTTGCACCTAGCGCACAAAAACCCTAGCGGGCAAGAAATGGCCACATTCGAGTCGACAAAAATTTGGTCTCAACGCGGTGCACCGCCCGATGCAGGTGGTGTCGCTACGAGCCATCGAGGTGAGGAATTGGTTGCAGATCGAGGCCTTCAATGTCATCAAAGTCTTCGTGATTACATCTATAGGGGAAGGTCATTGGATAGAGCCGCGGCCGCAATCATGGCATCGAAAAATCGAGCTCTAGTTTTTCTGCCGGCTTGATGAAGTGAAGCCGCAACTCGCTCACACATCCGAGCGCAAGCAGCATCGAACGTCAGTGGTGCAAAGTCCGGCTCAGCGTGCTGACGCCTCAGCCGAAGAGGTTCACGCAGAAGTGGCGTCAGCTGTGCAACGGGTCGTCCGTCACGAGTCACCGTGATGTGCTCGCCCAAAGCAACTCTGTCCACTACTTCACCCCCATGGTTGCGAAGTTCTCGAATTGAGATTTCCGTCACGTCTTTTGGTGTATCACGCGCGCTACAGACTTTTGAAGCGCACTGCTTTTGATCGCACAACGGTCCCACGCCTCGCAATTCTTCCAAACAGGGTTTCGAATTCACGAGCGGACGCAACGCAGGGGGCCACCACCGACGGATCGGTGGTGGCCCCCTGGCACAAAGACGGCAATTACTTCATTACCGCAAGTACTACTACTTAGCTAGTCCAAGCGTCCGTTGCGGGGCTCGTGGTCGCAACTGCGGCACCACCGGTGGCGGCAACAGCCGTCAACGAAGGCATCGAGAAGTACGTCGCTTCACAAGCTGCCGGCGTCGTCAGCGCCATGGAGGCATCGTTGGTCAATGTCACGGTCAACGTTCCACTCGCCGCAACGGTCAGAGCCGTCGTAAGCGTGTGGGCTGTTCCTGACGTACCCGTGGCGTAGTTCCACGACACGAGGCTCGTCGTACCGCTGCAACCCGTCTGAGCTGAACTTAGAGCTGAGGTTGTGTAGCCAGCAGCGTACGTCGTGTTGGCGGGCAGGCTGACACCGGTCACCGTCACGGGGAACGTGTTCGGGTTTGTGATGACTGCCACCACGTCACCGTTACCGCCTGGGTACAGTTGGTTACCTGCCGCGGGGGTCGCCACGGCCGTAATGGTGATGTTGCTCACCGAGGCCGACTGCGCTTCACCAGCGGAACCGGCTGCGAGGCCGACCACCCAGTTCGTCACACCGTAGGCAGATCCACCCACGATTGCGATACCCGCAAATCCGGCCAACAAGCGAACCAAGATGGAACTCTTATTCGTCGGAAAGAAGAACAATCGAAGAGCATGCAACGCTCTGCGACCGAAGTTGGTGGACGGGGACGTCGCGCTGACAGCGTCAGCCGTTGTTCCCTTAAGGTTTTTTCTCATTTCTAGTGTTTTTCCTTTACATTTCAAGTTTCGAATCACCATGATTCGAAACGTTCCTGCGTTGCCGTCTCCGTGGGAGAACGTTTGATGCCGGAAGAATCACGTAGCGCCTTATCGGGTCCACCCCGCCGCGTGATTCAACATTGGTACTGCCTTCCATTTTTCGGGGCGACCACCACGAAGCCCGTTGAAATAGATCTTTTGATGGCTGTTTTTCGCAGTGTGAAACCGCGGCCGAACAACCTCGAAGTGTGGGCGCCGAGACACGATGCCTATTGCGTTGATTTTTAGAGAGCGTCGTCATTAGCTCGTCCACGAATCAGTAAGAGGTGTGCCCGTCACGGTCGCGGCGCCACCAGTGGCGGTGACCCCAATAAGTGAGGGCATCGAGAAATATGTCGCTTCACAGGCCGCCGGAGCCGACGTCGTCATCGACGCGTCGTTCGTGAGTGTGACGGTGATGGGGTTATTCGAATTGCCCGACGGACCAACGGTAATGGGCGTCGTCAAGGTGTGCGAACTACCACTGGTGGCGTTCGAGTAATTCCAAATGACATCACTCGTTGAGGTCGAACATCCCGTCTGAGCGGATGAGAGTCCGGAGTTAGAAAAGCCACCGGCGTAGGTCGTGTTGGTGGGAAGAAGCACCGCGGTAATCGTCACGGGAAAGGCATTCGGATTCGTAATGGTGAGAACAACGTCGCCGTTGCCACCTGGATATAAAAGATTGCTGGGCGCTGACGCCGATGCCGTAATCGTCAAGTTCGTCACCGATGCCGATTGGCCTTCTCCCGAAGAACTCGACGCCAAGCCCACCACCCAGTTGGTAGCGCCGTAGGCACCGCCGCCGACCATAGCCACACCAACCGCTCCAGAGATGATCTTCAAAGCAAGCGACTGTGGCGAGAAGCGCTGCAGGAACGCAAGCCTTTGTGGCAGCTCTCGCCTGTGAAGTCGAGCCGTCACGAAGGACCGACCAGCGCGAAAAGCCGACAAAGCGACGTTCGCCAGTGCGAGCCGCGGTCGCTGAACCACTGAACGACGAAGCAACGACAACGTGGCGAGAAGTTTTGCGAGAAGACCCACGTGATCTTCGTCGAACACCACGACGCTCATCGGGATGTTCGGTCCCCACGCTTGAAACCGTGGGACGATATCGGGACCCGTACGGGGACGAGATTCACCACGAGTGCCGCAGGTCAGGCCTGCCCTCGTCGACTTTCTTCGTCCAGTTTCCATGTTCGGTGGAACGGCTTTCTTCTCAGTACTGCCCGACACTTCTGAATGACAATGATTCTTGGTTTGTAACGATAAATGGCAGTCATTCTGAAACGGTGGATACCCCCTAAATTTCCCCTTTTCCAAAAAGCTGAAATTCCAATAAATAGAACGCTTTTAGCCGGTCTCAGAAATATTTTGTGCTCGTGAAATAAAAAACGTCCTCGAGACAGAGAGAAATTGACAAACAACGTCAGAAAGCGGCGACCGCCTCTGTTTTCGAAATTCGACAACCGGGCCCGCCACCAACCAGAAACGAGTCCAGCCATGAGTAATGAAGCAACGAACGAAGCTGCAGCGTCACCGAACAACGGTGTTTTCGCACAACGATCATCCTTTGGTGGTGGTCGTTTTGGTCGTGGTGGACTCGCCACTGCAGTAGTAGTCGTCTTGTTAATCGTGGCGCTACTTGTTGGCATTCTCATTGGCCACACGAATAAGTCGTCTGCCGCCACTATCAACGTGACGGGCTCGGGCACCGTGCAAGGAACGCCGGACACCGTGAACTTCCAAATTGGCGTCTCGAATACTGCCGCGAGTGCCACGAATGCTCTGAACGCCAACAACCAGCAAATTGCTTCGTTGGAAGCTGCACTTGAGCAACACGGGGTAAAGAAGGCCGATATGCAGACATCGGGGCTGGACATATACGACAACACCAACATGGCGGGCGCCATTACGGGCTTTACCGTGAGTGACTCCTTGAGCGTCACCATGCACAACCTCAAAGATGCCGGCGCCGCTATTGACGCCGGTGCCCAGGTGGCGGGCAACAACGTGCAACTAAGCGGCATTACCTTTTCCATCTCAAATGACTCGAAGTTGCTGGCCGCTGCTCGAGCAAGGGCCATGCGAAACGCGCACACCGAAGCTAGTGACGTCGCCAAGGGCGCCGACACGACCGTTGGTAATGTGCTTCGCGTCACCGACCAAGAGAACACCAGTTCTCCGAACACCATCTACCCGCTAGACACGCAGTCGTTTGCATCTGCGGCTCGCGCCGTCCCCATCGAGGCCGGAACCCAGTCAATCAACGTCCAGGTTTCTGTCACTTACGCGCTAGCGAGCTAATCCTCACCACCGAGGCCCCCAACGCCCCACGAGTGTTCTTCCTTGATCACTCGTGGGGCGTTGTGCTTGTTAAACGGGACTAAATGCCCTATTCCGTCGAAACACGCTCTAAAAATTCCGTGGTTTTCTTGTCGAATGTCGCTGTTTGGGTCTGAGGGCTCTCAAGAACGAAACCGCTCACCCAAAGTCGCGAACTTCTCAGTACGTCAAGACGGGAGGTGTGCGAAGGTGTGGTAGTGGCTTTTGAGAACATAAATGATTCTCGACGGCTCCAGGCGTTGCTCGAAGCCATATTGCTCATTGAGTCCGAGTTAGATCTCAACGATCTACTCACGCACATCGTGATTCAGGCCAGCCAGCTGGTGGGTGCCCGTTACGGAGCCCTCGGAGTACTCGCGGACGACGGTGTTTCGCTGTCACGATTTGTCACCCACGGCATGACGTTTGACGAGCGAGAAGCCGTTGGAGATGAGCCTCGCGGGCTAGGGCTCCTGGGCACCATTACCCGAGAAGCACGCTCACATCGCGTGGACAAAATTGCCGGCAATCCGTTGTCGGTGGGTTTTCCCGCGAACCATCCCCCAATGACGACGTTTCTGGGTGTGCCGATTCGAACCAGTGACGCACGCGTCTTTGGCAATCTCTATTTCACTGAAAAAGAGGGCGGCAAAACGTTTACTGCGGAAGACGAAGCACTTATCGACGGCTTTGGACGCGCCGCCGGCCTTCTGATCGATGAAGCAACGCTTCGCTTGCAGGTGCGAAATCTCACCCTGACCGAAGAACGAGAACGCATGGCGCGTGATTTGCACGACACGGTCATTCAGCGCCTCTTCGCGGTCGGCCTTTCCCTGCAGACCACCGTCGACCTCGAAATGGACCCGGGCGCCAAAGAGCGAATCGGCGCCGCCATTGACGACCTCGACGCGACCATTCACGAAATCCGTACCACCATTTTTGAGATTGTGCACGAGAGTGACGACACCATCGCCATTCGTCCACGGGTGCTCGCACTCGTCGACGAAGTGGCCTCACGTCTCGAAATTCCCGTTGACGTCAAATTTGAAGGTCCCCTCGATTCATCGGTGGGCATGCGCTGCGCGGATCATCTGACGCGCTCGCTTCGCGAACTTCTCACGAACGTGGTTCGACACGCCGATGCGCACCGCGTTGCCGTGTCCGTCGAGATGCGAGACCACACGTTGATCATGAAGGTGGAAGATGACGGCAACGGCTTTGACCCCACCGGCGCCAAGGGACGAGGACTGATCAACGTCACCGAGCGCGCTCGACAACTCGACGGAACGGTCACCTTGGAGCCTGGTCAATTAACCGGTACGCGCGTTACTTGGATTGCGAGAAGATTGGACTGACATGTTGAAACTATGGCTAGTGGACGACCACGAAATTGTTCGACGGGGGCTGCGTGAACTTCTCGAAGCGAACACCGATTTAGAAGTTGTCGGCGAAGCTGGCACCTTTGACGAAGCAATGCAATTACCGGACCTCGATAGCGTTGACGTCGTTATTTTGGACGTGCGACTCCCCGACGGTAACGGTGTTGATCTCTGTCGAGATTTACGCTCGCTTCGTCCTGATCTCGCGTGCTTGATTCTCACTTCCTACGCCGACGACGACGCCATGGAAGCCGCCGTTTTGGCGGGCGCTCGCGGATACGTCTTAAAAGACATCCGCGGCAATGATTTGGTGAATGCCATTCGAGCTGTTTCAAGAGGCGAGAGTTTGCTGAGCGCCGACGCACTGGCGCACGCGCAAGTTCGCTTGCAGCGTCGTGCCACTGAAGACGCGCGACTCGCGAGCCTCAGTCCCCAAGAACTACGCATTCTGAATTTGCTGAGTGAAGGCATGACCAATCGCGAAATTGGCGACGCGATGTTCCTCGCCGAAAAAACTGTGAAGAACTACGTTTCGAATCTGCTCGCGAAATTGGGATTCAAGCGCCGCACCGAAGCGGCACTCTTTGCGCAGAGTCACACGCCCCGACGTCCGGGCGAGGACGACTAACAACCTACGGCAGCGTAAAAACCTCAGGACCGTTATCGGTCACCGCAATCGTGTGTTCGAAGTGTGCTGACAAACTCTGATCGGCCGTCACGACACTCCAGCCGTCTTCGAGTTGAAACGTCTCGGGTCCACCAATGTTGATCATTGGTTCCACGGCAAAGACCATGCCTTCTTTGAGTGTGGGTCCAGGAGAACCCGGCCAGTAATTCGGCACCTGGGGACTCTCGTGCATCGCGGTGCCAATAGCGTGGCCCACGTACTCGCGAACAACGCCGTAGCCCGCTGCCTCGGCGACTTGTTGCACCGCTCGTCCCACTTCATGGAGACGATTGCCTTTGACGAGTTGCTCAATACCCGCCCAGAGACTGCGTTCGGTCACGTCCATGAGACGTTGGGCTTCCTTCGAGACTTCACCGACGCCCGCCGTGTAGGCGGCGTCGCCGTGGTAACCCTCGATGATTGCGCCACAGTCCACCGAGATGATGTCGCCTTCTTGCAAGACGTAGTCACCCGGAATGCCGTGGACAATCATGTCGTTCGGGCTCGTGCAAATAACTGCCGGAAAACCGTTGTAGTTCAAGAAATTTGACCTTGCATTGCGACGCTCTAAGACTGCGGCCGCAATGTTGTTCAGTTCCATCGTCGTCACGCCGGGACGAAGGGCAGCCCTCGTCGCTTCGTGCATCTCGGCCACCACTTTGCCGGCCTTACGCATCTTGTTCAGTTCGTCGGCTGACCTTCTCATGCGAGACCCCGGTCCGCGAGTACTGCGTCGATGTCGCTACTCACTTTGGCGACGTCTTGATTACCGTCGACGGTGGCGAGCAGGCCGCGTTCATTGTAAAAACCAAGCAGAGGTGCGGTGTCTTTTTCGTAGAGTTCCAAGCGCTTGGCAATGGCTTCGGGCATGTCGTCGGCGCGTTGGATAACGTCGCCACCGCATTTTTCACAGGTGCCCGAAATGGCCGAAGGATCCGTGTCGCGATACGTCTCGCCACATTCTTGACAGACGCGACGCGACGACAGTCGTTCAATGACCAACGCAGTCGGCACGTCAATGTTGAGACACAAGTCAATGCCGTCGGGACCGAGTTCGGCTTCCAAGGCTTCGGCTTGGCCAATAGTCCTCGTACAACCATCGAGCAAGGCGCCATTTTTGGCGTCGGGCTGGTGCAAGCGGTCGTTGATAAGAGCAATGATCAGATCGTCCGAGACGAGATCACCCGCGGCTAGTACTGATTCGACTTTTTTGCCGAGACTGCTTTTTTCCTTAATCGCGGCACGCAGCATGTCGCCCGTGGAGATATGCGGTATGGCGTAACGCTCGGAAAGGTACTTGCACTGCGTACCTTTTCCCGCACCTTGCTTACCCAGGACAACCAGGTTGAGACGCGTTGCCATGGCTACCTCTTGAGGAAGCCCTCGTAGTTACGCATCATGAGTTGCGAGTCGATCTGGCGCATCGTTTCTAACGACACACCCACGGCAATCAGCAACGTCGTTCCGTAGTACGGGAAGCGGTTGATATGCCACAGGGCCATGAGCACACTGGGGGTAACTGCCACAATGGCTAAGAACAACGCACCCACGACGGTGAGTCGCGACAGCATCTTCGCGAACATTCGCTCGGTAGGAAGGCCCGGTCGAAAGCCCGGCACGAAGCCACCTTGTTGGCGAAGCATTTCTGCTTGCTGGTGCGGTTCAAAGGCAATGTAGACGTAGAAGAACGTAAAGCCCAAAATCAAGAAGAAGTACGCGGTGATGTAGAAGAAACTCGTCGGGTGCAAGGAACTATTGACGAAGTTCTGAAAACCCGTCCACGGGACAATGTTGGAAAGCAGCACCGGTATGTACAACACCGAACTGGCGAAAATGATTGGGATAACACCGGCCTGGTTGACCTTCAGCGGGATATACGTGGAATTACCACCCATCATCTTTCGCCCCACCACGCGGCGAGCAAAGGTGACGGGAATACGCCGCTGACCCTGGTCCATGAAGACAATGAAGACAATCAGCACGACCGACAGCGCCAAGATCACGAGGAACTTCAGCAGTCCACCTTCGGCGAGCACTGCGTTACCTCCCGAGGGAAGACCGGCAACAACGTTGGCGAAAATCAGAAGACTCATGCCCTGACCCACACCACGCTGCGTGATGAGTTCGGCGAGCCACATAACAAACGCGGTACCGGCCGTAAGGATGAGCACCATAAAGAAGGCCAACCAGAAGGTGAACTTCGGAATGAGGTCGATCGTGAAACCAAGCAGCGCCGAGTCGTGTCCGTGGAACGCGTAAATAAGTCCCGTTGACTGCAGTAGTGCCAGACCAATGGTTAGATACCGCGTGGTCTGCGTGATCTTCTTTTGACCAACGGCACCTTGGTCGCGCCATTCGGTGAGCTTCGGGATAACCGTCGTCAAGAGTTGAATAACAATCGAACTCGTGATGTAGGGCATGACACCAAGACCAAAGACCGCGAGTCGGGTTAACGCGCCACCAGAAAAGAGGTTGAGGAAACCGAGGACACCGCTCGCGCCGGCTTTTGTTTCTAGGAGTTGCACCTGGGACCAGCTGACGCCGGGCACGGGCATGTTGGCGCCCAATTGGTACAGCCCAATAACGCCCAGCGTGAACAGAACCTTGTTTCGAAGGTCCGGTACGCGAAAGATGTTCCCGAGGCGCGTCAGCAACGAAAGTCCTTAGCGGTTCTGGTGTTGGTTGCCCGA
>PLHJ01000021.1:0-185 GCA_003138895.1 Acidimicrobiaceae bacterium
GCCATCATGGTGGCGCGAGGTGATCTCGGCGTACGTATGCCTATTGAGGACATTCCTCATCTGCAAAAGGAAATCGTTCGCCAAGGAATTCGTTACGCGCGCCCCGTGGTCGTAGCAACGCAGATGTTGGAGTCAATGACGCATTCGCAAGTACCCACACGTGCCGAGGTGACGGACGTGGCCAA
>PLHJ01000021.1:210-7010 GCA_003138895.1 Acidimicrobiaceae bacterium
CGTGGCGAGCCGCCATGGACGAAAACGTTGCCGCCATTGTGGCGTGCACCCGGTCCGGTATGACCGCCCGGGCAATTTCTCGATTCCGTCCGCCAATGCCAATCATGGCAATTACGCCTTTCGAAAAGACAGCTCGGCAGCTGCACAGTTCGTGGGGCGTCACGGACGTCGTGATTTCTGACGCTACGTCGATGGATGATCTCGTTGACGTGGCCATTGCTCGACTGAAAACAACGAACGTTGCAAAAAGCGGCGACGCGATTGTCGTGATGGCGGGATCAAATGACAGTGGTGCTGCCGCGACGGACACCGTGCGGATGGTCATTATTCCCTAAGTAGCAAGAACTTTGTTTGATGGTTCCTGCCATATCAGCGATGTGCATCAAAGTGCCATCAATTGAAATGATGCGTTGTATCAGTGGCATTGATACCGGCGAACATATAGTTACAAATCTTTAGCGAGCAATATTTTTGATGAAGTTAATCGCTGGCGATTCGTGATGAAAGTTTGACGTTGGGACTTTAGTCCTTAATTTTTTTTCACTTGGTATATAGGTTTTCAATAAATTCGTCGCCATGAACTCACTTGTTGCTGGCATTTCAACGCTGTCGCTTGCGCGATGGCAATTTGGCATCACCACGGTTTTTCACTTTTTATTCGTGCCATTGACCATTGGACTTGGTCTTTTGGTGGCGATATTGCAAACGGCGTCATATCGCACGGGCGATCTTGCGTACGAACGGATGACACGCTTCTTTGGAAAGTTGTTCCTCGTGAACTTCGCTATTGGCGTGGTTACAGGCATCGTCCAGGAATTTCAGTTCGGCATGGACTGGTCGCGGTACTCCGTTTTCGTGGGGAATATTTTCGGTGCACCGCTCGCCATTGAAGGTCTTTTGGCCTTCTTCATGGAATCAACGTTTCTCGGAATCTGGATTTTCGGTCGTGGACGAGTAAGCAAGCGAGTGCACCTCGCTTCAATTTGGTTGGCCAGTCTTGGGACCATTTTGTCGGCGGCGTTCATCATGGCGGCCAACTCCTGGATGCAACACCCCGTTGGTTACGTTATTGACCCCACCACGCACCAAGCGGTAATGACAAACTTCTGGGCGGTCTTAACAAATTCAACGTTCCTCGCGGCCTACGGTCACGTGCTCTTTGCGGCGTTTCTTACGGGCGGTGCCTTTGCTTTGGGAGTGGCGGCGTACCACCTGCGAAAGAATCACGACAAGGTGGCGTTTGGAAAAGTGGCTCGCATTGCGATTGTGGTGACGCTTCTTTCTTCCGTTGGAACAGCGTTCCTTGGCGACAGCCAAGCGAAGCTCTTAGAAAAGCAGCAACCAATGAAGATGGCGGCAGCCGAAGCGCTCTACAACACCGAAAGTGGGGCGAGTTTTTCGTTACTCACCATTGGTGACCTCGGGGACAATCCAATCTTCCAAATTCGTCTCCCGCACATCTTGAGCGTGCTCGCGACGAACACGTGGAACGGGAAGGTGCAGGGTATTAATCAACTGGAAAAGAAAGCGACCGCTGAGTACGGCGCGGGCAGTTACGTACCGCTGATCTGGCTTTGTTACTGGTCGTTTCGCATCATGGTGGGCCTTGGCATACTGCTCGTTCTACTTGGTGGCGTTGGTCTGTGGCTCGTTCGAAAAAAGCGACTCGAGAAGTCTCCGCGTTTCTTACGTTTCGCAACATGGATGATTGCGGCTCCGTTTATCGCGAACAGCTTTGGCTGGATCTTCACCGAGGTGGGGCGTCAGCCGTGGGTCGTGTACGGACTGCTCAGTACTTCAAAAGCGGTGTCGGTTATTTCACCGGGATACGTCGCGACGTCACTCATTGGCTTCACCGCCATCTACACATTCTTGGCAGTCATTGAAATTGGCCTGATGTTTCGTATTGCC
Organism: Acidimicrobiaceae bacterium; assembly: GCA_003138895.1. GTDB lineage: Bacteria > Actinomycetota > Acidimicrobiia > Acidimicrobiales > RAAP-2 > RAAP-2. The sequence continues at coordinate 2,122 of PLHJ01000021.1, forward strand.
AAGGAACCACCAGCTATTGAGACGCTCGAAGAATCAGAGCGAATCCCCGAACTTATCTACTAGGAGACATCAACGTGTTGGCACTTATTTCAACTTCACCTTCGGGACTCGAGCAACTGTGGTTTGCCCTTATTGGGGTGTTGTGGCTTGGTTACTTCTTCCTCGAAGGCTTTGACTTTGGCGTGGGAATACTCCTGCCGTTTCTAGGAAAGAACGATAACGATCGTCGCGTCATCGTTAATACCATCGGACCTGTTTGGGACGGTAACGAGGTGTGGCTACTGACGGCGGGTGGCGCTACGTTCGCGGCGTTTCCCCAGTGGTACGCCACGGTGTTCAGCGGTTTTTATTTGCCGTTGTTTCTCATCTTGGCTGCGTTGATTTTTCGTGGCGTGGCGTTCGAGTTTCGACACAAGCGCGAAGATGCGACGTGGACCAAGTGGTGGGACCGCGCCATCTTTTGGGGATCGGCTCTTCCGGCATTGTTGTGGGGAGTGGCGTTTGCCGACTTCGTGCACGGCGTGCCCATGGCGGCAAATTATTCGTGGACGGGTACTTTCTTTGATCTCGTCAAGCCCTACGCCTTGCTGGGAGGGCTTTCGACGCTCGCCTTGTTTACGTTGCACGGATCGACCTTTCTCGGTCTAAAGACGCATGGCGACGTTCGTCAACGCGCGAGAGTTGTCGGAAAAGCCCTGGCGCCAGCCACCTTCGCTATTGTTACTGGTTTTCTTGCCTGGACCTATCTGACGGCGCACAACACGCATCACACCGGATTAGTGCCACCGCTTCTTCCGATTGCGGGCGTAATTGCCTTGGCCGGGGTGGGTTGGCTTATTCGTGACCGTTTGGAGGGTTGGGCATTCTTGGCCACCGCGATTGTTATCGTGGCATTCTTTACGACGCTGCTCCTCAATCTCTATCCAAATGTGCTGGTGTCGTCGGTTAGTCCTCACTTTGATATGACGATTGCGGCGGCCGCGTCGCACCCGTACACCTTGAAGGTGATGAGCTGGGTGGCCCTAATCTTTACGCCCTTCGTGCTGCTCTACCAGACGTGGACGTACATCATCTTCAAGAGACGAGTTGGTCATCCGAGTCCGGGAGAAATATCGTCCAGCGTTCCCGCTCAGCGTTAATTAATGAATAAGGCCGAACGGCCCTCGGCTTTACTAAAGCGACTGCGGCGTGTTTCACCCCTGGTGGAGCGCGCCGTCGTCGTGGCTGTGGCGGTGGGCGTCATTACGACCGCCGCAATCGTGGGACAAGCCGTTGCGTTAGCCAATGTTCTTGGCGGACTCTTTCATCACGCGAAATTTGATGAAGTATCCGACCTCGTGCTCTTTTCTACTGCCACGCTGGTTCGTTCGGTGACCAACGGTTTGGCCGAACCCGTCACTTCATGGATTGCCGCACCTTTACGACGTGACCTTCGACGACGTCTCTTAGAGCACGTCCTTCGCCGCGGTCCATTCGAGAGCATTGACGCCACCGTTCAACTGGCCACCCGAGGCGTTGACGCCATAGAAAGCTACGTCGCGAAGTACGTACCGTCGATGTTCCTCGCCAGTGTTGCGCCGGTGTTGTTGCTGGGATGGTTGGCGGCGACTGATTGGTGGAGTTTCACGATTGTGATTATCAGTGTGCTGCTCCTGCCACTGTTCATGGTTCTCCTCGGGCTCGAAGCGAAGGCCAAGATGGAAGAGCGCTGGAAGCAGCAACAGCAGCTGGCTGGTTACTTTGGTGACGTGGTGCGGGGCATGACAGTCCTGAAGTCATTCAACCGTTCCGAAGACGCGGTGGACAACCTCGAAGAAGTGGGCGTTTCACTACGCAATAACACGATGGCTACGCTTCGCGTGGCGTTCATGTCGAGTTTTGCATTAGAGCTGTTGTCGTCGCTCGCCACGGCATTAGTGGCTCTTGTACTTGGTCTTCGTCTTCTTAATGGTTCGCTTGGATTGAACGTTGCTCTGGCGGTGTTGCTCGTTACCCCTGAGGTGTTCTTGCCGCTTCGTCGCTCGGCGGCGCAGTTTCACTCGTCAGCCGACGGTATTGCCGCCGCGTCACAAATACTCGACATCTTGGACGAGCCTCTGGTGAAGCGAACGATGTTGGCTCCGGCAACGGTACCCTCGATCGAACTTCGTGATGTGATTGTCGCAATCGAACACCGACGTGGAGGTCAACCAGAGCCAGTGTCGTCGTTCGCCCCTGCGGGCAGCCTCGTACGACTTTCGGGTCCTTCGGGAATTGGCAAGACGACGTTGTTAAAGGCCATGGCTGGACTAGTGCCACTCGCTAGCGGGCAGATACTCGTTAATGGTGTCGACGTGGGTAACTTGCGAGAAGAAGAGTGGCACCGAGTGATTGGCTGGCTTCCCCAGGATCCACATTTGCCCGGTAACACCGTTCGTGACATCGTGAACTTGGGCGACTCTTCAATTTCTGACGACAACGTCCGAGAAGCACTGGCCAAGGTGCGTCTTGATTTTTTGCTTGATCGCGAGACGGGAGAAGGCGCTCGGTCCCTCTCCGCTGGGCAACGCCGCCGACTCGCATTAGCGCGTTGTCTCGTGCGCCGACCGTTGCTTCTCTTGCTGGATGAACCAACGGCGCATTTGGATGGCCCGAACGCATTGGTCATAGAACAGATACTTCGCGAACTCTCCATGACGCGCATTGTCGCGACGCACCGCCCGTTTATTGCTGACGTCGCAATCGAACTCCGTTCGCTNNACGCTCTAGACCGTTACTCCGGACCGCTTTGTTTTTGGAACGCCGAGCCATTCGACGCGCTTTCGCGGCGGGAATTTTGGTGTCGCTTTCAACAGTGGGACTCGCCGGCACGTCGGCGTGGCTCATTGTTCGTGCGGCGCAGGAACCAGCCGTGTTGTCGCTTACCGTGCCCATGGGATTGGTGCAACTCTTCGCTCTCGCTAAAGCCGCGGGCCGCTATGTTGAGCGAACGCAGACGCACCGCGCGGCGCTTTCGGTTATGGGAAGGGTGCGAGCGAGCACGGCGTCCATTCTTCGAACCTTGGTGCCCGCGGGCCTGGGACCAAGGAGTTCGAGTGTGGTCGAAACCGTGCTCGGTGACGTTGAACGTGTGCAGGACGTTCTGACCGCCGTGGCCGGTCCACTGTCGACCAGCGCGGTGGCGGGCGCGGCAAGCATTGTCGTGTCGGGCGTGATGGTGCCGTGGTCGGGATTTGTTCTTTTGGCGGGTGTTCTCATTGTTGGTGTGGGTTTGCCATTGCTAGCTGCGTCGATGGGTAACTCGAGTGAAGTGGCGTTAGAAAAAGTTCGACACGGACTCAATGCAATCTTCGACAATGCCGCACAGGCGGGCAGCGAGGTGTTGTTGCTGGGTGGCACTCCCACCATGATGGAGACCCTTCGAACGTTAGAAGAACAACAGGACCGCTCAAATCGTCGTCGAACCTTCGTTATGGGTGCCGTGAGTGCACTCAACACCGTCGTTGCGGGAGCCTGTGTCCTCGGTGCTGTATTGGTGACGACCAACGCGTACCGAGAAGGTCACGTGGCACAGGCGTTGCTCGCAGTTCCGGCACTCTTAAGCGTTACGGCGCTGGAACTACTTTCCGGAATCGCACCCTTAGTGGTGAGTTTTCGACGCGACCAGGGGGCCCTCGCACGACTTCAAGCGATTGGCGAAATTTTGTCACCGGTTGTGGAGCCCGCATTTACGCTTACGCCTCCGACATCTCGGGTGCTCAGGGCCAAACAACTGCAACACACCCTCGGCACTGAAACGGTCATTGCCGACGTTTCGATCGAATTTCGACCCGGCGACGTAGTGGTGTTGGAAGGGCCCAGTGGCGCAGGAAAAACTACGTTGGCACGAATCTTTGCCAAATTCGTCGATCACCAAGACGGCGAGATGGCCCTAGGAACAATGTCGTACCGTTCGCTGTTTTCTTCGTGCGTCCGAGACAGTGTCGGTTACGTCGACGACGATCCGCACATATTTCTAACAACGCTCGCTGGCAACCTCCGTATTGCTAATCCGCACGCCAGCGACGAAGAACTGACTACTGCTCTCGAGGCCGCCGGGTTGGGACCGTTACTCTCGATGCTGCCCGAGGGGCTCTCAAACATGATTGGTGGCGCCACGCAAGGACTTTCCGGTGGCGAACAACGTCGCCTAGGCGTCGCTCGCCAACTCCTCTGCATGAAGAACATCGTGATACTTGACGAGCCCACTGAAGGTCTCGATGAACCAACGGCGAACGCGTTGATGGCTTCACTAGTTGAATACTGTCGCGACCGCGCGCTCATTGTTATTTCACATCACGAGAGTGACCGTTCATTTGCGACGCGCGCGTTGCGACTTGAAGGCGGGTTGCTCAGCGAACTGGAAGTACCAGCAGGTTCCTCGCGCGAAGACCAGTTGGTCTGAGCACATTCGAGTCATCGATTGCCGAGCGATTCTTTAGTGCGACAACGCAGTGTTGACGACTTGACCGGGCGAACAGGATGTTTTCGGGGCCACTGTCGGACTGCAAAGACGAGACGTTCGTGTGGTGAATCTTTGAACCAATGTAGTAATAGTCGGCAACCACGAGCAGAACTAGAGCCACGACGACACCCAACGTCGAAAGCCCAATGATTTTGAACACACGCTTCTTCCCGGTGGCTTTCGCCCTTTTCCGTCGTGGAAGCGGGCCACCGTTTCGCTCCGCCACGGCCTGGCCAAGTGCAATGAGGCGGTCTTGATTGGGAATTTGTCGTGAGCGACGATCAGAATTTGCCATGAAAATTTCCATGAAATTCTCCTGGCGCGTACCTTTGTTAACGGATCACAATTCTGTGAACATTCAGGCCCGTCGTCACGGCGCCCCCGGCAGGACTCGAACCTGCGCACA
>PLHJ01000001.1 GCA_003138895.1 Acidimicrobiaceae bacterium
AATCTGTGTGGTGCCGGTCGCGTTGTTTGTCTCATTGATCCTGTGGGTGACGTGTACGCGTGTCCGTTTGTTATTCACGACGAGTTTCTCGCCGGCAATGTGCGCGACGCGGGTTTTCAAAATGTCTGGTCCAACAGTTCATTGTTCACGTCGCTGCGTGAGCCGGGCAGTCCTGGTGCGTGCGTTTCGTGCGGTTCCTATGACGCGTGTCGCGGCGGTTGCATGGCGGCCAAGTTTTTCACGGGACTTTCCTTCGACGACCCTGATCCCGAGTGCGTCTTTGGCCACGGTGAAGTTGCGCTCGCTACGAAACGCTTGCAGATTGTTCCTAAGCCCTCGCCCGATCACTCGAGGCGAACTCCCGTGAGCATCGCGGCGCGCTAGTTTCATCACCCTTTCGTGAACATTCCTTCGCTTGTCAGTCGTAACCATCTCGAGCAGTCGTCCGATCGAACTCGGATTCTGTTGGTGCCGATTGGCTCATTCGAACAGCACGGGCCACACTTGCCTTTTGACACGGACACGATCATTGCGCGCACCGTGTGCAGTGACGTAGAGCTTGTTGCAGACGTCGACGTCGCTCCAGCGCTGGCTTACGGTGCGAGTGGCGAGCACCAGGGTTTTGCGGGCCTTCTTTCATTGGGCACGAAAGTCACGCAAGAAGTGCTCGTGGAACTGGTTCGCTCCGCTCGTGATTCGTGGGCTGGCGTCATCTTCGTAAGTGGCCACGGGGGCAACAACGAGGCACTCGCGAATGCGCTTCGAACATGCACTAGCGAAGGCGACCGCGTTTTTGCTTGGATGGCCAGCGCAATGGACGGCGACCCCCACGCTGGTGAAAGTGAAACCTCGGTGATGCTCAGTATCGATGTCACCTTGGTTCGACAGGATTTGATTGAGGACGCAGAGCCTCCCGAGAACTGGGGTCGATTGGTTCGAGAGCAGGGGATTATTGCGCTCGGTCCTTCTGGCGTGTTGGGTTCGCCGTCAAAAGCGACCGTCGAACGCGGAATGGCACTTCGCGAGCGCTGGTGTGCTGAAGTGGTGACGTTGATTAAACGAATGAGGAGCATGCAATGAGTCGTGTCGCCATTGTGACGGGTGCCGCCAGGGGAATTGGTGCCGCCACGGTCGACGCACTGGTGAACGATGGCTACCGAGTCGTGGCGGTCGATAGGTGCCGGGACATTCCAGAAATTCCCTACGCCCTTGCCAAACCTTCCGACCTTGATGCCGTTATTTCGCGCCACGGAGAAAGTGTGCTCGGGCTCGTGGGCGATGTTCGAAGCGCCACCGATATGGCGCTCGCTGTTGAAACTGCGATGCAGCATTTCGGTCGACTCGACGCAGTGGTCGCGGCCGCGGGCGTGATTGCGGGGGGTTACCCGCTTTGGGAAATGTCAGATGCTGCCTGGGACGCTGTGTGGAGTGTGAGCGTGCTGGGCACGCGACGACTCCTTGACGCGGCAATTCCGCAAATGCTTCTCGCCGGACCCGAGGCAAACGGTCGCGTTGTGGCGGTGGCCTCAGCGGCGGGACAACTTGGCCTTCGACACCTTGCTGCGTATTCAGCCGCCAAGCACGCGGTTGTTGGTCTCATTCGAGGCGTGGCGATGGATTTGGCGGAGCACGGTATTACGGCAAACGCTGTTAGTCCTGGCTCAACGGCCACGTCAATACTTGATGCGTCGGCTTCACTGTATGGATTGTCGAGTCGAGAAGAATTTGCCTCGCAGCAACCCGTGGGTCGCTTGCTTGATCCAAAGGAAATTGCGAACGCCATTTCGTGGTTGTGCTCAACCGGCGCTTCGGCCGTTACCGGTGCCGTCATCGCCGTTGACGGTGGCATGACGGTTAACTAGTGCGGCACGCTGGCTGTGATGATTGCTTGTTACGAGACCGGAGTCGTGGCACTTCGCCACAGCTCGAAGTAATTCTTAAAAGTGACGTCGGCTGTCACGTAGCCAGCCGCTTGTAATTCTTTGTGAAAGGCCGGCAGGTTGTGCCACGGTACGCCCATGTCGACATGGTGGGCAAGATGCCAACCGGTGTTATAGGGCACGAACCAAAAACGAGCGAGAAGGTGTTGTTGCACGTTGTGCGTGGTCATTCTTCGGTCGCTGCTCTTTTGCATGCCACCGTGCTCGGCGATTGCTCGGAGACGATTGAGTACCCGCCATTGGGTCATCCAGGGCAACCACCAAAACACCAGGTACGACCACCACGCGCCAGTAGCGGCCCAAAAGAGTCCGAACATGACGAGCTGCACGCCCAGAATCGATGCAGCGAGCTTGCGGCTGTTGTTCTTGGTGAGCGCGCCGAGGAGTGTTTTGAAGTTCTTGTAACCAGAAATGCCAACGACGTCACGAAACAGTCGTCGTCTCAAACTCGCTGGCTCGCACGGATAGCCCGAGTAAAACGCAATGTCTGGTTCTTCGGGCCCAAATTCTTCACGGTGGTGGGCAAAGTGACTTCGACGATATAGAGAAATCGGCACCATCGCGGGGTACGCCACTAACCACTTGCCCACAAAATCGTTGACCTTCTTTTTTCGAAAGAGAAGACGATGCGCAGCTTCATGCATCAAGATCGCGAATCGCGCGTGCATCGGCCCCATCAATATGAAAACGGCGATGGCGACCAGCCAACCAAAGTGCGTTCCGAGTTCAGCGAGCCCTAAGGTCCAAAACCAGACCATAAACACCGCCCGTATGTTTCGCCACGTATTGATGTCGCGATACTTCGCTCGCAACTCGGGAATTGCAATGCCGTTCGCAAGCAGTCGATCGTTCGGCAGCACTTGGGGCAACATCGCCTCATCGGGCACGAATGAAATTGACATGAGCGAATTGTACGTCCAAGTCCACTTTTTGTGAAGGTTGGGCTATGGTCAAGGTACCTCGCGTTAGCGAAGTCGGTGTAATTCCGACGCTGTCCCGCAACTGTAAGGGAGCCCTCAGGGTTCCCAAGCCAGGTCGCCTGACACGAGGGGATGTGAAGACAGCTCTCGAGGTGAAGGGCGGTCGTTCGGATGTCACCATCCGTCGGTCATTCCACTCTCGACGGAAAGGAGATATCCAGTGAAAGGTTTCATTCGCTACTTCGTAGCAATCGCAATCGGACTCTCGCCACTTACGCTTGTAAGTACGAGTGGTGCCGTCCAGGCCGCAGTGCCAACGTGCATCGTGTCTTTATCGCCAACGGCGACGGAAACACTATTTGCCATCGGTGCCGGTTCCCAGGTACAAGCCGTTGACAAAGATGCGAATTATCCAAAACATGGACTGCCAACAAAGAGAATCAATGCGCTCAGTCCAAACGCTGAATCTATCGCCGGCATTTGTTCGACGAAAAATGGCCACTCGACGAAGCCCGATTTAGTCATCATTTCGTACAACGCCAATTCCATTGCCGAACACTTGACGGCCTTGGGTATCGACGTTGTTGAACAAGACGCCGCCACGTCGGTGGCAACTGCTTTGTCTCAGATCACCACTCTGGGAAAGCTAACGGGACACGTAAAAAAGGCGGACGCAATCGCTGCATCTTTGCAGGCCACCATCACGAAGGACATCCGTTCGGTTCCCGCGCACTCGTCGAAGAAATTGACCGTGTACTACGAACTTGATCCCACGCTGTATTCGTTAGCCAGTTCCACGTTTGTGGGGGCATTGCTGAAGTCGTTAGGCGTTGTCAACGTGGCCGACGCCCAGTCTTCGGCGGCCGACGCTGGCTACCCGCAACTCAGCCGTGAATATCTCGTTGGGGCCAATCCGAAGCTGGTGTTCCTCGCTGACACGATTTGTTGTTCTGTCAATGCAAAGAACTTCGCCAAGCGCTCCGGTTTTTCGACAATGAGCGCCGTTAAGTACGGACACATTGTTGGACTCAGCGATGACATAGCGTCGCGCTGGGGACCGCGTCTGGGCATACTGATGAACGATTTGACCCGAGGCGTGAAGTCTGCGCTTAACGACGCACGTCTCTGGAAGTCATAGATACATGCTCGAAGCCCTTCCGCCTAGTCGTCGACGCGTCAGCATCGTGGCCGCATGTTCTTTTGCGGCTGTCGTGGTGTGCGCGCTCGGCGGCTTGGCCGTTGGGCCCCTTTCAATTTCGTGGACAAGCATTCTTGGAAACGTTGCGAGTCACGTTGGTATCGGTCATTCCCATCTCACTTCATTACAAGTGCTGATTGTTTGGCAACTACGAGCACCGCGCGTGGTGCTCGCTTTGTTGGCAGGCGCAATGTTGTCGGTTGCCGGTGGCACGTATCAAGGAGTGTTTCGTAATCCCTTGGCAGATCCGTATTTACTCGGCGTTGCTGCCGGAGCCGGACTCGGAGCCACCATTGCGATCGTGAACTTGGGTAATGGCTTTTCAACGCCGACGTGGACTCCGGCCCTGGCGTTTGCCGGTGCATTGCTCGCAGTACTGCTGACGTGGGTCATAGGTGGACGAGGAATGCGAAGCAACTCGTCAACACTCATCTTGGCGGGCGTCGCCGTTGCATCACTGTTCACGGCATTTCAAACATATCTGCAACAATCGAACACCAGCGCGACTATTACTCGTGTGTATCTGTGGCTTCTTGGATCATTGGCGAGCGCGAGCTGGCATCAGGTGCTCGTGGTGCTGCCCTACGTGGTGGTGTGCTGCATCGTGTGCGTGGCTTCGGGTCGAGCGCTGGACGTTTTGAGTGTTGGTGACGTGGAGTCTCGTTCGCTGGGACTTCCGGTGAGTCGTGTGCGTCTGATTGTTGTCCTAGCGTCGTCACTTGGCACGGCGGCCGTTGTTTCGGTTGTTGGCCTCATTGGCTTTGTTGGCATCATCATTCCTCATATCGTTCGCCTGCTCGTGGGAACCTCGTACCGACGGATTCTTCCCATCTCACTCTTTTTTGGTGCGGCGTTTCTTGTGATTGCGGACGCCGTTGCTCGTACCGTTGTGTCGCCATCAGAACTGCCCATTGGCGTGGTCACGGCGCTCGTTGGGGCGCCGGTGTTTGTTCTCGTACTCAATCTGCGACGGAGCCGCGTGATATGGCCGCAATAAGTATTCGTAATTTGAGTGTTTGCATTGGCGACGCCGTCTTGATTGATGACGTCACCCTTGACATCGCGGCTGGATCGTGGTGCACCGTCATTGGTCCCAATGGTGCCGGCAAGACGACACTCGTTGAATCAGCCGCCGGCATTCGAACACCGACGCAAGGATTCATCTTCATTGACGATGAAGACCTGGGCTCCATGAACGAGCGTCAACGCGCCAAACGAATTGCCCTCGTGCCGCAGCATCCGACGGTGCCTGCCGGCATGACCGTTCGCGAATATGTGGGGCTCGGTCGAACGGCGCATCACGGCATACTTCGCGCCATGAGTGCTCGCGACCGCTCGCTCGTCGAAGACGTCCTTGCCCGACTCGACCTGTCACACTTTGCACTTCGCGACGTTGCATCACTTTCCGGTGGCGAACGTCAGCGAATGGTGCTGGCGCGCGCATTGGCGCAGTCGACGATGACGATTGTGCTCGACGAACCAATTTCCGGGCTTGACCTTCGACACCAAATCGATTTTCTAGAGTTGTTGCGACGTGAGGTCGACGACTGCGGCCTCACGGTTCTTTCTACCTTGCACGACCTCACGCTGGCGGGGCAATTTGCCGATCGACTCGTTTTGTTGAGTGATGGAAAGTTGGTCTGTGAGGGTCCTTCACACGACGTGATCCGCTCGCCCGAACTCGCCGCGAGTTACGCCATGACGTTGCGGGTCGTGGATATCGACGGAGCAGACGTCGTGGTGCCGGTGAGAAATCTTTCGATGGAAACCCTGAAAGATCAGTCTCAGTCTTTTGACGGAGTACCCCAAACCCTTTCACCTAGGCTTTAT
>PLHJ01000020.1:0-40402 GCA_003138895.1 Acidimicrobiaceae bacterium
GGTGAACCACCCTACCATTGAGGGCCAACAACGCAGATTTGATTGGGTGGTTACCGCTTTTCTATGGCCGTCGCGCTCGAAGTAACCGGCTAAGAATCGTTGCATTTACCGCACGTTGATCTCGTGAGCTTCGACTAACAATATCGTGTTGGACCTCGATGTCCTTTTCACTCTGATCCAACGACTCCAATTCCGAATTTCGGCGAATCTGTGCCAGGAGAACCTCAGCAGCGGCGCGAGCGTCTTCGGCCGCATCATGTTGACCGGGCGTAATGCCGTAGTGACCACAAAGTTGCGCCAAACCTCGCCGGGGGCGCGAAGCGCTCCGCGGTTCAATTAAAACATCGTGACTGACCACGTCAATAATTGATATCTGAGGCGGAGCAATGCCAAATGGTCGAAGGCCCCCGTGTCCGTGTCGTCGAAGCGTCGACTCCAGCATGTTGAAGTCAAACATCGGATTCGACCCTACGAAAACCGCGCCATCGCTTGCGAACTGTGAAAGTTTTGTAGCGGCGAGTTCGGCGGCGTAGCTCGCACCAAAAGCGTCGCCGTCTTCCAGTTTCTTTTGAAGAGACGACATTGAAATGCCGTGTACGCGCTGGGCGCCAGAACTCATGGGCCGCGCTGGTACCGCAAAAAACTGACTGAGTTCCTCCAGAACACCGCTTCGATACACAGCAAAGCCGTAGGAAATTGCCTCGTCCTCAGAGGTGCTCAACCCGGTGGTTTCAGTGTCAAATCCCACGAGCAGCGCCGGGACTTCCTGAATCAGCTTCACGGGCAACAGCCTTGCACGACACCGTGACACCCCGTACTCATACGACCTTCAAATCTGAGTCACGTTCGCTCACTGGAAATCTACGCCAATTCTAAACAAACGCTCCTCGTTCGACGAGTGGAAGAACCCTAAGTTGCCCAGTAGTGACTCTCGAACGACTCCGACGTACCAGTTGGCATCTTCCTGTCGTCACTTGTGCCGGCCTTCTCACGGGCTTTGTCGGTCTTCGCTGGGTCGTTGCTGCACACGGACAAATTTCGAGGTTCGCGGTGGCGGGTAGTTCGTTCGCCAATTCCCATCGGGTGCCAAAATTTCTCTACGTCTTTCAGAATTCGACGGGCTACGACGGACAATTCTACTGGCGCCTCGCTGCGGATCCAACGAATTTGCACTCAGCGCCACACTTAGGGATATCTCTTGATAGCGCCGCTCGACTGAACCGAATGGTCTATCCCGTCGCGGCGTGGCTGTTGGCGGGAGGTCACCGTTCTTTCATATCGTGGACGCTGGTCTTCGTTAACGTAATCGCATTACTTGTACTCGTTCGCCTCGGCTTTGCGGTCGCGCTCGAAAACGATCAATCTCCTTGGTGGGGGCTCTTGCTACTGGCTGTGCCAGGGCTCGTTGGGGCACTCAGTCGAGACCTCACCGAGGTTCTCTCTGTCACCTTATTTATTGGGGGATTCGTGCTCGCCCGTCACCAACGGTGGGTTTGGGTTGGGATTGTTTGGGCCTTCGCCCTCCTTACGAGAGAGCCATTATTGTTTCCTGTCTTTGTCTATGGTGCCGTACTCGTCATCACAAACATTCGCGACCCTAAAAACCTTCGAAAAGTATCGCCAGCTTGGTTGATCCCTCTCGTTGCTCTTCTCGGCTGGCAAATTTTTCTTTATTCCGTAATTCACCGAATGCCCCTTTTTGACGCGGCTGGTGGAAATCTGGGTTTGCCTTTCGTCGGCGTGTTCAGTTCAGTTGTCGACTGGTTCCGTCCCTTTGGCGCCCATCAAATGGTCAAAGGGCTCATCATCGTCGCCCAGGTTCTAGGGCTGCTAGTGCTCTCGATCTTTGGGTGGAAAAGGCGCCCACGCAAACGTCCGGAGGAGGTTGGAGCGTTTATCGCGTCGTTAGCGTTGGTTGTCTGTGAAACGAGAAATGGCTGGCATGCCCCTTTTGACCTCCGCTACGGCGTCGACGTGACTGTGCTCGCCTGGCTGTTCTTGTTAGAGGGTCAATCGACCGAGGATCGAAAACGAGCAGCGATTGTTGGCATTCCCGTCGTGTTGCTCACGGTTCTGCTTCGCATCATTGTCATCTGAGTCGTACAATGGATAGTTATACGTTATGAATACTGTTGATTCGCTGATAATTGATCTACTGGAATGGCTCGAGAAGAGCCCTCAGCCCTACGAGGAGGTCATGAGCGCGTGGCGAACTTCCTGCCCCCGGCTTCCCGTGTGGGAAGAAGCCAATGATCGGGGTCTCGTAGAGCAAAAACTCAGTAACGAGTCGATTCGCGTCGTTGCCATATCGGCCGATGGCGTGGCGTTTTTGCAGTCGATTCGAGCATCATTTGCAGCCAAAAATTGATGGACTTCTCTTCGTCAGCAAATTCGTGCGGCTAACGCACGATCAAAAGCAGCGAATGAAAACTGAACTGACTTCAAGCGTTACTCGTATTTAGCTCACTTGAATTTGGAGGCGGCGTCCGGATTCGAACCGGAGTACGGGGCTTTGCAGGCCCCTGCCTAACCACTCGGCCACGCCGCCAGAAACGTCTACTCTACTCGCCTTGAAGAACGGCCTACCTCGAGACCAGCCATTTCACAACGAAGTACGCAATCGCGATGACGACAGCCAACTTGATGACGAACCAAATGACGCCGCCGAGAAAACCAATGATTCCAAAAAGAATCGATGCGAGGACAGCCACCAAAATAACTAGCACCACTATTTTCAAAAATGACATCGCACAACCTTCGGTTAGTTACTGCTCATCCAATGGTACGGTGCGCACAGTGCAAAGCGAGCAATTCCGTGACCAACGCGCCACAATGCTGGCACGAAATGATCTACGAGGCATCGGTTTTTGCCGCGAATACTCGGCTCTCGCCGACGAGTGGCTCCGCGGGGTCGCTGCACGAGCTTTAGGAGAATCTCCTAAGAAAATCGCGCTTATCGCCACCGGTGGCTACGGACGAGGCGAACTCTCCCCCTACAGCGACCTTGACCTTTTGCTCGTCTATGACGGCTTTCGAAAAGTAAAGGTCGTCGCGGACAAGATTTGGTATCCCATTTGGGACGAAGGCGTGGCCCTCGATCACTCGGTGCGAACGCCCAAAGAGGTCTTTGCAGTCGCGAACGACGACTTAAGGGTCTCATTGGGGCTCTTAGATGGTCGATTTATTTGGGGCGACGCATCAATCGCGCAACCGATTTTGCACAACATTCGCTCTATGTGGTCGGGTGACCTTGGTACACGATGGATTCCGGTTCTGGAAAAACAGATGCGACTTCGCCACGAAGAACAAGGCGACTTGGCCGACCTCTTGGAACCAGATCTAAAAGAGTCACACGGCGGACTTCGCGACGTGAACGTTCTGAGTGCAGTACTTCTGGCATTTCCTGACATCGCAGAAAAAACAGACCTCACCCACGTCGAACGTGCGCGCGATACCTTGCTCGACGTTCGTGTTGCGCTGCACCGAATCCTGGGCCGAGGTGTTGATCGTCTCCAATTACAAGAGCAAGATCAAGTCGCGGAACGTTTAAAGTTCTCCGACGCCGACGACCTGATGCGTACTGTTTCGGCGGCCGCTCGGGCCGTGGCCCTCACCACGGACGCAACGTGGTACTTCCACGCACATCAGAGAAGTGGCAGTACCATCGAGAAGAGCGAGCAACTCGAGCCTGGCATCGCAGTGGTGAATAGTGAACTCACGATCAGTGACCCTTCTTACATTCAAACTGATCCCACTCTGGTACTACGACTCGCTGCCTTAAGTGCTGAACGCAATCAACCAATGTCGAAGGCATCGCTTGAACAGTTGAGTTCCGCGGCACCAATTCCTGAACCGTGGTCCCTTAACGCCCGCGAGGCTTTCATTCGATTACTCAGCGCTCCTAAAGGTCTGGTTCGCGCCGTTGAAACACTTGACACCTACAATCTCTTTACAAAACTCTTGCCCGAGTGGTCGGCCGTTCGTTCGTACCATCAGCGAAATGCCTACCACCGCTACACGGCAGATCGGCATTTACTTGAAGCAGTCTGTTTCGCCAATGACGCTGAGACGCCCGTCGCGCGTCGCGACTTGTTGTTACTCGGGACCCTCTTTCATGACATTGGAAAGGGTCATGGTGGCGATCACACCAATATTGGTGTCGAGCTCGTCCAGCGAATGGGACCACGCATGGGCTTCAGCGACGACGACACGGCCGTTCTCGTGGCCATGGTTCGCTTCCATCTCTTACTCCCCGACTCCGCCACCCGACGCGACCTCGAAGATCCCGCGACAATTCGCTACGTCGCTGCCGCCATTGGCGACGAAGAAATTCTGGAACTCGTTGGTGCACTCGCCCGAGCGGACGGACTGGCGACGGGATCAAGCGCGTGGGGAACTTGGAAGGCGCAGCTGGTCGATGATTTAGTCCGTCGCGTGCGCACCGCTCTTCGAGGAGAGCCCAACACAACGTCTCCTCTGGCTCATCGAGATCTCATAGAGCAGGCGCGCAGCGAGGGACTCGTTGTTCGACACGAGGGCGACTGGCTGCTCGTCGCCGCACGGGACCAACCCCGACTACTCGCCACCATTACGGGCGTGCTGGCCGTCGCGGGTCTCGACGTACGAAGCGCCGACGTGCACGCCGAAGAGGGCGTGGCCCTCGATCGTTTTTATTGCTCGCCTGGACCTCGAGGATGGCCCAGCGCCGAGCAGCTTTCACTCGATATCCACCGCGCGCTGGAATCCCCGCACGAACTAGCGAGTGCCCTGAGTGCTCGGATTGCTTCGTACGCCCATCGACCTCGCTCGGCGCGTCGTCTCGAGCCCGGGGCTCAAGAACTGCCGGCCGCGTCTGACCGTGCAACGGTCATTGAAGTGCGAGCGCTTGACCACCTTGGCCTCCTCCATCAACTCGCCACGGTGGTCGCTGATGCGGGTGTCGACGTCAAGGCCGCCCGTCTGAGTACTGTCGGAGACTTTGCTGTGGATACCTTCTACGTCACCGATGCACAGGGGCACGCCTTGGGTTCTGAGAAATCGAACGATGTGACCTTGCGCCTTGGCGAGGCAGTGCTCACGACGCAGTAGACCACGTCCTCGGCAGTATCCTTGAGGAGTGAGACTGCGGGAATTTAGCAAGAACAGCGCCCTGGGGGTCGGTGGCGTCCTTGCGAGCACCATATTTATGGGCTCGTTACTCATGTCGCCATTGGCGCAGGCAACGTCCGCGACGCCTTCGATTCTTCACGTGAGTTATTCGGTGCCTGATCAACTCATGAGTTCGCTACCCGTTGCTCGATTGCACTTCACCAGGGCAATTAATGCGAAGGACCTTCCGGCTCTTAAGACCACGCCACAACTGAAGACGCGTTGGGAGCAAATTGGTACGAATGACGTAGAGGCGATCACGACGTCGACGCTGGTGCCGCTTCGTGAATACGCGCTCCTCATTCCGACGGCGATTTCATGCACGAGCAGTTGCCAGGTAACGTCCACCAAGACGCATTGGGAATCTGTCGCCGTCTCGGTGGCACAAGAAGAACAACTTCTCGCGCAACTTAATTACCTCCCGGTTTCATTTACACCGGCTCCTTCGTCGACCACGACAACTACGTCAACACCAACGGCGGTGCAGACCGGCACGTTTGCCTGGCGCTTCACGTTGCCCGCGGCTCTTCGTGTGCTTTGGCGCGTGGGATCAAACAACGTGATCCTTCGTGGTGCCGTCATGAGGTTCCAGTCGGTGCACAACCTTCCCACGACCGGCATTGTTGACCCGGCCACGTGGTTTGATTTGCTCAACGCCGTAAGCACAAATCAGCACGACCCCACCGATTACAACTACGTCTACGTAAGTCAGAAGCAACCCGAAACATTGGTGCTGTACAAGAACGGCATGAAGGCCTATACGACAACCGTCAATACGGGTATTTCCCAAGCACCCACCGAGCAAGGCACGTACCCCGTGTACTTGCGTTTCGTCACCACCACAATGAGTGGCACGAATCCAGACGGTTCGAAATATCACGACACGGGAATTCCCTGGGTGTCCTACTTCAACGGTGGTGACGCGCTCCACGGATTTATTCGCTCGTCGTACGGGTACCCACAGAGTCTGGGTTGCGTCGAAATGTCGTTCGACAATGCCAAGACGGTTTATCCCAGTACGCCCATAGGTACGCTCGTTACCGTTCAGTGACCCCACCGGTCACACGGTCCTCCACCAATAAATGGTGGGAAGCAGCAACCTATGCGGCATGGACACTTATTGGTATAGGTCTCCTGCTCGCTCTCTTCGTGATGTATCAACTCTGGTTCACCAACGTTTTGCAGTCACGTCACCAGAGCGCGCTGGAAAACGCGATTTCTCACGTTGCTCCGCGGGTCTCGCGTGACACATTGTTGACGTCACTTCCCGTCGGACCCGCCATTCCACTGCCCGTACAAACACAGCCTCGGGTCGGTGCGTGGCTGGGCGAAATCGAAATCCCCACGATCCACCTACGCCAAGCGATTGTTCAAGGCGTTGGTGAAAACCAACTGAGTGAAGGACCTGGGCACTACCCCTCGACGCCGGGGCTTGGTGAAGCGGGCAACGTCGCCATCGCCGGCCACCGAACGACGTGGGGTCACCCCTTTCGCTACCTCAACGAGTTGCAAAAGGGCGATCCAATTGTCATCGTCACGCCTCGAGCGCGTTTGCTCTATCGCGTCTTGTCCTACAGCACTGTTTCACCGAATGATGTAGGGGTGCTTGATGTCACCAGCCGACCCACGTTGACGCTGACGACGTGCACACCACCATATTCGGCCGCGTCTCGGCTCATCCTTCGAGCACGACTCGTTGCTGTTCAGCGCTTAGCACCGCTCAGTGCGACACAACGGCGACAAATTGCTTCGTCGCAGGCAACCTTCGTGCAACCGTCGTCAACGAGCGGCGCATGGCCAATTGTGCTCTTTAGTTTCTTGTTCATAATGTTCGTGCTCGTAGCGATCAAGTGGTGGCGTGAGACTGCGCACAAAATAGTCATCGCGACGGGAATCGTCGTCGTGAGCGCCGCATTGCTCTTTGAACTCTTTGGGGCAGTTTCAGCGCAATTGCCGCCAGGGTTCTAGGCGTTCGTTCCTTTTTGATCAGGACCAAAGGCGTGGCGCCCACGTTGGGCGGAAACGTCAAGACCGCCGTCGGCGAGATCGAGTCCGGTGCCCAGAGCCGAACGGCCAAAGCGCTGTCGCACGTCATCAATCGCGTCGCGAAGCCCTTCGCGAGATGACTGCAGTGATCTGGAGCGTTCTTGCGCCGCGCGACGAGCGTCTTGTTGAATATCTTCAATCTCAAACGAGAGTTGTAATTCATTGTCCGAGCGCTTTGCGAGCGACGAAGCGTGGATCCCAAAGAGTCGAACAGATGCCTTCCAATCCACTGCTTCTGCGAGGGCGCAGGCGATTTCATCAATAGCGTCATCGTCGTCCAAGCCAAAACTCAACGTCTGCGAGCGAGAAATACTCGTCATATCATCGAATCGCATGACAATGCTGATCGTTCGACAGACTTGCCCGCTCGCTCGAAGAGCTCGACCTACGACGCCCGCTTGCTTTTTGGCAATTTCTCCGAGTTCAGCGTAACCGGCGAGTGAGCGAGCAAAGGTCTCTTCGTGACCAATTGATTTCGCTTTTCTTGAATCAAGAACGGGTCGATCATCACGACCCACGGCGTAACCAGCCAGCGTGTGCGCCAACGCCGGTCCCAAGTGCAGCGCCAGCGTCGCTTCATCGACTTCTCGCAGTTGGCGAATGTAGGAAAGACCAAGTTTCTCGAGCTTCTTCGACGTCTGAGGACCAACACCCCAAAGAGCACGCACTGGTAACTCTTCGAGCCATTGATGCTGGACTTGCTCATCCGCCCAAAAAACTCCGGGCCCTTCCATCAAGCGCCCCTCGACAACCCGGGGCTTGGACTGCTTGGAGGCGAGCTTGGCAAAGAGCTTGTTTGGACCTAGGCCAATACCACATTCAATCTTTAACTCGTCCTTAACCCGCGAACGAAGCAGCGCCGCCGCTTGCAAAGGTCGAACATTGAGGCGGCGAAGAGAACGAAGATCAGCGAAGAGTTCGTCAAGGCCGAGCGGTTCATATACCGGCATACCTTGGGCCACAATGGCGTGAAACTGGCGCGAATACTCCTCGTAGCGATCAAAGCGACCTGGAAGGATTATCAAACCGGGACATTGTCGCTTCGCAAGAACGCTGGCCATGCCACTTCGGACCCCGTAACGACGGGCTTCGTAACTGGCACTGGCAATCACGCCGCGTTCGCCCGCTCCACCTACCGCAACGGCCCGCCCCCGTAATTTTGGATCATCAATGATTTCCACGGACGCAAAGAACGCGTCCAGGTCGACGTGCAAAATGGGCGCCTCGTCGACGCTCGGGTCGTTATTTGGTGAAGTCAACGAGTCGGAAGGCTTCACCGTACGTCACGCCAATCTCACGCCCCGCCTGCTCAGCGCGAACCGAGACGGCCGATCGCACCCAGTCCGGCTCTTCACGCAATTGGGACTCGTGGGCCAAAACTGCCTTAACTTTCTGCTCAATACCGTTTGAGATATCGGCAACGACGTCGGCCTCGTGCGTTCCAGAAAGAAGCAGCTGCGACACCTCATGAGGCGGTCCTTGTTCGGGGTAGTACTGGGGCATCGCACTCGCCGGTGCCACTGCGTCAAGTAGTGCCCAACCCAGTTCACGGTGATCGCGATGATTTATGTACACCCCACCAAAGAACGTCGCGGTGGGATCTGGTCCCAAGACAATCGAGGGGCGAAGGGTGCGAATGATCCCGACCAATTGTTCACGGAGTTCTTCGTCATTAGAGAAACCCCCATCGGGACGACCAAGCGAACGAACACTGCCCACACCCAAAAGTCCGGCCGCCACTTGCAATTCGTGAGCCCGTCGTTCGCGCAGTTTGTCGGTGTCAACACTGGCGTCGTGGGATCCTTTAGCCCCGTCGCACACGATGACGAGGTGCGTGGAACAGCCAGCCTGCGCCCACGTCGCCAGTACACCACCAGCCGCCACATCGGCGTCATCTGGATGAGCGTAGACAGCAAGGGCTACGTTGGGAAGAGTTCGAAACGCGCGCATAACTAGGCCTTGTGCTTAGGTGCAGTTGATTTCACCAACATGCCAATTTCTCGAGCGAAATCATCCGCTTGTTCAAATCCCTTGTAAACGGAAGCAAAACGAACATATGCCACGTCGTCCAAATTTCGCAAAGCTTCGAGCGTTGCGAGACCAACTTCTTCACTCGTCACGTCACGTCCTAAAAGTCGCATCGACTCTTCCACTCCAGCCACGAGAGCAACGACCGCCCCTTCGTCAACGGGACGGTTTTTGCACGCTGCTCGCACCCCAATTTGGACCTTTTCTCGATCAAAAGGTTCATGCTCGCCCGATCGTTTAACTACCACGAGTCCGACTTCTTCAATTCGTTCGAACGTGGTGAAGCGCTGATGACAGGCCGAACACTCACGCCGGCGTCGGATCGCGATGCCATCTTCGGCCATACGCGAATCGACCACGCGGTCGTCGTCGGCAGCACAAAAAGGACACCGCACCAAAATACGGTACACCCTATTTTTTAAGGGCTTAGGGTATAAGTACGTGTTCGCCGGGTATTACGACGTTCGATCCGAGTTCTTTCGTAAGAGCTCGTTCAGCAATCTGGGGCGACCACGGGTTGATCATTTTCGCAATCGAGTTGACGGTGTCACCAGACGCCACTACGTAGACCATGCCGGGGGCCAATAATGAACTCGCCGCTTCATCGCTGGCGACGCCCGTAGTTGTCACACCACCAAAAGCGTGACCGGGAACTGCAAGCAGCACGCTGGCAATCACCACGACGAAAATTCCCAGCGTGCGGCGGCGGCGGCGAAGCATCCGCGCTCGGGCGGCTCGTCGGGCCGAAACCGGAACGCCCAGCGCGTTGACCTTTTGGGTCTTAGGCACTTCAACGATGTGCAGGTGTGGACGCACGTCCTCTTGGGGGCTCCAGGGCTCCTCGAAAATCCTTGCTGCAACCATCTCCGACACTCCTTTTCTAAAACGAACACTTGTTCGTAAGATTACACCGAACAAGTGTTCGCTGCAACCCCTTGGTGATATTTCTATCGCGACCCTGTGACATGGCGATTTCGTAGTAATTCTCGCCCTACTCGTCCAAATTTGCTCAAATCGGACCGTCGCGAGGCGTGCCTTTTTGAAAGGTTTTTCGACGCTTCATTGACGGTGGCGACCAGTTCAATAGAGCCCCGTCGGACGAGGTGGGCACATTCCATGGTGAGAGCGTCGTCCGGGTGATCATTGGAATCCGTGACTTGCCCATCAGTAACCCACAGCACCCGTTCCGATCCTCGACGCTGATGGATAGCCCAACGAAGTATCGGTCCGTCCACCCCGTTGCCCACGTTTCCACTCGGCGCGGTACGCGTCCTTCGTCCTCGATCAGCCAACACCCAGGCGTTTGCTACGCCCGTGCGATCACCCGGACGGTGACTGTAGCCAACCACGAGAACGCCAGGGACGTCGTAAAGCATCTGGTCCAACACTTCTTCATCAATTGCCATGGAGCCCGACTGATCAACGATGACGATGCCACCGGCGACGTACTGATGTCGTGCGAATGCGCGTCGCTGAGGGTCAGTGAGCAATCGACTCGGATAGCGAAGTGATGTTCCCGTTGGGGCGCCTCGACGAACGCGATGGAGTCGCCTTCTTGCGATCACGTGGTACTCGAGCGTTGAATCAAAATGCAGTTCGGCGAAATGGCCCGTGGCGGGTCGACGAGCACCGATTTCAAGCGAACGACGAAACAGGCGATGACCTGCCTGATCGTTGGGTACTCGAGCAGACGAAGCAATTATCGCGAGGCGAGCTACGTCGACGCTCACATTGACGTAGCCCAATGGCAACTCGAATTCGCCTCGTGAAGTCGCGCCCAAGCGGCTTGTCGTGAAATCACCAACGAGAGCATTCACTTTTCCCTTTAAGGTTCGCAGTGCCTTCACCCAATCCGGTTGCAGCGGACGTAGTCCGCTCAGAAATTCTTTTTCTCCTCCCGTGCCCAATACAGCCAAGAAGAAATACACCGCCTCTTCCCAATCACTATTCATCGCTAACTGCGATGCGCCAAATTTCTCCGAACCGTCTCGCAGAATTGACACGTCAAACCCGAGACGTCGTAGCATTTCGTTAACTCGAAATTCCTCGGCGCACTGCAGCACTCGCGCCGGTAACTCGGGGTATATCTCACTGGGGCTTGCGTCGTGGGGGCTGATCCGCACGTGCACAAGTTCGTGCGCGCGAACAATGCGGTCTAGGGGCGTAGAGCCGAGTGGCACACGAAGTTCTCGACGACGAAAATCGCAACTCGCTTCTCCACGCCGAGCAAAGCCTTCGAGAACGCGCCAGGAGCCGTCACTATATTCGTCTTCACGTCCAACAACGAGTTCGGGAAAGATAATGCTCGAACTCACCCAAGTGCCCCGATAGACAAAGCGTCAAGAAACGCGGTGGCCTCAGCGGAATCAAAAAGTAACGAGGCGGCGCGTTGCGCATTCGTGCTTCGGCGCAGGCGGTCAAACGCGTAGAACGTGCGCAACGAAATTCTCCTCGAGGGCTCACCGAGTGATCCATTGAGTGCAGCTCGACGAAGGTCGGGACTCAATGATCGAACCGCCGAAGGATGCGGTTGGTCAATGCGAATAGCAACAGGAAACCGGTCACGAAGCGCCGGGGGCAATTCTTCGAGCTCTTCGAGGTTCGTTGTCATTACGACCGAATACCCCGGCGCGGGTCGCACGACTTCTCTCGATTGCGGATTCTTCCAGCGAGCAGAGTCGTCGGTATCGGTCATAGCGAGCAACAAACTAAGTACGTCGCCCGAAGCACGATCGACTTCGTCGACTACCAGTCGTCCACCCCGGATGCCGTCACCTCGCCACGCTCTAATGGCGGGACCTTCGAGCCATTCCCACGCGTCGGCACCGGCGGGGCACCACGATCCGGTCACTTCCGCACTCGTGACGTCCTCTGTGCATATGAGCCGTTCGACAACGTCGGTCGTTATGCCAAAGCGGAGAGCCGCGTACGTCTTTCCGGTTCCGGGAGGACCGTAGAGAATCACTCGGTCAATTCCCGATGCAGTGATTTCTGCAAGGTCTCGCCAGCACTGGCCCAATACAACTTCACTATCTGATGCGATGACTTCCACGACGCTCCTTAATTCGATTGGCGTCGCAACGGTCGCAGTTTTTCTCTGCCGCGAAGAAGGTGCCACCAGTAACATCGCACCATGAGCGAACAAGACAATGAGCCCCAGCTGTACGTGGTCTACCTCGGCGGCGAACTTGCTGCCGGACGAATTGGTGAGGACCACGAAGTGGTCGTGGTCGTAGCCACAGATATCCAGGACGCTCGCAAATTCGCCAAGATGAAGTGGCGTGGAAGCGCGAATCCCCACATCGACGCCGTGAAACTTGTTTCCGTGATCGATGGCTACCGGGTCAATTTGGAACCGACCGAGGATGTCGATTCTTCACGCGTTGACCCCACGTACGTCCCTTAAAGGGCATTAGACCATCAAAAGGCTGTCGTCATTCATCTGAATTCTCTGCCCAAATGGCCTGTAAATACCGAATATTACGAACAGGTGTTTGATTTTCTGCCCCAAACGAACTATTCTACGAACACGTGTTCGTTCAAATGAGGTCCAAATGGCTGAAGTACTAACTCCCATGCGTCGTCAAATTCTCGACTTCATCGTTTCGTGCCAACGGGAACGCAATTTCCCGCCGACCGTCCGGGAAATCGGTGACCACGTCGGGCTTAAATCCCCCGCTACCGTTGCCAATCACATCGAAGTCTTAAAGCGCGCAGGCTACCTCGAGAAGAACCCTCAACAACCACGCACCTTGACCGTTCGCTACGACATTCAAAACGAGCCGTCCACATCCAACATTCGTCACCTTCGCTTATTAGGTGACGTTGCGGCAGGTACCGGCGTGTTGGCCCAGGAGCAAGATTCCGAGCTCGTTGCCGTGCCCGAGCAGTTTGCGGGTCGCGGTGAAAGTTTCCTGCTCCGTGTTCGTGGCGATTCAATGATCAATGCCGGCATTCTTTCGGGTGATTACGTCGTTGTTCAAAAGGACGAAGTGCCCGGAAAAGGAACAATCGTGGTGGCTGGCATTCCCGGAGAAGAAGCGACAGTCAAGCGTTATTTTCCACAGGGTTCTCGAACAATATTGAAGCCCGAAAACGACGCTATGGAGCCACTCGATTTCGCGACTGACGAGGTAACGATTTACGGTCGCGTAATTTCAGTATTGCGTTCGTACTAAAAAAGGAAACCGACCCCTCAATTGCCCTTGAGTACGGATTCCAACGTCTGGGCAAATGTGTTTAATTCGTCCTCAGTGACAAATTCACCGCTCTGATGCGCCAGCAGAGGGTCGCCCGCTCCAAAGTTGGTCGCGGGAACACCGCGCTCCCAGAACGTGGCGACGTCCGTCCAACCGAGCTTCGCCCGAGGCTTTTCGCCCGTGAGTGTCACCAGTCGAGCAATCACGTCATGATCGAGAGTCGGCGGAGCCGGTGGGCCCCAGTCAAGCACCGAAATCTCATCACTTTCACCAAGAACGCCTCTCAACAATTCACGAACACTTGCGACCGCTTGATCGAGCGTTCGGTCCGGCGCAACGCGGTAATTAAGCGTGCAGGTCGCAAGGTCGGGCACGACGTTGTTCGCCACACCGCCTTCGACAAACACCGCTTGCAATTGTTCCGTGTACACCACGCCATCAATGTCCACGGACCGGGGCTCGTAGGCCGCGACCGCACTCAACACCAGTCCCAGACGATGAATGGCATTGATACCCGTAAAGGCCCGAGCGATATGCGCTCGCTTGCCTCGTAAACTAACTCGCAGTCGAAGCGTCCCCTGGCAACCAACTTCGACGGACCCGCCGGTGGGCTCACCCAAAATAGCGACGTCACCTTGCAAAAGATCCGGTCGAAGAGTCGCTATCTCCAAAAGCCCTGATTCCTTTCGAGCAATCTCTTCGCGTGCGTAAAAAATCCAGGTGATCTCACTTGCCCAGTCCACCTCTTTTTGAGCCAGCTCCATCATCACCGCGAGCGAGCCTTTCATGTCAGAGGCGCCAAGACCCGTGACGCGGTCCTTTTCCTTCTTGGCGAGCGACGCGTCGCCTGGCACGGTATCGAGATGACCCGCCACAATGACACGGCGCGCGTAGTGTCCACTCGTTCGCGCCACCACGTTGTCGCCGATTTGTTCTACTTCGAGACGAGGATTCAACCGCAGTCGATCAGCCACGAAATGAGCAATGTTTGACTCTGCCCCGCTCACGGAATTGATGGCAATCAGTTCGTAAGCGGCGTCGAGTCGACTCACGTGGAAACGCCGTGGTCACGAAGCACCGCATTGAGTGTCACTTTGTTATGGCGCTCACCTTCTTCGAGGTGGCGTACGACGAGCACACAGGGCAAGTAAAACTCGCCACCGGAAAAATCGCGCTTTCGGTTAGCACTGACCGCTACGCAATAATCGGGTACGTAGCCGCGCGAAAGTTCCTTTCCCGTCTCGGCATCAATCACCGGAATCGTGGGATTCAAAATAGTGCCGGCTCCCAATACAGAACCGCGACCGACGCGTGCACCGTCCACAATCATTGACCGACTACCAATGAAGGCGTCGTCTTCAATAACTACGGGAACTGCGTTGGGTGGCTCTAAGACGCCACCGATGCCAACGCCACCGGACAAATGAACATTGGCGCCAATTTGGGCACAACTGCCCACCGTGGCCCAGGTGTCAACCATCGTTCCGGGTCCCACCCACGCTCCGATGTTCACGTAACTCGGCATGAGTATCACCCCGGGGCTTAGAAAACTCCCGCGACGAGCCGAAGCACCAGGAACCACTCGGACACCTTGACGTTCAAAGTCATGCTTCAGTTCCAACTTGTCGTAATACTCAAACGGCCCCGCTTCGCTCTTTTCAAGACCATGCAGACGAAACAAAAGAAGAATGGCCTGCTTCACCCAACCGTGCACCACGACATCCCCGTCGACAATTTCGGCGACGCGCAATTGGCCTTCGTCAAGTTTCGTAATAACTAACTCAACGTCTCTGCGGGCCTCGACATTGTCGGGCGTCATCTCGCCAATTTTCTCGTACCACGAAGCAATGCGCGTTTCTAAAGAACCCATAGGACTATCGTAACTTGGGCATCTTCTCCAACGAGAGTCTGGATCGAACGAAATTCGGTTCAGTATTTAGCGATTGAGCAGGCGTTCGGCGCCGAGGGCAATACGCTCATCAGGTTGCACGACAGCGATTCGAACGAATTCTCTTCCGGCGTCGCCGTAGAGATCACCGGGACTCACAAGAAGGCCGGAGAGCTCGGCAATTTCCGCCGCCAACTCCCACCCATTGAGCCCTTCGCGCTTACACCAAAGATAGAACGAACCTTCGGGGACGGGAGCTGCAATACCGGTCGCATTCAACGCTTTGGAGAGCGTTTCCAATCGGCCCAAATAGCGATCGCGCTGGATTCGTACGTGCTCGTCGTCGCCGTACGCCGCGGCCACGGCCGCCTGGACAGGTCCCGGAACCATGCAGCCCGCGTGTTGGCGAACCAAACGGAGATACGCGACGATATCCTCATCTCCCGCGTAGAAACCGGCACGAATACCAGCAAGGTTTGAGCGCTTGGAGATCGAATGCACCGCCAGTACGCCGTCTCGACCGTGCTGCAAAATCGACGCTGGTGTCGAAGCCCACGTGAATTCGCTGTAACACTCGTCACTCGCTACTAACACACCCCTCTCACGTCCCCACGCCGCTACTCGCGACAGGTCATCAAGGAAACCCGTTGGATTCGACGGGGAATTCGACCAGAGCACCAAAGCGCGACGTATGTCGGAGAGTTCAATGCTTTCCAGACTGAGTACGCCATTAACGAGGGGCACCGCGACTGCTCGTAGTCCCGCCAACGTGGCGCCCATGGCGTAGGTCGGATAACTGATCGCGGGATAGAGAACAGTGTCGCGTTCGGGAGAACGTAAATGTAGATAGCCAGCCAACGAGGCCACAAACTCTTTTGTGCCCATGCACGCCGCCAGTTCGTTCTCGTTCACCACAACCCCAAACGAGCGTCGTAACCAGTCGGCCGCCGCTTGACGGTACGCCGGCGAACCGGCCGAGGGCGGATAGCCGCGCGCATCTTCACCACGAGCGAGCACTTCCAACGCCAGAGCCGGAGGTGGATCAATCGGAGTTCCTATTGAACAGTCAATGACACCGCCTTCGTGCTGCTCGGCGAGAAACTTCAACTCGCCTAGGCGTTCATACGGGTACGGCGGCGGAACAAAGCTCACGCCGACACCCTCCAAGGCTCAAAGCGTGCGGTGCTGATGTCATCGAGCACCATGCGCATAATCACAAAGTCATCCGTCATTGACTTGTCTAATACTTCGCCCTCGCGATGCGCTGCGGCGATGAGGTCGCCTCGCCCAATGGGGAGTCGTAAGGTCACTATGTGATCGCTCGATCGCAGACAGTCACCGATGGCTCCGATCACCGTATCGATATTCTCCCCCGTCACCGCCGAGGCGTAGACGCTTCCCGGGTAACGCGCCACGAGTTCGTGCGCCCTCGAGCCTTCGACGTCGCATTTGTTGAATACCAAGATCTCGGGAACATGATCAGCGCCAATTTCCCGCAGAACCTCATGCACGGCTTCAATCTGCTCGTCTGCGCTGGGACTCGACGCGTCGACCACGTGCACGAGAAGATCGGCTAGACGAACCGAATCGAGCGTGGTCATGAAGGCCCGCACTAATTCGTGAGGAAGTTTCGAAATGAATCCCACCGTGTCGGTGAAGAGAATTGTTTCACCACCAGGAAGCTGACGTTGACGCGTTCGTGGATCGAGCGTAACGAAAAGCCGATCTTCGGCGACTACACCCGCATCGGTTAAGAGATTGAGCATTGACGACTTACCAGCGTTGGTGTAGCCAACGAGGGTTACCTCTCGGTGACGTCCACGCTGTCGGCTTTGTCGTTGCACGTCGCGTGTTCGTTCGATCTCATGCAACTCCGCTTCCAATCGGTGCATGCGGTGCACGAGGCGACGACGGTCCACCTCGAGCTGGGTTTCGCCAGGACCCCTCGTGCCAATGCCACCCGCCTGCTGGGAAAGCGAGCCACTCGCGCGGCGTAGTCGCGGCAGACGGTACGACAACAGGGCTAGTTCGACTTGCGCCTTGCCTTCGGGTGTACGAGCGTTCTGAGCAAAAATGTCCAAAATAACGGCGGTGCGATCAATAGCCGTTCGACCGAGAATTTTCTCTAGGTTACGTTGCTGCGCCGGTGAAAGATCGTGATCAAAAACCACCGTGTCCGAGTCGATGGCGAGACAAATCTCGTGGAGTTCACGAACTTTGCCTGAGCCTAGAAACGTGGCCGGATCTGGAGCATCACGACGTTGCACGACTCGGGCCACCACGTCGGCGCCGGCGGTGTCAACGAGCAGTGCTAACTCGTCAAGTTCACGGTCGAGTTCTTCGCTCGACACGCCAGGAAAGAGCACGCCGACGAGAACAATGCGCTCGCGAAACGAGCGGTCGATCAGCGTGGTGGGTACGTAGGTCAATATGAATTCCACACAATGTCGCCCACAAAATGCACCGGTCCGGAAAGCTTGGCCTTTCGGTGCTTCAGCTTTACTTCAAGTTCGCCACCAGGATTTTTTACGTGTACCCGACGGCCCGTGAGTTGGTACTTCTTGCAGGCAGCCGCGGAAGCAACGGATCCGGTGCCACACGCGAGCGTCCAGCCGACACCTCGTTCGTAGACCTTGATGGCAATACTGTCGCTTGATTCCACCGTAACGAACTCAACGTTCGCGCCGCCGACGGACTCGGAGAGTCGTTCGGCCAGCTCTTTTCGTTGTTCATCATTCCAACGCAAGTTGTCGCGAAGCACAATATGCGGATTGCCAACTTTGACGAGAGCGAGCGTGTCGCGAAGCGGTTCGCCAAAGCGCACCTTTCCCATGTTTACGGTGCCTCGACCATCGTCACCGTCCATACGAAGACGGACTTTCTTTTTGCCAGCGTCGGTAAGGATTTCAACCTGGTCCCAGGTGGCCTTGGACCAACGATGAATAGCAGCCGCCAAACAACGGATGCCGTTCCCGCTCATTTCCGCGACGGAACCATCGGCATTAAAGAGATGCATAGTTGGTTGCGACGGCACGGACATGTCAGCCACCAACAGTCCATCGGCCCCTATGCCGAAGTGGCGATCACACACGGCCGCGGCGCGCTTGGGCGTCCACCATCCCGCGGTCGATCCACTCACCACGTCAACGAGAAAGTCATTGCCCGCGCCCTGCCACTTTTGAAGATTGCGCTGTGTCACGTTGTCCAGTCTCGCACGGTCGCACCCTCAGTCGTCAATAACTGGCAAATCCGCGCGCTCGCCGCCTCGACATCGTCAAACCACTCGATTCGAGGATCGCGTTCGAACCATGATCGCTGACGACGAGCCAGGCGTCGACTGGCGGAAATCGCGTCCGCCACGCACTGCTCCAAAGGAACGTCGTGTTCTACGTTTCCAAGTAGTTCCTTGTAACCAACCGCTTGGCGCGCTGTTCGAGAAAGACCGCCCGGAGAGGTAGCGAGGTGGCGAACTTCATCGAGCAATCCCACGTCCATCCACTGGCGAAATCGGACTTCGATGCGAGCATCGAGCTCTTCCATAGAACGTCGAAGCCCTACTTGGATTACACCTTGCTCGCGATACGTCTCGAGACCCGGACCAAAGGAAGAAAACGGCCGTCCACTCCCCCGACAAACTTCCAGGGCTCTCACGATTCTTCGCTCGTTGTTTGGTTCCATTCTCGAAGCAGCGACGGGATCGAGAGCGAGTAATTCTTGAAAAAGTTGGTCCAATTGCGTCTTCGCGCGTTCTTCCAATTCGCGGCGGATGGCGCGATACTGTGACGGGATTTCAAAATCATCAAAAACTGCGCGCGCGTAGAGTCCAGTGCCTCCGACGTAGAGCACCGCGTGCTCTCGCGCCCATACGTCGCGGCGAACGTCCCTCTCTCCTTGTTGAAACGCCGCCACGGTGTATTCCTCGTTCGGCTCAACTAGGTCAAGCATGTGATAGCGAACTTCACGCTGTTGCTCGGTCGATGGCTTGGCCGTGCCAATGTCCATCCCGCGATACACCGTCATTGCGTCGACGCAAATTAACTCAACGTTGGGTGATGACTGCAGAGCGAGTGCATGCGCGAGTGATGATTTTCCCGAAGCAGTCGCGCCCACGAGGGCGACTCGCACGCCTTGCCGCTCGGCACTCACGAAATAAGTAGTGGTATACGAACTCGGTGCTTGGGACCGCGAAGGGTGGCCACGTGGGTTCCCATCAGGTGGTGACGACCAGCGTGGTACATCGACACGGTGACGAGGGAACCGTCGCGCAGTCCCCCATCGGGCGGCGTGAAGTGCACGAGTTTTCCTTGTCTGGTGCGACCCGATAAGACGTCCGCGCTCTTGCGCGAAGGTCCTTCCACGAGGACTTCTTCGGTGCGACCAACGCGCTCTTCGTGCTTCTTCAAGAACGACCGATCAAGCACGGCCACTAACCGAGCAAAGCGATCCTTTATTACGTCATCGGCTACGAACTGGTCAACAAGCGCTGCGGCACGAGTACCGGGTCGAGGCGAAAAGATGAAGGTATAGGCGTTGTCGAAGTTTGCTTCGGCCACTACTGCCAGCGTCTCTTCAAATTGTGTTTCCGTCTCGCCAGGAAACCCAACAATGATGTCGGTCGTCACGGCAAGGTCATCAATGCCCGCGCGGGCTGCCGCCAGTTTTTCGAGGTAGCGCTCTGCCGTGTAACCCCGGCGCATGGCGCGAAGTATGTCGTTAGATCCCGACTGCAATGGCAAATGCAATTGATTGCACACGGCTGGCGTGTGGGCCATGGCGTCAATGGTGTCGGGACGCAAATCCTTCGGGTGCGGACTCGTGTAGCGAATGCGCTCAATGCCCTCAATTGTTCCCACGCGACGCAAGAGTTCGCTAAAGAGCGGACTTCGCTTGGTGATGTCTCGACCGTATGAATTGACGTTTTGGCCGAGCAAAGTAATTTCTGTGACGCCTTGCTCCGCGAGTCGCTGCGCTTCAACGACGAGATCATCAAGAGGTCGGCTGATTTCGCCTCCTCGTACGGAGGGCACAATGCAGAACGCACAACTGTTGTCACAGCCCGTTTGAATCGTCATCCACGCAGCCCAGGGAATCTCTCGAACGGCGTTGAGGGCAGGAACCGCGTCGATGGCACTCTCGGGATCAGGTGCGTCAAGAATCTCAATTTGCGGTCCGTCGGTCTCGGCCTTTCGAAGGAGTCTCGGCGCCGAGGCCAAATTGTGGGTGCCAAACACCACGTCAACCCAATTGGCCTTTCGAAGTACATCGTCGCGGTCTTTCTGTGCGAGACAACCACCCACGGCGATCTGCATTGAAGGATTCTCTTCCTTCAAACCCTTCAACTGACCAAGAAAGCTATAGAGCTTGAGGTCGGCATTTTCTCGAATCGTGCAGGTGTTCACGACAACGACGTCGGCGTCTTCATCACGCCGAGCGGCCACGAGTCCATCGGCCAGCAAGAAACCTGCCAGGCGCTCTGAATCGTGTTCGTTCATCTGACAGCCAAAGGTGCGAATGGCGAACGTTTTTGGCTTACTCACCCAACCAGCCTACCGAGCAGGTTCGAGCGTTACCCTCGTGGCATCGAGCGTGACCCCAATGCCGGACACGACCACGCAGGCCAGTCCTACAAAATCGAGGGGCTTCACGGTCTGACTGAGAATCACGAAACCGACTAGAAACGCTACCGCTGGATCGAGAGCCAACAACACACCCACCACCGACGGTTTCACGCGTCGAAGTGCCTGCATCTCGGCGCCGAACCCGAGCGCCGTCGCCATGACCCCCACGAGCACGACGCGAAACAAGAGTCCGGGACTCGACACCACGTGCGTCAACGACGGCGCCAAAAATCCAAAGGTTGCCAGGCTCGCCACCGTCATCGCGACGGCTAAGCCGCCAAAGCCATCGGTAACGTCACCTAAGCGGTGTGAGGAAAGTGCGTACGCGGCCCAACCAACACCCGACCCTGCGGCGAAGAGCGCGCCCACGAGCGTGAGATTCCCACCCGGGCGAGCAAGGGCCACTACACCGAGACTCGCCAACGCTACGAACCCGAAGTGTCGCCACGTGCGCTTTCCCAACGCCGCGACCAAGAATGGACCCAGGTACTCAATCGCTACTGCGGTGCCCAGTGGAATTCGCTGAATCGCTTGATAAAAACAAAGATTCATAAACGCAGATGAGAGTCCCAGCGCAAAAACGCCGGTCCACTGTTTGCTCGTCCACGACCGAATTCGTGGACGAGCAAACAATAAGAGTGCCACGGCGCCCGCCAAAAAACGCCAACCGCTCGAGGCTGCCGGTCCTATTTGAGCAAACGCCGGCTGAATGATTGCCGCCGACCACTGGATGAGAAAGGCACCGAGCAGCACGAATCCCGCGGCGCCGAACGATGAAGGAGGGCGACGAAGATGTTCGGTCGTCACGATAAAGCGAGACCGTCAAGGTCAGCGTCAACCACGATGACCTCTCCAGGAACGCTTAACTCTCGAAGAAGCGACGTCGCGGCGTTAACAACACTGGCCGAAGTTTCATTCGTCACCACACCGAGAATCGTGGAGCCCGCCCCGGACCAACACGACGAGAGAGCACCAGCGTCGCGAAGACCCCGCATCAAGGGTGCGACAAACGGCAACAGAGGTCCTCGGTACGGCTGGTGAAGTCGGTCGTCCATGGCAGCCGCGAGCAACTGACGGTGATCGGCCAGGCCGGCAATCAGCAAACCCATGTGCGTGAGATTGCTCACTGCGTCGGCAAAAGGCACCGTCTCGGGCAAGACACCGCGGGCCTGCGCTGTTGGAAGCTCTTCGTTGGGAATCACGAGAACAAATCGCAATGCCGGATCAAGGCTCAACGTTGTGACCACGGGCAACTCATCGAGCATCGCTGCGGCGACGAGCCCGCCGCGAAGGGAGGCACCAGCATTTTCGGGGTGACCATCGACACGAGTCGCCACGGCGAGTGGATTGGGACTCCCCGCTGCCGCAGCGGCGGCAATCGCTAACGCGGCAGACGAACCAAGACCCCTCGCGAGTGGAATTTGCGAATCAATGTGTATTGAGAAGTCCTGATGACCAAGAACCTCGCGGGCCACCACAACCGCGAGGTGGCGATCATCATCAAACAAACCAGCCCCACAACCCGCCGACGTCACTGACAACGAGTCGGCCAACTCCAAGGACACTTCAACGTAGAGACCGAGCGCGAGCGCGAGTGAGTCAAAGCCGGGACCAAGATTTGCCGAACTGGCGGGAACGCGTGCTCGCATAAATTCAGCGTAGGCCCTGCCACCAAAGGGGTCGATTGATGCTCTGGGTCGCAATCAGCGCGAGGACGAACGGTTTCTTGGCCTGCACCTTTAAACGAGCAACGACTTGACCACGCTTGATGTGCGAGGTGGCAGTGACCGTTTGATACGACCACGACGGTGGTGACGCGGCCGACCACCAGAATATGGTCGTATTCTTCGCCACGACAACGGGCGTCTGGGTCGTGTCCCAACCAACCGTGCCCACGATGGTGGTGGTGGTCCAGACTTGCGACGCCACGTCTTTTTCAGCCGACAGAGCGAGGGCGTACGCGGCGTTGCCAGCTGCCACGAGAGAATTCCCTCCGTGCTGGCCGAGCACGATGGCGTAGATAACGTACGCCGAAGAACCCTGCGACACCTGTAAGGCAAGGTCGTCGCAACCACCAGCCTCGTTGGTGATACCGGACTTGACGCCCACCACCCCGTGGGTGCCGTTGAGGGGCGTGTACGTGTGAACCGTCCCCGCGAAGGGCAAATACACCGACGTCATTCTCGCTATAACGGGCATGAGTGGTAGCCGCATGAGCAACGTCGTGAGCGCGGCTTGGTCGCCGGCGGTTGAAACACTGAGGGGATTAATGCCCGCGGGATCGGCGTAGTGCGTATGAGCGAGACCCAACGTTCGAGCCTGCGAATTCATGAGTGACACGAACGTGGGCACACTGCCGCCCACCAGATTGGAGAGCAGTATCGCAAAGTTTCCCGCGGAATGCACGATAAGGCCTTCGAGTAGTTGCAGTTCGCACAGACGCTCGCCCGTCGTGACGGGTACGTTCGACTCATCGACCAACACTTCGTGGTGGTATTCCGCGACGTCGGCCGATGTGATGTACACGCAGGGACCGTTTTGACCAACGTTCAGCGGTAACGCCTGCAACGTCACGTACGCCGTCATGAGTTTGGTCAAGCTGGCAATTGGCACTTTGGGTTGCTTGGGCGACGTCACCGAAACACCTAGCGACGGGATGGCGACCGCCGCGCTGCCCGTTTTGGGCCACGAGAAGACGGGTGTCGTCGCAGTACTTGCGAGCCAGTTCTTCGTAGTCAGACTAAAGGTCGCCTTTTGCGTGCTGATGGGAAGCTGCAATGCCACGATGAGGCCAGCGCCGAGGACTAGACCCATGGTCAAACCGAGGCCGCGAAGGAGCCATCCTCGATGGCGTTTTCCTTGACTGGCGACGATAGGCACGCTACCTAGTATGACGACTGTTGCTGCTCGTATTCTTCGAGCGTCACCAGCACCTTTCGAGCCTTTGATCCGTCGCCCGGCGCTACGACTTCTTCTTCTTCCAACATGTCCATTAATCGTCCGGCGCGAGCAAAGCCAATGCGCATTTTCCGCTGCAGCATTGACGTTGAGCCCGATTGTGAGCGAATAACCAGTTCGCGCGCTTGACGAAGCAACGCGTCATCATCGTCATCGCTGCCCGAAGAAGCGGAGGAACCCGACAAACCGGTTGGTACGTCGAGGGCCACGACGGTCTCGGCTCGACCACCCTGAGCTCGCCAGGACGCCACCACCTTTCGCACCTCGTCTTCAGAGACCCAGGGAGACTGCAAGCGCCGTGCGATATTGCTTGACGCCGTGAGCAGCAACATGTCGCCCTTACCAATGAGACGCTCCGCGCCCGCTTGGTCGAGAATCACGCGACTGTCGCCCAGCGAGGACACGGCAAAGGCCATTCGACTCGGGATATTGGCCTTGATGACACCGGTAATCACGTCCACACTCGGGCGCTGCGTTGCGAGCACCAGGTGAATACCCACGGCTCTCGCCATTTGCGCAATGCGCACTACCGAATCTTCAACGTCGCGTGCGGCCACCATCATGAGGTCGTTGAGCTCATCAACAACAATCACGATGTAGGGAAGATTCTCGGGACCGGTCGGTTCATCAAGTTCGGTCGCCAGACCAGTGGTGCGTTCCATGACGTCGGCTACGGCCGCTCGCGTGGACATCGGTGCTTCAAGTTCGCCGCGAGCGGCAGCTTCTTGGTAACTCGTGATGTCGCGCACACCATTCGCGGCAAGGATGTCGTAGCGACGCTCCATTTCGCGAACGGCCCAGTTGAGAGTATTGGCGGCCTTTTTTGGATCCACCACCACGGGCGCGAGCAAGTGAGGAAGATCGTTGTACTGTCCAAGCTCCACGCGTTTGGGATCAACGAGGATAAGTCGCAGTTGATCGGGCGTGGCGCGCATGACGAGCGAGGTAATGAGCGAATTGATGCAGGAGCTCTTTCCTGCACCGGTTGCTCCGGAAATAAGGATGTGGGGCATGGCACCAAGATTCACGACCACTGTTCGTCCAGCAATGTCGCGGCCAATGGGAACGTCGAGCGGGTGCACCGCCGACTGGGCTTCTTCCGACGCCAAAAGGTCACCCAAAGCAACCAACGATCGTTGACGATTGGGCACTTCGACGCCAATGGCCGAACGGCCAGGAATGGGCGCCAAAATGCGGACGTCGGGCGACGCCATGGCGTACGCAATGTCCTTATTGAGCGAAGTCACGCGGGCGACTTTGACGCCCGGTCCGAGTTCCAATTCAAAACGGGTGACCGTGGGTCCAATCGTGTAGCCCAGCAACGTTGTCTCGACACCGTGAGCGGCGAGTGCCGCGACGAGGTCTTCGCCGGCGGCTTCCGTCGCTAAACGATCCTGGCGTTGCTCCTTTGTGCGCAAGAGCACGTTGGCGTTCGGTAATTCCCATTCGCTCTGCACGAGTATCGGTGGTGCGGCGTCGCGTGGCAACGCCATTGGAGGAATATCTTCGTACTCGTCGGCTTCTTCGTCGTCGTACTCGTCCTCCTCTTCGTATTCCTCTTCCTCGTCTTCTTCGTACTCTTCTTCTTCGTCCTCTTCTGCTTCTTCAACTTCGTCATCTCCGACGTAGACCGGGAATTCCACGTCCGGCGCGTAGTCCTCTATAGCGGGAGGGACATCTTCGTCTTCGTACTCGTCTTCGTCGTACTCGCGTTCGGGTCGCGCGGCCCACCAGCGAGCAATCGTTGCTCCGATGAAGCGAGGGGCGCTCCAAAGAGCACTCACCAACGAACGAAGCGTCACACCCGTAAGAACGAGAATTGCGATGAGCAAGACCGCGGCCAACACCACAAGGGCGCCGGCGATTCCCACGCCGTGCTTGAGTCCTCCACCAATTGCCACGCCCAGCCAACCGCCGGTCTTTGAAAGTTCCGCCGTGGAGGACGAAAAGTGCGGCTGCTTACCAATGAAATTCGTTAGTCCGCTCACGCCCACGAGACCAAGGGTGAGGCCAGCACCAAAACGGACTCTCTCAGCTTCGAGTTTGCCAAAGAGCATGCCCGCGCCCACACCCAACAAGATCACGGGCAGTGCCACACGACCGACGCCAAAGACCGTAGCGAGCCCCTTTTCGAGGCCGTGACCGGCGGGACCGAGCAGTTTGACCTCGCTCAGGGCAACGAAAATGCCCACGACAAAGAGGATGACTATCCAAAAATCTCGCTGGTGGCGCATCCACAAAGTGGACGCTTCTTGAGCTGCGTTACCCCGCGTCGAAGCCCTCCGTGTTGCCTTCTTTTTGCCGTGTCGAGCTTGTGCCACAACCATCCAACTTACCGAACATTGGTTCGTATTTCGTGCCATTGGACGTAGGCTGAGCGCCATGACTCTGGCCCCGGATCAGTCGTCGATTGACTTAGCAGCCCGCCTTGATGTTCACGCCACTCGAAGCGAAGTCGTTCGTGCAGCCCCCATTAGCCCCTCGTTATGGGAACTCACGCTTCGCGGTGCGGCCTCATTATTAGCTGGCCAACCCGGCAATGACGTGATGTTGAGCCTCCAAGGAGAAAAACGTCTCCTTCGCCGTCGCTACAGCGTACGAAGCGTTGATGAAGAAAATGACACGCTCACCTTGTGGATGAGCACACGCCACGTCGGACCGGGTGCGACCTTTGTCCAGCAGTGCTCGCCCGGTGACCAGATCGACCTAGTAGGGCCTCGCGGCAAGATTCTGCTCGATCCGCTCGCTGATTGGCACCTCTTTGTTGGTGACACCTGCGCCCTTGGCGCGTTTTATCGCATGGCGCAAAGCATTGAGCCGCCCGGACGAGCAATATTTATTGTTGAAGTTGACGAGCCCGACGATGCTCTTACCGCTTCGTTTCGCGAGGGGCTGGGCATTACTGGCGTATTCGTGAACCGCGACGGACGACCCCCCGGTGATCCCACGGGTGTGCTTCGTGGACTGGCAGCGTTCTCGTTCCCGGCCGACACCGGTCAGGCGTACCTCTTTGGTGAATTCAGTACCATGAACGTCGCGCGCATGGCCCTCATGGACCGAGGACTAAGTGCCGAGCAGATTTCATTCAAGGCCTTTTGGCGCGCGGGCCAAGCCAATCAGGATCAGGGCGAACCAGCGCGGGATTAGGCGCTCGGCGAACGAAGCGCTACTAACTAGTGCAGAGCAATCGCCGGCAAGATAACGGGCTGGCGGCGATACTTTCCACCCACGAGGCGGCCCGCCGCTTTTTGAGCCACTTTGTTAAGCGCCCCCGCGTCCCGTTCACCCTTTTCGAGGGCTTCTTCCAGCGCTTCGTTAACTGCCTTCGCCGTCATCAACAAAAGTTCCTTATCGCGCTCGCCTTCAAACCAGCCTCGCGTGCTGACGACCGCTCGTTGCTGTAGTTCGCCTCGCTCGGCATCAATGCCTCCGGTGATGAGTAACACACCGTGTTCGGCGAGCATGCGTCGATCTTCGAGCGGCGCTTCATCGAGATCGCCCGCCGTTCCGTCGATGTAGTGAAATCCGGCAGGTACGGTGCCCGCGCGACGAACGCCCGCGATCGAGAGTTCTAGAACATCACCGTCTTCACAGATCCAAACGTTCTTGCTCGGAACTCCCATGGATATGGCGAGGTCCGCGTGATGAATGAGGTGACGGTATTCGCCGTGAATTGGTACGAACGACCGTGGACGCACGAGTTGATGAAACGTTCGAAGTTCGCCTTGACGCGCGTGACCCGAAGCGTGCACGGGTTCGTGGCTTGAATGAATCACCTCGGCGCCCGTGCGATGCAGATCATCAATCACTCGCCCTACGCACCATTCGTTTCCGGGTATCGGATGCGAGCTAAGTATGACGGTATCGAGCGATCCAACGGAGAATCCGCGCGCATCACCACGCGACAGTTTCGAAAGCGCCGCCATTGGTTCGCCCTGCGAACCCGTGCAGATGACACAAATCTGGCCAGGCGCGTACTGATCAATGGCGTCTACATCGACAAAGATGGAACTGTCAGCGTGGAGAAGATTGAGTTTCCTCGCCAGTTTGACGTTGGCTTCCATCGAGCGACCAAAGAGCACAACCTTTCGTTGTTGCTCCACCGCGACATTAATGATTTGTTGGACGCGGTGGATATGGCTCGCAAAACACGCGACGACCATGCGTCGTTCGGGCCGTTCCAAAAACAGTCGGCGAAGCGCCCCACCCACACTCGATTCTGACGCCGTAAAGCCTGCCTCTTCGGCGTTCGTCGAGTCCGCGAGCAACAACGCCACACCTTCGTCGCCCAGGGCCGCCAGTCGCGCCACGTCAGTTCGTCGCCCGTCAATGGGCGTCAGGTCAAGTTTGAAATCTCCGGAATGCACGATGATGCCGACGGCCGTGTGCAGTGCCAGGGCGTGCGCACTAGGAACGGAGTGCGTCACTGGAATAAATTCAATTTCGAAGGGACCGATTTTTCGCCGTTCACGGTCAGCCACTTCAATGAACGTGAGATCTTTTGCGAGCTTCGCTTCTTCTAAACGATGACGAGCGAAACCGAGCGTCAGGGCTGCTCCATAGATCGGTACGTTTACGTCGCGCACGAGGTAGCGAAGTGCACCCGTGTGGTCTTCGTGGCCGTGCGTCAGGACAATGCCGTCCACTTTGTCGCGGCGATCTCGAAGCCACGTGAAGTCCGGCAAGATGAGATCGATACCGTACATATTGGGTTCAGGAAACATCAGCCCTGCGTCGACAACCACTATGCGACCATTTTGTTCAATCGCCATGCAGTTGCGACCAATCTCGCCGAGTCCACCGAGAAAGGTGATCGTGACCTTTTCTTTAGACACGTGCGGCTTGCAACTGAGTGATGACCTGAGCGGCCTGCGCGTCGAGCGCGCCATCACTTGGGCCAAGCGGCAATCGGCACTGGCCAACCGCGAAGCCGAGATACCGCAACGCCGCCTTGGACGGTTGCGGATTGGGGTACGCCTCGCTTCCTTCAAAGACACAACTCATCCGTACTCGCTCGTTTAATTCGCGAGCAATCTCCCACTCCCCCTTTTCGGCGGCGAGAACAATCGCCAAAAATTCGGGGCCGGCCCAATGCGCGGCGACGGACACGAGACCCACCGCACCCAATGCCAGGAACGGAAGGAGTAACGCGTCGTCGCCACTGTATAAATCCAACGAGTTGCCGAGCGTCGCCTTAACATGCGCCGCACCTGGCAAGTCTCCCGAAGCATCTTTCAAAGCCACGATGTTGGCGTGCGACCGTGCGAGGCCAATCGTCGTTTCACTCGCAATTTTTCGACCAGTTCGAGCAGGAATGTCGTAGAGCATCACGGGAAGCGTCGTCGCGTCCGCAATCGCGCCCAAGTGAGCGGCAATGCCGACCTGCGACGGTCGCGCGTAGGCCGGCGTGGTGGCAAGAATGCCCGAGGCGCCGGTGGCGGCTACTTGTTTCGTGAGGGCCACCGAGTGGGCCGTGTCCGACGAACCAGAACCAGCGAAAACAGGAATGTTAACGGCCTTTGCAACGCACGCAAAAAGATCCAACTTCTCTTCATCCGAGAGCGCGTAACCCTCGCCCGTCGAACCCGCAACGACAATGCCTTCGCTGCCGTTCTCGCTTAAAAACGTGGCCACGCTGGCGGCAACGTCAAAATCAATCGAGCCGTCTTCGCCAAACGGCGTCACCATCGCCGTCAAGATACGCCCAAAACGTGAAGTCGTCACAGTGCAAAGTTACCAGTCATCGACGAAGTCCCTTTGGCTCCTAACTCGATAGTTTGGCCAATCGCTCCACGCTCGCCGCGACGTGATTCGCGTAGAACAAAGCAATGCTCTTGGGATCAGTGATATCAAGATAATCCGCTGGGTTCGTCCAGTAGGACACGACAATGCGACACAGCCACTCAGCGAGCCGACCCGCTTCTTCGGCTTCGAGCCACTGCGAGAGCATCGGCTGCACGAGTGACGACGCCACGAAGTACGTCTTGGTCGCTTCGTCAAAGCGCAGACTGCGAAGGATGACTTCGGGTTTTTCTTTCCACACGCCAAGTAGCGCCGCATGCGAAGTGAGATGACTCCACGTGTTGGTTATGCCGGCGAGCAAACTGTCGTGCATCGTGGGAGCACTCGCCATGGCGTCAGCGACCGCTACGAAAAAACGCGATGATTCTCTCGTTACTGCCGCACTCAGTAAAGCGTCTCGGCCACCGGGAAACGCCCGATAGAGCGTGGCGCGAGAGACCCCAGCTGCCTTCATGACGCGCGTAAGCGAGAAGTCATCGTAGTGACCACTCGCCATTTCTTCCAACGTCGCGTTCACTACTCTCGTTCGAAGTGATCCGTCTTCCACTGCCCGAAGGGGACGGACCGTTGCGGGCTTTATCTTGAGCGGAGACGTCGACATCGATGCGAGGAGTTCGTCTCGCACGAGGTGGCGAAGTTGTGTCGTGTTGTCAAAGTCCCAGCGACCTTGCGTAGAGATGTATTCAATCGACATTCGCGAAAGGAAATCTGCCTGCGCATTGCGCCGAGGACCCGCCTCGAGGAAGGGCACAAAAATCGCGGCAATACGGTGCTCGATGGTTTCGATTGATGACGACAAGGCTGGCTCGAGCATGGAGGGATCGTCCCGTAACATCGTCTGCAAAAGGTAGTGCGCCGCCACTGCGTGGTGGGCAAAACGCAGTCCTCGCTCTAGGACATGCTCCAAACTGGTCAGTCCTTCAACGGATCGATAGAGTTCGCCAAAGAAACGCTGGACCTCGAACGTCACCAATTCATTGACGAGTTGATCTCTTCCATCGGGAAAATGCCGATAGAGCGTGGCTCGGGCGAGTCCCGCTTCGCGCGCGATTACTTGTAATGAAACGTCACGTACGCCATTTTCGGTGAGACAGCGACCGGCCGCCAGCAAAATTCGCTCACGGACGCTCTCTTCTTCGCTACTCACGAGAGAAGTGCGTCGATGCCAATCGTCAGTCCGGTTGTCTCTCCCACGGCGCGCACGGCGAGAGCGACACCCGCCACGAAACTTTTACGATCGTAGGCATCGTGTCGAATGGTCAGGCCTTCGCCGTCGCGACCAAAAAGCACTTCTTGGTGCGCGACAAGACCAGGTAGGCGAACCGAATGAATCATGATGCCATCGCCACCGTCGGCGCCGCGTGCGCCCTCGACCGAAAATTTTGTGGTGGGGTCAATAAGGCTCGAGAGCGCAGCGTCTTTTCTCGCTTGCGCAATGCCCTTCGCTGAAGCGAGTGACGTACCCGACGGCGCGTCAACTTTTTTGTCGTGGTGCATTTCAATGATTTCCACACGATCGAAGTACGGAGCCGCTTGTACAGCGAATCGTTCGGCGAGCACGGCCCCAATCGAAAAGTTCGCTGCTTGCAATACGCCGATCTTGGCTGCTCGCGCTTTATCGTCCATGGCTTCGAGTTCGCTCGGGACAATACCCGACGCCCCAATGACCAAGTGCTTCTTATGCTTCGCACACCAGACCAGTGACGACGCAACGCCCTGAGCATTCGAAAAGTCGACGACCACGTCGGCATCGACGTCTTTTGCCTCGTCGATGCTGGTCACCCAGGTGGCACCGCGGAGCTGTAATGGTTCGTTGACGTCGACCAAGGTCGTTACTTCAACGTCATGAATCTCCGTCAGGCCCGCAGCCATGATTTGGCCCATGCGACCGGCGCCGCCGACAATCACTACTCGAATCACTGCTTTACCCTACCGTTCAAACTTCGTCGTTCGCGGGGTCGCGCAAACCACGCGGCAATGACGAACAGAGCCACGCTCGTGCCGGAGACCGCGACGCCAATCGTGATGTAGGGCGCGTGGTAGTGAAAATGGACATCCCAGGTTCCCGCCGGCAGCGTGACTTGTTGAATCAGACCCGTTCGTTCGTCCGGCACGCTTATTTCTTTGTGCGTCACAGTGTTTACGGCGGTGACGCGCCAACCCGGTAACCACGCCACACTTCGATCAACCGTGAAGGGTTTTGTTCCCATCGCTTGGAACCATGTATCGCCATAGAAGGCACTGTGTGTCGACAGAATCGTCGCACCAACGTCGGTCTTTACCAGCCACACGGGAGCTCGAACCCGAGTGGAATAGAAGAACGTGATGCCACCGACTTGTGTTCCGAGGTGCCATGCCGTCGTACCAAAGGCATTTTGGTACAAACTATTAAGTGTGTAATCAGCGGGCACCGAGGTTGGCGTGGCCTTTGTTACAACAGTGGCCAACGGACTTGAAAATTCCTTTGAAGCAATGACTTTGAAACCGGAAGCCTGCACACCCTTCACGACAAAGGTGTCAAGGTGCGCATTAGTCGAAGTAAACGTTGGTCCAAAAACAACGCCGGCAGCATTGATGAATCGCAGTGAGACTCGCGCCGTGGGCGACGTGGCGGACAATCCAGCAAAATTCGGCGAGATTGAGACGGACTGCACCAACGTAGATGTACCGAAGTATCGAATCATCGTCTTTTTAGGGTGCAGTGACGAACACACTTCATTCGCCACGACCGAGTTGGCCAGGGGTTGCGCGAGCGCCGAGCCATCGATGGCGACCGTCGACAGTCGTAGCTGATTGAACGTTCCCTCAGCGAGTTGACAGGGGTCAAGCGCAGCTCGAGGATGCGTCCCCGTGATGGTGCTGTAGTGCGAACCCTCGAGCGATCCGTAACCTTGGATGCTCGATAACTTCGTGAAGACGTTGAGGTTTGGCAGTCCCAAATCAGAAAATTGATTGAACTGAGAGTCATTGGGATCAATGAACGCGAACCGGCCTTGAGTTCCCAATGTTGCAGCTGCCGTTGTCGACGACGGCTCGACATTGACGTTGCCCGAACTCAGTCCCGTCGTGCAAAACAAGAGGAAAACTGCCACATCTAGCGCAATGAAGGTCAGGACCCATTTCTGGAATGAATGGCGATTTCGATAAAAGACAATCGCGACGACCAAGGCCAACGCGAGCGCCAGATGGAAAATAATGGTCGGGCGTTCCGATGCACCGAGGCCGGCCGAGTCGGATCCCGAGCCAACGAGCCAACTAAGCAATCCCCTGTAGTCGAACAACATGAAACCGCACACGACGACCACTACTGCGGCGGGCGTCACGCTAAAGAATCGGCGCCAACCGACGAGCGAAGCTTCGCGACTTCGCCGTTCGCCAATGGCGTTAATCCACCAAGCGAGCAACGCAGCTGCCGCGACGTCCACCATCACAACATTTCGGCTCTGCAGGCGAGTCTTTCCGTAAAACGGCAAATCGTGAAACAAGTGACCTACCGGAGTAAAACTCCCGTAGGTCGCCGCGAGTCCCACGATGATGAGCACTATGTACAGCGTGAAGCGACGTTGTTCACCCGTCCAGCCATGCCACGTGAACTGCAACAAGAACGCTGCGACGGCCACGAGCGCAACGATGCCGGCGTAACCAGTTACCTCGGGCAGGTTGTAGTTCACGAAATACGATGGTTGGTGAAGTTGTCCGTTGCCCCCAAAGATATCTTGGACAAATAACAACACCGACCATTTC
The DNA here is from genome assembly GCA_003138895.1 of Acidimicrobiaceae bacterium. Lineage (GTDB taxonomy): Bacteria > Actinomycetota > Acidimicrobiia > Acidimicrobiales > RAAP-2 > RAAP-2. The sequence goes on from PLHJ01000020.1 coordinate 33,432, forward strand.
GGCGTCAACGATCCCGAGCCATAAAACTGATACGTAATCGATGAGCGTTGCGAAACCGCGATGAAGGCGTAACCGGGAAGAAGTTGGATCATCGCAATGGCCGCGCCCCACGCCACGCCCACCGCATTACCGAGAATGACAAGGAGTCTCCCCCGCCACGTAGCTCGCAACACTCCCGTGTGCAGCAAGATCTCGACGGGCACGACCACGATGACCAGAAGTTCAAACTGCGCGTCGGCGCGCGGTTCGCCCGTAAGGAAAATTAGGCCCCAAAGAACGGCGATGCCCGTCACGCTCGGCAACATCGCGCGAAGTTGCATACGCCAGGGGTTGTACTTGCGCATGCCGAGCATTGCTCGACACAGACACATTTCAGCGAGAATCATCCACGGAATGAGAGCAAAGCCCTGGATAACACCGAGGTGCACCATCTGCCCGATCATCGAACCGGCATAAGCAAACGTGACGGCGCCCACGAACGAAGCGAGCGGTCGAAGTGACTGCCAACGAAGTAGCGCGTACATACCTATCGCCGCCGTGATGTACACCGCGGCCATGTTGATGACCCACGCCAAGAGCCCCGGTAAGAAAGCAAAAATCAGCGTTAGTGGATAGAGCGAACCCGAGTTCATACCGCCAAGTAACGGCGTTCCCGAATTGGCGTAGGGATTAAAGAGTGGAAGGTGCCCTGAAGCGATGTCGCGTCCTGACAACACGCGCAACGGATAATTCTGAATCAAATTGTCGCCGCTTATCGATGGGTGTCCAAGAAGTGTGGGTATTCCGAACACCAAAAACGGAACAACGATGAAGCACACCATTGCCCAAAGATCATTTTTGTGCAGTGGCCGCCACCACGAAGGTCCAAGGGCGGCGGGGGAAGTGCTCACAGTTCTACAACGCTAGAAGATTGCAAAAACCCCCGCAACGACCGCACTGGGTGCACGTCGTTGCGGGGGTTAATATTCGTTATTAACGACGACGCGGACGCGGTCGTCGACGCTCTCCACCATCATTTTCGCTGAAGCTCGGTCCACCAGGTCCAAGATCACCAATTTCGTCGGCGAGTTCTGCTTCGAATGATGCTTCGAAGGATGCTACCGATCGTTGACCAGCGTTCTCAGAGTTACGAGGTGCGGCGTCATCACGTCGTTCACGACTTTCTCGTGGTTCGCGGCGCTCACGCGGTTCACGTGACTCGCGAGGTTCGTCGTCATTGCCGCTCGAGGCGTACTCGCCTGCGAGAGACAACGAAACTTTGCCCTGCGGGTCGATGTCATCGACACGAACGTCAATTGCTTGACCGAGTGACAAAACATCTTCGACTTGACCAATGCGCTTTCCATCATTCAGTGGCGACATCTTTGAAATGTGCAACAATCCGTCGCGACCCGGAAGAATGCTGACGAACGCACCGAACTTTGTGATATTCACGACTTTTCCAGGGTACGTGGCGCCAACTTCCGCCGTCGGAGGATCAAGAATCATCTCGATACGACGACGCGCTTCTTCAACAGCGCGACCGTCCTTGGCACCGATTGTTACTGTTCCCACCACACCGTCATCGTCAACGGCAATGTCAGCGCCGGTCTCTTGTTGCAGCATGTTGATGACCTTGCCCTTGGGTCCAATGACCTCGCCGATCTTGTCGATCGGAATCTCGAGCGAAATAATCTTGGGGGCAACATCGGCCACGTGATCACGCGGTCCCGAGATCGTAGACGTTATGAGATCCAAAATCGTGAGACGGGCTTCTTTGGCTTGATGTAGGGCGCGAGCCAAGACGTCCGCGGGCAGACCATCAATCTTCGTGTCGAGCTGCAGCGCCGTTACGGCATCGGCCGTTCCCGCCACTTTAAAGTCCATGTCACCAAAGGCGTCTTCGGCACCCAGAATGTCCGTCAACGTGACGTAGGTTCCTTCGTCGTAGACCAGTCCCATGGCAATACCCGCCACCGGTGCCTTAATTGGCACTCCGGCCGCCATCAGTGACAACGTTGATCCACACACCGAGGCCATTGAGGTTGATCCGTTGGACTGCAACACGTCAGAAACGACGCGCAACGTGTAGGCGAATTCTTCTTCACTCGGCAGTACCGGGATCAGTGCTCGCTCAGCGAGCATGCCGTGTCCGACTTCACGGCGTTTGGGTGCACCCACGCGACCGGTCTCACCCACGGAATATGGGGGGAAGTTGTAGTGGTGCATGTAGCGGCGCCATTCGTCCGGCGTGATCGAGTCAATTTGTTGACGCATGCGAGGCATGCCGAGCGTCGTGACGTTGACTACTTGCGTTTCTCCACGTTGGAACAACGCAGAACCGTGCGTCATGGGAAACAAGTCCACCTTGGCACTGAGCGGTCGGATATCCGTCGTGGCTCGTCCGTCGATGCGCACTCCATCTTCGACAATGCGGTGACGTACCAACTTCTTCGTCACCGATCGAATAGCGGCCTTCACTTCACCGACACGGTCGGAGAATTCGTCCGACAGTTTTTCGATAATGACGGCACCGGCAGCGTCGAGCGCTGCGGCACGTGGTTGCTTCGAGGTGAGCTTGTTCGCCTCTGCGAGCAACGTTGTTCCCACTTCTTCAACCCGTGCGTAGACGTCGTCTTGGTAGTCCGAAAACGTTTGGTATGGAATGATTTCAATCGGTCCGTGCTGGGCGACGTAGGCCTTCACCAGTTCACGTTGCAAGTTGATCGATTCACGAATCCAAAGCTTCGACGCTTCAAGACCCGCGGCCAGTACCTCTTCAGAAACCTTTGGTGCGCCGTCGGCGTACTTTTCAAAGGAACCTTCGGTGCCACCGGCTTCGACCATCATGATGGCGATGTCGGTTTCCACGGAGTCGGTGAGTGCTCGACCCGCGACAACGAGTTCGAACGTGGCGGCGTCGCCCTCGGCGAACGTAGGGTGCGGTGCCCATTCGCCATCGGTGGTGTACGCCAGTCGAACAGCTCCAATAGGACCGTCGAAAGGAATACCGGAAATCATTAACGCCGCGGACGCCGCGTTAATGGCCAAGATGTCGTGCGGATTTTCTTGGTCAGCCGAGAAAATCGTTCCTACGACTTGCACTTCGTTTCGAAAGCCCTTGGGGAACGAGGGACGAAGGGGTCGGTCGATGAGTCGACAGATCAGGATTGCCTGGTCGGAGAGTTTGCCCTCACGGCGAAAAAACGCCCCAGGGATCTTTCCGGCGGCGTAGGCGCGCTCTTCAATGTCCACCGTGAGTGGAAAGAAGTCGGTGCCTTCACGAACAGTGCGAGCGGCCGCGACGGTGGCGAGCAACATCGTGTCGCCAATCCGCGCGACGACGGCACCGTCGGCTAGTTGTGCTAATTGACCTGCTTCAAAGGTCAAGGTTTTGTCGGTACCCGTGATGGGACCGTTAACGCTGATTGCGTCGGACATGGAGATGCTCCTTATGTAGTTAGGAACGTTCCGTGTCGAATCCCAGTGGGCAACTGTCGCGCCAGGCGCGGCAGACCTCCACTGGCCTCCGAATCATCGGAACGTCCAATGCACTCCGGCGGCGCCGAAGTGTTTTTGGTTAGCGACGAATGCCGAGACGACCAATAAGGGCGCGGTAACGCTCAACGTCACCGTTCTGCACGTAATCGAGCAGACGACGGCGCTGTCCAATGAGCTTCATGAGTCCGCGTCGGGTGTGGTGATCACCCTTGTGCATCTTCAAATGCTCGGTGAGATGCGAGATCCGGTCCGTCAGAATCGCAATTTGAACCTCGGACGAGCCGGTGTCCTTGTCGTGATGCTGGTAGTCCTTGATGATCTGTTGCTTCTCAGCCATGGAATTAATTTGCCTTATGAATCGGGGGTCCCGTTGCAAGTCACCGTCCGGGCGACTCACATGATCAGCGTCGCTGACCGAATATGAATTCTAGCAGTTCTTGGGAGTCTTTTGGAAAAGTGTCGAATATTTCAACGGTTTTCGCAACGTCGAGTCCCATTTGATCAATCAACGCCTGCGTGGACGAGAATTTTGCTTCGCCGCGAAGGCGTTCGAGGAACACCAGATCGAGCGTCTGGCCATAAAGGTCACCGGAAAAACCCTTCAAATACGCTTCCACCAGTACATCACCGTCGTCATAGAACTGAGGACGTTTGCCTACCGAAATCGCGGCCGGGAACGAACGGCCATCCTCTAGCTGAGCGGCGCCCGCATATATTCCCAGTTCCGCAAGAGCCTGATGGGGCGAAAGCGAAAGATTGGCCGTGGGATAACCAAGTTCGGCGCCGCCACGGGCATCGCCGTGGCGAACGAGACCTCGAAGAACTACCGCGTGGCCAAGGACCGCACGTGCTTGTGCCAAATCACCCTTCACCAGCGATTGACGAACTGACGACGAACTAAATCGCTCTCCGTCGCCCACTAACGCCACCGCATCAAGAGAGAACCCGTACGCAGTTCCCCACTGCGCCAGTCGGCGTGCGTCGCCCATTCGTTCGTGGCCAAAGCGAAAGTCTTCACCAACGACGACGTGACGGGCACCGAGGTCACTCACCAACACCCGCTTCACGAAGTCCTCGGCCTCTTCGCGAGCAACTTCCTTAGTAAAAGAAAGGATTCGAACTTCGTCAACGCCGAGGTACGAGAATCGCTCTATTCGCTGTTCAATCGTTTCAATAGCCAGCGGCGCCTTTTCGGGAGCCAATATCGATGCCGGATGCGGGTCAAAGGTTACGACGGCAGAAACGACGCCGAGTTCTTTTGCTTTTTCACGGGCCCGAGCAATGATGGCTTGGTGGCCACGGTGCACGCCATCAAAGACCCCAATTGCGACGGAGGATCCTCGATCATCGCCACGGGGTTCGCTGTCATAGAGCACGCGCACGAGGTCAATCTATCCTTCGTTTTCAACAGACTGATCGGGAAGAACAATCTCGGGCTGCCATTTCTCACCGCGGCGATGTAGCACCGCAACGAGGTTGCCGCGTTCGTCGAGTCCAGCGATTTCGTCGGCGTCGGCGTCCGCTCCCACTTGTTTGCCCTGTCGTATAGCTCGCACGTCGTCGGGCGCAAACGTCACGTGCTTCAGATCGGTTACGAAGGAAATGGGTGGCAACAGCGGCTCTTCGCCGGCGTCAAGCATGGTCGCAATGATTTCCAAAGCGCGTGCCGAGCGTACGTCGTGAGGACCACTTGATTCACGACGCAGTGACTGCAAATGGCCCAGTGTGCCAAGTCGCTCTGCGAGGTCCGCGAGTAGCACGCGTACGTAGGTACCGGTGGAACAGGTCACGTCAAATGCCCACACGTTGTTGCTATCCGTGGACGTCAATTCAAAACTTTGCACCGTGATGCTTCGGGGTTTTCGTTCAACCTCAATGCCCTGTCGCGCCAATTCATGAAGACGCCTCCCGTCAACCTTGATGGCAGAAACCATTGGGGGAATTTGAAAAATCTCGCCGAGAAACGTTGACGCCACGCGATTCATTTCTTCGACGTTGAGAGGAGGCACTGGAGCCGTTGCGGTAACCGTGCCGTCGGCGTCCAGAGAATCAGTCGCCGTGCCAAGCAACACATGACCCGTGTAGCGCTTCGATTCTGCTTGAGCGAAACGCAAGAGTCGCGTAGAAGGACCAATCGCCAATATCAACAGTCCCGTGGCCATCGGATCAAGAGTCCCGGCGTGACCAATGCGCCGTTCGTTAAAGAGTCGACGTGCTCGAGCAACAACGTCGTGGCTCGTTATCCCCGCGGGCTTATCGACTAACAGCAGCCCGTTACGAGTCGTCATTATGTAGTCGACGGATGATCTCTTCGACAGCCGTTCCACTCGCTACCGCGGGATCAGCTCGAAACGTTAACTTGGGAGTGCGCTTGAGTCGTGTTTGAGCGTTGACGGCGGATTGAATTTCGGCGCGATATTCGTCGAGAGCTTCGCGTGCTTCAGCACTTAGCGAGTCAAAATAAATTACCGCGCTTCGCATATCGGGCGTTGTTTCCACGCCCGTGACTGTCAACATTCCCAGACGTTCGTCGATGTCGCCGTGGCGCAGTATCTCGTCGGAGATAATTTCTCGAAGAATCTGATTGATCCGGGCCGAGCGCGGGTACGGATGGTGGGAACCACGCGAGTCGGGCATGGCGACTACGCCGTCCGCGGAATTTCGCGCTCTTCGAATGTCTCGATGATGTCGCCTTCTTTAAGGTCCTGGTAGTCAGAAAGACCAATGCCACATTCGAAGCCTGACTGCACTTCGCGGGCGTCGTCCTTAAACCGACGAAGCGACGTAATCGAACCCTTCCAAATGATTGTGCCTTCTCGCAAGAAGCGAACTTTGCTGCCGCGCGTGATAACACCGTCGCGAACGAAGCAACCCGCGATTGCACCAATCTTCGGTACGCGGAACACCTCTCGAACTTCCGCTTCACCCGTCACGACTTCTTCAAACTCCGGCGCGAGCAGACCCAACATGGCCTTTTCAATTTCCTCAATCAACTTGTAGATGATTTCGTAGGTTCGAATTTCAACGCCTTCAACTTCAGCCATCTCGCGGCTTCGCTTGTCAGGTCGCACGTTGAATCCAATAATGGTCGCCGTTGAGGCCTTGGCAAGTTGCACATCGTTCTCGGTGATGCCGCCCACACCGCGGTGGACGATGTTCAACTTCACGTCGTCTCGTTCAAGTTTTCGAAGCGATTCGGTGCACGCTTCCAACGAACCTTGAACGTCAGCCTTTAACACCACGTTGAGCGTGGCTGTTTCACCGCGTTGAATTTGTTCGAAGAGGTCTTCCAAACGAGCTCCCCCCGCCGTCGCTAAGGGTTGGTGGCCAATGAGGCGCGCGCGGTGAGCTCGGGCTTCCGCGAGTGTTCGGGCGTGTCCGAGGTCGCGAGCGACGCGCATTTCGTCGCCAGCGTAGGGAGGCTCAGAAAAACCAAGCACCTGCACGGGCGTCGAGGGTCCGGCCGTTTTAATTTGCTTACCTTGGTCGTT
>PLHJ01000020.1:40416-134948 GCA_003138895.1 Acidimicrobiaceae bacterium
AGAAGTACCTGCTCCAAAAGATCGTCGATACCGAGACTCTGGAGAGCGGATACTTCAACACAGATAACGTCGCCACCCCATTTTTCGGGCACCAGGCCGTGCTCGGAAATCTGTTGCAGTACGCGGTCAGCGTTGGCGTCGGGTCGGTCGATTTTATTGACCGCCACGATGATGGGAACTTCGGCCGCCTTGGCGTGGTTGATGGCTTCCACCGTCTGGGGCATGACACCGTCGTCGGCGGCGACAACGAGAATGACAATGTCCGTCACCGTCGCGCCGCGCGCTCGCATGGCCGTAAAGGCTTCGTGACCCGGCGTATCGAGAAACGTAATGGGCTTTCCGTGCCACAGCACTTGGTACGCACCAATGTGCTGGGTGATGCCACCGGCTTCGTCAGCCACCACGTTGGTTGAACGAATACGGTCGAGCAACAATGTTTTTCCGTGGTCAACGTGTCCCATGACCGTCACAATTGGCGGTCGAAGGACCGGTGCAATTTCGTCGTCATCATCGTCGTCTTCAAAAAACTTGGCGATAAGTGCGGCTTCTTGTTCTTCGCCCGGATCAACGAGGCGCACCGTCGCACCCACTTCGGCCGCATAGATCTCGATCATGTCGTCGGTGAGGCTCTGCACGGCCGTGACAATTTCTCCTTGCAGGAACAAGAAGCGAATAATGTCGGCGGCCGAACGGTTGAGCTTGGGGCCAACGTCCTTCGCGGTCGATCCGCGTTCAATAATGATTTCGCCATCGGGAACCGGTGAACTGCTCGGCTGCCACGTGGTCATTTGTGTGGGCTCGAGTTCTTCGACGTTGCGACGTCGACGACGAGTCGTCTTTCGCTGCGACCCTCTCGGTCCCCCGCCACCTCGGGCGGGTCCACCACCACGGCCAGCCGGAGCCCCGGTGCCTACGGCACCCGGACGCGGTCCACCAAATCCTCCCGCGCCACCGGGCGCTCCTGTTCCGCCGGAACGCGGCGGTCCAGTACGCGGACCACTGGCCCCCATTGTTCGTGGGCCACCGGGTCCACCTGTGCGTGGACCACCGGGACCACTCGTTCGACCCGTCGCACCGGGCGTAACGCGACGCGCCCCGGGCGGCGGCGGTATCGGACGACCCGACGAACTCGTAGGCGGACGCATTCCTGGCGGCGGCGGAATCGGACGACCCGACGAACTCGTAGGCGGACGCGGTGTTCCCGCGCGCTGTTCGCCGCCTTCGGCGCCACCGGGCATTGGTCGCTGCGTTGGACGAATTGTGGTGGGACCATCGGGCTGGACGGTCCTCACGGGAGCAGGCTTTACAACGGCCGCGCGACTTCGAACAACTCGCGGCCCTTCTTCAATGGGTGCAACGTTTTCCACTGGCTCGGGGGCTTTCGCCACCGGTGCCGGTGCTGTTGCAACGAGATCTTTCGGTACTTCAGTAACTGGAAGGCGAAGTTCTGGTTCTTGAGTACTCGTGGAGCGGGCGGTCTTTACGGCAGCGGCAGACTTCGTCGCCGTCGACTTCGTCGCCGTCGACTTCGTGGCGGCCGTCTTCTTTACGCCCGCGGCCTTCTTGACCGGTGCTTCTTCGGGTTGGACGTCACGACGTAGGCCGGCGGCGTCAGCCTTCCGGCGAACTCGGTCGGCCTGGGCGTCTTCGATGGACGAGGAGGCGCTCTTCACGCCAATACCCAAATTCGAAGAGAGGTCCAGGATCTCCTTGTTGGACATGCCGAGCTCTTTTGCTAGCTCGTGTACCCGTATCTTCTTTGTCGCCAAGACATTCCTTCACTTTGTGCCGCCCCAATCGGACAGCACAGTTTCCTAGTCTTTCACAAGTTTCTCAGGCGATTTACCTTCCGCCTGAGCCACCAACACTCGTACTTCGTTCATCTCATCGGTCTTTACCGCCGCGCGCAGAGCCCGAGCGACGTGGGATTCAGTGAGATTTTGACCACAGGAGGCGTTTTTACACCACCAAACGCCACGTCCCGGACCCCTTGCGAGGTACCAAACCCCGTCCAGCCTACGGCCGACCCGACACAGTTCGCGCGCGGGGCGCGTACTTTTACACACGACGCACGTTCGTTGCGGCTCTATGCGTTATCCTCCGGCGCGTCGTCGTTCGACGCCTCCACGACCGCGACCGCGTCCGCCACGACGTTGCCGTCACCGTCAAACTCTTCTACTTCGACAACGTCGATCACTTCGCCGTTGGGCTCAACGATTTCGGTTACATCGACGACTTCATTGGCGTCTTCGTCAACCCAAACTTCTTCGGTGACTTCTTCGCCGTCTTCGTTTTCTTGCGTTTCAGAGCGAATGTCGATGCGCCATCCGGTAAGTCGAGCGGCGAGTCGGGCGTTTTGGCCCTCTTTTCCAATCGCCAAGGACAACTGCTGGTCGTGCACGATGACCGTGGCCGTTCCTTCGGTCTCGTCGAGCCGTACTTCGCGAACACGGGCGGGCTGGAGCGCGGCCTGAATGAATTCCACCGGGTCGTCACTGTAGGGAACGACGTCAATTCGCTCCGACTTCAGTTCGTTCGTGATGTTTCGCACGCGTGATCCTCGCGCTCCCACGCACGCTCCGACCGGGTCGACCATGGCGTCGTTGGAAGCGACCGCAATCTTCGAACGATGACCGGGCTCACGAGCCAGCGCCTTGATTTCAACGAGTCCCGAAGCAATCTCGGGCACTTCGATTTCAAAGAGCTTGGCAACGAGCGCCGGGTGCGTTCGCGACACAACAATCTGGGGACCCTTATTAGTCTTTCGCACTTCAACGATATAGACCTTCACGCGAGCACCGTGTTCGTAGCGCTCGAACGCAATTTGCTCGGCTTGGGGCAACAAAGCCTCTACGCGGCCGAGGTCGAGCAACGTGTAGCGGTTGTCGTTTTGCTGCACAGTACCGCTCACGATGTCGCCTTCGCGGTTCGCGAACTCTTCGTACATCTGTCGACGTTGGATATCGCGGATGAGTTGCATCAAGACTTGCTTCGCGGTTTGGGCGGCGATTCGTCCAAAGTCCTTGGGCGTGGCGTCCCATTCACGAATGACGTTGCCATCGAGGTCGAGTTCGAGACCCCATACCTTGATTTCGCCCGTCTCGGGGTTGATTTCTACTTCGGCGTCTTCGGCCGAGTCGTCTCGTCGTTTGTAGGCGGCGAGCAGTGCGTTGGCGAGTGCCTGAAGCAACTCGCCTTCGTCGATGTTCTGATCACGAGCAATCTGTCCGAGTGCGTCGAGGAATTCAAAGTTTGACATCGCTACCTACCCCTGCTCGTTGTGGCCGTGTTTTGGCGACCTTTTGAAGGCGTCGGCTTCGCCGTGGCACCCCACTCAAATACTGTGCGGGCGCGTTCAATGTTGGCAAAAAGCACGGTGACGTCGCCGTGTTCGAGGTCTCGAAGGGTGACCGACGTGGCGGAAACGTCAGTGACGACACCCTCTAAACGGCGCGTAGGTTCGTCGTCGCGAAGTTCCCGCAGGGTCACGGTTTCATCCTTCGCACTCGCGAAGTGATCGGGCGTTCGCAAGCGACGCTCCAGCCCGGGGCTTGAAACGTCAAGGGTGTAGCGTCCAGGAATAGGGTCGTTTTCGTCGAGCCACGTCGACAGCGCTCGATTGGCGGCCGTAAGCGACTCAAGATCGATGCCGCCGGGCTTGGTCACCGTGACGTTCAAAACACCGGAGCCGATTTCGACGTCGTAGAGTTCGAGTCCCATCTTGGCTAGAAGGGTGCGAAAGGGCGTGTCAAGTTCCACGATATTCACACTCCTTTCAACTAAGACCTAGGGACTTCTGGCAATGAAAAAGCGCGGGCACGAGGCCCGCGCTTAAACGAGTCCAGACGTCCTAGGCGGACTTTCGTGACCCAGTGTAGCAGGGACCCTTTATTCCCTCAATTGACCGGCTAAAAGTGCGGCTAAAGGCAATTCCGTTATTTCTCCATTCGCCCGGTTTCGTACTTCCACAATCCCCCGCTCGAGACCCTTGGCGCCAACGGTGACGCGTAGTGGGATGCCTAAAAGATCAGCATCGGCGAATTTCACGCCGGGTGAAACGTCCCGGTCGTCGTAGAGCACGTCAACACCGGCCTTCTTCAGTGCTTCGTACGCACGGTCACTTGCTTCCGCAACGCCAGGTGAACGTGCGTTACTGAGCGACACGAGTACGACGTCAAACGGCGCCACGCTCGCGGGCCAAATCAGTCCATCGTCGTCGTGGTGTCCTTCCGCCAATACCGCAAAGAGTCGTGAGACGCCCAGGCCGTAGCAGCCCATCCAGTAGGGCTGAACATTTCCTTCTTCGTCGAGGAACGTGGCGTTATTCATAACTTCGCTGTAGCGAAGTCCGAGCTGAAACGTGTGGGCTGCTTCCACCGAACGCTGCAGAGTCATTGGCTCTGCACAGTTGGGACAAAGGTCACCCGTTTCCACCACCACGTAAGAATCAAAACTCTCGGGCGTAAAGTCACGCCCCAAGACAACGTTGACGTGGTGTTCGTCAATTTTGTTCGCGCCCGTGACGAGCCAATTGTCAATGTAACGAAGTGATTCGTCAGCGACCACGCGTGCGCCTTCGAGGCCCACTGGTCCAAGAAAGCCTTTGGTGATGTTGGGATGCGTTTTGAAATCATCTTCCTCAAATAATCGCCACTGCGCGGGAACGCGCGCCTCACGGTCCCCCGGGAGTAAAATGACAACGGGCAAATCGTTTTCGTCAAAGACTGCAATGGATTTCACCAGCTGCAAAGGTGTAACGCCATCTTCTTTTAGCAACGCCGCCAACGCGTCGATGGTGGAAGCGCCCGGTGTCGAAATGGCCCGTAAAGGCTCAGCGACAATCTTTTCGTAGTGCACCGGCTCGCCTTGCAACTGGCGAACGGCGGCTTCGACGTTGGCCGCGAGTCCACACGAGGGACACGACGCAAAAAAGTCTTCGCCAATGGTCGTGGGCACCATGAATTCATGGCTCACGGAGCCGCCCATTGCGCCCGATACCGCGGCCACGGGGACCACGTGAACATCGATGCGAGAAAAAATTCGCTTGTACGCCTCGACGGCCGCGTCGTAACTAACTTGCATGCCAGCGGGTGTTGCGTCAAAGGAATAACCGTCACTCATTGTGAATTCACGAAGTCGAAGAAGTCCCGACCTTGGACGAGCTTCGTCTCGGAACTTCAACTGCACTTGATAGACCGTGACGGGCAACTGTCGATAGGACGAGACTTCGGCCGCCACCAGTGTCGTTACCACCTCTTCGTGTGTGGGTCCAAGTACGAACGTGCCACCGCGAACGTCGAGCGTCATAGCGGGCAGTGCGTCTTGTCCAAAGAGCGCCGAGCGCCCACTCTCGTCCCAAAGTTCAATCGGGCTCAACACGGGCATCAAGATTTCCTGCATGCCCGCAGCGTTTTGTTCCTCGCGAACGATGGCCATGATCTTTGAGTACACGCGCATGCCGAGCGGGAGCAATGAATACACGCCCGACGTCAGGCGGCGAACGTAGCCTGCGCGAACCAATAGAGCGTGGCCTACGGCGTCGGCGTCAGACGGTGCCTCTCGTTGGGTACTGACCAAAAGATTCGACATTCGCATGCGCGAAGCCTACTTGTGGCCACCTTCTTCTTCAGTACGACGACGAATCTGTGCGATGCGCGCACTCGAGTTATTTGCGTCGGAACCCTTGAGTGTCAGCAGTTCCGCGCGGTCCGCGTCCGCTTCTTTTTGCGCGTTCACGTCGCGCGCCGCGAGTCGTGCTTCGACACCTTCGGCTACGAGTTTTTCTGCCTCTTCGACGAGCGCTTGGACCATCTCATCTTCTTTCACCACGCGGATAATTTCGCCACGAATAAAGAGGTGTCCTCGCTTTTTACCCGCGGCGATGCCCAGATCTGCGTGACGTGCTTCACCGGGGCCATTCACGACACAACCCATAACTGCAATCTGAATCGGAAGATTTCGATTCGCGAGAGCGGCTTGTGCTTCACTCGCCACTTTGATGACGTCGACCTCGGCGCGTCCACAACTAGGACAAGCAATAAGGTCGAGGCTCTTTCGTTCGCGAAGGCCGAGGGCCTCTAAGAGTTGACGACCGGCTCGAGCTTCTTCCACGGGATCGGCGGTCAACGAATATCGAATCGTGTCGCCAATGCCTTCGGCAAGCAACGTCGCAATTCCCGCGGTTCCCTTCACGAGTCCCCCGGGAGGTGGACCTGCTTCGGTGACGCCTAAGTGCAAGGGATGATCGAACGTTTCTGACGCCAAGCGGTAAGCAGCGATCATCGTCGCGACCGACGACGCCTTTACCGAAATTTTTACGTCGTCAAAGCCGACTTCTTCGAAGTACGCGAGCTCCAAGCGCGCGGATTCAACGAGCGCTTCGGGTGTAGCACCACCAAACTTTTCGTAGATGGCGGGATGCAAACTTCCCGCGTTCACGCCAATGCGAATGGGCACACCACGGTCACGAGCTTCGGACGCGACGAGTTTTATTTCCTCGGGCTTTCGCAAATTGCCCGGGTTAAGTCGAAGACCATTGACACCGGCTTCTAATGCCGCAAGCGCCATCTCCACGTGAAAGTGAATATCCGCGACGATCGGTACTGGCGACCTGGGCACGATCTGGGCCAAACCTTCCGCGGCTTCTTGTTCGTTACACGTGCAACGAACAATGTCGGCGCCGTTCGCCGCGAGCGCATAAATCTGCTCCAACGTGCCTTCGACGTTGGCGGTTTTTGTCGTCGTCATCGACTGCACCGAAACCGGTGCGTTACCGCCCACCAGCACCGAACCAACGGCTATTTGTTTTGTTACACGGCGCGGGGAGAGGCTCGAAGCAGTGACGTCCACCTATCTATTCTGCCGTGCGCCACGCACCGGCGTGCATCGTGCGACAAACGCCTTACTGGAAGGGGTTTGCGATGGGGTGAGCAATATCCAAATACAGCGTGCTGGCGAACAAGACGAGTAGAACCGCCATAAAGAGAAACGCGAAGGGCAGCAATTTATTGATGTCGGCGTGATAGGGCTGACGATTCTTTCTCGTTCGAATTCGCTCGTAGGTGGCAATCGCCACATGTCCTCCGTCGAGGGGCAGCATCGGCAACATGTTAAGAATCCCGACAAAAACGTTGAGCGAGATGAGAATCGCTAAGAGCACTTGTGCCCCGGCGCCCGCGCCCTGAACGGCAATGCGCACCACACCAACGATGGATTCGGGTCGGCTCAGTTGGTTCTTCGGATTATTCGCCGCCGACGAATTCGTTACCTGGTGCAGAAGACTCGAAAACGATGACGGTGAAAAAACGTGCACGAGTGCCGCCACGCCGGCCGTCACGGTGTCCCAAACGTAACTCCCCGCGTGGGGAACGGCCCCGAGCGGCGACTGGGTGACGGACTGATCTTCGACGACGATGCCGATGTAACCAACGGCGGGACCCTTACGTGGCGCAAGACGCTGTCCATTCACCACCACCGTTCTTCCGTCCACGGGCGACACGTGAACGTAGACGTCGTGGCCGGAGCGAACGAGTTCAACGCTGAGTGATTTGCCCGTGCTGTCGTGGAGTTCTTTCGTGAGTTTGTTGACGTTATTTATGACGTGTCCGTCGATGGCCAAAACCCGATCACCGGGTTGGATACCAGCAATTTGTGCGGGCGTTTCCTTAGTGCCCCATGAACTAAGCGCCTGCACTCCGACGTGCGAAGGGTCTACTCGTCCAATGAACGACAGCGACGCCCACGCGAGCACCAACGCCATGACGAGGTGCGCAAGACTCCCCGCGGAAGCAAAGAGGACTTTTCTCGGGTAGGTCGATTCTCGATACGTGCGTGACTCAAACTCGGGAGCGACATCTTCGCTCCAACTCATACCGGGCACCTTGACGTAGCCGCCCAGAGGTAGTGCGCGAACGCCGTAGCGAGTTTCGCCGAATTTTTTCGACCAGAGGACGGGTCCAAAACCCACGAAGAAATCCGTGGCGCGCATCCCCGACATCTTGGCCGTCACGAGGTGGCCCAATTCGTGAAACATCACAATCAACAAGATGGCGAACACCACGGTGGGAAGCGCCCATCCGCCGAACAACTGCAAAATGAGCCACAAGGCGGCCGCACCGGCGAGTGGTAACAGCAACGACCGGTTCTTGGTGCTTACTTCGGGCTCGCTCGCGAGACTCACAAATCTCCAATAATTTTTCGCGCGCAATGACGCGCGGTGGCGTCGTTTTCGTAGAGTGCTTCGACGGACGCCAGTTCGTCGTCAGCGTAATGGTCCATCGTTTTTGCGACGACGGTCGCAATGTCGCACCACGTGATGGTGTCGTTCAAAAACGCGTCGACCGCCACTTCATTGGCGGCACTCAACCACGCGGGCGCTGCCCCTCCTCGCCTACCCGCCTCGTAGGCAACGTCGAGGAGTCGAAAGACTTCGCGATCCGGCGGCTCAAACTCCAGTGTCACGGCTTCGTCAAAACGAAGTCGCCCCCACGCGTGGTCGAGGCGTTCGGGTAAACCCAGCGCGTAGGCAATCGGCAGTCGCATGTCGGGATTGGAAAGTTGCGCGAGTGTTGCGCCGTCGACGTACTCAACCATCGAATGCACGATTGATTGGGGGTGCACGACAATGTCGATTCTCGATACGTCCAGTTGAAAGAGCGCCGCGGCTTCTAAAACCTCGAGCCCCTTGTTCATGAGCGTCGACGAATCAATCGTGATCTTTGGTCCCATTGACCACGTCGGGTGCGAGAGCGCCTCTTTCTTCGTTACTCGCTTTACGTCGTCGAGACTCCAACCGCGAAAGGGACCTCCCGAGGCCGTCAGAAGTAAACGTCGAACGTCGGGGTGACCCGCCTCGGTGCTCGCTCCCGCCAGGCACTGATGAATGGCGCAGTGCTCAGAATCAATGGGAACGATTTCACTTCCGCCGACGCCGCGCACGGCTTCCACCAACGGGGCGGCCGCCACGAGTGATTCTTTGTTCGCCAGTGCTAGGCGCCCACCGGCTTTCAGCGTCGCGAGTGTTACCGGAAGTCCGGCGAATCCAACAATGGCGTTTACGACAATGTCGGCACTCTTCGCTAAGAATTCCAGTCCTTCGCTCCCAACAACGACCTGCGCGGTATAACCCAGTTCGCGCTCCACGTAGATTGCGTGTTCTTGCGTCGTGACACCAATTTGTGCAACGCCGAATTCTTTGGCAATGGCAATCAGTTCATCGACGCGCTCTCCGGCCGCGAGCGCGACGAGCGCAAATCGATCTCTTTCGCGACGCAAAACGTCAAGGGTTTGTTGCCCAATGGAACCCGTAGCTCCCAACAGCGCAACTCGCCGAAGGTCATTTGCCACGGTTATCGAAGATGCAGAACGTGAACGAGGTAATACGTCGTTGGTAGAGCGAAAATCAGTCCGTCGACGCGGTCAAGGATGCCACCATGACCTGGCAACACCGTTCCCATGTCCTTTAGTCCAAGTGTGCGCTTCACCATGGACTCGAACAAGTCACCAAGGGGCGCCACGATGCAAATGGCAATGCCCACCGCGAGCGCCGTGCGGTGCGTCCAAGGAGAAATTCGCGACATCACTCCCACGGCCACAATCAAGGTCACCGCCGTGGCGCCCACGGCCCCACCAATGGTTTTGGACGGCGAGATAGAAGGTGCGAGTGGACGTTTTCCGAAAGCTCGTCCAATAAACAACGCGCTCGAATCATTGGTGACCGTCAACAAAATCGCACCAAAGAGAAAGGCCAAGCCGTGCTTGTCGGGAAAACTGCGCGGTGAAATGAGCAGCAACGCGTACGAACCCATGATGCCAATCCACAAGTACACAAAGAGCGTCGCGCCGAGTCCGTCTAAAACGTCGAACTTTGTTTCGGCACTGAGGTACCAAACGAAACCAAAAATGATGAACAACACCGTCACTAAGCCAAGCGCGGCTTGTCCCTTGTTATACGTCGCAACGCCAAGAGTCGCGA
The DNA here is from genome assembly GCA_003138895.1 of Acidimicrobiaceae bacterium. Classification (GTDB taxonomy): domain Bacteria; phylum Actinomycetota; class Acidimicrobiia; order Acidimicrobiales; family RAAP-2; genus RAAP-2. Next base: position 50,390 of record PLHJ01000020.1, read on the forward strand.
CACCCACAATGCCCAAGATCGTTGCCGGGTGCGCACCCACCGAGCGAAACGAAGCAAACGCTTCAGCGGCAGCAGCGGCCAAGACCACGGTGCAAAGAATCGCCACCGGAATAGTGCCTACCAAGAAGATGACACAGACCACGGCCGCAATCGCGAGACCCGTGAACGTGGCGAGCACTAAGTTGCGACCCGAGGGCGCACTACGAACGGCCCGACCCTCTAAGGGATTGGCGCGCACCGGCCGACGCACTCGTTCGGCTCTCGTGGGCTCGGGACGCGGCGCTTCGTCGAGAATCTCTTCTTCGACTACTTCATCTTCGGGAAGAACAAACTCCCAGGGGCGAGAATCCTCTTCGACGGTTTCACTCGCGAGCACCGACGCGTCAAATTGTTCGTCGTTCGCCACCCAGTCGGCTTCACCTTCGCGCCACGACGGTGCCGGTATCGAGGCCCAAGGATCGTCAATTTCGTTGGGATCCATTTCACGCGCCAGGACAGCGGGCACTTGCCCCGTCGGAGCTTCGGTCCAGTGCGGCAACATCGTTACTTCATCAACTTCAATGACTGGTTCGGCAATCTCCGAAGCGGGCGCGGCACCAGTGATGGTGATGCGAGAGTCCACGGGGTGCACCACGGGCAATTCGCCCGTTGGCTCTTCTTCGTACGTGCCGTCGTCAGACTTCAAGTAACTCGTGCTCCTTGTGCGTGAGCAGAACATCCACCTGAGCAACTTCGTCCTGAGTGATCTTGTCCAGTTGTTTTTCGACTCGTTCAATTTCGTCCGTCGAAAGGCTCAGCTCTTTTTCGAGATTCTCCAACTCTTGGCGCGCGTGGCGGCGAATACCGCGCAACGCCACTTTGCCGTCTTCCGCCTTTTGGCGCACGATTTTCACGAGCGCCTTTCGACGATCTTCGGTGAGTTGAGGAAAGGACAACCGAATAACGACACCGTCATTCGAAGGATTAAGGCCGAGGTCAGAATTCCCAATGGCCTTTTCAATCGCCGCCATGGCGCCCTTATCAAAAGGTGAAATCACGAGCAGCCGAGGTTCCGGAACAGAAAAATTAGCGAGTTGTTTCAGTGGCACGTCCGAGCCGTAGTAGTCCACGACAAGCCCTTCCACGAGCGCTGACGACGCTCGACCGGTGCGGACGCTACCGAACTCGCTCTTGACGTGCTCGATCGCGCGCAACATTTTTTCGCGCGTGTCTTCAATCACGAGTTCAATGTCGTCGTTTTCCATTACTTCACCAGCGTACCTACGGCCTCACCGGCGAGGGCGCGACGCAAGTTATCAGGGGCCATGAGGTCAAAGACACGAATAGGGAGATTGTTGTCTCGACAAAACGTAAACGCCGTCATATCCATGACGCGCAAGTCCTTCGCTATGACGTCGTCAAAGGACAACTCCTCGTACTTCACGGCCTTGGGGTTCTTCTTGGGGTCTTCGCTGTAGACACCGTCGACACCGCCATGCGTTCCCTTTAGCACCAACTGCGCTTCAATCTCCGCGGCACGCTGGGCGGCCGGCGTGTCCGTCGTGAAATACGGCAGACCCATGCCGGCGGCGAAAATTACGACCCGGCCCTTTTCGAGGTGGCGAATGGCTCGACGGCGAATGTAGGGCTCGGCGACTTGGTCCATGTTGATGGCGGACATAACGCGCGTGGCCCGGCCATGATTCTCAATAGCGTCTTGCAGCGCCAGCGCGTTGATGACGGTACCGAGCATGCCCATTTGATCCGAATTCGCGCGGTTCATGCCCGCCATAGCGCCCGTAGCTCCGCGCCAGATGTTTCCTCCACCGACCACGACCGCTAATTGCAAGGTCTCGGACTCCATGGAGTGCGCAATTTCTTTCGCCAGATAGTCCACTACCGAAGCGTCGATGGTCTCGTCACTCGCGGACGAAGCCAAAGCTTCACCCGAGAGTTTGAGGACCTGGCGACGAATCACGTGCCTAGGCCCCGATAACTACTTGGGCGAAGGAGGTAATGGAACCCGAACCCAAGTATTGGGCGATGGTTTGCTTTTCGTCTTTCACGTACGGCTGCTCTACGAGAACGCGCTCTTTGAACCAACCATTGAGGCGACCCTCGATGATCTTTGGGAGCGCCGCTTCGGGCTTTCCTTCGTTGCGAGAAATTTCTTCAACGGTCTTTCGCTCGGCGTCGACTTCGGCCTGGGGAACGTCGTCGCGCGAGAGAAACAGCGGCTTCGCGAACGCAATGTGCACTGCAATTTCATGAGCAACTTCGTCGCTGACGCCCTTCACCACCACGGCCACGGCGTTTACGCCACGACCCGACTGCTGATGCAAGTAGGTGTCAACAACTTCGTCGGTCGTGGCTGCCAAGCGGTAGACACGGCCGAGCGAGATGTTCTCTTTCAGCGTTGTCTTGAGTGTGTCGATCTGGTCAGTGAACGAAGCCGTGGCGCCTTCACCTTCCGCGGCCACCCGCGCGGCAATTTCGTCAACGATCGCCACGAACTCTTCGGACTTCGCCACGAAGTCCGTCTCGCAGCGCATTTCTACGATTGCCGCGACGTTCCCGTCACGCACCACCGAGACGGCGCCCTGGGACGCGTCGCGGTCGGCTCGCTTGGCAGCCGAGGCCAGACCTTGCACACGCAGCCACTGCGTGGCTGCTTGCATGTCGCCTTCGTTGGCTTCGAGTGCCTTCTTCGCGTCGAGAATGCCCACGCCCGTGGCCTGTCGCAGCGTTTGTACGTCTTTTGCGGTGATGGTCACCGTGTTCTCCTTCGTTATTACGGAATGTTGGAACTACGCGCCGACGGGCTCGCCGGTGGGCTCAGTGGCCGCTTCGGGAGTCACTTCGGGAGTTTCGTCAACAACATCAACGACAACGACCTCTTCGATGACGGGCTCAACAATTAATGCGGCCGCTGGCTTTGGGGCGGTCTTGGGTCGGTTCTGAGCAATGAAGCGACCTTCGGTAACCGCGTCGGCAATCACGCGACAAAGAAGCGCACCGGCACGAATCGCGTCGTCGTTACCCGGAATGACGTAGTCAATAAGGTCCGGGTCACAGTTCGTGTCGACAACCGCCACCACTGGCAAACCGAGCTTTCGTGCTTCGGTCACCGCGATGTGCTCCTTTTTCGTGTCGATCACGAAAATCGCGTTGGGGGGACGATCGAGGTTCGAAATACCACTGAGGTTGCGCTCGAGCTTTTCCAGTTCGCGCGTGTGACGGAGGGCTTCGCGCTTGGGCATTCCCTCAAAGTCACCGGCGCGCTTCATTGCTTGAAGTTGCACCATGCGCTTTACGCGACCCGACACGGTAGAGAAGTTCGTGAGCATGCCGCCCAACCAGCGCTGGTTCACAAAAGGCATGCCACAGGCGTTGGCGTAATCCGCAATCGGACCCTGCGTCTGCTTCTTCGTACCAACAAAGAGAATCGTGCCACCGTCGGCCACCAGGTCACGCACAAAGGCGTAGCCCGACTCAATGCCGGTGAGGGTCTTTCGTAGATCAATCAGGTAGATCCCGTTTCGTTCGCCGAGAATAAATCGACGCATTTTGGGATTCCACCGGCGTGTTTGGTGACCAAAGTGGACACCAGCGTCCAACAGTTCATTCAAGGTGACGAGTGCCACTATGTTCCTTTCGTTCGGTTGTGAGAACCCGGCGAACGCCGCGAGCGGCGACCGTACGATTAACCGGGCACAATGACCATTGCCCCACCAACTTGGAAAGGCCCAACCATGATAGTCGGGCTGGGACTCCCCTAGCCTCGCGGGTGGGTGTCGCGATGCACCTTTTGCAAGTGAGACTTGGAAACGTGCGTATATATCTGGGTCGTCGTGAGGCTCTGGTGTCCAAGTAATTCCTGCACCACACGAAGATCCGCACCACCTTCGAGCAGATGCGTCGCAAAGGTGTGACGAAGCGCGTGAGGATGCACGTGGCCGAGGGATACCCGGCTGTCAAGTATGCGCCGCACGTCTCTTGGACTCAGGCGGTGACCACGTCGATTAAAAAACATTGCTTCACTCGGTGACGACGCATCCATTGTTTCTTCGCGGGCCTCATCACGCCAGAGTCGAAGCGCACGAAGACCTTGTTCGTGCAACGGCACCAGGCGCTCTTTTCGACCCTTGCCCATCACCCGCATGATGCCCTGGCGCCAGTCCACGCTGTCGAGATCGAGAGTACACAGTTCACTTACGCGAAGTCCTGCACCGTAGAGCACTTCGCACACCGCGCGGTCACGTCGCGACCAGGCGTCATCACCCCAGTCCGCGTCGAGCAAGACGTCAAGTTGTTCTCGAACAACGAGCGTGGGAAGTTTCGAATGCGGTCGAGGCGCACTGAGACCGAGCGTGGGATTTACTGCCACGTAATTTCGCTGGTGCAGCCAAGCGAAGTAACCACGCAGCGACGCCGTGCGACGGACAATCGACGTTCGTTGGTCGCCTCGTTCACTCATGTAGGCGAGGTAGGAACGTAGGTCCCGTCGCGTCAATGAATCAGGCGTCGCGTGTTTGTTCTCTATCGCCCACGCAATGAACGCCTCGAGATCTGATCGGTACGCCCGTATCGTTGATTTGGAGCGGTCGCCAGAGGCGAGCGACGACACGTAGCGCTCGAGGTGCCACGTGGTCTGCGCCGTACTCGCCTGTTTTACCGACACACTTCGAGGCTACTCATGGACCGGGCTCGCGACGAGCATCTCGGTAGGCTCGTGGGGTGATGAGAAAAGGTGCGCCGTGGCCCGGATCTTAATTATCGAAGACGACGATCGCATTCGCGGTTCGCTCCGTCTCATGCTCGAAGGTGCGGGCTTCGACGTCGATGACTCCGCGACCGCCGAAGAAGGCGTCGAGGCTTTCAATCGCCTCTCGAGCGACCTCGCCATTGTTGATTTGATGTTGCCCGGCATGAACGGTTTTGAAGCGTGCCGAGCGCTTCGCGCGAAGAGTGAGTTGCCCATTGTCATTGTTTCGGCGCGCGACGACACGACTGACGTCGTTGGCGGTCTCGAAGCTGGTGCCGATGACTACATCACCAAGCCGTTTGTACCCGAAGAGCTCTTAGCGAGAGTGCGAGCGCACTTGCGTCGTCGTCCTCAGGGCCAAGCCAACGCATTTCAACTTGGTGACCTGAGTGTCATTCCCGACGAAGGTTCCGTACGACGTAGTGACGGCAGCGAATTGCATCTCACGGCAACGGAGTTTCGCCTGCTGACTGATCTCGCGATGGCCAATGGCAAAGTGCTCTCACGCGAAGATCTGTTGGAGCGGGTATGGGGTTACGACTACTTCGGTGACGGACGACTCGTTGACGTCCACATCCGCCGGCTTCGAACGAAGATTGAGCCTGATCCCGCCAATCCCCAATTCCTCCAAACGGTCCGCGGCGCAGGTTACAAGTTGGTGCTCTAGTGCGTCGACGAAGTTTGCGACTCCGTCTCACACTGACCTTCACCATTGGTGCGGCGGTGCTTTCCACCTTGTTTGCCGTCGTGACGTACTTTGGCGTTCGACACATTCTCGTCGTGCAGCGAGAAACCGTTGACCTGCAACAAGGTTTCGTCAACGCGGCGCTCGTCCGCAACACTATTGCCGACAACCACTCCGTCTCGCGCGTCTTGGAATCCATTGATGCGGCTGGATCGTCACGCTCACTCGTAGAAATTGCCGAAGTGTGGACGCCAGGTTCGCCCAGCACGAGTCCTAGTCAAATTCCCCTCGATCAGCGTGACGACGTACCCGCTCGCATCGTGACGCGCCAGGTCACCATTCGTGGTGGTGAGCCCTTTTTGTCGATTGCCGTTCCCATACCGGCGCTCGACGCTGCGTACTATGAGATTTTCCCGTTACAGGACTTGGAACATACGCTGCGCTTGTTGTTGTTCTTGCTCAGTGTTGGCGCATTAGGCGTCGCACTCGTGGGAGTTAGCGGCGGACTATGGCTGACGCGACGCGCCGTTCGGCCACTTGAACGAGTCTCGCGCGCGGCAGAACAAATTGCCCAAGGCGAACTCAGTACGCGTTTACCGGTCACACCGTCGGACCGCGAAATTGAACAACTCACGCAGTCGTTTAACACCATGGTCGACCACCTCGTGGCGCAACAAGAAAAAGACGCCCGCTTCGCCAGCGACGTCAGTCACGAACTGCGCTCCCCGCTTACGACGCTCGCGACCACCACTTCCTTGCTGCAGCAAAACCGCGCGGGGCTTTCGCCCGCCGGCCAAGAGGCGCTTGATTTGTTGGCCGCCGACCTCGGAATCTTTCAAACCCTTGTTGAAGAGCTCCTCGAAATGGCTCGCGCCGACGCCGGCGCGGTGCAACTACACCTCGAAGAACTTGAGGTGCCCGAACTTATTCGCCAGTGCGTGACGTCGGCTGCTCGTCGACTCCAAGTTGCTCCGATGCCCGTAGAGATTGAGGGTGACTTCGAGCATGTCCACGTCCTCGTTGATCGTCGACGATTCGAGCGCGTCATCACGAATCTCATTGACAACGCCAAGCGCTATGCCGGAGGCGCGAGCGCAATTCGCCTCGACCGCGACCAGCAGTGCGTGTTCGTGAACGTGGACGATGCCGGTGACGGCATTGCGCCGGGCGAACGAGAGCGCGTCTTTGAGCGTTTCTATCGCGGCGGCGCGGCTAATTCACGCGGAGCTGCACGAGGCACGGGCCTTGGCTTGTTCTTAGTTGCTGACCACGTAGCTCTCTTGGGTGGAACCATCAGTGTTGTTTCCAGTCCCGAGGGCGGCGCTCGTTTTCGAATTGCTCTGCCCTTGCACGAGGATGCCGAATGAAGAAATTCCGACCCATTGTCCTCCTAGGTCTCGGCGCGCTGGTACTCAGTTCGTGCACGTTGGTACCAAACGACAGTGCGCCCGTATCGGTGTCCAAAACAAACGTGCCCTTCGGCCTCAGTTCGTCGCGACTCCCGAGTGAGGCCAACAAGCCCGCGTCACTGCTTGTGCGAGCGATTTGGCTCGTGGACGTTGACCGGGGACTCTCGCCCGCTAGTCGAGCCCTAAAAGCACCGGCGAAACTGGAAGCTCTTCTTACAACGTTGCTCGACGGACCCACCTACGAAGAATCCGAAATTGGCTTTACGAGCGCCGTCCCCGCCAACATCGTGGTGTATCGCGCGCCGCTTTCGACCACGGGGGTGACCCAAATCGTGCTGTCGAGCACGATGTCCGAACTCACGAAGTCCGCGAGGGCGCTCGCTTTTGGGCAACTCACCCTCACGGCCTTTGATGACGGCGCACGAAATGGCGTTTCCTTCGTCGTAAAGGGCAAGGTCATTGGCGCCACGCTCCCGTCGGGACAGACAAGTGACGTGGTGACCGCGAAGGACTACACGTCACTAACGGGCTACTGAGGCCCCATTTCAACGAGCGAGTGAGAAGGCGTAGTTCCTCGAAACGTCGGTGCGGCACTCCACAGATGTTCGAGGTCGTAGTACTCGCGCGTCTCTTGGTCAAAGATGTGCACCACAACGTCGCCGTAGTCAAGCGCGATCCATTCGCCACTGGCCCAACCTTCAACGCGCAGGGGTTTCGTGCCCATGGCCGAAAAAACCATCCGCTCGATCTCTTCGGCTATGGCTCGTACCTGTCGATCATTCCGTCCCGAAACGACAACGAGAGCGTCAAAGGTGTCTTGGAGTTCGACGAGATTAAGGACCACCGGATCAACGGCGATCTTTTCGTTGGCACCTTCGAGAACTACGCGCAGCAGGGTCTTGATCTCGTCGTCAAAGGGCCAGTCAAAGGAGACTTGGTCCGTGGCCCCGTAACTCAGCGCAGCACTCCGAGCGTGATCGCAGCGACCGCGAAGGGCACCGCCATAGAACAAAATCCGACGATGGCCCAGCGACGCTTAATACGTCGAACCTCTTGGCGACGCTTGGGCGCCGCCTCAACTACCGTCAGGTGTGTTACCTGCGGTTCGGTCAGGTCGAAGACTCGAACTGCCATCCGCGATAACACTACCCTCGAGCCGCAAGCCAGAGTGGCACTACGGCGGAAGGTAGGAATTTTTCTAGAGAATGTGCGTCGCCACGTTCATCGCGGATCCATGAGCTTGATAGATCGACGGGCTCCATTGGTATAAGTCGCACTCGCCATTCCTGAGAAAACGCGGGCGCCAACTCTTCTCGAGGCACAACGTTCACGACGCACAGTGTTGCGAGTTCTGCGGCGCGGTGCCACCCGTCAATCGACACCGCGACGTCGGCGCCGACGAGTAGCTGAACGTCACTGGCCTCGCGCTGCAACGTCAGCACCGTGTCAATCGTGTAGGTCGGTCCCTCACGACGCAATTCAATATCCGAGACGCGAACATTCTTGAGCGGAGAAAAGGCCGCCTCGGCCATAGCGAGTCGAACATCACCCAAAGAGAGGTTCTGTCTGGTGCTCTTTTGATAAGGGTCGCCCGCGACGGTAACGACGACCTCATCAAAGTCGCCCGTCGCGAGTGCGGCTTCAATCGCCGCCACGTGCCCTCGGTGCGGCGGGTCAAACGTTCCCCCAAAAAGCGCAATCCGCTGAGCCGTCACCCCTTCACCCTAGAACGCCATAATTCCAATGTTCGTGGTCACCTTCTACGATAGAGAGATGACTACGACCGCGAACGACTGGGCGCCCGACTCGTGGCGCGCGCTTCCTGCCGACCAGGGTGTTCTCTGGCCCGACAGTGAAGCGCTCTACGCGGTGGAACGCGAGCTCGCCAAGCAACCACCGCTTGTTTTTGCGGGTGAAGCTCGACGACTCACCGAGCACTTGGCTGACGTCTCGCAGGGTCGCGCATTTTTGCTGCAAGCGGGTGACTGCGCCGAGTCCTTCCACGATGGTTCGGCCGACGCCATTCGCGACAAGTTAAAGGTCATCTTGCAGATGGCGGTGGCACTCACCTACGCCTCAGGTGTTCCCGTCGTAAAAGTCGGACGCATCGCGGGCCAATTTGCCAAGCCCCGCACACAGAGTTTTGAAACGCAAGACGGTGTCACGTTGGAAGCGTTCCGCGGTCACATCGTCAATGATGAGGCCTTCACGCCCGAATCGCGACGCCCCGATCCCACGCGAATGCTTCAGGCCTACCACCAGAGCGTCTCGACACTCAACCTTCTTCGAGCGTTTACCAAGGGTGGTTTTGCTGATCTTTCACGCGTGCACGCTTGGAACCAGCAGTTTGTGCTGGAGACCATCGAAGGAAAACGCTTCTCGGCTATCGCTGACGATATCGAACGGGCCATGCGATTCATGCGCGCCTGCGGTATTGATCTTGGGCGAGAGAGTTCGTTGCACGAAGTGGATTTCTACACGAGCCACGAAGCGCTCATCCTCCCCTATGAACAAGCCTTCGTGCGTCAAGATTCTTTGAGTGGTGACTGGTTCGACACGTCCGCGCACCTTTTGTGGATAGGTGACCGCACTCGCCAACTCGACGGCGCCCACGTGGAGTTTCTGCGCGGTGTTGCTAATCCGCTGGGCCTAAAAGTTGGCCCCACGAGTACACCTCGCGAACTCGTGGCACTGGCGGAGCGTCTTAATCCCGACAACGTGCCCGGGCGCCTCACGCTGATATCCCGAATGGGTCGTGACAAAATCCTTGACGTACTTCCAGAACTCATTACCAACGTGAAAGAGAGCGGCCTTAACGTTGTTTGGGCCTGCGATCCAATGCACGGCAACACCTTCAGCGCCGCGAGTGGGAAAAAGACGCGTCGCTTCGAGGACGTTCTTCGAGAAGTGGAACAATTCTTTTCCATCCATCACCAACTTGGCACCTGGGCCGGAGGGCTTCACATTGAGTTGACCGGTGACGACGTCACCGAATGTCTCGGCGGCGGTCAGGGACTTGACGAAGACGACCTCGAGATTAACTACACGTCGATGTGCGATCCACGTCTCAATGCTTCACAGAGCTTGGACCTCGCGTTTCGCGTGGCTGAATTCCTGCAGAACTAAATCTTCGCGAGCGGCGCGCGGTCGTTGTATCGAAGCAGTCGTTTTCGACCTTTTCGAAATTCAATCTCGGTCATTGAACAATGTTCCGTCCGCAATCGAAGTCGTCGCTCGGGCGCATCGCCACCAACAATTTTCATCGCTTGTTCAACGACCCCACCGTGGGCCACAATCACGACGAGTTCGTCGGGGTGACGTTGCACCAGCTTGTCGATCGTGCGAGCGACCCGCTCATAGAAAGCGAGCCACGACTCACCGCCGGGTGAAATGGGAGCATCGGGATTTTCGTCCCAGTTCACGACACCGAAGCGTTCGACCACTTCGGGCCACGTGAGTCCGTCCGCGTCACCGGGGTGAAGTTCACAGAGATCGCAGTCGGCCACCGGCGTCAGAGTAGGTAACCCCGGCGCAATGATCTGTGCTGTTTCAATGGCTCGAGGCAAGATCGACGTATATAACGCCGTAGCCTTCGCCAGCTCCCCAGAGAACACCAAGCGATCTCGAAGGGCACTTGCTTGTTCGCGACCAAGTTCGGTCAGTCCGCCACAGCCCAGGGGCCCACCCACGATGCCCTCTTTATTGCAGACGGCTTCACCGTGTCGAACAAAGACCAGGCGTGTTCCCTCTACGAGGGGGTCCATCGTGCGAAAACCTTCGGGTGGACCAGTTGCGTCGCTCACGCGAGTTCGCCCACGAAGGCTTCAAGTTGTCGGAGCGTTCGACACTCGACGACTTTGTCAAGATAAGGCTCGTACTGGTTGATGATGGAATCACCCGAATTCCAATAGCTCACGGGTTCAGGATTAAGCCAGTAGACGGCCTTTGCGCGGTAGTGCAGATCGGCGACGACTTCGGCATGCGCCTGGTGATAATTGTTGCGCGCATCTCCAAGGATCAATACCGCCGATCGTTTTGTTATTTGATCCGCATAAAGATCGTGGAACGTGAGGAGTGCTCGACCGTAATCACTGTGGCCATCAAAGGCAATGACGTCGGCTTCAGCGTTGATGCGCGCCACTGCTTCGGCGGGATCATCGGTACCTTCAAACAAGTGCGTCACTTCGTCGAGTCCGTCAACAAAAACAAAACTACGGACTTTGGAAAACTGCGATCCAATCGCGTGTACGAGGTGCAATGTAAATCTCGCGAACGACGCAACCGAACCCGAAATGTCAGCAATCACAATGATCTCGGGCTTTGCAGGGTGCGGGGGTTTAAAACGAAGATCAATCGGCACGCCACCGGTAGAAAGACTCCGACGAACGGTACTTCGAAGGTCCACCGGACCGCGCCTTCTTCGCCTTCGCTTTCGCGCCAGACGCACGGCAAGTTTTCGGCTGAGAGGTCGAAGCGCACGTTCGAGCTGCGCCATTTCGTCACGATTGGCGTGCATAACGTCAAGGTCCTCGGGAAGTGGCTTTCGCACTGACTTGGCGAGGGCTTCGGCGCCACGGTCCTCAACCAAACGATCGCGAATCTCACTTTCGATAGCGGACTTCAGCGCATCAATTCGGGCTTTCGCATCGTCACGAGCGAGACGTTCTCCCAAATGATCATCACCGGGTGCGTCGGGCATGCGCAGACCAGCGAGCCGTTCGTTCAATTGATCAAGTTCTAGATTTCGCAGCGTTCGGTAGAGGTAATACGTACCACCCACGGGACGACCAGGTTCCATGCCGGCGTAACGAGTCACTGCCTCAGCGGCGCCCTTGCGTAGTCCACTCTGGTCACCGTCGCGAAGGGCGCGAAAGAGCAATTCCGCCAATTCCTCGGCGGACATCGTGGTGGAAGAACCCGCCCCCATGCCTCGAGATCCACCGGGACCTTGGAGTCCCGTGGCGTTGGGATCGCTGGCCCGCGAACTCTCGTCGGAATCTTCACCACTTTCACCCAGCAAATCATCCACACTGCTAAACGATCGCAGCGCGAAGTAGACGTCAAACGCCGCATTAAAAACGGGCTTGTGATCGCCATCTTTTACGAGCGTCGCCGAGAGCGTCTCTTTCAACATCGACCTATCCGCGACGTCAATCACCGCAATTGAACGAGCGGCGTCCACGTGTTCCGTCATCGAGACCGGAATGCCCGCCGCACGCAGTTCCGCGATGAAGTCGCCGAGGACGTTAAGCAATTGTCTTCGTACGTCCCAAAAGTTCCTTGGTGGCCTTTTCAATGTCCGATTGGTACTTCAAAAGAATGTGCAGCGTCGCCGCGGTATCTTCGTCCCCAATCTCGTCTCGTCCAAGCACCACCAACGTGCGCGCCCAGTCGAGTGTCTCCGAAACTGAAGGAGCCTTTTTCAAATCGAGAGTGCGCAGCGAGCGAACAACCCGTGCAATTTGCTCCGCCAGAGCGTTTGTAATGCCGGGCACGCGAGAAACAATGATGTCGCGCTCACGTTCCACATCGGGATAACCAACGTAGAGATACAAGCAGCGACGCTTCAACGCTTCAGAGAGTTCACGAGTGTTGTTCGAGGTGAGAAACACCATCGGAATCTGCTTGGCGCGAACCGTTCCGAGTTCGGGAATCGACACTTGGTACTCGGAGAGAATCTCGAGCAAAAGCGCTTCGGTTTCCAGTTCCACGCGGTCAACTTCGTCGATCAGCAGTACCACGGGTTCGGATGCCGAAATGGCTTCGAGCAACGGACGCGTGAGCAAGAACTCCTCGGCGAAGATGTCTTCTTCCAGGGCTTTCCACTCTTCGGCACCACTGCCCTCGGGGCGTCCCGCTTGAATTCGCAGCAACTGTTTTCGGTAGTTCCACTCGTAGAGAGCCTTTGATTCGTCGAGCCCCTCGTAACACTGCAGACGAATAAGACGTGCACCCACCGCGTCGGCGACTGCTTTGGCGAGCGCCGTCTTTCCCGTTCCAGCGGGGCCTTCCACCAAAATTGGCTTGGCCAAGCGGTCGGCCAAAAACGTCACCGACGCAATTGCGTCATCGCTCAAGTAGTCATTTTCTCGCAGACGTTCTTGCACGTCTTTCGGCGACTCGAAACGTGGGGGTGGCACCGCCTCCAGACCCAAGCGGTCGGCCAACTCCTGGCGCGGATCTATCGCACTCATCGAATCTGTCCCTCTCCTTCAACAACCCATTTCAAGCACGTCAGTTCGCGAAGCCCCATCGGCCCTCGGGCGTGGAGCTTCTGCGTCGAAATTCCCACTTCTCCCCCGAGCCCCAACTCGCCTCCGTCAATAAAACGGGTCGATGCATTTACGAGCACCGCCGCGGCATCAACTTCGCGAATCCATCGCTGTGCGTTTACTTCGTTCTTCGTCACGATGGCCTCGGAATGTCCAGTGCCATTTTTCGCAACGTGCGCGACGGCATCGTTAAAACTACTCACGACGCCAACGGCCAAAATTAAATCAAGGAATTCAGAAGAAAAGTCAGCATCCGTAGCGTCCAGAGCTCCGGGCAGATACTGGCGAGCTCGTTGGTCAGCTCGAAGTTCTACTTCTGGCAACAGCGCCTCGAGTCGAGGAAGGAATGCCGCCGCCACATCTTCGTGAACCAGCAGTGTCTCTGCCGCGTTACAAACACCAGGCCTTGACACCTTGGCGTTTCGGATGATTCGTTCCGCCATTTCAAGATCGGCGTCAGCGTCCACGTAGACGTGGCAATTGCCGTCGCCATCTAAAACGTACGGTACGCGGGCGTGTTCACGCATCGCGGCAATTAGGCTCGGTCCGCCTCGAGGAATGAGACAGTCGAGCACGTCAGTGAGTTGCATGAACGATACGGCCGTTTCGTGCGACGTGTCTTCAACGAGCGCGACTGTCTCGTTCGAAAGGCCTAGTCCCGTAAGAGCGCTTTGCCACAGACCCACAATGAATTTATTGGTCTCTAGGGCGCTCGAGGATCCTCGAAGAAATGCGGCGTTACCACTTCGTACGCAGAGCCCCGCCACGTCACTGGTGACGTTGGGGCGATTTTCGTAGACAACTCCAATGACGCCGAGCGGTACGCGAATCTTCTTTACACGCAGTCCATTGGTGCGTACTTGGTGGTCACTCTCTTCAAAGAGAGGATCAGGCAAACTGGCGATTTCGCGAAGTGCCTCGGCCATTGATTTCACTCGCGCCGTCGTTAACTGCAGTCGGTCGCGGCCGGCACCTTCGCCTTCAAAACGTTTAAGTTCTTGCTCGTTAACTCGAAGCAACGCGTCGCTCTCAGTTTCCAGAGCGTTCGCCACTCGCAACAGCACCTCTCGGCGTTGTTCGTCACTGGCCTTTGCCAGTTCTCGAGCCGCCGCGCGGACGCGCTCTCCCTGCGCTTGAAGGGTGCTCCGAGTCATCTGACCAGCGTAATAGAGACGATTACGAGCGACGAAGTAGCACGAGGTCGTCGCGATGCACAGCCACGTCGTCACCTTGATCAAATGATTCCGCGCTGACACGCGTGAGGCCCTTCGCTACTAAGGCGCCGGCGGGGTCGAGGATTTCCACGGCGTCACCTTCTTCAAAAGCGCCGGTGACGTGCTCAATGCCGATGCGTAGCAAACTCCGCCCATCCTTTTCAATGGCTCGAATTGCCCCATCGTTCAGGGTGAAGTGTCCGAGTGTCGGGAGCGCGAAGGCAATCCACGCTTTCCTCGCGGAGAGACGCTCGGTTCGGGCATGGAACGTCGTACCAAATCCTGTGTCGTCGTCCACGGCTCGAAGAATCGGCGTCGTGGCTCGCGCCGGCGCAATGATGGCACGAATTCCCGACCAGGTGGCCATTCTTGCCGCCGCCAATTTTGAGCTCATACCTCCGCTTCCCACGTCAGATCCGCTTTTGCCAGCGAGAAGTTCAACGTCGTGATCAATTGACGTCACTTCTTCAATCAACGTTGCGTTCGCGTCGAGTCGTGGATCAGCGGTCAATAAACCATCGGTGTCAGTGAGCAGGACGAGAAGTTCCGCCGCCACCAAATTGGCCGTTAAAGCCGCCAGACGATCATTGTCACCAAATCGAATTTCTTCGTCGGAGACTGCGTCGTTTTCATTCACGATGGCAATAACGCCGAGATCGCCGAGCGCTTCTAACGTGCCGCGCGCTTGCAAGTACTGACCCCGGTGAGCAAAATCCAGCGGCGCGAGCAGAACCTGACCAACCAGAATCCCGTAGGGAGCAAACGCATCTCGCCAGGCGCTCATCAACAAAGGTTGACCCACGGCAGATACGGCCTGGAGTACTTGGGGTGCGCTCGGACGAGGTGCACCTCTTCCCACGTCCGTCCATCCAGCGGTGATTGCGCCCGAAGTGACGAGCACAACTCGAACGCCACTCTCGTGTAACTGGGAAATGTCGGCGGCCAACGAATGCAGCACGTCCGTGTCAACGCCACCTTCGCCATTGGTTACCGACGAGGTTCCGACCTTAACGACAACGCTACGAGAACTCATCATCATCCAATTCCACCAAATTTTCTGAGTCCAAACGACCATGGCGGGCCAGACGTTCGCGTCTCGTGGTGCGGTGCTTTTCACCGCGGTCGAGTCCGGCGCCACCCTGATCTCGCCACCACTCAAATGTCAACGAACCAAGCGTCACTTCGTCACCCTCGTGCACGCCGGCTCGATGCAAAAGTCGATCAACGCCAAGATCCTTTAGTCGCCGGACGACTTCGTCGAGAGCTTCATCGTTGGTCAAGTCTTGAAAGCGCACCGCACGAAGTGCAGGACGTCCAAGCACTCGCCACGAATTGGGTCCCGCTTTTTCAATTCGGATTTCTTCAGGGAGCGGACGGTGCACGATGATTTCACTTTGCGCGGCTTCGGCTTCGTTTTCTCGGGCTTGCGTGACGAGTTGGGCCAATTTTCCAACGAGAGTGTTGAGGCCATCACCAGTCACCGACGAAACAAGTAGCAAATCATGCTCGTTCTCACCTGCGAGGTCACTGCGCGATCCAATAATCACTCGGGGACGCTCGAGAAGATCGGCTTGATAATCGCCCAGTTCGCGAAGCAGAATCTGTTCTTGCTCAATTGGGCCCTGCGGTGCGTCGGGTGAAAGGTCAATCAAGACGCACAGCACTCGAGCTCGTTCTACGTGACGCAGAAAATCGTGACCCAAACCGCGACCTTGCGCAGCACCTTCAATGAGGCCGGGAATGTCCGCCATAACAAACTCCGTGGCCTCGCCCGGACGACCCGTTCGCTCACCGACGCGCACTACACCGAGGTTGGGAACGAGCGTTGTAAAGGGATAGTCGGCGATTTTTGGTCGAGCCGCTGAAACACGAGATATGAGCGTCGACTTTCCGACGTTGGGAAAACCAATGAGTGCCACGTCGGCTCGTAGTTTCAATTCAAGATTGAACCAACGCTCTTCACCGGCTTCGCCTTGTTCCGCAAACGCCGGAGCACGACGACGATTAGATAGGAATCGCGCGTTTCCTGCACCGCCGAGGCCACCTTCAGCGGCCAACCATCGATCACCATTGTTTTCGAGGTCCATGAGGACCTCTCCTTCCAGTGTTTTAACAACAGTCCCCACCGGCACCGTGACGACGAGTTCCTTACCGCGAGCTCCGTGTTGACGCTTCGATGTACCGTGTTCTCCGTCCGTCGCTCGTCGAAACGGGTGATCGCGAAAACCAAGCAGCGACGCTTGATTGGTATCGGCGACGAGCCAAATATCGCCGCCTCGCCCGCCGTCACCGCCGTCAGGTCCGCCCTTGGCAACGTGTGCTTCACGTCGAAAACTGACGCACCCCGCTCCTCCGTCACCCGCCTTCGCGTGCAACTGTGCAGAATCAACGAATGACGACATAACAACATCCTACGATTGCGTGCTCGAAAGACTTCAGAGCCCTGAAAACATCGCTCATTCGCCAACTTCCTTCGCTCAAATGCACACGTTCTTGATCCCCTTGAAATGCCCTCAGAAGCGAACAAAAAGGTCCTAAAAGCTCTGTTTTTGAGCGAAACGGCCAAATATCAGGATTTTGTTAAAGTCCTTCTGATCAGGTTTTTTTAATAGGCACTATGACCCAAATCGCGGAAATAAGCCAGATATCCGCAAAATTGCAGGGTTGGAGGATAAAGATGGCTCCAGTGACTGGGAACTCTCCGAGTCCGATTCAATGAAGAGTAAGGAGTCGACCGGTGAACAAGGCCGAGTTGGTAGATGCAATCGTCGCGGAAAGCGGCGCAACCAAGAGCACGGTGACAGATGTTCTCAAGGCGTTCGAAGAAGTCGTCGTGAAGGGCGTTTCAGGGGGAGAAAAGATTGTTCTTTCTGGTTTCCTGTCATTCGAGCGTGTTGAGAGGAAGGCGCGTACCGCGCGTAACCCGCAGACCGGTGAGCCAATCCAGGTGAAGGCCTCACGGGCTCCGAAGGTTTCCATTGGCACGACCTTTAAGAAGGCCGTCAAGGGTATGTAACCCATAGTTCTTGCAAGAAACCCCCGGGGCCGAGGCCCCGGGGGTTTCTTGTTTCTTAGGAGTAAAGCTCAGTCAACGAGAACGTCAACTAGCTTCCTGCCGCCTCGGTGGCCGAATTTCACAGTTCCCTCAGCGAGCGCGAACAGGGTGTCGTCCTTACCAATGCCGACATTACGGCCCGGATGGAACTTGGTACCCCGCTGACGAACAATGATCATGCCCGTCTTGACGGCTGTGCCGTCGAAAGTCTTAACACCCAAACGTTGCGCGTTGGAATCACGACCGTTTCGAGTTGAACCGCCACCTTTGGTCTTTGACATGTCAGCTCCTTATGCCTTCGTTGCCGCAGTGGCCTTCGTGGCCGTCGTCTTTTTTGCTGCTGCGGCTTTCTTCACTGGTGCTGCGGCCTTCTTCGCCGGTGCAGCAGCTTTCTTCGCGGGTGTCGCTGCCTTAACGGGCGCGTCAGCCTTTTCTGCGGCGGGTGCCTTCGCGGGGCCCTTCGTAGCGATCTTCGTAATTTCTACCGTCGAATAGTGCTGGCGGTGTCCCCAACGCTTTCGCTGGTTGGCCTTCGACTTATAGGTCAGGCCACGAATCTTCGGACCCTTCTCTTCGCCAATGATTTTGGCGGTCACCTTGGCACCCGTAAGTGCCGGACCCGCCAGAACCTTGTCGCCGTCGACAATCAGAACCGGGGAAAATTCCACGGCTTTGCCAATTTCCTCTGGACGCAAGTCAACTCGGACCACCTGGCCCTCGCTTACCCGTTCCTGGGACGTTCCAATGCGAATCACGGCATACATAGGGTTCCTATCTTAGCCCAAAGCGTCAAGGGCCAACGAGCCCTACAGGCCCGTCGAGACAACAAAGCCGCGTCCGTCACACACGGCGCAAACGCTCGAGACGGACTCGAGCAGGCCTTCATTAACGCGCTTGCGAGTCATTTCAACGAGGCCCAACTCTGAAATATCAAAGACCTGCGTTCGGGTCTTATCGCGTGACAAGGCTTGGCGAAGTGTCGACGCCACCGCCTCACGATTGGCCTTGGTTTCCATGTCGATGAAGTCGATGACGATGATGCCACCAATGTCACGGATGCGGAGCTGTCGAGCCACTTCTTCGGCCGCTTCGAGGTTGTTTCGAAAGACGGTTTCTTCGAGATTGGTCTTTCCAACGTTCTTTCCGGTGTTCACGTCAATGACCGTAAGAGCCTCCGTTCGCTCAATAATGAGCGAACCACCCGAAGGCAAAAACACCTTGCGGTCGAGCGCACGGTGCAACTGCTCGTGGACAAAGTAACGCTCGAAGACCGGCAGTTCTTCCGTTGATCGGTCGTAGTATTCGACCCGGTCCGCGAGTTCTGGATTGACGGCGTTCACGTAGTCGAGGACCTTTTCGTAGAGATCGAGGTCGTCAATAAGCACACCTCGGTAGTCATCGTTTAGTTCTTCACGCAGCACACGCACTGCTAGGTCCAGGTCGCGATAAACGAGACGAGGTTGGGGTGACTTCGCAACCTCGGCCTCAATGGCGCCCCATTTTTCGGTCAGTGAGGCAACGTCGCGAGCGAGATCGTCGGCGCTTACGCCTTCGGCGGCCGTACGAACAATGAGACCGTGACGTTCGGGCTTCACGTCATCGATGATCTTTCGAAGTCGACGGCGCTCGCCGTCGGCCAGGCGTTTGGAGATGCCAATGGTCGAGGAGTTTGGTACGAGTACCGCGAATCGACCGGGAATGGAAACTTCCTGCGTGAGCCGGGCGCCCTTGGCGCCAATGGCATTCTTCGTTACTTGGCAGACGACGGTTTGGCCAGACTTCAGCATCTCTTCGATGCGCTTTTCGCCCTTGGATTCTTCTTCCACGTCGTCTCGCTCGAAGGAAATGTCGCCTCGATACAAGACTGCGTTTTTGGGAATTCCGATGTCAACGAAAGCAAGTTCCATTCCCGGCAGGACGTTTTGAATCCGTCCCACGTAGATGTTGCCGTCGATTTGGTTCGTCTCATCGGACACCTTTGCCACGGTGTATTCCACGAGGGAGCGACCTTCGAGTGTTGCAATGTGCGTGGCGTCCTTCGCCACGTGCACACACATGAGATAGCGACCTTGGGCGCGGCCACGACGTTCGTTGCCGCGACGTCGCTTATTGCGTCCGCGCTGGCCGCCACCGTCGCTCACTCCCTCGGGAGCTGAGGCCTCAATGGCTTCGCCAACGGGACGTGGGGCACGGGCCTGGTTCGCCTGGGGACTTGGTCCGCGACCTCGTCCACGACCACCGCGACGTCGACGTTGATTCGACGTTGCTCCGTCTTGGTCGTTGGGACGACTGGGTCGATTTACTTCGTTGGCTGGTTCAGTCGACGGCGGCGCAGGACGAGTATCGCCAATGCGGGGCGTGGTGGGACTGGGGGTACTGGTGTTGTTTGTTTCGTCGTTCACGACGGAAACTCCTTGCGTTCATGACGTGACCCGCGCGGACGCGGATGCCGTGACATTCCTGAGGCGAGTTGACGAATCCGTCGAACCCACGTGAAAAATCATCACTGTCGATCAATTGTTGGGACCGAGAAGAAGCTGAAATGCCTCGAGCGAGGGTGAACGTCGACTTGATGTCGTTCATCACTATATTTTCCCTTGCGTTTTCTGCATCGCAGCGACCACGAAGGTCAGCGGCGATGCGTACATCGTTCTTCAAGTTGAGCACCGTTCTTTGGCGCCAACTCCCAACGACGTAAGGCTACTCCTTGATTGGGCCGAACTGCGCCTTGTCGCTCCTGAGCGCATCTGCCTAGCCGGCGGCCTTGGTGGTCTTCTTGTTGGTCTTTGTTGTGGGCACCACAAGTTGGGGCTTGAACTTCACGTTGCCCACGGGGTGCTGGACTAAATAATTGAAGATTTTGGCGACGATGGGCGCGGCCGCGTCGGCGCCGTAGCCACCTTGTTCAATGACACAGAGCACCACATACTTCGGCGCGTAGGTGGGGCCAAAACCAACGAACCACGAGTTGGGTTCTTGGCCGGGTTGGTTACTCGCGGTACCCGTTTTTCCGGCAATCGGGAACGAACTGAGCGAGAACGTGATGTTGCCCGCGAAGGCGCCACTCGCTGTTCCGTCGTGGTTCGCCACCACGCCGGTCAAACCTTGCAATATGGGCTCGCGAATGGACGCTGGCAAATTGACGTGCGAGATTACGCGTGGCAGATAACGAAGGACTACTCTGCCGTGCGCGTTCACGACGCCGGCGGCTACTTCGGGGGCGTACACCGTGCCACCATTGGCGAACGTCGCGTAGGCGTTCGCCATTTCAATCGGAGTGACAGCCGTTGAACCTTGACCAAACGCCATCTCGACATTGTCACCGGTGTACCAGCCCACCGTAGGAAAGTTCTTCGGTGCTTCCGAGTGCAACAGTCGTCGCACCGCCGGCGAGTCGACGCGTCCAAAATTCTCGTTGGGAAGATCAATGCCCGTGTAGCCGTCCAGTCCGTACTTCGCCGCGACGTTTTGAATGGGCGTAAGTCCGTATTTGGATTGCTGTGACCAAAAAAGATAGCCGAGGTTGTAGAAGTAATAATCCGATGAAACCGTGAGGGCCTTTGCCAAATTGACTGGTCCCGCGCCAGCATTGTCGTCATCGTGAAACACGCAACCGTGATATCCCTGCAGGCAACCCGGCACCTTGAAACTGCCGGTGTCGTCCACCACGTAATTCGACGACATGATCCCCGATTGCAGTTCCGCCGTGGCGGTGATGAGTTTGAAGGTACTGCCGGGAACGTAGAGGCCCTGAATGGCTTCGTTGTTAAAAGCTCCGGTGGCAATCAATTGGTTGTACTCGGCCTTGGAAAGTCCCGTCGTAAAATTCGTCAAGTCGTAGCCCGGATAACTCGCCATCGCGAGCACTTGACCGTTATTGGGATTAAGAACAATTGCCGCACCGTTTAAAGCCTTCGGTAACACTTTCGAGACGGGGTCGAGAGTGGTGCGGTCTTTCAAAATCCCGGCGGACAAAATGTTGTCCACTGCTTGTTGCAAGCCAGCGTCGAGATTCAACACCACGGAGTCTCCGGCCTGCGCCTTCGTTGTTTTGACCGTATTGAGGATCTGACCAAGGGCGTTCACCTCGAGCGTCTGCGTGCCCTCGGTTCCGCGCAAGAACTGCTCGTACTCTTCCTCGATTCCCGTCTTTCCAATGACCGAGTCCGTTTGATAGCCCTTCGGGAGTTGGGACAATTTCTCGGCGATGGGACCGACGTAGCCGAGGACGTGTGGCGCTAACGATCCTGTACCCGGATACGTCCTCGTTGAAATTTTCGCCACGGTGACGCCCGGAAATTCGCTCTGGTGCAGCGCCAAAAACTCCACCAAGGCTGGCGGCGTCGTAAGCAGAATTGGCGCCGGCTGGTAGGGGCTGTACTGGACATTATTGAGGGCGGCGTTGATCTGCTTGACGCTGAGTCCCGTCAGTGAGGCGAGCGATCCCTTAATTGAGGGATGGAGGGCGGCTTCAGCTCGAGATAAGAGGAGCTCCGTGTCCGTGGTGTTGCCCACGAGCAGCCCACCGCTACGGTCATAAATGTTGCCTCGCGTCGCGGGCGTGTAGCTGACGCGCAGAGAATTGGATTCCACCGTTGCTTGCGCGGCGGCGTGCTCGCCAATTTGCAACTGCCCTAAGCGCAGAATCAAAAGAACCAGTAGCAGCACAAAAAGCAGACCAATAATTCGCCAGCGAAGATCGGGACGCGCTTGGACTTCACTGGGTGAGGCAACGATGTCTCGAATACCAAAGCTCTTTGTTTCATTGATCCGTCGGCCACGTCCCTTACTGGGTCGAAGTGAGCGCCAAGGATTCCACCAACGAGCTGGACGCGAGCGAACGCGACGCTGGCGCCACGAACGCTTCACCGTCGAGAACCTTCGCCCACGATGGCTCTTGCGAGGCGCGCCATTGGTCGAGCAAAGATAAAGAATGCAATCGCGTTAACGACCATCATCGAAAACACGCTGTCTCGCCACACGTTGAACTGGCCGGTGACTTCGGCACAAATCATGTACGCGAGTGGTGCGAGAAATCCTCCCACGCTCGCAATAAGTGGCGTCACCCACCACGCGGCGGAATCAAGATCGCCCACACCTTCTCGACCAAGGGGCGACGCGGCGTAACCAAGGACGCCACCCACGATCGCCGTCAGACCAAAGACCGTAATGGTGTGGGCATCAAAAAAAAGTCCCACCAGCACGCCCGTTCCTACGGCCAACGTGGTTGCTCCGGTAAGTCCAACAGCAATGGGCAAGAGCCACACGAGCATGATCACGACACCAGCGAAGCGAAGGTTCGAAAAAATGCTGAGTTGAACGGCAACGACGACGAGCGACACGATGAGGAGCGGAATTAGTGCCCGTCTCACGTGGAGGGCTCCCACATCACCACGTCCACGTAAGAGAGGTGTTTGAGGTCCGCGAGCGGTGACAGAACCAGGTCGTACGTCGAAGCGCCTGGCGTCAAGGTGATGTTCTTCACGGTGGCTACGGGAAGACCCGGTGGAAACAGTCCACCCTGGAGTCCATCGGTCGAAAGAACGGTTCCGGGGCGCAGGTTGTTCGTGAAGGATACGGAGCTCACAGAAAGGTTGTTATTAACGCCGCGTCCGTAGATAAGCACGTCGGGTGACGTCGCACTCCACGACGCACCAACGACGCTCGAGGTGTCCGAGATGAGTAGCACCGTCGCACCTCGCGCCGTCGTAGAAGTAACTCGACCGATCAGTCCGCCGTTGGCGACTACGGGCATCCCCGCGAGCACACCGTCGTCGCGGCCTTTGGAAATGTCAAAGGTTGCGGCGAAGTTCGTCGGCGAGTTCGTCGTCACTTGAGCGACTTCGGTAGGCAACGAACCAACGAACGGAACGTTGAGCGTCGTCGTGAGTTGTTGCAACTGGCGTTCCAGTGGCCAGACCTGATTAGCCTTCAGTTCTTCTTCACCGAGCTGGTGGCGCAACTCTTGATTCTGGGCGACGACGTCCGAATAACTAATGGCACCGGCGAAGAGGTGACCAATCGGTCGGCCTATGGCTTCGACCACCCAACTAAAGGGCTCTTCAATGAGTCCCGCGCCACTTCGCAAGCGTGAACCTATACCACCACTCAAATAGAGGACTAAGACGGCGACCGTCACGACGACGCCCAGCACGACCGCGCGCCGGCGCGTGCGATCGCTCGCCACGGTTAGTGCGCGGGAGCGGTCTTAAGCATGCGCTGGAAGATATCGAGTTCCTCTAAGCACATACCACTTCCAATGGCTACGCAGTTAAGGGGATCACGAGCAATCACGATTGGAATATTCGTTTCGAATTCCAAACGTGCTGCAATGCCATGGAGCAGCGCACCACCACCGGTCAACACGATTCCCTGCTCAATGATGTCCGACGACAATTCGGGGGGTGTGCGGTCAAGCGTCACCTTCACGGCGTCAATGATGGCCTGCATGGGTTCTTCCATGGCTTCACGAATTTGTTGGGTCGAGATAACGACGGTTTTTGGTAGTCCCGTCACTAGGTCGCGTCCACGAATCTCTGCTCGCAGTTCTTCTTCCAGGGCGTAGGCGGAGCCGAGTTGAATCTTGATCTCTTCTGCCGTGCGCTCACCGAGGGCCAACTGGAATTCCTTTTTCACGTAGGCCACGATTGCTTCATCGAGCTCGTCGCCTCCCACGCGAATGGACTGACTAGTCACGATGCCACCGAGACTGATAACGGCGACTTCCGTCGTGCCACCACCAATGTCAACAACCATGTTGCCCGTTGGTTCGTGAATAGGAAGACCTGCGCCAATAGCGGCGGCCATGGGTTCTTCGATGATGTAGGCCTTTCGCGCACCGGCGAACTCCGCTGCTTCCATAACGGCGCGCTGTTCCACACCGGTAATTCCAGAGGGCACACAGATCACCATGCGCGGCTTCGCGAAGCGTCGTTGGTGGACACGGTGAATAAAGTAGCGAAGCATCTTTTCGCAGATTTCGAAGTCCGCAATGACGCCGTCTTTCAAGGGTCGAATGGCTTGAATATTGCTCGGCGTACGACCAATCATTCGCTTCGCTTCGGCACCAACTGCAAGGGGCTTACCGTCATGAATATTGACGGCAACCACGGAAGGTTCGTTCAAGATGATGCCACGACCACGCACGTATACGAGCGTGTTGGCGGTTCCCAAGTCGACCGCCATGTCACGACCAAGTAACGAGAAACGGTTATCTACCATGCAGACCTTTTGTTGAGGACGCGGATAAAACTGCCCTTAAGTACCTCTAAGGCTAGGTGAATTCAGCCCAGAGATACAAGCACGCCTTCTTTAGCCAAATTCAGGAAAGAAAATCCCAATTTCACGCTCGGCTGATTCGGCCGAATCTGAGCCGTGGATAAGGTTTTCGGACATTTCAATGGCCAAATCCCCACGAATGGTCCCAGGTGCCGCCTCTTTGGGATTGGTTGCTCCCATGAGGTTGCGGACCACTTTCCACGTGTCCCCCTCACCCTCGATGACCAATAAGAGCGCCGGACTCCGGGTAATGAAACTGATTAAATCGCCATAGAAGGGCTTACCAGCGTGCTCGGCGTAGTGGCGCTCCGCCGTTGCATTATCTATCTGTCGAAGTTCGGCCGCGACCACTCGTAACTGCTTTTTCTCCAGTCGAGCGATTATTTCTCCAATAAGTCGGCGCTCGACGGCGTCGGGTTTCACGATGACAAAGGTGCGGTCCACGAGGATGGAACCTATCAGTTATTTTCAGGTGCGCCGGTCGGCAATCTTCAAAATAGCCCCTCGCACTTCGGCCACGAGATAGAGACTGCCGGCCACCACGATGAGATCGTCATCTCCCGAATGCTCACGCGCGTACGCGAGGGCCGCGAGTGGACTGCGGTGCTCGATGGCGACTCCCCCGTATTTTCTTACGGCCGCAGCGACGTCTTCGGTGGGCATTGCGCGGGGGCTCGAGGGTGCGCAGACGTGGAATTCCAAAAAGCCCGCTTCCACGAGCGGTCGCACCATATCGTCCACATCTCGACCGTTCAACATGCCGAGCACGCAGCGACGCTCACCTTCAACGTAAAAGGCACCCTCTAACGTGGCCGCCAAGGCCCGCACGCCCGCCGGATTGTGTGCACCATCGACCACGATCATCGGATGGCGCGTTAACAGCTCCAAGCGTCCTGGCATCTTGAACGTGGAAAAAACTTCATGGACAATTTCGTCGCCGAGCGCACGATCAAGGAACGCTTCGGTGGCGACCAGCGCCGTCGTGGAGTTGTCGCCCTGGTGAATGCCGTGCAGACTCAGCAACACGTCTTCGTAGGTGGCAAACGGCGTGCGAATGCTGAGCAGTCGTCCGCCCACGGCGACATCGTTGCGCAAGAGTTGAAACTCATTGCCCACCATCCAGAGCGTGGTGCCCAATAAAGCGCAGCGCGCCATGGCGACATCGCGAACGACCGCGTCGTATGTTCCTACAATCGCGAGGGCATCAGCGCGAAAGATGCCAACTTTGTCCGAAGCAATGGCGAACACGGTGTCACCGAGCACCGCCGTGTGATCAAGGTCCACGTTGGTGATGACGGCGACACTGCTGTCAATGACGTTCGTTGAGTCCCACGTTCCGCCCAGACCCACTTCAATAACGCCAACGTCGACGCCTTCATCAGAGAAATGTAATAAAGCGGCGACCGTCAAAATCTCGAATCTCGTAAGGGCAATACCCGTCGCCTTTTCCACATCGGCCATGCGTGAAAGCAGACCGCGCAATTCGTCGTCGGTGATGCTTTGTCCGGCAAGGGCAATGCGCTCATTGACCGCGTGTAAATCGGGACTGGTGAAGGTCCCAACGCGAAGACCCGTCGCGGTCAACAACGCCGAAACGAGAGTGGTCGTCGTACCTTTTCCGTTCGTACCCGTGAGGTGCACCGTCGGATAGTCGCGATGAGGTTCGCCGAGAGCCGCCAACGTGTCGTGAATTGGCTGCAGCGACGGGACATCTTGATGGTTGGGGGCTACGCGTTCAAAATCAACGTGCGCTTCCAACCAAGCGAGCGCGTCGCTGTACGACCGAAAAGCCACCCGACTTAACTGGCGCGGCGCGTTCGCGTGGGCTTACGCAACTCGTAGGTCGGTTCTTCGATTTTTCGAACCGTGTCCGCGGTAATCACGCACTTCACCACGTCACTTCGACCAGGCAAATCAAACATGACGTTGAGCAACACGTCTTCCAAAATCGCTCGCAGTCCACGTGCACCGGTGCCACGCTCGAGAGCGAGGTCAGCAATAGCGGCGAGCGCGTCGGCTTCAATGTCCAAGACCACGTCGTCCATCGCAAGAACGTGCTGGTACTGGCGAAGGAGCGAATTCTTCGGTTCGGTCAGAACTTCGATCAACATTGTTCGGTCGAGTTGTTGGACGGCACCCACCACGGGCAGACGACCAATAAATTCTGGAATGAGACCGAACTTCATAAGGTCTTCAGGGAGTACGTGGCGGAAGAGTTCAATGTCACCCGAACGCTTTGTCTGCACTGGCGAATTAAAACCAATGCTCTTTTTGCCTAAACGGCGTTCAATGATTTCTTCCAACCCAGAAAACGCGCCACCACAGATGAACAAAATATTCGTTGTGTCGATGGTGATGAATTCCTGGTGAGGATGCTTTCTTCCGCCCTGGGGTGGCACGCTCGCCACCGAGCCCTCAAGAATCTTGAGAAGTGCTTGTTGCACACCTTCACCCGACACGTCACGAGTGATCGACGGGTTCTCCGCTTTTCGTGCGATCTTGTCAATCTCGTCTATGTAGATAATGCCGCGCTCCGCGCGCTTCACGTCAAAGTCCGCGGCCGTGAGCAACTTCAACAAAATATTCTCTACGTCTTCGCCAACGTAACCAGCTTCGGTTAACGCGGTGGCGTCCGCAATGGCGAACGGCACGTTGAGCATCTTCGCCAGCGTTTGGGCGAGGAAGGTCTTGCCGCATCCCGTGGGACCGAGCAACAGAACGTTGGATTTGGCAACTTCAACGTCGTCGTCGCGACGCGGTCCCGCCTGTACGCGCTTGTAGTGGTTGTACACAGCGACCGACAAAATCTTTTTGGCATCGGACTGGCCAATGACGAAGTCGTCAAGGAAGGCCGAAATTTCTCGGGGCTTGGGCAATTCTTCGAGGTCAATCTCGGGGCGATCGCCCAACTCGTCCGCAATGATTTCGTTGCACAACGATATGCACTCGTCGCAGATGTAGACGCTGGGTCCAGCAATCAGTTTCTTGACTTGTTTTTGACTCTTCGAGCAAAAACTGCACTTTACGAGGTCGCCGCCCTCACCAAATTTAGCCACGGACCACCTCCGACATGTCTTCCGTGCTGGTCATCCTACGAGCAACGCGGTCAAAATTGGGGTATCTAAACGCGGGCGTTAATAACTTCGTCAATCAAGCCATATTCCACGGCTTCCGATGCCGTGATGACAAAGTCACGGTCGGTGTCCTTGGCAATGCGCTCGATGGTTTGACCGGTGTCGTGGGCCAACATTGAGTTCAGCAAATCACGCATTCGAAGAATTTCACGAGCCTGAATTTCAATATCTGACGCTTGTCCTCCAACGCCACCCCACGGTTGGTGCATCAACACACGCGCGTGCGGCAAGGCGTAGCGCTTGCCCTTCGTGCCGGCACCCAAAAGCACGGCGGCAGCCGAAGCGGCCTGGCCGAAGCAGAACGTCGATACGTCGGGCTTGATGTACTTCAACGTGTCATAAATCGCGAGCAGACCCGTGATGTCGCCACCGGGTGAATTGATATACAGGTTGATGTCCTTGTCGGCATCTTCTGACTCGAGAAAAAGCATCTGGGCGCAAATGAGATTGGCCACGGTGTCGTCTATGGGCGTGCCCAGGAAAATAATGCGCTCGCGAAGTAAACGGCTGTAAAGGTCGTAGGCGCGCTCGCCACGATTGGAGGACTCGACTACCGTCGGGACCAAGTAATTCTGTTCACGAAAAAGTTCACTCATCACGTCCACCCTATGCGTTGGCGTCGTCGGACTGATCCTTTTCCAAGAGCGACTTGTTGATCTCCACGCCGGCGCCGTCAATATACATAGCGTTCTCGATCAGCCATTTTGAGGCCTTCATTTTGCCGACTTCGCTGCTAAACGATACGACTCGACCGGTCTCTCTCAGGTTCTTTCGCAACACTTCAGGGTCCACGTTCATGGCTTGTGCCGTATTGACGAGCTCTTCATCGATTTCTTCGTCCGAAGGTTCAAGACCCTCGGCCTTTACCAACGCCCGCATCGCGAGGTCTACTCGCACCGCGCGACGAGCGTCGGTGCGAAGAGTCTCGAGAAGTTGATCGGGTGTTTGGTTCGTTACTTGCATGAACGTCTCAAAGCTCAACTTCTGTTGCGCGAGGCGCTGTCCCAGGTCCTGGAGTCGCTCGTTGGTTTCAGAGTCCACGAGCACTTCGGGAGCGTCTTCTTCGGCCACGAGGTCACTCAGGGCCATCAGCGCCGCGTCGCGACGGGACATTTGCGCTTCAACAATCTTCATGCGGCGCATCTGATCGAGCATGCCGTCTCGCATGGCTTCGACCGTTTCGTACTCCGTGCTTTCTTTGACCCACTCGTCGGTCAGTTCTGGAAGAATGCGCTCCTTCACCACCTTGAGATTGAGATCGAACGTCATCGGCGGACCAGCGGGTCCGGGACCAATGAGACTCAAGGTCTCACCGGCGCGAAGACCAACGATGAGTTCATCGACGCCTTCGGTGATGATCCCTGAACCAACGGTGTAGACGTAATCCTCCACGTCAAGGGGATCACCTTCACCGGCCGGATCTTTCGCGTGAATATCCAAGGTCACGACGTCGCCCGTGATAATTGGTCGGTCCACATCGTTTAACACCGCGTCCGTGTCACGGAGACGGTTGATTTGACCTTCTAATTCTTCGTCACTGACGTCCGGCGAAGGGATCGTGACGCGAAGATCTCGGTAACCATCAATGGAAACTTCCGGACGAACTTCGACGTTCGCTTCAAAGACCAGCGCACCCTCTTCTTCACCGCTCGTGATGGTGACGTCAGGTTGACCAATGGGATCAATCAACGTGTCCGCCACAGCGGTGGCATAAAAGTCGGAGAGGGATTCACGGATAGCTTCGGAACGAAGCACGCTCGCTCCGCCAAGACGTGCTTCGATGAGCGACCTCGGCGCCTTACCTTTTCGAAAACCCTTCACTGAGATCTCGTTCGAGAGGTGCTTCGCCGTGTGCTCGATTGCTTCGGCTAATTCAATTTCGTCGACTTCGACAACCAGTCGGACGTGGTTGTTTTCAAGGGTATTGGATGTAGCGCGCATAGAGTGAGACAGCCTAATCGGGTAGTGGGCGAAGAGCCTTTAGATGAGTACCGCGAGCCCCGAGGCAATTTTTGTTGCGAGTTCGCGGTCACCCGTGACGAACGTTGACGAAGCATCAAGAAATGCCTGGTCGCTAATACGACCCGCGCCACGGCGCCAAAAAAGCGCCACCGGCGTGGTGATTTCTAGCGTGACCTCATCGTCAGTGCTGGAAATGGCTTTTGCTCGCCCGTCAACGACTTGGACCGTCACCGAACGAGCGAGGCGACCCACCAAATTAAAACGGACGATTGAACCTTCCGGCGCCCTAGCTCTTTTTCCAATCACGTAAGGCAGCGCACTCTCGAAACGATTGACCACGACTTCTTCGCCAACGCCGTGGTCGTCTTCGGGCATCAAGAGCGCGTCACGAATGTCTTGAAGATGGATCCAGGAATCCAAAATACGAGTTTCTTGGAACCGGTGATGAGGTGCGTCGCCCTCGGGACTCCAGCCGACTTTTTCCCATTCCTCGTCACTTAAATTTCGAAGAGCCTGTAGCGACGTTCTCGTCGCTTCCCAAAACTGATTGAGAACCTCAATGCCGGGCTCGTTGCGATGCGCTACGACAAATTTTTCGTTGAGCTCACCAATGACGTTTCGCACGTAGTCCGGCATTTCAAAATCAACTTCCGGCGCTGGGGTGCCGCGCATCATCAGTTCAAACCCGAGCAAATGACTGAGTACGTCACGTACGCTCCAGCCCGGACACGGTGTTGCACAGTCGTAGTCCTCAGGCGCAATCGGTCGAACTACTTTGTCAATTGCGTCCCAAATGGATTCGAGACCGTCGACTATCCATTCATGTGCCACAGTGATCCCCCAATTCAGTTCACGTGAGCCTAGAGACTGTGCTCCCGTGTCGTAAAGTAGTCAACTGGTTCCTTCTGCGCTGCAGCGAGCGCGGGTGTGCCACGATGTCGGAACGGGAAGTAGCGCAGCTTGGTTAGCGCGNNGCGCCTGCTTTGGGAGCAGGAGGCCGCGGGTTCGAATCCCGCCTTCCCGACCACACCACCATCACGGGATGGGACCTAGGGCCGCAATGACGCAAGCACTATGAGTGACTTATATTTAGAAAGTGGAATCGCTTAAGTCAGAGGAAGAACGTGCCGGCTGGGACGCCTTCCTGCAGCGATTCGGTTTGCCTTGGTACTACGCAATTATCGCGGCGCTCGCTCTCGTCGTAGTCGGATCTCTTTTTTGGGTCCACGAAGGCGTCCACTTGGCCGACATGGTGCGATATCGTCGCCCGCTGGACTTTCAGGTGTACCGAGACGCGGCCGCCAACATGCTGCACAACGGTCGGACCTACGTGCACAGATTTACCTGGGTGCATTTACCCTTTACGTATCCCCCGTTTGCGCTGCTGCTCTTCAGCGGACTTACCGTGGTTTCGGTCACGACGTCGATGGTCTTGTGGTGGGCCCTTAGTGCCCTCGCACTCGTTGGTGTCGTCGACATCGCCCTTGGTTCCGTCTTTTCTCTTCCTCGCTACGTTCGTCTAGCCCTCGCGTTCGCCTCGGCCGGTGTGATGTGCGTGTGCCTCGAACCAGCCCAGAGTTCCATGGACTTTGGTCAAATCAATTTTCTCTTGATGTTTCTCATTGTGTTTGACATCTTTCACGTTCACAAGACCGGACGGGGGTTTCTCGTCGGCATCGCCGCCGCGATCAAACTCACTCCCCTGACCTATCTCTTCTATTTTGCGGCGGAGCGTTCGTGGCGTACGGTCTACTGGGCGATTGCCACCTTTGTTGGAGCGGGCGTCGTCGGACTCATTTTTCTGCCGTCAGACTCTGTGACGTACTGGTTTCACCAGGCGTTCTCGCCCGGACAAAAGGGCAACGCGACCGGAGCCATGAATCAGTCGTGGTACTCGCTGATTCAGCACCTCGTCGGTGACAACCAAGTGGCGACGATGACGATTTGGGTAGTTCTTAGCGCACTGACGCTCGCCGCCGGATTCTTTGTGGCCCGCGTCTGTGTGAGTAATGGTCGTTTGCTCGAAGGACTCTTTGCGCTTGCTCTCACCGAACTGCTCATTAGTCCCATCTCGTGGACGCACCACTGGTCGTGGGTGGTCGTCGCACCCATTTTGATTGTTGCCCAATGGCGTAGGGACGCGTGGACGTGCGTGGCGATGCTCTTCTTGCTACTTATCTGCTTTGATCCGCCCTTCGAATGGCACCCGTGGAAGTGGTACCACGTGGGCTTCCTTCGTGGATTAGAAGGATATTCATTGCTCTTGTCCGGCGCGATAGTGCTCGCAACGATGACCATTAGTCAATGGCACGTTCGAAAATGGAACCGCGCCAGCGAGGTCTCCACGCCACTTCGCTTAGCCAACGAACACTAAAAGGAGCGGCGGGCCAAGAAATCCGGCCGGTCTTATACTTTTGAATATGGTGACCGTGTTCTTCTGGATTGTCATCGTTCTCTTTTGCATCGTTGTTGAAATGCACACCAATGCGTTCTTGGCAATATTCATTGGTACGGGCGCAACGCTCGCGTTCATTCTCGCCCTCGTTGGCGTTCCCTTCGCCATTCAAGCGCTAGCGTGGCTTGTTTTTTCAGGAGGAACTATCGCTTTTCTTCGACCGTGGGCCATGCGCAAGTTTCAACACCATCGCTACGAAATTGATATGAGTAAACCCACGCATACGGCGCTCACGAATTTGACCGGCTTCGTTGAAGAACCCGTAGGCGACGAAAAGAGCCCGGGGCGCGTCAAGATTCAAGGAGAACTGTGGCGCGCGGTAACGGACTGGCCCGAAGCCCTTCCGAACGGAACACAAATTGTCGTGAAAAAAGCGTACGGCACGACGCTCTGGGTTGACCCCGTTTAAGCAGCTGGCGAACGAAGGCGCCGCTACGAAACAGAAGGTACGTCGGCCATCACACTCTTGATGGCTTGAGCAGCACCGAGCAACGCTGCACTTTCGGCAGGGATAATTAACTTCGTGTTGTCGCTCTCGGCGAATTTGGCCAAGGTGTCCAGTTGCAAAATAGCGACCAACGTTGGATCGGGCGCTTGTTCCTTGATTGCTGCGTACACCGAAGCAATAGCCTGCGCTCGACCTTCGGCTTCCAAAATCAATGCTTGCCTACGACCCTGCGCACGAAGAATGTCCGATTGCTGTGCGCCTTCGGCTTCTTTAATAGCGGCTTGACGTTGTCCATCCGCGACGTTCACGGCGGACTGCTGTTGACCTTCTGATTCCAAGATGCGCGCTCGCTTTTCTTGGTCGGCCTGCTTCTGCAGTGCCATGGCTTGGAGTATTTGGTCGGGTGGCGTGATCTCTAGTACTTCGACGCGATTAATACGCACGCCCCATTTATCCGTCGCCTCTTCCATTTGGGTCTGGAGCATCGTGCTGATTTGCTCGCGCTGAGAGAATGCATCATCCAGCGTGATGCTGCCGAACACCGCACGTACTGAGGTGCGAGCCAAGTTGTCAACGCTGACGAGGTAGTCCTGGTTCGTAAAAAGGGCCAGGCGAACGTCGACGACTTGGCTAAAGATGGTGGCGTTAACAATCACGGCCACGTTGTCACGTGTGATGACCTGTTGGCGATCACCGGTCCTCGGCGTTTCTCGAACGTCCACGATTTTCATCACTTCAATGAACGGAATGATGAAGGTCAAGCCAGGATTTTTGATGTCCTTGAATTCTCCGAATTTTGTTACGACACCTACGAATCCTTGTTGCACGATTCGAACAGATTTAACGATGAACATCAGCCCAAAAATGACGACAACGGCTGCGACGACTGCAATGACTATGCCAATCATGGTGTTTCCTCCAGAGGAGCAACGTAAATAACAGGTATTTGCCCGCTATCGGGAGTGTAGCCATCTGTCCAAAGAATCACTCGAAGACGTACGCGCATTCCAGTGATCGGCTTAATGACACGACTCTTCAACTACAGTTGAAAGCACATCAAGAGCGACCGAGGGACATGGCCCTACGACATCGCCGCAACCTGCTTCGGCAAGGTGCGAATGCCATGCGATGGAGGAAAATTATGAGTCAAGCACCGAATCCCACCAAAAACGTTGGCTGGCAAGTTTGGAACATGAGCAAGCGAATCTCGTCAGCGATGTTCATGGCGAAGGTATCTCGACGCCACTTAGAAAATTGTCGGGATACCGATTACTGGAAGTCCGAAGATATCGACGAACTCGAACGATTGACCGTCGCCTTGGAGGACTGCGCCGAGAGGGCCAAAGAAACTTGGACCAACTTGAAGGCGGTTCCTCGAAGTCGCCGCGACGACACCGACCTCGACGAAGTGCTCGAACAGGCATCGGAGGTTTATCGGTCCGGCAACGTCGCAGAATATTGGGAACTCGTTGAGGAGTTCAAGCGTTTGATGGTGCGCGTTGAATGGGAGGGTAACCGGATTCGTTGGAATGCAATTTGCAAGATCAAGCAAGAACGAAATCATCTCAAGTCAATCGCATCTAGCCAGCGTGCAAAGAACCACAAGCAACCGCTTGGTTTGGTTCAGTTGTACGCGCTTTCGTCTCATGAAATTTCCGAACTCCATCAGTTATCGGCACGACTTGCCACTATTGCCAGGCAAACTCGAAGCGACTTCAACGCAGTGGGCGATTTCACTACTCAAATCGATCCAGACTTTTTGGGGTCCAGCCTTTGGAGTGTTCCTGGCCACCTAGAAGAGCGAATGATCGCAATTAGATCGACGGAGTCGCTCGTTGAAGACTCGCGACAGATTGAGTTACAAATCGATGCCCTGCTGAGCGCCGCCTCACGCCGTAACTGACCGACCAATCAAGGGGCTCGACTGGGAAATCATGTACGACCACCGGACGAAACCTAAACTCAGGGGTTCGTTCGTCCGGTGTGTCGCGACACATCACAATGGTGCGGCTGGAGGGATTCGAACCCCCGACACTCGGTTCCGAAGACCGATGCTCTAATCCGCTGAGCTACAGCCGCAGTGCACGTCGAATCAGTTTCCCGATGAACGAGTACGAACAACGATGCTACTGGGCAAGTACGTGATGCTTGATCGCGTGCCCTCGGCAGGAGTCGAACCCGCAACCTGACGGGTAGAAACCGTCTGCTCTATCCAGTTGAGCTACAAGGGCGCTCTTCCATCGTAATGAGCGGTTTGAGGGCCAGCGAGTAACCACATGTTCGTGGTTGACGTTTAATAACACTGTGCAATACTTAGAAGCCTTGGTGGGCGTAGCTCAGTTGGTTAGAGCGCCAGGTTGTGGTCCTGGAGGCCGCGGGTTCGAACCCCGTCGCTCACCCCAATGCGTTTCATTTCCTTTTGGAGCAGTAAAAGAAGGTGTTGCTCCAGCAAAATCGCGTGTAGATTCCCTTTATCGCGTCAAGGGTGGCGCGGCTCGTGGCATAAGTAAGGGGGAACGATGACTATCGTTCGCGATTCGTTCTACATCAATGGTGAGTGGGTCAAGGCCTCCTCCAAAGACACACTCGAGGTCACTTCGTCCGGCACCGGCGAGCTCTACGCGACCATTCCGTCGGGAACTGTCGAAGAAGCTAACGAGGCTGTCGAAGCAGCAGCAGCGGCGTTTACGTCGTGGTCCAACGTCAGCCCTAAAGAACGCGGTGAGTTCTTGCAGCGCATTTCGGAGAAGCTCGCCGAACGAGCCGACGAAATCGCGCTCAACATCTCGAACGAGGTCGGTATGCCACTGATGCTCGCCAAGGGCATCCAGGTGGGCATCCCCACCGCAACGTTTGCCGACAACGCCCAGCGCGCCATGGAATTCACGTGGGAAGAAGAGGTCGGAAACTCATCACTCGTGCGCGAGCCCGTTGGTGTTGTGGCCGCCATCACGCCTTGGAACTACCCACTGCACCAGATCGCTAACAAAGTTGCGGCCTCACTGGCCGCAGGATGCACGGTGGTTTTAAAGCCCAGTGAAGTTGCACCGAT
Source organism: Acidimicrobiaceae bacterium (assembly GCA_003138895.1). Lineage (GTDB taxonomy): Bacteria > Actinomycetota > Acidimicrobiia > Acidimicrobiales > RAAP-2 > RAAP-2. Next base: position 86,098 of record PLHJ01000020.1, read on the forward strand.
CAACGCCTTCCTTTTGGCCGACATCATTCACGAGGTCGGACTGCCCAAGGGTGTCTTCAACATGGTGACCGGTCTTGGACCAGTCGTAGGCGAAGCCATCGTCGCGCACCCTAAAACCGACATGGTGTCGTTCACTGGTTCCACCCGCGCTGGAAAGCGCGTTATGGAAATCGCATCACAGATGGTGAAGCGGGTTTCCCTGGAACTCGGTGGCAAGTCAGCCAACATTATTTTGGAAGGTGCCGATCTCACCAAAGCCGTTCCGGACGGAATCTTCAAGTGCTACTTGAATTCAGGACAAACCTGTTCCGCCCTGACGCGCATGTTGGTACCTCGCTCGAAGCTCAGCGAAGTCGAAGACCTCGCCGTTGCCGCGGCGGCTGGTTTTCAGCCCGCTGACCCAATCACGGGCACGAGTTTCATTGGACCGCTCGTCAGTGCCGCTCAACAGCAGCGTGTGAAGGACTACATCAAGAAAGGTGTTGACGAAGGTGCTCGCATCATTCTTGGTGGCACCGACGCTCCCGAAGGACTGGAAAAGGGTCACTACGTGCAACCGACGATTTTTACGGACGTCAAGAATTCCATGACGATTGCGCAAGAGGAAATCTTCGGACCGGTACTTTCAATCATTCCTTACGACACGGAAGAAGAAGCCGTAGCGATTGCCAACGACAGTCTGTACGGACTCGCCGGCGGCGTCTGGGCCGAGAGTGACGAAAAGGCGTTCGAAGTCGCACGGAAGATCCGAACGGGCCAAGTGGAAATTAACGGTGGCGCATTCAACATTTTCGCCCCCTTCGGTGGCTACAAGCAGTCCGGCATCGGACGCGAGCTCGGCAAGTACGGATTTGAAGAGTTCCTCGAAGTGAAAGCCGTCCAGCACGGCTAGTCGGCGACGTCGAGCGGGCGCGTGGCGATGTAGACTCGTCACGCGCCGATAGCTCAATTGGCAGAGCATTTGACTCTTAATCAACAGGTTCCGGGTTCAAGTCCCGGTCGGCGCACCATTTAAAACCCAAAGGACTCTTTGGGTTTTTCTTACGACAAACATTCCGCCAGTTCGAAAAGTAATTGCTGCAGTGAATGGACTTCAACCAAGGTGCCTTCGTCGGCTTTCGCTAAGGCGTCTTCGCTTAGCAGTCCTTCGTTAAGGGCCAAAGAGCGAAGTGCGACTTGCAGCGTCATAAGCCACGCCCAACCTTCGCCGTCATTAATGAACTCTTCGTCAACACTCAGGACAACAAGTTCGGCGTTCGATGCGGTCGACTTTTGTCGAGCGAGCATTGATACGGGGTCGTCGATATCACGGCTCGGATCAATGGGTGCTTGAAGTTGGCGGTGCCAGGCGTGATCGATGTCATTCTCCGCCGCCACGACATCTTCGGCAAATTGGCGGACCAAGTTTCGTCCGTGCTCGTTGAGACGAACTTCGATGCGTCCGTCTCGTCGGCGAATAAAAATTCGGTTCTTGCTCACGACTAATTGTCCTGTTCAATCGTGGCTTGGAGACCGGCGACGTGAAGTTTCACGCAGTACGTCTCAGCCCGCTCTCGTTCACCGGACCAGACAATTGCTTTTCCTTCGTGATGCACCGTCATCATTAACTTCGTGGCCTTCGCATTGGGATAACCAAAAATCTTCCTAAAAATGATGACGACCACGGACATGGGCGTGACCGGATCATCCCAAACGATCACGCTCCAGGGACGAAGCGTCTGAGTTTCTTCTTCGCTAATCGTGTCGGATTCAGTGGTAGTTCGACGCAATGGTTGTACGGAAGCCACGAATCCAGTTTCGCAGAGTCACCGCGAAAGCGCCATAGTCCACGTAATCCCCCTAGCCTTGAAGGGTGGCAACGTTTGAAAACGCTCGTGACGAAGGGCGTTCCTTTGTTCTGGATTCGATGAATCAGGCTCAAACGAAGGCGCAACGACGACTACGACGTTCGCTCGGTGTGCGAGAAGAGCCACCCATCGCCTGCATGGATCCCGAAGAGTCGTACATGCCAATCGGCGGCGGCGCACGACAGCTCCACGGCGACCTCGCCTCAATGCTCATTGGCGGACTTGGTTCCTTGCTCTTACAGATGTTGCACCCCTACGCCATGACGGGCGTGGCCCAGCACTCGATGTACAAAGAAGCACCTCTTCGACGTCTGGAACAAACGGCGATGTTTATCGGCGTGACCACCTACGGCTCACGAAAAGACGCTCTAGCGACTATCGAAAAGGTGAGGGCGGTCCACAAGGTTGTAAAGGGAACGGCTCGTGATGGCGTTACCTACAGCGCGAACGATCCACGCTTACTGGAGTGGGTGCACGTTGCTGAAGTATGGATGTTCTTAGCGGGTGCCAAAGCGTATGGACCTTCGCCTATCAGCAATGAACTTGCCGATGCGTACGTGAACGAAATGGCGACGTTGGCTCGTGACCTTGGCGTGCTCGATCCTCCGACAACGGTACGCGGACTCAAGGTTCGATTAGAGAAATTTCGCCCTGAATTGGAACTTATTCCCGAAGGTCGCGAAGCGCGCAACTTTGTCATGCGAGGCGTCGCGAGGAGTCCTCAAGAACGACTCGCCTACGCGACGCTGATCGCCGGATCCGTAGGTCTTCTTCCTTCGTGGGCGAGACGTGGACTCGGTATTCCGAAGTTACCGCTCGCCAATACGTTGCTCGTGCGGCCGGCCGCAACGCTGCTTTGCACGTCACTTCGATTTGTTGTGCCGCCGGCAAGAGACCATTCAACTAGCGAGCGTTAGGCCTCCGTCAATCGCCACGACTTGGCCCGTGACGTACGACGCGCCCGCGAGAGCAACCACCACTTGAGCCACGTCGACGGGCTTTCCAGAACGCTTCAGTGGGGCAATCTGTTCGACGAAGCCACGAATGACGTCCCAGTCCTCGGTCCAGGGCGTGTCAATGAGACCTGGCGCAACTGCGTTGACGCGAACGTTGGGTCCTACCACCTTCGCAAGCAAGACCGTCATGTGATTAAGAGCAGCCTTTGATGACGCGTACGGAATTGATGAACCCGTAGGGCGAAGTCCCGCCACTGACGACACGTTGATAATTGTTCCGTGCGTCTCTTGTAATGCCTTCATCGCGGCCACACTGAGTGCCCAAGTGCCAAAGACGTTCACTTCGAAGATTTCTCGCCACACTTCAACACTCGCAGCGGCCAGATCGTGATGAGGAATTACCTTGGTCGTTCCCGCATTGTTAACCAAAACGTCGAGCTTGCCGAAGTGTTGCAGAACTTTCTCGATAAGTCGCTCGGGCTCGCCCGTCACTGAAATATCCGACTGCACGTACAGCGAGTTGGGTGTTCGCTTTGCGAGTGCCTCACCGGCCTCAACGCTTCGTGCAGAATTAAACACCACCTTGGCTCCGCGTTCGCTAAAGGCCAGCGCCGTTGCCTCACCAATGCCACTCGTTGATCCCGTTACGAGAACAACGTGATCGTTCCAATCGTCGCTCATAGAACTACTTTCTTCGAATGCGCCAGGAACCAGCCCAACGCTGACCAGGCTCCAGTACCAACACGTCTTTGCCGCTGCGCAGAGCGTCGGGCGGACAGGTCATTGGTTCAACGGCGAGCGCCGTTCGTCTGCGACCTTGTTCCAGAGTGTCGCCCGTGAAAACCTGCAGGTAAGGAAAATTACGATCAACGCTCAACTCAACGCTCGCGCCTTGCGCGTCGGTCAATGTTGCTGTCGCCATTCCCGAATCATCGCGAACTAACTCGGTGAAGGTCCCGTCAATTTCGTGGCCGCTGAGTGAGCGACTCGTGCGAAAATCAAAGTTCCCGCCGACGACTGGCAGGATTTCGCCGGTCGGCAACTTTCGGTCATTAAGAGCTACGTAGGCGTTCGCGGGAAGCTCCAGGCACGATCCCTCGAGTGTGGGTGACGTCACAGCGAGATAGGGATGGAATCCCAGACCAAAAGGGATGGGCACGTCGTCGCGGTTGATCACCGTGGTCGTGACCGTGAGACCCAGCGTTCCCAGGTGATAGGCAACTTCAATCCACGCAATGAAGGGATAAGCCGGCGACGGGTGCAAGAGGTACGAAAGCACGCAACGATTTTGATTAAAGACGTCGACGTGAAAAGGACGCCATCGCACGATGCCGTGAAGCGCCGTAGCGTGGGCGACGTCGTCAACAAGTGGACGTGCCATACGTCCCGAGAACTCCCACGGTCCATCACCAATGCGGTTGGGCCAAGGAAAAAGCACCTGTCCGCGTCCGCCCGTGGCCTGCTCGTCGGCGGCGAAACCCTCTACGACACTGACACCACCTTTAACGTAGGTTCGAAGTGTCGCGCCTACCTCGCTAATGATGACCCGCTGGTCGCCGTGCGCGATGGCCACTTGTTCACCGGTTGGCAACATCACTGTGTTTTCCTAACGTTCGCGGAATGATTACTTCCGCCAAGTATCGTACGACGAATGCGACTCTTGATAACGAACGACGACGGCATTGAAGCTCAAGGAATTATTACCCTCACGAGGGCCGTGGCCCGTTGGATTGAAGACGCCGCACCCGGCGAAGAGCGTGAAGCCATTGTGGTGGCGCCAATGATCAACCACTCCGGCATGAGTTCGGCCGTGGGTGACGTCTTTAGTCAGCCCTCCATCAAGTACCAGCGTCACCACTTCGAGGGGGCCGAAAATATCCCTACCTACGCCCTCGACGCCACGCCGGCGCTCTGCACCATCATTGGCGCGCTCGGCAGCATGGGTCCCCGTCCGGAACTCATTTTGTCGGGCATCAACGCAGGCGCAAACATTGGTCGAAGCGTCTTGCACTCGGGCACCATCGGCGCGATTCTCACCGGCGCGCAACTGGGCTTATCGGGTCTCGCTGTTTCGGTACAGTGGGGCGAAGATCCACAGTTTGACCTGGCGGCAGAAATTGCCATTGACGTCCTCGAACAAATGTCTCACGCGCCTGAACGAACTTTGCTCAATCTCAACGTACCCAATAAAACCCGTAGCGAACTGCTTGGCATTCGAAGAGGTCACATCTCTACCGCCGGCATCGTGAAGTCTGCTGCTCCCGCCGATGGTGCACCACTCGGCGAGTCAGGCGAACTGCCCCTACGTCTTGGGCCAGCGACACCCGAACTCGGTGACGTCAGTGACGAGGCGTACTTTGACGATGGAGCACTATTGGTCGCTGGTTACGCGTCGCTCACTCCCCTGCGTGGAGTTCACGAGGACACCGAGCCGAGTATGGAAGCAATCATTCACCGCTCACTTGAAGCAGTGGAGTTGCAATTGAAGGCCAATCGCTAATCGTCCGACGGCCGCGACTGACGATCTCGCTTCGTCGCCCCACGGCGCTTTTTCTCATCGACGCGACGTCGCTTTGACGCCTTTGTCGGCTTCGTGGCACGACGAGGGGCGTCCGTGTGAAGGCCCACGACAATCTTGTTACTGAGTCGTTCTAGAGCAGCGTCACGATTTTGTGCCTGCGAACGATGTGTGGACGAACTCGCTGAAATGGACGAACCGCACTTATTCAGCAACCGTGCACGTTGCATGGCACTGAGCGTGGTGGCCGACGCCACTGAATACGTGACGATGACGCGACTGAGTGTTCGATTCGCGTGTTGGCCACCCGGTCCACCCGACGTTGTAAAGCGCGTCGTGAGTTCGCTCGCCGGAATCGTAAGGCGAGCATTGATGTAGAGCGAACCATCGCCCAGGACGCGAGGACCGGTCATGACGCTCAGCTCGATTCGTGAAAGCGAACCATCGCGAGTTGTTTGGAAGACGCCACGAGGTGCCCCTGGTCATCAAAAAGTTCACATTGTTCGTCAACGAGTCCATCTTCAATAACTACGCACCATTGTCGAACGCGCAGCCATTCGCTCGCGGGAACGGCTCGGACATACGACGAGAGTTGCAAGGTGGGCACCCAACCAGAAGATCCCAAGGGAAACGTCGCGGGCGGCAAGACGTCACTCGCGAACAGCACACTCCACGCGTCCCAGTGCGCGCCCGAGTCGTCGTTCAGTCGAAGCCAGCCCCGCAGTTCGCCCTTTTCAACCGCTTCTCCAAACCACCATTTCGCGCAGTCGGGATCAAGGCGAAGGTCCGCCACCGTCATAATGCCAACGTCGCCAGCCGGATTCACGGCCTCCACGCAGTCTTCGATCGGTGGAACGAAAGGAACAGTCGCATCGTGATAGCGAGGCAATGAATTTTCTCGAAGGGTGCCAAGCGTTACGAGCGATTCTGTTGTCATGACGCCGTTTTGAACAAGTTCCGCGTGAACAAACGAAGCTCCCCGACCAACGCGGCGAACATCCGTGCGAATTTGTGCCGGACCGAGGTCGGGGGCATTCATATAATTCGTCGTGATGGCAGTGGCGTGAATATGGGGAGCACCTTCGTTTGACGCCGCCGCGAGGGCAGCGTTGGCGAGCACGCACTGCAAGTAGCCACCGTTCGGTTTTCCCACGACGGTGTAGAACTCCGAAAGTTCAACGTCGTAGAGATTCTCGCTCACGTACTCAACCGATGCTGCGTCAAGAAGCGCTTTAGTGGAAAATGTCTCAGACACGAAATAAACCCTAACGGGCAGTGGCATGGTTCCGATTAGATTTGGACATGATGAAGACCACGACGCCAAGCGTTATTCCCCACTATTTGAACGGAAAACTCGATGAACGAGGCGGCGCGAGCGCATCCGTGTTCAATCCCGCGACCGGTGACGTCACGGGCGAAGTGTTCTTCGCCGACGAAGCATTGGTCGACGAGGTTGTTGCGGCTGCGCGTCACGCCTTCAATTCTTGGCGTAATTCATCTCTCTCGCAGCGCACCAGTATTCTTTTTGCCTTTCGCCAATTGCTCGTCGAACACGCCAACGAGTTAGCGGGCATTATCACCGCCGAGAACGGTAAGACAAACGCTGACGCCCACGGCGAACTCTCGCGCGGTCTCGAAAACGTGGAATACGCCTGTGGTCTTGTTGAGCACCTGAAAGGTGGCTTCTCCAACCAAGTCGCCGATGGTGTCGACGTCCACTCCGTTCGAGAGCCCGTGGGTGTCGTTGCGGCAATTACGCCATTTAATTTTCCCTTGATGGTGCCGCTCTGGATGGTCGCGAACGCCATCGCCAGTGGCAACGTCGTGATATTGAAGCCCTCCGAGCGAGACCCCTCGGCGTCGAATCGTTTGGCGGAGCTTTTGACCGAAGCGGGCCTGCCCGAAGGAGTTCTTAATGTTCTGCATGGCAACGCCACCACGGTGCAAGAGCTTCTAACGCACCCTGACATTGACGCCGTGAGCTTCGTCGGATCTACGCCCGTCGCCCGTTACGTCTACGAAACCGCGACCGCCCACGGAAAGCGCGCCCAAGCACTCGGTGGTGCGAAGAATCACATGGTGGTTTTGCCCGACGCTGATCTCGACGTCGCGGCGGACGCCGCCATTAACGCAGGCTTTGGCGCCGCGGGTGAACGCTGCATGGCGATCAGCATCGTTGTCGCGGTAGGGGCCATTGGCGACGAACTGGTGAAGAAGATCGCCGAACGAGCGGACAAGTTGACCGTAGGTCCGGGAAATGATCCGACATCGGATTTTGGTCCGGTCATCACCAAAGAACATCGCGACCGAGTGGCCAGTTACGTCACGGGTGCCAAGGCCGAAGGTATCAAAGTGGTGCGTGACGGCACAGCGCTTCTCAATCGACCTGGATTTTTTGTCGGACCCTCGTTGTTGGACGGAGTGGCTCCGGGCATGAAGGCTTACGACGATGAAATCTTTGGCCCGGTGTTGGGTGTGGCTCGCGTAGAGAATTACGACGCCGCAGTAAAACTCGTGAACGACAACCCCTACGGCAATGGTGTTGCGGTGTTCACCCGCGACGGCAACGCCGCTCGGCATTTCTCACGCGACGTGAGCGTGGGCATGATTGGCGTGAACGTGCCGATTCCCGTTCCCGTGGCGAGCTATTCGTTTGGTGGATGGAAGAACTCGCTCTTTGGTCATTCCCACATCTATGGACCCGAAGGTTTTTCGTTCTACACACGCGCCAAAGTCATTACGACTCGATGGCCTCAACCGTCTGATTCACAGATTGACCTCGGCTTTCCTCGCACGAGATAACGATTCATTTCATGGGGACCGCGTTTCACTGGGTTGAACGCGGCTTCAAAGAAGCCTTCGTCATGTTATGGATGACGTGGTGGCCACTCGTCTTTGGTTTCACTATTTCGGGTTTCGTCCAGAGCTTCTTTCCACGCAACGGTCTTCGTTCGTCTCTAGGGACGACATCCATTCGTTCCCTGACGCGCGCGTCGCTCTTGGGGATGATCTCGTCGTCGTGCAGTTACGCCGCGAGTGGCATGAGTCGCGCTTTGTTTTCCAAAGGCTCAACCTGGACGAACTCCCTGGTATTCATGGTGGCGTCCACCAATTTGGTCATTGAATTGGGCATCGTTATCGTGGCCCTGCTCGGTGTCAGTTTTCTCATTGCTCAACTCGTCGGCGGGGTCATCATGATTGCCCTGCTCGCCTTCGAAACGCGATGGTTCTTTTCGCCAGCTCGCGAGAGAGCGTTGTTGGACCACGTGCAAGACGAGCAGCCAACAACCGCCGTCACGGTGGCAGTGCCATGGCGAGAACGTCTTCGAACGCCATCGAATTACGTCAGCGCCGCTCGTTACAGCGTCGCGGACCTTCGCATGCTGCGGCGAGAACTCGTGGCCGGCTTTATCGTCGCGGGGTTTTTGGCGGTAGACGTTTCCGCGTCATGGTGGTCAAAAATTTTCGTAACGGGCCACGGGTCTTGGACCATTGCGGAGAACATCGTGGTGGCGCCAATCCTCGCCATGTTGTCGTGCGTGTGCTCCGTGGGAAACATTCCCCTCGCCGCTGCTTTTTGGAGTCAGGGAATTTCTTTTGGCGGCGTCGTCGCGTTCATTTTCGCGGACCTTATTACGTTGCCGTTGCTTTTCATCTATGTACGCCTCTATGGTCGCGCGAACGCGTGGCGACTTTTCTTACTGCTCTGGTCGGTCATGAGCCTCGCCGGTCTCTTTGTGCAGTTGCTCTTCGCGGGCGTCCACGAAATTCCCTCGCACCGGCTCTTGCAGCTTCACCAAGGAGACATCACACTGGGTTGGACATTGTGGCTAAACATTGTCGCCACCATGGTCATGGTGCTGTTGTACGTCGCGAGTCGTCAAAAAGTCGCGAGCACGCATTTCGCTACCGATCCAATTTGTGGCATGCAAGTCGATACGTCCGCCCCGGCGGCGACAATTGTGAGAGACGGAACCACGTATTACTTTTGCTCGCCACGATGTGCCAGCAAATTCCAAGAAGGAACAACGAACTTCGCCTCCGGGGCGTCGACAATTGGGCACGACACTCGCTTCGCGGTGGATCCAATTTGCGGGATGGACGTGGAAATCACGGCCGATGCTGTGTTTTCTGGCGAAGGCGACAAAAAGGCCTATTTTTGTTGTACCGGATGTCGCGATTCGTACGAGGCGAATCTGACCGCGCAGTAATCCACGCGCACTACACACGAAGAAGGACGCCAGATGACCAAGCAACGAAAGCCCTCCGCTCGAGCGTATGGCGTCACGATTCGAGACGGCCAGATTCTTATGGTGCGCGCCGCGCGACGCGATGCGTCAACGTCACTGTGGTGGCTTCCCGGTGGCGGCATTGAATTCGGTGAATCGCCCGAAGCGGCCGTCGTTCGAGAATTCTTTGAAGAGACCGGCATCACGATTGAAAACCCGCGACTCTTGGACGTCACGAACGACACGTACCGTCGCCATAACGGCGACCTCGTACACAACATTCGAATTATCTACACCGTGGATTACGTCAGCGGAGAACTTCGAGACGAGGTAAACGGTACGACCGACCTCGCGCTATGGATGCCGCTTGACCAAATAGGCGACTACGAAATCGCAGAGTACGCCCAACACGCAATCGGACTCGTTACTCAAACGAAGTAGTGCTCGCGAAGATCACGCTTCAAGAACTTGCCCGCGGGATTTCGAGGCAACGGCACCTTCGAGAAAGCAACCCGCGTGGGGACCTTGAACGACGCGAGGCGCTCTCCCACGAAGGTTCGAATCTCGTCTTCGCTCAGCGTTGCTCCGTCTTTTAGAAAAATGACGCAACCCACTTCTTCACCGAGTCGTTCATTCGGGACACCAATGACGGCTGCTTCGTGCACCGCGGGATGTTCGTAAATGGCAGCTTCAACTTCGCTGCAATACACGTTCTCCCCGGCGCGAATGATCATGTCCTTGGCGCGATCTTCGATGTAGAGGAATCCTTCGTCGTCAATGCGTCCTAAGTCGCCACTTCGTAGCCAACCGTCTTGAATGGTCTCCGCAGTGGCATCGGGCTTTCGCCAGTATCCGCGAATCAGCGTCGGCGACTTCATCCAAATTTCGCCACTCTCATTCGGCGACACCGCTTTGCCTTGTTCGTTTCGAATTTCCACATCCATGACAATGGTCGGAGTCCTTCCCGTCGACGTCGGGTGTGAAACATACTCATCGCCGAGGTTGCCCGGGCCGTACGCGTTGGTCTCGGTCATTCCATAACCAATCGAAGGTCGACCCTTCGAAAAGGAACCTTCAACGCGGGCCACCAACTTGGGTGGTGCCGGTGCGCCGCCACCACCAATCGAAGCGAGCGAGCTGGTGTCGTACTTCGAGAAGTTAGGACTTTCAATCATGTCCCACGACTGCGTTGGTACACCAACGAATGCAGAGACTTTGTGTCGCTCAATAAGTTGCAGCGCCCGCTCTGGTTCCCAGCGATACATCATCACCAACTTGAAATGCCATGAAAAACACGACAGCATCACCGGCACACAGCCCGTGACGTGGAACAGCGGAACAATCAAAATGAAACAAGGCGGCACGCTGCTTGGCTCACTCGCAGTGCCGCGCCGTGCCGCTTGGAGCACGGCCCCCGACGAAAACGCCATGATGGCTTGACAGATGGCGCGGTGCGTGGAAACCGCGCCCTTTGGAAAGCCGGTCGTACCCGAGGTGTAAAGAATGGTCGCGTCGGTATCGGGTGTTATCTCGACTTGGGGCATTGGAACTCCACGAACGAGCACCTGGTTCCAATCCTCAACGCCAGGACCGAGGGGTTGAAGATCGTCAAGGCGAACGCCAAGAATCGGCACGCCCGCTCTGGTGCACGGTCCGAGCGAGCGCGTAATTCGTTCGGGGTCGGCAATCAGCACTTGCAATTCAGCATCGTTGATGGCGTAGTCCAACTCGTCTTCAGTCCACCATGCGTTCAGTGACACCGAAATCGCACCAATCGAAAGAATGGCCGCGAACGAAACAATCCACTCGGGCAGATTTCGCATCGCGATGCCCACTCGGTCGCCAACTTTGATGCCGTAGTGGTGCACGAGCGCGTAACCGAGAGCGTCGGCTTCTTGCATCACCTGATCAAACGTCCACTCCTCGTCTTCATAGACGAGAAAGGTTTCGTGCAGCCCCCTCGACGAAGCAAAGAACTCGCGAAGTGTCGGAGGCGCATTTTTGAAACTCCGATTTGTGACACCGTCAACCTCAACATCAACAAGTTCGAAGGGTTGGCCGGGGCCTGTTATCGCCGCAACTGCTTCACTGACACTGATTGTCACATCGCCTCCCCTAGACAGTTGGAGAAATCCTAGGCAGTTACGACCCGGTCTCATGTCAATTATTGCTAGAACTGGCGAATGCCAATAAACGTTTCCGCCCTGGATTCACTTAGTGACCACGTGAACGACGTCCGTCTTCGAACGGCCGAGCTCATAAATAACGAGATCTTGCCTTACGAAGGAGACCTCTTCGCCTCACGTCGTGGCACCGCCGTCACTGACGCCGATAAGAAGCGTTCCAAGGATCTCAGAGAATCGGTGAAATCCAAAGTGAAATCCGCTGGTCTTTGGGCGCCACACCTTCCCGCGGAGTACGGGGGCATGGGCCTCGACTTCATGGCCCACGCCTACATGAACGAGATTCTGGCGTACGCCGTGGGAGCAGCGTCACTCTTTGGTGTGGTGGCGCCAAATTCCGGTAACCAGAAGATCCTCGTGAAGTACGGAACGGAAGAGCAAAAGAGAAGGTGGCTGTTGCCGCTCATTGAAGGCACGATGGAATCGGGCTTTTCCATGACCGAACCCGACAACGCGGGATCCGATCCTCGCTCCATCAAAACCTCGGCTCGCTTAGAGGGTGACGAATTCGTCATCAACGGCCACAAGTGGTTTACCAGTAACGGCATCGACGCGGACTTCTTTATCGTGATGTGTCGCGTTGATGACCCTTCGGGTGAAGCCGGCCGTAGCGGATCGATGGCTCAGATCATTGTTCCCACCAATACGCCCGGCGTCAATATCGTTCGCGGCATTGGCATCTGGGGACACGCCACGTCGGATCACTGCGAAGTAATTTACGACAACGTTCGAGTCCCCGCCGAAAACGTGCTCGGACGCGTGGGCCAAGGTCACGAAGCGGCTCAAGAACGTCTCGGCGCTGGACGGGTCTTTCACTGCATGAACTGCGTGGGGCAGATGTGGCGAGCGTTCGATCTGATGGTGGAACGATCACTCTCTCGAGAAGTGCACGGCGGAAAACTGAAGGACAAGCAGTTCATTCAAGGTTTCATTGCCGATTCGTACATTGATCTTCAGACCGCTCGACTCTTAACGATTCGCGCCGCGGAACTTATTGACCGCGGCGACCCGCAGGCCCGGACCGAAATTTCCGCGTTGAAAATTTACGTTCCCGAGGCCTTCAGTCGTGTGGCCGACCGAGCCATTCAGATTTGGGGAGCGGCGGGCGTTTCCAATGATTTGCCACTCGCCCAAATGTACCTGGCCGCTCGAACGTTGCGCATTGCTGATGGTCCTGACGAGGTGCACAAGATTCTTATCGCGAAGAACGTCCTGCACCACTACGAAAAAGGCTTGAGCTGGGACTTTGCTCGTTGATCACGTTTGAGGTTCACGTACATCCCGGGTCCAAGGTCAATCGCGTAGGCGGTCTTTACGCGGGTGCGTTAGTCGTACGTGTTCGTGAAAAAGCAGTCGATGGACGGGCCACCGACGCGGTGACATCAGCCATTGCTGACGCGTTCGGCGTTGGTCGCTCACAAGTCGCGTGTCTTCGTGGTCATCGCTCGAGAAGGAAGTACCTTTCCGTCGAAGGCGAAGAAATCTATCTGACAACAACGCTCAACGAGCTCTTGGGCATTTAGCCCCTACCAGGAATTATCCGCCCCTCGGTAGCGTGGCTCTGGCCCAACTGGGCAGAAAGCGAGGCGGTGCCGTGATTGCCACGAGTTATCCCCTGTTCAACTTCTTCCTCTCATTGCTCTGGATAGCCCTCTTTGTTTTCTGGGTTTTCCTCGCGTTCCACGTCATTCTCGACATCTTTCGAAGTCACGACATGATTGGAGCCGTAAAGGCTCTCTGGGTAATAGGCATCATCTTGTTTCCCTTTATCGGCGTCCTTCTCTACCTCGTGGTTCGCGGTGGATCGATGCATCTGCGTCAGATACACGCCATGCAAATGCACGAGGCCGCGTACGACGAGTACGTGCGAAAGTCGAAGAATATGCAGTAAGTGTTTGTTAAAGGTGACACGCCCCTAACCAACACCGATGTTCACCAACAAAAAGAGACACCCTCGCTGTAGCGTGAATGCTCGTGTCATCTATCATGCCGAGCGATTTTCGTGCTTTGTTACACGGACCCGTACGTACCTATTATTTGACGACCATTTTTGGCTGTATTGGCCTTGGCCTCACGCTTTCACTCAGCGTCATCTACGTCCACGACATTCGACACTTTTCAATTGCTTTCGCTACGTATCTCTTAGCGGTGAACGCGGTGGTCGCCCTTGGGATAACGCCCCTCATTGGTTCACTCACCGACCGTTTCGGTCCAATGAAGGTCTTGCTGACCTGCACTGTTGCTCAAGCATTCGCCCTCTTCGCATTCTCGGTTTCGACGAGCCGAGTTGAAATCATTGCTTCGTCGCTAGTGCTCGCTTCGACGAGTGCCGGAACGTGGGGCCCGAGTTCGGTTCTCTTAACGCGCATGATTGCCATTGAGCATCGCCAAAGGGCCTACGGCACCAATTTCATGCTGGTCAATTTGGGCATTGCCCTCGGAGGCCTCATTTCCGCTTCCGTCGTGAATCTGCACCGCCCGTGGACGTTTGAGCATCTCTATCAAGGCATGGCCGCCATCGAGCTTCTCACCGTTCTACCTCTCTTAACACTTCGCCGGTTTGGCGGTCCGGTGCCTGACGAGCAAGCGCACGAGAACGAAGGACCGGGTGGTTGGACGCAGGTGCTGAAGGATCGCCGGATGCTCCACTATCTTCTTGCGGCGTTAGTACTGCTCGTCGCTGGTTACGGTTCGCTCGAAGCAGGATTTTCTCTCTTCGTTGTTCAAAACGTTCATCTTCCCGTTCGAGCAATCGGCATCGTGTTTTTCTTCAATACAGTCACGATCGTGGTGGCGCAGCTCTTTGTCCTGCGCATGATTGAAGGCCGTAGTCGTACACGCGTCATGGCAGGCGTTGGCCTACTTTGGGCTCTGGCGTGGATCGTCATTGGACTGAGCGCGCAAACACCTCACTGGCTGGCACTCGGATTTCTTTGCGTCGCACAAATTATCTTTGCGCTAGGTGAAACATTGTTGTCACCTGTCGCTCCGGCAATCGTGAATGAAATTGCGCCCGAACATCTGCGTGGCCGTTACAACGCTGCCTCGGGACTCACCTGGAGTCTCGGCGGCAGCGTTGCTCCACTGTTTGCCGGGCTCATTCTCGGCGGACACCTCGCTGAGTACTGGCCGTTGTTTGTTGCTGGCGGAGCATTCGTTGGCGGTCTCTTCGCACTCAGTCTTCGGCGAAGCTTGACGCCCCAAGAAGATGGTCTCGTTCCAGCAGTTTCCTCATAGTTTTCGTCAGCAACCGGCTGGCAACGTGCGAAGTGTTACGTCCATTTTTTGGGGACTAGCGTCAAAAATGTTCTAACGTCTTTTGAAAATATCGAAAGGAACGTCGTGAGCGTCGCTGGATTCGTCGTCGCAGCTTTTGATAACAAGTTGCCCTTTCGTGTTGAGGCCTACGACGGCAGCGTTGCCGAACCGACAGTGGTCACGGAAGCCAACAACCTGACTCTCAGGATTCTTAGTCGGGACGCACTCACTCGCGTTCTCACCCGACCCGGCGAACTCGGTCTCGCACGAGCGTACGTCGCGGGTGACATTGATATAGATGGCGACGTCAGTGCTCTCTTCTCACTAGAGGTTCCCCCGGTTTCCAAACTTTTGAGTCTTAGCAACGTTCGAACGATGCTCGCCACCCTTGGAGTCTCTGGACTTCGTCCTCTGGCGCCACCGTCGGTCGAACACCGGCCACGGGGTGCCTTGCACTCCAGGTCGCGCGACAGCGACGCCATTTCGCACCACTATGACGTTTCCAACCGCTTCTACGAAATGGTGCTGGGACCGACCATGACGTATTCGTGCGCGGTCTTTTCGTCGCCCGACGACACTCTTGAAATTGCACAGAAGCGAAAGGTCGATCTCGTCGCACGAAAACTCGGGCTCTCGCCTGGCGACCGATTGCTCGACGTCGGCTGTGGTTGGGGTGCCATGGCTATCCACGCCGCCAAAACCTATGGCGCCAGGGTCGTGGGCGTCACGCTTTCTAAACCGCAACAAGAGTACGCCACCGAAAAGGCAAAACAAGAAGGCGTCTCTGAATTTGTTGAATTTCGCGTCCAAGATTTTCGCGACGTAACCGACGGACCATTTGATGCGATTTGTTCGATTGGCATGTTTGAACACGTTGGTCGACGCTCCATGGCCCTCTACACGCAGACGCTTTTTGACCTTCTTCGACCCGGTGGTCGCTTTCTCAACCACGCCATCGGTCGACCCGGTTCGTTGGAGCAGAATCCTGAACCTTCTCGCACTGACCTCGCCAAGCAGCACTTCCAACAGGCGTTGGGTTTTCGCGGTGAATCAAAAATTGGTAGTCCGTTCATGGATCGCTACGTTTTCCCCGACGGCGAACTCCACGAAGTCGGTGAGTTGGTGTCGTTATTCCAGGCGCACGGCTTTGAAGTGCGCCACCTCGAAAGCCTGCGCGAGCACTATGCCCTCACCCTTCGTCGTTGGGTTGACAATCTCGTAAAGCGCTTCGACGAAGCAGTTTGCGAAGTTGGTCCCGAGCGCGCCCGCGTGTGGCGGCTCTATATGGAAGGCTCTGCCGTCGGCTTCGCAAAGAATTATCTGCAGATTCATCAAGTGCTCTGCGTGCGACCAGATAACGGCGTCAGCAACGTGGCGCTTCGACCGTCGTTTGAGCCTGACTTCTAGTTCGAAGGACTTTTGACCGTGCGCGCTGCGGTTTGAAACGAGAACTTTCAACGCTAAAGTAAAAAAGGCCTAATTTCAGGGGGAATTCACCGTGCTGTCACTTCGATCGTTGTTTCGACTGCGAACACTCTTCGCCGTTTTAAGTATCAGTTCACTCGTCGCTTTTGGGGCCACCACTGTCGCCAGTGCGAGTCCCAAACTTCCCGGCTCGTATTACATTTCGCTCGGCGATTCCTACGCGGAGGGCTACCAACCCGGCTTCACCGACAACAGTGAGACACTCTCGGGTTTCGCCAATCAAGTCGCCTCCGAGTCGCTCGCGCATAACAAGAAGCTGCTCCTCGAAAACTTCGGCTGTGGTGGTGCCACGACGAACTCCATCTTGAACACGGTTGGTTGTCCGGCCCCCGCCGAGAACGCACCGCAGTACCCAAACACCACGCAGGCACAAGCCGCTCTCAATTTCATTGCGAAGCACAAGAAGCTAATTGGTCTCGTCACAATCTCGATTGGTGGCAACGACTTCGATGGTTGTGCCACGTCACCTCTTTCGTGCGTGCAGGCCGCCATGCCAACAATGGAATCCAACATCTTGAAGCTCTCGGCGAAGCTTCGGGCCGCCGTGGGTTGGAAGGTGCCAATTATCGCCATCACGTACCCCGACGTCATTGCCGCTGACTGGCTCACCGGCACCGCCGGACAAGCGCAGGCCGCTCTTTCCCAGCAGGCGTTCGAGACACTTATCAATCCGACCCTCGAAGCTGCGTACGCACCAGCGAAGATCCGTTTCGTTGACGTCACCACCGCCACAGGTAGTTTGACGCCCTTCACGAGCACGACGACGCTCGCGCCGTTTGGAACGGTTCCCGTCGCGGTGGCTCAGGTGTGCACACTCACGTGGATCTGCGCCAAAGGCGACATTCACCCCCAGCCCGCTGGTTACACACTGATCGCGAAACTCGTCACCGCCCAATACTTCAAACTTCTGAAGTCGGATCCACCTAACGCCTAAGGCGTCGTTCTAGTTACGACGACGCGTGGCGTTAATAGCGTGGCGCTTGGCAGCTGATAAGGCCTGATGGCTCGGTGCTCGAACGTCGGGCGAAAAACCAGCCACAACGATGTCCACGTGACGTTGCCAGGTGCCCGGAGCCAATTGGTGTGACGTGTCAATGATCCCTCGAAGGGCCCAAAACGTAACGATGACGTCGCTCGCGACGCAATCCTCGCGTATTTCCTTGGCTGCTTTCGCTTGTTTGAGTAGTTCTTCGATGATGGCGTAGAACTCCTTGTACGCCACGGGAGTAAGTGGAGCGCTCCAGAGTCGACTGATGAGGCCTTGGTGCGACTCCAGCAACAAGGCCACTGAACGCAAGAACTGCTCGAGGCCGCCGCTCGAGCTCTCCAGTGCCTGGTGGCCCAGCGCCAACATTTGTTGCATGAGGTCCGAGACCATTTCATCAATGAGGGCTTCTTTTGTCGCAAAGCGCCGGTACAGCGTCCCCATGCCGACGCCGGCAATCTGAGCAATTTCCTCTACCGAAGCATCGAGTCCGTGGACTCCAAACGCTTCGTTGGCCGCGACTAAAAGGCGTTCACGATTCTCCTGGGCGTCGCGACGCATCCTCTTCTTAACGACCGGTGTCGTTATGGCCTTGGCTCCCACAATTATCCGTTCGTCATCATGACTCGGCATCAACGAGGCCCGCGCCAGCTACCACAGCACTCTCACCATGCTCAATAACGTGGCGTGACGAAAGAAGTTCGGTCTCGTCTTGTTGTGTCTGGGGGATTAAGAGACAGGCCAGGGTGGCAAAAATTGTGGCCACCATCAAAAACGCGAAACCGTTGCGATAGCCCGCGTCGGTGGGAAGACCACTCTTGGAGGCACCTTGGGCCACGATGACCGCCATCACCGCGGCACCAATGGATCCGCCAATGGTACGGATATTCGCGTTCATGCCACTGGCAACGCCGACCTGGGTCGAAGGAACGGACTCAACAATCAGATTGGACATGGCGGCAAAGGCAAAACCGAGTCCGAGTCCGAGTAACGCTGAAGCAATGTAAATCTCCCAACGCTGGTGGTGAGCGAAAGCAAAAATAGCGAAGGGAATGACGGTCGCGAGCGAACCAAGTAACAAAACACGCTTGGAACCAACGCGGGCCGCTAACGGCGCCGACAACATTCCCGAAAAGAACATGACAACGGTCATCGGGAGAAGAAAGAGCCCCGACGCAGTGACACTTGCCCCAAAGCCGTACCCCGCACTGCTACGTGTTTGCAAAAAGGCGGGCAGGAAGCCAATCGCTGCGTACATACCCGCACCAAAGAGCAGCGCCACGAGATTGGTTGTCCATACCGCGGGCAGCCGCATCATTCGCATGTCGATTAGCGGCTGTTCCACTCGAAGTTCCACACGAATCCACACCACGAAAAGCACGATGCCAATCGCAATAAGCCCAAGGGTTCGTCCCGACGTCCAACCCCAGAGTTGACCTTCGGACAGCGCCACGATGAGCGCAATAAGCCAACCCGACAACAACAATGCCGGCGTGACGGCCACGTGCCCTTTGCCTCGTGTTGTTGATTCGGGAACGAGAAAGAACGCAGCGATAGCCGCACCCGCGACCACGAAGGCAGGAATCCAGAACAACCAGTGAAAGTTCAAGACACCGATCAGGGGCCCCGCGAGCACGATGCCCGCGCCACTTCCTACGGCTAACAAAGCAGCGACGATGCTGATACTGGAGCCCACCTTTTCGCGGGGGGCTTCGTCGCGAATGATGCCGAACGCCAATGGCAAAACACCACCACCGAGTCCCTGGACGGCTCGTGCAATGATCATCACGCCAATCGACGACGCGAGCGCCGCCAACAGCGATCCGATTGCGAGCGCGCCAAGCGCCGCCACCAGCATCTTCTTCTTTCCCACCATGTCACCGATTCGGCCCACAATCGGTGTCGCTACGGAAGCTGACAACAGATACGCCGTTAGGACCCACGTGACCGTGGTTTGACTGGTGTGGAGCGAATGTTGAATAGTCGGTAGTACGGGCAGCACCAGCGATTGCAGTAGTGCGTAGGACGACACGGAAACCAAAATGACCGCAAACGTGGTCCGAAAATGAGTTCTACCTTGAGTCTCAGACACGGGAAAATCCAATCAACTAGAGGGGGTCACCCCATTCTAATAAGCGGAGTTCAAACTCCGCTTCCCTTTTTCAGGATTTTTCCACTTTCTCGTCTAGGTGTCCCGCACTCCTCGTTGATTCGATCTGCCATACAGGGGCTGGCTGAGAGCCAAGCGCCAATCGGTCCGTGGACTCGAGAACTGTGTATAGAAGGCTTCAATCATGGCGTCGTAGTTGACGCGCCAGCCGACAAAGTCCCACCATGCGGCGTCCACGTCCGCCACGAGAGGTACGCCACTTCTTCGAAGGTGATCGAGCACCAGGTCGAATTCCTCACGCGTAACAGCAATCGGAATGGAACGATTCGGTTCCGTTGGATACGGAATGCGGAAGTAATCGCAGATGTGGCGAAGGGCAATCCACCCCGAGCGAATACAGAGGCCAGCCCGTGACGATGGAGGGAGGTCCACCACGGCGTTATATAAGGCCGCTGCATCTAAGACCGTCGACGCAGCTCCAATCCACGTCTGTTCCGCCGACGGAGACCGGTAGTAGTTGAGAATCGTGAGCGTCGTGTGAGTCTCTCCAAGTTCAATGAACCACTGCTCCCATTCGCGCCAAAGTTCCTCCAGAATGTCGTAGGAAAAGACACTCTGAGCAATCTCAATAACTCCCCACGGCGTTGCTGGCATGCCGGAACGTACTGCCAAGCGTGAGACCGAAAACTCTCGACGTTGAAAAGCGGCGTAGATCGTTGGAACGAAAGCAATGAGAAGGGCCAACAACGTAAGTCCAACGCCCGCTTCGAGGTAACTAAGTGCAACTTGTCCGCCACCGTGTGCGGCGGAGGTGCCCAGCGTAAAAAGAGACGATCCTGAGAGTTGAAACGCCGCCGCAAAATTAGGAGCGCCTGCGGCGATAAAACCAAAGGCGAAGGCCACGACCGAAAGAGCAAGCCACAAGGCTTGAAAGGTCAACAAGGTGATCGGCGCCCCGAGCGACAAAATGCGATCCTGCGTTACGTACGACCGTCCAAATCGAGAAATAACGTAAAACGTACGGCCCATGGCTTGCGAAATGAAACGGGTAAGTCGAACACGTGCAACCCGCGGCAGCAAGAAGGTTCTAATGGCGGCGTCGAGCACCATGATCTGCAGCGCGAATCCAATAATCCCCGCCAGTATTCGAAACCACGTCGCCACTTCAGCCTCCCCTCGAAAATCGCACTGCGCTGCAATGATTCAACCATTGAATGGTCGGCGCTTCAGACAACCGATTTGGCATCTTCAATGTCGCTCGGAACAAAGTCGTGCCATCCGGCTAAAAGTTACTTGAACCCATGGCATAGTCACTCAGTACGACCGAGCGAACGTCATGAACCACCGAAGGAAAATTCGACAGAACACCCAGTTCTCGGTTGTAGACAAGCGACGACACGGAGAAGTTTTCGCTGCCAATGAAAACTCTGGCGTCGCTGCTCGCACAGTCGGTGCAAATAACTTTCGCGTGAATGTAGAGACCCGATGACGGCAACACACGCACGTGCACGCCGGCAGATCGCAGGTTCTCGAGCGCAGTTCGCCACTCCGAGGAATACGTCATTACAACTTGAACGTCAACTCCCCGACTGGCCGCACCCTCGAGAGCCGATTCAATGCTCGTGTCGTTCATTTCTTCGTTCTCGACGAGCAACGAATGTTTAGCGTCGCCAATCAGATTCACGAGAGTCGACGTTGAGCCGGGACTCCACAGCAACGACGCGCCGTCAGCCAAGGGTGCACTCGACCCTGAAAAATCAGCACCGAAGGTCGAAAGCGCGGCTTGAACGTCCGACGCTGACCTATCTTCAACCCAAAAGTCTCGAGTCGACGAGTAGTAGTACGACTCAAGGTTTCCGGTACCGACGTACAAAACTTTGTTATCGATTATCAAATACTTGGCGTGAAAAATCTGCGAACTCGGCGCAAAGACAACGTGTACCCCACCCTGTTTCAGATACGAAGCCGCCGAAGAATTTTCGCTCCGACCGTCGTAGGCCGAATTCAGCACAACGCGCACGAAGAGACCGGCCTTCGCTCGAGCGACAAGGTCTGCCTCAAAAGCTTGATCGCTCAGAACGTACATGGAAAGATCAATTGATTTCGAAGCGTGTAGGACAGCCGAATCCAAGAAACCAGTACCGGACTGAGGAAGTACCCACATCGTGAGCGGAGGCGTTGCAGCTTTGGCGGCATTCGTGCCAAATACGCCCAGGCCAATGGGCGTGAGCACAATCGCGAGGACGACCACCAGCGCGAAAGCGAAGCGTCGGCGACGTCGCAACCTTCCAGCGCCCTTACGTTGTTGATTCCACTGCTTGGTCATATCGGCACCTTACGTTGACGAAGTGACACTGAAGCGCATCGATTTATATCGATGCAATCAATGACTCGGAGAGATCCCACAACTGGTCCGCACCGTCAGGATCGACGACGTAGGGGAAATAGCCAACCCAGGGATTTGCTTCGTCAAACACCACAGATTCGTTGCAGTCCTCCAAATACAAGCCGCCCACACCACTGAGTTCTGGTCCCACAGCCGCCCAGAGTGACGTCGAAGCGCCCTGCGACACTGTTTTGAATCGTTCGTTGATGTTGCCCTCGGCGTCGAACCACCCCATTGCCTGTTGTTCGTCAAAGGAGAGGCTCTTTTGCAGACCAGTAATGATGCCTCCGGGGTGAACCGCATTCGCAAAAATCCCTTCATCAGCAAAACGCTGGGTAACACCGAGCGCAAAGAGTGAGCACGCAGTTTTCGATTGACCGTACGCCGACCATTTTTCGTATTCGCGACGTTCAAAGTTTGGATCATCAAAGATGACGTTGCTGCGTCGATGCCCAATGGAACTAAGCGCTACCACTCGAGCGCCTCCGTTCGCGCGAAGCGCGGGCAAGAGCTCACGAAAGAGTTCGAAGTGTCCAAGGTGATTTGTACCAAATTGCAGTTCAAATCCGTCAGACGTCGAACTTCGGGGCGTCGCCATCACCGCTGCATTATTGATGAGAATGTCGAGGTTGTCGTGAGAAGCCAAAAAGGCATCTGCGAAGTCGCGCACTGAAGCAACACTCGCAAGGTCGAGTTCCATGACTTCGACCTGCGAACCCGGATTCGTCAGTAAAATATCCTCTGCGCTCGTAATGCCTCGTTCAATGTTGCGTACGGGCAAGACAACGCGAGCCCCCACACTCGCGAGAGCTCTCGCGGTCTCAACCCCGAGGCCCGAAGCGGCACCCGTCACCATCACTGTTTGACCAGAAAGATCGTGACCGGCTACAACCTCGGCTGCCTCGGTCCGGTAACCAAATTGCGACGTAATTCGAGCCACGTCAAACCCTCCCCCACTTTTGTACTTTGAAGTTACTAAAGCAGGGTTGCACCCAATACTTTCAGCCAACGTCGGCCCTGAGGCCAACTTTCAATCTGGGCTCAGGACGGAGCAGAAATCGGTACTTACGACTTGGCGGCCTTTTTGACGCTGGCCGCCGTGTCCTTGGTCTTTTCGATCACGTCATCGAGTTTGGCGTTGGTTTGATCGGTTACGCCCTTCGCTTCCATGTGCTTCTTACCTAAAGCGTGACCCGTTTTTTGTTCCATTTTGCCCTTGAGAGCTTGTGCCTTAATTTCGGCTTTCTTTTCCATTCCCATGATTCATCTCCTTATTTGAAAAAACCCTTTTCGTCCCGCTACGCGTGTCGAACGAACCAAACCACTCCCACAACGATGAGCACAAAAACAATGGTGCCTAGACCGATATACATATGAGCCTCGTTTCTTTAGGGCCAGAAAACACTTTCGGCACAACTGCACTGCAGTCCTTTTCAATGCCGAAATGATGACCGTCGGGCCCAAGCGCGTGTGAAGTGTCGTCTCCACGCAACTCTTCGTCAGAATGGTTCGTCCGGAACTCGTGCTTCGATCCGTCGGATGTATATAGGAATGTGCTCACTAGAAGAACGGCTACCTTTCATTTCACAGACTCAGAAAGTTCGTGCGAGCGACGCACCTTTGGCACCTCTCTACGTAGAACCGTATGGGTGTCCCCTAGAGTTCCTCAGGGCACAAGGGCCTTTCACGAGTAAGGGCCGCACCACCAGAAGCATGCTCTCGGTCTTGTAATGTGGGCCAGAACATTGCACGAATGAGGAGTGATTGCCATGGGAGCCGTTGTCATCTTTTCCGTTAACGTTTCCAAAATGGCCTCGTTCTACGAGAAGGTTCTCGGAGCAACGGCAACCAAAGAAGGAAATGACGTTCGCCTCCGTACGGAAACTGACGAACTGGTCATTCATTCAATTCCTAAAGCCATCGCCAAAGACATCAACATTGATATCCCGCCAAGGCGTCGAAGCGAAACGCCAATAAAGCCTGCCTTCGACGTTAAATCACTCTCAGAAGCGCTCGAAGAAGTGATTCCTGCGGGTGGCGTCGACACCAAGTACAGCTTCACTCACAACGGTTTGGATCGCCACGACATCCTTGACCCTGAGGGAAATGTCGTACAACTTCGAAGTCCCGAAAAGTAGACGGCGATTTCTCTATCACGATTCGAGAAGACGTACCTCAAGGTACGACCTCCTTACCGGACGAAACCGGTTACCACTATCTGAAACGGTGACGCCGAGGTATCCGGAATCGGACCAATGGGCCCACTGTTCGAATTTGACGTCACGAAAAGGCTCACATTCAAGTCCCTGAAATGAGCGGCCGGACCCGTTAACCGGTAATCATGATGAGCATATCCACCAACACAAAAACTATTGATTCCCGCCAAATAACTTGAACTGATACTGACGCCGTAACAGGTTTGTTTAGAGCTCTCATTCACTACACGAAGATCCAAATTTTCCGTCCTGAATTTGGTCGGCAGATTTGGTATCGACGACTCGCAGGTCTCGTAGTGCCCTATCGAAGAGCCATTGGAGCACGCCGCGTTTCCATCGAGCGTTCCAACAATATCGTTATTCCAGGCGTCGGACGTGGGAGTCGAATTTTTGTGTGCGCTGATTATCGCCGAACCTACTGACAAAATCAGAAGCATCGTCAGTAGTGCGTAAGGGCCAAATCGAGTCTTCGTCACGGGCCTGCATGCTACATCGGAGAATGCCGTTTATTGGCCGTTCCAAGCAAAACCGGAAGCAGCGCTTGAGAAACCTCCGTCGGACGTTCTTCATGGCTGAAGAGACCGGCCCCTGTGATGACCGCAAGTTGGGCGTCGGGGAACGAGTCCACCATTTTCTTGGCCCACGCAACTGGAAAGAAGGCATCCTTCTCGCCCCATACAAGTTGGACCGGAACAGCAATTCGTTGATGCAGATCACTGAGTTCATTGACGTAGCGATATTCAAAACTACGAAGCAACGTGACCGCGGCGAATTGACGTAATTTTTCGTCGTGCATCGGCTTCAAAAAGAACTCTGCGAATTCTCCATCAAGTAACGATGGGTCAGCAAACGCGTCGCCAAGAACTAACCGACTTCTTCGTAAACGAGGTCGGCCGCAAAGCCAACCAAGTACCGCGCCAAAACCAGGTGTTCGTCCGGAGGTAATAAATGACTTGAATTTTCGACTCAAGCCAGTGGATTGTTCCGTGTCAATCAGTCCAAGTGCGCGTAGACGTGGATCGCCGGCCATGGCGTGACGAGAAATGAGCCCTCCACTATCGTGCCCGACCACCGCAACACTGTTCAGCCCAAGTTGGTCGACAACGCTTCGAACACTACGTATGTGATTCTCGAAGGACATGGGCGTTTGCGCCGAGAACTCACTTGATCCAGATCCCACAAGATCAATCACGTGGCACGTGACGTGGTCGGCCAAGTTTGGAAGGAGGCGGCGAAACGTCGCCCCACTCACTGGCCAACCGTGCACGAACAAAACATCGGGACCGTTTCCTACGACACGGTAGGCAACCTTGCCCGTGCCGACGTCTATCAGCCGGTCTGGCTCGCGACGAAAGAGGTCTGCTGCCTCTTCGATGGAGATATTCATGACGCACTCGCGTCGTGAATCTTCGCGGCGGTGGCGAGATCGAAATAGTCACGCCACACCGTGATCTTGCCGTCGTGTACCTCAAAGACACTGTTGACGGCAAGTTCTCGCCAACCAAAATCTAAGCGGTGGCGATCCAAGCGCTCAAAGAACACCGTCGGACCCGACGCAGCTCGACGCAAAATCAAGAATTCATTCTCGTGGATCGGAGCAAAAAACGGATCAAGCATTTCTCGAACTCCGGATGCGCCATAGACAGTGCCAATCGGAATGTTCGTGTATTCAACGTTTTCGAAAAGAAACGACATCGCAGTATCGAAATCCATCGCGATGAAGGCGTCGATGAACGCGTCCACCACCTCCATAGGTTCTGTCAATTGCTTGGTCATTGGCGTACCCCTCTATTTGTAGTGATCACTACGGAACTGTAGTTGCAGTGGTCACTACAATCAAGCCCAATGGGGCATAAACATACAAAGTCCGAAATTCTCGAGGGAGCGCTCGCCACGGCCTTCGAAGACGGCCTCAGCCAACTCACGTTCGGCCGAGTGGCCAAAAAGATAGGAATCAGCGACCGAGTTGTCGTGTACTACTTCCCCACCAAAGATGATCTGGTGGGCTCCGTCCTCGTTTCTATGGCTTTACAGCTTCAAGAAACGCTGAACCCAGTACTGACTGGTTCCGCACCGGATTATCTCGCGCTCATCCGCAACGTGTGGCCACACTTAGCACGACCGTCCGCTGACGCGATTTTCGCCCTTTTCTTTGAAGCAAACGGCCTGGCGGCGGCGGGACGTGAGCCGTACGTGACGCTCGTTCCCCAATTGGTCGAAGCTTTCATAGCGTGGGCTGCGACGTTTCTCAGTGGTACACCTCGACAGCGACGAACCGAAGCGGAGACGGCGATCGCGGTGCTCGACGGACTCTTACTGCTGCGCCAACTCGCTGGGCCAGAAGCCGCCAACAGAGCCGCTCGACGGGCTGGCGTTGCAAGGACGTCGTGAGCTTCGAGTCGCACGCTTAAAGGGCGAGGTTTAATATCACTTCGTGAATCTTCCTCGACTGCACCTCATTGCGCTTGATTGTCCCAATCCCTATGCGCTTGCGCAGTTTTATTCGGCACTGACCGGCATCGACGTGGAAACGTGGCCCGGTTATCCTCCCGAAGATATGCCCGGCATCGACTTAGTGCACGACGTGCTGCCGGCTTTGAGTTTTCAAAAAGTGGAGAACTACGTTGCACCCAACTGGCCCGAGGGAGAGATTCCTCAGCAGATACACCTTGACTTCGAAGTCGACGACCTTGACGAAGGCGAGAAGCATGCCTTAAGCGTTGGCGCTCGCAAGGCTGACTTCCAACCCGGAGAAACCTTCAGGGTGTTTCTAGACCCGGTCGGGCACCCCTTTTGCTTGATTTTGAAGAACGATTAATCTCCGCCCAATCGAACCCTGGGATACTTGCAAACCTAAAAACCCGGGAATGCTTTCCTGAGGGCTTCCAGCGAATCGTTGTTGAGATCCAAAGGAGTGTGCTGCGCGTCTAGCCGTCCATAAACGAGGCGAACGAACGCCTCCGCGGGTAATTCAACATCAATGGCACCGGAGTGTGAAGCATCAATCAGACTTACTGAGTCACCAGCAAACACAATCGTTAAATCGCGAGCGGGTTCAACTGTACGAATGTTAACTTCCTTCGTCTCGTCGTTTGCTTTGCCCGTGAAACCAACCAGTCGAGGGAGGCTCTGCAAGATGACTTCTGCGACATCATTCGAAAGTGTGGCTGTCGGATCAATGGCTACTTCGACGTCCCACGTGTGCAGTGCCTGCTCGCCCAAACGAAGGACAACGAAGCCGTCGAAGTCGAGGTCGAATGGACCCATTACCAAACGGAATGTCTTTCGTTTTTCTTCCGGCAAGGCTTCGAGAGCTAGCAAGAGAGCTTGGTCGGCGACTAGGGCTTCGCTGACTTGGTCGGCGGGCGACTTGGCGTTCCATTCGTCCCATACCGACTGGTTGAATCCTGCGTCACCTTCTTGGCCCGTAACGACGTCTTCGAAACGTTGCTTTAAGATGACCGCACCCGAACCAATGTGCGACATGGTATCGGCAATGCTCCAATCGGTGGGGTAAGCAGACGTACCAGGATCCAGTTCGCCGCTGTTCTCAATAACGGAACGTAAGTGAACTGTCGATGCGCGAAGAACCTGTAGCGGCTTGGTCATTACGTCTCTTTTCTCGCATTTAGTGATGCGGGCTGTTCGATGGTTTTTACTAGCCCACGCGATTAAGTCCTTCACGGCGGGGATTAGCACTCTATTGGTGTCGGCGAATATCTAGAACGCTAAAACCGGTGAATAACGTTTGAAGAATCAAAAACTGACGATTCGATGACACTTGACATTACGAACAGCCGCTCGTCGCTCCGCAACTTGAGCAGACGTAGCAAGAGCCTGCTCGTTGCATCGAGTTTCCACACGAGTAGCACATTGGAGAATCCGACTGTTGTCCGCGCAACACGGGCTCATTAGTCGGCGCTGGCTTCGTAGCCAATTCCACCACCATTGGTGTCGATTCGATGCCTACCGATGGCGTACTCTGCTCCACCACCTCGGGAAGCGTCGGCTGAATGCGCTCGCTGGTCGACAGAATTCCTAATTCTTCACGGTCAGTTGGCGTTAAGTAGTCGAGCGCGAGGCGACGGAAAATGTAGTCCACGAGCGACGTCGCAATACGCAGATCAGCGTCGTCGGTCATGCCCGAAGGCTCGAACTTCATATTCACGTACTTTCGAACGTACGTCGCGAGCGGCACACCGTGTTGGAGGCCAAGGCTGATTGAGATCGAGAAGGCGTCCATGATGCCCGCCAACGTCGATCCCTGCTTACTCACCTTGATGAACACTTCACCNNGCCAGACGGAACGCGAACGTTGACGACACGCGTCGACGAGGCAAGCGCTCGCGCACCGCGCCCACGAGTACGTGCGAGGTTTCCGACTTCGCGGCTTCGAGAGCTGCTTCTAGGTGGGCAATGCGCTTCGCGAGATCAAGCGTGACGACGTCGTCAACAACCGTCTCAATCGTTGCGCCACCCTTTTCGCCGTCTTTTTTCATGGTGGACAGCGGCTGCGCGACCTTGCAGTTGTCGCGGTAGATAGCAACGGCCTTCACGCCCAAACGCCACGCGTCCAGGTGCAGGTTCTCGACATCTTCGACGGTGGCGTCTTCGGGCATGTTCACTGTCTTAGAAATAGCGCCAGATATGAAGGGCTGAACTGCACCCATCATCTTCACGTGGCCGAGGTAGTGGATGGTGTTGTCACCCATTGAACACGCAAACACCGGCATGTGTTCAGCCTTTAATGCGGGTGCGCCAACAATTGTCTTGTGCTCGTCAATGTAGGCAATGATCGCTTCGACTTCTTCGGTGCTGTAACCAAGCTTCGTCAGGGCTCGGGGCACCGTTTGATTGACAATGGCCATGTTGCCGCCACCTACGAGCTTCTTGAATTTCACAAGTCCGAGGTCGGGCTCGATGCCCGTGGTGTCACAGTCCATCAAGAGTCCAATGGTGCCGGTGGGTGCGAGGACCGTGGCCTGCGCGTTACGTACGCCGTACTTCTCACCAAGCTCTACGGCCTCGTCCCAGGCGTGCTGCGCTGCTTCCAAGAGTTCTGCCGGCACCTTCGTGCTGTCGATCTCGTGCGAAGCGTCGCGGTGCATGCGAAGCACGTTCAACATTGGCTCTTCGTTTTCGTGGAATCCCGCGTGGGGTCCCATGCGACCGGCCGTGCGAGCGCTGGTCGCGTACGCGTGTCCGGTCATCAGAGCCGTAATGGCGGCCGCCCACGCTCGTCCCTCGTCGGAGTCGTAAGCGAGACCCGAGGCCATCAACAACGCACCAATGTTCGCGTAGCCCATACCGAGTTGACGGAACTTTCGTGAGTTTTCGCCAATCATTTCGGTCGGGTAGTCGGCATTGCCGACGATGATTTCTTGTGCCGTGAAGACAATCTCAATCGCCGCCTTGTAGGCATCGACGTCGAAGCGTCCATCGGGACGAAGGAACTTCATGAGATTCATGCTGGCGAGGTTGCAGGCGGAGTTGTCGATGTGCATGTACTCGGAGCAAGGGTTCGATCCATTGATGCGGTCAGTATTAGACGACGTGTGCCACTTGTTAATGGTCGTGTCGAACTGCAAACCAGGGTCCGCACACTCCCAAGCAGCGCGCGCAATCTGGCGCCAGATGTCGCGAGCTTTCACCGTGCGAAGTGGCGTGCCATCGGTGCGAGCGTTGAAGTTCCAATCTGCGTCGTCGAGGACGGCTTGCATGAACTCGTCCGAGATGCGCACCGAGTTGTTGGCGTTTTGGTACTGGATGGAGTGAATGTCTGCACCGTCAAGGTCCATGTCGAAACCATTGTCACGAAGAACGCGAGCCTTCTTTTCTTCCTTGGCCTTGCACCAGATGAATTCTTCAACGTCCGGGTGATCAACGTCCAAGATGACCATCTTCGCGGCGCGACGAGTCTTGCCACCAGACTTGATGGTGCCCGCTGACGCGTCAGCACCGCGCATGAAGGACACGGGACCACTCGCGGTACCACCACCCTCCAAGAGTTCAATGCTCGAACGAATCTTCGACAGGTTGACGCCGGCACCCGAACCACCCTTAAAGATGATGCCTTCTTCGGTGTACCAATTAAGAATCGAACGCATCGAGTCATCGACGGCCAAGATGAAGCACGCACTGCCCTGTTGGGGAACGTCCTTCACGCCAATGTTGAACCACACTGGTGAGTTGAACGCCGCTTTTTGCGTGATGAGCAAGTGCTTCAGTTCTGCGCGAAATGTTTCCACTTCTTCTTCGTCAACGAAGTAGCCATCGGCACTTCCCCAGTCGGTAATCGTGTCAACGATGCGATTGACGACCTGCTTCAAACTCACTTCGCGCTCGGGTGTTCCAAGCGTGCCACGGAAGTACTTCTGCGCCAAAATATTCGTAGCGTTAAGGCTCCATGAGGCGGGCACTTCCACGTCCAACTGCTCAAAGGCGACACTGCCGTCACGGAAATTCGTGATGCGAGCGTCACGTCGCTCCCAGATCACGTCGTCGTAGGGGTGACGGTCTTCGGTGGTGAAAAATCGGCGGATTCCAACTGCGAGTCGCTGAGGTGCGATGGCCATGATCTCTATCTCTTTCGTCTTTACGGAGTGTTCCGACACTGCGAACTATCTGCTTCTTGCGAAAGGTCCGGGGAAAGGAGTTTAGTCGTTCCCCTCCCCCTAAACACAACATGTAGTGGTGTAGGCCACTTCGCATCGCAAGATGCTGTGTTATTACAGCACTGTAATTACATCACGTCAACTCTATTTTGAAGAATATTTTGTTTCCGATTCCTTGGAGCCCAAATGCCCCCAAATTGCTCACTAGCGTGACCCCGTGGATCTGATCATGGCCCTCGACGCCGGTACCTCGGGGGTGCGTGCGGTCGCCTATGACGCCCAAGCAGAGGTCTACGAGAGCGCCTATGAGGAGCTCGAACAGCACTTTCCACGCCCTGGCTGGGTCGAACACGACCCCCTGGAAATCGCCGCCAAGGCCCGCTCCGTCCTTTCCTCCGTGGCCACAAAATGTCGCCAAAATGGACACCACATCATGGCTCTCGGGCTCACCAATCAGCGAGAGACAACGGTCGCCTTCGACCGCGACTCCGGCGCCACTCGTCACCGGGCGCTCGTGTGGCAGGATCGTCGAACCACTCCCCAGTGTGAGCAGTTGACTCGAGACGGACACCTCGCCACCGTGCGAGAAAAGACGGGTCTAGTGCTTGATCCCTATTTCTCGGCCACCAAGATGCGCTGGCTCCTCGACCACGGGGCTCTTGATGACTTTTCGATGCCCAGCCTTTGCACGATTGACACGTATTTGTTGTGGCATTTAACTGGCGGAAACGCTGAGGCGGCCTTCGTGACCGAACCGTCGAACGCTTCACGGACCTTGCTCTTGAACATCTCGTCAAAGTCATGGGACCACGATCTCGCAGAACTCTTTCAGGTTCCACACGCGATGCTTCCACGCGTCCAAGCGTCCGCGTCACACTTTGGCGAGGTCGCCTCGTCGTTCGTTCCAGAATTAGTGGGAGTTCCGATCACCGGCGTGCTCGGCGATCAACAAGCCGCGCTCTTTGGACAGGCGTGTTTTCGCGAAGGCATGGTGAAAGCCACCTATGGTACGGGCGCCT
Organism: Acidimicrobiaceae bacterium; assembly: GCA_003138895.1. Classification (GTDB taxonomy): domain Bacteria; phylum Actinomycetota; class Acidimicrobiia; order Acidimicrobiales; family RAAP-2; genus RAAP-2. The sequence continues at coordinate 117,904 of PLHJ01000020.1, forward strand.
TTGTACTCGCGAACGCCGGCGCGTCGGTCCCGTCACCTCTTGACGGACTGCTTTCCACCATTGCTTGGGACCTCGGGGACCACGGTACGACGACCTACGCCTTCGAGGGATCCGCTTTCGTTGCGGGTGCCGCTATCCAGTGGCTGCGCGACGAGTTGCACTTCGTCGAGCGTGCGAACCAACTTGGTCCTCTCGCGAACAGTGTTCTTGACTCGGGTGGCGTGACGTTCGTTCCCGCTTTTACCGGACTCGGTTCGCCCTTTTGGAATCCCGACGCGCACGGCGTGATGATGGGGCTCAGCGTGGGAACCAGTCGCGCACATATTGCGCGCGCGCTCGTGGAGTCTCTGGCATTTCAAGTGCGCGCCATGACCGACGCCTTCGTCAATGGCGGCGTCAATCTCCTCGAACTTCGAGCCGATGGTGGCGCCTCGTCAATGAATTTGTTGATGGAACTGCAAGCCACGAATTCACGGGTGCCCGTGCGACGAAGTACGTCACTCGAAGCCACAGCTCGCGGAGCCGCCTGCATTGCCGGACTAAGCGTGGGTTTATGGTCGTCGCTCGAAGATCTCGAGAACATCTGGACTTCTGATTATGGTGTTGCACCCAGTGATCCCACGTCCGTTGACGCGGGCTACGCGGCGTGGCTTCGGAGTGTCGAGCGCGCGTAAATGAATTTTCTTCTTCGACGAACAAAGCGATAAGTTGCACAACAGTCGTTTGGAGGGGGAAATCATGGCGACCTACGAGGCGAGCATCATCCACGAAGGACTGGGCTTTGGCGAGGCTCCGCGCTGGCACGACGGCCGGCTTTGGTTCTCCGATTTTTATCGACACGGGGTGTTCTCCGTTGACGAAAATGGCGCGGGTGAAACGCTCGAGGTCAACGTCCCCGGACAGCCCTCGGGACTTGGCTGGATGCCAGATGGATCGATGCTCGTTGTCTCCATGACCGACCACCGCGTCCTTCGCGTGCAAGGCGGCGCAACCAGCCCGTACGCCGACATCAGCGAGTACTGCGGCTTTTGGGCGAACGACATGGTCGTTAGCGAAAGTGGTGTTTCTTACGTCGGTAACTTCGGATTCGATCTCGACGTGTTGTTGAAAGAAAAGGGTGTTGAAGGACTGCTCGCGTCGCCACCGCCCACGACCAATCTGGTAGCGCTAAGTGCTGAAGGTGCAGTGCTGCAAAGCATTCCCGAAATGGGTTTTCCCAACGGCTCCGTAATTACTCCCGACAATAAAACACTGATTGTCGCCGAGACCATGCCCTTTCGACTGTCGGCGTTCGATATTGCTACCAACGGAATACTCAGCAATCGACGAATTTGGGCTCAGCTCGATTTCGTTCCCGCTGATGGCATTTGTCTCGACGCCGAAGGACACGTCTGGGTCGCGAACGCTCTGCAGCCCCAGTGCATCCGCGTTCGAGAAGGCGGCGACATCACGGACGAAGTCACGACGTCACAAACTTCATTTGCCTGCATGCTCGGTGGCGACGACCGAACGTCGTTGTACGTGATGACCGCCCCGTCGAGCGACCGATTCAAGATTGCCGACAAGCGCCTTGGACGAATCGAAAAAGCGCACGTCGCCGTGCCCGGTGCGGGAAGGCCCTAAGCGTGGCACTTTCCGGCAACGAACCACTCGACGATACGGAACGCGACCGAATAGCTCGCGAGGGTTACCTCTATTTCGTCCCTCTCGTCTTGATGGAACTCACCCGTCGCCAGAGCACCAACGTTGAGCTCGGACGAAAAGTCGGTCGAGGTCCCATGAACACAATGGTGCACGCACGCACGTTCCCACCGGCCGAATTTCGCACGGTCGTGCGTCCAAACTTTGACACGCTGTACTCGTCGGCGTGGGTTGATCTTCGCGACGAGCCCTACGTCATTTCTGTTCCGGCCATCGACGACCGTTTTTTCATGCTTCCTCTATATGACATGTGGACCGAAGTGTTTGCCTCACCGGGAACGCGCACCAACGGCACCGCACCATTTCGCTGTGCGCTGTGTCTTCCCTCGTGGCGAGGCGATCTACCAAGCGACGTTGTCCGCATTGATGCGCCCACGCCCATTATTTGGGTCATAGGGCGAACGGAAACCCGTGGCGTCGAGGACTACGCCTATATCCACTCGTTGCAGGATGAACTCACCATGATGCCACTTTCGTCGCTCAACGGTGCTACAAAACAAGCAACGAGCACTGTTGACGAGCGGATCGATATGAAGACGCCCCCCATGCAACAGGTGCTGAACCTTTCGCCGTCGTCGTTCTTCTCGCTCGCGAGTGAGCTCGTCAAAACACATCCCCCGCACGCGACCGACTGGAATATGTTGGCCCGACTCGAACGAATTGGCTTCGTGGTTGGCGAATCCTACGATCTCGCGAACCAGTCCGCCGAGGTGCAAGCGTCATTAGAAAAAGCGAGTCACGGCGCGAGAAAAGAAATGGGCCAGCGTCTTTCGACCATGGTCCCCTTCAAAAATGGCTGGATGACGTTGCTTGACACAATGGCCGTCTGGGGCAACTTCTATTTGAAGCGTGCCATGGTGGCCATGACGGGTCTTGGCGCTAATCCCCCGGAAGAATCCATCTACCCATCGCTGCAGTTCGACGACCACGGTGAAATTCCGAGCGGTAAGTACCGCTACCGGCTGCACATTGAAAAAGATGCGTTACCACCGGTGCGAGCATTCTGGTCCGCCACGGTTTATGACCCGACTGGTTTTCAAGTAGCCAATGAACTGAACCGTTTCGCCCTCGGCGACCGCGATGATCTTTCCTACAACGCCGACGGCTCACTCGATCTTTTTTTCCAACACCATCGAACATCAGACGAGATGCTCACCAACTGGTTGCCGACGCCCGAGGGCCCCTTCACCATCACGATGCGGCTCTATCTTCCCGAGGACAGTGTTTTTGATGGCACGTGGCAACTACCACTGCTCGAACGACTCGAGAACTAACCGAGTTTCGTCAGGGCCTTTTTCAGATTACGAATGGCCTGCTGCGTGCGAAGTTCGTTTTCGATAAGCGCAAAGCGAATATGACCATCGCCACCTTCACCAAAGCCCACGCCCGGCGACGTCGCGACGTCAGCTTCGTCCACGAGAAACTTCGCAAATTCCAGTGAACCCATTTCTTGGTAGGGCTCGGGAATAGGCGCCCAAATGAACATCGATCCCTGGGGCGGTTTGACGTCCCATCCCACGCGAGAAAGTCCTTCAATCAACGTGTCACGACGCGACTGATAAATCGCGTTCAACTGCGCCGGATAATCCGTGGCTTCGTTCATAGCCACGATGGACGCAATTTGAATTGGTTGGAACGTGCCGTAGTCGAGGTAACTCTTCAGTTTCGTCAACGCCGCGACAATGTCCGCGTTGCCAAGCATGAAGCCCACTCGCCAACCCGCCATAGAAAACGACTTCGTCAACGTATAAAGCTCAACGCAGCATTCCTTTGCTCGCGGTACTTGCAAAATCGATGGCGGCTGGTAACCATCAAAGCCAAGGTCGGCGTAGGCAAAGTCGTGCACGATGACGACATCGTGTTCTAACGCGAACGCCACGAGTCGTTCCATGAAGGCTAAATCCACGCAGGCCGTCGTGGGATTATGCGGGAACGAGCAGATGATGACGCGGGGCTTGGGCCAAGCGTGCTGCCAAGCTTCTAAGAGTCCATCGAAGAAACTGTCACCGGGCGTGGCGACGTCTAATGCCGAAGGGTCAAGCATCGGTACCGAGACAATTTGTCCACCCGCAAAAAGAGGCGCGTAAATATGAATCGGGTAACTCGGACTCGGCACGATGGCCGTATCACCGCGGTCAATAAGCGCCCACATCAAGTGACTGAGTCCTTCTTTGGCACCAATGGTCGTGACGACTTCGGTGTCGGGATCGATGTCCACGCCAAAGACGCGCTTGTAACGCGTGGCGATGGCTAAACGAAGATGCGGGATGCCTCGACTCGCACTGTAGCGATGGTTCTTTGGATTCTGCGCGGCTTCGGCGAGCTTCGCAACTGCCACGTCGGGGCTTGGAAGGTCGGGATTACCAAAACCGAAGTCGACAATGTCGCGTCCGGCGGTGCGTGCCGCTGCCTTTCGTCCGTTTATTTCGGCAAAGACGTACGGTGGCAATCCATTGATTCGGCGAAACTCCATCAACGAAACTTAGTTCCCTTCGCGCGAATGACGCGTGAGCGTCGTGGGAACGTTCTCAGTTGCCCGACGAGGAACGCCACGCACCAAGGCGATGCACGTCGACCTTGGGAGAAAACACGGCCCACGAGGCGCCCGCTTGTTCTAAGGCGTCGAGTTGTACTTCAAGGTCGCTCAGTGGATTGCCAGCCCAACTCACCGGACCGTTCGTTGCTTCAAGCGCCACGTCTTCAGCAGATTTGTCCCAGAGATTGAGTTCCACTTCGAGTGATCGCGCAACTTCATTCGTGGCGCTCGCCCCAGCGCCAATCCACACCGGCAAGAAGCCACGAAGTCGCGACGCCACGGAAAAAAGATGGCTGCGACGGACATCACTCTTGTCGTAGGCAATTCCGTAGGCCACATTTTCTTGTTCGGAAACTTTGTCTCCCGTGCCAAGCGCGCCAATAACTCGTCCGGGAGCCACCAGCGCCAGGGAACAAAAGCGCTCGACCATGTCGTCGTCACTGACGAGACCCACGCGCGCCACTAACGGTCCCACAATCAGTGAAGGCTCGCGTACGGCAATCGCCGCCAAGACGGGAAACGGCGCGAGCGCCGGACGTTCGGGCGTGCCCATGGGCCACAGGTGGTCATAGGCAAAGACGCCTTCAATGCCGAGCGACGCGGCGAGTGACGCGGCCTCTAAGGCGTCATCGGTATTTGATCGAAACGTCGGAAGTAGGACGCCACGTTTCATGACAACCGCTCAAAGGCCAGAAGTCCGGCCCCGAGCGCACCGGCGCGTTCACCAAACTTCGACGCGATCATATCTACGCGAGGACGTGCCGCGGCGCCCAGCACCATCGTAGGAAGAAATTCCAATGCCGGAGGAATCAACATCGCCGAGAGGTCACTCAGTCCTCCACCGATCACCACGAGCCCACAGTCCAAGATATTGGCGAGGTTGGAAACACCGAGCGCCAGCCACCAACCCACTTCGCGAATTACCGCCAGCGCTTCACTGGAGCCCGCCGTTGCTGCTGCACTCACGTCTTCGCCGCGTACGTTGTCGGCGCCACCGCGCGCCTTTACGAGTTCGGGTAATCGGCCTTCGTGAGCAGCGAGCGAACCAAGACGTGCGAGACCCTTTCCCGAGGCGTACCGCTCCCAGCAACCCGATGATCCACACGGACACGGCGGACCCTGCGCGTCAACAACCATGTGACCAATCTCACCAGCGAAGCCACTTCTACCGCGAAGCAGTTCGCCGTGCACGAAGATGCCGCCGCCAATACCCGTTCCGAGTGTCACCATCACGAAGTTATCGACCCCGCGAGCAACTCCTAGCGCGTGCTCGGCGACCGCGGCGCAGTCGGCGTCGTTTTCACACAGCACGTGCATACTGGGTGCAATTTGACGAAGTACTTCTGCGAGACGCGTACCCGAGTCATTTAGCAAATTCGGTGCAAAGACGAGTTCCCCGTCGAGCGACATGATGCCCGGTAGTCCCACACCGATCACAACATTGTCAAGCGAAAGTTGTAACGAGCCGAGCGCTTCATCCACGAGACCATGAATTTGTTCCGCGGTGGCTTGGCCGGGTGCCGTGGTGATCTGCGGCGTCGAACGACGACCTTCGAACAGGATCTCCCCATCTCGATTGATGGCGAGTAACAAGATCTTGGTGCCACCGACGTCGACGCCGAAGGCGACGTCAAAACTCATTGCAGGCGCTCGGCCCGCGCCTTCAACTCGCGAAGGGCCTGTGACTGAATACGCGACGCGGCCCGGGACTTCACAAAACTGGGAATGGGAACCAGCAATTCAACTTCGAGTTCGTAGGTGACTTTGGTGCCGGTTCCCGACGTGGCAAAGCGGTAGGCACCATTGAGCACGGTCGTGAGATCACCGCGAGTCTGTGACCAGGACAACACTTCGGGAGCTTCGGCGTAGTCGTAACGAAGGGTGTACGACGTCGATCGACCAAAGGCGGCAGCTCGAAACGCCACTTCGAGGGCTCGGCCTTGATCGTCGGTCGACAAAACATCGACCTTTTTTAGATCAGCAGCCCAGTCCACGTAATGCCCGAAATCAGTGGCCACCTTGTAGACGGCGAGGGGCTCGGCGTTAACAAGTATTGACTCACTCGCGCGTTGGCTCACGATCCCCTCCTTTGGTCCCTCTCAGACTAGAGCAGCGCTCCACTCAGATCGGGTAGTGGTCAAAGGGGGAAAGACCTGTACCCAGCGAGTGCGCGAGTGCGTCCCAGTCGAAGCGCTCGAGGGCGTTGGCCCTTGAAGCTTCGCCAAAGGCGCTTCGTTCTTTCGTATTTTGGAGCAGTTTGGCCATGGCGACCGAAAGAGCCTTCACGCTTCGCGGATTCTCCACCACGATACCCGTGACGCCGTTCGTCACGGCATCGGAACTGCCGCCCGAACGCCCCGCCACTTGGGCCACACCTGAGGCGGCGGCTTCGACAAAAACAATGCCAAATCCTTCTTGTTCAAATCCCCACCACCGACTGCGACAGTCCATTACAAAAAGGTCACTCGCCCCGAGCCACGGTGCGAGCTCTTCATCGGGTACCCAACCAAGGAAGGTCACCGGCGCGCGTTTTTTCTTGGCGAGACGTTCCAACCGAGAACGGTCGCGGCCGGTTCCCCCGATTGCCACGTGCAGATTAGGAAACTCTGTGTGAAGTTGCGCGCTCGCCTTGATCAGCACGTCCATGCCCTTTCTCGGCACCAGTCGTGAGCCCGAACTTACGAGGAGCCCCTCGGCTGGAAGTCCCAGACCAACCCGAATTCTTCCCCGATCGCCTTCGTCGACCGGGACGAAGCGCTTCGTGTCCACGCCCGGTGGCACTTGTAAGACTGGCGGCATCGCACCTTTGGCGTTTCGTCGCGCTTCATCTTCTGGATAACTCCCCGCGCAGACAGCAAAGCTCGCGTGACGAAGCACGTAGCGAAGCGTTGATGCCACGAGCGGCAATCGTGCGGGAATAGCCACCTCGGCTCCATGGAGCACGACGCCATAGGGACGAGAAAGACGTGGGCCAAGTAGCCCTAGGGGCCACGCCGGATCAAGGATGACGACCTCGGGTTGGTGACGGGCAATTGCGTCTTCGATGGCTCGACGAGCGCGACGTGAGGGAAAGAACAACGTCCGAGCGGGCAGGCGTTCTATGACAACATCGGTCGCGGCATCAAAGGCCGAGGCATTTTCGTGCGAACTCGCCGTCAGAACAACGGCGCGACCTGGTTCTAATCGCTTCCAAAGTTCATGCAGGTACACCTGAATTCCACCGGTCTTTGGTGGATAGTCATTGGTAACCAGTAAGTGGCTCGCCATGAGCCACCACGCTACTTTGTGCGTTCGTCGGTACCGCCCGGACGAGATGAAATAGACACGAACTTGAGGCGCGGGACCAGACCTTCACTCGTCAACAGCTGCACAATTTCAGCGTCGTCAGACGTCATCGACAAGCGTTCGGGCTCTTCACCGAGCACAAAGGTCACGAGGCAATCGTCACAGTCCGACGTGTGTCGTCGTACGCAGTCACGACAACTGATTTCCATTTCCATTTCGTGGTTCACTGTCATCCTCGCTTCACTCGGGTAGAGCATCTTGCCCGAGCGCTGTAACACGAGCCCTAGGAAATTACGCCAGCGATCTCACTCGCCACTTGTGTTGGCGAAAAAGCAATTCCTTCGCCCACCACGAGCGACGGATCAGGCTGCAAGAGCACGTAAAAAGGTGGCGAACGAATGTCGAGCGCCGCAAATAATTCGGGCGACGTATAAATCGGTCGGGGCGCTTTTTCCCACTCGCTTTCCACTTCGTCGTTTGCCGTCACGATGACGACGGTCAGACCTTCAAATTCGGACAACTCAGAAAATATGAAGTCGTGACAACCATCGCAGTTGGGCTTCACCGCAATGACGAGCGTTGGCGCTAGAAGCAACTCGTCGAGTAATTCACCTGAACTGCTTCGACCAGTGATTCGTTCGGGTCCCGGACGTTTCTTGGGTCGATCAAAGGAATGCGGAGCAAACGTGCTCAGGCCAATTCCTCGTCAATGATTTCAACGGCGCGCCCGTGACCACACCAGCGACACGTCACCGACTCCACCGTTCGTCGAACAATTTCGGGCTCTTCAATCGCGAGCTCGCCACCGACCGTGAAGTGATGAAACGCTCGAACCGACGTGGTTTCCACCACGTCAAAGCGAGTCAAATTGCCACAGGCCGTGCAGCGATATCGGATAACCACGTTCTTCACGGTATCGGGATTTGAATTCGTCGCTGTCATTAGTCCTCGTAGAGTGCTAACCCCGCGGACCATCGGGTCCAAAGAGGTGTCGCCAGCGTTCATCGTACTCATCATCCGTGAGCAGACCCTTGGATAAAGCATCACTAAGGCGGTCGCCTTCATCGAGTTGTTGCTGGGCCACGTCATCTCGACGCGTCCTCTGGCGATCAATGACTCGAGCAAGTGCCTCGGGGTGTCGGACTCTCCCCAAATAGACGGAACCTTGCTCCGTTTCTACGAAAACAGCACCCCGGCGAAGTACTCGCTCCCACCAACGCTGTTCGACCGTGGTGGAATAAACGTCCGAGAGTTCGAGCGACGTGCGCCGACGGCTCGAGATACCCGCCAAGGTAATCAGGCGCTCGGAACTGACGATGACCTTGTGCGAGCGCCAACGCCACCACCTTGTGAGCGTGACAAACGCCGGCCCCGCGCCAACTATGACCGCAATGATCAGTTCGTACCGGTGCACGAATTTCCAGTTGGTGCCAATGGCAATCACGGCCCCGATAAGCGCCAGGGCCAAGAGAAGTGGTCGAATTACTCCGCGCGATACCGGTGTCACCGCAATAATCGGGAACTCCCCGTCGCGGAACATCGACTTATGACTCACGGCACTATCGTAAGCACCGGCCGTAACGAGCGCCACGTTTAGCGTCGCTTTGTGTCACGCTTTTTTGTCACATTGTTGCTTTTGTTCGTGGTCGCCACCGTCAGTTCCTTGAGCGCCGCCCGTGTGGCGGGTGCCGCATCATTGAAAAACGTACTTTCGCAAGCAGCGTGTTCTTCGGGCACTCCGACATCGTCGTGGCACGGCGCCTGCGATACCTTCAACGGAGAAAATACCTACTACGGAATCTACGGTTTGGGTTTTCCCACACCGCTCGGTTGGATGTTGTGCGCCGAACCGGCGGCGAGCGGAGAGGACTACCCGAATCCCGCGTATGACTATGAACCAGTTACTTCCCCAAGTTTCTCGGTCGGGCAAATCAAGACGCTGAACAACCTCGGTTGGGCTTTTTCGCAGGCCCAAGTAAACGGATGGTGGCAAAACGGCGACGCACCAAGCTTCAGCTCGGACGACGTCGCGGTTGCGGCCAAACTGCTTTTTGACAACGCCGCCTATTCCACCGCGCTACCACCGTCCTCGAACGGAATTGCCAACGCACTGGGCGCGCTTATGACACTTGAACGACAGGCGGCGGCAATGACCGCAGCGCCAACGCTCACGGCCTCACTTATCGGTGGCGCCACCTCAATGGCAACGACAGCGTCCGTGGCTATTGAAGTAACCGCGCCCGGACTAGCCAGTCCGTTGGCGAATCAACTCGTGAACATCACGCTCACCAATGCGGTTTTTTCGAACTCGGGTCTCGCTACTTTTTCGACCTCGACCGGCTCGACGGGAATAAGCACCGTCGTCATTGACGCGGCGACAAACGCCGACGTGACGATCGACGCGTCGGCCAGCATTGGTACGTCCGGTCTGCAGTATTTTGCGCCGACCGAACTCGACGTCAGTGCCCAAGACGGAGCGGCGATTTATGCGCCTGGTCCACTCTCTGGAACGTTGGTGGTACCTAACACCGCAACTCCAACACCTCCGCCCGCGCATTCGACGTTGCTTGAAGGCCACAAGTTCAACGTCGCTTCACCCTCAACGGCAATTCCAAACGCCACGTACGACCTCTACGTCGAACAACCTGGTCCTACGAACTTTTCAGGCACACCGCCGCCAAGTGCTCCTTCGTACCCGGGGCTCACGTACGTTCGTCGAGGCGAAACGAATTCCGACGGGCAACTCATCTTCGTCGTACCCGTTGGTTACAAATGGTGTTTGCACGAAGTGGCAACACCAATCGGTTACGTCCTTGATCCTTCGCTGCACTGCACCGGCGTGTTAGGTGTCCTGCCAACGCTGACGATTGCCCTACCTGAGATTTCTTCGACAATTGATCTAGCCGTCCACAAGTTCAGCGCCAACGAGCCCAACGTGGCGGTCGCGCACGCCTACTACGAGCTCTTCGTACTAAACCCATTCCCCCTTGGTTACTCTCCGGCGCCAACTCCGTCCAATATTGCGGTACCTCTCGGTATGACCCTGTGGGCCATCAACGAGACGAACGCGCAAGGAGCTCTTCAATTTGCTCTGCCAGCTGGCCATGCGTGGTGTGTGCGTGAAGACGGTTCGCCTCCCGGCTACGAATCTGACGCCAGTCTCCACTGCACGGGCGTACTCACTACTTCTTCACCAGCCACGAAACTGAAATTGGCAATTCCTGAGACGCTGGCGTTTACGGGCTTTGACCCGTGGCTCCCGTTATCGCTAGCGAGCCTGTTGGTGCTCAGCGGCTTCGTGCTCCTCGTCGCTAGGCGACGCAGCACGAAACACCAGCTCCACTAGACATTTCGTAATTGATGCGCCGACAAGTCAAAATACGCCAAAAGATCTGCTCGATCGTCGGGCGATAACGAGGAGGAGGATTTCGCCACTGCCTCGTTCATGTGAACAAGCCACGCGTCGCGAGCGCGTTTGGTTATGCGAAATGGTGCGTGGCGCATTCGAAGACGCGGGTGTCCTCGAAGGTCCTGGTAGGTGCGAGGTCCACCCCAGTACTGCGCCAGAAATAGGGCGAGGTGGCTCTTCGATTCGGTCAAATCTTTTGGATACATGGGGCGAAGCAACTCGTCGGACTCCACACCAACGTAAAAGTTTTCAACCAATTCATCAAAGAACGGCTGCCCACCGGCGCGGTCAAAAAACGTTGAGGACACTCCCACACGCTAGGGCGAAGCGGTCGCTGTTCTAGACTTCTGAGGTTCTGAAATTCCAGAGCGCGCGGGTGTAGCTCAATGGTAGAGCTCCAGCCTTCCAAGCTGGCCATGCGGGTTCGATCCCCGTCACCCGCTCCGCGCGTTTAGTTGAAATGATTTTGTCGGGCCCCTTGCATCCGACGAGACAATCAGTCCTTTTTCTTCGACAAATAAGGTGGAATGTCGGGGTGATGCTCAATTATGTGATCAAGTTTTGCGTGGAGTTCCGCCGTTCCCTCTTCAAGGTGTCGCTTAATGAACTTCTCAATGGCTTTACGTAAGGGTGGATAGAAAATCGTGGTCGCAACGGCCGCGATGATGACCCAGATGAGGGTCGCTACAACATCACCCGGTATGCCACCGGATCCTCCAGCTGGCCAGATCCACCGATCGAAAAATGTCACAGCAATCATTCACTTCCCTTCTCTAGGTGCTTGTGCATCTCGGGGTGACGAATCTTGTGCTGCTCTCGAAGCGAGTCGTGCACCTGATCGTTCGTGTGCTTATGACACGTTTCATAGTGCGTTCCTTGCACCTTTCCCAGGCCACCCTTCAAAGCAGGTCGCCAGCAACTCTGGCATTTGTGTCGGCGATAAAGCGCATACAAGCTCAGAAAAATGGCGCCTTCGGTGAAATCAGCGCCAAATCCACTCCAGAAGGCGTACCACTTGCTGGCTTCGTTATCCGTGCCCGTGACTTGCAAGAACCAGTGCCAGATTGCAATCACAATGCCCCCGCAGTCGACTCACCTTGAATAAGTGCTTGGTTGATTGTACGACTCACGATTAGCCCCACGAGGCATTAGCAGCCGACAAGTTCTGTCTCATTTTTGAGTTCGCTACGGCCAATCTTGTGCGGGACAAGGGGAACCGAGACGCCACGTACACTTGTCTGGCGACCTGAATACGAAAGTGAATTGACCCTATGGCGGAACGAACAAGAGCGCTGCCGAACAAGAAATTTTTGCTCCTCTTTTTACCGGCCCTGTTTCTCATTTCGTTCGTTTTCATTCGAGGCAATGACATTGGGCGAAGGATCCCCATTTTGACCGCCGAAAAAGCTGAACCGGCGTGCCACACATCAAATCCGAACACGCCTGTTTTCAGTACGTTTCCCTACGGCGTCATTCAACGAAGCGCCGAGGGCATTGCGTTCTTTTATAACCAGTCAACGTTCGGCGAATGCATCATGTCCTTTTCGAATGGATCTTGGGACGCGGTCTCTTCGGACTCAAAGTCCTCGCAATTGACCCAGCCCTTCGCCATAAGTTTGGAAGGGCCCGTTTCCTATTTGTGTTCTACATCGGTTTGCCCACGCAAATCCAACACCTTCATTGCTGGTATTGCCAATACCAAGGTCGCAAAACTCGAAGCACTGTGGTCAAACGGCTCATCGGCGCGGCTTTCGCTGGTCGGGGGCCTTTTCTATGGCTGGATCACGACGCCCAAATCAGAGTGGTACCAAGCGAATAAAGAAGGGCCCGTGGTCGTGGCGTTCAACCACGACGGATCTCTCTTAGCAAGTGACCAAGTCTCCTAGCTCCTGCTTCATTGCGTGGGCTCGGGCAACGTACACTTCGCTTTAGGCACTCGTGGTCTAGGAGACAACATGCAACAGCAGGCCCCTTTTCGTAACGTTGGCGTTCGAACCTTGCGCAACATTGCCGTGGGTTCGTTGGTCACGTCTCTGGTAGTTCTTGGCATCACCTTGAACGCGGGACTCTCCCAAGCAAGTCCTCCGGTGTCGTCGCCTAAGTCTGCTCCCCCCGCCTGTTCAACCTCAACACTGGATGTTTGGTTTGACACCTCTGGCAATGGCGCTGCGGGCACGTCGTATTACCAACTGAACTTCACCAACTTCTCGGGTCACACCTGCACGCTGAAGGGCTACCCCGGGGTTTCGGGCGTGAATATCACCCAGCACCAAATTGGCTCACCCGCCAATCGATCAAGTGTCTATCCGAGCAAGGTCATAACGCTGACGAGCGTGAGCGCCGGTGCGGGACAAGGATCCGCGACAAGTTCCAACACGGCAACGGCCACGATTGGAATTGTCGATACGGGCAATTATTCGACTTCAACGTGCAAGCCAGTGATAGCAGCGGGATTAAAGGTCTATCCCCCCAACCAGAAGGCTTCAAAGTATGTGTCGTTTCCGTTTAGTGCGTGTTCAAAAGCGGGCGTTCAATATTTGACAACCAGCACCGTCGAAAAGTCCACCTTCTAGTATTCGAACGGGAGTCGGGGTGCTTCGAGTAATGACCATTCGTTTTCTCGGCTACTGGATCTAGAACCTTTGGGATAGATAAGGCCCGTCCGAAACGACCGAGTGATGGCTTCGCCGGACCTACCGCCTCGAACTTCAATCCATTCATCGTTCGTCACAACGTTTCGAACGTGGGCTACGAACACCCAATGACGTCGGCGCTCACGAGGAATATTGACGACGACCGATTCTCCTTCGTAGACGCCCGCCCAGGACGGAGACCTCTGGAATTTGGTTGCCTCATCGACGTGGTGTGAATCCGACACGAAAACAGTCTTATCCACCGAACATCAAGAATGGTGTCGCACCCAGTCTCTATCTTGTGAGAATGGCTTTTAATCAACCGCTCCCCGTCGCGCTTTCACCGTCGCGCCTACAAGATTTTCAGGCATGTCCGCGACGATTTCAACATGCGTCCATCGAGCGAATTCGTCAACCCGCCACGTACGCCACCGCCAAGGGCAATTTTGTGCACGCCATTTTAGAATCACTATTTTTACTGCCGGCGAATGAGCGCACGATTGAACGAGCTCGTGAATTCGTTGACGGCGCCAAAGAAGAAGTCATGACAATCGAGGTTCGAGAAGAAATCGGGCTCACCGACGTCACAGAGGCGAAGTTGCTCCGCGAAATTGAAGCAATTCTTGTGAAGTACTTCGCCATGGAAGATCCCACCTTGGTCCATGAAGAAGGAGTTGAACGAAAAATTAATGCCTCGGTCGAAGGCGTGCCCATGCTCGGCATTCTTGACCGATTGGACCGGAACGACGACGGAAGTCTCACGATTGTTGATTACAAAACAGGCTCACTGCCCAATCGAAATTTTGATGCCAAGACGTTCGCTAATGCCGAAATTTACGCCGCCCTCTGCGAAGAGGCCCTAGGAGAACGACCTAAAAACATTCGCCTGCTCTACGTTGCCCACGGCGAGAGCATTGAACGTACCGTGACGACACCGGTCATCATTGCGCGCAAGAATGCAGCCCGAAACGCTTGGGAGCGAATCGTGACGTACTACGAGCAGGGTTCCTTTACGGCTACGCCGTCAAAAAATACGTGCCGATTCTGCGCGTTTAAAGANNAGGCGAATTACTCGTCGAGTAGTCGTCGCAGCGAGAGGTAGGTCGCTTCATCGATTTCACCGCTCGCCAGACGCACCTTAAGAATCTGTCGCGGGTCTACGCGTGGAGAAACTCCGAACTTCCGTGCGCCACGTCGTCGGCGAAATCTCATCAGTGCGACGACGCAGAACAATTCAAAACTCACGACCATCACAGCCGGCAACCACGAGATATGCGTTTCTACGCGATTGTCTCGAATAGTGATGGTTGGTTTGGCTTCGTTAGAGATCAGCGTCACGACACACCCTCGCTTTTTCTAGCTCACGACACTCAGGGTCAATAGTCACAAAATGGAACCTAGTGTTGACGTAAGCCCATAAAAACACAACGAATTTAAATCATTTTCTTACGTTGGTGATGCGCCGTTTCTTATATAAAGGTGCGACGATAATGAAGTCGTGCAAAGTGCGCACGCAACAGTAGGGAGATACAACATGTTTCGCAATGGGCCTTTTCAGCCTCACGACGGATTCCACGTCTTTGGCTTCATTTTCCTTCTCATTATCGTTCTCGGATTGATCTTTCTCGCCGCATCATTGTGGCGCGGAAGACTGGGTCATGGACATGCTCACCCCGGCCACCATCCGCATGACGATGGCCACGGTCCCGGACCCGGTCCACGTACACCGGCGCTTCAAATTTTGGAAGAGCGTTTCGCCAAGGGTGAAATTAACGCTGACGAATTCAAAACCGCCAGAGATACGTTGCTTAACAAACCCTAAGACGTTCGGTCTGTCTCACACCTTTGCAACGAAGGGTCCGCTGAGAGCCGGAATAATGGTCTCACCGTATGCCTCGAGTGTCTCTAGTTTGGCGTCGTGTTGTAAGTAAACGCTGAACTGGGTAACGCCGAGGTCGCGCAACTGCTCCAAGCGTTCAACGTGTCGCTCAGCGGGTCCTAAAAGACAAAAACGGTCGACGATATTGTCGGGCACGAAATCAGCGTGAGTGTTGCCCGCTCGACCATGTTCGTTGTAGTCGTAGCCTTTTCGCCCAGCGATGTAGTCAGTCAATGCTTTGGGGATTTTGGCTGCCGGGTCGTTGCCGTAGCGCTCGACAATGTCGGCGACATGATTACCGACCATGCCGCCGAACCAACGACACTGTTCACGTTGGTGCTCGATGTCGTCGCCGACGTACGCCGGAGCGGCAATGCAGAACGTCAAAGCTTCGGGGTCGCGGCCGACTTTTTCGGCGGCTTCCTTAACCGCTGTAATCATCCACCGTGTGATTTCTGGATCCGCAAGTTGCAAAATGAAACCGTCGCCAACTTCTCCGGCCAGCGCCAAGGCTTTTGGACCATAGGCCGCGACCCACACTTCCAGTGAACTCTTTGCTCCCCACGGGAAACTCAACGTTGATCCGTTATAAAGAACGCTTCGACCATTGGCGAGTTCGCGAATTACTTCAATTGATTCGCGCAACGTCGTGAGTGTGGTGGGCTTACCGTTCGTCACGCGCACCGCCGAGTCACCACGACCTATGCCGCACACAGTCCGGTTTCCGTACATCTCGTTGAGTGTGGCAAACAAACTGGCCGTCACCGTCCAGTCACGTGTGGCCGGGTTCGTCACCATTGGTCCGACAATGACCTTGCGAGTTGCCGCGAGAATCTGGCTGTAGATAACGAACGGCTCTTCCCAAAGAATGTGACTGTCGAAAGTCCAGACGTAATCGAAGCCCAGGTTTTCTGCTCGCACCGCGAGTTCAACAACGCGCGAAGCCGGAGGGTTCGTCTGTAAGACAATGCCGAAATCCATTGATAACTCCTCTCGTAAATTCGTAGGCGCGGTGGCCTAGATGAGGTACTGGCTTAGTCCTCGTCGTAGGTACTTACCGTGGCCAACGCGACCCGTAAAAGCGTTGTTTTCAATGACGACGCTGCCGCGCGAAAGAACGGTGTCGACGTGTCCGTTAACACGAATTCCTTCGTACGCCGAGTGGTCCATATTCATGTGATGGGTTGCTACGCCGATGTTGGTCACGGCATTGGGATTGTAGACAACAACGTCGGCGTCAGATCCGGCGGCCAAGACGCCCTTCTTTGGGTAAAGACCAAACATGCGCGCGGGAGTAGTGCAGGCAATCTCCACCCAACGCTCCAAACTGATCTCGCCGGTCACCACGCCCTGGTACAGCAAGTCCATGCGGTGTTCGACAGAACCAATGCCATTGGGAATTTTCGAGAAGTTGCCCAAACCCAGTTCCTTTTGGTCCTTCATACAAAACGGGCAGTGATCCGTGCTCACCACGGACAAATCGTTGGTTCGAAGGTATTGCCACAAAGCGTCTTGGTGGCCTTCATCTCGCGAGCGAAGTGGTGTCGAGCAAACATACGCCGCTCCCTCAAAACCAGGTTTTGACAAGTGCTCTTCTAACGA
>PLHJ01000002.1 GCA_003138895.1 Acidimicrobiaceae bacterium
AGCTCGTCGGGCTCATAACCCGAAGGTCGCAAGTTCAAATCTTGCCCCCGCCACGAAGGGGTTTGTACTTAAATAGGACAAACTCAGCACCGAAGTCCCGGTTTTTTCTTGAATACAAGGAGAAGCCGGGATTTAGGCTTTTAACACGCGTTCGTCAACCACGCTGCTTCATAAGTTGCATGAAAAATCCGCCCTTCGGGCGGAAGTTTCAATACTGCAAGTGGCAAATCACCACCATTATTTATTGGAGCAATTTCGTCTACGTGACGACTGGTGGCGCGTTCGAAATGCCGGCGCGCATAGCGTCCTCGGCGTACTCGAGCAACGTCTTTTTGCGGCGACGACGCCGAAGTCGACGAGGACTCTAACGCCGTTCACGCTGCATAGTTCACGCAGTCTTGTCGCGGAGCAGTGGCTTAATGCTGAGGGTCGTTGGTTGACGATGAATCTTCTTTAGCGCCATCGCGCCAGTCGCCTTCGTTCACTTGCACGCCAAACGCAGCCGCCGCATCTTCGATCCGCTCCCGCGCTTGATCTCGCTCCTCGTCGCTGACGTCACTCACCTGATCAAAGCGAGCAATTGCGTTTCGAACGTGCGCCGCGTCCTCAATCGGCTCTTTTCTCTCTTCTGGAAACGCAAACTTCGAATCGGGAAGATTATTTCTCGTTTCGGTATCGAGTGAATGCCTGCTCAATTCTTTCGTCGCGCGTGGTGGCGCCGTTGACTTCACCGTGGCACCAGTCTTCTTGGCCCGAGACGCTTTGGCCACCTTCGTGGTCTTTTTCGCCTTCGGACGTGCAACCACCTTGGAACTCTTCTTAGCCTTTGTGGCTTTGGCGCTCTTTTTCGCCGCCACCCTCTTTGTGGCCTTCTTCGCCTTTACGACCTTCTTGGCTTTTACCGCCTTAGTCGTCTTCTTGGCTTTGGTGGCTTTGGAACTCCTCGTGGCTTTGGCGCTCTTTTTCGCCACCGCTTTCTTTGTGGCCTTCTTCGCCTTGACGACCTTCTTGGCTTTTACCGCCTTGGTCGTCTTCTTGGCTTTGGTGGCCTTTACCGTCTTTCTCGCTTTTGCGACCTTCGCCGTCTTTTTAGCCTTGGTCGCCTTCGTTGTCTTTTTTACTGGCATGCTCATTCCTCCGTTTGGCACCGTGGCTCGAAAATCTGTTGCAATTTTCTCTGCAAGTCCGTTGGTCCGGAGTTTAGAAGTCGCGATGGTTTTAGTCTCGGGCCTTTGTGCCCTTTGACACTGTTGACTTACGTTGTCGCGGAGCGACGAGGCAACACCCATCCTGGACGCGGAAAGTGACACGTATAGCCATTAGGGTAACGAACGAGGTAGTCCTGATGTTCAGGTTCCGCTTCCCAAAAGGGTCCCACCGCAGCAATTTCGGTTACGACCTTGCCGGGCCATAAGCCGGACGCTTCGACATCAGCAATAGTGTCTTCGGCGATTTTCTTTTGCTCATCGTCAACGTAAAAGATGGCGGAACGGTAGCTGGCACCGCGGTCATTGCCTTGACGATTCGGCGTGGTGGGATCGTGAATCTGGAAGAAGAACTCGAGAATGTCGCGGTAACTGATTTGGCTGGGATCAAAGTTGATCTCGATGGCTTCTGCGTGCGTGCCGTGATGGCGGTACGTGGCGTTTGCCACGTCGCCACCGCTGTAACCAACGCGCGTGGAAAGAACGCCCGGACGTTTTCTAATTAAGTCCTGCATGCCCCAAAAGCATCCTCCGGCCAGAACTGCTCTTTGTGTGTCGCTCATTGCTTTTCTCCGTTGTCCGTTACGACACCCTTAAACATCGATCGAAATTCACCGTAACCCTGCGCTTCTAGCTCGTCGAAGGGCACAAAACGAAGAGCGGCCGAGTTGATGCAGTAGCGCAGCCCTCCTTCTTCTTTGGGACCGTCGGGAAAGACGTGACCCAAGTGACTGTCACCGTTGGTTGAACGAACTTCAATCCGTTGCATCCAAAGACTCCGATCGGTCTTTTCGACCACGTTTTCGGGCACCAGCGGCGCAGTGAAGCTCGGCCAGCCGCAACCACTGTCGAACTTTTTGTTGGAGGCAAACAGGGGTTCACCCGAAACAATGTCGACGTAGATGCCCACATCGTGGTGGTTCCAGAACTCGTTATCGAACGCAGGTTCGGTGGCGCTTTCTTGCGTGACGGCGAATTGCTTGGGACTCAGCCGATCAATAGCTTGTGAATCCTTGTGATAAGTGCTTGTCATGTCATCTTCTCTTTTAGCGGGACGAACCCGGTTCTTGTCATTAGTTCGCGAAGAACAGTCCACAAAGGCGCAAAAGCGTTACAGGGTTGGGGAAGATCTATATGGGCGTTGAGTACCCTTGGTTCGTGGACGACGCCGAATTGCTCCAGCGGCTGCTCGCCGGCGACGAAACAGCCTTCGCGGCCCTCGTAACTCGGTATCACCCGATGCTGGTTCGTGTCGCGAGGTACTACGTGAACTCTGAGGCGAGCGCCGAGGACGTGGCACAAGACACCTGGATTGCCGTGTTGCGAGGTGTGGACCGCTTCGAAGGTCGCTCGTCGTTCAAAACCTGGCTGCTTCGCATCTTGGTCAACCGAGCTCGTTCGACGGGGACTAAAGAGCACCGAGCGATTCCCGTGGATCCGACGAGCACAAGCTCGGCTCTCGCTGGTCGATTCGATGAGGGAGGCGCGTGGCGAGAGCCCGTCGTGCCGTTCACCGACGTCATCGAAGACAGCATGGTGAATAAGCCTGTGGTGCGACTGGTTCACGAGGCGATTTCGCGTCTGGGCGAGCCTCAACAAGCCGTTGTAACGCTTCGCGACGTGGAAGGACTACCAACTACGGAGGTTGCAGAACTACTGGAACTCTCCGTCGCGAACGTTCGTGTGATTCTTCATCGGGCTCGCACGAAAGTACGGGCCGACGTTGAGGCGAGTCTGCGAGGAGGTGGATGATGAAACTGACGACATACTCCATTGTCTGTCGCGACGCCGTGGAACTCGTGAGCGACTATCTCGAAGGCGCTCTTTCTCGCAGGGACTCTCGACGCCTCGAAAAGCATCTCAAAGGTTGCCCCAACTGCTCGGCGTACTTGGAACAAATTCGCGACACGATTGCCGTAGCGGGTGAGGTTTCTCCCAACGATCTGTCACCCGAAGCGCTCAGTGACCTTGTTGATCTCTATCGTCGCTTTCGATCTCCACTCGAGTAACGCCGAATCATCTACGGAACGGAATTCTCCGAAGCAACTGCGGGCAAGGATGCCGGGAGATCGAGGCGAGCAACGCCAATTCGTTGGTCGGCCATGCCGAAGTACACGTCGAAGCGATCTGGCGTGCCGAGGTCGTCGCGTCGATCAATGCCCGTAGGGAACACGACGTTGGGAACCACCCCCGAACGTTCGGCGGGTAGTGACGGAGTCAGCACCGGCTCGCTCGATTGATAGAGAACGTTTTGTGGATGCTCACTCGAGAGCACCATTGCTCCGGCGCAATAACTAAGTTGAAGGTCATCGTTGTCGGACTCTGCTGATTTACCCACACCGTGGTAAATGATCAACCAGCCCAGACGAGTCATTACCGGAGGCGTGCCCCCGCCGATCTTCAGTTTCTCCCACGGCGACACCGGCGCCGCGAGTCGGTGATGCGAAGTGAACTGGCCCAGGTCGTAAGGCTTTCCACCAACGAGCACCTTGGGGCTGTACGAAATCCAGATGCTCTCACGATTGAGGTCGCAGACGCGATCACTTGGACACAGCGCCGTGTCTTCAGGAAGTGTGCCGGGGAAAAGTGGTCGATGCAGGATGGCGACTTCCGAATGTCCTGACGGATTGGGGATGGCCACAGGAAAGAGACTGGCGTCTTTGTCATCGACACCTTCAAAAACAATTCCCTCGTACGGCAAGAAATGCGCGAGCCCTAGTCGCTCCCAATGAAACAAATCGTCGGAGATAGCGAGAGCAATTCGTGGTCCGTCACTCGAGAACGCGGTGTACGTCATCACGTAGCGCTCGAGCGGCTGAACGTAGGTGACGCGAGGATCTTCGCAGCCACCACCCCCCGGTCGACGCTCGTAGTCAACATCAGGCTCAAGAGCAATGCCCAGTCGTTCGACGCCACTGGGATCACCGTCATCGTTAAATAACACTCGAGCAATACCAATGCGCGAGTAGTTGCCCGTGGCGACGAGGCGTGGAAAGAGGTAAAGATTTCCATCCGGACCTCGCGTTGCCGCCGGGTTGGTGACACCGCCGACTTCGAGGGGATTGCCTGGTGCCGGCTCCATGATCTGTCCGAGCCGGTGAAGCTCAAACGCGCTCACGAAGGTGTTCGAAGTGGTTCGAGTGCCTCGCTGTATTCACCTTGACGCGCGGCCCAGTTACACCTGGCACGTTGTGCGAGTTCCAGTTGGGCACCGATCACGTTGGACTCGTCGCCGTGCCAGATATCGAGCGTCGGTTGCTGAAGTGCGCGACCGAACGAGAACGCAAGGGGCCACGGCAGTGCTTCGCTGGTGGGAAGATTCATGGCGTTGAGGCGGGCGGAAGCGAGTTCAGGGGACTGTCCGCCCGATAAGAAGGCAATGCCCGCCACGTCGTCAGGGACGGTTCCCATAAGACAGTGCAGTGTCGCTTTTGCGACCTCGTCAAGTGACTCTTGCGTCGGGCAACTGAGTCCTGGAAGCACCATGTTGGGCTTCAACAACATGGCGTCAAGCGCCACGTCGTGGTCGTTCAGTGCGACAAACACTCGGTACAGGACTTCTTCGGTCACGTCGTGACAGCGCTGCATTGAATGAGAACCCGTCATCAAAACTTCAGGCTCGACAATTGGAACGAATCCCATTTCCTGACACAACGCGGCGTAGCGAGCAAGCGACGATGCGTTTGCTTCAATGCACGCCCGACTGGGACGTCCGTCGCCAATAGAGAACGCCGCTCGCCACTTCGCAAAGCGTGCTCCCAGACTGGTGTACTCAGCGAGGCGTTCGCGCAGTCCGTCGAGACCGTTCGTCACTCGTTCTGCGGGGTGACCGACCATTTCAACGGTGCCGGTGTCGACTTTGATGCCGGGGATAATTCCCGCTTGGTTGAGCACGCTGACGAACGACTTGCCCGACGTGGTTGATTGGCGGATGGTCTCGTCGTAGAGAATCGCGCCACTAATTGACTCACCGAGACCGGGAGTGGTTACTAAGAGTTCCCGGTAGTCGCGACGAAATTCCACGGTCTGGGGGATACCGAGCACCGCGAATCGCTTGTTACAGGTTTTGGTGCTCTCGTCCATGGCGAGCAGACCCTTGCCACCAGCGACGAGCTCTTTCGCAGTGTCCGTAAGGGTCGTGGTGGTTGTCGTCACGAACGTGCCCATTTCCAGTTTTGAATTTCGGGCATGTCCTGACCATGGGAGTCGACGTAACGCTTATGCTCGACCAGTTTGTCCTGCATGAGTTGTTTCAGCGAGTCACCGGTCGCGCCGAGCCAGGGCAATCGATCGATGACGTCTTGGACGAGGTGAAAGCGGTCCAGTCGGTTTTCAACGCGAAGGTCGAACGGCGTGGTGATCGTGCCTTCTTCGATGTAGCCACGGACGTGCATGTTCTGATTGGTTCGCCGGTAGGTGAGTCGGTGCACGAGAGTGGGATAGCCGTGGAAGGCGAAGANNTGGGGATGTTCGCTTGCCGACTGCAACTTCATGAGATCCACGACGTTGACGACGCGTACCTTCAACTCGGGCAGGTGTTCGCGCAAAATCGCCGTCGCCGCCATTATTTCGAGAGTCGGTGTATCGCCACACGAGGCCATGACGACGTCAGGTTCGCCACCCTGGTCATTGCTTGCCCATTCCCAGGTGCCAATCCCCTCCGTGCAGTGGATAACGGCTTGATCCATCGTGAGCCACTGGGGCAGGGGATGCTTGCCAGCCACGATGACGTTCACGTATTCACGGCTTCTAAGACAGTGATCGGTGACCGACAAGAGACAATTGGCATCGGGCGGTAGATACACCCGAATGATGTCGGCTTTTTTGTTCACGACGTGGTCAAGGAACCCGGGGTCTTGATGGGTGAAACCGTTGTGGTCTTGTTGCCAGACGTGAGAAGCGAGGATGTAGTTGAGCGAGGAGATGTCTCGTCGCCAGGGCAGTTCGTTGATTACTTTTAACCACTTCGCGTGCTGATTGAACATCGAGTCAACAATGTGGATGAACGCCTCGTAGGAATTGAACAGACCATGGCGGCCCGTGAGAAGGTACCCCTCGAGCCAACCTTCGCATTGGTGCTCGGAGAGCATTGAGTCAAGGACGAAGCCCTCCTTGTCGAGAAATTGATCGCCGTCAATCCGCTCTGCGTCCCATTGTCGGTTCGTGACTTCGAAGACGGCGCCGAGGAGGTTGGAAAGGGTTTCGTCGGGACCGAAGATGCGAAAGTTTCGTCGATCCTTATTAAGAGCAACAATGTCACGTAGAAAATTACCGAGTACCAAGGTGTCTTGAGCGTTCACCGAACCCGCTACGGGAACATCGCAGGCGTACTTGGTGAAATCTGGCAAATGTAGATCGCGCAGCACACCGCAATTGGTATGGGGGTTTGCCCCCATACGTTGATCGCCATTGGGCGCGAGGGCCTGAAGTTCCGCCTTTAATCGGCCGTTTTCGTCGAAGAGTTCTTCGGGCTTGTAACTCTTCATCCATGTTTCAAGCAGCGCCACATGCTTGGGGTGAAAAGCGTCGACCAGCATGGGCACCTGGTGCGCGCGAAAGGTACCTTCGATGGGCAGCCCATCGACAACCTTTGGCCCCGTCCAACCTTTGGGCGAGCGAAGCACAATCATGGGCCAACGAGGACGAGTTGTCACGCGACCGCTTCGTGCATCGGTTTGGAACTGCTTAATCTCACTAATGGCCTCGTCGAGGACGCTCGCCATTTTCTGGTGCATGACGAGCGGATCATCACCTTCGACGTAGTGCGGGGTCCAACCACAACCGCGCAGAAACTGATCGAGTTCTTCTGGTTCGATGCGAGCCAGCACCGTGGGATTGGAAATCTTGTAGCCATTGAGATGCAAGATGGGAAGCACCGCTCCGTCGGTAACGGGATCAAGAAATTTGTTTGAATGCCAGCTCGTCGCAAGCGGACCAGTTTCCGCTTCGCCGTCACCGATGACGCAAGCAACGATGAGCCCCGGATTATCAAACGCTGCGCCAAAGGCGTGACTCAGTGAATAACCAAGTTCGCCACCTTCATGAATGGATCCTGGTGTCGTGGGTGCGACGTGGCTAGAAATTCCTCCAGGAAACGAGAACTGCGTGAACAGACGCTTCAATCCTGCTTCGTCTTGACTGACGTCGGGGTAAATCTCGCTGTAGGTACCTTCGAGATAGACGTTGCCGACAATGGCGGGTCCTCCGTGGCCGGGACCAGCCACATAAAACATGTCGAGGTTGTGCTGCTTGATGGCGCGATTTAGATGCACGTAAATGAAGTTCTGTCCCGGTGTTGTTCCCCAGTGACTGACCACCAGGGGCTTGACGTGTTCGAGCTTTAGAGGCTCGCGAAGTAGGGGATTGTCGTAGAGATAGATCTGACCGACCGAGACGTAGTTGGCGGCCCTCCAGTAAGCGTCTATCAAGTGGAGCATTTCTGGGGTGAGCGCGGTGCTCGCGACCTTGTCGATCTCGTCGGGGTCAGCACCTACAACGTCGTCGACAACCAAGACTGATGGTTTCGGCATGAGTTCATGCCCCCGGATTCCGGCGGCGCTGGCCACCTACGCGCCTTCGATGTGAAGGTACAACCGAACCTACCGTTCGCACGATGGCGTAGGAGGGCCAAAACTAGGGCCGAAACGCCCCAGTGGAGCCGGTAACGATACGGCACCTCGCAAGTAGCGTCACGTTCGCGAAGCGCGAGCGACGCCACCACGCGGCGCGGTGCTGCTGACTCGAGAGGTGCGCATGAAGCTGATCATTATCCGACACGGTGAGACGGCATGGACGCTCACGGGCCAGTTCACCGGCAGCACGGAACTAACGCTCACCGCTAACGGTCGTCACCAAGCTGAATCGCTGAGCCAAATTATGCGCGGTGTGCTCGAAGAGAAAACGCCGCTCGTGTATTCGAGCCCGCGTGAACGAGCGCTCGAGACCGCGCGTTTGGTGTTGCCGGTCGAAGTGCCCACGGTCGAACCGCTACTCGTGGAACTTGGTTACGGGGACTACGAGGGTCGTACACCGGGCGAAGTGAGAAACGAACGTCCGGGTTGGAACCTCTGGGACGACGGTTGTCCTTGTGGCGAGTCCTTCGCCGACGTTTCGTCACGGGCTGACGAGTTTCTTCGTACGAGAGTGCCAGCGTCCGACGAAACACCCGTGGTTGTTATGACCCACGGCCACTTCTCTCGAATCCTCGCGGCGAGGGCATTGGGTCTCCGCGCCCAGCAAGGGCGCCTGTTCGCCAGTGCGACGGCTTCTGTTTCTGTCATAGAAGATCATCGCGGCGAACGTTGCATCGGACTGTGGAATGCGTCTGCCGATGTCGTGTACGCAAACACTGACTGATGAGCGAACGCGCTACTAACTCAGTTGAGAAGTTGACGCACGTGGCGAGCGATCTCAATGTCCTCACGGGCCTTTACCACGAGCACAGCAGGCGCCAGTCCCGTTGCTGACTCCATGTGATCGTCACTCGAATTTCCAACGAGAGCAGGAACGAGTTGTACACCGAGAAAACCAAGTCCCGCACAGACGTCGCTGCGCAGTAGGGATGATGCCTCGCCGGCTCCTCCTGTAAACACCAAGCCATCAAGTCCGTTCATCGCCGCACACATGGCAGCGACGTTCGTTTGAATGCGGTACACGTAGACCTCGTAGGCGAGTTTCGCTTTTTCATTGCCGTCATCGGCCAACGTAATGATGCGACGAAGGTCGCTCGATTCGTTCGAGAGTCCGAGCAGTCCCGACTCGCTGTCGAGACTCGATTCGACGTCACCGGCCGAGAGTCCCTTTTGGCGTTGCACCCAAAGCACGAGTCCCGGATCGACGCTGCCCGAGCGTGTTGCCATGACGAGGCCTTCCATCGGGGTGAAACCCATTGTTGTGTCAACGGATTTTCCAAATGCGACGGCGGCCAGCGATGCACCGGCACCAATGTGTGCCGTAACGAGGCGCAGTCCTTCGAGCGGACGACCCAGCAGTTCGCTTCCACGACGACTGGCCCACGCGTGACTGAGGCCGTGGAAACCGAAACGGTGAATACCCCAGTCGTCTCGCCACAATTGAGGGATGGCGTAGGTCGACGCTTTTTTCGGCATAGTCGTATGAAAACTCGTATCAAAGCAGGCAACTTGAGGCACGTTGGGGCGAAGCAACTGCAACGTCCGAATTGCGCAGAGACAAGGGGGATTGTGGAGTGGATCAAGGTCCGCCAGGGCTTTTAATGCTTCGTCGATATTCTCGTTAAGAACCACGGGCCTCGTAAATGCCGTGCCGCCGTGCACGACGCGATGACCAATGGCATCGACGCCTGGAGAAGTATCGAGAAAGTTCTCGAGTTGACCGTCGAGGTCGTTCGAATTTGACGTCGCTATTTCCTTGCTCGCGATTAGTGCGTTGTCATCGTCAAGTACGGAGAGTTTCAGACTGCTCGACCCAGCGTTAACCACGAGAATCCGCATCGTTCCACCCTGTCACGCGGTGACGCTGCGTTGCCTCCATCGATATGAGGACAAAGGCCCAAAGAATTCATACAAATTTCGAGCGATAATTTGTTAGTTGATACTTACGTAAGTATACGCTAACGTAAGGACATGGACACCGCACTAAAGGCTTTGGCCGAACCTCGACGCCGAGAGATCTTGAAGTTGGTCTGGTCAGAGGAACGTGCAGCTGCGGAGATCGCTGCGTCATTCTCGGATGTCACGCGTTCGGCAATTTCGCAGCACTTGGGAGTTTTGCGAGAGGCCGAATTAGTGCTTGAGCGGCGTGATGGCGTGCGACGTATATATAAGGCGAACCACAAGCAAATGGAACGGGTTCGTCATTTTCTTGAAGAGTATTGGACCGAAAGTCTGGACCGACTTCGAGATCTGGCTGAAACGGCCGAACGAGAGAAAGAGAACACCAATGGCTGAATTAATTCGAGAAGTGATTGTCGATGCGAGTCCTTCGACGATATTTCCTTTTTTGACCGACCCCGCGAAGCACGTTTTATGGATGGGCACGGAAGCTGAGTTAGACGCACGGCCGGGAGGCGCTTACCGCGTCTTGGCCCAAGGCGTCCATCCCGGTGTCGGAAAGTTCATTGAGGTGGTGCCAAATGAGAAACTCACCTTTACTTTCGGCTGGGACGAACCAAACCACCCGATTCCGGCGGGTTCGACCGAGGTGGAGATCACCTTGGTCCCTGAAGGCGAAAAAACAAGAGTGCGATTGACGCATCGCGGTTTGCCTGACGACGCTGTTGCCGACCACACCAACGGTTGGGACTTCTATCTGGGTCGTTTGGCGACGGTGGCCAGCGGTGGCGATCCTGGTTCAGAGATTTCCAACGAATAACCTCGGCAATTTGGTCTTCCTTCGAAGCACGATTCATAAAGTCGGCAACGATACGATACGCACATCATGTGATTCGTGGTGCTCGCCACTCGTAACGCTCGAGGAACAGATGGATTTTGATCAATTAACGCTTGGCCTTCTGACCACCAAATCGGGGACGCCACAGAGAAGCCAAGCGGAGAACCATGCGATCCAAGATGCCCACATGTCACATTTGGCGGACCTTCATGATGCGGGCTTTCTCGTTGCGGCGGGTCCACTTGCCAATGAGCACTTTCGTGGGATGCTGCTTTTCAAAACTGATGTGGAGCACGCGAAGGCATTGATGCAGGCTGATCCGGCCGTCCTTGCTGACTGGTTCGACGTCACGGTTATTGCTTGGATGATTCCCGGCGGTGCGATGTACTTCACGCCGACGACGTTTCCTCGGTCGATGGAAGATACGAACTAGTAGTTGGGCCCTGCACGTTGCTGTGACGATGACGTGGCAAACCAAGTGCCGTATTGAACAGCCGCTTTATTGGTTGCGTGTGGAAAGACGTCGCGCTATGGTCGCGATTATGACGAGCGCTAAAGCCAACGGAATTTCCATTGAGTACGAAACGTACGGTGACCCCGCGTCGCCGCCCGTACTCCTCATCATGGGACTAGGTGCCCAGATGACGCTGTGGGATCCAGAATTTTGTCAAGCGATTGCTGACCGTGGTTTCTACGTCATCCGTTTTGACAACCGTGACATCGGCCTTTCGACGTGGTTCGACGAAGCGGGCACGCATGATCTCAGTGACATCATCGCTGGCACCGTGACGCCGGCGTATTCGCTCGTTGACATGGCGGCGGACGCCGCGGGTCTGCTGGATGCGCTGGACATTCCATCAGCGCACATTGTTGGAGCTTCTATGGGCGGAATGATTGCTCAGACCTTTGCCATTGAACACCCGGCAAAAGCCCGCACGCTCACGTCCATCATGTCTACGACGGGCAATCTCGAAGTTGGCCAAGCGTCACCCGAAGCTCTCGGCGCCCTGTTGGGTCCGCCACCAGCAACGCGAGACGAAGCAATTGAGCGTGGCGTTCAGACCTCGAAGATTATTGGCTCGCCGGGTTATCCCTTTGACGAGGCGCGAATTCGTGAACGGGCCGCTTCAGACTTCGATCGCGCGTTCCATCCCGCGGGAATGCAGCGTCAGGTGGCGGCGATTGTTTCGCAGCCAGACCGCACGATGGATCTCAAGTCCGTTCAGTTACCAACACTCGTCATCCACGGCGCCGACGATCCACTCGTTGGTCTGTCGGGTGGTCAAGCCACAGCCGATGCCGTGCCCGATGCCGAACTATACGTCGTGCCTGGCATGGGCCACGATCTTCCGCTCGCGCTGCACGAAGAGATTGTTGACGTACTCGTGAAGAATTTCGCGCGGGCGTAGATTGATCTCGCGAATCGCTGCGCGGAGTTAAATAGCGCTCACCACGGCACTGTCTGTCCGAGGTAATCAACGTAATGAAGTCCGGGTTGGTTTCGAAGCGAATCCATTGTCTTCACTACGTTGGGAATACTGTCCTCAATCGTGAGTCGCGCGTGAGGACCGCCGAGATCAGTTTTTATCCAACCCGGCGCCATGAGAATCAGACATCGTTGCTCACCTTCATGGCGGGCCGCGTAACTGCGCATGAAGGTGTTGAGCGCGGCCTTGCTACCGCGGTACACCTCGTGAAGGCCTCGCACGTTGTTGGTGACACTGCCTTGTCCTGAGGACATGACGCCAATCGTCCCCGTTGGCTCGACAAGGTCTTGCAATGCTTCAATAGTGCGCAATGGGCTCAGCGCGTTCGTCACCATGACGCGAACAAACTCGTCCGTCGACGTTTCGGCGACCGTACCGTCTTCAGGATTCGTCACGCCGGCGTTGACAAAGAGAAGATCGAAGGATTGTTTTGACAGTCGATCGTGGAGGGCGACGATCTGTTCGGGCACAGTAATGTCCACGGATTCAATTGCAAGCTGCTCCGGGTGACGTTGGGCGAGTTCGTGCAGACCAGTTTGGTTGGAGCCCCGCACGGTGGCCGTCACGTGCCAACCTTCGCGGACCCACTGCTCGGCGAGTGCCAGTCCGAGTCCACGAGACGCGCCAATGAGGAGGACTCGTTTCGGTGTCGTCTCGGGAGTTAATGAACCAGCTATAAGCACCACCGTATCGCCAGCGTCTCTGAGACGCCTGAAAGTTGCCGGCGCCGTGATTACGCCGAGGCGGTGCGATCGAGTTGTAGCACTCGGATCAATTCGTCATAGGGACCAAGGACGTACGCGCGGTCACCACCTGCGAATCGTGTCCCTCGTCGAGGCGGGTGCTCGAGCGTTCCTTCACCCTCGAGTCGTTCCAAGGCAATGACGCGCGTGCGAGTGGAAAGGTCCGCCATGGCGAGACCTTCGAGTCCTCCATTGGCGGTGACCGTTACTCGTCCGACGAGGAACGGTTGTTGATCAACGTAGAACGTGCTGAGAACGTCAAGTCCGAGCGCCGCTCCCACGAACCACGGTGCCGCCAAGGCTGACGTGGAGCGAACGTGGAGAAACCCGAAGCTCTTTTCCATCATGTGGGCAAGGTCGCGGTCAAAGACGCGAAGCACCACCGGCACTTCATCCCAGCGTTCACTGAGCGACTCTCGAATGGCCAAGGCTGTTTCAATGTTCGTGAGATCCGCACTGGTCAGTACCGCGACGGCCGCGGCGTCGTGCAGATTCACCATCTGGTGAATCTGGCGTTGCGTGGCGTCGGCAATTAACACGGGAACGCCCAAAGCCCGTGCCTCGGCTAGATACCGATTGTTGCTGTCGCGTTCAATGACGACAACACGTTGTCCCTTGGCCACGAGACCTTGCACAACGTTGATGCCCACGGAGCCAAGTCCAATGACGACGACGTGGTCGACCATTCCCGGGACTTCTCGCATGCCGAGTGAAAGCTCGATTCGACGACTAACCAAGATGTTGGTGAACAAGGCGAAGGATGTGGACACCAGCGCCACGCCAAACAAAATCAGCACGATTCCAAATGACTTCATCCACGCGCTCTGCGTCCCGAAGGAATAATCGCCAAAACCAACGGTGGCAATTGTTTCAATCGTGAAGTAGAGCGACGAAAGAACGCTCAAGTGGTGATGAACATCACTCGCCCGATAAAAGAAACGCAGGAGCACCGTAGAAATGGCGATAAGAAATAACAGCGTGGCCACAGCAATGGCGAGACCCTTGTTTCCCGTTTCGAAGACCGTCTCAAGTCGCAAGCGAAGCCGTCGAAAATGTCCGACGGAACGAAGCGTTCGATGCGAAAGCGCGTGAACGTCGAGGCCGTACTGCGCAAGTTCCTCGCTGGTTCCAAGTACTGCGACTCGGTCACCGGGTTCGAGAGAATGATCGCGGCCCGGACAAGCGGACAGCTCGCTTCCGTCTCTTGGCATGATCGCTA
The DNA here is from genome assembly GCA_003138895.1 of Acidimicrobiaceae bacterium. Classification (GTDB taxonomy): domain Bacteria; phylum Actinomycetota; class Acidimicrobiia; order Acidimicrobiales; family RAAP-2; genus RAAP-2. Next base: position 14,024 of record PLHJ01000002.1, read on the forward strand.
CCGGCGCGAGATTACTGAAGTAACCGCGGAACGTTGGTTGTCCGTAATTCGATTCGCCGACCTCAGTTTGTACGACGGCAAAATTTTCTCCACCTAATTCGAGGTCGTGCACTTGCAGACGAAGACACGCTTCGACAAATGAGGGTGCCGCGAGCGCTGCGGCGTCAAGTACCGTGCCCGGCCCGGTGACGCGTTCTAAGGCTCCACCGACGGAGGGGTTGGCCAACTGCACAACAATGCGAATGTCGGGACGTAGTTCTCGAACGCGAAGGGCGGTCTCGAGGGTATGGATATCGTCTTTTTCAACACACACCACGGCGCTCGCGTGCTCAATATTTGCTTCCACGAGCCCTTCGCCGATGTACGCACTGCGGCGTATATGAGCAATTCCCCAGCCTTCGAGGATTCGAGCAAAGCGGATATCCGCATCGTCGTCCACCACGACCACGTCCGTGCCACTCAAATAAAACTGTTCCACGACGCGAAGGCCAACGCCCTGGAGGCCGCAAACCACAATGTGATCGTTTTTGTCCTCAAGCACGCTGGGTTCCACTCCCGAATGTTCCCAAAGAGTGGACCCTCGTGGCGTTGCCGGACCGTTAAATGTTTACCTTTGAACTCGACATCGATGTCCTCGCGTTCTCTAACGTGGTTTCGTGATGTCAACGACGCCCTCTTCGAAAATGATTTTTGAACACACTCCTACGCAATGACGGTTTTCATTGCTCCGGACAAGTTTCGTGGCACGGCGACGTCCAGAGAAATTGTCGAAGCAGTGACCGAACGTTGTCACGAACGAGGAGTTCCAACGGACGCGCAGGTGATGTCCGATGGTGGCGAAGGTTTTCGTTCGGCGTTTCCTGGCGACACGAAATCCTTTCGCGTGTCTGATCCGTGGGGAACGCCCGTGATCGTTGAAATTACGACGTTCGTGTCGCCATGGGGACGATTGGGAGTCTTTGAAATGGCCGAAGTAATCGGTCGCCACATAGTCACACATCCGACGGGTGAACAAGCGCTGCAAGCGAGCAGCGCTGGTGTGGGAGAACTCATTCGTGAAGCCCAGTCGCTTCAACTTGACGGATTACTCGTTGGCTGTGGGGGAACGGCGAGTTCCGATGGCGGTGCCGGTTGCTATGACGTTCTTCGAAGTGAAGCGTTGACCATTCCGATGACGGTGGCGACTGACGTAACCACATCATTCTCTGGGGCGGTTTCTTTCGCTGAACAAAAAGGTGTCCGCCAGGAAGATCTTCAACTCGTGGCCAAACGATTGACGGAACTTCGAGAGCTCTACCAACGTGAACGAGGTATCGATGTTGAAATGCTGGACCGAGCTGGAGCAGGCGGTGGCGTTCCTGGAGCACTCGCGGCCCTTGGCGCCCAGCTCGTGAGCGGTTTTGACGCGGTGGCCTCGAACGTCCATCTCCTGGACCGACTAAAGAAGGCCGAACTCGTCGTTACCGGAGAAGGTCGATTTGATCACGGAAGCCTCGAAGGAAAAGTCGTGAGCGGTGTTGTTCGACTCGCCGATCCTTCGACGCCCGTCCTCGTGATCTGCGGGTCAGTCGACGACAAGGCGAAAGAGATCTTCTTGCGCCAGCACTCCAACGTGCAAGTGGTGAGTCTGGAAGACCGTTTTGGAACACTGAAGGCACATGAACAAACAGCGCAGTGCGTTGCGGACGTGGTTGATGCCATTATGAAGCAACTCGAAATTGTTTGAGCGTATTAACTATCCATGGCGTACTCTGAGTTTGCAATGAAAACCGCCGGTGTTGACTTCGCGTCACAGAACAAAAACACCGCAGTTTGCATAATCAATTGGGACCGTGGTGATCTGGGAGTTGAGTCGGTTTGCACCGGCATTGATGATGATTTCGTCCGCGCTCTGGCTGCGAACGTTAATCATCTCGGAATCGACATCCCTCTGGGTTGGCCGATTGCTTTTTCCGACGCCGTCCATGACTATGTTCACGGGAAACCTTGGCCAAATACTTATGATCACAAGAACAACAAGGATTTTCGTTATCGACGGACTGACATTTGGGTGAAAATGGATCTCAAATTGTCCTGGCCACTTTCAGTCTCAACAGACCGAATTGCGATTCCGGCCATGCGCGCAGCTTCACTATTTCAATCTTTGGACACTCCAGTTGCGCGTGATGGTTCAGGAGTGGTTGTCGAGGTATACCCAGCTGCAGCTCTTCGAAGTTGGAAACTTGATTGGAAGGGCTACAAGAAGCCTGAGGATTCGGCAAAGCGAGAAGAAATACTGACGGCGATTCTGGGGCAACTCGGTGACGGATTCAACGTTGACCAGGAGGTTCAAAGCCGCTTGCACGAAAATGACAATGCCCTCGACGCATTTATATCTGCCTTAGTTGCTAGGGCTCACGCCATTCGTAAATGTCATTCGATTCCCGACGTAGATCTCGCCGTTGCCTTGAGGGAAGGCTGGATTGCCGTTCCACGTCCCGACACCCTTGGGCAATTATTGGACTAAGAATTTGTGACTCCGATGGCACGTCGAGCGGTAGGAGACTGAGTGTTATGAGACTGTTCATGTCGTCATCGGAACTCAGTGTTGGTGCGGAGCATTTTCTTGGCTTGTTTCGTTCGAGTCAACGTGTTGCGGTCATATGCAACGCCATGGACGCCACGAGTTCTCGCTCGCAGCAGTCGGCGATTGATGAAGAATTACGTACGCTCAGTTCGCTGGGCTTCGATGTTCAAAACGTCGACCTTCGTAAGTACTTTGGAAAACCGGATCTACTCGCGCTTTCTCTGGGCGAATTTGATGGACTCTGGGTGCGAGGTGGTAACACATTTGTTCTTCGCGCGGCGTTCGCACTGAGTGGGGCCGACAAATACGTTCGTCAACGCATCCTGGATGATTCGTTCGTCTACGGCGGATCGAGCGCGGGGAGTTGTCTTTTATCGCCAACTATCGAAGTGCTCGAGATTGCCGATGACCCCAGTGACGTCGGACGAACGTACGGCGTTGACGTGTATTGGGACGGACTTGGTGTTGTTGATTTCGTTTTTGTGCCCCACCTGCACTCTTCTAAGTTGCTCGAACGTCAAGCGATGGATGAAATTATCGACGAGTTAAAAAAGTCGGGCGAGAAATATCGTGCACTCGAAGACGGAGAAGCGTTGATAGTTCGAGGCAAGAATATTGCTCTGCTGCGCAGAGGACTAATTGTTGAAAATACCCTTTGAACAGGGATAATAAGAAAACAGTGGGCCCGCGGCTCACGCAGAATGAGCGACACTTCTTGCGGGGTTGTCGCAAGTACGGCAACAAACACGTTCACCGGGACGATTTTGCTTCTCAGGAACGAATTTCATCGACGTTGACGGTGCTGCCCCTGCTTGACATCCTGTTTTGAAGGCGTTAAGTTGCCCCTTTGTTGTCGAAACATTTATGGTTTCGAAACAAGGTCTTTACAAAGAGGGGGAGGGGGATGTGCGGCGGCATCATGTCGCCGGTTTGCGAATAAATGCTTACGTCAAAAACCAAGGTGGTTTTTGCACGCACGTTCAAGCTCTGGCTTGGAACTAATGAAAGGATTTTGCAAGATGAAATTGTCAAATCGAAAGATTTCGGCACTAGCGGGTACCGCTCTAGCGGCAGCCATGATCTTGGGTCTCAGTGGCGTTGGCGTTTCAGCCGCGTCCGCTTCGGCGAGCCTCAAGAAGGGCCTGACCGTGTACTTGATTCCCAAGGACACGCTGAACCCCTACGAAGTAATTGCTGACAAGGGCGCCTCAACTGCTCTGAAGGCTCTTGGCGACAAGGCCGTCATTAGCAGTGGCACTGTTGACACCGCAGCAGCTCAGATTCCGTCAATTCAGGCGGCCATCCAGGCTCACGCTTCGGCGATCATCATCGCTGGTAACGACCCCTCAGCTCTTTGCCCATCACTCAAGCAGGCTCAGAATGCTGGCATCGTTGTGGTCTCCTTTGACTCCGACGTGACCTGCCCGAACCACTTGTTCGTGAACCAGGCCAACACGAAGCAAATCGGTACGTCCGAGGTTGACTTGTTGGCTGCGGACATCCACAAGACTGGCCAAATTGCCATTCTCTCGGCTGCCGCTACGGCGACGAACCAGAACGCTTGGATCGTCTACATGAAGCAAGAGCTGAAGAAGTACCCCAAGATGAAGTTGGTTTCGACGGTCTACGGTAACGACGACCCCGCGACGTCACTGACGGTTCTTCAAGGTCTGCTTTCGGCTTACCCACACCTCGCCGGCATCATTTCGCCGACCACCGTGGGTATTTCAACGGCTGCGCAGTACCTCGACACGCACAAGTCACTGCTGAAGACACTGACCCTTACGGGCCTTGGTCTTCCTTCGCAGATGAAGAAGTACGTGAATGACGGTACGGTGAAGTCCTTCGAACTGTGGAACCCTGCGAACCTTGGTCAGCTTGCCGCTTACGCTGCAGCGAACCTCGCTTCCAAGACCATCACGGTCAAGGCTGGCGACAAGTTCAAGGCTGGTTCACTTGGTGGCTACACGATCTTGAAGGCTGCCTCTGGCACCGGACCCTCGATCGTTCTTGGACCTCCATACGTATTCACCAAGGCCAACGTCAACAGCTTCAACTTCTAAGCTAAGACGACCTTCAAAAATCCCGCCGCAGGTTTCCTGCGGCGGGATTTTTGTTTGGTATTGCGAGTGTCATACCTGAAGCCGGTGGCTTCGGTAGTGCTCTTACACAGTAACGATTTCAATGCCCAGCAGCTCAGCCACTGAGCGAAGTTCTTTGACACGGTGTCCTGTGCCGAGCGCCCAGTGGTGCGCTACTGCCGTGGCGCTCCACGCGTCACACCATTCACCCGGATCGCGATTGAAGTTCACTCGTGATGTGGTGTTGCCAATTTGAAGCAGTGGACCAGCGACGACTTCACCCTCGGAAACAACGAAGCGGAAACTGCCGTCACGCATCTGCGTTAGTCCAAGCGCCGTGACGGGGCCGTGCTTTACGTCGAATTCTACGGAAATGCCCCATCCACGTTTGCCGTGAAAGACCCCGAGCCCTCGCAGCATTGGCTTTCGATCTGAGATGGCGAGGTGGGCAGGTCCGTCGTGGCCCATCTCCACAACACCGTCAGTGAAATTGAGCGCCTGGAGTTCAGTGAAGGATCCACCAGCCCCGAGTCGGTCGAGAATCAACATGGCGAGCGACGTTCGAAGTTCGTACTCACCGCACGCGGGCACGTGGGACGCCGTAAGCAGTGACGCCCCCAGGATCATGCCGGCGGCGAGACGCTCGTGCTGTTCGCCTTCTAAGCCACGGTGGTAGTAGGCGAGTGAGTCGAGCGAGAAGTCACTTACGAGTTTTTCCATGCCAATGGCGACGCGTAGTGACCAGTCCAGGTCCACGGGATCGACGGAATCGAGCAGTTCAAAGATCTGCGTGACTTCTTCACGCGCCGCTTCGACGTCACGTTCCTTGACGGCGTCGACGCGGACGCGAAGATCATCGATTTCGAGGACTTCAACGTGACCGCCGAGGTTGGCGGGCACGAGCGTCAGATCCGTAGAGACGTCGTACATGCCCGGGTAGAGGTGACCAAGCAGTCCGTGTCGACCGTGGCGAAGTACTCGCTTGACCGACGCTGCTTTTACCCAACCTTCGATTCGCGACCACGCGTTCTCGTCAGCCAAATATCCGGAAACTGAACGAAACTTGATGCCGCAGCGCTCAAAGGCGTTGGCCATTTCCGGCAGTGGGCACGCACCGCAGTAGGCCAACCACTCGCCAGTGTCGAACGTTGCGTGGTCCATGGACTCGCTCGGCTGCAGGTTGATGAAAAGAACATCGGCCCCAGTGCGCTGCGCAATGGGCACCACCATCGTGGCGGTCATGTACGTCGTGAGGAACATGACGATGAGATCACAGCCAGCAACACGTAATTTCTCGGCGGCGGCTTCAGCTTCAGTGGCGTCGGAGATGAATCCGACGTCAACGACCCTTGCGTCGAAACTCGTGATTCGCTGAGAAACGACAGAAGCGGAATGTTGGAGTTGGGGCAGGAGATTGGGGAACTGGGGCCAGTACGCACCGAGTCCACCCGCCACGAGACCTACGACGGGCTGAGATTTGCGTGCCCGTGAGGCTCGACCCAGTTGCAGCAAGTTCGTGTCGATTGACATTGTTGGCCCCCATTTCTCGCGCTGCGTACGAATTACGTTCACGATTACGTTAGTTGTTCTGTTTCGCCATCGCGATGTGCTCTCGTCAATGCCTGCGTCTCAGAAAATGCGAGCTTCACTCTGTTGGACACGCCGTAGGAATGTGTCTCACGTTGTCCCCAAGTGTCACAACTGGTTTCAGTTTGGTTTACTGCCTTTGAAAGTGATAAAAACTGTTGGGGTTTTTTCTACTGCTCGGGGGCGGGGTGGCCAAGGATACGGAAGACGGGGTGGGCACTGAGCCCCGTGGCGTGTCACCCGAAGAACAGCCCTTGTTGCGTGTTGACCACGTAGCGAAGTCCTTTGGACCCGTAAAAGCACTGATTGACGGATCCGTCGATCTCTACCGTGGCGAATCTCACGCTCTTCTGGGAGAAAATGGAGCTGGAAAATCCACGCTGGTAAAGATCCTCGCCGGGGTCTATCAACCGGACGCCGGCCACGTGCTGTTGGATGGTGTTCCGATTAACTTGGCGAGCCCGGCCGCCGCGCGTGACGCCGGTATCTCGATCATTTACCAAGAGCCCACGTTGTTTCCCGACTTGTCGGTTGCCGAAAACATCTTCATGGGACGTCAGCCACTTCGAACGGGTCGTCGCATTGACCGGGGCGAAATGAATAGTCATTCCAAAGACGTCTTTACTCGCCTGGGCGTACCGCTCAACCCCAGTCGGTTGGCCCGAGGTCTTTCCGTTGCCGACCAACAAATCGTGGAGATTGCTAAAGCGATTTCCTTTAACGCTCAAATCATTGTCATGGACGAGCCCACGGCCGCTTTGACCGAAGTTGAAGTGAGTCGACTCTTTGACGTCATGAAGAATCTTCGTGAACAAGGAACGGCCGTGATGTTTATTTCTCACCGTCTCGGTGAAGTGTTCGAAGCCTGTCAACGAGTAACGGTGATGCGCGACGGCCGTTTCGTTAATACCTCGCGAATTGAGGACACGGACATTGACACAATCATTCGGTCGATGGTTGGTCGCGACGTTTCTTCAATGTACGCAGAAAACACCACCGTGCCCGGTGAGAATGTTCTTGAAGTAGAACACCTCACTCGCGAAGGCGTTTTCACTGACGTGACGTTTAACGTTCGTGCCGGTGAAATTGTGGCGCTGGCCGGACTCGTGGGTGCCGGTCGTACAGAAGTCGCCCGAGGAATCTTTGGTATTGACAAAGTGGACGCCGGTACGGTCAAAGTCGGCGGCAAGAAATTGGCGCACGGTTCACCACTCGCGGCGATGGCCGCAGGCATTGGTTTTGTCCCAGAGGACCGTCGTCAACAAGGCCTCGTGATGGATATGGCTATTGATCGCAACATGGCTCTCGCTTCCGTTGGGTCGCTGAGCCATTTCGGTCTCATTCGTAAAGCATCCGAACGCAGTCTCGCGAGCGAGTGGGCCGCACGTTTGCAACTCAAATTTGGACGGCTTTCCAATAACGCATCGACATTGTCGGGCGGCAACCAACAAAAGGTTGTGCTCGGTAAGTGGTTGGCGCGAAAGCCCCGTCTCTTAATTATCGACGAGCCCACGCGCGGCATCGACATTGGTACGAAAGCTGAAGTACACCGCCTGCTTTCCGAATTGGTAGCGCAAGGTGTTGCAGTTCTCATGATTTCGTCGGAACTTCCCGAGGTGCTTGGTATGGCAGATCGTATATTGGTGCTGCACGAAGGGCGTCTCGCGGCGGAGTTTTCTAGAGGCGAAGCCGACGAAGCCAATATCATGCGCGCCGCGACCGGACAACTCAAGAAGAGTGCTGCATGAGCATTATCGATGACGAAGTTGCCACGACGTTGCCCTCGAAACCAACGGGTTCGCCAATTCTTTCTCGAGTGCTGCGGTTTCGGGAACTCGCGATTGTCGTGGCTATTGCACTCGTCTTTGGCGCAACGTATCTAAAGAACTCCCAAATCGCGAGCGCCGCGAATGTGCAGCAACTGCTGTCTGGTCCAGCAATCATCATCTTGTTGGCCGTGGGTGAAACGTTGGTCATTATTACGCGCAACGTGGACCTATCCGTTGGTTCCGTACTTGGACTTTCGGCGTACCTTGATGGTGTTCTTTTTGAGCACAACCCACATCTCGCGGTCCCGCTTGCGCTGCTCGCCGGACTCGGTGTTGGTCTGGTCTGTGGCATGGTGAACGGTGTCATCGTGGCCTACGCGCGGGTACCGAGCCTGGTAGTAACTCTCGGCATGCTTTATATAGTTCGAGGTGTCGACGCAATCGTTGTTAATGGCCACCAAATTGACCCGAGCAGTATCCCTCAGTCCTTTGTGAACTTTGGCTCTAACAACGTGCTGGGTATACCAATCCTGTTCATCGTCGCTGTGGTTGCCGTAGCCATTGTTGGTTATGCCATGCGTTCGTTTCGAGCAGCCCGTGATCTGTACGCCATTGGTTCCAACCCCGACGCGGCGGTGTTGGCTGGTATTCCAGTACAACGTCGCATCTTTAGTGCGTTCGCTATAAGTGGTGCGCTGGCGGGACTTGGTGGAGCTCTCTACCTCGCACAGCTTGCAACCGTGTCGTCAGTGGCTGGAACCGGCTACGAACTGAACGTGGTCGCGGCCGTTGTTGTTGGAGGCGTAGCAATTTTTGGTGGTAGTGGAACTGTTCTTGGAGCCGCGCTTGGTGCTCTTTTACTGAACACAATTAACGGGGCACTCGATACAGCGAATATTGCACAGTTCTGGCACCAAGCCATTGCCGGCGCGATGTTGCTCGCCGCCATTGCATTCGATCGTTTCGTGGTGCTGCGTACCGACCGTGTACTTCGCGTGGAGGGAGCTCAACGTGACAACGGTTGAAGACCGCGAGTTGTTGAAGCTTCCCGAGGCCGAACCTCGAAATATTGAAGACCGACTGCGAGGACTGGTTCGCTGGGAAGGCGGACTTGTCATCCTGTTCGTCGCCAGTCTGTTCTATGGTGCGTCGACGTCGCCCTACTTCATGAGCATCCAGACGTTCTTCTTTGCCGGTTTGAACTTTGGCGAAATAGCAATCATGGCCTTGCCGATGACGTTCATCATCATCACGGGTGAGATTGACTTATCGGTTGCCTCCATGCTCGGACTGTCCGCGAGCATTCTTGGCTACCTCTTCATGCACGGATGGAGCATTTGGGCTGCGATGGCCATTTGTTTGGTCGTCGGCATTGTCGGCGGTGCTCTTAATGGTTTTCTCATTACGAGGCTCGGCCTACCCTCTATTGCGGTCACGATTGGTACGCTGACGCTCTACCGTGGAATTGCCCTCATCGTGCTCAGTACGAATACGGCCACTGGTTTTCCGTCGTGGACCACGAATCTCAGTCTGCCCATTGGTGGCACCCACATTGCTTACGACTTTGCCATTTTCGTGGTTATGGCGATCATCTTTGGTGTGGTGTTGCATATGACGCCCTTTGGGCGGTCGCTCTTCGCTATTGGCTTACAACAGGAAACGGCCTTTTTCTCTGGTGTCCGAGTGAAGCGCATTAAGTTCCTGCTCTACGTGCTTTCTGGCTTCATTTGTGCCTTCGCCGGCATTTTGTACACATTCCAACAAGCCAGTTCGGCGTCCGACACGGGTACTGGTCTGGAACTGAACGTCGTGGCGATTGCCCTCTTCGGCGGTGTTTCCATCTTCGGTGGTCGTGGCACCATTTTTGGCGTATTTCTGGCGGTTTGTATTTTTGGCAGTCTGCAGGCGTCGCTGACGGACGCCAATGTCTCGGCCCAGGCACAAACAATTGTCACCGGTGTCCTTTTACTCATTAGCGTTTTAGTACCGAACGCTCGTGATGGATTCTCACGGGTGAGATCACAGGTACGACGAAGAAGGGTGCGAGGGGCCACATGACGCAAAGGGTTTGTTTCCAGCTCCGGATTAATCCGGATTTGGCGGACGAATACAAAGAGCGTCACGCCAACGTGTGGCCCGAGATGTTGAGTGCTCTTTCGGAAACTGGCTGGAGGAATTACTCTTTGTTCCTTGGCTCCGACGGCCTTCTCACGGGCTACCTCGAGTGCGATGATTTTGAAACCTCGGTACGACGAATGGGTGAGACCGCCATTAACGAGAAGTGGCAAGCGTCGATGGCGAAGTTTTTTGTGGGACTCGACGGTGGCGCTCCCGATGGCGCCATGGCGCCCTTGGAAGAAGTGTTTCACCTCGATTGATTGGCAATTGGACGTCGTGGAAGTGCCGCGAGTCCCCGTAGTAGAGAGCGAGAAGTGCGATGACAAACAAAACTGAAATTAAGGACATCTTGAAGCGTCAGTGGATTGAGACCCCGTCGTGGGCCTACGGAAACTCCGGCACCAGATTTAAAGTCTTCGCGCAACAAGGCGTCGCGCGCGACCCGTTCGAGAAGTTGGAAGATGCGGCCCAGGTACACCGCTACACCGGCGTTGCTCCTTCGGTCGCCATGCACATTCCCTGGGACAAGGTCGACGACTACGCGAAGCTCGCGAAGCACGCCACGGACTTGGGCATCAAGATCGGTGCCATTAACCCGAACGTCTTCCAAGAAGACGACTACCGACTCGGCAGCGTCTGCAACCCTGACCCGAAGGTTCGTCGAAAGGCCATCGACCACCTCTTGGAGTGTGTGCAGATTGCCCACGAGACGGATTCGTTCGCAATAAGCCTCTGGTTCGCTGACGGTACGAACTACCCAGGACAAGACAACATTCACGCTCGCCAAGACCGTCTGCACGAAGCGTTGGCGGAGACGTACGCGGCAATGGGCGAGGGAGTGGAGATGTTGCTCGAATACAAGCTCTACGAGCCGTCGTTCTACACAATGGACGTACCGGACTGGGGAACATCACTGTTGCAGTGTTTGGCTCTCGGCGAAAAGGCCCGCGTGCTGGTCGACACTGGTCACCACGCGGTCGCGACGAACATTGAGTTCTTAGTAGCGGGACTGCTTCGCGCGAAGCGCCTTGGTGGCTTCCACTTCAACTCGCGTTTCTACGGTGACGACGACTTGATGGTGGGCGCCGCTGACCCGTATCAATTGTTCCGCATAATGTTCGAGATTGTTGACGCGGGTGCCGTCACGCCCGACGCGGGTGTGGCGTTCATGCTCGATCAGTGCCACAACATCGAGCCGAAGATCCAAGCGGAAATCCGCTCGGTGCTGAACGTGCAAGAAGCCACCGCGAAGGCGCTGCTCGTCGACCGCGAAGAACTCACGAAGCGTCAATTAGAAGGTGACGTGCTGGGAGCACACGAAATGTTCCAAGATGCCTTCTCAACGGACGTTCGACCATTGCTCGCCGAACTGCGAACGGACATGGGACTCGACCCCGACCCCATCAAGGCCTACCAGCGTTCGGGTTATCAGCAGAAGATTGAGTCCGAGCGCGTTGGTGGCACCCAAGCCGGTTGGGGAGCCTAACAATGCCTGAGTTCACGTACGAAGTCCCCACCGCCGTGAGCGAGTTACTAGAGCGTGCGCATCGTTTGGGCGCCGATCCTCGAAACACCAATTACGCCGGCGGTAACGCATCGGCGAAAGCCTCGCTGCGCGATCCCGCGAGCGGCGACGACGTCGAAGTCATGTGGGTCAAAGGTTCGGGCGGTGACCTCGGCACGTTGACCTTTGGTGGTCTCGCCGCTCTTCGTCTTGACGCCATGCGGGCGCTGACCAAGGTGTACCGCGGTCCCGAGCACGAAGACGAGATGGTCGCGGCATTTGATTTCTGTTTGTTCGGAAAAGGCGGGGCCGCTCCATCGATTGACACCGCCATGCACGGCTTGGTGACATGCGCACACGTTGACCACTTGCACCCGGACTCGGGTATTGCACTCGCGACGTCCGTCGACGGCGAAGCTCTAACGCAGAAGATTTTTGGCGACACCGTGGCGTGGGTGCCGTGGCGTCGACCAGGTTTCCAACTTGGTCTCGACATTGCGGCCATTAAGGACAACAACCCTCAGGCCATTGGTGTCATCTTGGGTGGACACGGAATTACCGCATGGGGTGAAACAAGTGACGAGTGCGAAAAGAACGCGCTACAAATTATTCGCCAAGCGGCCGAGTACATTGAGGCGAACGGCAAGAAGGATCCACTGGGCAAGAAAGTGGCCAAGTTTTCTCGATTGTCCGAGGAAGATCGTCGAAAAAAGGCCATCGCGCTCTTTCCATCAATTCGGGGAATGGCGTCGACCGATCGACTGCAAGTTGGTCACTTCAGCGACGCTGACGTTGTTCTGACGTTCTTGGAGAGCGAGCGTCACGCCGAGTTAGCGAGTCGAGGAAGTTCCTGTCCGGATCACTTCTTACGCACCAAGGTTCGCCCAATGGTGCTCGATCTCGCGTCGTCGGCGTCCGTCGAAGACATGATTGCCCGTCTAAAGGAACTGCACCAGGACTACCGGGTGGCTTACAGCGAGTACTACCGTCGCTTTGCAACGCCTTCGTCGCCCGCCATGCGTGGCGCCGATCCAGCCATTGTGCTTGTTCCGGGTGTGGGCATGTTCTCGTTTGGTAAGGACGCTCAAACTGCGCGCGTCGCTGGTGAGTTCTTCATTAACGCCATCAACGTGATGACCGGTGCCGAAGCTATTTCGCAGTACGCGCCAATTGAAGAGTCGGAAAAATTCAACATTGAGTACTGGCAACTCGAAGAAGAAAAGTTGCTGCGTATGCCCAAGGCAAAGCCGCTCGCTTCCAAGATTGCTTTCGTCACCGGTGGTGGTTCGGGCATTGGCGCAGCCACCGCTCGTCGTCTCGCGGCGGAGGGTGCCCACGTGGTGGTGGCGGACCTTGATCCGCAGTCCGCGACAGATTTAGCTAAAGAAATCGGCTCTGCGGACATCGCGCTCGGTGTCGCGATTGACGTGTCAAAGAAGGACGCGATTTCGGCCGCGGTGGACGAAGCAGTGCTCGCCTTTGGTGGTGTGGACATTCTCGTGAACAACGCCGGCCTCTCTATTTCCAAGCCGCTCCTGGAGACCACGGAAAAGGACTGGGACATCCAGAGTGACGTGATGGCCAAGGGATCGTTTCTCGCATCCCAAGCAGCCGTGCAGGTCATGAAGGACCAGGGCACTGGTGGCGACATTGTCTACATCGTGTCAAAGAACGCGGTGTTCGCGGGACCCAACAACGTGGCCTACGGTGCCGCCAAAGCAAACCAAGCTCACCAGGTGCGTCTGCTCGCAGCGGAACTCGGCGAAATGGGTATTCGCGTGAACGGCATCAACCCCGACGGGGTCGTGCGGGGATCAAAGATTTTCGCTGGTGGCTGGGGAGCACAGCGCGCTGCTGTCTACGGCGTTAAAGAAGAAGAACTCGGGGCCTACTACGCCGGTCGAACGCTCTTAAAACTTGAAGTGCTGCCCGAAAGCATTGCCGCGGCCGTCTTTGCGCTCTTGAGCGGTGACCTCGGCCTCACGACGGGCGCACACATTCCGGTTGACTCGGGCGTTGCCGCCGCGTTCCTCAGGTAACTTTTCGCGTGAACGACCACGAGGTCGCGGTTGCCGCGGTTGACTTAGGGGCCTCGAGTGGTCGCGTGTTCTTATTTACGTTGAGCGACGGCCGCATTGTCTTTGAGCCGGTTGCTCGTTTCTCCAATGGTGGTGTCTTTGAAGGTGAGCGATTCGTCTGGGACATCCGTCGTCTCTACGACGAGATTGTGGTGGGTCTTGCCAAAGCCACCAAGCGGGCGCGTGAAACCAAGAGCGAGCTTCGCTCCGTTGGTGTTGACTCGTGGGCCGTGGACTACGGCATTCTTAATAAAGACGGCGAACTCGTGGCCAATCCCACGCACCACCGCGACGTTCGAACGAACGGATCGTTCAAAGTGGCGACCGACCGCGAGGCGCCGTGGGACCTGTATCAGCGAAACGGTATTGCGATGTTGCCCTTTAACACGCTCTTCCAATTAATTGCTGACGGAGAAGATCTGCTCGACGCCAAGGTCGACAAGATTCTGCTCGTACCGGATCTCATTGACTATTTCTTGAGCGCGAAGATGGCGTGGGAGATTACCAACGCTTCCACGACGCAGATGTTGACACTGCGTCGCGACTGGGATACAGACCTTCTTGCGACCTTCGACATTCCCACGTCACTCGTTGGACCGCTCAGGCAACCCGGCAGTGTGCTTGGCACGGTGAATGACTCCGCGGCACTTGAACAAGGCGTGTCCTCCGAGTTAGAAGTCATTGTCGTCGCCTCACACGACACCGCTTCGGCAGTTCTCGCGGTGCCCGCTTCGGATGAGCACTTTGCATATATATCGTCGGGCACGTGGTCACTCGTGGGTGTTGAACTTGATGAACCCTTAGTGAGTGAAGATGCCTTTTCGTCTGGTTACACCAACGAACTCGGTGCCTTTGGCAAGACTCGTTTTCTGCGTAACGTCATGGGCTTTTGGCTCTTGCAAGAAGTCATCCGTGAATATGGACTCGAAGGAAACGATCTCAACGCCGCCGCGCTCACTGAGTCGGCGCTCGATCTTCCGGTGCTTCGTTACTTGGTGGACGCGCAGAGCGAAGAGTTGCTCGCACCAGGCGATATGCGCGGTCGTCTCGCGAAGCAGTCGGGACAACTGGGCTTTGAAGTACCAGTGACCCCCGCGCAATTCACGAGATGCATTCTTGATTCGTTGGCGCTGGCGTATCGCACCGCAATCCATGGAATCGCTGCGACGACTGGCAAGCGAGTGGACGTTTTGCACATCGTGGGCGGGGGGGCCATGAATGAAGCGTTGTGCCAACTCACCGCGAACGCGTGCGAGATTCCCGTGGTGGCGGGACCCGTCGAAGGTGCCGCCATTGGTAACGCACTGATCCAGTTCCAAGCCCTCGGCGTGGTTGCGTCCGACATTTGGACCATGCGCAAATTGGTCGCCGATTCCTTCGCCACCAAGCGTTACGAGCCCGTTCCTCAACAAGCCGACCAGTGGGTCCAAGCCGAAGCGTTACTGCGCGAACACCAGATCTAGAGAACTACGAGCGAACGAGCACCACGTCAAGGATGCGCGGTCCGTGCACGCCCTCGATACGTTCCAGTTCAATGTCCGACGTGGCCGACGGTCCCGAAATCCACGTTTGAGGATCATTCGGTCGAAGTCTCGGCAACGCTTCGGGAACGAGTTCAACAATTTGATCATCGTTGATGAGCACAATGAGGTGGTCGGGAACAAGTGACAAGGCGCGTCGCCCCTGGAGTTCTCCTGAATCAAGAACAATGGTGCCAGTTTGAGCAATGGCAACAGCGCAACCAACGATGGTTGCGTCAATGTCGTCAAGTTCACTCGTCGAGAGTGCGGGTTCGTCACGGCGGACGGTGGCGCGTACTTCTTGTAACAAACCGTCGGGGAAGTCGGCGCTCACGACAACGCTGCTGGCGCCTCTAGCCTCGAGGAGGCGTTGCAAGAGTGCAGGCACCTCGGCGCTCGTGGATTCCGTGACGCTCGCCCGGTAGTCAATGAGGCGATCTTTTAGTAGTTCGACACGCTCATCGAGTGAACGAGTTCCCGCAAGTAGATAGTTTCTCTGCGCCCGGTTCGCCTTAGATTCGTGGGCGTCGTCGTTGGCTTCGGCAATGGTCGCGAGAATGGCATCCTTGGCCGACGACGAAGTAGTTACCTTCTTTTTGTCGTTAAAGGGATTGCGATTCTCGGGCATGAGCTTTCGAAGCGGCGACAACGACTTCTTCGTTGCTGCGTTGTCACTTGAAGGGTGCGTCTCTTTGAACCATGAGCGAAACGATTCTTTCGAAGGGACGGGAGCGTCTCTCGTTGCGCTCCATTTATTGAGTGGTGGCGGAAGATGACGTAGGGGCTTACCTCGACGAAGTCGACCGATAAATCCGCCCAGTCGAATAGCGCCTTCGAATTTCTTGGAGGAGGAAAAGCTCGACTCCACGAAACTCATGGCGACGAGTTCGGGATTATGGGCGTGATCGCGTCGTTTCTCATCCACAACTTCTGAGCGCAAGCGCACCAAGATCTTGGGAATCTCAATCTTGACGGGGCAAGCTTCGTAGCAAGCGCCACAGAGTGACGATGCGTAGGGGAGTGAATTCTCGAGCGGGGTTCGCTCGCCTCGACGAAGCTGAGGAACAAGAACAGCACCAATCGGGCCGGGGTAAGGATTGCCGTAAGAGTGGCCACCGGTTCGTTCGTACACTGGACAGACGTTGAGACAAGCGGAACAGCGAATGCAACGAAGGACGTCACGACCGTCTGGTTCGGCGAGTGCCGAAGTGCGACCATTATCGAGCAGCACCAAGTGGAACGCGGATGGACCATTTCCGGGTGTGACGCCAGAAAATATTGACGTGTACGGATTCATTCGCTCACCGGTCGACGAACGCGGTAAGAGTTGCAAGAAGACTTCCAAGCTTTGCCAATCGGGCAATAACTTCTCAACGCCAACGACGGAAATTAAGGTTTCGGGAAGCGTGAGGCACATGCGTCCGTTTCCTTCAGATTCAACGACGACGAGAGCACCCGAATCCGCGATGATGAAGTTCGCTCCCGAAATTCCCACCTTCGCCGAGAGGAAGCGGTCGCGTAAGTGAGCTCGCGCGGCGGCCGCCAAGTCGGCGGGCTCGTCGGTGAGATTGCTCGGCGCGGGCAGTCCTGATTTTCCCATTTCGTCCAAGAAAATCTGGCGAATCTGTGAACGGTTCTTGTGAATAGCCGGAACGAGGATGTGCGAAGGTAGATCGTCACCGAGCTGGACGATTAGTTCGGCGAGGTCGGTTTCGTAGGCGGTGATGCCATTCTTTTCAAGAGCAACATTCAGTTCAATTTCGGCCGTCGCCATTGACTTCACCTTCACCACAGACTTTTCTCCAGTGGCCTTCACGAGTGCGACAACAATGTCGTTGGCCTCTTGGGCGTCGCGGGCCCAGTGGACGACTCCACCATGTCGCGTGACGTTCTTTTCAAGTTCAACGACGAGAGTGTCGAGGTTACCGAGGACGTAGTCCTTAATGGCTGCTCCCGCGTCGCGCAATTCTTCCCAGTCACTCAGTTCGGCAACGACGCGCTTTCGCTTGTCGCGGATGGTCGTGGTGGCGTGGGCGAGATTTGTTCGCAGTTGCTGATCTTGGAGGGCTTCCTTCGCCAGTTTGGGAAATGGCTTTTCGGTGTCAAAGACCCTAGACACGTGTGGGTTCCTGAGCTGCCAAAATCTCGGCCAAGTGCATGATGCGAAGTTTCGAGTCCTGCCGCGACGAGAGACCCCCAATATGGGTGAGGCACGAGTTATCAAGAGCACACAAGACTTCTGCACCGGTCGAGGAGACGCTCGTGAGTTTGTCGTCACCCATGGCACTCGAGGTTGCGGCATTCTTTATCGCGAACATGCCACCGAAGCCGCAACAGGAATCCTCGTTGGGCACTTCCACGAGTTCAAGGCCTTCGACGTGTCGGAGCAGATTCTTTGGCCCTTCGTTCATGCCGAGAACTCGAAGCGAGTGACACGTGGGGTGGTAAGCAACGCGGTGAGTAAAACGCGCACCCACGTCGTCCACCTTCAAAACATTGGTCAAGAACTCAGAAAACTCGTAGACCCGCGAGGCAATGTCTTCGAGTTCTTCTTCAAGTACCGCGTCATTGATAGCGCGCGCAGAGTCACCGTAAAGTTCACGCACGGTGCCAACGCACGAAGCAGACGGTGAAACAATCACGTCGTAATCAGAAAAAACTTGGCGAAATCGTTGGGCGAGATGCAACCCCTCGGGTCGATATCCAGCGTTCAGATGCATCTGGCCACAACACGTTTGTTCGGTTGGGAAAACAACTTCGTGACCAAGTCGCTCGAGAACCTCGACAACAGCTCGTGGCGTGTCGGGGAAAAGTCCGTCGTTGACGCAGGTAATAAAAAGTGCAACTTTCATCGCGGCGGGCCCCATCGGAGAAGAGTTTGACGAGTACTGCGCACGCGTGGACCTTCCCCTCGAAATGTCGTTGAAATTGAACGAAGTTCAACAATGAGTGTAATCCTGAGACTCTTAGAGTTCTCGCGCTCCACGCAGTCTTATAAAGGATTGCGACCCGACCAGACAGCGCCACGGAACAATCGTACGATCACAGTGTGACGGGGCTTCGACGACTTATAGCTGCAGAGTTATTGATCGGCCTCATGATTGTGGTCGTCCAGGGGTTACCGCTCAGTACGTTTTCATCCGCTTCGACGACACCGACGACGCCAATCTCGCCGCAGGCAAACACGTGCACCGTTGCGACGCTTAATCAGTGGCCCATAACGCAATTGGTGAATCAAACAATTGTTGTGTCAGTGCAGGCAAGTGACGTTGGCGCCATGCCTCCGGCCGCACTCGCCGATTACGGTGGCATCTTGCTCTTTGGCACGACGGCCCCAGCGAACATCGGCGCAAGGTTGTCGAGTCTTCGAGCAATGGTGCCAAACGGACTCGGACTTCTCGTCATGACTGATGAAGAAGGTGGTGGCGTTGAACGCCTCACGAACGTGCTTGGTTCATTGCCGTGGGCGAAGCAGATGGCTCAGACGCTTTCGCCCTCAGCCATAACAACCTTGGCACAAGCGTTAGGACGCCGACTCGTAAATATCAGCATCAACGTTGACCTGGCGCCGGTTCTCGACGTCGACGGATCGAGTGTTTATCCCAACGCTAAGAACGCCGATGGGCTGCGTTCATTTTCGGGCAACAAAAAAGTCGTTGCTACCGACGGTGTTGCCTTCATGAAGGGCCTCCAAGACAGTGGCGCTCTCGCCGTTGTTAAGCACTTTCCGGGCCTCGGTGGTTCTTCTGGAAATACCGACAATGAACCCGCTCACACCTTGCCGTGGGCGACGCTGCAGGCGTCGGGGCTCTTTCCGTTCCAGTGGGCCATCAAGAATGGTGCGAAGGCGGTCATGATTTCGAACGCTTCGGTGCCCGGTCTCACGAGTCTGCCGGCGAGCATTTCGTCTGTCGTCATTGATCAAGTACTTCGTCAACAACTTGGTTTTACTGGTCTTGTCATGCCGGATTCTCTTTCCGCTGCAGCAATCAGCGCCGAGCATCTCAATGTGCAAAATGCATCGGTCGTTGCGTTAGCCGCGGGTGAAGATATGGTGATCTACGGACAGCCTTCTACGCTTGCACCTTCTCTCAATATGGCTAAGAGCATCAGCGTCACGTTGATTCACGCAGTGCAGTCAGGGAGTCTTTCGAAGAGCCTCGTCGTCGATGCTGTTCAACAAGTCCTAAAAGCAAAGGGCATCACGTCGTGTTCGACAACGTGATTTACAAATAGTGCGGCGGAACTTCGTTGTTGTCGCGTCGGCAACGTCGGATCTCTTCTTTTAACCGAGCCACTTCTTCTCGAAGTTTCGCGATGGTCGCCAACAACTCGTCTGTCGATTCTGATGCTTCGTAGCTCATGACCAAAACCTACTTACCTCTGGCTCACGGCGTCGCGAGGATTCGCTGAGCGAAGGCGCGACCCATCACCGCCGCCTCACAGCCGACAGCTTCGAGGGCGTCCACGTCGGCCTGGTCTCGAACACCGCCCGCAGCAATAACTTTCAGCGATGAAGAACACAGAAGTTCGTAGAGCTCGAGGTCCGGGCCTGCCATCGTGCCGTCACGATCAATCGCCGTTCCCAGGATGCGCACCGCGCCCGAACGTTCGCAGTGCTCGAGGGCGTCTTCAACGCTGAGCGTTGTCTGGTCCAACCATCCCGCGATATTGATGAGTCCGTCACGCACGTCGAGCGTGACGGCCAATTGTTCGCCGAAGCGCTCGGTGAACGTCGCGAGCGTTGAACGTTCGCGAAACGCGGCAGTTCCAATGAGAACGCGTGAGGCGCCAATGCTCAGTATTTCTTCAGCGGTTTCTATAGTCCTGATGCCACCTGATACCTGGAGTGGAATTTCGCCGGCAGCTGCGACACAATTACGAATGACCTCGGGGCGAGTTTTACCTGAACGCGCGCCTTCGAGATCAACCAGGTGGATGAGTGGGGGTGTCGTGGCCGCGACCGCTGCGACGTAGGCTTCGGCCGGCGTTCGAAAAAGCTCTCGGTTGAAGTCCCCTTGTTCGAGACGCGTCGCGTCAGTTCCAAGAAGGTCGACCGCGGGGATGATTTGCATACCTACGTTTTAGCGTAGTAGCATGGTAGTATGTCAAATCGAGAGTCAATTCTCTCCGAAAAAGAGGCGCACGAGGCCCGGGTTGCCTCCTTGATTGCCACGATTTCGGCCTTGAAGGGCGAGGCGGAGGTATCCAATTTCCTTCGTGACCTCTGTACGTGGGGGGAATTAGAAGCCATGGCCCAGCGCTGGGAAGTTGCGCAATTGGTTGACGAGGGCGTCTCCTACCTGGAGATTGCCCGTCGAACCGGTGCCTCAACCGCCACGGTGACCCGCGTGGCGCAGTGGCTCCACCACGGCGAAGGTGGCTACCGAGCCGTTCTAGATAGGAAATCAAAATGAGTGACCGTTTAACCATCGCTATCCCCTCGAAAGGTCGTCTTCGCGAGCCGTCGTGGTCGCTGCTCGAGGCGAGTGGCCTCGCGCCCGAAGAGCCCGGCGAGCGCGTACTTATTGCGCATTGTCGAAACGCCGACGTGGACGTTCTATTCGTTCGCGCCGATGACGTGCCCGAGTACGTGCAAGACGGAGTCGTGGACTGTGGCATCACGGGCCTCGACCTCGTTCGAGAGCGCGAGGGCAACGTCGACATTCTTTTGGAGCTCGGTTACGGCACGTGTTCGTTGCAGGCGGCCGTTCCCACCGAGGACACCGCCACCTCCCTCAGTGATCTCGAAGGTCGCCGCATTGCAACGTCGCACCCTCGCCTCGCCGCGAAGGCTCTGGCGGACGCTGGTGTTAACGCCGAACTCGTGAAAGTTGTCGGTTCAGTAGAAATTGCCCCTCGCCTTGAACTCGCCGAAGCCATTATCGACCTCGTCTCGACGGGCAGCACGCTTCGCACGAACGGTCTTCGCACCTTGGGGACGTTGTTCTCGTCGCAAGCGGTGTTGATTGGCCGCGTTGGCGAAGCAATGAACGAGGAGCGAGCGACGCTCATTACCGTTCTTGGTTCAGTGGTCAACGCTCGCGCTAATCGTTACTTACTCTGCAACGTACCCAGTGACGCTGTTGACGAAGTGACGGCGTTGTTGCCCACCAAGGGATCACCCACCGTAATGCCCCTTGCGACACCGGGCGTCGTTGCGTTGCACGCGCTCGTTCCCGCGAATGCCATTTGGCAATTGCTCCCTAAATTAGAACGCTTGGGTGCTACCTCAATCCTCACGCTGCCCGTAGAAAGAATGGTTCACTAATGTCGCGAACGTTCACCGTCCAATCCATCATCGACGACGTCCGCGCTCGCGGTGACGAAGCCGTAGCTGATTGGTCTAATTACTTTGACGGCGGCGACATTACGAAGCCCGAGCGCGCCGTAGCCGGACCAGGACTACCGACCGAAGCCGTGGTGGCCGCCGCTGACGCAGTTCGTCGTTGGCACGCAGCGCAACGCCCTGTGGACATCACTATGGAAGTGAACCCTGGCGTGGTGCTCGAGCGACGCTGGAAGCCGCTTCGCAGCGTCGGCGTGTACGTACCTAAGGGTCTCGTGTCGTCTCTCATCATGGGAGCCGTACCCGCGCAGGTTGCGGGCGTTGACCGCATTGTCGTGTGCACACCACCGAGTGGTGCGCCGCTGGTTGCCGCCGCCGCGGAGATTCTTGGCATTGATGAAGTCTGGGCCGTGGGTGGCGTGCAGGCGATTGCCGCTCTCGCGTACGGGACAGCGACCATTGGTGCCGTCGACAAAATTGTCGGACCCGGCAGTGGTCCGGTGAATGACGCGAAGCTGATTGTCTCTCGCGACGTGTCGATTGATCTTCCGGCGGGTCCGAGCGAAATCGTGGTCGTGGCTGACCCCGGAGTCGAAGAATGGATCATTGACCAAGAAGTGGCATCGCAAATGGAACACGGCCATGACTCCAAGGGCTACGTCGTTCGTGTGGGCGACAACCTTGACGATGCCCTCGAAGAACTTGAGAGTTACGCCGCCGAGCACGTGTTCTTGCTCGGTGAGCGAGCGGAATCACTCGCGCCACGAGTCCGTAACGCCGGTGCTGTGTTCGTTGGTCGCTATTCGCCCGTTCCTTCGGGTGACTACGCCACCGGCGGCAACCACGTGCTGCCGACGGGTGGCTTTAGTCGGTCGACCGGCGGACTGGGACTGGAGTCCTTTATGAAGACCGTCACCGTGCAACGACTCACGAAGGAGGGCCTGGAATCTCTCGTGCCGACCATCGAGGCGCTGGCGGGCATTGAAGGTCTCGCCAATCACAAGGCCACGGCTCGCCGATGAGTCCACTACCCGAAGAGCTTCGCTCCTACCAGTGGCCGCCGTCAACGGAGGACATCGCCAAAGAACAAGGCCTCAGCGCGTCACAGATCCTTCGTTTCGACGGCAATACGCCACCCGCGCCGCCCGCGTCCGCTCGACCGGGCACCATTGCCAAGGCCCTTGCCGACGTTAACGATTACGACCGTGGGCGCTACTTCGCACTGCGCAGTGCCATTGCTGCCTACCACGACGTCAGCATTGACCAGGTGGTGCTGGGTGCGGGAAGTGACGAGTTGATTGTTGTCTGCGCTCGCGCCTTTGCCCCAAACGGCACCGTCGCTACCGTCCCCACGAATTCGTATTCCATGTATTCCTTCGCCGCGGGCATGGCGAACGCCACGATGATTGATAAGCCCAAAAAGGCCGATCTGGTGTTCGTATGTCGACCGAATAACCCGACGGGCGAACTACCTGACGTTCCAAGCGTCAATGGCCAATTGGTGATTGATGAGGCCTACGCCGAATACGCGCAAGAAAATATGGTGCACCTTATTAATGAAGGCGCCATCGTGCTTCGTACGTTCTCCAAGGCCTTTGGTCTTGCCGGCGCGCGCGTGGGGTACGCGCTTTGTGACCCCGAGCGCGCCAAGATTCTCAGTTCGCGCCTCGCGCCCTTGTCCGTGTCGTCGTTGTCGGCGGTGTTAGCGCTCGCGGCGCTTTCGTCGCCTCCCGACGTAACGGAACAAATTGCCGAGCGCGAACGCTTCGCGAAGGAACTCACGAATGTTGGGCTCGAGCCTCTCAAGTCCTATACGAACTTCCTCTACGTCCCTTACGACGAACCAGAAAAGTTCGTGGCGTCGCTGCTGCCCTTTGGCGTCGTGGTGCGCGCGTTCAAGGGCGCGATTCGTATCTCGGTACGTGACCGCGACGATGACGACGTTTTGCTCGACGCCATAAAGAAAATGCGAGTCGGCGAATTGCCCGATCCTTCGTTGTACCGCTTGCAGCGCGCCACGGCGGAGACGCGCATCAACATTCGTCTTCGTTTACGCGGTGAAGGTCGTGTCTTTGTTGACACGGGGAACGGACTTTATGACCACATGCTCCAGCAATTGGCGTTCCACAGTGGCATGGACCTTCGCTTGGAAGGTGTTGGCGACCTCGAGACGGGCGACCACCACACTGTTGAAGACATGATGCGAGCATTCGGTGACGCCCTGAGCGCCGCGCTGGGAGATCGACGAGGAATCGTTCGCTACGGCGAAGCACGCGTGCCTATGGACGAGGCACTCGCGCACGCCGTTATTGACTTGTCGGGTCGTCCCGTAAGTCAGCTCGTGATTTCTCCCGACCCGGGCATGGCCAAACACGCATTGGAATCTCTTGCTCAGTCGGCGCGGCTCACGCTGCACGTTGAAGCCAAGGGTGACAACGATCACCACGTTGCGGAAGCGGCGTTCAAGGCCGTTGGTCGAGCTCTGGAAATTGCGCTGCGCGTTGACGGCAATCAAGTTCGTTCGACGAAGGGTCTGTTGTGAGCACGGTCGTTGTCTGTGACTACGGCGCCGGTAATACACGCTCCGTGCGAGCCACGCTTCGACGCTTGGGTTTCGAGACGGTGTTGTCGAGCAGTCCCAATGACCTCTACCGGGCAGAGCGAGTCGTGCTTCCCGGTGTCGGATCGGCGAGGACGGCGATGGAGCACCTTCGCTCAACGGGCGCCGACGATGCTCTTCGCCAACGATTTGAAGACGGAAGGTTTACGCTCGGCATTTGTCTCGGGCTGCAGTTGGCGCTCGAGTCCACGGAAGAAGACGGCGGTGTCGAGACTCTGGGCCTTCTTGCGGGCCAGGTGTACCGGCTTACCGAAGGAAGGGTTCCACGACTGGGATGGACCACCGTCGATCCTTGGGGCGTGGCGTTCTACTTTGCTCACGGCTTTGCCGCCACGTCACCGTTCACGACCGCAACCGCCGACGGCGTCGCGGCAGTCATAGAGTCCGGTCCCTTTTTCGGCGTGCAATTTCACCCCGAGAAGAGTGGTCCCGTTGGCGAAAGGTGGTTGGCCTCGTGTCTTTCCCTCGCCTAATTCCCTGTCTCGACGTGACCGGCGGTCGCGTGGTGAAGGGCATCAGTTTTCAACAACTGCGTGACGTGGGTGACCCCGTCGAACTCGCGAGTGCGTACAGCGACGGGGGAGCAGACGAGCTCGTGTTCCTCGACATTTCAGCGACGCTCGAGGGCCGAGAAAATATGGTCGACGTGGTGGCCAGAGTGGCGGAAGTCATCAACATCCCCTTCACCGTTGGCGGTGGAGTTCGCTCCGTGGACGACGCCGCGAGGATCATTGATTCGGGCGCGGACCGGGTGTCACTTAACTCGGCCGCTATCGAGCGACCAGTACTAATTGACAAGATTGCCGCGCGTTACGGCTCTCAAGCCGTCGTTGTGGCGATTGACGCCGGTGACGGTGTCGTGCACACGCACGGAGGGCAACGTCCGACCAATCTGGGCGTGGTCGACTGGGCCGTCATGGCCGCCAACAGCGGTGCCGGTGAGATTCTCTTGACGTCGATTCGACAAGACGGCCAGCGCACCGGCTACGACTTGGAACTCACGGCGAGCGTACGAAACGCCATTGCCATTCCCGTCATTGCGTCGGGCGGAGCGGGCAACGCCGAACACGTCGCGCAGGCGCTGCGCGTCACCGACGCCGCGCTCGTGGCGTCCATTGTGCACGATGATCCGTCGAAGTTTCGTGAACTTCGTCACGCCATTAAAGAAGCGGGCGTAGTGCTTCGCCCCTATGAGGAGGTGCCTTCGAGATGAGCGAGAACCTTCGCGCGGCGATTATTCAAGATGACGTGACGAGCCAGATTCTGATGCTCGGTTGGATGGACGAAGAAGCCTTAGCGCTCACGAAGTCAACGGGACTGGTGCACTTCTTTTCTCGGTCCCGACAGACTCTTTGGAAAAAGGGCGAGACCTCCGGCAACACAATGCACGTCATTGAAATCATCGCGGACTGTGACGACGACGCGCTGGTTGTTCGTGTTTCGGCCGACGGACCGGCCTGTCACGACGGATCGACGTCGTGTTTCACCCCGTGGCTTTGGCGGCGAATTCTGCAGCGCGAACAAGCCGGTGACGAAAGTTCCTATGTCGTTCGACAACTGAATGCGGGCGTGGGCGCGAACGCGCAAAAAGTGGGAGAAGAAGCAACGGAGGTTGTGGTCGCCGCCCTCAGTGAGAGCGACGAACGACTCGTGAGTGAAGCCGCGGACCTCTGGTTCCACTTGCTCTTGACGCTTCGAGCGAGAGGACTTGACCCCGCCGCCATT
This sequence comes from Acidimicrobiaceae bacterium, assembly GCA_003138895.1. Classification (GTDB taxonomy): domain Bacteria; phylum Actinomycetota; class Acidimicrobiia; order Acidimicrobiales; family RAAP-2; genus RAAP-2. Next base: position 39,881 of record PLHJ01000002.1, read on the forward strand.
GAAAACGAGCTTCGTGCGCGCGTGAAGGACTGAGTACGACGCATTGTCGCCCGCTATCTCAGGCGTGACTTTCTCGACGAATGCGAAGTCGCACTCGCTGTCCCGGGGCGTAGTTACCCAGCAATGCTTCGTCGTGCGTGAGTTGCACCCACGTAAATCCGTCAGCACCGTCGTCTACGACCACACGAACCTCGAAACCCAGTCGAACGACGTCGGTGATCGTCACAACTTGGCCGGAACTGGCAGATTCAGGGACGAGCTCTAGTTCGTGGGGCCGAATGCTGACGCCATCGAAGGTGGTGAGCGGTCCTAGGAAACTTCGCACGAAGTCGGTTGCCGGTTCGTCGTACATCTGCGACGGTGGGCCTACTTGTTCAATCGTGCCCTTGTTGAGCAGCACCAATTTGTCCGCGACTTCCATGGCCTCTTGCTGGTCGTGCGTGACGAGAATGGTCGTGATCCCCAGATCGTGTTGCAACTTTCGCACCCAGGTGCGTACTTCGCCTCGAACTTGAGCGTCGAGGGCGGCAAAGGGTTCGTCGAGCAACAGCACCCGTGGCTCAATGGCGAGCGCACGAGCAAGTGCCATTCGTTGGGCCTGTCCACCCGAGAGTTGGTGCGGATAGCGAGTAGCAAAGTCTGACAACTGCACGAGTGAGAGCAACTCTTCGACTTTGCTCGCGATCTCGCGACGACCACGTCGCTGCACCTTTAGCCCGTAGGCGATGTTTTTTTCGACGGTGAGATGGCGAAAGGGTGCGTAATTCTGGAAACAAAAGCCAATCTGTCGCTCACGCACGGGTACGTCGGTCACGTCCACGCCGTTGAGCCAGATTCGTCCACTGTCGACTTTCGTGAGTCCGGCAATGAGTCGAAGCAGCGTTGACTTACCCGAGCCTGAAGGACCCAACAACGCGGTGAACGATCCGGTGGGGATCTCGAGCGAGAGGGACCGCAAGACCTCGTCGCGTCCGAAGGATTTGGAAACCTTCTCAATCGTGATACTCATAATTCTTCCTTTCGCGTTGCTTGGCGAGGCTCAAGACAATCAGCACGCCGATAGAGATCATGGCGAGTAAAGCCGCGCCGGCAAAACCTTGCTGGGTCGCAAAGTTCTCGAAGTTTGAAGCGATGTCGAGCGTCAGCGTCTGTGTTTTGTTGGTGATGTTGCCCGAGACAATCAACACAGCGCCATACTCGCCAATGATGCGAGCGAGCGTCAACGTGGCGCCATAAGCAGCTGCCCACGCCACGGATCGAAGCGTGATGGTGAAGAAAATCCGCGCGGGCTTCGCGCCCAACGTAGCGGCCGTTTGTTCTTGGCTGTCACCAATTTCTCGAAGCAGTGGCACCATCTCCCGCGAGACGAGGGGCAATGAGACGGCCGCAGAAGCGAGGACAATCCCGGGCCAGGAGAAGATGATCTGCCATCCCAAATGCGCCAATGCCCGACCAAAGACGCCGTTGCTGGCGTACGCGAGCTCGAGGGCCAGTCCAATGATGATGGGCGAAATGGCGAGCGGTACGTCAATAAGTGTGTCGAGCAGACGGGAGAATTTAGAAGGGTGTCGAACAATCAGCAGCGATGCGCCCACACCAAAAATGACATTCAACGGCAACGTGATGGCGGCCACGACGAGGGTGAGACGAATTGCTGAAGCCGTGTCGCTTGCGGTCAGTGAGTGCCACACGCTGTCGAGCCCGGGCGAAAAGGCCCGTTGAAATACCAGCACCAGTGGTGCGCCCACCAACACGGCGACGTAAAAAAGTGCGACAAAGCGAAGAGCGAGCGAGCGGCGCTTCATTGAATCCTCTGGGAAATTCGTCGAGAGAGGAAACCAAAAACACCAAGGACCACTAAAGCAAAGACCAAGAGAAACACCGAGACGGCGGCAGCGCTGTTTAACTCGCCGTCTTGGCTCAGCGCGAAAATATACGAACTGGCAACTTCGGTATGGAACGGCTCGTTGCCGGAGATGAAGACCACGGAACCAAATTCGCCAATGGCTCGAGCAAACGCCAATCCCATGCCCGAAAGAATGGACGGAACGAGCGTTGGCAAGGTCACGTAGATAAAGGTGCGAAGAGGTCGTGAACCGAGTGTGCTCGCGGCTTCTTCGGCCGAGAAGTCCATGGATTCCAACACCGGCTGCACTGCTCGAACGTTGAAGGGCAACGTGACAAAGAGCAGCGCCACCATGATGCCGACCCACGAGTTAGCGACGTTGATGTGCACAGGCGAGTAGGGGCCGTACAAGGTTACAAGGGTGATGCCCGCCACGACGGTGGGCAGAGCGAAGGGAAGATCAATAATTGAATTGAGAAGCGACTTGCCGATGAACCGGTCGTGGACGAGCACCCAGGCAATGGCCGTTCCGGCTATGGCGTTGATAAACGCGGTGGCAAACGCCACGAGAACGGTGAGTCGTATGGCGTCGAGCGCTTCTGTTTGGGTAATCGCGTCCCAAAACGCTGGCAGGCCCCCGGTGAATGCGTGACCCACGAGCGCAATCACCGGAATGAGAATCACCAAGCTCATGTAGGTGACGAGCAGTGATGACCCGAGCCAGCCCACGTGAAGTTGTCTTGCCGATACGCGAAGATACCGCCCCTTCCCAGTGGGAAGGGGCGGTATGGCTAGCGCCGAGGCATCAGTGTTAATGACCAGTTTGTTGTTCCCAATAGGTAACGATGCCCTGCGTCGGATAGACCTTGCTCTTGGCGCCAAAGGCGACGTTCGGCGAGAAGAATTCACCATTTACGACAACCCAGCCCTTTGGGTTGATGTTGTAGACAGTCTCGAGGTTCGGGACCTTCGTGAAGTCCTTCGCAAAAACCGGATCGTTGGCGATCGTTTTCAGCACCGATCGATAGCCCAGGCGAGCGAGGATTGCCTGACCGGCTGGCGAGAAGACGTACTTATAGAAAGCAACGGCTCCCGGGTTGTTTTGACCAGACAGAGTCAACGCGGCCGGGTTCTGGATTACCACGCTGCTTGAAGGTGTCACAATCTGCACCGGTTGTCCCGCCGCGACGGCACCATTGGCGTCACTCTCGTAGGCGAGCAACACGTTGCCCGTACCAGCGACGAACGAGGAAAGTGCCGTTGAACCACTGGACGGTTGCGAGATGACGTTCTTCAAGACTTCTTCCAAGAAACCCTGCGCGTAGGAGTCCGAGTGGCTGTGGCCGTAACCAGCGACGTACGCCGCGAGCAAGTTCCACTTGGCGCTTCCGGAGCTACGAGGATCCGGCGTCACGATTTGAACGCCCTTTTTAGTGAGATCAGACCAGCTCTTGATGTTGAGCGGGTTTCCCTTACGCACGACGAAGACCACCACCGAGTCCGTGAGGATGCCTGGGGTTAGGTCCACGAGAATCTTGGCTCGCTTTGTCGCGCTGCTTGGGAGAAGGCCGTAGTGAACCTCTTGTTGAGCCCAGTTGCCCGCAACTTTTCCGGCGTTCACGAGCGTGGTGAGGTCGGGAGTAAGAGAAAGATTGACAAAGTCGGCGGCTTGGCCGTTAGCGACGTTTGTGGCTTCCGTACCCGAAGCACCAAAGGAGTTGGTGAAACTGACTCCTGATCCGGCGTTCGTGTTTTCAAAGCCAGACTCCAAAGCCGAGAACGCATTCTTTACAATGGAGTAACCCACAACGTTGACGACGTCACTGGACGCGCCCGACGTGCTGGCCGTAAAGGGTGCAATAAGTGTTAATGGCACGAGGGCCGACGCGAGGGCGGCTCCAAGTACTACGAACCGACGTTGGTTTCGTCGCATGTTTAAAAGTCCTTTCAATGACTATTAACTACATAATTAATAGTGAAATAGTAGTAAATAGAAACCGCAGAATAAGTGGAATTTCTTTGCAATTCAGTGACGTTCTAGGAGCCGCAGCGCCAAGGTTCGGCGAGAACCCGGTCGATAGCTTCTACGGAATCGCGAACCCGGCCCTGGTGGTCGGAGCCCGAGACTTCGATCCAAGGCGTCTTTTGCTCACCGAGGGCTTCTCGAAATCGATTGGTCATGGCTTCTCGCACGTGCTCACCGTCGCGGACACCGTCTTGTTCAAAGGCGACACCGTCGTGATTCGTGAGGATGTAGAGCGACCGGGGCTGGTGCTGGGAAAAGGCGGCCACGTCGGGAGAAATGTGTCCCAGGTAGCGCTCCTGCCAAATCATCGAAGCCCAAGAATCGGTGTCACAGAGCATGAGCGGCCCGCTTAATTCGGCGGCTTGATCCTCCAGTGAGTTCTGCTCACGCACTATCTCAATGAAATCCTTGTCGGTCCACGAGACGTCCCACATCGTGGGTTCGGGCTCGTGATTAAGAACGCGCTCTGCACGAAGTTTGTTGAGTTTGATCCACGACATGTCGCGACCATATTCGCGAACCCACTGCGTGAGTCCAAAGGGTCCACCCCGTCGCCGGTACACGTCACGAAGATCCTTCGTCAGCGTTGTTGTACCCGTCGATTCAGCTCCCACGACCACGACGCGCTTGGCGAGCCATCCGCGCACCGAAGGTCGAATATCGTCCCAGTGTCCAACGGGGTCTCGTCGAATGTCCGTGGACGAGTACAAAAATGGTTCACGAGAATTACCGAGATTAATAAGGTGTGCACCAAATCGTCGAGCGAGTTCGGGACCATTGGCAGCCGGTGTAAAGACGGCGTCTACCGGCACGGAATTACCAGTCTGTCCAATGGCGTCTCGAAGAACGCGTTCGTGCAGGTCCCAGACGGCGGGATCGTTCGGACTCGTCGGGTGCGGGTCAAAGGCACCTACGACGGTGACGTGCGGGTACCACGAGTGCGCTTCACGCATCCAGGCCACGCGGGTCGCAATGGGAGCAGCTTCACGTTCCGAACCGAGCACGACGACCGTCACAGAGCGTGATGAACGAGCGGCCGTGTCAATAAGGAAGTGGTGGCCTTCGTGGGGCGGATTGAACCTGCCGACGATGAGACTATGAGCCGCCTTCATCTAATTAAGGCTAGACCACGATTTTTCTAATGAGACGGTGTCTTTAGACCGCCCGAAGACTGCTGAGATAGCACCAGGGCTTCGGGCCGGGCGTGTAACGCTGGTACACATTGGTGACAATCCACCCGCTTTCTTCGAGTGAAGCCACCGGATCGTGCACGAGAGAACAGCCGTCAGCCATTCGCTTCTCTATCGGATTCAGTCGGTGTTGCCATCGCCGTATTCGATGGTCGGGCGCGATGCCGTGTTCGAGCACGCGAAGTTCGCCACCGGGACGAATGACGCGTCGCAGTTCGCGAAGGGCATTGACGGGTTGAGGGATGGTGCACAGCGCGAAGGTGATCACGCCGGCGTCGCAGCTGTTGTCATCCAACTGCAGTGACGATCCATCAAGTCCGCCCCATCGAAAGGGAATTTCAGTCTTTTCGATCTGCTTCGTCGCACGACTTCGCATTACGGGCGAGGGTTCGATAGCCACAATTTCACTGACCGAGGGCGGATAGAGGTGCACGTTTCGTCCGGCGCCGAATCCAACCTCAATAACGGTGCCCGCTAATTCGTCCACGCAACGTGCGCGCCATTTCTCGAGCCCAGACTTCGAGCACATGGTGTCGACGAATCGAGGAGCGAGATGTGCCTGGTAGAAGCCCACGCTGCCAACGTACTTCGGGCGAAGCTGCGCTACGAGGTGAGTGACCAGGTGGCCCCGGCGGGGGTGTCTTTTACTTCAATCCCCGAGGCCACGAGGGCATTGCGCAAGTCGTCGGCCAGTTGGTACTGGCCCGCCTCGCGAGCTTTCTTTCGGGCGTCGAGCACTCCTTCGACAATGATCGTCGGATCAATGAAATCGGTCCCACCGGTAGTGGCCATGGCCACGAGTTGGGCGAGAGCACTGAGGGAGTCGGGTCCGCCGCTGGCTACGACTTCGCCGAGTTGTTCAGGGCTCGAGGGCTTCACCTCGACGATGGGGACATGCTCTTTTGGAGGAGCTGCAGCGTTTCTGATTTCTGAAAGCGCGGTCGTGGTTCCATTTTCGAGCGTGCGTTGATTGCCGCCAATTCGCCAGTAGGCGTTGCTCTTTCCCATCACCGTGATGATGTCGGCTTCGATGTCAATAATTGCCGCCGTGTGTTCGTCAACGCCCAGTGTCCCAATACCCGCATCGAGCTGTGACTCGAGAAGCAGCAATCGTGTTTCGCCGAGATAGCAAAAGCGCGTGTCGTGGTTACCCCCCTCGGCGTTATCGAAGTGCGGAATCACTGCGCAGTTGAGTCCCGCAGTCTCCAAGACATTCAGTCCAGGAATCCAGCACGGTGGTTCTCCCACTTTGTAGATCTCGTAGATGGGGGCGGTAAAGGCACCGAGTGTCAAAGCAGCGGCCGACGAAAAGCAAACGACACCCCCGAGGTCTAAGACGTGACGAAGTTCTCCCGCCAGTCCAACTGGTCCCCACTGGCGCATGGCGTAACTCGGACTGCCCGGCCCCGCAAACACGTAGTTGGCGCTACGCACGAGTTGACGAAACGATTCGCGCTCGAGTTCACTGGCGCGCTCGAAGCTCGTGAAGGTCGAAGGTTCGATGGCGACGTGGAGTGATTTTTGAAAGTAGTCGACGATTTTTTCGGTTAACTGGGGAACGTTTTCTTGGAAACCAAACGGCGCCTCCAGTGCAATGGCGTGGACATCGCTGATTGAACCAAGTAGTTCACGATGGACTTTCACCATGCCCGGTGCCGTTTCGCCAGAACCGAGGATGGCGATGGTGCCTTTGTTCACAGTACGAGCGTAACGGTCGAACCTCGCCAGTCGCTCTCCAACGTTTTTGCTTGGTAAGTTTCACGTATGGCTTCACCGATCGTGATTCGCTTACAAAAAGAAACAAAGGGTTCCGCCGGCCTGGCTCTTGTCGCCTGGAGCATCGTGATGGCGGTGTGCCTTTTTGCCTACGTCTCAAAACTTGGCAATCACATGATCTTTGCGTGGATTGGCATAATTTCGACCGTCCTTTTGGGAGCCCACCTTGGTTGGTACCGACGAGTCGGGTCGGTTTTTGTGGCGCCCATGGTGAGTTGGATGTTCGCCTGGATACCTATCTGGATTGCCGCCATGGTGCGCGATGGATTCTTTGAAGGACTCTTCGTTGGTCTGTTTTTAATTACCTTCGGTTGGATGGTCATTGGCTTTTTGGAATTTGCCGTGCTGTTTATCTTCGCCGCAATTTTTCGTTTCTTCGCTCGCCTGTTTCGCCACGCTGAGCCCAACGTCATCATTCTGGGACCCGACGAGCGCTAGAAGATCGCTCACGCGTTAGTGAATGCTGGCGCCGAGGCGTCGCAGGTTTCCCTTCCATATCCGCTTGAGGACGGGCTTGGCAACACGTGCGCCCAGACCTCCAAGTCCCCACCATGGAAAGTGCAATTCTTCTCGCCACACCAAGGTGGTTTGGTTTTCACTTAGGGCGCTGAGTGTGAAGGTTCCTTCGCCCGTGACGATGCCGCGGTGCTCGACGCCCATTGTCGTCGGCGCAATCCACTGCGTGATGCGAAGTACGTCCTTCGTGCGAAAGGGTCCCACCTTCGTGTGGCAAACGAATTCGGTGCCCACGTCTTCTACTTGATCGCTTAAGAATTCAATCGACTCTGCGTCCATCATCCAATTGACGTGTCGGTCAATGTGGCGCAGTTCTTCCCAGAGTGTGGCAACGCTGCAGGGGTACTGTGCGTTCACTTCAATTTTTGCTCCACTCAAGCGTTCACCACAGGGCCGAGCGCGCGCCAGTCGTCGTAGGGGATCTTTGAAAGATCGCTGCCGAGTACTTGGAGACAAACGTGGTTGGCCCCCGCTTGTCGGTGTTCGTTAATGCGTGCGAGGACGGCTGCTTCGTCACCGTGCACCACCATTGCCTCACAGAGTCGTTCACTGCCACCGCGCACGAAATCGCTTTCGTCAAAGCCAAGTCGCTTCCACGAGTTTCGATAATTCGGTAGTCCGCTGTACGTCGCCAAATGATCGTGCGCTCGTCGAAGATATTCTTCGCGAGTTTGTCCGAGTACCACTGCTTGTTCGACGCCAATAAATTTGTCGCCCACCGCAGCTCGAGCAATGGCTGTGTGTTCGGGCGTGACGAGATAGGGCAGCACTCCATCGGCCAACTGCGCTGCGAGCTCCAGCATTTTTGGACCAAGGGCCGCGATGAGTTTGGCGTACGGCTGCTTTGCTTCGGGCGCGAACGACGTGGCGGCGTTCATGGCTTCTAGGTACGAGCGCATGGCGTTGAGTGGCGACTGGTAGTCGTGGCCTCGAAGACCATTAACCAGTGGTTGGTGACTGACACCGAGGCCCAACACAAATCGGTCGTCGTAGGCAGCGTTGAGTGTTTTCGCGGCGGCAGTAGACGCAATGGCGTCACGTCCCCATATGTTCGCAATGCTCGTTCCAACAATGATGTTCGACGACGCAGACAACTGGAGACCGGCATTCGTGAAAGCTTCTCGACCCCAGGCCTCGGGAAACCAGAATGCCCCAAACCCGAGTGACTCGAGTTCCTGGGAAATTTCTCCCGCGCGGGCGGGTGCAAGTGCCTCGGAGGCAAAGGACCAGATCCCAACGGTGCCGTCTAGTCGTTGCAGTGAGGAAGGCCATGACGTACTCATAACCCTGAGCCTATTGAAAAGCGCTCGAACTTTGGCTCAAACCGGCACAATGGTGCCGTGGGTTATTTCGTAGCGATCGTTTCGGTCTTCTTGGCGGTCTCGGCTTTGACGGCACTTCGACCGGGAAGAAAGGGCATCTTCCAGTTTCTTGCCTACCCCGTTGGTTGGGCGGCGGGTGAACTCGCGGGACAAGCCTTCATATTGCAGTGCGCCCTCGTTGGTCTTTTGGTGTGGTGGGGCTGGCCGTCGTCATCGTGGCTGGGTGAAGTCGTCGTCATCGTGGCCGCCGTGGTGGTGGGAGCAAACGCCATCCTCATCGGCGTGCAGTTTTTGTCACGACGCGTCGTACGCCGCGCCATGCTCGATGCCCCGGTTCGTCCACTCGAGATACCCAAGCCTCGTGACGATCAGTTCGGGTCGTGGTGGCGCACGATGCTGCAAATTCCGTGGCACCCCAAAGACATGATTCTCACGAAGAACGTGTACTACGGACCTTTACCTCGCCACCGGCTCGATATCTGGCGACAGTCCACGACGCCCCAGCACGCTCCGGTGATTTATTACATCCACGGTGGCGCGTGGACGTTCGGTGACAAACGTGAACAAGGTCGTCCCATGCTCCACGAGTTTGTACGACGCGGTTGGATTGTCGTCGCCATCAATTACCGTCTCGCTCCCAAATATGGTTGGCCCGCACAAATCGAGGACGTGACGCGCGCGCTCGGATGGATTAAGAAAAATATCGCCTCGCGTGGTGGCGACCCCGAGAGAATTGTCGTGGCCGGTGGATCCGCGGGCGGTCATTTGGCGGCGCTGCTCGCACTGACGGCCAATGATCCGACGTGGCGTCCCGCCGAGATGCGCGACTTCGAAGATTGGAGCGTTCGAGGTTGTATTTCGCTCTACGGCGTTTTGGAAATGATGGGAGACCCGGTGGTTTGGCAGGGTCGAGGTCGTGGCTTGGTACGTCTTTTGGAAGAAGCCGTGGTCCTCAAGCCCCTCGTGGGTAACGAGGATATCTATCGAGCACTTTCGCCACTGCAGCGACTTCATGAAGATGCGCCACCGTTTTTGGTTATTCACGGTGGCAATGACACACTCGTCGACGTCAACGTGGCTCGAACGTTTGTCGAACGATTTCGTGACGAGGCGTTCGCTCCTATTTATTACGTTGAAATTCCGCTGACGCAACACGCCTTTGACGTGACAGCGTCGCCTCGTACCTCGTCCACCACCCGAGCTGCCGTGGCATTTGGAGAAGCGTGCGCCGAACGGGTGAGTCCTCCCTCCGACGAGTTGCTGGATCTCTACGAAGTACCGTCGACGGAACTACGGGTCAATGTTGACGGCGAGCAGTTCACGGCTCGAGACGCGGCCGATCGCATTGGCGATTTTGTCGTCGTTACCTCGGCGAATCCTTACTCGCAACTTCGAACGGCCGCCGAGAACGAGCAGAGTCACGCGGCACTGCTGAAAGATTTGGCGCGACGCGGTGAGCACGTGTGGCAAACCGAAGCGATTGATCAAAGCGGATCCTGGCCCGATGAGACGGGCGTCGCGCTCGCAGGTTGGTCACTTGAGCGAGCTCGTTCATTGGCGCAGGCCTGGGGCCAACACGCTTTTTATTCGGTGACGCGCGATGACGTCGTGGTGCACCGCACGACGACTACGCCGTTGGCGTAGACCGCAATTCAACGCTGACATTTTCTTCGTCAGCGACACGAGCTTCGAGAACTTCAATCGAACCCGCCGCGATTAGATCATCGCGGGCTGCTTCCACGGCGTTTACGCGCTGTTGGTCACCGACCACGACGCAACGAATGACTTCGGCTCGTTGGGAGACTTTGTTCTCTGTTTTGGCTCGTCGAATCTGGGCCAGGACATCACACGTTGGTAAGAAAATCGCCCCGGTGTTTTCAGAGTCAGTAATTGATCCAAATTCTTTCGCGCTGGGCCACGCCGCGTTGTGTACTGAACCGTCGTGCCACCAGCGCCACACTTCTTCGGTAACGAAGGGCATGAACGGAGCAAAGAGGCGTTGCAACACCGAAAGCGCCAAGGCCAGCGTGGCCCTCGCGGACTTCGTGGAGGCCGCGTTCTCGTCGGCGTAAGCGCGAATTTTTACAAGCTCGACGTAGTCATCACAGAATGACCAGAAGAACGACTCGGACTTTTCGAGGACGCGAGCGTAATCGTAACCCTCGAACGAAATCGTCGACTCTCGAACCAGTTGAGCAAGGAGTCCCACGAAGTCGAGATCGATCGGCGACGTGATGTGCTCAACGCCTGGAATATCACTTCCCTCTAAGCGCCCGAGCGTGAATTTTGAAACGTTCAGAATCTTGATGGCGAGGCGTCGACCAATCTTCATTTGACCTTCGTCAATGGCGGTGTCGGTACCCGGCCGTCCACCCGAGGCCCAGTAGCGAACGGCGTCCGCGCCGTGTTGCACGATGAGCGGCATGGGGGTGACGACATTACCCACTGACTTGCTCATCTTTTTTCGGTCGGGGTCGAGCACCCATCCAGAAATTTGAGCGTTGGACCACGGCAAGACACCGTGCTCGAGGTGACTTCGCACGATGGTTGAAAACAGCCACGTGCGAATGATCTCGGGGCCTTGGGGTCGAAGGTCCATCGGAAAAATATGGTCAAAGAGGGGAGTACCCCATTGGCCGGCGATTTGGGGTGTCAACGAACTCGTGGCCCACGTGTCCATCACGTCGGGGTCACCCACGAAGCCGCCCGGTAGATTTCGCTGTTCTTCTTTGTAACCCGACGGAACTTCACTCGAAGGATCAACCGGCAGGCGAGCTACGTCAGCAACAATCGGCGCATCGAAGTTAATTTCGCCGTCGTTGCCGACGGGGTACCAGACCGGAAAGGGAACGCCGAAGTATCGCTGGCGTGAAATATTCCAGTCGCTGTTGAGGCCTTCGACCCAGGACCGGTAACGATGCTTCATGAAGTCGGGGTGCCACACGAGTTCTTCGCCTCGCTCGAGCAGTTCCTTTCGGTGTTCGAGAGTGCGCACGAACCACTGCCGTGACGTCACGATTTCGAGTGGTCGGTCACCCTTTTCGTAAAACTTGACGGGGTGCGTGATGGCGCGAGGTTCGCCAATCAGCGCGCCGGATTCCTTCAGCTCTGCAACAATCGCCGTGCGAGCTTGAGAAACGCTCTTTCCTTCGAGGTCGGCGTAGGCGCTTTGAGCGACGGCGACGTCGCGACACGGCCAGCCCTCTTCGCCAAAGTTGGCGGGCAACATGCGTCCGTCACGACCGATCAGTGCTCGTGTAGGAAGCGACAACTCGCGCCACCACGTCACGTCCGTGGTGTCACCAAAGGTGCAGATCATGGCAATACCCGATCCTTTTTCGGGGTCCGCCAGTTCGTGCGCGAGTACGGGCACTTCGACGCCAAAAAGGGGCGTCAGAACTTTTTCGCCAATGAGATCCTGGTAGCGCTCGTCATCCGGATGGGCCACTAACGCCACGCAACTTGGCAACAATTCCGGTCGAGTGGTTTCAATGTCCACCGATCCATCACCACTGGCGTAGGCGAAGCGAAGTCGGTGGTACTCGCCGGGTCGTTCGCGGTCTTCGAGTTCCGCTTGGCTGACCGCGGAACGAAAGTCCACGTCCCACAATGTCGGAGCGACCGAGGAATAGACCTCGCCTCGCTCGAGCAGGTGGAGAAAACCAAGTTGCGATACGGCTTGAGCGTGATCCGAAATCGTGGCGTACTCCAGCGACCAGTCGATGCTGAGACCAAGTTTTTGCCAGAGTTCCTTAAATATCAGTTCGTCGGTGGCGGTTAGTTGATGACAGAGTTCCACGAAGTTGCGACGCGAAATCGAGATTGTTTCTTTGCCGGGTGTCGTCGGTGGCGAAAAGTCGGGGTCGTAAGGCAAGGAAGGATCGCAACGAACGCCAAAGTAATTCTGAACTCGCCGTTCCGTGGGCAGGCCGTTGTCGTCCCAACCCATGGGTTGAAAGACGCTCTTTCCGAGCATTCGCTGGAATCGGGCAATGGTGTCCGCCTGCGTGTAGCCGTAGACGTGGCCAATGTGCAGCGAACCCGACACCGTCGGCGGCGGCGTGTCAATGGAAAAGACTGACTCTCGAGGGGCGCTTCGATCAAAGGTGTACACACCTGATTCGTCCCAGCGCACGAGCCAGTGCTCTTCGATACCGTCAATTGAAGGCTTTTCCGGTACTGAACGTGACTCCGGAGCCGAAGGCTTAGTCATGGTTGGCATAGTTTAGAACAGTGATTCGGCTCTTTGATTCGATAGCGGGCGAGGTCCGTGAGCTGGAGACCCGTGAACCGGGACACCTTTCTATGTACGTCTGTGGACCCACGGTCTACGACCTGCCCCACCTCGGTCACGGCCGGTACTTCTTGATATGGGACGTTGCGCGACGTTGGTTCAGTTTTCGAGGAATGGACGTGACGTACGTCTCCAATATCACCGATATTGACGACAACATCATCGAACGTGCTCTTCGTGATAATAAATCCGAGCAAAGCGTCGCGAGGGAATTCGAAGACGAGCACTGGAAGGCCATGGACCTTTTGGGCATTCGTCGACCCGACGTCGCACCCAGGGCCACGGAGTACTTGGAGGGCATGGTCAGTTTTGTTGCGTCGCTGCTCGAGTCGGGCGTGGCCTATACAACGAGCGACGGCGTCTACTTCGACGTCAGTTCGGTGCCCGACTATGGCGTGCTGGCCGGTCAACCGCTCGACTCGTTGCGCGCTGGTGCTCGTGTGGAAATGAACGATAAGAAGAGATCGCCGCTTGATTTTGCGCTGTGGAAGAACGCGAAGCCCAACGAACCCTCGTGGCCCGCTCCCTTTGGTGACGGACGACCAGGTTGGCACACCGAGTGCGTGGTCATGTCGTTGCAACTACTCGGTGACAACTTTGATCTCCACACGGGCGGGTTTGATCTGAAGTTTCCCCATCACGAAAATGAGCGAGCGCAGGCACTTGCCTCGCATCACGTCTTTGCGCGTCACTGGTCACACAGCGGCTGGGTGATGGCGGGCAACGAGAAGATGAGCAAGTCGCTCAATAACTTCACGTCGCTGACGGACCTCGTGCAAAAGACCGATCCGCGGGCCTATCGACTGCTCGTACTTCGGTCGCACTACCGTTCACCGCTCGAAGTCACGCCGGACACGATTGTTGACGCAGAGCGAGCACTCAATCGTCTTGACACTTTCGCCCGTCGTTTTTCGCTGCCCGCGCTCGCTGGGAAAAATCTGCTGCGAGCGAGCGACGTCACGTGGAGCGCGCAGGGGCGGGATCTCTACGAACGGTTCGGCGCATTACTTGACGAAGACCTCGACACACCGAGCGCTATCGCGCTCCTTTTCGAGTCGGTGAGCACCGCTAATTCGCTGGCGGATGAAGGAAAAGACGCCGAGGCGGCGGGTCTCGCCAACGCCGTGAATGCCCTGTTTGGATCGCTCGGATTGACGCTGGTGGCGAGTGGCGGCGTTGACATTGACGACGCCACGGCGGCACTGGTCCAAGCACGAGATGACGCACGCGCGACGAAGGACTGGGCCGAAGCGGACCGGATTCGCGACGAATTGGTGGCGGCCGGGTGGGTGGTTGAAGACGCTGCCGGCACCACCCACGTCCGTCGAACCTGAGAGCGAACGACGAACCAAGGCGTGAGGCACTAGCGTTACAGGTTGAGGTTGCCGTTGTGGTTCCCTCCGGACCGAGAGTATCGGTTCAAAGAAACAAGGAGGCCCACAGTGGCTGCAGGAACCGTGAAATGGTTCAATGACGAAAAGGGTTGGGGGTTCATCGCTTGCGAGGGACAGCCAGACGTTTTCGTTCACTACACGGAGATTCAGGCCGACGGCCGTCGTACCCTCGTCGAGGGACAGGCTGTTGAGTTCGACATCGAGCCCGGAGACCGTGGCCCACTCGCAAAGCGAGTGCGCTTAAGTTAAGGCTCGCGTCTACGCGATCTAGTTGTACCGGTGTCGCCCTTCGGGGCGGCATCGTGCATTGTGGGTGCCACGAGCATCTATCCTGTCTCGGGGTTACTCGCAAGTAACGCAGGGGGATGTTCCCACGAGGCGGGCACACGCTCGCCGCACTGTTGGAGGAAATACATGGCTGAATTCTCGATGGAGTTGAACGAAGACCAGCGCACGCTGCAGGAATGGGTGCACGGGTTTTCCGAAAACGTGATTCGTCCGGCTGCTCACGAATGGGACGAGCGAGAAGAGACGCCCTGGCCCATCATTGAAGAGGCCGCCAAGATTGGTATTTACTCGATTGACTTCCTAGCCAGTGCCTTTGGTGACCCCACGGGACTTTCGATGATGATCGCGCTCGAAGAACTTGCTTGGGGTGACGCGGGTATTTGCATGGCGCTGATGGGATCGAGTCTGGCCGTTGCTGGCATCATGTCAAACGGCACACCCGAACAACAGATTGAGTGGATCCCTCAGTGCTACGGCACACCCGGCGATCTAAAGCTCGGCGCTTTTGGTGTTTCCGAACCTGACGCTGGTAGTGACGTTTCGGCCCTTCGTACGCGAGCGGTCTATGACGAAGCCAAGGACGAATGGGTGCTGAACGGCACAAAGACGTGGATCACCAATGGTGGCATTGCGAACACGCACGTCATCGTGGCGTCGGTGGACCCCGAACTCGGTAGTCGTGGCCACGCCTCGTTCATTGTTCCTGAAGGCACGCCCGGTATTCGCATGGGTCAAAAGTTCCAGAAGATGGGTATTCGTGCGAGTCACACGGCCGAAGTGATTCTTGATGACTGCCGTGTTCCTGGCAAGTGCTTGCTCGGTGGCAAAGAGAAGCTCGACGAGCGCCTAGCGCGCGTGCGCGAAGGAAAGCGCGCCCAGAGTCAAGCGGCAATGGCGACTTTCGAAGCCACCCGTCCGGCCGTGGGCGCCCAGGCACTGGGCATTGCTCGCGCCGCGTACGAGTGGGCACTTGATTACGCGAAAGAACGAAAGCAGTTCGGTCGCGCGATCATTGAAAACCAAGCCATCGCGTTCAAGTTGTCGGACATGAAGGTCCGCGTCGACGCGTCACGCCTGCTGGTGTGGCGCGCGTCGTGGATGGCGGCGACGCGCAAGCCTTTCCTTAACGGTGAAGGCTCGATGTCGAAGCTGTACGCGAGTGAGACAGCCGTTGACGTCACGAACGACGCCATTCAAATCCTTGGTGGCTACGGTTACGTCCGAGAGAACCCGGTCGAGCGTTGGCACCGTGACTCGAAGATTTACACGATCTTTGAAGGAACGAGTGAAATTCAGCGACTAGTTATTGCTCGATCGATTTCGGGCATTCACATCAAGTAATTCTCAGCCGCGGCTGAGGGCAACGAAACAATGAACGACCGACTGCGCATAGTGACGTTGTGCACCGGTAACGCGGCTCGATCAGTGATGCTCGGCTATATGTTGGCGGATATCAGTGAAGGAAGTGGCGTCAGCTGGCACCTTCGAACGGCGGGAACACACGTCGCCGAAGGTCAAGCCATGAGTTCAAGAACCCGTGATGCCCTACGGTCAGTTGATGAACTTGGACCGCACCACTACGAGCAACACCGTTCGCATCAATTGACGAGTGACGACGTGGCGTGGGCGGACATCGTGGTGGGTGTCGAAGCGGACCATGTGAATTACGTGCGTGCGCAGTTTCCTAGCGACGCTGGTAAAGCGGTGCAGCTCACACAGTTCGTTCGAGACGCTCCTCGTGGCGAAGGCATTGTCGAGCAACTTCGGGTGGTGTCGCGGCTAGAACTCGACGGTGCGCTCGATATTCCCGATCCCGCGGGGAAGGATCAAGCGGCCTACGACGCCTGCGCGACGACATTGTGGCGACTGACAAAATTGTTCTTCGATGTGGTGACGCCGGCGAATTAGTCGCCGTGGACGGCTCGAAGACCACCCCACGCGAGTGTGGCGATTTGAGAAGCCAGCCGGTCTGCTTCGCCGCCGCCGAGGCTCGGCCAGTCCAGGGCTTCTTGACGAACGAGCCAGGACACGCCCGCGCCTTCGGCCATTCCCACAACGGCCGCCGCGAGAAGTCGACGGTGCTCATCAGAGATACCTGCCGCGAGCTGAGGTTCGATGAAGGAAATGAGACTGAGTTCGACGTTTCGAAGTTCGGCGGCGCGTTCGCCGTCGTGTGAGTGAAGAAAGAGAATTCGGTACGCGTCGGTTTCTTCGGTCACGAGTCGGAAGTACACGCGAAACGCTGATTCGACTTTGTCGCGGGGATCGGCTGTCTGGGTCGCTTCTGCGAGCGACGCCAAGAGTTGCTGGGCAGTTTCAACGACGATCTCGTGGTACAACGATTCCTTTGATGGAAAACTCTGATACACGATGGGCTTTGAGAACTTCACTGCCTCAGCCACGTCGTCCATGGTTGTCGCGGCGTACCCGCGTTCGGCAAAGAGTTTGCGCGCGACGTGAACGATGTCGCGCCGGCGGGTTTCGCTGTTTGCTCGAACGTCATTCAATGCCATAGCGGTTGAGACTAACGCCTGACTAGGAAACGTTCGCGGACGCTAAAAGTTCAGCGAGGATCCGAGGAAGGTCCTCTTCGTTGAATTCGGAACGCGCCAGCGCCAGATTGTTCTCGAGATAGGGCTGCTCGCGCTTGGTCAGGGCTTCTTCAATGCCGACTTCGTCCGTGAGTTCCAAGAAAAGAAATCCCTTTTTTTCGAGTTCCACGACCACGGGATAGGGATAACGCGCGAGCGCGCGACGATGCGTCACTGATTCCAGCACCGGATTGCCGAATCCCTCCCAGGTGGAGGGCATAACAACCAAATCACTGGCGGCGTAGGCGTCGTGAATGGAGCACGAGCCGGGGAGACCTCGAAGAACCCGAACGGCACTCTTTTCAAGTAGCGCCTGGAGTTCTCGTCCGTAACCATCTTCGGCGTCGCCCACCAACCAGAGCACGGCGTTATGAGCGTTCGCCACTTGGAGACTGGCCTGGACATTCTTTCGCGCAAGCGCGCGTGTCGGTTGCAAAAAGAGCCGCACGTCATTGTCGAGTCCCAGAGCCTTGCGCGTGGCCTCTCGATTTCCCACTGGTGGAGAACAATCGAAATGGTTGTAGACGAGAGTGGCGGAAACCCCGCGAGTGTGTAACTGCGTTCTCGACAACTCATTAATCACGACGTGGTGCCATAAAGGCTCGTCGCGCGGTGGTGGTTCATTCAGGAACTGTTCTCGTTGCCAAGGTAAGTCGTGGTGGTGAAAGATGGCGGGTCGTTCGTGAAGTACCTCGTACAACACGTCACGCGCATCAGGATTGAGGGGCAGTGAGCAGATGTTTTCGACGACGACGACGTCGGCGTTAACGAGTGCTGAAACAATCTCATCACGTTGAGGTCCCTTGACAGCCCCAATGGCGAGTCCTGGAATCAGCGCGTCCACCGGTCCTTCACCGGCGACCGTGCGAACGTCGTGACCGAGACTTTGAAAGCCCTTTATCCACTTGGCCGCTTCAATGGAAACGCCGTCGGTCATTCCGAGTCGAAAACTGACGACGGCGAGCTGGGCCACGGCGTAAAGGCTAAACGGTGCGGCCCCGAACCCCGAAATGGGTAACGGTAGACTGCACCAAGACCGTTGGCAGTTCGTCCAGCGTGTGTAAAGGGACTGAAATGACAAAGCGCGCGTTAATTACTGGCATTACTGGTCAGGACGGTTCATATTTGGCTGAACTGTTGCTCGAAAAGGGCTACGAAGTCATTGGTGTCGTCCGCCGTAGTTCAACACTCAACTTTGAACGCATTGCCCACATTCAAGACAAGCTGATCTTGACCTCAGGAGACCTGCTCGACGAAGTTTCCATCATCAATATATTGAGGGACCACCAGCCGACCGAGGTCTACAACCTCGCCGCCCAAAGTTTTGTGCAGACCTCGTGGACACAGCCCGTTCTCACCGGAGAAACCACAGCCATGGGTGTTACCCGAGTTCTTGACGCGGTGCGTCTCGTCAATCCAGAGATTCGTTTCTACCAGGCGAGTTCGTCCGAAATGTTTGGCAAGGTGCAAGCCGTTCCTCAAAACGAGAACACGCCGTTCTATCCCCGCAGTCCTTACGGGGTAGCCAAGGTTTACGGACACTGGATCACGGTGAACTACCGCGAAAGTTACGATCTGCACGCGTCAAGTGGAATTCTCTTTAATCACGAATCTCCGCGACGTGGTCTCGAGTTCGTGACGCGCAAGGTAACGGACGGTGCCGCCAAGATAAAGCTTGGTTTGGAAAAGGAACTTCGCCTCGGCAACCTCGACGCACAACGTGACTGGGGCTACGCACCCGATTACGTGCGGGCCATGTGGCTGATGCTNNGTTGGTCTCAAGTGGGAAGATCACGTCATTGTTGACCCCGCGTTCCTTCGCCCCGCTGAAGTTGATCTTTTAGTGGGCGACTGTTCGAAGGCGGAGCGAGTGCTTGGTTGGCACCGTGACGTGGACTTTTCTTCTTTGGTCGAGATGATGGTGGCCTCGGACCTTAAAGCCCTTCAGGGCTAACGCCCCGATACTCCGTGACGATTGCGCATCTCGACAACGCGGTCGTCACGTTGGCTGGCTATCCACTGCTAAGTGGTGTGGACCTCGATATTGAAGAGCGGTCCGTCGTCGTACTGACGGGTCCCAACGGTGCGGGAAAGACGAGCCTTCTTCGGCTTCTCGCTGGTCTGGAAGCACTTGCCAGAGGCGAGGGACGCGTCCTTGGCTTTGACCTCGTTCACGGTGATCGTCGACAGCTTCGACGTGAGGTGGGTTGGATTGGTCACGAAGGTTCGTTCTACAACGAACTAACCGTGCGAGACAATCTCGTCTTTGCCGCCCGTGCCCTCGGACGGCCAATCGAAGATATTCCCGGGGCGCTGCAGCGAACAGGATTAGCGGAGAGAACGAATACGTTGGCCAAGCGATTGAGCGCGGGCCAACGTCGACGCTTGGGACTCGCGTGGTTACTGCTTCGTCGTCCGTCTCTGTGGATACTTGACGAGCCCTACGCTTCGCTCGACGAAAATGGCCGCGAATTTTTAAATGGACTTATTGCCGACGTGACTAGTCAGGGCGCCACGGTTGTCCTCAGTGCTCATGATCCACTACGCAACGCCACCTTCGACGTGCGCCAAGTGCGTATGGAAGGTGGACGAATCGTGAACAGTGATGTTCAATGATTAGAACTGCAATCTTGGTGGCTGCGAAGGATTTGCGCATTGAGGTGCGAAGTCGGGTACTGCTCTGGCAAGTCGTGCCGTTTGGCGTGATGGCTCTTTTGTTAATTGGATTGGCAGTGGGACCGAGTGCCACGACCACGCGCCACGTCGCACCGGGACTTTTCTACGTGGTGTTGGTGCTCGTGACCTTATTAATGATCAATCGATCACAGTCGGTGGAGAATTCTCCTGGCACGAAAACCTCGGTGACGATGCTGGGGCTCGATCAAGCCGGCGTTTTTCTTGGAAAGGCGCTGGCATTGTTGCTTGAGCTAGCTATGACGTCAGTCGTGCTACTCGCGGGCGTCGTGCTCTTTTTGCACGTGCCACTTCACGGGGCGTTGGTCGCGTCGCCGTCGGTACTGCTCACGATTGCCACGCTGTCGGTAGCGGGGACGATGTACGGCGCGATTGCGGCTGGGGTCGACGGACCCGCCACGCTGCTTCCCGTTTTGGCACTTCCGGCCTTTGCTCCTCTACTTATTGCGGGCGAGCGCTCTTTCGCCAGTGCGGTCAGTGGTGGTGCGCTTGCCAAGTGGCT
>PLHJ01000022.1 GCA_003138895.1 Acidimicrobiaceae bacterium
GGTCCAAATAGGACACACGCTGTAAAAGGACTTACGCGGAGACGTTACGACGCGCAGGTTTGGTTACTTTGCCCGAGCGAAGACAACCGGTGCAGACATTAAGACGGGTGGGAGTACCACCAACAAGGGCGCGAACCCGCTGAATGTTTGGGTTCCAACGTCGCTTGGTACGACGGTGCGAGTGAGACACGTTCATGCCGAACGAGGGCTTCTTACCGCAGATTTCGCAGACTGATGCCATGATTTGTTCTCTCCTCTTGAACCGGACACGTCTCATAAGTGAGCGCCGGTTAAAACCGAATAGCCATTGTAGCATCGCTAGCAATGTCCACTCGAGAAAGCCTGTGTGCCGACGACCTTCGAGCCGTCACGGCGACGTTTGCCCAACTGCTGCGCAGCCACAAAGAGGTAATTAACCGACTGAATGTCTATCCGGTGCCGGACGGCGATACCGGAACCAACATGGCACTCACCATCGAATCAGTGGTAGCCGAACTCGATGCCCTGGGTGAGGACCCTTCGATGAGCGAGGTGTGCGGGGCCGTCGCCCACGGATCGCTCATGGGAGCGAGGGGTAATTCCGGCGTCATTTTGTCCCAACTTCTTCGCGGCCTCGTCGAGAAATTTAAAGTGTTGGAAGAAATTGATCCCGCCACCTTGGCTGATGCGTTGGCGCACGCGGACGAACTCGCGCGCCAAGCAGTGGTGCGACCTATTGAGGGGACCATTCTTTCGGTGGCCAAGGCGGGAGCGTTGGGCGCGAAGAGTGACACGTCGTCACTCGCGAATCTGGCGCGCGCGGCACGAATCGCGGCGAGCGAGGCGCTGGCGTATACGCCTGAGCAATTGCCCGTGTTGAAACAAGCGGGCGTTGTTGACTCGGGTGGCACGGGTTTGTTGTTGATGTTTGACGCTCTTTGTTTTCATGTCGCGGGCGATCCACTTCCTATTGCTCCCGATGCCGAAAGCATCACCGTGCACGTGCAAGAAAACGTGGCGCACTCCGGTGACGACATTGCTGATCTTCGATACGAAGTGATGTATCTGCTCGACGCTGACGACCAGAAGATTCCGGCGTTTCGCGACGTGTGGAGTGGACTTGGTGATTCCATCGTGATCGTCGGTGGCGACGGGCTTTACAACTGTCACATTCACACCGACGACATTGGCGGTTCTATTGAAGCGGCCCTCGACGCTGGTCGACCCCGTGAAATCCGTGTCACCGATCTCGCCGAACAAGTAGTCGAAGAGCGTTGGGTGCGAGAAGGAACTGCCGTCCAAGAAGAAAGTCATACGGAAGAAGAAGCACCGCCTACCTCCGTTGTTGCGGTGGTCGTCGGTGACGGCATCGGACGTATTTTCCGTTCACTCGGTGTGCGTGGTCTCGTTAAGGGCGGCCAGACAATGAACCCCTCAACGGCGGAACTCGTCGACGCTGTCCTCGCTACTGGCTCAAACGAAGTCGTGATTTTGCCGAACAACAAGAACATCCGACCGGTCGCTGAACAAGTGGCCGCGCTCGTCGACATTGTGGTGACGGTAGTTCCCACAAATTCGGTGGTCGAAGGTTTTGGTGCGCTGCTCGCGTACGACCCTGCGGCGAGCGCGAGTGACAACGCCCAGTCCATGAGTGCGTCATCGGCCCACGTCATTGCCGGTGAAGTAACGAAGGCCGTGCGTGACACCGCGACCGAAGCTGGTGAGGTCCACGACGGCGACTGGATTGGCCTCGACGCCAAGGGTGTTGTATCCGTCGCTGATTCGATTGCCGTGGCGGCCATTGGTTTGCTCGCAAAATTAATTTCACCAGACCACGAGTTACTTACCATCATTGAAGGCGAAGGATCGACGCCCGCCAATACCCGTCGCATCACGGAGTACGTGGGTGACGAGTTGACTAATCTGACCGTGGAAGTGCACCACGGCGGTCAACCGCTCTACCCGTATCTCTTTGGCATTGAGTAACGCCGCTAGCGGCGCCCCGCGTCGTCTTCGCCAGTTGGCCGACATACCCGTGAGCCAACTCCGTCACGTCGGAGAAAAACGCTCCGAAGCCTTGGCCTCCATTGGCATTGAATCCGTCTTTGATCTACTCACGACCTACCCACGTCGCTACATCGACCGAACGAAACAAATCGACGTCAGTGATCTGAGTGTTGGCGACGAGGCCGCGGTCTATGCCGAAGTGCAACGAGTGAACGCACGACGAACCCGCCAAGGAAAAGCCCTCGTCGACGTGGTCGTGAGTGACGACGGCGGAACAATGAATATCATCTTCTTCAATCAAGCCTGGCGAGCCAAGCAGTTAGTGCCCGGCGTGCAAGCCCTCTTCTTTGGCAAGGTCGGTGACTACCGGGGACAGCGACAAATGACGAATCCCGTGGTGGACGTGATCGTGGGTGCGAGTGGTGTCGAACGAGACGCATCGAGAGTTGGAAGAGTCGTTGCTATTTATCCGGCGTCGGGAAAAGCCGGTCTCACGAGTTGGGAAATGGGCGGGTTCGTCGAAGAGGCGCTGCAACGGGCCGGTGAGTTTCTTGATCCAGTGCCCGCATCACTGCGCGACGAACTGCGCATGGTGGACCGCACGAAGGCGCTCGCCGGTGTGCACATTCCTGATGATATCGGAAGTATCGCGCCCGCTCGACGTCGACTGGCTTTTGATGAGTTCTTACGTCTGCAGGTCTTGCTTCGCCTTCGACGGGGTCACCTCGAAAGAAGCGCAGTGGGTATTCGCCACAGCGTCACGCTCAGCGACCTGGACGCGGCTCCGGGATCACTCAGTACGCCCGAGAGTTCTCTGGTCCGACGATTTCTTAGCGACCACCATTACGTACTGACCGGAGCCCAACGTCGCGTTCTGGATGAAATATTCCGTGACCTCTCATCACCCCTGCCAATGCATCGTCTCTTGCAAGGTGACGTCGGATCGGGAAAAACCACCGTCGCGCTGGCTTCGTTCTTGGCGGTGATTGAAGGAGGCCGTCAAGGAGCGATGATGGCGCCTACCGAAGTGCTGGCCGAACAACACGTGGCTTCTCTTCGTAGAGATGTGGCGTCGTTGCAACGAAGCGACGAAGCCGTACTGGGCGGAACGCGTCCACTCAACATTCAATTGCTGACCGGTCGCCTAAAAGCCACCGAACGGCGCGCCGTGTTACAAGGTCTCGCCAGTGGTTCGGTGGACATCGTTGTAGGAACTCACGCCCTGCTCACCGATGACGTTCGCTTTCGGGCTCTCGGACTGGTCGTCATTGACGAACAACACCGATTCGGTGTTGAACAGCGCGCCACGTTGCGCGACAAGGGTCGTGAACATTCGGGAGAATCACTCGATCCTGATTTGCTGGTGATGACCGCGACACCGATTCCACGAACGGCCGCCATGGTGCTTTTTGGTGATCTCGATATTTCGATACTGAACGAGTTGCCAGAGGGGCGTCGTCCGATCGAGACCTCGTGGGCTAAAGGCAAAACCGAAGTGGCGGACGCCTGGAAGCGGGTACGAAGCGAAGTCGAAAAGGGTAAGCGGGCGTTCGTGATCTGTCCACTCGTCGAGGGCTCCGACCGCGTTGTCGCTACGAGCGCGGTTGAAGAACACGAACGTCTGGCGAAAACAGAACTTAAGGGTCTTCGCATTGGCTTGTTGCACGGTCAGATGAAGTCCCACGAAAAAGACTGGGTCATGGAGCAATTTCGACATGGCGTGATTGACGTGCTCGTCGCGACGGTCGTGGTGGAAGTCGGCGTTGACGTCCCCGAAGCCACGGTGATGGTGATTGAAGACGCCTGGCGATTCGGACTCGCACAGTTGCACCAACTTCGTGGTCGGGTGGGTCGAGGCGGGGAGCAGAGTTACTGCTTTTTGCTCGGCGAAGCACCGAACGAAGAATCTGCGGCGCGCTTAGAAGCGCTCGTGGCCTCCAACGACGGCTTTGCTCTCGCGGAAGTTGACCTTGACCTTCGAGGAGAAGGCACGCTGCTCGGCGCTCGCCAGCGTGGTCGAAGCGATCTCAAATTGGCGTCACTTCGTGATGATCAAGATTTGCTGTTCATGGCCCATGACGCGGCCACCAAACTGGTAGGTCCGAGTGACGACCTGAGCGAACACCCAGATTTGGTCGACGAACTGCGTCTCTTTATCGATGACGAAGAGGCTGATTATCTGTTTAAGTCGTAATTGTCGATGTAAGGGGCGTACCCTTAGAGGGTGCGTGTGGTTGGTGGAGTAGCGAGAGGTCGTCCGTTACGGGCCAAACTGCCGGCCAACGTGCGGCCCACTACGGACATGGCTCGCGAAGCCATCTTTTCCATGCTCGAAGCTCGCGGCGGTCTCGTCGATCTCGTGGTCGCCGACCTTTATTGCGGATCGGGAGCGCTCGGCATCGAGGCAATGTCGAGGGGCGCAAAGCGCGTGTACTTCGTAGATTCTGATCCGGCGTGCTTAGTGGCGGCTCGTACCAATCTGGAACCCTTCAAACTTGAAGGTGAGGCCATTTACGTTCGAGCAACGTTGCCCGTTTGGCAGCCAGCGGGGGATATTGATTTGGTGCTCGCTGATCCGCCCTACGGCGACTTCGATCTCGGTGCCGTGTTACAAGGCGTCAATGCGTCGCGCGCAGTTATTGAGAACGACCGGCATATGGATGCTCCCGAAGGCTGGATGGTAACCAAAACCAAGCGATACGGCACTACGCTCGTTACGATGCTTGAACCGCAATGGGAGGACATCGCGTGACCGTAGGTCTCATTCCGGGTTCGTTTGATCCGTTTCACAACGGTCACCTCGAAATCGTGGAACGCGCTGCGCTCATTTTCGACGAAATTGTCGTCGCCGCCATTAGAAACCCTCAAAAATCCGAGGCGTTGTTTGATTTGGAAGAACGTCGCGAGATGATTGCGGAGGCCTGCGCGCACGTAAAAAACGTACGAATTGTCTCCATTTCGACGTTGCTCGTGAACGTGGCTCGCGACGTCAATGCCACCGCCATTGTGAAGGGTCTGAGGGCCGTTTCGGACTTTGAGAGTGAACTGCAAATGGCGCAGATGAACCGGTCGTTGTCGGGCGTCGAGACGTTATTTATTCCCACGAGTTCGAGCCACTCGTTTATTGCCTCAAGGCTTCTTCGAGAGGTCGCTCGTTACGGCGGCGACGTTTCGCCCTTCGTGCCACCCGCCGTGATTTCTCGACTTAAGGACAAATTCTTGGATGGTGACGAATGACGTCCTTTGACGGCTACGCCGACGAACAATACGAACTCGCGCACCCGAGGACGCACGCCGCCAACGATATTGAGTCGCTGCTGCACCTAGCCATTGATGTTGTCAATCAAGCCAAGGCCATGCCGCTTTCGGCGTCGATACTGATATCACGAGACGAGATGCTCGACATTTTGGAGCGGGCGCTTTCGGTACTGCCCGAAGAAGTTCGTGAAGCGCGTTGGGCCCTTCGTGATCGAGACGAATTGATGGCTGCCGAGAGGCGAAAGGCCGAGCAGTTGATGGACCGGGTTCGCGTCGAGGCGGCTCGCATGGTGGACAAGACCGAGATTGTCCGTCAAGCTCACGTCTCCGCGGATCACATTGTTTCTGACGCCCAAGAAAAAGCTCGTACATTGATTAACGAAGCCGAAGATTTCTGTGATCAAAAATTGGCGGGTATGGCCATAGTGCTCGACCGATTGACGCGCACCGTAGTGTCAGGTCGTGAACGACTCCGACCCACAATGTCGATAAATTCTTCTCCGCCTCCCACAGCCCTCTATCCCGTTGATGCGGGTAGCGAATATGTTGACACCGATCACGTGGAAAGCGATGAGTCGTCATTCTTTGACCAGGACGCGTTTTGACCGCGGTGACATCTTCCTACCTTGTTCCCGTGGCGCAGTTATTGCGCGAAATCCCTTCCAGCATGGAAGTCGCGTTTGAAGCACCCTTTGACGAACAGCACGAATTCATTCCTCGCCCCCGCGGCGAAAGCGACGTTCCCTTAGACGCCGCCGTAAGCGTCGCGCTTCGCCTGGAGGCGTTCAGCGGGGGACTGCGAGCAAAGGGCGTCGTAGGAGCACCTTGGCAAGCCGAATGTCGCAGGTGTTCCAAGCTCGTCGAGGGCTACAACGAAATTGCGGTAAACGAGCGATTTGTTGATAATCCGCCACCCGATGACGAAGAGGCGTACCCGATTGACGGGGACTTCATTGACCTTGCGCACCTGGTGCACGACGCCGTGTTTTTGGAATTGCCGCTTGCACCACTTTGTCGAGAGGACTGCCAAGGTCTGTGCTCCGAGTGCGGGATTGACAAGAACGAGGCCAATTGCGACTGCCGGCCGAGCATGGATCCTCGCTGGGCTACACTTGACGCGCTCCGCTTGTTGGACGTTTCGTCCGAGCGGTCCGACGAAGAGTAACGGCGTTCGCCGTACTGTTGAAAGAGAAGAACGATGGCAGTCCCCAAGCGCAAGACCTCCAAAGCGAAGACGCGTAGCCGCCGTGCAGCGAACTGGCGCTTGGCGCGTCCTTCACGCAGCGTCTGCCCACAGTGCGCGACGTCCAAACTGCCCCACGTTGTTTGCCCCAATTGTGGTTGGTACAAAGGTCGCGTAGCAGTCGAGGTCAACTGAGTTGACGCTTCCCATCGCCCTTGACGCGATGGGCGGAGATTTTGCTCCTTCCGAAGTTGTAGCGGGAGCACGCCGCGCCGTTGACGAATTCGGTCTTTCCGTTGTCCTCGTGGGCGTTCTCGAACGTCTAGGCGATCCCCAAGGTCTCGACGTCGTCGCTTGCAGTGAAGTTATTGAAATGGACGACGACGCCGCGCAAGGTGTTCGAAAAAAGAAGGACTCCTCGCTCGTGCGCGCGGCCGAATTGGTTCGTGATGGCAAAGCCAGCGCCATGGTGTCCGCCGGCAATACCGGTGCGACAATGGCGTCGGCACTTCTTCGTATGGGTCGTCTTCCCGGGGTTATTCGTCCCTGCATTGCGACACCAATTCCTCGTCTTGGTCGCTCGCCCATGATCATGGTGGACGCGGGCGCCAACGCTGAGTGCACGCCGGACATGCTCGTACAGTTCGCCCAGATGGCGGGTGCCTTTGCCAGTGTGCGCTACGGCGTGAAGGAACCTTCCGTGGGCCTTCTCTCCATTGGTGAAGAGTCATCCAAGGGAACTCCACTCGTCAAAGAAACTCATCAACTACTCACGCAACTTCCGGGACTGAATTTCGTGGGCAACGTCGAAGGTCGCGACCTTCTTCCGTCGCCCGTGGACGTTGTGGTGACCGACGGCTTCACGGGCAACGTGGCACTAAAGACCATGGAAGGTTCGTTGAAATTTATTTTTTCAACGTTGTTGAACGTCATTGGCACGAACGACGAAACAAAAGCCGCGGGTGATGTGCTGTTTCCGTTCCTCTTGCCGGTCGCCGACCAACTCGTTCCTGAGAATCAAGGCGGTGCCATTTTGTTGGGNNGCCCTTCGCGTAGGGGCCGACATGGCGGCCGCTGGTGTGGTGGAGACGCTTCGAACGACTATTCGACCTGATCAGGGTGAATAAGTAACCGTTGATTCTCAGAATCAACGTACACTGACAGGGGTGTAGCAAGGAGGCTCCATGGCCGCGGATTCTGGTAGTGCAATTGAACGTGATGCGATTTTTCAAATCATTCGTACGCAATTAGCGGAAATCTTGGAGATGGACGCTGATTCCATTTCGTTAAATGCCACCTTCAGTGATTTGGGTGCTGATTCGTTAGCTCTTATTGAATTAGTAGAAGCACTCGAAGAAGCTCTCGCGTCGTACGCGGAGGGTTTCCACATTGATGACGAGGACTTAGAGGGCCTCGCCTCAGTGAGCGACGCTGTGAACTACGTCGCGACCAAGCTCCAGGTCGCGTAACCGATTGGTGAGCGTCCAGCTCTCTGCCCTCGAAGCCTTAGCGCAGCGCGTGGGTCTTTCCTCGGCGTCCCCGATGTTGCTGGTGGCACTGACGCATTCCAGTTACGCCGCCGAGCACAACGTTGAGTCCAACGAGCGACTTGAGTTTTTGGGTGACGCAGTGGTGGACCTGGCCATTGCCGACACAATTATTCGTCGTTACCCCGATCTCAACGAAGGAACGGGTTCGCTCGTTCGCTCTCGTGTCGTGAATGAAAGTTCGCTGGCGCTCGCTTCGCAACGACTCGAACTTTCCAAGGTCTTACTCCTAGGACGTGGCGAACAGCGTTCAAAAGGTGAAGAGCGCCCGTCGCTGCTGGCTGACGCGTTTGAAGCATTAACGGCCGCCATCTATTTGGAAAATGGTTTTGAGGCAGCAAAGAAGTTTGTCGAATCGGAACTCGGACACGATCTCGACGTCGCGGCGGCGTCGCCCGAAGAGGCTGATCCCAAAACTCGTCTTCGACAGTGGGCCGAAGCACTGGGACTTCCCACTCCCGTCTACGACGTCTCAAGCGAAGGTCCCGCGCACGCGACGATGTTTGAAGCCAGTGTCCGCGTAGGAAAAGTCTCGGCGAATGGTCGCGGCAGATCAAAGAAAGCCGCGGAAGCCGCCGCTGCTCTTTCGGCGTGGGCGAAGCGCGATGCCTGAGTTACCCGAAGTAGAAACGGTTCGAGCGTCGCTCGCTCGTGACGTCATTGGAAAGAAAATCAAATCCGTCAGCATCACCAATGGCCGCATCGTGCGACGCCACAAGTCGGCAAAAGACTTTCGCTCGCTCGTTGAGGGCCACACGGTCAAGAGCATCCAGCGTCTTGGAAAGAATCTGATTTTTGGGCTGGACGGCGGCAACCACATGGTGATTCACCTCGGCATGAGTGGGCAACTGCTCCGAGCCAGTGGTCCAAAGGACCCCAAGCCCAAGCACACGCACGTTGTCTTCACCTTTGTCCAAGGTGACGAGCTTCGTTACGTGGACCCACGAACCTTTGGCGAACTCTACGTATCCGTACCACTTCCCGAAGGAACGCCACTCGAGATTTCTAAGTTCGCTCGACTGGCCATTGGCGGCGACGGCTTGGCTCTTCGAAAAGCCGTGCCGGAACTTGCCCACCTTGGCCTTGATCCTCTCGAGGACCAAATTGGCTGGGACCGCTTCGCCGCCATTGTCCGCAGTCGTACGACGCCTATCAAGGCTGTCTTAACGGACCAGGACATCATTGCGGGCATTGGCAATATCTACGCCGACGAATGTCTCTTTAACGCGGGGATTCGCTACGACCGACCGGCCGATTCACTCTCGACCATTGAAATTCGACGGCTCCACCGGGCCATCAGTGAGATTCTGGCCGACGCTATCAAGCACAACGGCACCACGCTCGACGATGAGCAGTTCGTTGACCCTGATGGCAACCCCGGCAGTTTCCAGAATTTCCTCCAGGTGTACAACCGTGAAGGTCAATTGTGCTTCCAGTGTCGTACCCCGATTGAGCGAGTGATGTTTCGCCAGCGGTCGACGTACTTTTGCCCTAAGTGTCAAAACTAACCACCGGTACTTCCGTGACGAAGATTGCTAGCGTCTAGCGCGTGTTTCTAAAGCGATTGACCATGAAGGGGTTCAAGTCCTTCGCTGACAACACGGTCCTGGAATTTGAACAGGGTGTGACGGCCGTCGTAGGTCCCAACGGCTCGGGAAAATCCAATGTGGTGGACGCCGTCACCTGGGTACTTGGCGCACAAAGCACCCGGGCTCTTCGCAGTGGCACCATGTCCGACGTAATTTTTGTCGGTACCTCGACGCGCGCCGCGCTCGGACGAGCGGAAGTCTCTCTCACGCTCGATAACGCTTCGGGGAAGTTGCCCATTGACGGGGCCGAAGTAACAATTTCGCGCACGCTTTTTCGAAACGGCGACTCCGAGTACGCCATCAACGGGACGACGTGTCGACTCCTCGACATCCAAGAACTGCTTGGCGATTCAGGTGTGGGTCGCCAGCAACACATGATCATTGGTCAAGGCCAACTCGACTCTGTGCTTAATTCGAGTTCCGAAAACCGACGCGCCGTCATTGAAGAAGCCGCGGGTGTCTTGAAGCATCGAAGACGAAAAGAACGTGCCGAACGTCGACTCGCCACTACGCAAGAAAACCTGGAACGCCTCGGTGACCTCGTGCGAGAAGTGCGTCGTCAGATGCGTCCCTTAGAACGCCAAGCCATCGCCGCTCGTAGCTACGCCGATGTGGAAGCGGACCTTCGTGAGGCTCGCCGCCACTTGTTTTCATCACGCCTTCACGCTTTTCAAAACCGACAACGATCGCTCGACACGCAACTACGGGCGGCGTCGACGAGGGAGCGAGAACTTCGTCATCAATTGTTGAATCTCGACGCGCAAGCGACGACGGCCGCCGCGGAGATAGCCAGTCGAAAAGAAGAACATCTGGCGTCGACACTTGGCACACTCCAGGGACTCGCCGAACGCGTTCGCGGTACGCGACAACTTATTGATGAGCGAGCACGCTCCCTACACTCAGCGCTGCTGGCGTCGGCCGACGAGAACGTCATCGCCACCCTCGAAGCCGATTCGGCCAGATTGAGTGCTGAGCTAACGCAATTAGGAATCGATGAACGTGGTCTCAGTGAACTACGTAGCGAACTCGAAGCCGCGTCAATTTCCTTTGACGCCGCCAACGAGCAGTACGAAGTGACGTGGGGGAATCTATCGGGAACAAGCGCTCAGAGTGAACTTGATATGGCTCTTGAACAGCGTGCCTTGCTCGAACGTTCGAGCGCGTCGCTGCGCGAGTCCCTTCGCCGAGTAACGGAGCGTCTCGGCGAACTTGACGAAAAATTATCCTCGACGAAGGTCCTTTACGACGGGGCCGTGGCACAACAAGCGAGCAGCACGATCGCGCTCGAAGACGCGACGAGAGCCTTTAGTGCAGCAGAGATCGACGTCAAAGAGGCGGAGGCCGGGCGAGTAGCGGCGGACGAATCCCTTCGCGACGTAACGGAAACGTCTGCTCGGGCACAAGCGCGCGCCGAGGCGCTGGCGCGCGCGCTCGAGGAGTTTTCTGGCGCGAATGGCAAAGCCATCATCGGCAAAGTGACGGGCGTGCTTGGATCGTTTCTTGAATTGATAGAAGTTGACGAAGGATTTGAGCGTGCCGTGGAATCTGCTGCTGGCGCGTCGGTGTCGGCCGTCTTGGTGGACGGACGAAAGTCCGCACACGCCGCGTTGCAAGCGCTCCGCAACGAAGGCGGCAGCGGTCTTGTTCTCCCGGCAACGGACGTCGCACGATCGGCCGCCAATATCCCTTCTAACTGCACGGCACTTCGTTCAGTCGTGCGCGCTCGAAAGGACGCACCCAAGGACGTCACAAAGGTGCTCGACACCATGTTTGCCTCGGCGGTCATTGCGCCGAACTGGGAAGCGGGCATCGAGGTCGCTATGGCGCAACCCGATTTAGTGGTCGTAACTAGAGACGGCGACCGCTTTGCGGCGTCGGGTTGGCGAGTGGCGTCGGGACGTTCGCTCGTCACGAAGTCCACGGTTGATGAAGCGGGCGCACAGGCTGAAGTGGCTGAAGCGCAACTTGCACCGGCTCGGCTTCGACGAGATGAAGCTGACGCCCGCGTTCGTGAAGCGAGGTCGCAACTCAGCAGCGCGGCGACGCAACTGGTAAAAGTTCAGGGCGATATTCAGCACCTTTTCGATGAAATCGAACGACTCGGTGAACTGCGTACACAACTGGAATCACAAGGTCACGAAGCAATGGCCGAGCTCGAAAGCTTGAAGGAAGAAGATTCCGTCGTGTCGGCGGATCTTTTGACGATTGACGAACGACTACCTTCGCTTCGAGCCGCGGTGGAGGCATCCGAAGAACGAGCAACGTGGGCCAACGAAGCGCGCACGACGGTCGAAGCACACCGCGAGCACGTGAGTTCGTTGGCACTTACTTTGTCACGTCGTGAAGCCGAGTTTGGTGAACGACGACGACTTATTGAACAGCGTCGCGGTGAGGTTGAAGCTCGCTTGGAAGGACGTGCGAGTGAGCGCGACGAAGCCACGGTACGGCGAGAGCGATTGGAATTTGAACTTCGCACACTGGAACATCTCGCGGTCATTGTTGACAACGCGGGAGAGGACGTTCGTTTGTCCCAGGAGGCTCTGGCCTCAACGTACCGTGAGCAACTGGAAGTTTCACGCGCTGGGGTCGAGCGATTGGAAGAGCTCCAGCGTGAAAGAAACACCACCGAAGCACGCCTCGTGGAGCTTTCCGAAGCGGTGCGCGCCGATGAGATTGAGAACGCCGAATTAGTGGTTCGAGTTAACAACCTGTACGAAGCGATTCGACGTGACTTGGTCGTTGAACCCGAAGAACTCGGTGACGTTACGACCTATGAACTTCCCGACGATGTCACGATCGAGCAACGCGTGAGCGAACTCGAGAACCGCATGAATTCTCTGGGACTTATTAATCCTCTGGCGCTCGAGGAACTCTCCGTACTTGAAGATCGCTACAAAGATCTCGACGCCCAGGTGAGCGACGTACGAAATGCGCGTCGAGAATTGCAAGAAGTTCTTCGCGCGCTCGACGACGAAATCATGACCTTGTTCTCGGCAGCGGTGGCTGATGTGAATGAGCATTTCTCGACGCTCATTGCCATGTTGTTTCCGGGCGGACAAGGTCGCCTTCTTCTTACTGAGCCCGATGATCCGCTGAATACGGGTGTGGAGATTGAAGTGCGGCCAATGGGTCGAAACATTCGACGAGTGTCACTGTTGTCCGGTGGTGAGCGCTCGATGGCTGCTCTGGCATTTCTCTTCGCGGTGTTTCGCTCGCGGCCCTCGCCGTTCTACATGATGGACGAGGTCGAAGCGGCGCTTGACGACGTCAATCTGCAACGCTTCCTTGGCTTGGTTGATGAATTCCGTCATGAAGCACAATTGTTAATCGTGACGCACCAAAAGCGCACGATGGAAGCAGCCGACAGTCTCTACGGCGTCACCATGGCACCGGGTGGCTCTTCACGCGTAGTCAGCCAACGCGTGCGCGCAACCTCGGAGCTGGAGACGGCGTGAGCATTTTTGGCCGTCGTCGCCAAAAGCGACTGGTAGCTAAAGAGGAACGCGCACCCATGCCTCCGGTCCTCGTCGATGAAGCGCTAGTTCGTCCACGTCTTGATGGGAACTCGTCGAACCTTGATAAGCGCCTCAGTGGATCGCGAGGAATCTTCGACCGCGTGCGGGCACTTTCGAGTTCCGGTG
This sequence comes from Acidimicrobiaceae bacterium, assembly GCA_003138895.1. Classification (GTDB taxonomy): domain Bacteria; phylum Actinomycetota; class Acidimicrobiia; order Acidimicrobiales; family RAAP-2; genus RAAP-2. The sequence goes on from PLHJ01000022.1 coordinate 13,205, forward strand.
CCGTCAGCGTCGATGAACTCTCGGTGGTCGAAGAAGTGTTGTTGCGAAGTGACGTGGGTGTTTCGACCACGAACGTCATCGTTGAATCTCTTCGCACCAACGGTGCACCTGATGGCGTGGCCAGCGCCGTTCGACAAGAACTTCTCGATGCCCTTGGAGAGAAAGATCGTTCCCTCAGGGTCGACTGCGACGAAGGTCGCATTCCCGTCTGGCTGTTCGTGGGAGTAAATGGCGTGGGAAAGACGACATCGATCGGCAAACTTGCAAAGCGTGAAGTCGACGCAGGTGCCCGCGTCGTGTTGGCGGCGGGCGACACCTTTCGCGCAGCCGCGGCCGATCAGTTACAACTCTGGGCTGAGATAACCGGCGCTGACATCGTGCGAGCGAGCGAGGGGGCAGACCCCAGTTCCGTGGTGCACGACGCACTCGAACGAGCCAAGGCCCGTAACGCCTCGTTGGTCTTGGCGGACACCGCCGGGCGTCGACACACGAGTTCTAATTTGCTCGACGAACTCTCGAAAATTCGCCGCGTGGCTGATCGTCCACCCGGCCAAGTAACCGAGACATTGCTCGTCCTCGACGCGACGACGGGTCAAAACGCTCTGACGCAAGCACAAGAATTTTTGGCCGCGGCATCGGTGACGGGCATCATTCTTACGAAGCTCGACGGCACCGCGCGCGGCGGCATCGTGGTGGCCATTCAACAGGAATTGGGCGTACCCGTGAAACTCGTGGGCGTGGGCGAATCGGCCGACGACCTCGTGCCCTTTGTACCTTCGGAGTTTGTCGAAGCTCTTCTTGAAGCCTGACGGTAATCTGCAGTAGTCATGTTTGACGCACTCACCGATCGATTAGAACGCCTCAGTAGTTCCCTGCGCTCGCGGGGACGCTTAAGTGACGCTGATCTCGACGCTGCCCTCGAGGATGTTCGCACGGCGCTGCTCGAAGCTGACGTCGAACTTGGCGTGGTACACGCCTTCATCGAAGCTGTTCGTGAGCGCCTGAGCGGCGACGTTCTCCAGCAGAGTCTCACGCCGGGCCAGCAAGTCATTAAAGCCGTACACGAGCAGCTCATTGAGGTCCTGGGTTCGAGTGCGTTAAAGGTCACCTACGCGTCACGTCCGCCAACCGTTATTTTGCTCGCGGGACTTCAGGGCGCGGGAAAGACGACAACCGCCGCAAAGTTGGCGTTGTGGTTTAAGCAGCAAGGCCGCCAGCCGTACTTAATTGCGGCTGACCTCCAACGTCCCGCGGCCGTTGAGCAGTTACGTGTCTTGGGATCTCAAATTGGCGTCGACGTTTTTAGTGCCTCCACAACGCCCGTCAAGGTTGCCAGGGCGGGTGTTGCTGAAGCCACGCGCCTGGGTCGCGATGTTGTCATCGTTGACACCGCGGGTCGATTGGCAATCGACGAAGCGTTGATGCGCGAAGTTCGCGACATTTCAAAAACCACCTCGCCGCATTACACGTTCCTCGTTATTGACGCTGTCACTGGCCAAAGTGCCGTTGAAACCGCTCGCGCTTTTCACGAGTCGTTGGCCCTGAGTGGCATCATCGTTACGAAACTGGACTACGACTCTCGTGGGGGAGCGGTACTGTCGGCGCGCGGTGTCGTAGGACGTCCCGTCGTTTTTGCCTCAACGGGTGAGAAGCTAAGTGACTTCGATCTGTTCCATCCGGACCGCATGGCCTCTCGCATCCTTGGTATGGGCGACATGTTGTCGCTCATTGAAGAGGCTGAACGGACCATGGACGCTGACGTCGTCGCGGAGTCGGCCGGTCGCATGATGAGCGGTCAATTCACTCTCGATGATTTCTTATCGCAACTCAATCAAGTAAAGAAAATGGGTTCGCTCGGTGGTCTTATGAAGTTGATGCCTGGCGTGAGTAAGGAAATGCGAACCGCCGCCTCAAGCATCGAGGACAAAGATATCAATCGCGTAGAAGCAATTGTTCGTTCCATGACGCCCAAGGAGCGACGTGATCCGAGCGTCATTGACGCGTCTCGCCGTACGCGAATTGCCAAGGGATCAGGCACCACCGTGCCGGCGGTCAATCAATTGTTGAATCAGTTCACGCAGATGCGAAAGATGATGAAACAAATGGCCGGTGGAAAGACGCCCGACGTCCCCGGCATGGGCAAAATGGCAAGTCTCGCGGCGCGAAGCGCCCAGACGCGCGAGCAGTTGCCAGCCGGCTTTGAAGCACTAGGTGCGGGCATGGCGGCGGGTACACCGCGACCTGGTACGAACAGCAAAGGCAAGAAGAAAAAGGGTGGTCGAGTGACCCCACCCAAACAACGCTAAACTTTGTCGCTCGGGTAATCACCACCTGTTCAAATTCGAAGACAGCATTTTCTGAAGGGAATTTTCGTCGTGGCAGTCAAACTCCGCCTGGTTCGCATGGGCAAGAAGAAGCAACCGACCTACCGCGTGGTCGCGGCCGAGAGCCGACGTGCGCGTTCGGGAGCGTTCCTAGAGATCGTTGGGACGTACCAACCCCGTGGCCTTTCCGCCGCGAACCCCGAGACCGTTTTTGACATCGACAACGCGAAGGCTCTGCACTGGCTCCAGCACGGTGCCCAGCCGACGGACCGCGTTCGTAAGTTGCTCCAGGCTTCGGGTGCCCTTGACGAATTCGCCGCCTCGAAGGCTGCGAAGGCCGAGAAGGCCGCCCAGTGAGTGACGTCCACGACGAGTACGTCGCGGGCGATATAAACCAGATTGACGACGCGGACGACTTCGACGATTACGTCGAGGAATCCTCGGGTAACGCCGAAAAAGCGCTCACGGCTTCAAAAGTGCTTTCGTACGTCGCGACGTCTTTGTGCGAAGACACGGAAGCCGTTTCTGTCGACGTGAAGGATCAGGGCAACAAGGTCTTGTTGTCGCTCAACGTCGGACCCAACGACATGGGTCGCGTTATTGGTCGACGTGGACGAACGGCGCAGGCCATCCGTGCACTCGTTGCCGCTGCCGGTGCTCGTGACGGCGTAACGACCTCCGTCGACATCGTCGACTGATCATGGGCGCCGACGAGCGCTCAATGCTTCAAGTGGGCAAAATCATGAGAGCTCATGGACTTAAGGGACAACTTTCGGTTGATCTCTGGACTGATCGATTAGAACGCCTCGTCCCTGGCACGGTCTTGGAGACGGATCGCGGTCCACTCACCGTGACGCACTCGCAGCCGCACCAACAACGCCACCTCGTTTCGTTCGAGGAAATTACTACTCGCGACGAGGCCGACAAATGGCGCGGCGTAGTGCTTTCTGCTCCACGACTTGATATCGCTGGCGTCATTTGGATTGACGAACTCTACGGAGCAGAAGTTGTGACGACCGACGGCATTGTTCGAGGACTCGTCGTGGCCGTTGAGGAGTATCCAGCCAGCGACATGTTGATTCTCGATACTGGTGCGTTGGTGCCACTGACGTTTGCCACCGAGGTCGAACCACGAACGAGGATTGTCATTGACGCGCCCGAAGGTCTGTTCGAATGACCGTTCAAATTGATGTTTTGACGCTCTTTCCAGATCTCATTCAGTCCTACTGCGCGGAGTCAATTCTTTCTCGCGCGAGCGAACGCGGCGTCTGGTCGCTTCGAACGTTCGATCTACGCGACGCCACCGACGACGTTCACCGGACCGTCGACGACACGCCCTACGGGGGAGGAGCGGGCATGGTGCTTCGCCCCGAGCCCATTGTTCGAAGTGTGGAGTCGGTGACGGACTTGGCTCGTCCCTTGATTGCGCTAACGCCCTCGGGCCGTCCCTTTTCGCAGTCCGTCGCAAAAGACCTCGCACAACTGAATGGTTTTTCTTTGCTGTGTGGACGCTACGAAGGCTTTGATCAGCGCGCGCTCGATCTCGTGGTCGACGACGAGATATCACTCGGTGATTTTGTGTTGGCCGGCGGTGAACTGGCCGCGCTGTGTGTTGTTGAAGCTGTGGTTCGTCTCTTGCCTGGCGCACTGGGTAACGAAACCTCGACCGACGAAGAGTCCTTTGAAGACGGATTGCTTGAATACCCTCAATTCACCAAGCCCCAGACGTACCGCGGACTTGACGTTCCCGAGGTGCTTTTGTCGGGCGACCATGCTCGCGTGGCTCGGTGGCGAAGAGCGCAGGCGCTTCGTCGAACGATCGCTCGTCGACCTGATCTACTGGCCCTGCGCGGTGGTCTCAGCACTGATGACCAGAAGGTTTTGGACGAATTCCCTGAGGTGCGCGGAAGTTCGCCCAGCGGCTAATGTTGTAGAGCCTTCAGTGATCCGAAAGGGACCGCTCTCATGAACCCGACTGAACTTATAGACCGCGACTCGCTTCGCGACGATATTCCCGCATTTCGCCCTGGTGACAACCTGAAAGTCCACGTTCGCGTGGTCGAAGGCACCCGTGAGCGTGTTCAGGTCTTCCAGGGCGTCGTCATTCGTCGTCAGGGCTCGGGTCTGCAAGAAACCTTCACCGTTCGAAAGATCAGTTTCGGCGTGGGCGTGGAGCGTACGTTCCCAGTGCACACCCCGACGATTGCCAAGATCGAAGTTGACTCGTACGGCGACGTCCGTCGCGCGAAGTTGTACTACCTCCGTGATCTGCGTGGAAAAGCCGCCAAGATCAAGGAGCGTCGCGTCATCACCGAGCGCGACTAAGCAGCCTTGGCGCCCATGGGCGAAGAGGAACTTGACGACTACGAAGCCACGCTGGAGTTGGCCCTCGTCCAAGAATACAAAGCCGTTATCAGCATGTTTTCATTCGCAGTGGAAACTGATCGACGCTTCTATCTCGCGAACGAAGTAAACGTTGAAGTGCGTTCGCCAGGCACGCCCACGTTGCTTGAAGTGACGCTGAGCGATGCCTGGGTATGGGATATGTATCGCACTGCTCGATTTGTACCTTCCGTTCGTATCATGACGTTTCGGGACGTCAACATCGAGCGTCTCCCTGAAGCCGAACTGCAACCCTAAGTGTTGACGCACCTCACGGTCCCGGCGACGCTTTGGCGCGACATACCAGCACAAGTGGCGAATGTTGAAGGATCCGTCTGCGTGTCACTTCGCGGTGGTTCAACCAGCACAATGTTGGGAGCTGTCGCCAACGAGTTGCGAGGACCCATTGGCGTGTGGCTGGACGTGAGTGAGCAGTATCCAGCGTCTATTGGCGCACGCGACGTAAAGACGTTGGCGCAGTTGTGCCACGTTGATTGCGTAGTAGTTGCGAGTAATGATCAAAAGGCGCGACAACACGCGCAAATAGTTGAAGCACTACTCAGTGGCGAGCGGGTCACGCTCGAAAATGACGTCGCGGTATTAGACGGTGCCTACAGTCGGCCCGCTCCACCCCAACCAATTGTTGTGTGGTGGCGCGAAGGCGACCAACTCTTGAACGACGAACAGACCCTTAACCAATCAAACAGTTCGAACACCGCCGACGTTGACGTTGAGGTATTTTCGTAACGCTTATAGCTCGGGCTGTTGAGCAATCCGATCAGCGACGATTTTTACCGTGACGCGAATTTCGCCTTCGCGACGAAATGGATACGTGTCGACGTCCATGTATTTCTTTGCGAGTCGGTCAATGACTTCGTCGGCTCCGTCAGTCGTGAACGTTCCGACGTGTCCGCGCACGGCAATCACGGTGTAGGGGTTGTCGGGATCGGTGAGAGAGACGGCGACGCGAGCGTCGTTGGCGAGATTGCGAGCCTTGGCTCGACCGAGCGCAGTATTGATGACAATTTCCTCACCATCTAATTCCACCCAGACGGGCGTGACGTGGGGATCGCCGTCGGGGCCCAAACTGGCCACGTGGGCTAAAACTTTCTTGTCGAATATCGCGCGGCTGGCGTCGCTAAAGGTATCGGCCATGGCTACCTCCTCGTAGAACCTTCGGGCAGGCTACTAGTTTGAAGATGGACATACTACGAAATGTGGTCTCGTCACTATGACGACGTTGGTCTGCGACGGACTCCTTTGGGGCCGTGCGCGAAAGGATGTGGAGGAACACGTGGGAGCTTTTCGAACCGAGTCAGACACGATGGGGGAGATTGAGGTACCCGCCGAGCACTACTGGGGCGCTCAGACGGAACGGAGTTTGCACCACTTCGCCATTGGTCATGACGTCATGCCCGCGGCGGTCATCCGCTCGTTCGGAATATTGAAGTTGGCTTCGGCGCGAGTAAACCATGACCTGGGAAAACTCGACGAACAACGAGCAACGTTGATTGAGCAGGCAGCCCATGAAGTCATCGACGGCACCTTGGCAGAAGAATTTCCTTTGCGCATTTGGCAGACGGGTTCGGGCACGCAGACCAACATGAACGTCAATGAAGTTATTGCCAATCGCGCCACGCAGTTAGGGGGTGGCGAACTCGGCTCGAAGGGCCTCGTGCACCCGAACGACCACGTGAACATGTCCCAATCATCCAATGACACGTTTCCAACCGCCATGCACATTGCGGCGGCCTCCGAGATCGTCAATCGACTGGTTCCTTCAGTGGAGCGACTGCGCGACGCACTTGATGTCAAAGCAAAGGCCTATGTTGACGTCGTTAAGATCGGACGCACCCACCTCATGGACGCGGTGCCTCTCACGCTTGGCCAGGAATTTTCGGGCTACGTGGCGCAACTCGACGCGGACCTCGATCGTCTTGCGCTCATCCTTCCTGGCCTCTACGAATTGGCGGCCGGGGGAACGGCCGTGGGCACGGGACTCAATACGCACCCGGAGTTCGGCGCTCGCGTGGCGGCACAAATTGCCGAGTTGACCGGTCTGCCGTTTGTGACCGCTCCCAATAAATTCGCGGCCCTCGCGGCCCACGACGCCGTTATTTTTGCACACGGGGCGCTAAAGACACTGGCGGCAAGTCTCATGAAGATTGCCGACGACATTCGTTGGTTGGGCTCTGGACCTCGTAGTGGCCTTGGTGAACTGCAGCTGCCCGAAAACGAGCCAGGTAGTTCCATCATGCCGGGCAAGGTAAATCCAACGCAGTCCGAAGCCATGATCATGGTGGGCATCCAAGTTTTTGGAAATGACTCCGCGGTGTCCATTGCGGGATCGCGAGGAAATTTTGAATTGAACGTCTGTAAGCCCGTCATGATTCACAACGTCTGCAATTCCATTGACCTCATGACGGACGCCTGTGACCGCTTCCGTGAATTCTGCGTCGAGGGATTGGAGCCGGACTACGAGCAAATTGAGCATCACCTCAACAACTCATTGATGCTCGTGACCGCACTCAATCCCATCATTGGCTACGACAAGGCGGCCAAGGTGGCAAAAAAGGCGCACAAGGAGCGAACGACCTTGCGCGAAGCCGCTTTGTCGCTCGGATTCTTAAGTGCCGAGGAGTTTGACGCAGCCATCGTGCCGGCGAACATGACGCACCCGTGAGTCGGCCCCCGTTGCTCGACGACGACGTCATTTCGGCGTGGCTCCAAATGCACCCAACGTGGCAGCGAGTTGACGGTCACCTGGTCCGCAGCGTTGCCACGACGACGTATCCCGCGTCGATAGATCTCCTGCAGGCCTGTGTGCCTTTAGCCGAAGGCCTCGATCATCATCCGAACGTGACGGTTGGCTATCGCCAATTGCGCTTTGAGGTGTGGACGCACGACAAGGACGGGCTCACTCAGTTGGATCTTGATTTTGGAGACGGTCTTAATCGTGTTCTTGAAGACCACACCGACATCATCGTTACGCCTAGGTAACGGGCAGATTCCAGAGCGCCATCCATCGACTGAGGTCCTTTTCCATCGGTAGATCATCACCAATGAAGGACTTCACCCGAAGTTCAAGTTCATTATCGCGTTGCTCGTTGGGACGCGGAGCGAACGGATAGAACGTCCCTCGTTTTAGGAGATACACCAGTCGCACGTCGCCGTCACCGGGTGGGGTCTTTGGCACGAATCCAAACACGGCGCATAGGAGGCGTGGACCGAGGCCGTTTTCGACCATGGTGGTGTTCGCCCCATGGACACGCGTCACCAAACTGGGGATGTCGACGTCGTTGATGAGCACCCATTTGAAACCCAAATCGTCCGTCGTGATGGAAATGTCGTGATCGGTCTCATCTAAAGCGAGAAGGTCGTGCAACTCCTGATCGGTCGTGATGGTGGACTCGCCACTGCCAGATTTGAAACAGAGACCCGCGTGGCCACTGGTTACAAGGTCAAGTTCTGAATCGAGCGTCAGGGCACCTGTGGGTAGCGCAAACAGAGCGTCGAGTTGGGGAGCGATCTGCTTGGTTCGACCAAGCACGGTGTCAAACAAACCCATTTAGCCGTTGAGTTGCTTTTCGAGCTTCGCGAGTTGGTCCAAGCGCTTTTCGAGGGTGGGGTGCGTCGAAAACAATGCGCCAACACCACCTTGGGCGAGCGCTGGCGTAAAGAAAAAGGCGTTCATTCCTTCGACCTTGCGAAGGTCCGTTTGGGGGATCTTTCCCATCTCGCCGTTGATTCGCACGAGTGCACTCGCGAGTGCGCTCGGCTTGCCAATGAGGATTGCTCCGGAACGGTCAGCCGCCAATTCGCGGTACCGCGATAGCGACATCGTGAGCAGGAACGAGATGAAGTAAATAACCACGGAAACAAGCATGGTCACGAGCTCAATGATGACGAGGTTCTGGCCGTTTCGACCACCTCGTCCGCCACCCGAAAGCATTGAACCCCACAGAGCCATGCGAGCAACGAGTCCGGCCAACATGCCCACGCCCGACGCAATGGTCATGACGGCCACGTCCTTGTGAGCAACGTGGGAGAGCTCGTGAGCGAGCACGGCTTCTAATTCTTCGTCACTGAGGCGCCGCATAATTCCTCGAGTCGCCACAACGACCGCGGACTTGGGACTTCGACCAGTCGCAAAAGCATTTGGCACGTCGGTCTCCGCAACGCCAACGCGCGGCTTGGGCATTTCAGCAAGCGCGCAGAGTCGATCAATGATGGCGTGCAGCTTGGGCTCTTCTTCGGGCGTAACGACCTTGGCTCGCATGGAAAACATGGCGATTTTGTCCGAGAACCAGTACTGCGAAAAGATCAACGCGAAGGCAAGGACAACCACCAGCACGACGGAGACGCCGAGGCTGATGAGAATGCCGACAACGAGGGCGTAGAGCAAGACGAGGGCGAGCCCGGTCATGAACATGCGCGACGAAAGACCTCGGTCCGTTTCGATGTGATGATTTTGAGTTGCCATTATTCGGTTTTTTCTCCTGATGCGAGTTCGTTGGGACTGCTCGTGCCCACCTGTGCTTTAAGGGCCGCGAGTTGGGCATCGATATTGCTTTGGGCCCCAGCTTTGTCAAGCTGCGCTTGGATGTCGTCGTTATTGCTCGTGAGATCAGTAAGGGCTCCCGAGCTCAGCAGTTCGTCGAGCGCGCCCGATCGAGCTTGCATTTCGCTGACCTTGTCTTGGGCACGTTGCATCGCCGCACCGGCATCACTCATGGACGTGGAAATACCGCTAACGGCTTCGGAGATGTGTGACGATGCCTCGGCTGCGGTATAGGTCGCCTTGATGGTCTCTTTCTTGGTTCGAAAGGCCTCAACCTCGGTCTGCAGACGCTGTGAGGTCGCAATCAGTTTTTGTTCTTGGTCAGCAATCTGATCGTGCTGGCTTTGCAAGTCAGTTAGTTGGCTGGAGATTGCTTCGCGACGAGTGAGGGCCTCACGAGCGAGGGGCTCATTTCCCTGGGCGAGCGCGGCCTTGGCCTGGTCGCCCAACTTGTCGCCCTGAGCTTTCAACTGGGCCGCTTGGAGTTCGACACGCTTTCGCGCGGTGGCGACATCGGCCACCGCGCGACGCACCTTGGTCAGGTTGTCCAACTGTTGCTCGTACGAAAGGTCCAGTGTTTCTCTGGGATCTTCGGCCTTATTGAGCGCCTTGTTGGCCTTGGCCTGAAATATCGTCGACGCACGTTTTAATAGACCCATCGGGATCCTCCCTCTTCATGTAGCAGCCTAGGTCCGCTCTTTGTTGATCAAGTTCTCTTTTTAGAAGGCTCTTATGGAATACAAACTGCAGCGCCTCAGATTACAAGTGGGTTCGACTGCTAATCGCGCGGTAACTCACGGTCCTGTTTTTGGGCCATTTCTCCCAATTCCAAACGGTACGTTTCGAGTGCTTTCGCCAGTTCTTGATCCGTAGTTCCAAGAATTCGAACAGCGAGAAGTCCCGCGTTCGTTGCGCCGTTAATAGCGACCGTGGCAACCGGCACGCCGCGAGGCATTTGCACGATGGAAAGCAGTGAGTCCATGCCGTCGAGTCGTGAAAGTTGCACCGGCACGCCAATGACGGGAAGTGTGGTGACGCTGGCCAACATTCCTGGAAGGTGAGCGGCACCACCGGCGCCCGCGATGATGACGCGTAGTCCTCGTTCTCGAGCGCTCGTACCGTACTGGATCATGGCGTCCGGTGTGCGGTGCGCCGAAACAACGTGGGTTTCAAATCCGATGGAGAAGTCCTTTAAGACCTGCGCTGCTTCGTTCATTACGCCGAGGTCTGAAGAACTACCCATGACTATGCCGACTACCGCGTCACTCATTCGTCCTCCATTTGGGCACTCGTCTTTAGTGCGTTGGCACTCTTCCATGCTCTCACGCGCACGGAGGTTGCGTCGTCGCCCACGACCGTCACGTGTCCAAGTTTTCGTCCCGTTCGCCAAGTTTTCCCGTAGTCGTGGACGTGCGCTCCCGCGACTGCCTGAGCATTTTCTAGCGAGCCCGGTTCGTCAGTTCCGACAATGTTCACCATCACGGCAAAACGTTCGGTGGGCGTGGTCTCGCCGAGCGGCAAGCCAACAACGCCTCGTAGGTGATTTTCGAACTGGCTGGTTCGCGATCCTTCAATAGTCCAGTGCCCTGAATTATGAGGTCGCGTCGCTACTTCGTTCACGAAGACACCGTCCGAAGTGACAAAGAGTTCAATGGCGAGTATCCCCACTGCGTTCACAATGGCGGCCACGCGCTGGGTGATGTCCAGAACTTCAACGAGGTCTTGCGGGCCAAGCTCAGCGGGAAATCGCACCTCGGAACACATGCCGTTTGTTTGAACGGTCGTCACAATCGGCCAATAGGCGCGCTCGCCGAGTGTGTTCGTAGCGACCACGCCCGCGACTTCGCTGAGCAGCGTCAGTCGTTCCTCCAAGAGAACCTCGCCGCTCTCGCTCATTCGCCGCGCGCCTTCGCGAGCTTCGTTGAGATCGTTTGTTACGACGACACCACGTCCGTCGTAGCCACCACGGGCTGCTTTGACGACGGGAACGCCGGCGAACTTTTCGGAGGCTTCGTCAAACGCTGCTTCATCCCACGAATCGAGAATGACGAAGCGAGGAACGGGGACGCCGGCCGCCTGCAAGGTGCGACGTTGGTAGGCCTTGTCCACGGCGAAACGGAGTGCCGCTGAGGACGGAAATATCTTGGTGCCTTCGAGTTCGAGTTTTTCAATGACCGCGAGGTCCACGAGTTCGTGGTCAAAGGTAACAACGTCAACCAGCGAACTCAGTTCGCGAAGGGCGACTTCGTCAGTAGCGGCCCCAATGACGACGAAGTCGGCGACATCGTTGGCCGCATCGGCACTGTTGCTCGCAAGAACCGTCAGCGCAATGTTGAGCGGGCTTGCCGCTTGCGCCATCATTCGGGCCAATTGACCTGCTCCCACCACGCCCACGCGCGTGGTGGCGGGGCTTTGGGTAACCTTCAGCACGACCGAAACGCTAGTGGTCTTTGCGACAAAAGGGGACAGACGAATGCGCATTTCCATTGGACTCGACACGGACGGGGGCATTGAGTCAACACTGGCGCGCGCCCGCAAACTTTGCGATGCGGGTTTTACCAGCATGTGGTCGTCACAGATATTTGGACCCGACACCTTGACGGCACTCGCCATTGTGGGTCGCGAACTTCCGACGCTTGACCTCGGAACGGCGGTTGTTCCAATCCAGCCACGCCACCCGTCCATGCTCGCCGCGCAAGCTCGCACCGTGCAAGAGGCAATCGGTGGACACCTTTCACTTGGTATTGGACTTTCGCATCAGGTGATTGTCGAAGGTTTGTGGGGCATTTCGTTTGACAAGCCCGTGCGCTACATGCGCGAATACTTGGAAGCGCTTGCTCCAATGCTGCGAGGAGAGAATGTTTCCGTAAAAGGTGAACGCGTGAGTGCCACATCACTTAGTCCCGTAGGACCAAAAGACGTTGACCCGCCGTCATTGCTAGTGGCGGCTCTTGGCTCCAAGATGTTGAAACTGGCGGGAACACTCACCGACGGCACACTGACGTGGATGACGGGTCGCCAAACCATTGCGACGCACGTGGCGCCCACTATTAATGAAGCAGCGAGCGAAGCCGGTCGACCCGCGCCTCGAATTGTCTGCGCGCTGCCGATCTGCGTGACCAGTGACATCGAAGGCGCCAAAGCGCGCGGCAACGAAATTTTTAAGGTGTATGGGACGTTGCCCAGTTACGCGGCCATGCTTGAAAAAGAAGGCGTGAGCGATCCCGCCGGCGTGGCGATACTCGGTTCGAGCGAACAAGTGCGTGAGCAAGTTTCCTTGCTCGCCGAAGCGGGTGTAACCGAGTTCTCTGGTAATCCATTTGGCGAAGCGAGCGAGCGTGAGGACACGTTGGCGCTGCTCGCAGAGATGAATGCCAAGTAGTCGCCGTGAATTCCGACGCGGCCCCGGCACTGCCGAAGAATGTCGTTGTCGTTCTCTTTGATTCGCTCAATCGACATCTTCTGGGCGCATACGGCAGTAAGGAATTCGCCACGCCGAATCTCGACCGCTTCGCCGCGCGGTCCACGCGGTTTACGAATCACCTCACGGGATCGTTGCCGTGCATGCCGGCGCGTCACGACTTGTTATGTGGCGCCATTGATTTTTTGTGGCGTCCGTGGGGGTCAATCGAAATCTGGGAAGACGCCATTACTTACGACTTACGTCGCAGTGGCGTCGTAACACAACTAGTGACGGATCATCCGCATCTCTTTGAGGCGGGCGGTGAGAACTATCACGTCGATTTTTCCGCTTGGGACTACGTTCGCGGCCACGAGGATGATCCTTGGAAAACGCGCCTCGACCCCTCATGGTTTGGCGCTCCGGCACTACCGGCGCAACCCGCCGCCATTGACCGCAATTACACGAAGTCGCGCACGTATTTCAAAGAAGAGTCGGATTTTCCCGGTCCACGAACTATGCAGGCAGCCGCGTCGTGGTTGCGAGACAACGCCCACGAACACGACCGGTTTTTCTTGTTCGTTGACGAATTTGATCCGCATGAACCTTTTGACACACCCGAACCGTGGGCGAGTCTCTACGACGATGACTGGGACGGCCCCAAGGTCATCTGGCCGCCCTACACGGCGGCCAATGGACCAAACGTGCCCGACGAACGCACGGGTCGCCAGATTCGCGCTAACTACGGTGCCAAACTCACGATGATCGACCACTGGTTTGGACGAATGCTCGAACAACTCGACGAACAACAGCTCTGGGACGAGACGGCCGTTATTGTACTGACCGACCATGGTCATTACCTCGGCGAGCGCGGAGGAATTTGGGGGAAACCTGGCGTGCCGATCTACGCGGAGATGGGCCACATTCCGCTCATGGTCGCCTGGCCGGGCGCGACGCCGAAGGAAAATAACACCTTGACGACAACCGTTGATATCCACGCGACGCTGTGCGAGGTGTTTTCGGTCAAGCCCGCTCACCGAACGCACGGTCACTCGCTCGTGGGTACCGTGACGGGCAAAGGCACATCGTCACGCGACTCTGCTCTCACGGGCATATGGGGACGCGAAGTTGTCTACGTGGACAACGACCTTAAATACGTGCGTGCACCACTCGAGGACAACCGACCACTTTCCATGTTCTCCAATCGTTGGTCGACCATGCCCATTCACGCGTACCCCCAGATCAGACTTCCACGGCCGGACCATCGCGCGTACCTCGACACCATGCCCGGTTCGTCCGTCCCCGTTATTCGTCAACCCTTTGAAAAAGATGACCCCGTGCCGTTTTGGGCGATGATGGGATCGTTCCACGGTGACCATCTTTTTGACCGAGTGAATGATCCCGACGAGTCGCACAATGTAGCGTCTGATGCACTGGTGTCACAGGCGAAAGAGGCGCTTCGTGAGGCGCTTCGCAAAATCGAAGCGCCCGAGGAACAACTGACGCGACTCGGTCTTTCCTAGTTCGGCACCATCGTGTGCTTGAACTCGTTGAGTCCTGGCGTGCCTTTGATCAAAGAAACAATTGACGAAATCAGTTGGCGCGACGCTTCGTCGTCACCGTTGGGCGGATCCATGTAGCGAACAAACGTAGCGTCGTTGTCAACGAGAAACGTTGGTACGCCGAACGCTTCGTACTTTGCGTAGAGATGAAAACTTTCGCCCATTGCTTTTTGGGGACGACCACTCGCGAGGTCGGAATCAACCAAAGCAACGTCAACGCCGACGGAATCTAAGACCTCGCGAACTTCTTTGTACGTGGAGAGTCGAATGAACTTTTCGTGACGGGCACGAAAGAGCGCCTCGTGAGTCGCGAGAAATTTGTCGGGCTGCTGGTCACGGACGGACACGCTGGCCGCGAGGGCGGCGACGTCGTCGGCCATTGCGGGATCCTCCCAAACATCGGGCGCGCCGGGTGCGCGAGGTCCCTGAGAAAGGCTCCAGGGCTCAAAGGTGATTGCGAAATCGGCTCCGGCTCGAAGGGCGGCAATGACATGGAGATGAATGTTTTTCGCAAAAGGACAACGATAGTCGTAACTGAGAGAAAATGCTTCGGTCATTCCGTTAGCCTAGGAGTCGGAAGACAATGTCGTCAGGGACGCTTTTGAGAGTCCCGAACATGTAAAGGCGATCTGAGGAGACGTTTTAAAGTGAAGAAGAAAATGCTGGCATCGAACGTTCAAAAGGGCTTTTTAGCTCTGACAATTGCCGTAACGGGACTCGTTGGATTTAGCGCGCTCGGCGCTTCGGCCGCGACACCAGCGCAAAGCGAAAAGGCAATTACCACTGACTGGGTCACGTTCTTCAATGGCAAGTCCGCGCTGAAAAAGCAGGAGACGCTCATTCAAAACGGAACCGTCTTTACGCCAACGCTCAAGTCGCAAGCTGCTGGCCCCTTGGCGCCAGAAGCATCCGCCAAGGTCGTCAGCATTACGCATTTGACCGCATCAACGGCGACCGTGAAGTTCAGCCTCTATTTGTCGGGCACACTTGCACTGCCCAACCAGACGGGACTCGCGGTGTTGCAAAACGGCATTTGGAAGGTAAGCGACTCCGCGTTTTGCGGGCTGCTGAAATTGCAGGGTGTTAAGCCCAAGGTGTGCGCTGCCTACTAACAAATCCTGTTGAGCAAGCATTTGTTCATTCTGTCGAAACCCAAGAATTGGAATCGAGATTCTTTTCGTGCCTAGGGTGATGGCTGTCGGCACGTGGGTGGTCGACGCATTGACCAGCGACGAGGTACGTGAGTGAGTGACATAATTCGCGCAGCATTGGTGCAAACAGCGTGGACCGGTGACAAAGAGTCCATGATTGATCTGCACGAGAAGCATGCTCGTACGGCCGCGGCACAAGGTGCGCAGGTGATCTGTTTTCAAGAACTTTTCTACGGGCCGTATTTTTGTCAGGTACAAGACGCCGCGTTCTATGACTACGCCGAAGCGGTTCCCGAAGGACCAACGACGCAACGTTTCGCGACTCTTGCCAAAGAACTCAACATGGTCATNNATCGATGCTGACGGCACGTATCTAGGCAAGTACCGCAAGACCCACATTCCACAGGTCAAGGGCTTCTGGGAAAAATTTTACTTTCGCCCCGGTAATCTCGGCTATCCAATCTTTGACACCGCTGTTGGACGAATCGGTGTGTACATCTGTTATGACCGACACTTCCCCGAAGGTTGGCGAGCTTTAGGACTGGCTGGCGCCAAGATTGTTTTTAATCCTTCGGCGACGAGTCGAGGTCTCTCCGCTTATCTCTGGCAATTGGAACAGCCCGCTTCGGCAGTCGCCAATGAATATTTCGTGGGAGCTATCAATCGAGTCGGCGTCGAGGACCTTGGCGATAATGACTTCTATGGGCAGTCATATTTTGTAAGTCCGCGTGGACAGTTTGTGGGCGACGTTGCGAGCACGACGGACGAAGAAGTTGTCGTACGCGATTTGGACATGGGCCTGCTGAAGGAAGTTCGTGAACAATGGGCCTTTTACCGTGATCGACGTCCCGACATGTACGGTCCCTTAGCGGAAGGCTAGGAATTCGCATGGCGAAAATCCTTATTCATTCAGGAACACTGCTGTCGTCTTCAGGGCAAACGCTGGGTGACGTCCTTATCGAGGATGAAATCATTGGTGCGATTGGGGCACCGGGTTATTTCTCGGAGGTCGCTTCAACGTGCGACAAAGTCATTGACGCCACTGGAAAATATGTTTTGCCGGGTGGCATTGACGTGCACACTCACATGGAATTGCCTTTTGGCGGTACCGCCGCTTCGGACACGTTCGCCACAGGCTCCACGGCAGCTGCCTGGGGAGGCACTACGAGCATCATTGACTTTGCCGTGCAACGAACGGGCGAAGACGTGCACGACGGACTTGCCGCTTGGCACGCAAAGGCCGTTGGCAATTGCGTGATTGATTACGGCTTTCACATGATCATCGGTGGCGTAGATGACGCGGCCCTTGATGCAATGGAAGATCTAACGAACAACGAAGGCATCACGAGTTTCAAACTCTTTATGGCGTACCCCGGCGTTTTTTATTCTGACGACGGTCAAATTCTCCGCGCGATGCAAAAAGCATCGTCGCTGGGCGCGATGATGATGATGCACGCCGAAAATGGTCCGGCCATTGATGTTCTCGTCAGTCAGGCGCTAGAACGTGGTGAAACCGACCCTCGCTACCACTCGCTGACGCGCCCGGTGGAAATGGAAGAAGAAGCGACTCACCGAGCCATCATGTTGGCAAAAGTCGCTAAGGCGCCTCTCTACATTGTCCACATGAGTGCAAAAGAGGCAGTCCGTGCTGTTGTGGAAGCACGTGATCGTGGCGCCAACGTTTTTGGTGAGACGTGCCCGCAATACCTGTATCTGTCGTTAGAAGAGCACTTGTCAAAGCCAGGCTTTGAAGGAGCGGCCTACGTGTGCTCTACACCTCTTCGCTCTCGAGAAGAAGGCCACCAAGACGCCCTGTGGCAGTACCTTCGCACAAATGACTTGTCGGTAGTGAGTACTGATCACTGTCCGTTTTGCATGAAGGATCAAAAGGAACTTGGTCTTGGGAATTTCTCCAAGATTCCAAACGGCATCGGCTCGGTTGAGCACCGAATGGATCTGCTGTATCAGGGAGTCGTCACCGGCGAGATTACGCTCGAGCGCTGGGTCGAGATTGCGTGCACGACACCCGCGCGCATGTTTGGTCTTTACCCAAAGAAGGGCGTCTTGGCCGCCGGATCTGACGCCGACGTTGTTGTCTACGACCCCAATGCCGTGACCAACATCGGCGTAGCAACCCATCACATGAATATGGACCACTCGGCGTACGAAGGAATTCGTGTTAACGGACACGTGGACACCGTGCTCTCGCGAGGCAGTGTCGTCATTGAAAACAACACATTTACGGGGCGAGTCGGCCATGGACAGTATTTACGTCGAGGGCTAAGCCAGTACCTCATCTAGGCCCACGGGCCAACCGAACCACGGGAGGAGTTGAAAATGGATTTTGGCGTTGTCTTACAGACAAACCCGCCGGCGTCGCGCGTGGTTGAACTCGCCGTACGAGCAGAAAACCTCGGCTTCGACTACGTCTGGACGTTCGACAGTCACATTCTTTGGGAAGAGCCGTTCGTGATTTACAGCCAAATTCTCGCGGCGACCAGAAAGGTCATCGTGGGACCCATGGTGACAAATCCCGCAACTCGAGATTGGACCGTGACCGCGAGCTTGTTCGCCACGCTTAATGAAATGTACGGCAACCGCACGGTTTGCGGCATTGGACGCGGGGACTCAGCCGTAAGGGTCACGAATGGCAAGCCCACGACGCTCGCGACATTGCGCGAATCGATTGAGGTCATTCGAGAACTGGCCAATGGTCGAAGCGTTCACTACAACGGTTCAACGTTGAGTTTTCCTTGGGGAACGAAGAGTTCGTTGGAAGTTTGGGTAGCCGCCTATGGTCCAAAGGCGTTGGCGCTCGCGGGCGAAGTCGGCGATGGCTTTATTTTGCAATTAGCAGATCCCGAAATTACAAGTTGGATGATTGCCGCGGTGAAAGAGGCGGCCGAAAAAGTTGGCCGTGATCCTGACGCCTTGACGTTCTGTATCGCGGCACCGGCATACGTTGGTGACGACATCGAACATCAACGTGATCAGTGTCGATGGTTCGGCGGCATGGTCGGTAACCATGTTGCGGACATTGTCGAGCGCTATGGCAACGACCAGGCGGTCAAGATTCCCAAAGCTCTCACCGACTACATCGCCGGTCGCAAGGGCTACGACTACAACGAACACGGTCGAGCGGGTAATACCCACGCCGACTTCGTCCCCGACAACATCGTCGATCGTTTTTGCCTCTTAGGACCCGCCGAACGACACATTGAACGTCTCGAACAACTGCGCGACCTCGGCGTCACGCAGTTCAGCGTCTACTTACAACACGACGCCAAACTGGAGACGCTCGAAGCGTACGGCGAGACAATTATCCCTGCACTTAGCGGGCCCTTCGTCGCAAAGGTGTAACGCCACACGAACGTCTTAGGGTTTGTTCAGCAACGTATCTCTCGATGCCTTAAATTCGTCGGCGTTAATTTCGCCTCGTGCAAAACGCTCTTCGAGAATCCTCAGTGCGGGTGTGCCTGGGCCGTGACCGAGGCCGTGGCCTTCATCGTGGGGATGGTGGCCTAGGTGCGGGTGGCCGTGACCATTTCGCGAACGCCAAAGTGAGGCAGCGAGAAAGAGCAGCCCAAGAACAATTATCAATAGAAAAATGAAACCAAGGACGTGCGATCCGCCGTGGTCGGGGTATGGTCCGTTTCGAAACATCTTGCAACTCCCTACTCTTGCGTGCTGTTTTCACACGACGCTTTCATCGTGTCACGTCTCTCTAAGAAAAAGCGTGTCGCCAACGTAAGAATCTGATTTAAATACCCTCCGCAATAACCGCGGTTGATGATGTTGTTTCGTGACTTGGGACCATTGGCCCTGGGCGACTCGATCGGCCACGGGACAGAGTTTGATGTGATGCTCATTTCTAATGAAGCCAGTCCCTCCATTACCGTCCGTGACAATCACGTCGAGACGCACGTGTCGTGGCTCAGCGCCGTCGTGGTTTTGACGGCTGAGTTGGCATTGCTCGTGACCCTCGTGCGACTACGGCAACGACGCGGTGTTGGAATGAAGGCTTGCTCGCAACGTCGCGACCCTCGTCAAATATTGAAGGTGCGATTAGCGAGTGGTGAAATTGACGACGTGAAGTACGCATCACTGCTTCGACTCCTCAATGAGTGACTTCGTTCAGCCTCTTATTGGACGTCGGTTTGGGTCCTAATGCCCTAGACCCTGAAGTCACTCTTCCGTACTCTTGAAATGTTGGGGCGCGGTGTTCTCGACTCCTAACGCTAAAGGTTGATTATGCCCGCAGAACGACTTCATCGAAGAACCTCAGCTCCTGTGCAGCTCGCCGTGACGAGGGATCCAAAGTCGGCTACCCGTTTCATTGGGCCTACGGGAATTGCCTTTATAACGGTGGCGGCAATATTGACACTTCGAAGTTTGCCCACGCTCGCCGAATACGGTTGGGCGAGCATTGCGTATTACGTCATTGGCGCAATGTTCTTCTTTGTTCCTTTGGCGTTTGTTGCCGCCGAATTAGCTACTGGTTGGCCGAGAGCCGGTGGGATGTTTGCATGGGTCAAGCAAGGATTTGGTCAACGCCTCGGATTTCTTGCGGTTTGGTTTGACTGGATTGAAAACGTCGTGTGGTTTCCTACGGTTTTGTCTTTTGTCGCTGCGACGCTCGCGTACATATTTGATCCAAAATTGGCCAACAATCGGCTGTATCTGGTCATTGTTATGTTGGTTGTCTTTTGGGGACTTACTATTGCCAATTTCTTCGGTTTAAAGAAAATGTTGCGCTTCAACAATATTTCGGTGGTAGCGGGAACGTTGTTTCCCGCGGTCGTGCTGATTGCACTGGGCATCTACTGGTTATTCAGTGGTAAGACGAATGCCATTCCCTTTCATGCGCATCTCTTGATTCCGAAAATTAAGAATGTCAACGACGTTGTCTTCTTTGCCGGTGTGTTGCTGGGTTTTGCCGGCGTAGAAATGGCTGGTTTCCATGCCAAAGAAACGCGAAACGTAAAAAAGGACTACCCCCGGGCGGTCTTTATGGCCACGGCGCTTATTTTGGGGATTTCGATTTTTGCAACACTGGCCATTGCCTTTGTTGTTCCTCAAAATAAATTGAGTTTGGTCTCGGGGCTGATGCAGGCCTTTCAAGACTTCTTTATCAAAATTGGTCTTGGTAGCTGGGCAACCAAGGTAATGGCCGCACTGGTCGGTTTTGGCACGTTGGCGGTAATTAGCACTTGGATGCTTGGCCCGTCGGAGGGTGTCTACGCCGCCGAAGAAGGAGGCGACCTTCCTCCCGTGTTGCACTACGTAAACAAGCGTCACATCCCGGTGGCAATGCTCATTTTTCAAGGAGCCCTCGGAACTCTGTTCGCGTTGGCGTTCTTGTTTATGCCGAGTGTGAACACGAGCTACTGGATGTTGACAGCTCTGACGACACAGTTGACCGTGATGATGTACATCTTGATGTTGACGGCGGCAATTCGACTTCGTTACAGCCAGCCCAACGTCGAACGGGCGTACCGCGTACCCGGCGGCAAATACTGGGGCATGTGGATCGTCGCAGGCATGGGCATTCTCGGTTCGGTACTTGGTTTTCTTATTGGGTTCGTGCCACCAAGCGGCGTTTCGCATTGGTCGACGCCGATCTATGTCCTGGCAATGTTTGTTGGCATAGTTCTTTGTTCCATACCACCTTTCTTGGCGGACATTTTTAAAAAGCCGAATTGGAAAATTACGCACCCTGATCCAGTGCTGCTTG
>PLHJ01000011.1 GCA_003138895.1 Acidimicrobiaceae bacterium
GCGCACGGTAACCACAAGCACCACCGTGCGCCGGGTTCCATTGGTGCCTGTGCCACACCCGGTCGCGTGTTTAAGGGAACGAAGATGGCCGGTCGCATGGGTAACGCCCAAGTGACCACCACGAACCTTGAAGTAATTGGCGTTGACGTCGAGCGCCACTTGGTGCTCGTCAAGGGTGCCGTTCCTGGGGCTCGCGGCAGCGTGGTCGTGCTTCGTACGTCGGTGAAGAACCCAATGAAGGCTGGAGGTAAGCGATGAGCGATGTCTTTACCCTTCGTGGTCCCGTAAAGAAGGAACGCGCTCCCTACGTCAAGCGAACGGTCGAGCGTAAGTCGATTACCGGTGCCGTTCTTTCCAAGGTTGCCTTGGAGCCTTCGATCTTTGGTATCGAGCCCAATGTTTCTGTCTTGCACCAAGTCATCACGGCGCAACTCGCCGCTCGCCGCGCTGGTACCCAGTCGACGAAGACGCGCAAAGAAGTACGCGGTGGTGGAAAAAAGCCGTTCAACCAAAAGGGAACCGGNNCTAGGACCCAAGCCTCGTAAGTACGACCAAAAGACACCGAAGAAGATGATCCGTTTGGCGCTGCATTCGGCACTTTCGGACCGTGCCGAAATGCAGCGAATTGCGCTCATCGACAGCTTCGGGTGGACCGAGCCAAAGACCAAGGACGCCGTCAGTGCGCTTGATGTTTTGGGTCTCGAGGGCAAGGTCCTGGTGGTGTTGTCGAGTGACGACGCCGTCGCGTTTCGCTCATTTCGCAACTTGGAGAACGTGAAGACGATTGACGCCGGTGAACTGAACGCTCACGACGTCCTTGATGCTGATTGGGTCCTCTTTTCTGACGAGACCCTGCCGACCGTGAAGGAGACCAACTAATGCGCGATGCCATGAGCGTGCTCATTCGTCCCGTGGTCTCGGAGAAGACCTACGGCCTGATGGACAACAACGTCTACGTGTTCATTGTTGACTCTGGTGCCACGAAGATCGACGTGCGTAATGCCGTCGAGCAGGCCTTCAACGTCAAGGTCACCAACGTCAACACTCTCAACCGCAAGGGAAAGGCCGTGCGCAATCGTCGCACCGGCATCATTGGTCACCGTGCCAACCAAAAGCGGGCCATCGTCACCCTCAAGCAGGGCGACAAGATCAACCTCTTCGAAAGCTAAGGACTGCCATGGCCCTTCGTCACCGCAAACCAACTAGCCCCGGTCGCCGTTTCCAGACGGTCTCAGACTTTGCCGACATCACCAAGTCGACGCCAGAAAAGTCACTGCTTGCTCCCAAGCCCAAAACGGGTGGTCGTAACAACTACGGCCGCAAGACCTCGCGTCATCGCGGTGGTGGACACAAGCAGCAGTACCGCATCATTGATTTCAAGCGCAACAAGGACGCGATTCCCGCGAAGGTCGCCGCTATTGAGTACGACCCCAACCGCACGTGTCGCATTGCGCTGCTCCACTACGTGGACGGTGAAAAGCGTTACATCTTGGCGCCCAATGGTCTAAAAGTCGGCGACATGGTCGAGTCGGGCAACAAGGCCGACATCCGCACCGGTAACGCTCTTCCCATGCGCTTTATCCCGACGGGTTCCACCGTGCACAACGTGGAGCTGCGTCCCGGCGGCGGCGGCAAAATGGCCCGCAGCGCCGGCATGAGCGTGCAGCTTGTTGCAAAGGACGGTGGCTACGCCACGCTTCGTCTGCCGTCGACGGAAATGCGCCGTGTGCCTATTGACTGTCGCGCGACGCTCGGCACCGTTGGTAACTCGGAGCACGAACTCATCAAAATCGGAAAGGCCGGCCGCAACCGCTGGAAGGGCATTCGCCCCCAGACGCGTGGTGTGGCCATGAACCCCGTTGACCACCCACTCGGTGGTGGCGAAGGAAAGACGTCCGGTGGTCGCCACCCCGTCTCCCCGTGGGGTCAGCCCGAAGGTCGTACGCGCTTGCCGAAGGCTTCGGACGCGCTCATTATTCGTCGTCGCCGTGGACGCGGCGCGCGGAGGTAGGTAGACAATGTCACGAAGTCTGAAGAAGGGCCCGTTCATCGACGCCCACCTGTTGAAGAAGCTGGACGTGCTGAACGCCGCCAACGAAAAGAAGGTCATCAAGACCTGGTCGCGTCGCTCGACGGTGATCCCGGACATGGTGGGACACACCATTGCCGTGCACGACGGTCGTCGTCACGTCCCAGTGTTCTTGACCGAATCAATGGTCGGCCACAAGCTCGGTGAATTTGCCCCGACGCGCACCTTCAAGTTTCACGCCGGTCAAGAAAAGACGGGACGTCGCTAATGCCAGGACCGAAGACCAACGAGCGTCCGGGTACCCGCGCGACGCTTCGCTACTTCCACATGTCCGCGAGCAAGGCCCGCGTGGTGTTGGACCTCATTCGAGACGAAGACGTCGATACCGCTCGCGAGATTCTCGCCGGTACGACACGGGAAGCCGCCGACGTCATTGGCAAAGTGCTCGCTTCTGCGGTTGCGAACGCCGTGAACAACGACGGCCTGTCGGCTGATGAGCTGTATGTCTCTGCCGCCTTCGCTGACGAAGGTCCGACGCTGAAGCGCTTTACGCCACGAGCGCGTGGACGAGCGGGACAAATCCGTAAGCGCAGCTGTCACATCACGGTGATCGTCAGTGTCATGGACGAGGACCGTCTACTGATTCTTCGCGCCGCGAGGAACGCGCAGGCCGCCGCGTCACGTACGCGTCGTGTGGCGTCGTCGCGTCGCAGGGCCGACCAAACTGCGAGTCTCAACAAGCGTGAGGCCACCGCTGCGGCGGCTGCGGCTGCCGCCGAAGAGACCGAGCTCGAGGCGAATGCCGCGAACCAGGCCGGACAGGACTTTGACGAAGAGAACTTCGACGAAGACGGTAACGAAGAAGTCGTCGACAGTGTCGAGACCTCTGAAGAATCCGACGACGTCGAGAGCGAAGAGAACGAAGAAGAAGTGTCAGATGACACGACTGAGGAGACGAACTAATGGGCCAGAAAGTAAACCCCTACGGTTTTCGCCTCGGCATCACGACCGACTGGAAGTCGCGCTGGTTCCGTGAGCGTGGCTACAAGGAACTCGTCATCGAGGACTGGAAGATTCGNNCGCGTGGACATCCACACGGCTCGTCCCGGCATTGTCATTGGTCGTCGTGGCGCCGAAGCCGAGCGTCTTCGCAAAGACCTGGAGACCATCACCGGTCAAAAGAACAAGTTCTCACTCAACATCCAAGAGATCAAGCAACCAGAGCTCGACGCCGCGTTAATCGCGCAGGGCATCTGTGACCAGTTGATCCGTCGCGTGGCGTTTCGTCGTGCGATGAAGCGTGGCATCCAGACCGTGCAGAAGGCCGGCGCCTTGGGCGTCAAGATTCAGGCCTCGGGACGTCTCGGTGGCGCAGAAATGTCGCGTCGTGAGTCCTACCGTGAAGGTCGCGTGCCGCTGCACACCCTTCGTGCCGACATTGACTACGGATTCCGTGAGGCTCGCACCTCAACGGGTCGCGTGGGCATCAAGGTCTGGATCTACAAGGGTGACATCTTGCCCTACCAATTGACAAACGACGAGAAGATTATTCGCGAAGCCGCCATGGCCGCGGGTGATGCGGCGCCAGTGGGTGCCACGCCGGCGGCCCCCAAGGGTGTTGTTCGCGCCGGTGGTGGACGTCGCCGCGTGGAATCAGAGCCCGTGGTTGACAGTGAAGAAGTCATTGACGTTGTCCCCGCAGATTTATTGGCCGCGACTGCCGAAGTTGAACAACGCATCAGCGTCGAAGAAGAGATTGAGCGTCGTACCTCGCACGAGCACACCGACACGCCGCACTTTCGAAAGGACGCGGACTGATCATGTTGATGCCCCGCAAGGTGAAACACCGTAAGCAACAGCGTGGTCGTATGACCGGCATGGCCAAGGGTGGTACCGAAATTGCTTTTGGCGACTTCGGCATTCAAGCTCTCGAAGCCACGTGGCTTACTGCACGCCAGATTGAAGCCGCACGTATTGCCATGACCCGTCACGTGAAGCGTGGTGGCAAGGTCTGGATTCGCGTGTTCCCGGACAAGCCCGTCACCCAAAAGCCCGCCGAAACCCGCATGGGTTCAGGAAAAGGTAACCCCGAGTTCTGGGTTGCCGTCGTGAAGCCGGGTCGCATTTTGTTCGAACTCGGTGGCGTGGATGAGACCCTGGCTCGTGCCGCCATGGAGCGCGCCATTCAGAAGTTGCCCATCAAGTGCAAGTTCGTGATTCGTCCTGGAACCCACGGCACACCGGAGATAACGATCTAATGGCAAAAGTTAAAGACCACGTGGCAGAACTGCGACTCCTCGGTGACGCTGAACTCATTGAGCGTCTCGGTGAAGCTCGCAAGGAACTGTTCAACCTTCGTTTCCAATTGGCCACCGGTCAGTTGGACAACTCGGCCCGCCTCGGCGAGGTTCGAAAAGATATCGCGCGACTCTCGACGTTTCTTCGCCAACGCGAAATCGAAGCCGCGGAACTACTGGAAGAGAGCGAGTAGTCATGACTGACGAATCGAACGAACAGAAGCGGGAAAATCCCCGAAAGATCCGTGAGGGCATTGTCGTCTCGGACAAGATGCAGTCGACGCTGGTCGTCGCCGTGATGGAGCGTGTGTCGCACCCTCGTTACGCGAAGACCGTGCAGCGCACGAAGAAGCTCTACGTGCACGACGAAAAGAACGAAGCGAAGATTGGCGACCGCGTGCGCGTCCAAGAGACGCGTCCGTTGTCGAAGTTGAAGCGCTGGCGCCTGACCGAGATTGTGGAGCGTGCTCGATGATTCAGCAAGAATCCCGCCTCAAGGTAGCCGACAACTCGGGCGCCAAAGAAGTGCTGTGCATCCGTGTGCTCGGTGGATCGCGCCGTCGATACGCCTCTATCGGTGACGTCTTTATTGCGTCAGTGAAAGACGCGATTCCTGGCGCCGCCGTGAAGAAGGGTGACGTGGTTCGCTGCGTTGTTGTTCGCACCAAGAAAGAGAAGCGTCGTCCCGACGGTTCCTACATTCGCTTTGATGAAAACGCTGCCGTTTTGATCAACGACCAACTCCAACCACGAGGGACCCGCATCTTTGGACCCGTCGGCCGCGAGTTGCGCGACAAGAAGTTCATGCGAATCATTTCGCTCGCGCCGGAGGTGTTGTAATGAAAATCGTAAAGGGAGACGACATCATTGTGTTGTCGGGTAAGTACCGTGGCGAGCGCGCCAAGGTGGAGTCCGCTCTGCCGGGACGTGACATGGTCATTCTCGACTCCTTGAACATCGCCAAGCGCGCCACCAAGCAACAGGGCGCGACCATGCAGGCCGGCATCATCGACAAGTTCATGCCGCTGCACGTTTCGAACGTGGCGCTGTGGTGCTCGGGCCACAAGGGTCCCGCGAAGGTCGGCTACGAAATCAAAGACGACGTGAAGATTCGCGTGTGTCGAAAGTGTGGAGAAGCGCTATGAGTACAGCAACGCGACCCCGTCTCAAGGTTCGTTTCGACGAAGAAATCCGTCCCGCTCTCAAAGATGAGCTCGGACTTTCCAACATTATGCAGGTGCCTCGCCTCACCAAGATTGTCCTTAACTCCGGTGTGGGACGAGCCACGCAGCAGGCCTCGCTCTTGGAAGGCGCCCAGCGCGACTTGGAACTGATCACGGGCCAAAAGCCGATTGTCACGCGAGCAAAGAAGTCCATTGCGAGCTTCAAATTGCGTGAAGAAGTGCCGATTGGCGTGAAGGTGACCCTTCGAGGCGACCGCGCCTGGGAGTTCTTTGACCGACTGTTGAGTCTCGCCATTCCGCGTATTCGTGACTTTCGTGGCCTTAGTCCCAAGTCCTTTGACGGCCACGGTAACTACACGTTCGGTGTGAACGACCAATTGATTTTCCCCGAAGTTGACTACGACAAGATTGACGCGCCGCGTGGCTTTGACATCACGATTGTCACCACCGCCGCAACCGACGAACAAGGCCGCGCATTCTTACGTGCGTACGGCTTCCCCTTCAAGCAGGAGCAGAAATAGAGATGGCAAAAAAGGCTCTTCGAATCAAGCAGCAGGCGACACCCAAGTTCAAGACGCGTGCGTACACGCGCTGCGAACGATGTGGACGTCCGAAGTCGGTCTACCGCAAGTTCGGGCTCTGTCGTATCTGTCTACGCGTCATGGTGCACGCGGGCGAGATTCCGGGCGTTACTAAGGCAAGTTGGTAGGAGGACAGCTATGACAATGACTGACCCCATCGCCGACATGCTCACGCGCATTCGCAACGCCAATTCCGCCATGTTCGATTCGGTGAAGATGCCGAACTCGAAGTTGAAGGAAAATCTCGCCAAGGTCCTTGAGCGCGAAGGTTTCATCGCGGGTTACTCCGTCGAAACCGTCGACGGCAAGCCCGGCACGACGCTGTCGATTGACCTGAAGTACTCCGAAGACCGAAAGCGCACGATCATTGGTATCAAGCGCGTCTCCAAGCCCGGTCTGCGTATTTATAAGAAGTCTGACCAGATGCCCAAGGTTCTTGGTGGTGTGGGCGTCGCCGTTGTCTCAACGAGCGCTGGCCTCATGACGGACCGCGAAGCTCGAAAGCAGAAGCTTGGCGGCGAGGTGCTGTGTTATGTCTGGTAACCAAGTGAAGGAGACCTTCTAATGTCGCGCATTGGTCGCAACCCCATCACCGTTCCGGCTACGGTCACGGTCTCGGTGGATAACGCCACGGTTACCGTCAAGGGACCAAACGGCACCATGGAGCGCACTTTGCCCGCGGGCATCACCGTGAAGCAAGACGGCGACACGCTCACGGTGGAGCGTCCCGACGACGAGCGCGAAAGCCGCTCGCTGCACGGTCTTACGCGAACGCTGATCTCCAACATGGTCGTTGGGGTCACCGACGGCTGGAGCAAGGAATTAGAAATCATTGGCGTTGGTTACCGCGCCGCCGCCAAGGGCTCAGAAGCCCTAGAATTGGCGCTGGGTTTTTCGCACCCCGTGAATTTCTCGGCACCCAAGGGCATCACTTTTGAAGTGCCGGCCCCGACGCGCGTCATCATTAAGGGCGCGGACAAAGAAGTCGTGGGTCAAGTCGCGGCGTCAATTCGCAAACTACGTAAGCCCGAGCCCTATAAGGGTAAGGGTGTGCGCTACCTCGGTGAAAAGGTCGTGCGCAAGGCTGGAAAGGCGGCGAAGTAATGGCCCGTTCAACACGAGAACTACGAATTCGTCGCCACAAGCGCGTGCGAAAGAACTTGACCGGCACGCCCGAGCGACCCCGCGTGGCGGTCAGTCGTTCCAACAAGCACATCTCGGCACAAATCATCGACGACGTTTCGGGCCGTACCCTGGCCGCTGCTTCTTCGGTGGAAAAAGGCGTGAAGGTATCGGGTGCCAACATCGACGGCGCAAAGGACGTGGCGAAGTTGCTCGCGAAGCGAGCAAAGGACGCCAACATCACCACGGTGGTTTTTGACCGCGGTGGCTTTACGTATCACGGTCGCGTTGCGGCCTTTGCCGACGCGCTGCGCGCGGAAGGACTGGATTTCTAATGGATGAACAGCAATACGAAGAGCGCACCATCAAGGTGAATCGCGTGTCCAAGGTGGTTAAGGGTGGACGTCGGTTCTCCTTTACCGCTTTGATGGTTATTGGTGACGGCAACGGCAAAGTTGGCCTCGGCTACGGCAAGGCCAAAGAAGCAGGCCTCGCCGTGCAAAAGGGCATCGAAGAAGCCCGTCGCAACCTTTTTGACGTGCCGCTCGCGGGCTCCACGATTGTGCACCCCGTCATTGGTGAAGCCGG
>PLHJ01000024.1:0-4795 GCA_003138895.1 Acidimicrobiaceae bacterium
AGTTCAATCGTCGCGTTCTCTAACTTCAGACCAACTTCTTCAGCAATGACCGTCGCACCCGTCAAAATCGCGATATCTTGCAACATCGCCTTTCGACGCTCACCAAAGCCCGGTGCCTTTACGGCCACGGACTTAAAGGTGCCACGAATCTTGTTCACGACCAACGTCGCGAGTGCTTCNNGCGACGAGCAGCACGTACGCGTCTTCCAACACGGCTTCCATACGTTCGGTGTCCGTCGAGAAATACGGCGAGATGTAGCCCTTGTCAAAGCGCATACCTTCGACTAGGTCCATGTCCATGCCAAAGGCCTGGCTCTCTTCGACCGTAATGACACCGTCTTTTCCGACCTTGTCAATGGCGTCGGCAATCATTGAACCAATTTCAGTGTCGGCGGCAGAAATAGACGCCACTTGGGCAATCTGCTCCTTCGTGTCGGCGGGCTTTGAAAGGTCACGAAGCGACGCAACTGCCGCTTCCACAGCGCTCTCAATACCCTTCTTCAGCGACATGGGGTTAGCCCCGGCTGCAACGTTCTTTAATCCTTCGCGGACCATGGCCCAGGCCAAAACCGTGGCCGTCGTCGTACCGTCACCGGCGACGTCGTCCGTTTTCTTGGCGACTTCTTTTACCAACTCGGCGCCAATGCGCTCGTAGGGATCTTCGAGGTCGATTTCTTTAGCAATGGAGACACCGTCGTTCGTGATGGTGGGTGCTCCCCACTTCTTATCAAGCACCACGTTTCGACCCTTAGGTCCAAGCGTCACTCGAACAGCGTCGGCCAACTTGTTCATGCCACGCTCGAGCGCGCGACGGGCTTCTTCGTCAAAAGCGATCAGTTTCGCCACAATGGGTCCTCCTAAAGCGGATACGCACGTCTTTTCGTGCAAAACCCATCTTAGCAGTCTCGATAAGAGAGTGCTAGCAGACGATTCGGCTGAGTGCTAGCCGCCTGCCACGGCGGGTACCAATGACACCGTTTGGCCGGGCTCCACAATTGTCTCGAGGCCGTCAAGGAATCGCACGTCTTCGTCGACGACAAAGACGTTCACGAACCGGCGAAGATTACCGTTGTCGTCAAGCACTCGAGAAGCGAGACCCGGGTGGAGTGCTTCCACCGCCAAAATCGCGTCTTTTACGTTCTTTGCCTCAACCTGCACTTCGCCGGCGCCCCCGACGAGGACACGAAGCTGACTGGGCAGTCGAACAATCACGCTCATGACGCCGCCACCAATTCGTGAACGCCCAATGCGGCCTGAGCCGAAGCGAGGGAGGGAGAAATTGTGGCCGTCACGGTCGCCGTGTCAACAATCGCGTCGAGGGTCTTTAGTCCGTGTCCAGAAATGATGGCCACCACCGACTTATTGGGATCAATTGATCCACGGCGAACTAACTGGCGAAGCGTCGCAATGGTGACACCACCCGCCGTCTCAGCAAAGATGCCCTCGGTTTGTGCCAGTAGACCCATGCATTCAAGAATTTCCTCGTCCGACACCGAGCCACCGTCACCGCCGCCCTGGCGAAGTTCGTCAAGGACGTAGGGACCATCGGCCGGATTGCCAATGGCGAGTGAGCGAGCAATGGTGTTGGGTCGCACGGGACGAATGATGTCCGAACCTTGCGCAAAGGCCGTGGAGATTGGCGAGCAACCAGTCGCCTGCGCGGCGAACAACGTTGGCGACGGGCCTTCGCTCAGTCCGAGGTACGCAAATTCGCGAAAGCCCTTGGCGATTTTGGTGAGCTGCGAACCAGAAGCGACTGGCACCACTACCTGATCGGGCGTGCGCCAACCGAGTTGCTCCACAATTTCGTAGGCCAGGGTTTTTGAGCCTTCGGCGTAGTACGCGCGAAGATTGACGTTGGCGAATGCCCAATCGGGGTGTTCTGAAACGAGTTCCACGCAGAGTCGATTGACGTCGTCGTAGTTACCTTCGACGCCTAAAACGGTGCCACCAAAAATTGCCGTCATCGCAATCTTCGATTTTTCGAGGTCGGAGGGAATGATCGTCACACTCGGCCAACCAATTGCAGCGGCGTGTGCCGCGACCGATGTTGCGAGGTTGCCAGTCGACGCGCACGCCGCGGTAGAAAAACCCAGACGACGGGCGGAAGAAAGCGCCACCGATACCACGCGGTCCTTAAACGAACCAGTGGGATTGCGCGTGTCGTCTTTCAGCCAGAGTTCTTTAACGCCGAGCAGCTCACCGAGTCGGTGCGCTCTTCGAAGTGGTGTCCATCCAGCCCCGAGGTCCACGGGCTCGTTTCCCGGATCTGGTAACAGTTCCGCGTAGCGCCAGATGGACGACGGTCCGGCGCTGATTGACTCTCTCGTGACGACGCCCTTCGCGGCGTCGAGGTCGTAGGCAACCTCGAGAGGCCCAAAGCAAAAATCGCAAACGTAGCGAGCCTCACTTGGGTAGGTGGTACCGCATTCCCGGCATTTAAGCCCAATTGCAAAACTCATACTTCCCTTTCCATCGCTCGGGCATTGGCACCTGGTGTGATGAGCGGGTCGCTCTTTGCTCACTCTGGTTGCCGCGACTTCACAGGGCCCGTCCCTCTGTCGCTCTTGATGTGCCAATAATTCTGGCGGAAATCACCCTGTTTGTCAAGTGCACTCGCTGAGACAGGTCCCCCTAATCTCAGTACGTGAGCTTCACGGATACACCCCTTACTCTCAATGCCCTGGCATACGACCGTGACCTCGTGGTGCGCCTCAAAGAAGCCACCACCGTGAGCGTGATTATCCCGGCCCGCAACGAAGCGAGCACCATTGGTGGGGTCTTGGATGCGGTGCTGCACTCAGCGAACGTCGAAACACCGTTCGTCGACGAGGTCATCGTGGTCGATGACCACTCGAGTGACGACACCCCCACCATTGCCGAGCACCACGGTGCCAAAGTCATTTCCCTCAGTGAAACAACGGGCAAGGGCGAGGCCATGCGAGCAGGTCTTGAGGCGAGTTTCAGTTCGCTCGTGGTTTTTCTTGACGCCGACGTCATCAACACGACCACCACCTTTGTCCCACGGCTCATTCAGCCACTCTTGGAATACGAACAGATCCAATTAGTCAAGGGTTACTACCAGCGACCGTTCCTCGACATGCCTACCGGAGGCGGTCGGGTGAACGAACTAGCGGCTCGGCCAATTTTGTCGTTGCTGTATCCAGGTCTCGGAGAAATTCGCCAACCCCTCGCTGGTGAAACCGCAGGACGGCGCAGCACTTTTGAGCGCGTGGGCTTTGTTGGTTCCTACGGCGTGGAAATTGCTCTACTCATTGATGTCGCAAAGGCCTTTGGCGTTAAAGCTCTCGCGCAAGTGGATTTGGAGATTCGCCGACACCGCAATCGACCTTTAGAAGAACTTCGTCCAATGTCCGTTGACGTCCTTCGAGCAGCGCTCGAGCGATACGGCGTTAACTTGCCCGAGCAGTAATTAGCCGTGGATGGCGGTGTTCGGTCCAAGAATCACAATCACGTCATCATTCTGCGCATTAGCCACTGGAGTTAATCCATTAAGCGGCTGGATTGCACTGGCGGGCGCTCCGATTTCTGAGGCAATGGCCGTTGCGGCATAACCAAAGCCGGGGTTGTAATAAATAATTGTCGAACTTACTTTCGACGAGTTCACTTGCGTAAGCGTCGACCAACCATCGATTGTGAGTTGCTGGGTGTAGTGGCCAGCGAGTCCTGATATCGACGTGCCATTGGCAACTTGCACGTGAACCTTCCCGCGAGGCAACGTCGTCTTCGTCGTTGATCCAGACGTTGTTGTTGTTGTCGCTCCCGCGACCGTCGTCGTCGACGTCCCGGCGTTAGAAGAGCGAAGGAAGTAGAAGGACAAGCCAACAAAGAGAACAAGAATCGTTATGACCACACCAATGGAGGGCTGGTAGTGCGAACCAACCGGAGTGTGGCCGTTCGTTGACTCCCGAGAATCACTCATGGCCCTCAGCCTAGGACACGTGAAACCACTGAGTAACCTTGTTCTTTGTCGGCCGGTGTGGCGCAGGGGTAGCGCAGGCGATTTGTAATCGTCAGGTCGTGGGTTCGAATCCCACCACCGGCTCTTACAGCAGTGTCGTGACGTGCCCTTCGACTAACGGAGTAATCCAAGTCGGTCTAGATGTCAAAAACACCGGCACCCTTAAGGGACACCGGCGTTTCTGAACTGCTAAAAAATCACATCAAAACTAGAAACTAATTACTGACAGTCACCACGGCAACAGCACTTGCGCCACTGGTCGTTACCACCGTTATGGAAACGTGAAGACCGCTCACAGCAGCTTCAATCGCTTGTCCAACCGTCACCGCACGCTGTCGAGCGAGGAACGGGTTGTTCTTCGCGTAACCGACAATGTGAACTACAGCACCACTCACCAATTGGTTGGCGTACGCCGCAATCTGACTTTGAGCATTACTGCTCAGCGAATAGCCCGTCTTCGTGAAACTGATGAAAAAGGTCGGCGGGATTGCCGGTGCGGTCGTCGTCGTTGTCGCAGCCGTTGTCGTGGTCGTAGCGCCGGTCGTCGTCGTTGTCGCAGCCGTTGTCGNNCCAGCACCGTACGTCAAGACGCCATTCAGGTAGCCATAGCCATAAGCAGATCCAGTTCCAGACGTTACGCCGTCCGACGCGTAACCGAAGTTGCACGCATGCGTGTAGTCAGCCTGTGCGCCCTGCGTTTCAATAATGCTCACGGCGATACCGGCAACTAGTGAGAGCGCAATCACGCCCGGGACAAGCCTCTTACGTTGTGACATAAAAGATCGTTGCAATCGAGTCATTCGTTCGGCTCCT
>PLHJ01000024.1:4849-24186 GCA_003138895.1 Acidimicrobiaceae bacterium
GGAAGAGATGAGATAGCCCAGTCGCACTTTGGACCATGCGGAAAAGATCAACAGTCCTCCGTGTTTGTTCACTCGCACCAGTACGGTTCCTTCGACCGACTGGCGAACCGGAACGCCGTTCAGCGTCCAGCCCTTCTGGTAGGGCACATCGACGCTCGCCCAACCGGGTGGTCCCGGACTTATTTCATACGCTATGGGCGAAATCTCCTTCACCCTGTTACTCACGGCTGACGTTGTCAACGAAGCTTCGGACGTTAAATTCACATTCTTCGTGGTCGATGCATTGGCAGCGTCAATTGAATTCACGAATGCCTTCGAACCCAGAGCGTGTTGTTTCTCCAAAGCAAGGAGGCCGCCNNACGACGAGCGACGACGACGTAAGGACACGACGCAAATCATTTTGCCGACTGAACCATCGATCATAAAAAAGCCAATCAACGGTCTTAGCGAGCACGACGTAGCGAACACCGAGTGGGGCAACAAGTGCACCAAATGACTGGATTTTGGCGGCGTTTTCGAAAAGCGAAACAAGATAAGTTGACCGAGGAGACGTTGATTGCGTTAGAACATCTCCCAATTCAACATCGTCACCAGATATAACGTTCCGTCGAAATGACGACGACCCGACGTTATTGATAACTCGTCCTTGACTAAACGGGTACGACATATAGAGGTGCCACGGCAAATACAGAATGTTCCCTGGACCAGTCCCCATCATTGCGTCGGCTCTCGCATATGAACTCGGCAAGGGACTCGGCACAACTTGTCGCGCTAAGCCATTAAAAATATTGGCACTGTAGCTAAGGGGAAGGGCAACGCCGAGCAGCAACGTTGCGCCTAATTTTCCAAAGCTCCGGGTTGAAAAATAGCTATCACGAAAGCGCTCAACGCCCCAACCAAAAAGAACGGCGTAGGCAAGCGCTAGCAACATCAAAAACTTCTGAGGTTCTCGCATAATCGCGAAAAATGGGATGTGGTTATAGGACCACGTAAAGAGGCCGCCCGTCGGTCCCTGACTCCCCAACGCTAGAAAAAATCCACTTACTCCAACAAAAATCCAGAAAAATGCGAAGGTGCGTTGACGACGAAGGAGTTGGACATCTTGCTGTTCGGACAGTGACTTCGAAAAATTAAATTGAGTTTTTTCCTTGTCGTTCCCGATATGAACGCCAGACGTATCTTCCGAAACCACATCTCTTTTTTGCGGTTTTCGCACGACGCCCCAGAGGCCATAAAGCACGATCGCGAGAATCGCAATAAATAAGAAAGGCCAACCGCTGATTGCATCCTTCGGCAACTCAGGCCCCGGTCCAAGTCGCCAAAAACCATAGAGTCCCAAAACATTTGTGAAGAGCCCAAGATGGGGGTCGCCCGTGGTCCTATATAAATCGAGGCTGGCTTGACCCACCGAACTCGAAAGATTGGTTACCAAATGTGGCAGATATATATAGGAGTTCGTTATCGCAAAAACGCCACCAATGGTTAAAGCCCAGCCGAAAAATCGACGAGTAGAAAAATTGCGGCCACGAAACGAAAAAAGTGCGACGCCGACCACAATGACCCCGAAAATCCACGCGAAATGCGGACTGAGTGCAGTTAGCAGCGACCACCACAACGCAACTATTGTCCAACGAAAAGGACGATCGTCTACGGAACGAAGAGCTGCAGCCGTCGCGAACGGTAAGAGTGCGTAGCCAAAAAGTAACGCTATGTGCCCTGCGTAAAGGCGATTAAATACAAATGGATTTACCGCGTACAGGGTTCCCGCAGCGACGCGCGACAAACTAGACCGTCCTGCCAGCCGCCCAGCTCCTACAACGGCAATCGGGAAAAAGGCGAAAATCAACAACCACGTCGAAGCTGATCCGATAATCCGGTTAAGGACAGCCATAATTGCTGAGCCCAAAATGCCGGTGGTAAGCCCTCCATTAAGTCCTAGGGCAGATGAATTTGCAACAACAACGTGTGGCCCGATGGTCCAGTCCAAGAGAAATACACGTTTAGCCCCTAAGAGTGGAGCGCAAACGGCAAGACCAAGAGTGACTCCCCATAGGAAAGTCACCAGGTCCGGACGGCGAAAAAACCGAGACCAATATCGAGTACCAAACTCTCGACCTCTGAGATTTCCTAACGAAAGGTGAGAGAGGTCTACCTGTTCACGATTCAACTTTGACCTCTTTGTTCACCACAGAATTCTGTCAAATGAAAAATATTCCCATGAAGCAGGCAAAGTGCCTCGCAACGCAATCGTGACACATTTCACTTGACGGGTCTATATCGCCAATTGACAATAGATTGGCCGTGCTTCAATTCGTCACGTCAGCCCAAGGATGAACCGCCTTCCACGGTTATGATGCTTCAAATTTGACGCAGATTTTGGCCTCAAAATAAGCCGTATTCAAGGGAAAACATTGGCGAATGCATCCAAAAATGCTGCGGTGAATTTTGCCGGAGAGACGTGGTCTCGTTTGACAACGGGCATTTTTGGTCGAGGCGCGGTGTCATTCGTATTGGCCACCGCCGGCGTCAACATTTCGAATTTTCTCTTTCACGTGGTCATTAGTCGCCAACTTGGTCCTTCCCACTATG
This sequence comes from Acidimicrobiaceae bacterium, assembly GCA_003138895.1. Classification (GTDB taxonomy): domain Bacteria; phylum Actinomycetota; class Acidimicrobiia; order Acidimicrobiales; family RAAP-2; genus RAAP-2. The sequence continues at coordinate 7,439 of PLHJ01000024.1, forward strand.
GCGCAGTTGGCGCGATACTAAGTCTGCTTGGACTGCTTGCGGTTCCCGTCGGCGCTGCGCAACTAGCCGTCACTCAAGCGGTCATAAAGCACACGGCAAACGATGAAACTTTTTCGCTTCGCCGACTTACTTTTCGCGCTCTACTCGTTGGCGTTTTTGCAATGCTCGCGTTCGGAGCTTCTGCACCGTTGATTGATGGTTTCTTACATCTGCACTCGCCCATACCAATTCTTTGGGTCAGCGCTTGGATCCCCTTAGCCACGGTTGGTTCGGTGTTGCAAGGAGCGCTCATTGGCGAGTACAGATTCCGTACCGCCGCGTTCGCCACGTTTGTCGGGGGAGGTCCAATTCGCCTCGTGGCGGGTTCCGTCATGGTGGCACTGGGATTTGGCGTATCTGGCGCCATCGTAGCGACGATTTTCGCCCAGATTTTTTCTACCGGATGGCTTCTCTTTGCCGCACGTCATCAAATGGGCCGAGGCTCCGAAATGTTCGTGGTGAGTACCTCTCGCCGGGACATGTTGTTGTCAATTTTCGCAATCGGCAGTTACACCGCACTACTAGGTATTGACACCTTTTTGGCTCGCCATTTCTTTGCGGCTTCGACGGCTGGTGAATATGCGGCTGGCGCCGTAGCGGCTCACATTGCTCTCTTTGTCCCTGGTGCAATTGTCACGGTGGCTTTTCCGCATTGGGCCAGTGGAAAAGGAGTTGAGGCATCAAGTCGCCGAGCTTTTCGCGAAGCGTTGAGAGCTACGGCGGTGTTGGGAACTTTTACCGCTCTTGTGCTCGCCGTTTTTTCAGGACTTGTCATTCACTTGCTGTTCGGTTCAAGTTACGACCACGCCATCGGAATCGTTGGCGTGCTTGCTTTTGGTTCAGCAGTCATTGGCATCACAAGTTTGTTCATTTATCTCCACCTCGCCCGAAGATCATTGATGGCCTTGGCACCGTGGTTGAGCGTTGGCTTCGCCATTGTGCTGATCTCTCTTTTTCACAAAACGACGCTGACGGTTGCCTTCATCATGCTTGGTATTAGTTTCATGACGCTCGTAGTCACTGGCGTTCCCGCTGTTTGGGCACTGGCCGCGGCGACAGCATTCGATGCCACTCGGGACCATTCGCAAATCGATATGGCTCCAGCGAAGATTGATTTCACGTTGGTAATTCCCTTTTACAATCCCGGCTCCCGCTTTAGTGGACACGTGCGAGACGTAATTCGTGTCCTTGAATCGACAGGAATTTCCTTCGAAGTGCTCGCCGTTTCCGACGGTTCGACTGACAACAGTGAAGATCAACTGAGAACAATCCAGTCGGATCACCTTTCTCTTGTTCGGCTCAGTCAAAATTCGGGAAAAGGCGCCGCCCTTCGAGCAGGCCTTCAGCGCGGACATGGAAAATATTTGGGATTTATTGACGGCGATGGCGATTTATCCGCCGATGTTCTCCTCGTTCTCATTGAAGTCATGCAGCGCGAACAACCCGACATCATTTTCGGTAGCAAGCGCCACCCTGGCTCTCAAGTTGTCTACCCTCCTCTTCGGAGAATTTATTCCTGGAGTTATCAACAACTGAATCGCTTGCTTTTTCGCCTACCAATTCGCGACACTCAAACCGGGGTCAAGGTATTTAGGCGCGACGTCCTAGCAGCGGTGTTGCCACGCATGGTCGAAAAACGTTTCGCTTTTGACTTGGAACTATTCGTTGTCGCTCGGCAACAAGGATTTAGACACTTCGTTGAAATGCCGGTGCATATTGGACAACGATTCGGCAGCACGGTTTCATTACGTTCTGTCAAGAATATGTTGGTCGACACGATGGCTATCTTTTACCGGCTTCAAATTCTTCACTTCTACGAACGTGATTTTCGAGCCAAGCCCGAAGTGACACTGATGACGCGAAACTACATCGATGAGACCGCTTCAGTCGACTCTGTTCCGGTGCCAATCCGCAAAGATCAACCAAAGTTGCGAATACTGATTCTCAACTGGCGCGACATCGCTCATCCGAAGGCGGGTGGCGCGGAAATCTACACGCACAACGTGGCCATTGCCTGGTTGAACAGTGGACACGAAGTAACGCTCTTCTCCGCTGAGGTAGAAGGACGTCCAGCAATTGAGGATCTCGATGGCCTGCATATCATTCGCCGGGGCAGTCGTTTCAGCGTCTATCGAAAGGCCAAGCAATACTTCCTCTTGGAGGGCCAAGACAAATTTGACTTAGTGGTCGATGAAATCAACACACGTCCCTTTTTCGCGCATCGTTGGGTTCAAGATATTCCCGTCGTCGCACTTATTCATCAAGTCTGTCGAGAACTTTGGTTTTATCAGATGTCTTTTCCGTTGGCCGCCGTCGGACGGTATTGGTTGGAACCAAAGTGGTTAAGAAGTTTTCGCCATGTTCCGACGGTGACCGTCTCGGAGTCAAGTCGAGCTTCACTTGCGCATTATGGTCTTAAGGAAATCATGGTTGTACCCGAAGGACACGAAGAGCTTTTGGTCTTGCCCGACGTCGTTCGCGAGTCACAACCCACCGTTGTTTTTGTCGGACGACTCGAGGAGCACAAACGACCGCGTGATGCGATTCGCGCCTTTGAGATATTGCACGCAGTGATGCCATCGGCAATTCTTTGGGTCATCGGAACAGGTCCGTTGGAAGACGAACTTCGTCATACGGCTCCGGAAGGAGTTGTATTTCTTGGAAAGGTTTCTCCAGCGGAGAAGATCTCTCGACTCGCTCGAGCTCACGTTCTGATAGCGACATCCGTGCGAGAGGGTTGGGGCTTAGTAGTTACCGAAGCCGCTTCTGTAGGCACGCCGACCATCGCCTACGACGTTGCTGGTCTAAGGGATTCCGTCCGAGCCTCGAACGGGAAATTAACCAAGGAAAGCCCGGAAGCCTTGGCCTTAGCCCTACATCATTTTCTAAATAGTTGGACTCATGAAGGATTCCCGAGTGTGACACCTGGCGGAGTAGTTCCTTGGAGCGAAGTTGCGCGTAGGATTCTGACGGCCGCGATGAAGCACAACTCGCACTTCAATGCCGGTGAATCATCTGTCAACCATTAGGCCACAACGTTTACCAGTTGTGGGTACGTGCCTCGACGTTTTCCATGCTTATTCGCTGCACTTGCTACCAACTTCGGCGGAAAATATTGGGAATCTTCCTCACTCTTGTACGCAATTTGGCGATTCAACCAACTCAAAACACTTAACTCTCCGCTTTGCCTGAGTTGCCAGACTTTTCTCGCCATACTTCAGACCAACGAAGCGAGTCACGAATCCCCTCTTCCAGAGACAGCTTTGGTTCCCACTTCAACACTTCACGCGCCTTCTCAAGGTTGACAAAGATCCCGGTCGTGTCGCCCAACCGACGAGGCGACAGAATAAAAGTGACGTTCGTTCCTAACGTCTGATTGAAAGCAGCGATTAACTCCAAAACCGTCGTGCCACGCCCCGAACCAAGATTGATTGCTTCAAATCCTCCGACCTTATTCGGGTCTGACATGAGATTACGGAGCGCCGCGACGTGAGCCTCCGCAATGTCCCAGACGTGTACGTAGTCACGAATACCAGTTCCGTCTCTAGTAGGGAAGTCCGACCCCGTGATTTCGAACGGTGTACCAGTCTCCATTGCCATGAATAATTTTCCCAAAGCGTGACTGGGCCGAGAGCTTTGCAGACCCGTTCTCATTTTCGGATCTGCACCGACTGGATTCGCGAAGCGAAGCGACAACGCTTGAAGCCTCGAGGCACGTGCAACATCTTCCAAAATCCATTCAAAGAACAGCTTGGATCGGGTGTAGGGACTCTCGGGACGTAAGGGTGAGGTCTCAGTAATTCCTGCGTTGGTGTCCGATTGAAACACCGCCGTGGAAGAACTGAAAATTAAACGACGACAACCGTTTCTTTGAACACTTTCCAGAAAAAGAAGACTTTTGCTCAAGTTCGTTTCGTAATAAGCCAATGGCTGAAGGACAGATTCCGGAACGTTTATCAGAGCCGCACACAGGATTGCAACCTCGATATCAGGGTGATCTCGGAAAATTTTGTCGACTAGGTCACTGTTGGCAATGTCGCCTTCGTAGAGAGTCCGATTCAGCGATTCGTCGAAACTAGACCCCCCGAGATTGTCGAGAAGGATTGGAGCAATATCGGCGTCGAGACAAGCCGAAGCAATGGTGCTTCCGATGTAGCCAGCACCTCCCGCAATCAGTACCTTCACTCAATTCTCCTTTTCCAGGTCGAACTCTTCCGTGTTGACTCTCGGTCGACGCAACTTGAACCAACCAAGTTTTACCTTTTCGAAAGTTCAAAAAACGTCGCACCATAAGCAAGTCATCGGGCAACGTTTGCTCGATGGGCTCTCGGACTCAGGGTTAAAAGTCTGGTGACGATTTCGCAATGCGCAAGCCGTCAATAGTTCCGTCGACGTACGCCTTAGCCAGACGAAAAAAATTTCCCGATCGAAGAAATCTTACAGAGAAGTACGCGCTAATCAAGGGAAACCAAAGAATCCAGAACGCAAAACTTGGACTGAATCGCGGGGGGTGCACATAACGAAGGATGACCCGACACCTCGCTTGATCATGCACCAAGGCCGCATTATCAATTCGGGTCGTAAAACTTTCGTATCCCAAATCGTGCCAGTCTCTAGCTTTGGTTGAAATCCGCATATTTAATCCGGCTTCCTGAATCCGAATGCCCCAGTCCAGTTCCGCTCCGTTGTGAGGAAAACGTTGAACATCAAACGGTACGCTCAAAAGAGTTGATTTCCTTGTACAAAACACGTTTGGAATGAAATCACACGTCGGAAGAAGTCCAGATTCGTCAACCCCGCTCAAGACCCTTTGACTTCGAAGATAGTGGTTGAAACCTAAGCTGTCGCGTTTCATTCCGGCACACCACACACCGGAACCGTCGGGCCAGCGCATCATGACAGGCCCGACGGCGCCAATCTTTTCACTCGTTCGAAGTACCTCAACTAACTGATAGAGCATTTGAGGATCGACAATATTGTCGTCATCGATAAAACAGAGGTACGGCCCATTCGCAAAAGATGCCCCTAAATGACGCGATTTAGCACTGCCAAACAATTGATCGCCGGTCCCCGACGGCACAACAATGAGCTTTACATCAGGGAACCGTTCACTCACCGCGTCGATCGTTTCGTCAACGCAATTATCGGCTACAACAATAATCTCAAGATCGCAATTTGATAATTGCGATGCCATGACACTCACAAGGAGCCGCTCAAGTTTCTTCCATCGATTTTGAGTAGGAATTACGACGCTCACAAAAACTTCGGACACGGAGTTCCTATGCGCCTTAAGAACTTGATGCTCGATAAGTGCTTTTGGACCGAGGTGAGAATTCATCGTAATTCGTTTCGGGCTTTCCTACCCCAAGGACGATGCCTATAACGTAAACGATGTACCACAAGGCCCCGACTGGGTTTTTGGCGGTCTGACCAAGCGCGGAGCGGACTCTAATAGGCAGACGGGGCCGAGGGGTTGTAGTGCTTTTCAGAGTTTCGCGATTTCGCCTTGATTGATTTGCGAACTCACGAAATCCCAAAGGTGGAACCTTGAACACCATCGCCTCAAAGACGTTCAATGCCTCTAAGTCGTTATCGAAAAGAAAGTCAGTTAATGCTTGATCTTCTACAATCGATCCGGAGCCCACAGGGTATCGAAATGTTGCAACAAACGAACCTCTCGTCGCTGTAACGGCGCCTTCGGTACGTATGAATGTGCGCGGGAGTCTTGAAGCAATGACAGCATTAACCTCTAAGTCCCAGGCACCGGCTCTTCTCCGACCCTGAGCGAAAAGAGGATCCGCTCGCGTCACGCCAATCGCAACTACCGCCTCCGTATCAAGAATGAGTGCAGAAACTAAATTAATTATGCACGAACTTTCGAGTCGCAAATCGTCGTCAAACATTAGAACGAAATCTGCGTTAACGACCTCAGAAATTCCGAAGGCAGCGTTGAGGGCAACTTTTTTAATTCGTCGAGGTTCAACGTGGTCAATAATAAAGTGATATTTCAATTCTTCGGCCCAATCCCTAGCCTCAGTTAGAACGGAATCCTTGGTTGAAGAGTCGCTCACGACGAAAGTCAAAGACTTCCATGCATAATTTTTTACGGCATCATGGATTGATTGAAGAGTTGGTACGAGTGACCCATCCAAATCGTAGGAAGGAATCAACACCGCAAGTTTTACAGTACTGAAATCCATCTCCCGCTCTCTTCCGCGGGTACTACCCACTGCTGCTAAACCTACTAGTTTTGAAATCTACGACGAGTTAGGAGCCACAGCGACAAGGCCATCAGCAAGCCTCCAGAAAATAATAAGAGTTCTTTTTCCCATTCAACAGAAGTCGTCGAATTATGTAAATGGAGGGTCTTAGTTGTAACCGTCGCTGTCAACCAGCCATTGGTAAGACCGTTGACCATGACATGCCTTGCGTGATTTGGACCAATCCACGATGGCGAGTATCCGGTCATAGAAGTGACCAAACCACCGTCACTGAGTGTGGATGGAGTGCCAACCAAGATCAACTTTCCCTCTGATGGCAACTGTCGAACCTTTACTTTCGCGTACTGCTCGATGGATGGCGTACCATCACCACTTGCGTCTGCGTATAGAAAAATTCTCAACGAAGTTGTTCCTTGCCTCGGTTGGAAGGTCGTTCTAACCTCATGCCAATTTTTCGTCACTTTTATTTGTGGTGTCGTTGCACACAAGTTCGACGGAACTTGCAACACGCAGATTCTTGGTGCATTTCCTTCAAGCGTTCGGGCACTGAAAGTCAAATGTACATTTCCCCTTTGCCAAGTGAGTTCTTTCGACTCACACGCACTATCGATTGAGGCCTTCAATTGCAATATGTAGTTGGGGGCTGAACTAGCACTGACAATCCTCGACGCACTGAAAACGTCCGTCTTTCCTACTTGATACTGTGCGTTGCAGTTGCCAACTTTGCCCCAAAGCCCCTTGGAAAAGTCGCCATTTTCCAAAAGACTCTTGCCGATTGGAATCGCAACCTTTGCTTCGAAATGCCTGGGGCTCAGGTATGAAAGCGAGAGTCTCGCAGATTGTTTGGACCCAAATGCGTGAAGAACATATTTCGCATCGGCAGGCACCACAGCTTTGACAGAAAGCGTCGATGGACCTTCTACCCATTTTGAGAGTGAAGGAAATTCAGTTAACGAGATATGGCCGCCGGCGGGCTTTGAACTTACTAACGCCGTATGGGCAGGGAGTATCGCCAATTCTTTAAGATTGGGAGACGACGAATTGACCGTCGCAAAGTTTGAAAACGCTTGACGATATTTCGGTTTCAGCTCATATACCGAGAGTGGGCCACTTTTGTGGATCAATTGCATCTCCGGATCAATTGAGAGAGAGTCCTTCAGTCTTGTTGGAGAAGTAATTGTACGGCTTGGAAACTTTGAATTTATATCCCCACGCACCAAAACAATTGGGGTTCCTACGGCATCGAGAATTCTGCCTGCTTCAGTCCAATCCTGACTAAGAAGAGAGGAGGATTCGAGTTTCACGGAATTTAAAAGCTCGCTTGAAACTAAACCATATCCTTGAGCACTAGGAACAACGACATTTCTATTTAACATATTTGAGATGAAACCATCGGAGCCGTAGTACCAGGTGTATGGCATTTGATAAAAGTCGTTAGCAGGCAACACCATAAGAGCACCGCTCGGTGCCTTCGAAGAATTTAGATATCTAGCTGAAGCGTTCCAATATTTCGGAAAGACAACATGCGCCGAAGGAAAACCGTCGTGAGGTCCAGAAATCTCCGCACCTGTCCAAAGTGGATACGAAGCCGCTAGTCCACCACAAATTATCAACATGGCGACAACTAGCGATAGCGGAATTTTTTTCGCGAAAACAAACAACGGACTACCACGCCAAGTTTGAGAAACGTTCGTTTGACGAAAGTGTTCAACCAAGAGTCCATTGAGAATCGCATAACCGAATGAGGCCGCAATGAGAAATCGCCCCGGTTCGCGAAGAAGCCATCCAAATTTCAGGTGATAGATAGGGTCAAAAACCAGGTTTCCTGGACTCCTCGTACCGGTGCTGAAGAAAATCACACAGAGTGACAAGAGAGAAACGACACCAATGAGTTTGGACGCTCTTTGCGACGACCACACGACAATCCGGCGCAAAGAAATAATTGCAAAGGCGCTTAAGGGGACTACCGCTAAAGCCAAGTCCAATGGGAAGCGTGCGAAATTCTCAGCATACGGAAAATAGGTCGTGAATGCCCAAGCCCAAGTTGTGTTCAGCCAAAGACCGTTCGCCAACGTGGATCGCGACTCAGTAAACCCCCAACTCGAAAGTGTCGAGAGATTTGATGTCGCCACGCCGCCAAGTGATGACAGAGCCGGAATAATCCAGTAAGCCGAAGCGCTCAACAAGAGGAATCCGCCTATTAATACGCCGTTGAGAGCACGTGCCGCAGATTGTTGGCCATACATTGCCCACACCAAGATGGGTGTGAACGAGGTCGTTAAAATCACCATAAGCACAATCGGTGGATTGCTGTAAGCGAATCCCACGAACGGCGCGGCTAAAACAAAAACAAGACAAACGTGCCATAACCGCGCTCGACGCGCACCATAGGAGATAAGGACACTCGCCAACAATGGTACAAGAATCATGGCAACCAAGAAAACCGTATTGTCGCCGACAAAACTCATCGTCATTGGATTGAAGAAATACAACGTTGCGATTACAACTCCGGAAATAATTGAAAGCTCCAGAGCCCTTGCAAATGCGGCAGCGGCAACAAAGACGCCTCCAATGAGAAAGCTAATCCAAACTCGCTGAGCAAGTGCACCCGACCCTCCCAGTATGTGTACTAACCACGCGACCGCAGCCCACGGGAGTTGTATCTGGTTGCTAGCGGGGGCTCCAAGATTTGAACCGGACCAGGCAAATGAGTGGAGAATTTTTGCAATCCACGCCACTCCCATAGGTGGTGTAATGTCACCACCCGCGTCCGTCGTTCCAGCAACGAACCAACGTTGGACACATAAGGCTCCAAAAACCCCAAGGCCAAACAATGCCAGGCGCCACGAAAGATTGGAAGAACCTCTCCCTTCAACGATCGCCACATCTTCGGACTCACGTATCTGTAACAATGACAACGCACCAATGACGAGGCCAACAAAACCGACATCGGTAAAAACTTCTTGAACGCCTCCCGACGGAAGTAGTTGTCCTTGAGTTAAAAGGGCAAGCGAGACCACTGCGATGATTCGTCGTGCACGACCGATGAAACGAAGACAATTCTTCATGTTCGCAAATAGCTGACTCGAATTCGTTTCGAATTGTTTCACATTCATCTGTCGTAGTTTCGAGTTGGTCGCTGCAACTCGATATTTCCACCTAGGCTCAGCCAAAGAAGTCCTGAAGCGACGGCGACAACTTCCCCAGCTTTCAGGACGACTAAACCAAGACCCAGAGGATTGGCGAGGGCTCTAAGACTGCGCAACCACCTTCTTCGCGTCGTGTTGACCAGCGCTTCAACACCATGTTTTTTGCCAAATTTCATCAGACCCGAGGCGTAGTACAACTTTTTCCGGCAAAGACTGAAGTAACGAACTCGCCCCTCATCGTGCAATATCACGCTCTGCGTTCGTGAACGAGGCCCAAGTTTCAACGTCCGCAGACCCAAATCCCAATCCTCAGCGCCCGTCATTGACTCATCGAAGCCCTCGGCTTCGGAAAAAACTGTGCGTCGAAAAAATCGTGGGGCTTCAACGTTGTCGTTTCCCACATAAAACGAGCGTTCGTAGGCACTGACTTTGGCCCAGAATCCTTCGCCGATCGTGACTTCTGGAACCACCACGCTTGCCGTTCCACTAGAAATCGATGCAACAACTTCATCGACGACGTTTATGCCAAGCAACATATCTGAATCAATAAATCCAATGATGCTTGACTGAGAGACTTTGGCTCCCGCATTTCGCTGCGCTGAGCGCTCAGGGCCCATTTCAAGCACGACGTCGGCGAGTTCATCGGCAATCGCACGTGATTCATCGGCGGAAAAATTATCAACCACAACTATTTGGCAGTTTCGAGTTTGACCTCGAATGGATTCAAGACATGCTCGAAGTGTTCGACCCGAGTTCCTCGTAGGAACCACAATGGTTACATCAAAATCAGAACCTATTGACACTTTGCATCGTCCACATTTAGGTCCTCTTAAATCCAACTTAGCAGCATTCAGGATTTTAAAATTCGCGTAATAGAGCAAATAGATTGCCACTTTTCAAAGCAATAGAGAGAGCGACGTTTCGACATGATCTTTGTGTCGGAATGCAAATTCACTCGTCTTCCTGGCTATCTAGACACAAGTGCAAAACCAGCAAAATCTAGATCCTTGCAACCTCAAAAAAATGAAGTCAAAGGCTTCTGAAACGCAGCCACCACGATCACGACGTGCACTTCGATTCACTTTTACGAAATGGTATTCGTAGAACAAAATGGGGAGTTCTACCTCGAAATCAGGACCTTTTCGTAAAACAACAAAACCGGCTCATGAGCACTAGACCACTCGAAGAGTGGACGAATTTCCTCGCTGGCCTTTCTCACACGGGCAACATTCGACACATCAAGTGAGTTAAGGCAAGCCACAATAGTTTCAACTGTATGTCCGCACGGGATACTCACTAAACCTGCAGTTTCGCGCAAGTATTCCCATTCGCTCGAAAGAACGCCACATCCCATTGCTAAAGCATCCGTCAAAATGCCAGTTGTCAACATCTCGCCATCGGAGTCAATCGGTAATGCAATGAGATCGCATAGTGCTAGGCGTTCACGAATTGTACGGTCACTAACAAATCGGTAGGTCTCGTGAATAGCAATGCGCGGGTCATTAGGTACATTATCGCCGTGCCGAAGAGACCAACAAGCAACCTCTATGTTGGGATTTGTGCTCAAAGCTACGCCTTCAAGAAACGCCTCAACTTTTCGTTCCTCACGCGGACTCCCGAGGATTCCGATCCGAATTGGCACTTTCTCGAGTCCCCATTTTTTCTCAATTTCGCTACGTCGTTCTAGAAGTGCACTATCTCGATGTGAACTGGGATAACAATGCTTAATAATTACGTGTTGACACGAATCTTTAAATTGGTAAAGCTCACGAATCTTTCTTTCGCCCCAGGCGCTGTGATGAATTACCCCGTCGGCCACACTCGCCCAAAGCCGAAAGATTGGGTCAAAGGTCTCGTGGTCCTTTGAATGTGGCGTTAGGTCGTGCGCTGTCCATACAATTTTCACATCGGCATTCTTTAATCGATCAATCAAAGTGCGTGTCTCACCGAGATTCCGTCCAAAGCCGTCAATGAAGTGCAAATGAAAGATGCCCACGGAATCGAGATTCACTTTCGGTACTCGAAAGCGAGGTTCCGAAATTGGCAGACAAATAAACGATTGTCGAATGGTCTTTCGAAGATTCCTCACATAAAGGTTACTGAAACCCTGCATGAGGACAACTTGTTTTGTCCGAGTATCCCGATGCAGCCTTTCCGAGGTCCGCTGTCCCTTTGACGATGTCGCCAAGCGTGTGACTATGTATGTCAAGCGAGCAAACTGATGCTCGGCGTATGGCACCATCCACTGAAGCGAGGAACGGTGAGCGAAAAGCATTGCACGAGTTAAGAAATCGCTAGTTTCACGCGCCGAGCGACGAGGGGTGCCTAACTTCACTGTGCTTCCTTTCTCATCGAACGAATGCTAAATCCACCATGCCTTGGTTCATTTTGCGATTGAACTAATGGAGTTACGGACGCGTCAACGCCAAGTACTTTGCGCACGTTCCCAGTTTGGTTCCGTCGAATTCTTTCGATATCGAGAGTTAAGCAATAAAGCTGAACGGTAACCAAAGTATGAGAATGCTCCCTTAGGATCCCTCAGCCACAACTGAGAAGCAACCTTAATCAGCATCCATCGAGAAATTTTGGATGACTTTGAATTCTTCGCTGCATTTTGGTAGCGCCTTGTTTGTCTGGAGAACTCTAAAACACCTGATGCTGGAATTTTGTAAACAACCGCCTGGTGGAGATTCAGAGCGCGTAAACCATTTCTAATTACGTAGTCGGCTAACTCGACATCATCAGCAATCGATTCTCTTTCGGCCGGAAATCGAAAACTATGGGCGAACGCGCCCGTAGTAGCCCACAAAGATCCTTCCGCTCGAACCGCATTTGATGGCAGTCTTTTTGCGATTTCGCCGACCATCTTCATTTGCCATGCGCTGGCTCGTCGAGCGCCTTTCGCAAAATGAGGATCTACTCGCGTACAGCCCACGGCAATGACCACGTTCGGCTTTTGCTGGAGTTCTTCCACGATGATGGTGACGGATTCTGGGTCGAGCAAAACGTCGTCATTGGTCACAATGACAATGTCAGCGCTCCCTACTTCGGGCTTAGCAAACGCAGCATTTAACGCATCCATTACCGGGCGCCTCGTTTCAGAACGATCAACAATCAGCGTACAGTTGACGTTCTGGGCCCACGTTTGAGCCTGTGAGACGACATCTTCTGTCGTCGATGAGTCACTGAGGACGAGGGTGTAACCAGAACTCGACCAGTTAGAAACAGCATTATTCAGAGATTCCAGCGTTGGGATAATGGAAGCGCCTTGTAAATAAGAAGGAATGACAAAAGTAAGAGAGGTCGCCACGATCTCCGATTCCTAACGAGTTGTAACTTTGAACAAAAAATTGAGCGTCGTTATGACTGAGCCTCTCGCTGTCGCGCCACCTCAAAGGCTGCGACCGATGCTGCGACGCCAGCATTTAACGAAGATATTTTTCCTAATTGAGGAATGGAAACGACTGCGGCGCAACGTTTTCTCGTAAGAGCGGCGAGACCGCTTTGTTCGCCACCAACGACGAGGGCGACGGGCGTGCTCGCGAGATCGACGTCATAGAGCGACTGCTTGGACTCACCCGCGAGTCCTACCGTCAAGACGCCGGCCTTGTTGAGTTGGTCAATGGCTGTTGGAATGCCACCCACGTCTGCAAATGCCAAATACTCAATCGCCCCGACCGCGGTCTTGGTGACTGCTGGAGTGATGCGAGCCGAGCGGTGACGCGGCAAAATCACGCCGGTAACGCCTGCACCGTCAGCGCTTCGCAGAATCGCGCCAAGATTTCGCGGATCGGTCACGCCGTCGCAAACGAGCAAGAACGGATTCTTTACGGCTAAAAGGTCGTCTAGGCCCACTGTCTTGAGTCGTGCGCAAAACGCCAGCACACCCTGGTGGCCGTCCGTGCGAGCTTCACGGTCGAGACGATTCATCGAAACTATTTGCACCTGCACACGCTGACGCTTGGCTTCGTTTTCTATCTCGTCCAAAATGTCCGAAGGATCTTGCGCATCAGCCATATAAATACGTGTGACTTGCCGCTTCTTGGCCTTCAAGAGTTCAAGGACTGCTTGGCGACCTTCTACTTGTTCGCCGCCAAGTCCTTCGGGTGCTTTACGCGGTGGACCCTCACCCCGTGAAGAAGCACCACGGGCACGCGTGCCTCGCACGGGACCGCGCGCAGCGTTCACGCGAGGCGAACGTGGATTGTTGTCTCGAGATGGGCGCGGACTCACGACTTTTCCCTTAGAAGCGCGACGGCACTGGCGCCTATTCCTTCGGAACGACCGAGCGCGCCCAGTCCTTCGGTCGTCGTGGCCTTCAGTGAGACGACGGTTCCGACGACTGCACTCAGTTCGTCCGACATCGCCGATAGATACGGAGCCAATTTTGGGGTCTGGGCAACAATGGTGATGTCGGCTGCTTCAACAATAAATCCCGCGTCGTGCACCAAGCGCACGCAGTGCTCTAAGAGTTTTTTCGAACTCACGTTTTTCGTGCTCTCGTCCGTGTCGGGGAAATGCCGTCCGATGTCGCCACAGTTGGCGCCACCGAGTAAAGCGTCACACAGCGCATGGGTAACAACGTCAGCGTCCGAGTGTCCCGCTAAGCCCTTGGCGTCAGGAACTTTAATAAGCCCGAGCCACAGCGGTCGTGCGTTGTCGTCACTAAAGGCGTGGACGTCGAGACCGTGTCCGATTCTCACTTGACACCCTGCGTGACATATTCGAGATCAGCAAACTCAGTGATCTTGACGTTAAAACGCTCACCGTCAACGACGACCACTCGCTCGCCGAGGCGCTCCACCAGTCCGGCGTCATCAGTTGCTTGCGGATTGCCGGCGTGGGCTCGCACCAAGACGTCGCGACGAAACGCCTGCGGTGTCTGGACCGTCACGAGATGTTCTCGCTCGATGGTCTTTTCGACGATAACTTCGTCATCGCGCTCCATTGTCTGTTTGACCGTGTCGGTAACGGACAAGCCAGGAATGGCGGCACTCGCTCCCTTGGCTATTGGATCAAGGACGCGAGCAAATAACGCCGGTGACGCTAACGGACGAGCAGCGTCGTGCACGAGCACCACGTCATAGTCGCCACAGCGCGCGAGCCCCGCTCGAACGCTGTCAGAGCGCTGCGATCCACCACAGACCGTTTCATCGGCACCTTCACCGTCGCCTTCGTAGCTTTCGGGAACAACCACCACCACGTGGGATGCCACCGACCGTGCGTTTCGAACGGACCTCGCCGTAATGGATTCACCGTTCACCTGGGCGAACTGCTTCAAGCCGCCAAAGCGCTCACCGCGACCAGCGGCCACGATGATGGCGGCGACGCGCACGACTACGGAAGAACCGAAGTGAGCTTCTCTTCGGCTGCTTGCTTATCCACGTTCAACGCGAACGTCAGCTCAGAAACAAGAATTTCGCGGGCGCGCGTCAACATTCGCTTTTCGCCAGCGGAGAGTCCCTTGTCCTTGTCACGAATCGATAGATTGCGGACCACCTCGGCCACTTGGTAGATATCTCCGGAACGGAGCTTTTCTGAGTGGTTCTTGAATCGTCGCGACCAGTTGGTCGGCATGCGAGCTTCCTTCTTTCGAAGCACCGCAAAGACTTCTTCGACTTCTTCGTCATTGATGACGTCGCGAAGCCCCACGGAATCGGCGTTGGCGATCGGGACCATCAACACCAGTTCTGAATAGGCCACGCGAAGCTTCAAATAGTCCTGCTTGACACCAAAAGCCTCTTTTTTCTCGACTTTTTCCACTGTGCACGCACCGTGGTGGGGGTAGACGAGACGGTCACCTTTTTTGTACTTCTGAACAGCCATGAGGGCTCCTAGACAGGGAAAACGCCCGCAATTCGGACGAAGGGGATTATCTATTCTACCGTATTTTGGCGAACTTCATGCAGACGCTCGAAAACGAGCGTCCTACTCAGACGGGGGGAGCAGATTCTTCGAGTTCGACGGCCGGCGGCAGTCCCTCAATGCCCTCGAACGTGAGATACGTTCCCTCAGGACCTTCGACAGCGTCAACCACCACGGTCTCACCAGCACGGAAGTCCTTCGACAGAATCTTCTCGCTCAACACGTCTTCCACGTACTGCTGGATGGCGCGACGAAGTGGTCGAGCACCCAGTTCTGGGTCGTAGCCCTTGTCCGCGAGGAAACTCTGTGCGGCGGCAGACAATTCGAGGCCGAGATTCTGAAGAATCAACTGATCGCGAAGACGCGTAATGAACATCTCGGCAATCGCAATGACTTCTTCCTTGGCGAGCTCGTGGAACACGATGGTCTCATCAATACGGTTAAGGAATTCCGGACGGAAGTGCGCCTTCAAAGCTGCGTTCACCTTCTCCTTCATTCGCTCGTGCGTAACGGCCTCGTCACCCTTACCAAACCCAATGGCCGCGCGACGTAGGTCAGCGGTACCGAGGTTCGACGTCATAATCAAGATGGTGTTCTTAAAGTCCACGGAGCGTCCCTGGGCGTCGGTCAAACGACCATCTTCCAGAATCTGCAAAAGCGTGTTGAACACGTCCGGGTGCGCCTTTTCCACTTCGTCAAACAGCACCACGGAGAAGGGCTTGCGACGAACGGCTTCGGTGAGTTGTCCGCCCTCGTCGTAGCCCACGTAGCCGGGGGGCGATCCAACGAGTCGAGAAACCGAGTGCTTTTCCATGTACTCACTCATGTCCAACTGAATCAACGCGTCTTCGTCATCGAAGAGGAATTCGGCCAACGTTTTGGCGAGCTCGGTCTTTCCCACACCGGTCGGTCCAAGAAAGATAAACGAACCAGCGGGTCGCTTGGGGTCCTTAAGACCCGCACGGGTGCGACGAATGGCGCGACTCAGGGCCTTGATGGCCTCTTCTTGGCCGACGATGCGCTTGTGCAATTCGTCTTCCATACGAAGCAACTTCGAGGTTTCTTCCTCGGTGAGTCGGTAGACGGGAATACCAGTCCAGTTGGCCAGCACCTCGGCAATGGTCTCTTCGTCAACAATGTCAAAGGTGGCACCGCCCGCGGCGGCCACCGTCGCGTCAAGTTCGTCGCGCTGCGAAATAAGTTCGCGCTCTTGTTCTTCTAGGCGCTTGGCTTGTTCGAGCGCACCCTTTTCGATCGCCGATTCCTTGTCGTTTCGAACTCGCAGGATGTCTTCGTCGATTTTCTTGGACGCCGGCGGAGCGTCCATGCGTCGAATGCGCAAACGACTTCCGGCTTCGTCGATGAGGTCAATTGCCTTGTCCGGCAAGAAACGATCGGCAATGTAGCGATCGGAAAGATTCGCCGCGGCAATCAGCGCCTGGTCAGTAATCGTGACGGCGTGGAACTCTTCGTA
>PLHJ01000013.1:0-18770 GCA_003138895.1 Acidimicrobiaceae bacterium
GTCATGTTGAGCTTGATCCATTCTGCGGCCCGCTCTTCTTCGGAGCCACCGATTTCACCAATCATCATGACGGCCTTTGTTTCGGGGTCCGCTTGAAACGCCGAGAGACAATCAATGAAGTTCGTTCCGGGAACGGGGTCGCCACCAATACCCACGCAGGTGGTTTGACCAATGCCCTGCTGGCTCAGTTCGTGCAGCGCCTGATACGTCAGCGTTCCCGAACGAGACACGATGCCCACCGGACCACCGGGAAGAGCAATGTCGCCCGACGTGATGCCGATGTTGCATTTTCCGGGNNGCCTCCAAAATGGCAGCGGACGCAAACTTCGGCGGCACAACGACAAACGACGCGGTAGCGCCGGTCGCGTCAACGGCTTCCTTGACGGTATTAAAAACCGGAATGCCCTCAACATCGGTGCCACCCTTACCGGGTGTCACACCGCCGACGACCTTGGTGCCGTAGTCACGATTACGTAGACCGTGGAAACGGCCTTGTCCACCAGTGAGGCCCTGGACAATGACCTTCGTATTTTCGTCAACAAAAATGCTCATGGCTATTCCTTAGTTCGCGAGCGAGACAGCGCGGCGAGCGGCGTCCAGCATCGTAGGTTCAGTAATCAGTGATGCCGAAAGATGCGGAGCCAAAATGGCTCGGCCTTCGACTGCGTTCGTGCCATCAAGGCGCAAGACAATGGGTGACGAGATGTCAACACGCTTCAGGGCTTCCAACACGCCCTTCGCGACTTCGTCAACACGGGTGATACCACCAAAGATGTTGACAAAGATTGACTTCACTTTGGGATCAGCGTTGATGACTTCCAATGCTGCCGCCATCACGTCAGCGTTGGCCCCACCACCGATGTCCAAGAAGTTGGCCGCTGTGCCACCGACTTGATTAACGACGTCCAGCGTGGACATTGCAAGTCCCGCACCGTTGGCGATAATCCCCACGGTGCCGTCGAGTCCGATGTAGTTAAGACCACGTTCCTTCGCCATTTGTTCGCGAGGGTCCTCAGTTTCGGACCAACGGAACTCTTCCCACTCGGGGTGCCGATACGAAGCGTTTTCGTCCAACGTCACCTTGGCGTCCAAAGCGTGAACCTTGTTGTCCATCGTGAGAATCAGTGGATTGATTTCGGCCAAGTCGCAGTCACCCTCGGTGTAACAGGTGTAGAGCTTCACGAGAATTTCGGCGGCTTGCTCGCGAGCAATGTCATCGAGATTGGCTTCAGCGACCCAGCGCCGCGCGGTGGCGAGATCGAGTCCGCGCACGGGGTCGATGGACAGCATGGCAATCGCGTCGGGATTGTTGACGGCGACTTCTTCAATCTCCACGCCACCTTCGGCACTCAACATACCTAGGTGCGTCTTGTTTGGACGGTCCAGCGTGAACGACGCGTAGTACTCCTTTTGAATGTCACTCGAGAGTTCAATCCAGAGTCGACGAACGACGTGACCCTTGATGTCGAGACCCAGAATGTTCCCCGCGTGCAGGCGCACTTCGTCGGCGTTGTCGGCGAGTTTCACGCCACCGGCCTTTCCTCGACCACCGACTTTCACTTGCGCCTTCACGACCACGGGATAGCCCACGCGTTCAGCAACGGCGAGAGCCTCTTCGACCGTGTCAGCCACGCCACCGGGTGAGACGGCGATACCGAACTTAGAAAAATACTGCTTGCCTTGATACTCAAAGAGGTCCACGATTTCTTACTTTCTGCTTTTATGACGCGAGGGGGTTCGCGCCACGAGTACTACGACTGACTACTTTTCTCACGCTCGTCGAGTGCTTCTTCCAACCACGAACCAATTTCACTGAGCGGCGATCCCGGAGAAAAAACCCGCGCCACACCGGCCGCTTCTAACGAAACAATGTCGTCCTCAGGGATAATGCCACCCACGACCAGCAAAACGTCTTCACGACCGGCTTCAGCAAGGAGTTCAATAATGCGCGGAACGAGCACTAAATGAGCTCCGGACAAGAGGGACAATCCCAGAGCATCAGCGTCTTCTTGAATAACAGCTTGCACCACCTGTTCAGGCGTCTGGTGCAGACCGGTGTAGACGACCTCAAAACCAGCGTCACGAAGGGCTCGAGCAATAATCTTGGCGCCGCGGTCGTGTCCGTCCAGTCCCGGTTTGGCGACGACTACTCGGTAGGTCCGCTTCACGAAAGTTCAGCATAGAGCGAACTCTTGCAGCCTCAAAACGACAGGTATGGTTCAACGTCAATCGCTGAAGCAATCGATGCTCCCGCGAACACTCCATTTCATAGGCGTTTCTAATCATCGAGCCATACCGGTTAGCGTTTCTAACGTGAGTTATCCCCTTAGCGAGGCAAAGAATCGGGGTACGGCGCGAGCGCTCGTGGCCGCCGTTCGACCCCGCCAATGGGTAAAAAACGGCCTCGTGGTGGTAGCTCCCCTCGCCGCGGGCGCCGATCACTACCACGCGATTCGCCAAACAATCGTGGCCTTTGTGTGCTTTTGCTTGGCGGCCTCGAGCGTCTATCTCTTCAACGATTTTCGCGACATTGAATCCGACCGCCACCACCCGACGAAGCGTTTTCGACCAATAGCCGCCGGCGAGCTTTCACCGCAGGTGGCCCTCTCGAGCGCCGTGGTGCTGGCGGCGGCCAGCGTGGCTCTGGCGCTACTCGTGCCCCAAACCGGTGGACTGTTTGCCGTCCTGCTCGTCTACCTCGCAATTTCTGTCTCCTACGCACTTGGCGTGAAGNNAAACGCACCGCGGAAAAGAAGACACCCGGTCTCGATCCCACGATCTATCGCTACGTTCTCACGCAGTACACGCCCGAATTTCTTCGTTCCGCGCTCGTGATGACTTCCAGCGTCGTCGTCACCGGTTACTGCTTGTGGGCCTTTGACACGACGACCACGGGACTTTCATTTCATCACCACTACATAACGCCCATTCGACTGACGGTTGTTCCCGTGGTTCTCGTGATTTTGCACATTCTGCGATTGCTGGAATCGGGCGAAGGTGCCTCACCCGAAGATTTGGTGCTGACCGATCGCACCGTCCAATGCCTTGGTCTCGTGTGGGCTGCGCTTTTCATAATTGGCGTCTACGCGTGAAACGAGAACAACTCTACGGATGGGGACACACATCGCCCAGTGTCGCCGAGGTCAGCGAACCCGCCAGCGAACGCGAAGTCAGTGATGCTCTCATTACCAATGGCTCCGTACTGGCCAGAGGACTCGGTCGAAGTTACGGTGACGCTGCTCAACTCGCCGGTGGGCACGTTTTAGTCAATCGCCTACTGACGGAGATCTCACCAATATCCCCCGAGGGCGTCATCACGCTCGGGGCGGGCGTTTCCATTGATGAACTCTTACAGTTGTCAATCCCCCAAGGATGGTTCATTCCCGTCACGCCCGGCACGCGACAGGTCACCATTGGCGGTGCGCTCGCGGCCGACGTGCACGGGAAAAATCACCACGTCGATGGATCAATTGGCAAGCACGTGCTGGGTCTTCACCTCGTCACTCCGAGTGGAGCGTTCAACATTTCCCCCGAAGAACAAGCTGATTTGTTTTGGGCGACGCTTGGCGGCATGGGACTCACCGGTGTCATCACGAACGCCACGTTGCGACTCCTGCCAATTGCTTCGGATCAAGTAACCGTCGACACGCTTCGTTTTAACAACCTTGACGCGGTGATGGAAGAAATGGTCGCCCACGACAACGATTACCGGTATTCGGTCGCCTGGGTCGATTGCATGACCAAGGGTGCGTCACTGGGAAGGTCAATCCTCACCAGAGGCGACCACGCGCCACGTGGCGCGACCACCACACTCAACGGTCCTAAACCACCTCGATTAAAGGTTCCATTCTTTGCGCCCCGCGGACTGCTCAATCAACTTTCGATTCGCACATTCAACGAGGCGTGGTTTCGACGCGCACCTAAGGAACGCAGCGGCGAATTGCAACGTTTGTCGAGTTTCTTCCATCCGCTCGATGGCGTTAGCGACTGGAACCGCCTCTACGGCAAGCGAGGTTTCGTCCAGTACCAGTTCGTAGTGCCCGATAACCAAAGCGACGGCGTCCGTCGAGCGATCGAACTCCTATCAGCATCGGGCGTCCCTAGCTTCTTGGCAGTACTCAAGCGTTTTGGTCCCGCCAATCCCTCACCGCTCTCGTTCCCGCTTCCCGGTTGGACGCTGGCCCTCGACATGCCCGTGGGACCGAGCGCGCTTCCCACGACGCTCGATAAATTAGATGACCTCGTGCTGGAAGCCGGCGGGAGGATCTATCTCGCGAAGGATTCACGCCTCGATCCAAGCAAGGTGCCCGCCATGTATCCGCGCCTCGGTGAATTCCAAGCCATCAAAGAACGCGTTGATCCTTCCGGTGTTCTGGCGAGCGATCTCTCACGTCGACTCGAACTACTAAAAAGGTAAAACCATGGAAAACGCGTTTAGTCAGCCCCAAAGCGTCGTCGTCTTAGGCGGTAGTTCCGATATCGCTCGCGCCATCGTGAAGAAACTCGCCGCTGCTCGCACGCGAAACGTGGTCCTCGCCGGAAGAAATCAGTCCCTGCTCGACGTGGCGGCGAAGGAAGCAACCGACGCCGGTGTTACCTCAACGTCAACGGCGATCTTCGACGCCAACGCACCACTCGACGCAGGTCGCGTCGTTGATACGTGTTTTGAAAAAGCTGGCGACATTGTTGATCTCGTGATCATCGCCGTTGGCCACCTGGGCGACCAATTGGTAGACGAGAAAGACGTCGCGGCGAGCGTCAATATGGTCAACGTCAATTTCACGTGGCCGGTGGCGGCGCTCGCACAGATTCGTAATCGTTTACTCGAGCAAGGTTCCGGCAGAATCTTGGTGATCTCTTCCGTCGCCGCTATCCGCGTACGTCGAAGTATGTATCTCTATTCGGGCACGAAGGCCGGGCTCGATCGTCTTTGTGATGGTTTGGCCGACAGTCTCGAAGGAACCGGTGTCTCGCTGCAAATTCTTCGACCCGGTCCGGTGCGCACACGAATGACCGAAGGCAAAAAGGAACAGCTGTTTACTCAGGACGTTGACAACGTAGCTAGCGACACCATCAAAGAACTTTCTTCGGGGAAACGCGTCATAACGAGCCCGCCGATACTGGAGTATCTCTTCGCGATTCTTCGACATCTGCCCGCGCCGCTGTGGCGAAAAATCAACGAAGACCGTTAATTACTTTTTCTTGGTGCTCTTCGCGGTAACGATTGTTTCATTTTTGCGAAGCGTCATCGTAAAGAAGTCACGGTTTTCCCACGTCGCAAAGTAACGAGAGGGGCCTTCCGCCATGCTGGCGAGGAGGCTCTTCCCGTTCGATCCATTCACGGGTGTATTGAGTGCACCGCTAAACGTCGAGTACTGCACCCAGTCAGTATTGATGTCGAGTTCCATTGCTCGTACGCAGCCCGCATTGAGAAGAATCGTTGCGAGCGTTTTTACCGAGAGGCTCGGACCGCCGGCGTACACAATCGCGCCGTTCGCCAATTCGCCAATACCCGATCGCCACACGTAAATGGAGTTACCAATAACGGTTCCCCATTTGGTGCTGTTGGCGTCATTGAGCCCTCGAGCCAATTTGGAATCATCGACAATCAAGTCGAGATTCTGTCGCACGGACGCAACTTGTTTCGTCATGGTGAAGTCTCGTCCCCACTGACCCACCGACATCGTGCCGTCTTTAAAGATGACGATGGACGCCGCACCCTTTCGAAGTGCGTACAGCGTCTTGCCGTCCGTATAGTAACCACCGTTGGCGTCTTGCATCCGAAATCCTGCGTTAAAGGCCGAGACCAAGTTCTTCGATGCATTTGCGGTAATCGGAGCGGAGTATTTGAAGGGTCCGCCGCCCGGAATGAACGATCCCGAATAGAGCTGCGCCTTCATCAGTGTCGTGTCCATCCAGACGAGTCCTGCGACAAAGCTCGTGTGCACTGGGTCTACTCGCACGAACGATTCGTATTCGGCGGGAATGCCGGTGATGGTCGAACGACCGACTGCGTGCCAGACACCTTCACCCTTGAGATTCGTCCCCGCGGGCGAAGGCACGGTGCTCGGTTCGGGTAAGTGGCCGCCCGCAGGAATCTTCACCTGGGTCGGACCTTGGCCAAAAGCGTTCAGTGAAGGACGACCGCCTTTTTTTGGCGGATTGAGTGAGTAGTACTCATTTTCAATCCACGTGACCACGCCACCAAAACCGTGCTGGCGTCCCCATTCCGCCGCTCTCGCGGACGCCGAGGCACCGTAGGACTGGTTGGTAAGCGCGAACGCCAAGGAGATGCCGAGATAGAAAACGACGATCAACGTGACGGTGGCCACAATGACAATGAGCCGACGGCGCCAAAAGACAAAGTTCGAGGGCTTCTTTGGCGAGGGTGGACGCGGAGGCCGATACGTAGGACGCTTCGTTTCCATCACGTCGCATTCTTTCACCTATTGAATCGGGCTAATTTACGAAATTAGTTTGTTCTTACATTTGAAACATGACTACGCACGACGTAGTGGCGTCATCGAAAGAACCAACTGTTTGCTACCAAATTCGTCGAACAGAACACTGGCCCTCGCCCGCTGGTTTTCCCCGCTAATGCTCTCGACAACGCCGGCACCGTAACGGTCGTGCACAACACGCTCGCCGACCTTGAGTCCTAGTTTCTCGGCGCCAGTCGATCGCACGGGAGGTGCAGCTCCGGATCCAAACGCCCGACCTTGAGCGAATTCGGAATCACGACCCACGAAGCCGTCCTCGTCACGCTGAATATTTCGTCGAAGAGGTGGTGGCGACGACACGTCTTCCATGAGTTCCGGAGGAATCTCCGCCAGGAAGCGACTGGGGATGGCGTCCATGTAGGCACCCCACCGCGTTCGACTCCACGCGTGTGACAACGACAAGTACGACATGGCCCGAGTGATGCCGACGTAACAGAGACGACGCTCCTCTTCCAGTTCTTGGTCGTCGTTCATGGCGCGACTGTGGGGAAACACTGTTTCTTCAAGACCCGTGATGATGACACCCGGGAACTCAAGACCCTTCGCGACGTGCAGCGTCATGAGTGACACCGCACCCGCAGCGCTGTCGTAATGATCGGACTCCGCGACGAGGGCCATGCGTTCAACGAAGTCGAGGAGCGTTTCGTATTGAGCCGCAGCGGAGGCTAATTCACCGAGGTTTTCCAAGCGGCTACGAGCTTCGTCCGAATTGTCATCAAGCAATTCGTCGCCCATGCCGGTTTCACGAACAATGGCGTCAATCATTTCTCGTGGCGTCAAGTCGTTCGCCATGGCTCGTAATTGCTCGAGGGTCGTCGCAAATTTCAGTGCACCGTTGAGGGCCTTGCCCGAAAGGCCAGCTTCTTTCGCGAACACCACGGCCTGGGCGAACGACAGATTGTGTTGTGCGGCGTACGTACCGAGTTTGGTTTGGGCCACGTCACCGAGCCCACGCTTAGGTTCGTTGATTACCCGACGTGCGGAGACTTCGTCGCGGGGATTGACGATGAGTCGCGCGAAGGCCAAGGCGTTCTTGATTTCTTTTCTTTCGTAAAACCGCATGCCCGACACAACGCGGTACGGCACACTCGCGCGAATCATTTCTTCTTCCAACACACGACTCTGAGCGTTCGTCCGATAGAAAATTGCCATCGCGCCCCAGGTAATGTTGTGCTGGGATCTGAAGCGTTGCAGCTCGCTCGCGACCCAGCGCGCTTCGTCGTATTCGTCGCCCGCGCGGTACAAACGAATTTTGGAACCTTGGTCGCCTTCCGTAAAAAGATTCTTCGGGTGACGACTCAGGTTCTTTTCAATGACAGCATTCGCGGCGTCGAGAATGGTCTGGGTCGATCGGAAATTTTGTTCAAGCAACACCGTCGTCGCATCAGGGAAGCGCTCCGCGAATTGCAGAATATTTCGTACGTCGGCCGCGCGGAATCGGTAGATCGACTGATCCGAGTCCCCGACGACGCAGATGTTGCGATGTTCTCTGGCCAGCATTGTGACGAGTTCGTTCTGCACGCCGTTCGTGTCCTGAAACTCATCAACCAGTAAAAAACGGAACCGGCGTTGGTACGAAGAGAGCACACCTTCGTCGGCTCGCAGCAGCAACACGGCATTCACCAGCAGATCATCAAAGTCCATGGCGTTGGCATTTCGAAGTCGTTCTTCGTACAGTTTGTAGATCTCGCTAACGCGCCGTCGCACCGGGTCACCGCTTTCGTGCATGGCGGCGTAGTCCTTGGCCGACTGCATTTCGTTCTTCGCCGCCGAAATGGCGCTCGTCACGCTGCGCGGTGACAACCGCTTTGTGTCAAGACCCACTTCCTTCATGATTCGCTCAACGGTGCTTTCGGCCTCGCCGGCGTCGTAGATGGTGAATCCGCGCGCGTAGCCGAGCACGTCAGCGTGAGCGCGCAACATGCGAAGACACGCCGAGTGGAAGGTCGATACCCACATGCCGTCGGCGTCACTACCCACGAGTTCATTGACGCGCCGGCGCATTTCGTCGGCGGCCTTATTGGTGAAGGTAATGGCCAGGATTTCCCACGGTCGCGCTTGGCCCGTGGCCAACAAATAGGCGATACGTCGAGTAAGCACTCTCGTTTTTCCCGAACCCGCACCCGCGATGATCAACAGCGGACCACCTTCGTGCGTCACCGCGTCACGCTGCGACTTGGTAAGACCTTCTAAGAGTGCGTCGGGGTCGGCCAGGGTTACCGAGTTCACCGGCTCGCTACTCCAGAGTGACTCGTCCGAGTAGTTCTTGCTACTCACTCCCACTCAATGGTGCCCGGCGGTTTACTCGTGACGTCAAGCGCCACGCGGTTCACGCCTTCGACTTCACGAATCAACCGGTTGGCAATGGTCTCGACGAGGTCGTAAGGAAGACGCGCCCAGTCGGCCGTCATGGCGTCATCACTCGTCACCGCTCGAATCACGATTGGATAGGCGTAGGTTCGTCCGTCGCCCATGACACCAACAGTGCGCACGGCGGGAAGAACGGCGAAACTCTGCCAGAGGTCACGGTACAGACCGGCTTTTTTGATTTCGTCCACGACGACGTAGTCCGCGTTGCGAAGAATCTCCGCACGCTCGCGGGTAACCTCTCCCACAATGCGAACGGCGAGACCCGGACCCGGAAACGGTTGACGCCAGACAATTTCACCCGGAAGTCCTAGTTCTTCACCAATGTGGCGTACTTCGTCCTTAAAGAGACTGCGCAGCGGTTCCACGAGATCAAAAGAGAGATCTTCTGGCAAGCCGCCCACGTTGTGGTGGCTCTTGATGTTGGCCGCGTGTCCCGAACCTGACTCGATAACGTCGGGGTACAGCGTTCCTTGCACCAAGAATCTCGGTCCATCGCCACCGGCGGCGAGGTCGCGCGCTACTGCTTCGAACTCTCGAATGAACAGTTCACCAATGATTTTGCGCTTCTTTTCTGGATCAGTGACGCCAGCTAACGCGCCAAAGAATCGGTCTTGGGCCTTCACGTGCACCAAGTCCACGCCGAACTGACGCATAAACGTCTGTTCGATTTGCTCACCCTCGTTCATTCGCATAAGGCCGGTGTCCACGAACACGCACGTGAGTTGTTTGCCCACAGCCTTTGTTACAAGTGCCGCAGCGACGGCGGAGTCAACACCACCGGATAATGCGCAAAGAACCTTCTCGTTTCCAACCTGTGCGCGAATCAGTGCCACTTGGTCTTCGATGATGGAAGTATTCGTCCAAGAATTCGGTAGCTCCGCGAGTTTGTGCAGAAATGTCTCGAGCAACTCCTGTCCGTTTTCGGTATGGACAACTTCGGTGTGGAATTGCACCGCGTAGAGACGACGTTCGGCGTCTTCCATAACACTCACCGGAGCTTCGGGCGAACTCGCGGTAACGGTAAAACCTTCGGGTGCTTTCACAATCGCGTCACCGTGACTCATCCACACGGTGTTCGTGTTCGCCCAACCGTTCATCAAGTCCGAGCGGCCCCGCCGGGTTATTTCCGTGCGACCGTATTCGCCCGTGCCGGTGTTCGCGACTTCACCACCGAGTTGCAGAGCCATGAGTTGAGCGCCGTAACAAATTCCCAAGATGGGAATTCCCAAGTCGTAAATTGCCGCGTCCAAACTCGGTGCCGGATTTTCATAGACGGACTTTGGTCCGCCCGAAAGAATCAACGCCTTCGCGCCGCTGCTCTTTACTTCCTTCGCGGTAATCGTGTTGGGCACAATCTCGGAAAAGACGTGCGCCTCTCGGACCCGACGGGCAATCAGTTGTGCATACTGCGCACCAAAATCAACTACGAGGACGGTGGGTGTCGTCAACTTCCCATGCCCACGCCCTGCGAGCGCTGCAATTGCTTACCTTCGGTCTGGAGTGACGGCGCCAACATGATTTCGGCCTTTTGGAATTCCTTCAACGTTTCGAATCCGCACGTCGCCATGGACGTACGAAGTGCGCCAAAGAGATTCATGCGACCATCGTTTTCGTGCGCTGGTCCGAGCAGGATTTCCTTCAATGATCCACGAACCTGCGTGCGAACGCGTGCGCCGCGCGGCAGCGTCGGATGGAACGTCGCCATGCCCCAGTGGAATCCTCGAGCGGGTGCTTCAAAGGCACTCGTAAGTGGCGAACCAATCATTACGGCATCGGCTCCGCAGGCAATGGCTTTTGCAATGTCGCCACCCTTGCTCATGCCGCCATCGGCAATGACGTGCACGTAGACACCAGTTTCGTCGAGGTGGCGCATACGTGCACCGGCGACGTCAGCAATTGCGGTGGCCTGGGGAACACCAATACCAAGAACACCTCGCGTGGTGCACGCGTTGCCGGGTCCAATGCCCACGAGCACACCAATGGCACCCGTGCGCATGAGGTGCAGCGCTGCTTGGTACGTCGCACATCCGCCAACGATTGTCGGGACGTCGAATTCACGAATGAACTTCTTCAGATTCAGCGGCTCGACGGTTTTGGAAACGTGCTCGGCCGAGACAACGGTGCCTTGAATAACCAAGATGTCCAGTTCCGCCTCGGCAATAGCCTTCGCCATCCAGGTGGTCTTTTGTGGCGTCACTGACGCCGACGTCGTCACACCGGACTGCTTCATCTGCTTGATGCGTTCGGTGACGAGCTCAAGCTTGATGGGCTCTAGGTACATCTGTTGCATGCGAGCGGTGGCTTTGTCGTTGTCGAGCTCAACGATTTCGTCAAAGAGCGGCGTGGGGTCTTCGTAGCGAGTCCAAAGTCCTTCGAGGTTTAGAACACCAAGTCCACCGAGCTTGCCGAGTTCGACGGCGGTCGTGGGTGACATGGCGCCGTCCATGGCCGAACCAAGGACCGGGAGTTCAAACTTGTAGGCGTCGAGTTGCCAAGAGATGTCAACGTCTTCGGGGTCTCGCGTGCGCCGTGAGGGCGCGATCGCAATGTCGTCAAATCCGTACGCTTGCCGGGCTGACTTGTAAATCCCGATTTCGACTTCCGCCACTTGGTCCTCCGCTCATAGAAATACTGGATTCGCCCCACCCGCGAGTGTTCTAAATCTACCCGACGACTAGCGCTCGAGAAGCGGCATCGACCCTTGCCACGCTGATCCAGTCACCACGCAGAGCAACTCGGTGAGGATTCGTGCGGTGGCACCCCAGACCACCTCACCAGGGACGCGGTAGAAGTAAATCGGAAAGGTGCCGTCTGGCGATACCTTCCTCGGCGAGTCTCTCCTCCAGCGTTCTTCGGCGAAATTCCCGTCTTGTAAGAGGTCACAAAGTGCCACGTCGAAAATGCGTTCCACTTCCGCGTCGTTGGCCGTGAGGAGTGGTTCTTCATTTAAAAAACCAATGACGGGCTGAATTGATGATCCCGAGACGAACGCCACGATGGGTGAGAGCCAGCCAACGATACGGACAATATTTGAGTCGAGTCCCACTTCTTCGAACGCTTCTCGAAGCGCAGTGTCACTCGGACTTTCGTCCACGTCGCTTCTTCCTCCCGGTAGGGCCACTTCGCCGCGATGGTTACTCAACGCGAAGGACCGTCGGGTCAGAATGAGTCGACTTTCACCGTCTTTTTCATAAAGAGCCAGCAGGACCGCTGATTTTCTCGTAATTGGTCGAACCTGGGCGTCGGCCACGATGTCAAGCAACTCGGCCGCCGTGTCGGGTGGCTCGGCCACGTCGAAGTGTCGGCCGGATTCTCGCAGGTCGGCCTCAATCTTCTTGAGGGTGATGTCTCGAAGATCGGACGGGGACTTCTTTGACCACGGCGCGGGGTCGCCCGGTGCGCTGTAGGGAGGGGTCGGGATGATCTGGGGAAACTCGTGACCATCAAAGGGCATGCCTAAAGCCTACGGGCCGGTTCGAATGCCGCCCTCTTCAAAGCGGTAACCGAGACCTGACTCGGTGCGAAAGTAGCGAGGACGCGCGGGTTCGGGTTCGAGCTTTCGTCGTATGTGCGTCATGTGCACGCGAAGGTGTCCGGTTTCGCCCTCTTCGCTGGCGCCCCAGACATCTTCAAGCAGTTGACGCTGCGTGACGAGCCGTCCGCTTCGTCGCACCAGCGCACGAAGAATCTTCCATTCGAGGGGGGTGAGATGCACGTCACGACCCTTGGCCGTTGCTCGAACGGCGCCAAAGTCGAGTGAGAAGTGCTTCGTCGTTAGCACGACGTCATCGTCCACAGGGTCACGTCGCCGAAGCGTTGCGCGCACGCGGGCGAGCAACTCATCAATGGAGAACGGTTTTGCAACGTAGTCATCTGCGCCATCGTCAAGCGCGTCAATCTTGTCGTCGTCCGTGTCGCGAGCCGACACCACAATGACCGGCACGTCCGAGGACGTTCGAATCTCGCGAAGCACTTCGACGCCGCTTTTCCCTGGCAGACCGAGATCTAAAAGAACCAGGTCGTGGCTTTCTTCGCTGAGCGCATCGATAGCTTCCCAACCGTTGACGGCCGAGGTGACGCCGTAACCACGAACTTCCAGATTGGTTCGAAGTATTCGAGCAATCTCTAGTTCGTCTTCGACGATAAGAATGCGAAGCGGTCTCAGGGCGTCTCCGGAATTGGCAGAATAATTGACACGGTGAGTCCACCACCCGGCGTGTCCTCAAAACGAAGTTCACCACCGAGCAACGTGGCAAAGCCATTGGCCACTGAGAGTCCGAGGCCAACGCCCGTTTGGTCATCACTCAGACGCTCAAAGGGTTTCAACACGGATGCTCGCTTGGAGATGTCTAAGCCCTCGCCCTTGTCAATGACCACAATCTCGGCGTGCGTCGGAAAGACGCCGGCACTGATACGAACCGCGTCCGTACTCGGACAAAAGCGACAGGCATTGGAAATGACGTTGGCAATGATGCGTTCGACGAGATCGGGATCGGTATCAATGAGTGGCAAATCAAGGGGAATGTCCAAGTCAATCGTGCGATGTTGTGTGTCAATGGTCGCCAGGGCACTGGCCACGAGGTCATCAATCGCCACGTGCACGACGTGGGGATGCACGACGCCCGCTTCCAAGCGACTGGCGTCGAGCAGATTGCTCACGAGACGAGTCAAGCGGTGCACTTCGGTATCAATGGTGATTAAGAACGAACGTTGCTCGTCTTTTGACCAGGGCACATCTTCTTGCAGCAGTGTCGAGACGTTNNAGCCCCGTTCGAAGGGCGTCGGCATCAGCAATTGTTTGCAGTGACACTGCTTCGTGACGAAGACGCTGTGATTCGAGGGCCACGGCGACGCGACTCGCGAACGCAGTGAGCAACCGACGATCCTGCGCGTCCAGGGGTGCTCCAGAGATGGCGAGCACGTGATGATCGTCAATGTCGAACTGGTCGACTTGTCCGTCAAGGTCAAAGGCGTCACCGCGAATCAGGCCTTCGTGTGATTCACCATTCGAGCGTTCCATGATGCCCACCGCTGATAGATCAAAGATCGTCCGCAGCGATTCCAGCAAGGGTCCGAGGTCATCGCCACTCGCGGCGGCCGTACCGGCGGCTTTAGCGAGGACTTCCGCTTCGGCGCGGGCGCGTTCGGCTTCTTCGGAACGTCGGGTGAATCGACTAACCAAAATGCTGGAACCAATGGCGTAGACCAAGAACGCCACCAGGGCCACGACGTCATCAGGTCTCGAAACACTCAAAGTATGCAGTGGTTGTACGAAGTAATAATTCTCAAGCCCAAAGGCGAATACCGCCGCGATGACGCCAACCATCCAACCGCCGAGTGCGGTGGTTCCCATGACAAGGGCGAGGTACACCAAGAACACGGTTGAATTCGAAAGATCCGAACGAATCGACGCCATAATTACCGTGAGCAGTGGCAACGAGACAATGCCCATGAGCGCACCGAGAAGTTGGCGACGAATCGTGAACTGATACTTCCTTCGACGTTTCGGTGCGGCCGCTGGCCTTTCGACCTCGCCCACCGAAATGACGTGCACATCCAAGTCTTTGGAGTCTCGAATCACACTGTCGACAACGTCGCGTCGCCAGATTCGACTTGAAGCCGACCTCGAACTCGAACCAATCACAATCTGTGTCCCACGCTCGGCGTGGGCAAAGGCCACGAGAGCCTTACCAATGTCATCGTCGACAATTTCGTGGAACGTTCCGTCAAACTCCCGCACCAATTCGCGAGCACTGGTCAAATCACCTTCGACTTCTTCTAACTCGTTTGTTGTTCGAACGTGCACGGCAATGAGTTCCGCCCGCAGACGAGCGGCCATACGAGCTGCGCGGTGCAGCAAGATGTCGTCCGTCTCGGTGCCGGTCACGGCGACAATGAGACGTTCACGCGTTTCCCACGCGTCCGCAATTTCGTGCGTGTCGAGGTAGCCCTGCAGCGCTTCGTCAACACGGTCCGCCAACCAGAGAAGCGCCAACTCACGAAGGGCTGCTAGATTTCCCGGTCGAAAATAATTGGACAACGCGGCGTCGACTTTTTCGGCGGCGTAAATGTTGCCGTGCGCCATACGTCGACGAAGCGCCTCGGGCGTCATGTCAACAATTTCGACCTGCTCGGCTTTTCGAACAACGACGTCGGGGATGGTTTCTTTTTGTTCGATACCCGTAATTTTCTTCACCACGTCATTGACGGATTCGAGATGTTGAATATTGACGGTCGTGATGACGTCTATCCCGGCGTCCAGAATTGTTTCGACGTCTTCCCAACGCTTTTCATTTTGTCCACCAGGCACGTTCGTGTGCGCGAGTTCATCAACGAGCACGACGTCGGGATGACGCTCCAAAATGGCGGCGAGGTCCATCTCTTCTAACGCAGTGCCTCGGTACTCTCGTTTGATTCGAGGAACGATTTCTAGGTCGCGAAGTTGGGCGGCCGTCTTAACGCGACCGTGCGTCTCAACGTAACCAATAACGACGTCCGTGCCACGATCGCGGCGACGCCATCCCTCATCGAGCATCCGGAAGGTCTTGCCCACACCGGGAGCCGAACCAAGGTAAACCCGTAGTTGACCTCGTGCCATAGCCTCAGTTCCGTTTCGTTAGTTAGATGTTAATTGTCTATCTAGTCGGTTCAGGATGCTACGAGAAATAGCTATCGGGATTGTTCACCTTAACAACGTCTTAACGACGTTCCAGGTTGTGTCGTTGCTGGTTTAAGGCTGACGACGAGCGACGCGGCGACGAATGAGTAACACCGAACTACCTGCAACTAGCAGCAGCATCGCTCCAGCGAGTTCTGCTTCAATGTTGGCCCCCGTGAAGGCAAGCGTCTTTGACTTTTGCGCTGCCGTCAAGAAAATCGGATGCGGAAACGGGTCAATAACAATCGGACGAGGAATACTGATCTCGCTCACCGTGTTGTCGCCTTCGTTAGAAATCCACACGTCAGTACCGTCCGAAGTGATAGCTGACGGCGACGTTCCCACGGTGATTGGCGAATTGATAACCGCCGCGCTGTTGGCGTCAATCTGCGTCACAGCACCATCCGTCGAACTCAGCACCCAGACGTACTCACCATCGGCGTAGATCGCGTTCGGCGCCGTGCCCACAGGAATTGGTGAACCAACGACGGCGCCCGACCCGGCGTCGATTTCGCTGACGGTGTTGTCGCCGGCGTTCGCAACCCACACATCCGTGCCGTCTGAAGAAATCGCGTCGGGATTCGTACCAACAGGAATTGAAAGTACACCGTTTTGAGAATTCGAAATCTGAACGATCTCACTGACGGTGTTGTCGCCGGCGTTCGCGACCCACACGTCCGTGCCGTCAGAGGAAATGGCCACGGGGTCGTTGCCCACCGCGATAGGTCCGCCGGCTGGAAGACTCGTCGTCGCGTCGATTTCACTCACGGTGTTGTCGCCAGCGTTAGCGACCCACACGTCGGTTCCGTCAGACGAGATAGCCACCGGGTCGTTGCCAACCGGAATTGTGGCCACAACCGCCTGGGAACTCGCATCGATTTCGCTGACCGTGTTATCCGTACTGTTAGCAACCCACACGTCCGTGCCGTCCGAAGAAATGGCAGTCGGAGCCGTACCTACGGGGATGGGTGAGCCAATGATTGCGGGGACTTGGAGCAACAGCGCCGCACCGGCGGAACTTGCGCCCAGACCCAAGAATGATACGGAAACTGCTGTCACAAGAGCACTGGCGGCGGCGGTACGAAGAGGAAAGTTCACCTAACAAAACTACTGGTCGAACCCTTGAAAATACTGCGCGGTACCTGAGAAGACACGAAGACCGGGCCATAAAGGCCCGGTCTTCAAAAGCTCTGGCGAACTGGATTACATCATGCCGCCCATGCCACCCATACCGCCCATGCCACCGCCGCCGCCGGCGGCGCCACCCTCTTCAGGCTTGTCGGCAACGATTGCTTCGGTGGTAAGTAGCAGTGCAGCGATGGAAGCCGCGTTCTGCAGTGCAGAGCGCGTGACCTTGGCCGGGTCAATGATGCCGGCCTTCACGAGGTCGACCACTTCACCGGTCATGGCGTTAAGGCCAAAAGATCCCTTGGCGTCGGCGACTTCGCGGACCTTGACGGCACCTTCGAAACCAGCGTTTTGCGCAATGAATCGAAGCGGGGCTTCGAGTGACTTCGCCACGATGTTCGCACCCGTTGCTTCGTCGCCCGTAAGGGTCAGAATCAACTCGTCAACGGCCTTTCGGCTTCGCACCAGCGCCGTGCCACCACCGGCCACGATGCCTTCTTCAATNNCGCTCCTGGAGCTTTTCGCGGTCCCAGTCAGAGTCCGTGTCTTCGATCTCACGCTTAATCTGCGCTACGCGACCCTTCACGTCTTCGTGCGAACCGGCGCCTTCCACAATCGTGGTGGCGTCCTTCGTCACGACAATGCGACGAGCACGACCAAGCAGGTCAATCGTCGCGGTGTCGAGCTTCAGACCAATTTCTTCCGAAATCACTGTCGCGCCGGTCAAAATGGCCATGTCTTGCAACATNNGAGATCTTCGAACTCGTGAACAAGATGTAGGCATCTTCCAACACGGCTTCTTGACGCTCGGCGTCGGTCACGAAGTAGGGCGAAAGATAACCCTTGTCGAACTGCATACCTTCGGTGAGTTCCAACTCAATACCAAACGTGTTGGACTCTTCGACCGTTACCGTGCCGTCTTTTCCAACCTTGTCGATTGCGTCGGCAATCACTTCACCAATGGACGCATCGGCAGCCGAAATGGTGGCGACCTGAGCAATCTGACTCTTGTTGTCCGATACCGGCACACTCTGTTTGGCAATGGAATCAACCGCNNAGAGCCTGCGCCAACACCGTCGCCGTTGTCGTACCGTCACCGGCCACGTCGTTGGTCTTCGTCGCCACTTCTTTTACGAGCTGCGCGCCCATGTTTTCAAAAGGATCTTCGAGTTCTACTTCGCGCGCAATCGAGACACCGTCGTTCGTAATCGTCGGGGCACCGAACTTCTTGCCAATCACGACGTTTCGACCCTTGGGTCCAAGCGTTACCTTGACGGCATCGGCCAATTTGTCGACACCGGCTTCGAGGCCGTGTCGAGCGTCTTCATCAAACTTCAGCAACTTAGACATTTTTCTTCCTTAACTCTTGCGATTGTGTAAGCAGTGGCAAAGCCACTGGGTGGTTACTTAGTGATGGTGGCGAGAACGTCACGACCGGAGAGAATCAACAGATCCTCGCCGTCGATAGTGATCTCGGTGCCGCCGTACTTTGAGTACACGACGGTGTCGCCGACCTTCACGCCGGTAGGAATAAGTTCGCCCGACGTCTCAGCGCGACGGCCAGGACCCGCGGCCAAGACTTCGCCCTGCTGGGGCTTTTCTTTCGCGGTGTCGGGGATGACCAAACCGGAAGCCGTGGTGGCCTCGGCGCCGTTGGGGCGGACAACAATTCGGTCTTCTAGTGGGTGCAACTTCATGTTGTAAAGCCTCCTGTGCTCATTAGCACTCTAGGGTGATGATTGCTAATTTAGCAGTTTAGGCAATTGAGTGCCAATGACGTTCGTCCTCTTGGCTGGCGTGGGTGTTGGCGCAGTTCCAATGTCCGTCAACGCAGATGAGCCCGCGTCATGAGCCGTCGATCTCGAACGTCGTACGGCTGGTCATTTTCGAGTGCAGGTATAGTTTAAAAGGTGAAAATCACGACTATAATGGAACTCAGGAGTGTGGCTGAAACTATTAATAGACATGAAATAATCTCTTAAACATCGAAAGTAGACTTAACGTATGAAATCACAGCCTTTAAAATCCACCGATGAATGGGAACGTGCCTTGGGAATGGACGTTCGACGACTCCGAATTGAACACTCGCTCACGCAAAGCGAATTAGCGCACCG
>PLHJ01000013.1:18915-19803 GCA_003138895.1 Acidimicrobiaceae bacterium
GTACTGGCGTGGGGTCGTCCCGTCGGTGTCGTTGCCATCAACCCCGCAAGTCGCTTCTACGCCTTTGAGTACGAACCCGAGTGGCTTCGAACGGGCGTTGAACTCTCGCCGATTGTCATGCGGCGCGGTACCGGCGTTTTTGAATTNNGATGCCCTACCCGACCGATTTGGTAACGCGCTCGTGAACGCTTGGATGGCCCAAAACGGCGTACAACTCGGCGACATCACTGCGCTCGATCGCTTGGCCTACGCCAGTGACCGAGCAATGGGAGCGCTGAGCTTTCGACCACCGACGGGGCCCAGTCCCACCGAAATCAGTGTGATCCAGATTGCCGATCTCGTTACGGCGGCGAGGTCGCACTTGGAAGGAACCATTGATGATGCCGGGGCGACGAACGCGCTGCGAGAACTCATTACCGTCGGGTCGTCCGCCGGGGGTGCTCGGGCAAAAGCAGTCGTGGCCTACAACCCCACTACCGGCCAAATTCGTTCGGGGCAATTTAATGCTCCCGACGGCTTCGAGCATTGGCTGCTCAAACTCGACGGTGTCGGCGACCCATCGGGACAACACGATGCCTTGGTGACAAGTCAGCAGTACTGCCGCGTCGAATACGCCTACTACCTCATGGCCCGCGAGGCCGGCATCGCCATGGCCGAGTCATTCCTTTTGGCGGAAGGTCCGCGGGCGCATTTCATGACCAAGCGATTTGACCGACGAGAACACAACGAGCGACTGCACTTGCAAAGCCTCTGCGCGCTTGGCCACCTCGACTTTCGTTTGGCTCGGACACATTCGTATTCGAGTTACTTTCTCACTGCTCGCTCGCTCGGACTAGGGGCCAGTGACTTTGCACAGATGTTTCGACGCGTGGTTTTTAACGTGATGGG
>PLHJ01000006.1:0-176505 GCA_003138895.1 Acidimicrobiaceae bacterium
GAATCAGCAGCGGATAGGTCCACTTAGAGGACTTAATAGAATCGGTCCCCACCGCTTAGTGGAATTCAATGTCCGGGCCGATCCCCACGGGGATCGGCCCGGACATTGTGAAGCGTGTGACCACACCCCGGATTGTGCCGAGGTCATGCCATCGCGCCACCATCCAGCGATCAGGTGACTAGGTAATTGGAATGGCCAAAATAGCTTTCAAAACTCGAATGAATTACTCGTTTTGATTCGTCGTTTTGACGTAGACCTTGTTTGGCCTTAAGGTTCTTTGACTTAGGGCGTATTTCGCCCTATTAGCTACTCCAGACCTCGGTAGCGGACGATTGTTGCAGGGAACACGTCCGAGGAGAGGTCAATGGAATTGTTTAGTCAACGACAGTGTCGGTACGGTCGCGTCGCAGTTGGCATTGATTGCCCGCACCGCATCGTGATGCGAACAGAAATCGAACGAACATGAAACGTCGAGTTGACTCACGCCGTGTCACCAAATGGAACTCGCGTGTTTAAACGAACGAGAAACCGACTTCGGCGAAGTAACGGGACGTATCGAAAAACAACAATGCCGTGGCGCCAGAATTTCATGATTGTCCCTACACGGCGTTACCAGCAAGGCAATGATTCGACGGATAGTGGCGAGTGGTCGGTTCCCTCCTAACGGCGTACGGCTGCTAAGGGAATAGCGACCAGCTTCCAGTAAGTTCAGCGTGTTGGTCTGACTCGAGGAGGATAATGCACGCACTGTCCTTAGTTCTCATCTGCGCGGGACTGGGCACCGGCGTAACGTCGCTTGTTGTCTTGCATCTTTTACCGACGGGACTTTCGCCTATCCGAAATCCTGTCAGTCAATATGGCATCTCCAAGTATCGTGCGGGCTACCGGAACATGACGATCGCTTACGGTGTCGCCGGCGTGGGCGCTGCCATAGGAATTGCCTCGCTTCCAGGATCACCGGCGGTCACCGTTTTGTTGTGCGCAATCTTTGCTATTGCTCGAGCCGTCATTAGTTGGTACCCCATGGACGAACCTGGTGGTGAACGAACTGTCACGGGTCGACGTCACGGCTTGTTGGCCATCGCCGCCTTTTTGGCGATTGCCCTTGCGAGTAGGCAATTTGCGGTTTTGCTGAACCATGACAATGTGCAGCCTGGCCTCGCAACGGCGAGCAACGTGTGCGGACTCGTCATGTTGGCTTCTCTCATTATCACCGTGTTTGTTCGCCGAGGCGGTCTGCCTGGGTTTGGGGCCGTTGAGCGAGTGTTTTACCTCGGCGCGACGGCATGGCTCGTGGTCGTTGCGGTGTTAATGAGTCGTCTCGGCTAGGAGCGCCACGACTCTTTTAGGGCGCCAAGGTCAATTCGTCGTTGTTCGGCGGTACGGGAGTCTTCCTTTGTGCGGCTCTCATCAGAAAGAAAAAGCAGATCCAACCCACTAGAACAAAAAGCCAAAAACTAATCAGGCGATAGACAATGACTGCCGAGAGTGCGAAAGCCCGATGCGCGCCGTAGGCAACGAGTACAACCGTGAGGCTGCCTTCAACAATGCCTATTCCGCCGGGTACGAGCGGCAGCGCGGAGACCAGTTGCGCAACCGCGTAGGCGAGTAACAACCCGTACCAAGGAACGGCTCCGCGTACGCACGCAAAACTAGCAACGAGACAACCGGCGTCAAAGAGCCACGTTGTTATTGCCCAGGCGAGAATTTCACTTTGGTCTCGAAGCGAAAGATGCAACGTTCGCATGATGGCGAGGACTTGGTCGATACTCTCTTTTACGTTGCCTCGTGGATGTCCCGTGATTCGCTGCACCAATCGGATGATTGACGCCAACGTATTGACCAACAGATGGCGGCGCACGAGCAGAGTTCCAAGAATCAGGACAACAACAAATGCAACGAGCGTCGTTGCGAGAATATTCTGGTGAATACCACCGCTGGCGGCTACGACAATGCCGGCCAGAACAATGATGGCGAGACCGGTCGTCGCGGCGAGCAGCTGTGTGAGCACGGTCCATCCAGCGAGTGAAGCGTCCGCACCAATACGGCGGTACTGTCCGAATCGAAATGCCCCGGCGAACGCTGGTGCCCCAGGCAACGTGTTCGCAATGCTGTTGTTCGCGAGCGAGACCGGGAAAAAAGTCCACGGCGAAATGTCCACGGATCCCACGTGAAGAATTCGTCGTTGCAACAGGGTGAAACTCGCGAGCGACAAAGTCTCACTAAGCAAAGCCACGACGGCCCACAATGGTCGTGCGTTCGACAGAACGGTTGATGTACCAGAGAGCTCGTTTCGGTCGTGGAACAAAACGAACAGGATTATGGTTCCCAACAACAATCCCAGGCACCAACGAATTCGAGGCCACCAAGGGCGACTCTGTTGCGGGGCGACCATCGTCATAAACTACCCACCACGTCGTGTCATCACTAAGTACGACACGACGCTGTAACTAGCACGATTGAGTGAGACAACGTATGTCACAGACATTTGAGGGACACGTTGGTCGTGATTGGCGTGATTCAACACCGTGGTGGCCTTCAAGGCCAACGCCACCCGCGGACGCCCCGAACGTCGTACTCGTCGTTCTCGACGACGTTGGCTTCGCGCAGTTGGGTTGTTACGGGTCCAATATCGAAACGCCCGTTATCGACGCTTTGGCGGCGGGCGGTGTGCGTTTATCGAATTTTCACACCACGTCGCTGTGTTCACCAACACGGTCGTGCTTGCTGACAGGACGAAACCATCACCGAAACTCAATGGGTCGCGTGGCGGACCTCGCGGTGGGATTTCCTGGTTACTGGGGGAGTATTCCCAAAGAAAACGGATTTCTCTCCGAGGTTTTACGCGACGCTGGTTACGCGACGTACGCCGTAGGAAAGTGGCACCTTACGCCGGAAGACGAAACAAACAATGCCTCGTCACGAGCGACCTGGCCCCTCGCGCGAGGCTTTGATCGATGGTACGGATTCCATGGTGGCGAGACCCACCAACTCGTTCCCGCGCTCTTTCACGATAATCACGCCGTGACGCCACCATTCAGCGAAGCCAA
The DNA here is from genome assembly GCA_003138895.1 of Acidimicrobiaceae bacterium. Classification (GTDB taxonomy): domain Bacteria; phylum Actinomycetota; class Acidimicrobiia; order Acidimicrobiales; family RAAP-2; genus RAAP-2. The sequence continues at coordinate 3,051 of PLHJ01000006.1, forward strand.
CGACTATCACTTGAGCACTGATTTGGCCAACCGAGCGATTGAGTTTCTTAGCGATCTTCGAGCGGTCGACGCAAAACAACCGTTCTTTTTGTATTTTGCCACCGGTGCTTGTCATTCGCCCCACCAGCCGCCACCGTCGTGGCGTGAACACTATGCCGGTCGATTTGACGTGGGCTGGGATGCGTGGCGCGACGAAACCTTCGCCCGTCAATTGGCTATGGGGCTACTTGCGCCTTCAACGAAACTTTCACCTCGACCACCGTGGGTGCCACCGTGGGATCAACTGAGCCAGCACGAAAAGGTCGTCGCTGCTCGTTTTATGGAGTGTTTCGCAGGATTCCTCTCGCATGCCGACGAACAGATTGGTCGCGTGTTGTCGTTTCTTCGCGATATCGATGAATTTGAAAACACGCTGGTGATTCTCGTCTCCGATAACGGTGCCAGTGCGGAAGGTGGCGCCGAAGGTTCGATTAATGACGTGCGCCTGTTTAACTTTGACCCGGCGTCACCGCACGAGATGTATGAGCGACGTGACGAAATTGGCAGTGCCACGACGCACAACAATTATCCGTGGGGTTGGACGATGGCGGGTAATACTCCCTTTCGTCGCTGGAAGCGAGAAGTGCATCAAGGCGGTGTTGCTGATCCGTGCATAGTGCATTGGCCAGCGTCGTTGGTAGTGCAAGGAGAGATCCGAAACCAATTCACCCACGCCATCGACGTGTATTCAACAATTACTGAATTGGTTGGCATTCCTCAACCCGAAACAATTGACAGCGTCGCACAGTCACGTGTTGACGGGCTCAGTTTTGCTTACGTGTTGACCGAAGCCGGCACGAGTGCCGCAGAGGAGCATCAGACGCAGTACTTCGAAATGTTTGGCTCGCGTGGGATTTATCACAATGGATGGAAAGCCGTTGCTTTTCATCCGATTGCGCCGCTCTACGACGATCAAAATCCCAATGACTCGTTTGACAATGACGTTTGGGAACTCTACGACGTGCGTAATGATCGTTCGGAAGTCCACGACGTCGCGAGCGAGCACCCCGAACGTCTGGAGGAACTAAAGAAACTCTGGTGGCACGAGGCGGAGAACAACGACGTGTTACCTCTCGACAATCGCGTGCTGTGGGCACTCGTGCATCCCAAGCCTGATCATCGCCAAGAACGCTCAGTGTTCCGATATTTTCAAGGAGCTGGACCCGTCCCCGAATCTGTGGCCGTCAATGTGCGAAATCGCTCGCATCGATTGGTAGTCAATCTCACGCTGCCCGCCAGTGGTCCGATTGATGGCGTACTACTTGCCCTCGGGAGCGCACTCGGCGGTTGGTCGCTGCATATTCTTAACGAGCACCTTGTGTATGTTCACAACCTCTACGGGTCGGCACGACACGTGATTCGATCAAAGGAGGCACTACCGCCTGGGCGCCACGAGGTTCGCTTTTCGTTTACGAAAGACACCGGTGCGGGCGGCATTGGTCAACTGTTTGTCGACGAACAACTTGTTGGCGAAGGCGTCATCGAACGTTTTACTCCGTCGGGCTTCAACGCCACGGGCGTCGGGCTCACCTGCGGATATGAGTGGGGTCCGCCCGTTGGCGAAAGTTACGTTGCGCCGTTCACGTTCCCTGGGATTATTCACCGGGCGGTCGTCGAGACCACGGGTCCCGTCGTGCGAGATCCCATGGCGGAGATTGAAGCAATTCTCTCCGAGCAGTAAGCAGTTAGTGGTTGGTTACCGTGACAGTCTTTGATCGGTAGGAGTGACCGTAGCCCGTGTAGGTGGCGTATATGGCGACGGTTTTCGTACCGGGATTAGCCACGTTGAGCAAGCACTGACCAAACGGACTTGGTATGCACGTCACGACTTTGGTTCCCACGTGGACCGTGACACGACTCGTTGGATAGATGCCCAGGCTGTTCGCTGCGACGCCGGTGATCTGAACGGTAAGAGGCGACGAAGCAGCTTCGCTGGGAGAGGCCCACGCACTAAACGTGGGAGAAGCAACGGGAATAACGAAGAGAGGGTCAGTGGGAACCGAATAGCCGTACTTGTTATATGCCTGTGTCGTGACGTAATACACGGATCGATTGTGTAGACCCTTGATAATGCAGTTCGGTTCAAAGTAAACGGGGGCGTTGCAAGTTTTGGTGCTGCCGGCGCTACTAATCGTCACGAGGTAGCGAAGCACCGGCGAGGTTCCTGGACTTTTTGGCGGATGTTGGTACGTCCAGACTTCTTGATTGTGAATATTTCCCGACACCTGCTGGGGGGAGGTGGGCGTTACCTGCGAACAGTTGGCGCTCGGTGTTAAAGAAGCAATACTCCCGGTGGCATCAACAGCCACAAATTGACCGGCGCCGTACGCAACTGCGGACCACGTTGACGTTGGATCGGTGGGCACGGAAACGTACGTCCACGATGAACCCATAGATGACGAGAGAAAGTTGTTGCCCGACGAAGATGCGCTTCCTCCGGCGACGTAGCTACCACAACCGTACGCAACTGAGTCAATGGGTTGGGCGGGTGAAAATTGATTGAGACTCCAGATAGCGCCGAGGACAGAAGTTCCCACTTCGCCCGAACCGTCACGATTAAGAGCAACGAAGTTGCCATTGCCGTACGCGACCGTGCCCCACGAGGTACCTGGCTTCGTGGCCGGATAGAAAGCCCAATGCACGCCGTCAGTCGAAAGAAGCGTGTCACCTTGATGAGCGTCAACTGCAATGAACCGGCCGTTGCCGAAAGCAACGCCGGTGAAGTCATCAAGTCGACGAGAGAAGGTGGTAGTCCACGTCGCACCGTTTGGCGAAGTAGCGATTTGACCGTTTGCACTCACGGCCACGAAATGACCTTGTCCGTACGTAAGTGCGGTCCATAGACCGAACGGTCCGGCGGACGCCGTCCAATTCGTTCCGTTGGTCGACACCATCTCTTCGGGTCCACTCGTGGATGACGAAAGTGCCACAAATTGTCCGCCGCCGTACGTCATGGTTTGCCACGCACCAGAGGGTGCGGGATCTTCCGTCCACGTGGATCCGTCCGTTGACACGGCAACGGTGGCGCCGTGACCGACGGCAACCCATTCATTGTTGGCGTAGTCCACCGCGTACCAATTCCCAGTGGGTAAGGGGGTGGCGGCGACGGTCCAGGAACTCGACGGAGTTGATCCCGACGAAGTTACCGACGGCAGGGCGACGATGCTAGCGAAGAGAGCAACGACGAAGAGAAATGGGGCGAAATTGAAACGACTGCGAGAATTCACGATGACCACGTCTTTCTTTCTCAAACGGATACACATCTTTCTTCGAAATTCACCCGAGGGCAAGTGCGCGAACTCGACGACTCGTCGTAATTCTTATTGTTTTTCCGCGATTCTCCGTCGCCTTGGGCAGCGAAGGCCGTACCAAGCACTAGTCGGCTAGAAAAACTGTCTTGGCGAGGCCGAATGGTTTTCGCAATCTTCCTAAGAAGAATTTCCGACGTGAGGAGGATGGGGGTACCTTTCGTCGACGTTTAAGATTGAATATGCGAAAAATCGTCGTAGCGCTCCTACTCCTTGCGGGCGGAGTGTCGCTCGCGGCGTGTGGAAGTGCAACCTCACACGCAATCGCTTATGCCCCCTCGAAGAATTGCAAGATTTCGACGGGCAATTTTGATTTGGCAGGGTGCAACTTTGAAGATGCCAAATTACAAAACGCGGATCTGCAGGGTGACGACCTGGAGCGTGCGAATCTCGCGAACGCCAATTTAGATGGGGCTGATATTCAAGGAGCCAACGTGAAGGACGTCGTGGCTCTTGGACTTCACACCAATGATGCAACAGTGTGTACGAATGGTTACAACGGACCCTGCACGGTTGCGGGCCTCAAGGGTCAAACAAGCGGTCAGCCCACGGGCTCGTAGCGACAATGTCTACGACTGCGCGCTAGGAAGCGTTTTGTTGCCCTCGAAGAGTCCGGTCCAAGATGCCGAGCGTCGCACGGAGAGAACTTTCAGCAATGATGGGAAAGGTAATTCGCTCCTTCCACTCCTCGTCGACGTTTGACCAGTCGTAATAAGAGGTGACGATTGTTCCTCCCTCTGTTGGCGTCAGGCGGTACCCGTACACGTGGCCAATTTGTGGACGAATTCGTCCCTGCACCGTCCAGGCAATTTCTTCATTTAGGGTGAACGCCGTAATGACAACGTTCACGTCGTAGAGGCCGAGCGGCACGTCGTTTAGCGCTTCGCGGTCCATATGAACAACAAATTGGTCGCCCACGGCCCCAACGGAACTGCCTTCCGCGCTCATCAACATGCCCGAACTGTCAATGACGACATGGCCCTGTGGGTCGCTGAGCAACTGAAATATGGTCGACGCATCAACCGGAATAGTTCGAGAAACTTCGAGACGAGTGTCGGTCATGGAATTATCTTGGCATCTTTAGCTTCGTGGTCGTTGCTTTTTTGACCGCTCCGTCGAATTCCTAAGACGCAACTCCCAAATCATTGGAGTCCAGGACCTATCGTGGTGATGGAACTGAGGAGCATTATGTCGAATCGCCAGGTTGTCCTAAAGCAACGCCCGTCGGGTCTCGTGAGTGAAACCACGACCGCAGTGGTGTCGTCACCCGTTCCAACGTGTGGACCAGACGAAGCGCTGGTCCGCGTTGGAATTTTGTCCATCGATCCCACCATTCGCACGTGGATGGATGATGCACCGGGCTACCTGCCTCCCATTGGCATTGATGACGTGATTCGCTCGGGCGGCGCGGGCGTGGTGACGGAGTCGAAGTCGTCGAGATACAACGTCGGCGACATCGTGTTCGGTATGACGGGGTGGCAGGAATGGGCGCTCGCTACGGAAGAAAATCGCTATTCGGTGATTCCCAAGGGCATGGGGCTTGATTTACCGACGGTCATGAACGTGTTGGGCATCACCGGTATAACTGCGTACTTTGGGATGTTGGACGTTGGTGAGATGCGTGAAGGCGACGTGGTCTTGGTTTCTGGTGCTGCTGGCGCTACCGGTTCGGTCGCCGGACAGATTGCAAAGGCGCGAGGAGCAAAAAAGGTCGTGGGCATTGCTGGTGGACCTGAGAAATGTGCCGAGGTGGTCGAACTCTATGGCTTTGATGAGTGTCTGGATTACAAGGAGACAAAACTGCTGCAGCGAATTCGCGCGGCTTGTCCCGATGGTGTGAACGTCTATTTCGACAACGTAGGTGGCGACGTCTTGGACGCCGCACTCGCCAACGTCGCCATGAATGCTCGAGTTGTTTTGTGCGGAGCGATTTCGCAGTACAACGACACGTCCGCGTCAACGGGCATCAAGAACACGTTCATGCTCATCGTCCGACGCGCCAAGATGGAGGGCTTTATTGTTCTCGATTACACGAGTCGGTATCCCGAAGCGCAAATGGAGTTAGCCGGTCTGGTGCTGAGTGGCTCGCTTCGTCACCAAGAGGAGATTGTGGCAGGGCTTGAACACGCACCAGAGGCTCTGAACATGCTGTTTTCGGGAAAGAATCATGGAAAGACTCTGGTCATGGTCGACGAGACCGTAACGCTTGACTGAATTAACCCGTCGCTACCTCAACTTTTTGCGCACCGGTGACCGTGTCGCCGCGGCGCTCTTCGTCGTAGCGCTGGCTGCAGGTTACGCACAATTTGGTGCCGTTGCGTCACTTGACGACGTGGCGAAACATTTTGGTCATGTCACGGATTCGGGAACCATTCAAGGAGTGGTTGGTTTATCAGGGACCATAATTGGTCTCGGTCTCGCTGTGTTGCGGCTCTCATCGTTGGGTGCTCTTCCACTCAGCTCCTTAGCCGACCGATGGGGAAGGAAGCGAGTTCTTCGCCAAATTTTCACGACGGGCCTCATCGTTACGTCCTTTGCGGCACTAAGTCCCAGCTACTGGTTTTTTGTTGCGTGTTTTGCGTTCGCTCGACCGCTGCTTTCTGCTTCGTCAACGTTGATTCAGGTCATGACCGTTGAACTTTCGATAACCGCGGTGCGCGCTCGGCGACTTGCCTTCATCGCTGCCGGAGCTGGTATTGGCGCGGGACTCGCTGCGGTGTTGCACGGACTAATTCGTGGCCCCAATTCATTTCGTTGGTTGTTTGCTTCGGCGCTCATCTTTTTGTTGAGCGTGCGACCGCTACTCAAAATCATTCCAGAGTCGGCGATCAACACGAGTACTCGTCCATCAGCGCGCATCGGTGCGGTGCCGCGCGATCTCTGGTTCCGATTATTCGTGGTGTCGATGGTCGCGGCAACTATTGGCATTATTACGGGACCGGCGAATGGATTTGCGTTTGTCTACGGCGAAGGTGTTTTGAAATTGTCACCGCATCTCGTTGCGTTCGTCGTCACGCTAAGCGCGTTTACGGGACTACTCGGCCTCATTCTTGGCCGTCGTTTGGCGGACCGGATTGGACGACGCTGGACAACGGCAATTGGCGTTCTTGGTTCTGCTCTTACGAGTACCTTCGCCTACAGTGGCGGGCGTTCGAGTTTCATCGTGGGTTACATGGTGGGCGTTACCGCGGCGGGACTACTTGCACCGGCCGTTTCCGCATTGGCCACTGAAGTCTTTCCGGAGTCCTTTCGCGCCACGACCGGCGGCTGGTTCGTCGTGGCTGGAGTGATTGGTGGCATCCTTGGGCTCGCGGTCTTTGGCTACGTCAGCGATTCCGTGCACACGACGCTCACGATTAACGCACTTCGAGTTCCGGCGCTGGTGACGTTTCTTCCCTTGTTGCCCTCGTTGCTGCTCCTTCGCTATCTTCCAGAAACGAAAGACGTCGTACTCAGCTCAACGTGAGATCAACTACCAATGCTCGGTGATCACTCGTCCCGCGCACAGTACGGGCGTTGGAGCCAAGCCAGGGTCCGCGGCTCAAGAGATGATCAATCTGTGAATGTGGTCGGTGCGCGGGCCACGTGCGCGCTCGCACCAATGTGCGCCACTTGGGAAGAACAACGCGAAGTAGTGGACGCCAGCAGTTGAAGTCGCCACCGACCAAAACTGGCAGCTCTTTTGACAATGTGTCGAGTTCTCGCGCGACTTGTCGGTACTGCAGCAAGGAACCGTGGCTGAGATGGGGCCCGTGAACGGCCACCGCGTAGAAGGAACGCGTGCCGTCGTTAAGGCGAGCAACTATCAAGACGCGTCGAACTTTGTCGCGCCGTCGTGCAGGAAGATCAACGGTGCGAAGTTCATCTATGCGCATTGTGGTGAGCAGTGCAATGCCCCACGTTCCCGATTGCACACCCTTTGACTGTTCAAGCAGGCGTCGACGCCGCTTCGATAAGGGGCGTTCACCGAGGTAAAACAGGCCGCGATCACCAAAAATCAGACCGAGTGGAGAGGCCCAACTCTTTCCCCCCACGCCTCGCGTGACGCGTTCGCACTGGGCCAGAGCTTCGTAGTGACCTTCAAGACGCAGGTGATCACAGAGATACGCGAAGTCGTCGCTCGCCGGTTCAGGTGATGCGTCGCCGCGCCAGAGTTCTTGAAGAAAAACGAGATCGGGCGTGATGCCCAGCACCGTGTCGCGAGCGTTCGTCAGTCGTCCCCTGCCGTCCACACCCGCGTGGAGGTTGAAGGTGGCGACACGCACGGCTGCACCCTACGCCCTCGTGGCTCGCATATGTGGCAATCTCGTAGTCGTGGATTCTGTCGGCATAACGTTTGGACATCGACTGTGGTGGGTGGATGCCTTCATTGGCGACAGCGCGCGGGGAAACCCCGCGGTGGTGGTGCTGTTGGAGCGCCCTATGCAAGACGACGAACTGCAGCAGATTGCTTTCGAACTCGGTGTTTCAGAGACTGCCTTCGTGCGCCGAGTCGGTGACGGATGGTCCCTTCGTTGGTTTACGCCCACCGTCGAGGTCGATCTGTGTGGACACGCCACGCTCGCCACGCTGCACGTTTTGTTGAGTGAACTGGGCGTGCCGGGTGGGGAGTTCTACTTTCAAACGCAGTCGGGCGTACTTTCGGGGCGCCGATTACAAGAAGGGCTCTTGGGCGTTGATCTTCCGCGTTCGTACTTAGAGCCTCTCGACGCCAGCATGTTGAACGGCGCTCTGGGTGACGTTGAAGAAGTATTCCAGGCGGGTGCGCGAGGCGTGCTCTGTGTTGTAAAGGACTACGACACGTTGTGCGGGTTGAACATTGATCCGATGAGCCTCTTTCTTGTTCCGGCGTCCATCGTGATTGTGGCCTGCGAGGGAGGTCCCGACGTGGACGTCTCGCTTCGAGTGTTTGCGCCGCGCCTCGGGCTTTCCGAGGACCCGGTGACCGGAAGTGCCATGTGTGCACTCGCGCCATGGTGGGCGCAACGCACGGGGTCGCCAACTCTCAGCGCCCATCAAGCGTCGGCTCGCGGTGGCGTGATGTATTCGCGTCTGTTCGAGCGGAACGTTGAAGTCGCGGGGCTAGCGCGGACCTTCTTTGGCGGCGACCTTCGCGCATGAGCGAAGACCTCGGACCCAAAGAATATTCGCGAGTCCGTCGCCGTCCTGAAAAAGCGAACTACGACGAAGACGTCATTTTCTCCATGCTCGATCAAGCGCGGTTTTGCAACATTGCGACCGTCGTCGATGGTCGAGCAGTGCTGCTTCCTACGCTGCACGCTCGTGAAGGTCGAACCATCTACCTTCACGGCTCGGCTTCGAACGCGATACTCAAGGCGATGGTGCAAAGTGGCGGAGGGACCTTAAGCGTGACGCATTTTGATGGACTTCGTCTCGCTCGAAGTGGTTTTGCCTCGTCGATAGCCTTTCGGTCAGCGGTAGTGATGGGTCCGGTTCGAGAAGTTCTTGACGAAAAAGAACGTCACCGGATTCTCGATATGTTCGTCGACGCCATATTGCCGGGAAGAGCCAGCGAAGTGCGCGCATTACGAGAACGAGAGGTTCGACTCACGATGGTAGTGGCGATGGACATTGAAGAAGCATCGGCCAAGATTTCTGCAGGACCGACCAACGATGAAGAAGGGGATTTCGATCTCGAAATTTGGAGTGGTGTCGTTCCCGCAAAGTTGATCTTCGAAGAGCCGATTGCTTCGACTGATGGGGCTATGGCTGCGGGCGACATTGCGTTGCCGGCTTCGGTACTACGGCTGCTCGAAAAGGACTCCGTCATTGTTGACGAGTGATTTAGAAGCGCAACTCTCGGCACTCGAACCTGTCGACGACCGTGAGGCGGCGTCGCTGAAGGAAACGAAAGCTCGTCTTTGTCGACTCCCTAATCCCTACAGCGAAGACGCCGACCTCCATCACGTCACGGCTTCCGCCTTCGTCATTTCTTCGCGCGGTGTCATTCTTCACCAGCACCGAATACTGGGAATCTGGGTGCAACCGGGCGGCCACATCAACGACGGCGAATCTCCCGAGGACGCCGCGGTGAGAGAAACGCTCGAAGAGACGGGTCTTAACGTTCGACATCTCGACCCACCTCTCTTGTTCCACGTCGACCGTCACCCCGGACCCCGGGGGCACACCCACTACGACCTTCGCTACGTGCTCGTCAGCGATCCCGTCGACCCTTCACCTCCCGAAAATGAGAGCTCCGACGTCTATTGGTTCACGTTTCCGGAGGCGTTCGAACGTGCGGAGCCGGCCCTCGTGCCGGCTCTTAAAGCGCTCGCGGTCGAGGCGCCTCGGTGGACGTGAAACACTGGACGGGTGGGCGAAGCTGAAGCACTGCGCGAACTGATGGAAGCCGATCGTTGGATTGACCGCGTGCGAGCCCAGCGAGACCATCTTCCCGAGTTAGCGGAATTGAGTGAGATTGAAGACCAACTGCGCACCATGGTTCGCCAACTGACGGATCTGGAAAAGCAAACGGTGCCACTTCGAGCGAAATACGACGAAGCCGCCACGAGCGCCACCAAATTTCGTGATCGAGCGCACTTGTTGCAAGAGCGCCTCGCGAATGTCAACACCAGCCCCAAAGATCTCGCCGCGTTGCAGCACGAGGTCGAACAAGTGCAAGAAAAGCTTTCCGTGGGCGAAGACGCTGAAGTGACCCTCTTCTTGGAACTCGGACCCTTGGATGAGGCCATGCAGGCGCTGCGAGAAGAGGCGAAACCATTGGGTGCTCGACGAAACGAACTCCTGAATGTCATTAAGGAATTGCAATCGACGCTCGATGAAGAAATTGCGAACCTCCAAACGCAACGATTGGAGCGGGCGGGAGTCTTGTCATCGGGACTCTTATCGCGCTACGAAACAGCAATGAAGCGAGCGGGCGTCTCGGGCGCTTCACAAATTGACGGCAATCGCTGCGATGGTTGCCGCATTGCACTCGCGCCCTTGGAACTCGATCGCTGGCGCGGCCAGGCGAGTGGTGACTTCACCAACTGTCCTGAGTGTGGACGCATTTTGTTGCCGTGTTAATTCTGATTCGCCACGGTCAGACGACCTCCAACGCGCAGGGTTTGTTAGTGGGAAGAAGCGATCCTGACCTCACCGAGCGTGGACGAGAACAAGCGCTGGCTCTTCGACACTATCTGCGAGACATTGAGCACGTCGTGAGTTCGCCGCTCTATCGGGCACTCGAGACTGCAGAATTGGCCGTGCCCCATCTCACCCCCATCGTGGATGAGGCGTTTATTGAAGTTGACTATGGAACATTGGAAGGTCACGCACTTACCGACGTTCCTTTGGAGCAGTGGCGAGCTTTTGAAGAGAATCACACGCTCGCTCTTGGGGGTGGCGAATCGCTCGCGACTCTTGACCAACGTGTGCACACGCGCCTCAACCAGTGGATGGCGGACCCCGATAATTTGCTGCATCACCCCAGCCAGCACATCGTGGTGGCGAGTCACGTTTCACCAATTAAGTCAGCTCTTGCTTGGGCGCTGGGCGTTTCTGGGGGAGTGGCGTGGCGTTCAAGACTCGACAACGGTTCGGTGACCACGATTACGAGTCGACGGGGTGCACCAATGCTCGTCACGTTCAACGTGGTCCCTCCGTTGCATCATGGTGGGTAAGACTGAACCCGTGGAAACCAGCGAACAACCGACGCATCGACGCACCATCGTCATTGAGTCCTACGAGACCGACGAGGCATTTGCCATTCAGGCGGTGTTGAAGGACGAGCGCCCCTGGGCCGACGGCGCGAGTGACGTTCGCGACGTCCACGAGATGCATCTGGAAGTCACCGTTGACAAAGACACGCTCACGATTACTGACGCCCACGCCGAGATGGCGAATTTTCCTCACGAAGAGTGTCGAAGCATCGAGCCAGCGTTTCGAGCACTCGTTGGGCTTTCGGTAATGCGCGGCTACACCCGAAACGTGCAAGAGCGTCTTGGTCGCGAACGAGGGTGCTCGCATATGGAATTTCTGGCTCGCGCCATTGGTCCCGCGATCATTCAGTCAATGGCCTCATCATCGAGTCGTCGCGGTACGACCGTCGTGAGCGGTCCCGAGGTTTTAAACCAGGGGAGTTGGCTTCGAAATACCTGTCACCTTTGGGCCGAAGACGGTATTGGCAGCGCCAAGATTGCCGAAGGTTGGCGTCCCGGGATGGACGGTTACCCCGCGGCGTCGCTCGTTGAACTACGTCGCCGCGATAAAGCCAACGAGGACTTGGCTTAATTCTTCACCCTTGTCTTCTTGCAAGAAATGACCGGCGGCTTCAATGGTGACGTGCAGTTGGCCTTTCGTACCGGGAACTTCAGCCAAAAATTTTCGATCCCCTCCTTTGGTGATTGGATCCGAATCGGAATAGCAGCAGAGAAACGGCTTTTCGAAGGTCCTTAAGACCTTCCACGCGGCGACGTTCGCGTCGTGAGCGGGGTCGTCGGGCGCCGAGGGCACGAGCAACGGAAAGATACGAGCACCTTCCTTGTAGGACTCGTCGAGAAATGGCGCGTCGTACGCTCGAAACACTTCGTCCGTCGGCTTTGTCACGCAACTGAATCCGACAATGCCGCCAATGGGCAACTCGGGAGCTTCTTGGGAGAATTTCTGCCAAGCAAAAAACGCATCCGATGCTCGCTCGTCGCCGGTGGGAAGCCCTCCGTTGCCAATGGCCACCCGACGAAAACGCTCGGGGTGTTCGCCAACGAGTCGAAGTCCAATGAGACTGCCCCAGTCTTGACCAAAGAACGTGATGTCCGAAAGGTTGAGTTTGTCAAAGAGAAGTTCGCGCATCCATTCCACGTGGCGTGCGTAGGTGTATTCCTCACGGGGCGTTGGCTTGTCGGAACGGCCAAAGCCAGGAAGGTCTGGTGCCACCACGCGGTAGCCCGCCGCCAGCAGACCGGGAAACATTTTGCGATAGAGAAACGACCAACTGGGTTCACCATGCAAGAGCAACACTGTCTCTTTCGCTTCGCGAGGGCCAAGATCAAAGTACGCAACACGAAGGTCGTCGCCACCAGTGGGGTCACTCACCGTTTCGTACTGCACGGGAAAATCGAAATCGGGAAGATTGATAAATCGCTCATCGGGCGTTCGAAGACGTTCCATGGGGGCTCCTTTAATGGCTCGCGGTCGCCCAAATCTAGTGTTGAAACAACGAAGGTCACTCACCGTTCCCCTTGGAGCACGATGAGTGACCTTCGCGTTTGGCCCCCCCAGCCAATAAGCAAACGGTAGCGGTCGCCACACCCTTAGAGTGGCGCCAAAGCCTTTAATTTGAAGGCTTGTGAGATAGTTCACAAAAGTAATGAGAGGACGAAATGAAGCGACGTTTATTGGGACAAGGTCTCGAAGTTTCCGAGCAAGGACTCGGCTGCATGGGCATGAGCGAGTTTTACGGAGAGCGAAACGACGAAGAGTCCATTGCGACGATTCATGAAGCGCTCGATTCCGGAGTGAATTTTCTGGACACCGCCGATATGTACGGACCGTTCATTAACGAAGAATTAGTTGGTCACGCGATTGCCAGACGTCGCGATGAAGTAGTGCTCGCCACAAAATTTGGTAACGAGCGAACGCCTGAAGGTGGCTTCGTAGGCGTCAACGGACGACCTGAGTACGTGCTCGCGTGTTGCGACAACTCGCTTCGACGACTCGGCGTTGACGTTATTGATCTCTATTACCAGCACCGCGTCGACAAGAACGTCCCGGTCGAGGAGACGTGGGGCGCCATGAAGCAGTTGGTGGATGCCGGCAAGGTTCGTTACCTCGGTATTTCTGAGGCGTCCGCCGCGACACTCGAGCGGGCGCACAATGTGCATCCCGTCGCGGCCATTCAGTCCGAGTATTCGCTTTGGACTCGTGACCCCGAAGATGGTGTTTTAGAAACGTGTCGCCGGTTGGACATTGGTTTCGTGGCCTACAGCCCGCTCGGTCGGGGATTCTTGAGCAACATTGACGCGTCCGACATCACCAAATCCGAAAACGATTCGCGCCGACGCTGGCCGCGTTTCAGCGCCGAAAACATTTCGCAGAATCAGAAGCTTCTCGAAAATGTGAACGTCATCGCCCAAGAAAAGGGCGTGACGACGGCGCAGCTGGCGCTTGCATGGGTGCTCGCCCGCGGCAATGACATCGTGCCAATTCCTGGCACGAAGCGCCGAACGTGGTTACGTGAAAACATCGCGGCGAGCGACATCACGCTGACCACCGATGAGATTGCAGCCCTGGAGCGGGCGGTGCCGCGCGATCAGGTGAGTGGTGACAGGTACCACTCAGAGGGCATGAAAACGATCAACGTGTGACGCGTGCGAGTGTCCCACCTTCCAATTGGTAAACCTGGTCACACCAGTCCATGACGAGAGCGTCGTGCGTGGCGACTAAAATTGTCGCCTTGGAGGCCTTGAGAAATGAGAGCACCATCGCGGTTTCGCGTTCTCCCAGTCCGCTGGTTGGCTCGTCGAGCAGGACAATCTCGGGATCACTGAGCAGTGCGCGCACCACGCTCGCTCGTTGCTGCTCACCGCGCGAAAGTTGGGTCCACGAATCCTTGAGATCAGCCTGGAGGCCAACGTGCGCGAGGTCGGCTGTAACATCGTGGCTGGTTGAGCGTCCCTGCAGCATCACGTCACTGACCACCCCCTGGAAAAGTTCACAGTCTGGTCCGACGTGCGCGAGATGCTGACGCAGTGCAACTTCATCAATTTGGTCGAGATCAATGTCGCCCACCTTCACGCTTCCTCGAGGAGTTTCTTCGAGTCGAGCGAGCAGTCGCAATAACGTTGATTTTCCCACGCCCGAAGCACCCGTGATGGCAATACGGGTTCGCGGGACTACGTCAAGTGAGACGCCAAGAAGTACCGCGGCGTTGCCGCTAGACCACGAAAGATTTTCGACGTGAAGCGACGAAGACTCTGGCCACGACCCGTGTTCGAAAGGTGGCAGGTAGCTGAGTCCATCGAGGCGTTCAGAGGCGGCGTTCACGCGAACGGCCGTGTCGAGGGCTTGGCGAAGTACCTGCAATATCTCGCCGGCACCGAGACCCACCATCACCACCACGAGCAGCCACACCAGTGCGCTCGTAGGCCGAAGCGCGCTCACGAGCGTCACCATCAGCGCCGTCGCCGCCCAAGGAATAATTTCGACGATTGTTCGTCGTCGTTCGAGACGCTGTTCCGCCCGGGCAACCTGACGTGCGCTGCTCTCGAGCGACCCCTCGAGAAAAGACTTTCGACCAAGTAGGGCAATTTCGGGGACGGACGAAACAAACGAAACACGAAGCGCTGTTCGTTCGCTTTGTGCACGACGAAGTGTGCGTTCAATATTGACTAGTGGGGCGAGTTGGCTGAGCAACAGTCCCGCGGCCAGAGCAACCGTGGCGCCCAGGGCGAGCGCGACTGGCCACCAGCCACCGCGACCGGGGAAGAGAAGGATCGCGAGAAAGCTAAGGAGAACACCGATCAATCCCGAAGTGACGGGAATGACGCCTCGTAGCCAGAGATCCTGCAGCTCGTCGGTGTCGCGCAAAGCGCGGTCCAAAAGGTCACCTGAGGCGTACGAACTCCACCGTTGAAAGGGCCACGATCCCACGGTGAGCGTAAGCCAACGTCGCCAACCCCTCACGGCGTCAAAGCCCAATTGGTGTGACGCCATGCGTTCGGCGAAGCGAACAGGCGAGCGCAAAAACGCTACGAGTTCAATAACAATAAGGATGCCGGCGACGGCTCGAAGACCCGGTTGGTGTGAACTGGTGACCAGCAGACCGACGGCACCCGCGAGCAACGTGACGCCCGCGAGATTGGCCACCACTCCGGTACCAATGGCACGAGCAAAATCGCCCCGAGGCGGTTTTGCTCGTCGCAACCAGACGCCGAGTCGTTGCCATTCACGCATGGTGCAACTCCAAAGCGATAACGAAGTCGTTCGTAGTCAACAGCGGTCGGTCGATGGCGGCTTCGAGAATCGCAAGTTGCGGACGGCGTTCTATGACACCGCGAAGAAGCTGACGGCTTTCGTCGTCGAGCACGCCGGCCACGTCGTCAATGACGAGCACATCGCACGAGGCGAGCAACGCTCGCGCAAGGAGCAACTTCACGCGCTCGCCACTACTGAGTGTTCGCGCGTCGTCGCCAATTGCGAGATCCAAATCACCAAATTGACCATCTCCAAGTCCAAGTTCGTGGAGAAGAGAGAACACGTCGTCGTCGCGGTGGTTCACTCCAAGGCAAAGATTGTCGCGGAGCGTTCCCGCGAGGAGATGACCACTCGGTCGTACGACGCCCACGCGACCCGAAGTGGTCGACACGCCAAACGTAGGTGGCCGCCAGCCAATCATTGTTTCGAGAAGCGTCGTCTTTCCGGCACCCGATGGTCCGGTGATGAGTACGCGATTGCCGGCTGCAATGGAAATCGACAGCGGTGTCGCAAGTCCGACGGAGATCAACTGAGCTGTCAGTACGAGCGCAGCGTTTTCGCCGCCAGAAAGGGGCTCCGCCGTCGACGCCAACAAAGCGAGTGCGCGATCGGCGTCGTCGCGCCGGTGAAATTCTGCCCCAAAGCGTCGAATTATCGAAAACATCTCGCTGGTCACGAGCACGGCGACGAGCGCGTGAATGAGCGAGATTCGATTGCCAAGCAGTCCAAAGCCAACGACCATTGCGACGAGTCCAATGCTGACCCCGCTCAAAAACTCGGTGACGAGAGAAGACTGCAGCGCAAGGCGCAGCGCAGTCATTGCGGCGTTTTGTTCAACACCGGTGGCCGCAGCGATTTCGTCGGCGCCGTGTGGAAGCGACCCGAGAGCCCTTAGTTCAAAGACGTGTCGGAGCAACGAAAGTTGGCGTCCCTGCAAAGTGGCACGACGCTGTTGATAATTGTCGGCTAATTGTGAACTTCTCGTGCCGACGCGAACGTAGACCGGAACGGCGAAGGCGACGAGGGCTACGACAATGAGTGCGCACAACCAACCCCCGGCCCAAAACACGACGACGACGCCAAGCAAACTGGACTGGGCGGCGCGAGCAATCGTCGTCATCGTCGGGGCATTGGACGCTTGTTCGATTGCCACGTCTAGGTCGTGGCGAGATTCGCGTTGGTTCGTCGGGGGAATGATCATTTGAGAGAGTGAACGCACATGCCAGCGCACTCGCAATGAGCGTTCGCAAGCCGCGTTCAAGGTTTCAATCAACCACGTAATCATCCACCGTACGACCAGCGTTAGAACAAGCACTGTCGACCCCGAAACAATCGCACCTCGTGCGAGTTCACCGAGCGCGACGCCAGTCGCAACCGCGCAGGCGAGGCGAACCAAGGTTTGGCTAATGCCAGCAATGGCGGGTCCACGTGACGCCACCCGGTACTGATTTGAAGACGTTGACGCCGCTACAGCCACGTAGCGATGCTAATGAGGGTCCAACTGAGTAAATTGAGGATCGTCACGGTGCGTCAAATAACGTGCTGGTCCGTTTACCCACTGGCGAAGCGCCTGCGTGGCGCGACAGTCGTCTTCGTTGTACTCGAGCAGCCGGTTGCGAGAACGTTCCGCTTCAGCGGTATTCGACGTTCGCACGGCCTCTTCATACCAGGTCATTGAGGCTTCGCCGCTGGGGTTGGCATCACGCCACGAAAAGCCCGCGCTCGCGGCCAGCGTTTTAAGACCCAGAGGTCCTTCTGTTTGAATTTGGCGCTTAACAACGTCATGCATGTCAATCCACTGGGGAGGTTCGGTTGAGCGAAACTGTTCGATGTCGGCGAGAGATGGCGAACCCTTTGCGCCCGTTGTCACCGCTCGATTCATGGCACCGTCTTCGGCCTGGGCCCAAAAGCAGTAGGCGGCAAACGAGGCGTTGGCTTGCTTGCAGGCATCACGGCGTGATTGGAACCAAGTCCAAAATGTAGTGAATACCTCTGCTTCAACGCTCGCTGTGAGCGGCTCCCACGACGAGAACGCGTAGTAACCCGGCGATAGTCCTTCAATGTCAGCCTTGGTACTTACGAGAGCACCCCATAGATAGGTGACGTCGTCATAGCTTTCCATATCGACGTCGACTTCCACATCAGCACTGGGACAGAAGAGTTCATCCGGCGAAACAATCAGAAGCGGCGCACCCGCTGCGTGAGCACGTGCTCGATAGATGAGATCATCAAATCGATCAATCGAATTGGCGAGAACTTCTTCGGTGCTGCTTGGTTCGCGCGATGTTGTGTTGCTGTTTCGTTTTGCGAGTTCGGGTCGCAAACGAGCCAGGGCCACTCGAGTAGCGACGCCTTGCTCTTTTAACAGCGTTTGTTGACTGTATGAGGTGAACCGCGTGAGTGAGACATCGTCGATAGCGGTAAGTTCCGTTTCGCAACGATGCTCGTAGGGGCATTCAAGGCATTCGCGGTGCCAGTAGGGCAACGTGGGAAAGTGCTGGCGATCGTGCTCCCATTGAACGAGCCCGTCGAGAACGGTTAGTCGCTCCGTGTAGGCAAGGTCGTAGTTGGCGAGTGACCAACGCCCGCACTCGTCATCACTGAGTTCGAACCACCACAGTCGTTCTTGGCGGTCGATGACGGCACCTTGGAACGCAGGATCGTGGTGACCCATTTCTTGGAGCACGCGCGTTGCGTGCGAGAGAGCGATTCCGTTCCTCGTCATTGTGATATTGCGCCGTGATCCGGTGCCCATCACGTCGTGGGCGTCACTCGGACGAGGACGTTCGAGTGAGCCTTGACGCATGTGTCGGGTAGTGGCCGCCTCGGTAATTTCGTTGTTCTTAATGACGAGTGGCGCGTAGCGATAAGTCTCATCGACGAAGCCAACGCGCACCAGTGCTTGGACGTCCGAGCGTCGACGACCACTCGCGTCAAGTAATCGAGCTTCCAAAATGAGTGACGCACCATTCTTCATGGCTTCGTCAGTGGACGTCAACGACCGAGCGAGTTGCGCCTCGGGGTGTAAACGCAAAAGTTCTTCAAGGACGTGTCGCCGATGGAGGGCGGCGGCGTCCACACGTCGTTGAATCTCAGCGGAAAGCGCGATTCCGCGGGGTGCTGCGTCGCCGCTTCGATCAAGGGCGATGCGGTGCGTGCAACGCGTGACGTCGTTGGCATCAAGCGGTAGACCCAGCGGCATTCAAAAAAGCCTAGGACGCGCTGGTGGTCTCGTTGCGCCAACTTCGCCAGAGCGCCGCGTATTCACCATTTTTTGCGAGCAACTCGTCGTGTCCGCCGAGTTCGACGATTGTTCCGTCCATCACAACCGCCACCCGGTCTGCGTCGTGCGCAGTGTGTAGCCGGTGGGCAATGGCCACGACGGTGCGTCCCTGCAGCACTGCGCTGAGCGACCGTTCAAGATGTCGGGCCGCTCGAGGATCGAGCAGTGCCGTCGCTTCGTCGAGCACCAGGGTGTGAGGATCCGCGAGCACTAAGCGCGCAAGTGCCAATTGCTGTGCTTGCGCTGGCGTAATCGCAAAGCCCGTGGTGCCGAGTTCGGTGTTCACGCCATCGGGAAGTGCTCGGACCCAGTCAATGGCGTCAACGGCTTCGAGGGCCGCTTCGACGTCGGGAAGTGTCGCCGACGGCCTGGCGAGTGCGAGGTTCTCTCGTACCGTGCCAATAAATATGTGGTGCTCTTGGGTCACCAAAGCCACGTGACGACGCAACATGTCAAGCGGCATCGCCGCGAGGGGCACATTGCCAACCATGACAGCTCCCGTGCGCGGGGCATCAATGCCCGCAATAAGACGACCAAGCGTGGACTTGCCAGCCCCGGAAGGTCCCACAATCGCGAGACGCTCGCCGGGCGTAATAACTAAATCAACGCCGTGTAAAACGTCGTAGCCCTCGCGGTAGGCGTAGCGCACGTCACGGACCGTGATGACTTCATTGTGGGGTTCCACGCTGAACGTTGGGCGCTCGTCCTTTACGACCGACACGCCAATGAGTCGGGCAAAAGACGACTGGCCCATTTGCAGCTCGTCGAGCCACGCAATAATGCGATCGAGAGGATCATTGATTTGGACAACGTAGAGCACGATGGTGGTCGCGGCACCAATGGAAACGTCGTGGTTCAAGGCAAGCCAACCACCCCACCCCAGTGTCGCCGCCACGGAAAGTGAGAATGCGCTCTCGACCGCCGGGAACCAGTTCATGCGCATGAGCAGTGTGTACATCTCTGAGTAGAACGATTCACGCAGATTCCCATCCACGCGCTTTTTTTGACGTTCCGCTAATCGATGAGCGTCAACCGTGCGGGCGCCTTCGGTGGTCTCTGCCACTGTTCCCGACAACGTGGCGTACGACGCTCGCTCGCGCAGGTAACCCGGAGTGGCGTACTTTAGGTAGTAGCGCGTAGAGAAAAACAGCACGGGGAGAGAAACCAATCCGGCAAGACTCACGATTGGACTCACGAGCACCATGGCGACGAGCGTCAGTACGGCCTGGATGATCGCCACGAGCCATTCGGGAACGGCGAATCGCACGGTGCGAGCGAGCGCCTCAATGTCGTTGGTCGTTCGACTTAGTAAATCGCCAGTACCCGCGCGTTCGACTTCCACGAGGGGCAAAGCGAGCACGCTATGGAGAAATTCCTCGCGTAATTCCGCGAATATTTTCTCGCCCAGAATGTAGCTTCGGCGACGGGCCAGGAAGGAAAATAACGTATAGAGCAGTGACGCGGCGAGCATCTGCGTCACCAAGACGGTTATTTCATGGTCGTGGAGGCGGTGCGTCGTAGCGAGCGTCGTAATTTTTCCGATGATTAAAGGCGCGACGAGACCGGCGATGGCCGCTAATGAATAGAGGCTAAGCATCACGAGGAGCATGCCTCGGTGTTCGCGGGCCTTTTTTCGAGCGTGCGCTCGTACGACGTGAAAGTCAGCTATTGGTAGAGCACTCACGCGTCACCTCCTCGAAGTATGAGGTTGCGGTACCAACTTTGTTCACGAAACAACGCCTCATGCGTATTGGACGCGACGACGCGCCCCTCGCGAACGACGGCCACGGTATCGACATGTTCGAGTACGAGAGGACTCGTCGTGGCAACCAATGTCGTTCGTCCGGATCGGTAATTTCGAAGTCGTTCCGCAATACGGCCTTCAGTGTGGGCATCAACGGCGGACGTTGGCTCCACCAATACCAGTAGATCGGCTTTGCTCAGTAGAGCCCGAACGAGTGCGAGGCGCTGGCGCTGCCCACCAGAAAAGGACCTTCCACGTTCTTCGACGATTGCGTCGAGTCCACCATCTAGGGCATCAAGAACATCCAGGGCACTCGCCGCTTCTAGGGCTTCATTCATTGCTTCGAGTGAGCTCACGCCGTGCGGCATGAGCTCGTCACGCAAAATGCCCGAAAACAGACGTGGCTCAATTTCGCTCACCAATATGTGTTGTCGAGTGTCGTCAAGACTGTACGCATCAAGAGGAACACCGTCGAGCGTGACACCGTGAACGTCGTTGACGAATCGTCCCAGGCGGTCCGTTAACTGCGTTGCTTCGGTCGGCGTCTCGGTTACCAGTGCGATAAAGGATCCGTGCTCAATACGAAGGCCGGAAACCTCGTCGGCGTAAACGCTGATGTGCTCCGGCCACACGCGAGGGTTCTTCGTCTCATGCACGAGGGGAGTAATGGCCAAAATGGCGAGGACCTTGCGTGCTCCAACCAGCGCTCGCGTACTTGAGATGACCCACTCAATTGCCGTTCGAAGTGGCGTGGTGAGAAAACTGGTGTAGCCAAAGAAGGCAACGAGCTGACCCGGCTGGAGTGTGCCGGCCACGATGTCGCGTGCGCCAATGTACGTCACGACGGCCACGAGCAGAGCGGGAAGCAAAATCTGTCCAGATTCAAGTCCCGCTTGGGGAGCCGCAATCCGGTTACCGGCGAAACGAACACGCTGACTCTGCACGCGGTAGTTATCAAAAAACACTGACTCGCCACCAATGCCGCGAAGGATGCGAAGTCCGGCAACGGTGTCGGCGCCCAGCGCTGCCAATCGTCCAGCCGCCTCACGCTGAGCGGCTTGGCTGGCGTGCAGGGGCTTCATCAGTGGAGCAGTGAAGAGAGCGAGAAAAGGTACACCCAGCAACACGACGAGACCAAGAGTCACTGACGTCGAAAGAAGAATAAAGCTGACCACAATCCACGCAACAATGGCGCCAATGAATCGTGCAATGACGTCGAAGGCACCACCCACGCGCATGACGTCCGCCGCCACGGTGTTCACTACGTCACCGGCGGGAATGTCGTCCGTGACCGCGAGGCCCGCGAGCGCGACGTGGCGACCCACGAGTTGCACCGATCGATATGTTGCGTACATCCAGTTCTCGACACTCAGTTGGTGACGCAGGGTGCCGCAAATGGCTTGCACAATCCCGAGAACAAGAACAATGAGCACCCAAAAAAGCAGTCGCGAGGGGTGATGATTGTTGATGCCGGTGTCAATGGCTTCACCAATGGCTGACCACAGCAATGCTTGGGCGAGCATCCAGCCAACACCAAACAGCACGGCCGCGCTCAGCGTCTTCCATTGTTTTTTGGCGAGCCACCGCAAGTACCCAGATCCCGACGTCGCGTCTGGCGTGCCCGGGTCCGCAAGCGGCAGTTCTCGGTACGGCAGTGTAAACACGTCAGTTCTTTCGTTGCGTGGGTAGTGGACGGTGAGTCAACCTGTAGGCGGGGTTCTGTCCACCTCCCCGCGGGGAGGATGGGTGACCATCCATCTCAGCGGTCTACCTAGGGAATGCTTGGTCTCCCAAGCGGGCGGGCCGCCCATTTCCCACGTTTGACCTTGCTCCGGGTGGGGTTTACCAAGCCACCGCAATCACTCGCGATGCTGGTGCGCTCTTACCGCACCGTTTCACCCTTACCTGTGTTCACGAGGAACCATCGGCGGTTTATTTTCTGTGGCACTGTCCTGCACGTCACCGTGACTCACGTTTCGCGAGCACCCTGCCCTCTGGAGCCCCGACCTTCCTCACCACTTGTTGCCAAGTAGTGCGGCCACCCAGTCGACTCACCGTCCGTGATCAGTCTTACATACGACCTTGGAAAATCTCTCAGAAATCTCTGTGTGAAACAGGGGGCGGTAATCTCGCCTCGTGACCCTTGACCCCGACACTGACGCTTCGCCGATACTCGAGGTCAACCAGTTTTACGCCGTAATCACCAAACAGTTGGAATCCGAGTTCGGAAGTCGGTCTCCGTTTTGGATCCGAGGAGAAATCCAAAAACTTTACGAAAAAGGTCATCTTTATCTTGACGTTGTCGACGCGAGTGGAGCTGCTTCTTCGTCAAAAACACGCGCGGCTGTCGTAAAGGCGCATTGTTGGCAGAGCAAGTGGAGTTCGCTTCGGAGTCGTTTGGCCGCAGAGGGCGTGACGCTCGAAACGGGAATGGTCGTTCATTTTTTTGGCTACGTCGATGTGTACGAACCGAGCGCCACTATTGGTTTTACGGTCACGGATATCGATGTAAAGGCGCTCCTCGGCGACGCAGCAAAAAAACGCGAGGAGTTGATCGCGAAACTACGCGCCGAGGGTCTTATGGAAACGAACAAGCTACGCCCTCTTTCGCCGGTGCCGTTGCGCGTTGGACTCGTGGCGAGCAAGGGCACTGAAGGATATAACGACTTCTTGGGACAACTGCGTAACGCCACTGTGGCTTTTGAAGTTAGCCACGTGCAGGCGTCGGTGCAGGGAGACGCTGCGCCCAACGAAGTCGTGAATGCTCTTTGGACCCTTGACCAGCTGGATTTAGACGTTATTTGCGTGGTGCGCGGTGGAGGATCAAAGGGCGATCTTTCCTGCTTTGATGACGAACGGATCGCTCGCGCAATTGCTACTGCTCGACTGCCGGTAATGACCGGCATCGGTCACACGGGTGACACGTCCATTGCCGACCTCGTGGCGTTCCATAGCGCCATCACGCCGACGGAACTCGGCGCAGCACTTGCTAACAAAGTGTTGACGTGGCGCGAAAATCGAGTGCGACGCCCGGCCGAACGTATTGCCCTGGGAACAGACGCCATTATCGAAGAAGCCACGGTGTACGTCGGCGAGCGCCGTCGTACTATGACGTTCGCCGTTCGCGATCGATTGACCAGTGAACAACGACACTTCGATCACGTGCGAGCATCGTTATCAACGCAGTCGCGCTTTGTTCTTGAACACGCGTCGAACCATTTGCTCGCGACGCGACAATTACTCACGGCCTATGACCCCCAACGGCGCTTAGCGCAGGGCTGGTCCATTACGACCAATGACGCTGGGGCTACCGTCAAGTCCATTGCGGACGTGAGTGACGGTGAAACAATTACCGTGCGAGTAAGCGATGGACGTCTAAAGACGGAAGTTCGACAAAGAATTGGAGATGCCTGATGGCAAAAGAAGTTGGAAATTGGACCGAGGCCTCTGAAGAGTTGGACGCCATAGTGGCGTCGTTTGACGAAGGCGACGTTACCGTTGATGACCTCATCGCAAAACTCGAGCGAGCCACAGTAATTATTGAAGCGCTCGAAGAACGCCTCGACGCTACGCGCGGCAAGGTCGAAGAGTTGACACCTCGCATTGCGCGCGGCGATGACAACGCGTGACGAACCAACTGTATTTTCGCCAACTCCTCGCGGGTCGCGATTTCGCGATCGGTGACCACGTCGCCAAATCAATGGTGAATTTGGTGTACGCCATTGGCGACCGGGCGAGTGGTGACGTGTTATTGGTGGATCCCGCCTACGCGCCCAGCGAACTTGTGGCCATTGTTGGTGCCGACGGGATGAACGTCGTTGGCGTTCTCGCCACGCATTATCACCCAGACCACGTGGGCGGTGACCTCGGCGGCAACGAGATTGACGGTATTGCTCAATTACTCGTGACCGTCGATGTGCCGGTGCACGTGCAGAACGAAGAGATTCCGTGGGTGAAACGACGAACGGGTGTGGAGGCATCGGCACTCGTCGGCCATGAATCGGGCGACGTCGTGCAGGTTGGCGACGTTACGGTGGAACTCATCCACACTCCCGGACACACGCCCGGTTCGCAGTGTTTCTTGGTGGACGGCAAATTAGTGAGTGGCGACACTCTTTTTCTAGAAGGTTGCGGACGCACGGATTTGCCCGGTTCGGATCCCGAAGAGATGTATCGCACGTTGAGCCAACGTCTCTCGCGAATCGACGACGATACGATTCTTTTTCCGGGACATCTTTATTCGGCGGATCCCAGCGCGTCAATGAGCGAGGTTCGTAAGTACAACTACGCACTTGCTCCCACAACGGCCGAGCTGTGGCTCACGATGTTCGCACGTTGATAGCGCCTCTGAAGGACGATGACCACGTTGTGGTGGTGGGCGCCGGCCTCGCGGGCTGGCGGTTTGTTCAAGCACTTCGACGAGATGGGTTCTCCGGATCAATTTCACTAATTGGCGACGAAGCTCATCATCCCTACGATCGTCCTCCGCTTTCCAAACAAGTCCTAAAGGGTGCCTGGGAAAAGGATAAAACACTGCTGGCGCATGCCAGTGACCTCGACGATGCAAACGTGGACGCCCTCTTCGGCGTTTCCGCTACCGCCCTCGACGTTGCGACGACGACGGTTTCATTGTCCGATGGTCGCGTTATTCGAGGTTCGCACGTAGTGGTGGCATCGGGCACTCGTGCTCGTCGACTTCCTTTTAGTGCTGACAAAGAAATGCTGGCGCTACGAAATCTCGATGACGTTGAAAACTTGTTGCAAGCGGTAGAAAACCTCGCACCACACACGACAGTCGTCGTCATTGGTGGAGGATTTATTGGTGCCGAGGTAGCAACTGCTCTTAAAACACGTGAGCTTTCTCCGATTGTGTTGGAAGTGGCGGAGCGACCACTGCTCAATGTACTTGGCCCTCAAGTCTCTGAGTGGCTCATAGGGCTCGCGAGCGACGCCGGTATTGAACTTCGTTGTTCACAGAATATCTCTGATGTCACCTTCGAAGACGGGCTCTTTCGGGTTCACGTCGGTGACGACGTTCTCGCGACACCCGTCGTGGTGGTGGGCGCGGGTGCCATGCCGAACACCGAATGGCTCGGTTCGTCCGGTTTGGACATCACGAACGGAGTGGCCGTCGACGAATTCTTAATGGCCACCAGCCACGTTGGTGCCATTGGCGACGTTGCCCGATTCAAATGGCTGCATGGACCTTTCGAAGAGATGGTTCGCATTGAGCACTGGCAAGTGGCGAATGATCACGCGCAAGAGCTCGCCAAGATTTTGATACAGGGCAGCGACGTTGCGGGACCCGTGAAACTCGTTCCGTATTTTTGGAGTGATCAGTACGGAAAGAAAATCCAGATGTTGGGACACCCATCACCATCGGATGAGGTAACCCGAGTGACGGGATCACCCGAAGAAGGAAAGTGGCTGGCTCTCTTCCACCGATCGGGCGTCATAACGGGGGCCGTTTCACTTAATCAACCCCGCGGTCTCATTCTTGCTCGTCCCTTGGTGAGCGAACACGCGAATATTGGCGAAGCGCTCGAGCTAAAGCCGTGGCTCGCGTGAGTCTCTAAAACGAGACCGAGGAGAGGTCGGGCACTGTTCGCTCGGCGTTGTGGCGAGCTCGTAACCACGCTGCTCGTTCATTGGAACGCTGATCGGTGCTCCCGTGTGGCTCGAGAGTGATGCGCGGATGCCACAGCGCCTCAACGTCGTTGAGCGTGAGTGCGCCAGCGGCCACGAGCGCCATAAGTCCGGCACCCCTGGTGGTTGCTTCATTCTCACTGGAGAGTGAAACGGGACGATTGGAGTAATTGGCGAGCGTTTGCATCATGAACGTGTTCTGGCTCATGCCACCGTCGACGCGGATCTCTTCGACCGCAATGCCCGTCTCTTCAAAAAGTGCGTCGAGCAGGTCCACGCCCCGGTGGGCGATGCCTTCTAGTACCGCTCGCACGAGGTGAGCTCGTGAAGAGCCCCGAGTTAAACCAAAGAAAGCGCCGCGCGCACCAAAGTCCCACGTGGGCGTACCAAGTCCGACGAACGCCGGCACGAATTGCACGCCTTCACTCGATGCAATGGAAAGAGCCAACGCTTCGGTTTCGCTCGCGTCGCGGATGAGACCAATGTCGTCGCGCAACCAGTCAATGCACGTACTCGCCGATAGGACTATCCCTTCAACGCCCCAAACAATGTGACCATTGTCGCTCCTGGCCACGATCGGAAAACAGCCCGATGATGACTGTGTCATGGCACTAGGCGTTTCTTCACCTCGGATTTGATCGGCCATGGCGCCGGTGCCAAAAGTAATTTTAGTTGAACCGGGCGCAATGCAGGACTGACCAAAGAGCGACGCCGATTGATCACCGACCAGCGCGGTAATGGTCGGACTTCCGTCGAGTGCGCTCGCTGCCCCGTGTTGGCCCATGGTGGTTACGAGTTGAGGCATCATCACCGGATCAAGTTCCAGCAGTGACAGCGCGCGCTCGTCCCAAGTGTTGTGGGCCAGATCCAAAAGTCCGGTAACACCGGCGTTGGAATGATCACTGACGTGCAGGGCACCGTTGGACAACACTGAAGCAACGTAGGTTTCGATAGTGGCGAATCGCACTTCGCTTGGCGTGCGACCCGACGCGTGCAAGAGCCAGCGGGCCTTGGTGGCCGACTGATTTGGCGCGAGTCGAAGACCTTCTCCCTGCAAAATGAGACAATCAACGACGGTGCGCAGGTCCTGCCAACCCAGGGCCGGACCCACCGGTTCGTTCGTTCGCGCATCAAAAATCAACGTGGTGGCTCGCTGGTTGGCAATACCCACTACGTCGCAGCCGCCACTTTCATTCAGCGTTCGTTGCGAAAGTTCCAAAACTGTTTGGCCAATAGCGAGCGCGTCAAGTTCGACTTCGCCTGGTTGTGTTGTCGTGACGTTCAGTGGTTCTTGATGAGTGAACGAAACGTCGCCATTTTCATCAACGATGGCAGTTCGAATTGACGTCGAACCAACGTCAATTGCGAGCGCTCTCACCAGGGAGGCGCGCTAAGACCCAAGACGCCGGGGTTCAAAATGTGATTTGGATCAAGAACATCTTTCATGGCAACGAGCACGCCGTAGGCGTCGCCCAGAGCCTCGCTCACGAAACGAGCCCGGTTGCGTCCAACGCCGTGGTGGTGGCTGAGAGCACCACCAGCCTTGAGCACCGCTTCGGACGCGACGTCCCATGCTCGACGGTAAAAGTCCGTTGTGTCGCCCTCGGGGTAACCCGCGAACGTGAAGTACAAGCACGCGCCGTCGTCGTACGCGTGTGACTGGTGGACGGACGCCACGGCAATGCCTGGAATCGCGAGTAACGCATCGACGACTCGTTGATGAATAGTCGCCAAGTTGGCCCACGGACCCGCAATTTCAATCGTGTCAACGACAATGCCTCGTGCCCAAAGAGGTGCCAGGGCGCTCACGTCATTTCGATGCGCGAGCCATCGATCAACGAGTAACGGGTCAAGGACCGTCGCGCCAGAACATTCTTCAGTAACTACGCTCATCGAAGCACGTACGAGACCAGCGTCACCTTCTTCCAACACAATGAGGGCGCACTCGTCTACATCAAAATTGCGTTTCGTTTCAGTCTCGTCGTAAAGGCGAAGCACGGAAGGATGTGCGCCTCGCTGGATGATTCGTCGGCACGCTTCTAAGCCATCGGCGAACGACGAAAATTGATACGCCGCTTGCTCGTGGTGTTTTGGGATGTGTCGCACGACGAGTGTCGCTTCCACGATGACGCCGAGAGTACCCTCGGAACCCACGAAGAGTTGATTGAGGTCCGGTCCAACGGCTTGGCGGGGCCCACGGTTGCCCGTGACCACAAGGTCCCCGTTGGCGAGCACCACACTGAGCCCCCGTACGATATCTTCGATTTTCCCGTAACGATTGGATCGCTGGCCCGCACCGCGACACGCGAGCCAACCGCCGAGCGTAGAAAGATCAAACGACTGGGGCACGTGACCAGTTGTTAGACCTCGCGGACTCAAAAACCCTTCGAGGTCGGGTCCAAAAATGCCGGCCTGTGCGGTGACGGTACCTGAAATTTCATCGAGCGCCAAAACAGCATTCATGTGTGTCAGATCAAGCGCAATGGCACCGGGCATCGGAACGGCACCTCCGACGACGCCGGAGCGACCGCCCTGAGGCGTCACGGGTATACGAAGTTCGTTGGCGGTGCGAAGTACGAGTTGCACGTCTTCGACTGTTCGCGGATACACCACGACACCGGGGAATGAGGGAACCTCACCCTTGGCAACCCAACCAATCGAAAGCGGCCACCAATCGCGCCCGTGGTCGGCGCGTTCAGTCTCGCCAATACTGAATGGCACGTGCTGAGCGTGCAGAGCTTCGAGTAATGAGTTCGGAGCATCACCACCGCCCAGTACGTTGCCCGAGAGTTCCTCGGGGTACTCGCTCGGCATTGTCGGTGTGGTCACGCGTTTTCATCCTGTATGACCAGTCCGGCGGCACCGAATTCCTTTTCGACGAGCGCACGGTAATCCGCCACTTCTTTTTCGATGCGCGTCTCGTCCCAACCTAGATACGGTGCAACGAGGCGAGCGACTTTGGGGGCTGCCCGGTACGTCGCGCGCGCATTTTGTAAGTGCGCGCGCGTTCGGCGCGTTAGAAGGTCAATGAGGGTGATGACCATTTCTTCTTGTGCGCTGTAGACAAATTCGGCTTGGCAATAGGGAAGTCCAGTGATGAGGGGAGTGGCCAATTCCTCGGACTGGGTAATAAGCGAAAGGATTGACGTGGCGTCGGTGCCGTAGCGCTGGTACAAGTGCGTTTCGAGAGGCGTCGTCGGCTGCCAGGAGTCAGGCTGCGGAGCGCCGTGTAACGAAAGGTTTTTCGTAGAACATCGTCGCAGCGATGGCAAGAAAGCAGAAGTGGCGTCCACCGCGTCTTCGGCCATTTCTCGATACGTCGTCCACTTGCCGCCGGTCACGTGTACGACACCGTCAGGGCTCGGTGTTACCTGATGACGACGTGACAAATCCGCTGTTCGTTCACTCAGTTCTTTGCCGGGTTCGGGAGAAAGCAGAGGTCGAAGTCCCGCCCATACACCAGTGATGTCCTGCGGAGTAAGTGCGGACGACGTTGACGCGTTTACCGCGCGCAAGAGGTACGCCACGTCGTCACTCGTACACAGGGGGTCGTCGAGTGAACCTTCGTAGGCAGTGTCCGTTGTTCCCACGTAGGTGTAATTAGCTTCTTCAAATGGCACCACAAAAATGCTTCGTCGGTCGCCGGGCACGGTAAAAACTGCCGCGACGTCGGCGGGCAAACGGTGTGCGGGTACCGAGACGTGCACACCCTTGGCGGGTGTGATGCGATGCGAATCGACTCCTTCGGCCATTGTGAACACTTCGTCAGCCCATACCCCGGTTGCGTTCACAACGACGCGCGTCGCGATATTGAAAACGCTGTCGTCTACTTCATTGTGACAACAAACGCTGGCAACCTGTCCCGTGGCGTCGTGCTCAATACCCGTCACCTTTACGTACGTCGCAACGTCGGCTCCGAGATCAATGGCGGCCGTCTTTGCGAGCGTGAGAGCGACGCGGGCGTCGTCGCCTCGAGCATCGAAGTACAAAAAACCCGCAACGAGGCGATCAGCGTTGAGAGTCGGTAGGTGAAGAAGCGTTTGCGCTTTGTCAAGTCGTTCGAAGCGGTGACCAATACGCCACCCTCCCGTCCAGTCATAAATTCGAAGGGCCGTGGCGTAACTGCGGGTAATGGTTTTTGATACGACGCCATTTTTTCCGAAGAGGGGAATTAGAAACGGCAGAACGCGCACGAGGTGAGGGGCGTTTTCCAAGAGACGCTGACGCTCGCGCAAGTTCTCGTAGACCAGGCGAAATTCTTTCTGCTGCAAGTAACGAAGTCCGCCGTGCACCATTTTCGAAGATTTCGAACTGGTTCCCGTCGCAATATCACCGGCATCAACCAACGCCACGGAGAGTCCTCGCGCGGCAGCGTCCACGGCGACGCCCGCTCCTGTCATGCCGGCACCGACGACCACCATGTCGTAGGTGTTTGAACGAAGCCGTCTAAGGGCTTCGTCTCGCTGAAAAGCTGGCACGCTGACCATGTTGGCACAATCGCTGAGGGGTCCGGACGCCTGGAAGATACGCGAAGGTCGGGTAGGTTTCGTGACATGGACTTTGCGTTATCACCGGAGTTGCTCGCCCTCCAAGAGACGGTTCGACGACTAGCCCAAGAAAAAATTAAACCTCGAGCGCGAGAGATTGACACGTCGAGTCTGTATCCCCAAGACATCTTCGACGCTCTTCGAGATGCCGACCTACTGGGACTGTGTATTCCTGAACAGTACGGTGGATCGGGCGGTGGCATTATGGCGTTGACGTTGGCTATAGAAGAGGTCACCAAGTACTCCAACGTCATTGGCCTCATGTTGCTGCTCACGCGTCTGCCGACCGGTCCCATCATGATCGCCGGTTCGGAAGAGCAAAAGCTGCGGTACCTACCTAGTATTGCCAATGGCACCAAGCGAGCGGCCTTTGGACTTTCTGAACCGGGCGCTGGTTCTGACGTTGCGGGCATGCGCACGAGGGCCACTCCTGATCCGGACGTCAAAGATGGCTGGATTCTTAATGGAACGAAATGTTGGATTTCCGGTGTTTCCCAAGCCGACTGGTTCACGGTGTTTGCGAAAACGGGCGACCCGTCGTCTCGTTTGCACGATTCCATTACTGGTTTCATCGTCGACGCCGATAGCCCTGGTGTGAAGCGTCCTCGCGTTGACAAAAAAATGGGTGTGCACGGCATCGACACCGGAGAAATTGTCTTCGATGACGTGAAGGTTTCTCCAACCAACGTCATTGGTGACGTTGGGGGATTTCGCCTTGCGATGCTCGGACTGAACGCCATGCGGCCCATCGTCGCGGCTCGAGGCATTGGCCTCGCCGAAGGTGCCTTGATGTACGCGACTGAATACGTGAAGAACCGTCCGGCATTTGGAAAGACCATTGCGGAGTTCCAGGGCATCCAGTGGGAAATTGCAAAAATGGCCACCGAGATTGAAGCGGCGCGTCTCTTGACGTACCGCGCTGCGTGGTTGGCGGACCAAGGCAAGTACACGAAAGAATACGTCCCCATGTTGTCAATGGCGAAGTACTACGCCAGTGAAGTGGGTGTGAAGGCGTCGGGGCTCGCGGTGCAACTCTTGGGAGCGGCTGGCTATATGGAAGAACACCCCACGGAGCTCTACTACCGTGACGCTCGCCAACTCACGATTGTCGAAGGTACAAGTCAGGTACAACTTGGCCTTATTGGCAAGGGAGTACTGGGCCACGATATGTGGTGGGACTGAAGTGGCAATTGTTTGGTCAGACCTGCTGACTCGTTTAGTCCGCGGTGAATCTCTTAGCCACGGCGAGGCCTACGAAGCGCTCAGCGAAGTGCTTCGTGGCGAGGTCCCCGACGTCGCAATTGCCAGCATGTTGACGGCACTTTCGGCCAAGGGCGAGCGCGTTGAGGAACTGTCGGGTTTCGTTGACGCCATGATGGACGCCGCCACCACGTTCAAAGTGAACGATGACGCGTTGGACATTGTTGGAACGGGTGGCGACCGTTTGCACACCGTCAACGTATCGACCCTGGCTGCTTTGAGCGTCGCGGCGAGTGGTGTTCCCGTGGCCAAACACGGGAGTCGTGCTGCTTCTTCGTCCGTTGGCTCCGCTGACGTATTAGAAGGTCTGGGTGTGCGTCTCGAGATTGATCCTTTTACGGTGGCGAAGAGTGTGGAAATAGCGGGCATGGGGTTCTGCTTTGCTCCGGCGTTTCACCCAGGTCTTCGTTATCTCGTACCAATTCGTCGCGCTCTGGGTTTCCCCACGGCGTTCAACGTTCTTGGTCCTTTAGCCAATCCCGCGAGAGTGCGTCGCTTGGTCCTTGGTGTTGCCAATGAGAGCATGGTGCCATGGATGGCGGAAATCTTGCAACACCGAGGTATTGAGCGAGCGTTCATCGTGCACGCTGACGACGGGCTCGATGAATTGTCGCTTGGTTTGCCGTCGACCATCACTGAAGTCACCGCCGCCAAAATTACGTCGTGGCGATTTGAACCCAGTCGCGATTTTCATGTACAACACGAAGTGGGTGTGATTCGCGGCGGCAACCTGACCACCAATGTGCAGTTGGCGAACGATTACCTCGACGGAGCCACCGGACCAGTTTTTGACACGGTGGTCGCTAACGCGGGACTGGCGCTCTTGCTGGCTGAACGCGTGGCGAGTGTGCGTGAGGGCGCCGAACTCGCTGGAGCCGCCGTCGCCGAGGGTCGAGCTCGTGACGTGCTTTCTTCGATGGTGACCATTTCAAATGAGAAAAAGAGTTCGTCGTGAGTGGACCGTTAGCGGGCGTCAAAGTAATAGAACTTGCGGGCATCGGACCTTCGCCGTATGCCTGCATGTTGCTGGCGGATCTTGGCGCGGATGTCCTTCGATTCGAACGAGCCAACCCTGATGCGAAGGACGAACCCTATTTTGATCTGTTGACGAGGTCACGTCCTTCGGTCGCTCTTAATTTGAAGCACGATGACTCGCGCGAACTCATACTCGAACTCAGCGAACAAGCGGATATCTTGATTGAAGGTTTTCGACCCGGGGTTACTGAACGTTTGGGCGTTGGTCCCCACGACCTCCTCGCTCGTAATCCTCGACTCGTCTATGGCCGAATGACCGGATGGGGCCAAGAGGGACCACTAGCGAATCAAGTGGGACACGACATTAACTACATCGCAATCTCGGGGGCTTTGTGGCCGGTCGGCCGAGCGGGGGAACGTCCCGTGCCTCCACTCAACTTGGTGGGTGACTTTGGTGGCGGTTCGATGATGCTCGTATTTGGCGTGCTGGCTGCGCTCGTATCGGCGCGATCAACGGGCGTTGGTCAAGTCGTCGACGCGGCGATGGTTGATGGCTCGGCGTCGCTTCTCACCATGACACACTCGTTCTTAAACGCTGGCTTGTGGCACGAAGAACGCGGAGTAAATTTGCTCGACTCGGGTGCGCACTTCTATGAGGTGTATGAGACGAGGGACCAAAAGTATGTGGCTGTGGGTGCCATCGAACCGAAGTTCTACGCGGCGCTACTCGATGGTCTGGGTTTATCGAACGAAGCATTACCCGCGCAAATGAACCGTGGCGAATGGCCAAGCATGAAGGAGCGATTTGCCGCGGTGTTCGCCACCAAGACTCGTGACGAGTGGACCACGTTATTTGAAGGAACTGATGCGTGCGTGTCGCCCGTACTCTCTCCTCGGGAAGCGGCACAATACGAACACAACGTGGCGCGCGGAGTCTTCCAAGGCGGCGACACGTTGCAACCCTCACCGGCACCTCGTTTTTCAAAGACGCCGGGAGCCGTTGGACGGGCTCCGACGACGCCGGGATCAGGAACGCGTGAGGGACTGACGGCGTGGGGACTGACGAGTGAACGTATTGACGCTCTTCAAGCGTCAGGAGCGCTTGGTTAAACGTTGACGACGGGGCACGTGAGCGTACGCGTGATGCCGGGAACTTTTTGGATAGCACTCACGACAAGCTTGCCGAGGTCGTCGACACTTTCAGAACCACACTGCACAATCACGTCGTAGGGCCCCGTGACTTCATTGACCGCCGTTACGCCGGGTACCGAGCGCGCAGCAATGACGACATCTTCTGACTTGCCGACTTCAGTCTGAATGAGGATGTAAGCATTGACTGCCATGGTGAGTACCTTTCGTTTCGCTGTAGTAATCATGCCCTACGAACGAAAGGATATCTAATCCTCTCGAAATCGCTTACCCATATGCCACTGATGGCAGTAATCGCAGCGGTAGGTGTCGAGTTCGACGCCGTTGAGGGTCCAGGCCAATTGCGCGCTGGAACGCGCTTCTTGTTGCGTTCGATAGGAATTTTTGGGCGTACCGTCTCGTTTGAAATGCGATGAGACGGGCCCCGACGAGTGCGTGGATACTCGATGAGGGCGACGACGGGGCATGACCCTTTCAACGATACTGACGTGTCAGTAGGGTTGGGGGCGTGAGTTTGTCGCCCGACACCGAACAAATAGTTTCCTCCTCCATTGAACTCGATGATGGTGATCACGATCGCTTTACGCACATCGTTCTCGAGGGCTATACGCCGAAAAAGGGCGATTTCGTGCCACTAGGGAATTCCGTTGTCGAGGGTCAAATCAACGCGACGCCGGTAACGGCGCTGTGCGGGAAGGTGTGGGTGCCCGGCCGCGACCCACAAAAGTTTCCGCTGTGTCCCACGTGCAAAGAGATTGCGACGTCGATGGGCTGGTCGCTTCCCAAGGGTTAGTGCTTCGAGGTTGGTGACCGTCCCTAGCCTGTTGCCTATGAGCAAAGCCCTCGTCATCCGTCACCATCTCGAAGACAACGCTGGTCTTATTGGTGAAGCCCTACTGGCTCGAGACGTCGTCTTTGATACGTACATGCTGGACGCGTCGTCGCCGACGCCTGCACTCGAGGGCTATGACTACCTCGTCATTCTCGGCTCCAAGCACGCGGTGTACGACGAAGCCGTCGAGGCTGCGTGGTTTGGCCGCGAACTGCAGTTGATTGAGCAGGCGGACGAAGCTGGCGTGCCGATTCTCGGGATCTGCTTTGGCGCACAAGCGCTGTGTCGAGCCTTTGGCGGCACGGTCGCGCCGTCGCTCGAGCCTGAAGTGGGCTGGTACCGCATTGAGGCAGCGGAGGAACAAGAATTTCCCGAAGGACCTTGGTTCGAATATCACTTCGACGTTTGCAGCTTGCCTCCCCAAGCTGAAGTCTGGGCGCTCTCTCCTCGCGCGGTTCAAGCCTTTGCCATTGGCAATCACGTCGGTGTGCAATTCCATCCCGAAATCGATGACGTGCAATTAGCGCAGTGGCTCGCGGTGGGTGACGAAGAGGTTCGCTCTCTTGGCATAGACACGGACGAACTACTGGCGCTCACCCGCGACGAGACTCCTCTTGCTCGAGAGCGTGCGCTCGTGCTCGTCGACAAATTTCTCGATCGGTTAGCGCCTGTTCGACGTTGACGCCGCGGGAGCCTTTTCGTGCAGCGCGCGCACTCGCTCCTTGAGACTGCTAACTCGAGAAATGCGTCGCCCGAGCGCCCGCTCGACGAGTTGATCGTTTCCAATGATGGTGACGTGCTTTTTTGCTCGCGTAACAGCGGTGTACAACAGTTCACGGGTCAAGAGTGGCGCGTCGTAATCGGGCAAGGATATAACGACGTCGTCGTATTCGCTGCCCTGTGACTTATGGATAGTGAGAGCCCACGCTGGTTCCGCCTGATCGATTGATTCGATTTTTCTTTTACGAGGATGTTCCGTTGGTCCAAAAAGCACGTGTGGTCCCTCGGTGCCTTCGCTCACAATGCCGACATCGCCGTTGAAGAGCGTCGACGTTGAACCCGCAAAAGTTGCTTCGTTGGCGGTAATAAGGAGCGGTGTGCCCACGGCAAACCGACGTGAGCCGTTTTCATCCCAACCGAATCGGCGAAGCTCTCGAGTGATTCTGGTTCGCCACCACTGCAGCGAACCAACGCCAATTCGAGTGGCGCACAACATAGTTCGCTCGCGCAATAGTTCCAAGGCGCGCTGTTCATCGTGACGGGCGGCATCGAAAAGTTCCCGCGCGTGTTCACAGATCTCTTCGAGTAGGTCACTGTGTCGAGCAACGCGTCGGACGAGTTCGGGATGCTGCTCGTGGACGCTTTTGAAGCCAGCGATATCGCCGTCGTTGATGCACTTCGCTAGTGCGACGAGTTCGCCACCGCTTCGATAATTCGTCCTCAGTCGTGTGATTTGATCGTCGAGTAACGCATCACTCGACGAATCAATGATGTCGCGAAGGGCGGCGCCGACGTTGACGGATGCCAACTGATCGGGATCACCCACCAGTACCACGTGCGAATTTTCGCAGCTTCGCAGCAACTGCTCGAGTAGCCCAAATTCCAACATCGATGCCTCGTCAACAATGACGAGGTCCGCGAGGACTGGTGTTACCGCTCGAGAGTTGTCAGGTCGAATACGGAGCAGCCGATGCAGCGAACCGCTTCGCTCGTCAATGGATAGGGCCTGCGCGATGCTCCCTGGGTCGTGTGACGCCTCGAGTGCTGCGTCGATGGCTTCACGCATTCGCACCGCCGCCTTTGCGGTTGGAGCGCACAGTGCAACTCGAAGTGGCCGTTTTGTCCCCGTCTCGTGGTGTCGCGGAATAAGTGACGAGAGCAAGTTGGCAATGGCGGTGGTCTTTCCGGTGCCTGGACCACCCGTAAGAACGGTGACGGGGTACTGCAGCGCGCGTTCAATAAAGTGCTGTTGTTCTTCAGTAACAACGACGACACCATCATCGCTGCTCGTTTGTCGTCGTAACTCGTGGAGCATCGAGGTGGGCGCAGCGGAAACAAGGTTGAGTAGGCGAAGTGCGACGTATTGTTCAGCAAATGCGTAGCGGCGAATGGCGACGAAGGTTGCCTGATCTTTGATGCGGCTCAGGACGACCACGGGGCCAAAGGCTGACAATTCGTCACCGAATTGACTTGTTTCAATAATCGCCGGGGCGATGTGCGCAAGGTTGATGAGGGCGTCACGAAGAACGTGGACCTCCGGTTTTTGTGGCGCAAGCTGGCGTTGACCAAATTCGTTTTCGTAGGTCCAGAGTTGATCCGCGAGAAGCCCGTCCAATTCATGAGCGTCAAGAGCGAGCGCCACGTGCTGGAGACGTACGGACTTGGTGAGCAAGAGCAATGCCAACATGGCGTTGCTCTGTTCTATGAGTACAGCAATCTCAAGCCCCTCTCGTGAAGCGAGGCGGATCATGGATTCCACGAGCATGCGATCTTGCTCGTGGAACAAAAGTGACCAATGGGGGTTGGAGGAGAAGAGAGTGCCAAGTTCGTTCATGCTGACCCGTTCGCTAAGTAGTCCGAGACGCTCACCACCACGTTTGCGGGCACCTTCCAGTTGGCGAGACCGATGTCGGGGTCATTGGCTGCGTTCGTTGCTCCACGCACGTAGTAATAGGTCATGCCACCGAGGTGTTGATGGGGGACGTAGTGGCGAAGGCGTGTCTTTAAGAAACGATGAAGCGCGACGCTGTACAAGAGTCCTTGCAAGGGATAGCCGGACATAGCCATCTCGGGAATAAGGTTCAAAGCTCCGTAGTTGTCGCTAACTTTCAAGACATTAGTTTTGTAGTCCACGACGACAAATCGTTGGTCCGCTCCGCTTCCAACTTGGGCGACGAGGTCAATACTGCCGGTGAGAAATCCCTCGAGCAGGCGAGGCTCGCGTACCGAGGTGTTGGCGATGTCTTCAAAAAACCTGCGGTAGGGACCTTCGGGATCGCCCTCTACGACCAACGCGCCGATCCCTCGTAGTCGGTCGTGCCCATCTTCATAAGTTCCTCTAAGCGGTAACGTGAACCGCATCTCCGACGTCACGCGCGTGGGACGAAGGCCACAAAACGAATCAAGACTGACGCCGTCAAAGAGATTGCCCATCGAACGTGTGAGAAGTTGACGCATAGAGCGAATCACGACGCCATTGAGTTCGTGATCATCGGCGGTGCTGAGGCGATATTTCTCGAGCGTTTCAATGACGAGTGCGTCTATTTCGTCGCTGGAACTGCGTAGGTGGCCGACGGCCTTTTCGAAAATTTCGTGGA
The DNA here is from genome assembly GCA_003138895.1 of Acidimicrobiaceae bacterium. GTDB lineage: Bacteria > Actinomycetota > Acidimicrobiia > Acidimicrobiales > RAAP-2 > RAAP-2. The sequence continues at coordinate 41,085 of PLHJ01000006.1, forward strand.
TGGCATTGCCGAGCACGGGACCGCGAAGTCCGCCAAAGGCATCATCGCCTACGTTCGCGAGCAACGTGGACTCGTCCTCGTTGTCTTCCGCGTAGGCGCCAGAGTCGTAGGGAGCACGCCCATCGTCGACGTCGCCAAAAGCGTGCGTGGTGTTATGGAGTGCCAGCGCGGAGTACGACCACCGTCGCAAATGCTCGGAAAGTATTGGCACGGGACTGGGTGACGAGACGTACGAAGGGGGGCTGCTCGTTCGCTGCAGCGGCGCCTCGACAAACTCACTCGTTCGAACTTCGGTCCAGGTGGGAAAGGCTCTTCCCGGAGAGGAGCTACCGCGGATTTCTTCGCGTAGGGCGTCGGAAAGTAGGCGCCACTGGTTGAGCGCCGTGATTTCCTTCTCCGTACCGAGGACGCTTTGGATAGATTCGTCCGGGCCGATTAGGTGTTTATCCAACTCACTTCGCCACGCAATGAGTCGTTGTTCAGCCCTGGTGAGGGCTACGTAGATGAGTCGACGCGAGTCGTCTCTCGAAGAACGAGCCGCACGAGGGTCCAACGTCGCATCGCTACTGACCAAACTCGCCGTGTCAATGACGCGCTGGGATCCATTGGTCCACGATGAGATGCCGTTAGAAGGTTTCTTGCTCAAACGTTCGATCTGGGGCACTAAGACAACTGGAAACTCCAATCCTTTCGCAGCGTGAATCGTCATGATGCGCACCGCACCTTCAGAACTTTCGATTCGGCGCTGCACCGCTTCGCCGTTACTGAATTGCTGGCTTTCGCGCATCCGCTCTTCGATCCACTCATACGCTTCCTGGGGCGTGGCACCCAGCGTGAGGTTGTCGCCCATGAGCTCCAATACGTGCTCTAGATCGGTCCAGTTGCGCTGACCCGTGCTCGTAGCGAGTACCACTGCCATCGTGGGCCCATCGAGTAGTCGTCGCTGAAAACTGCTGACGCTTTCAAGTTCGAGCGCTCGAGCAAGGTTCGAGAGGACCTCATGTTCGTGATGGCGAAACCACGTGGCAGCCAACACATTGGTTCGTCGAACGTTGGTCGGTTGACACAGGGCCCATAGAAGCCAGCGGATTTGTCGCGCGGCTTCGGCCTCAAAAATTGGAAGCGACCTCACGGTTACTGTTCGAATGTTGGCTCGCTCAAGTTTTTCGGCCAGAAGTTCCATGAACCAACCGCCTCGACAGAGAATGGCAATCTCCTCGGGATCTACGCGTTCGCTCGACGCTTCATCAAGCAAGGTCACCACCGTTCGAATGACGTCGTTAATGAGAACCGCAACGGTTCGTTGCTGATTCGTTTTTTCTTCGCCATCATGAACGATGTCACGGATTTCAAAGGAGCCCTCGTCATTATCGTGATGGGCGCTCGGCATGACGGGGACGTAATTGACGAGAGGCAAGTCACTGCCACTGGAAAAGTGCCATCCGGCGACGCCACCAATCTCGAAGAGGCTGTTGAGTTGGCGTAGCAGGTGCCCCTGCGAACGATAATTCAGCTGAAGTTCGTGCGTGGCACAGCGATCGCACGTCGCCACGTGAAGTTCGAGTTTTTGGAAAACCGTGACATCGCCGCCGCGGAAACTGTAAATAGCCTGCTTAGGATCGCCTACCGCAATTATGGGAACGGATGAGGGTCCGTTTCGAAAGAGGGACGTCAAGATATCCCACTGCACGACGTCGGTGTCTTGAAATTCGTCAACGAGTACGAGCCCAAAGTGGTGACGCATACGCTCGACAAGCGAACCATCGTCGTCGAGTGTCTGTTGATAAAGATCAGCAATGAGGCTGTCGAAGCTGATGACCCGTTCGAGCTCTTCGATTCGCTCCGCTACCCGTTCCGAGTCGCGCACGAGTGACAGGGCCGTCGTAACGACTTCGCTGGGAATTTCGTCTGGCACGTAGGCCACCTTGTCGAACCGAGATCCGCCAACCGAACTCGTTGCGGCCAGCGCACTTTGCAGCATTCTCGAAAGTTTGGTTGCGTTTTTGACAGTGCCTTTGCCTTGGAGACTCTGCATCAGTCGTTGGAGTGCGTCGGGTTGGGAGCGGGCGTAGTCCGTGATCGACAAGGCAACCGCTCGCTCAAAGATCTGATTTGAAGATTGTGCTTCTCGTTCATCACTTTGTCCGACCAGGGAAGCAAACGAGTGCAGAGTTCGAGCATTCGCGTCGTCGAGCGTCTGAAGCACCCGGATTTGACGGTCGAGCATGTCCGAAAGTTCCCTTGGGCCGTAGGAACGTCGAAGGCCCTGAACCCACTGGGCATTCATCAGTTCATCCCACTGCTGAGAGGTTCGAAGTGGATTGATGACGAGGCGATTGCCAGCCTCGGACGTAAGCGCGCGGAGCACTTCACCGAATTCAATGACGCGTTCACGCAAACGATATTTCAATTCGCTAGCGGCGTTCTTCGTAAATGTTACGAGCAACACCTGGCTAGCGTCGTGGTGGGGCTCTTCAATGAGCCACCGGGCCGCGAGGTGGGTGACCATCCAGGTTTTGCCCGTTCCGGCACTCGCCGACAATAAAAGGACATCGTCGATCGCGCTGATTGGCGTCGTGAACGGTTCAAAGGTCTTTGCCATTATCGCCGTCCCGCTTCATTTTGCGAAATGAATGGCGCAAAGTTGACGACACTCTTCGTTTGACGGTCGGCATATTTTGAATTGAGGTTCGCGAATCCTTGGCTAATCGGACGCTTGGTCGGGGTGATTTTTGCGAAGGAAAGTGGGCCGAAAATTTTCGTGAGCTCTGACGTGAAGGGAAACGGTTCGCCGGGTGAGAGTTCCTGCAAATTCTCGAAGGGCACGTCAAAGAACATCTGGCTGGACGTCATTGTTCTATCCCCGCGCTCGCCGTCGTGTGACGCCCAGAAATCATTGGGATTGCGAAAAAGGCCTGTCAATGTGGCCGCGGCGTTGGTGGCGCGAAAGAGGGGGATTGGTCGCACACTGGCTTGTTCGTAGAGACCCACGAGCGTCGACAACGACAACACGGCATCTTCGCGGGTACCTTCAAAACGAATAACGAAAGCAGGATTGAGTTGGAACTCTCCAGAGGGGACTATGCCTTGGGCACTCGCATAGGACTCAACTCGTTCGGGCAGAAAGGAAGCCATTGTTGAACAACGACTGTCAGGAAAAAATGCCTTCAAGAAAGTGACGTCGAGTGCGTAGAGGAGGACATTTCGTGCGAGTCGTGAATTCGTCATAGGGCTCGGCACCACGTGACGGGTACAGAAATGGGTAGGGGCTCCATCAACATCCGAGTCTTCGACGTCTCGCCAGATCCACGAGGCGTCTCGCTGTACGTTGAGTTCGTCGTGTAGGGACGTCGAGATGCTGAGTGGCGAACCGTCGACGCTAAATAACGTGCTCGATTGGTCGTCGCTCTCCAACGGCTCGAAATCAGAAGCATCGTGCATTTCGTTGAAAGCGAAGAGATTTAAAAGATCGGTTTTGAATTCGGAGGACCAGAGCAACGAAGGAATGTCACCGGCGTAGCGTTCGTCACTTCGCATTTTGTTGCTCAGCAAAGTAGCGCGACGCGAAAAATTGTGGTCGTCATGATTGATGTCGTGGAAGCTGCTCGCGTCGGGAAGAAGTTCGCTGACCCGCTGTACGTACTGCTCGCGTAGCTGATACAGCATGAGAGTGCTGGGCGAGATTCGAGGGTAGCTTGCGTCGTCTTCAATTTGTTCTGGCACTGTCGATTGCAGGCCGGCGCGGATGAACTGGGCGAGCGGATCTCGAAGAAATGTCCGTAATTGACTGAGAGAGACGGTGGTGGCATCGTGCACCCTTGGAGAAGAATCCGCGAGCGTCGTGAGATCCATTGAGGCGAGCGAACGAAATCGCGTGTCAAAGACACGCGGTGCTCCAGCAGCAGCAACAAAGGCGTGGCGAGGGCCTTGGCTAATGAGTTCGCTCGTCGTTACGTGTGTCACGTTTTGCAGAGCGTCTAAAAATTCATCGAGCGCAATGGACGGGCGAATGCTGCGACCAGTCTCGTCACTTCGGTCATTCCAAGTAATGATCAATCTTTCCGTGGCGCACAACGTCGCGGCGAGCAGAGCCCCCAGCAGAGCACAACGTTGGTCGGGATCGCCCAATCGTCGCTCTCGCATGGCGGGACGAGGAAGGGGAGCGGGGAAAATTTTGTCGTCGTCAAAACCCATTATGCAAATCACTTTGTACGGAGCGAAGGGCAGGCTTGAAGCATCGGAAACGACGACACCGCCGCGGCCAAAAACCCGTGTTTGCGTGCGCTGGTCGTCGAGCGACTGCCAAAATTGTTGAAACTCTGTAAACGACAACGAAATGCCGGCGAGATTTTCTGACGAGTTGGTGAACAACGTATCGAGACGAGAAAGTGCTTGCTCGAGTGAGTCGTCGTCATCGTTGAGCGACAACTCGCGCATCCAGTCGCGTAAAGTTTCGAGCCACGTGGTGAGTGACTGTCGGACCGAACTGGTGCGCCGTGGCGCCTCGAGTTCCAGCAAGCGAAGCAGGGGAGCTACTTTGGCCAGCAAACTAGCGTCAGTTGCTTCGCCGAGTGGCCAGCCCGCGACCCGGCGGGACTTTTGGAGCGACGAGTCATCGCTCAATTCTTGCCAGGTTGATTCGTTCGGGAGCAGTGTGGCGAGCGCGACGCGGTCAACAATTCGCTCCCAGGTTCCCGCCTCAACGTCACCCGTGACGGCGAGTTTGTGTTGCGAGACGTTAAGCGCCTCTCGATGGCGGGCCGTTACGCCAAAAGAAAGGTGACCGTCTCTAACGAGTTGCCAGAGACGTTGCAGATCCTCAAACTCAAGTTTCAGAGCTCGTGCGACACTCGGAAAAGCCAAAAAGTGTTGCATCTGTTCCAACGTGTCGTAATTGCCTATCAGGTGCAACAACGCAATTGACGCACCAAGACGATTAGCGAGTTGTGGGGAGGAATGCTCGGTCACTTCGTAACGAAGACGAGGCAGGCGAAGATCATCACCGCCGGTGCTCGCGGGATAGTTCCAGTAGCGATCGAGCAGGGGCTCGAAACAACCGAGGTCAGGGCTCACGATCAGCACTTCGTGGGGCTTGACGTCACCACTGCCCAAAATTTCAAAGAGCGCGTCTCGCAATTGTTCGCTTTGTCGCGCGTTGCCAATACAGCCGATTACCTGCACGGAAGCATCCAGGGACGCCGCGGTGTCGTGACTTCGTCCGCGTACATATTGTTGAAGGTTGTCCAGAAGAGACGCCGAAGTGGCGTGCGCCGGTTCTAAAAAATGCCAACGGCCTTTGTCCGGTGCGAGCAACGCCCACAGTGCGAAAGCCTCGTCCGCCTCTCGGGTCCACGAAAGGCGTGAGAAGTCGTCATGTTCTTCACGCTTAGTTTCAAGACGGTCTCGAACAGCCGCAACCGACGGCGCTGGCACAAAGAGATCCACCGCACAGCGAGAACTGAGCGCAGCAATCAATGAGGTGAAACCTTCACCACCCGGAACGTTGGCCAATCCAAATATTACGAGTCGCGGAGGTAGGTCGATTGGCAATGACGACGCGAGTATCTCTCGCACTTGACGCGACTGAATGGTGGGTCCATCGTTGACGAGGCCGAGCGCCTCGATGACGTTACGGATCTCCCCAGTGACGAGTTGGTTGTGGAGATCACAAAATAATTCGGGTCGCCATCGGGCAATTTCGTCGATACTTTCGGCTTGGGACCGCGCTTTAGAGAAGTCCACCCCGTGAGTGGTTTGGCTCTGGAGACGAAGAATTCGCAGCGTTAGAGCTTCGGTGCTCCAATCGGTCCAGGATTGTCCGTTCGCGTGAAGAGCCAATTGTTCGACATTGCGTACGAGTTCCGTCGGAAAGAGATAACGGAGATTTGCCGTGATGCCGTCGTCGATGGACGAAGGCGTTGGCGCTAGCGAAAGATTGGCGTCGAGCCACTGGCGAAGAGCCGAAGAGGGAAGTACCGTCCAGATGGGATCGAGCACGTCCTCACTTGGTTGGTGAAGTTGCTCAGCGAAGGCCTCGCAGAGTGTTTGCAAGGATTCGCCAACGTGAAAATTCAGACCGGGTGACACCACGTCACTATAGAAAGGTCCTGTGACGTTGGCTGAGCACTGTTCTTTGACGTTGACGAACGTAAGTAGGCTCTTTTAGTGCTCGAATCCCTAGACGGCGTCGTTACCGAGCCAATTCGAGTGGAACGGGCCGCCACGGGAGGCGCCGTGGGACGCCTCGATGATGGTCGCGTCGTCTTTGTACGCCACGCCTTGCCCGGTGAGCTCGTCCGCGTAACGATTAGCGAAACGAATAAGAAGTTCCTTCGGGGCGAGGCGACGGAAATTCTCGAGGCGAGCGACCAACGAGTAGGGCCACCGTGTGCGTACGCTCACCCCTTTGGCTGCGGTGGTTGCGACTTGCAACACGCTTCGAGTGAAGCACAGGCTTCATGGAAACAGTCCATTGTGCACGAACACCTACGGCGGATCGCCGGGCTCGAGTTGGATTTCTCCCTCACGGCACCTCCGTCGAAAGCCGAGGGTTCACGAACCCGTCTGCGTTGCGCGGTCGACGACGATGGTCAATTGGCGTTGCGAGGTTTTCGGTCGCACGACCTTGTTTCGCTTGATGAATGTTGGATCGCCGATGATCGTTTAAAGGAGGCCTTTGCGACATCGTGGACGGGCGCCGAAGAAGTCGAGTTGCGCGCCATTGGCGAAGCAGAGCCTTTCGCGGTAGTTCGCCGCGAAACCGCGCGAGGAACGCTGTTTGAAATTTGCTCACTACGAGGTGAACCACTAGACCCTTCAATGCAGTCATCGGTGGAAGTTCGAGGTCATCATTACCGTGTTGGGCCCAGGTCGTTTTGGCAATCACACCGTGACGCGCCAGGTCTTTTGGTGGACGTCGTCATGTCGATGGCGAACGTTGCAGAAGGAGATCACGTCGTTGATCTCTACAGTGGCGTGGGTCTTTTTGCGGTGCAATTGGCGAAGGAAGTGGGACCCCGGGGACGCGTGAGCGCGGTGGAGAATTCTGCTTACGCCGTGCGAGACGCGGCCGTCAATACCCAAGGTCTCGCCTCGGTGAAAGTTCGCGAATGGTCGGTCTCGCCGAGATCGGTCAATGACGCGGTCGTCTCGGACGACGTTGTAATCATGGACCCTCCACGAACGGGTCTTGCCAAGGGCGTTGCCCAGACGCTGCTACGCCGTGGTCCACGAAGAATTGTCTACGTCAGTTGCGATGCCGCGACGTTTGCGAGAGACCTCAAGGAACTGCTCGACGGAGGCTACGCACTTGGCGATCTTCGAGCGTTTGACCTGTTCCCGATGACCGAGCACGTCGAACTCGTGGCCTTGCTTGACGCGACGAGTTAAATAGGGCAAAGTGCAGTTGGAGGGTCCGTGGCTCGGATTCTCGAAGGAGGTTTCGTTTCGATGTCAATAAAACTCGATCACCACCACCGGCTCACTGTTCAAAAAATATTTGGCCATCCAATTAATCACAACATCCAGTGGCACGACGTCATTTGTTTGATGGAACGATGTGGCCCCGTGCACGAGTCGCACCGTGGAAACTGGACCGTGATGATTGACTCCGAATTCCAAATGATTGGACGGGCGAGAGGACGTGACCTCACGGACGACGAAGTTGTGCGCGTGCGTCATCTACTGAGCGCGCTAGGCGTGACGCCCTCTGGGAGCGTGGCGGCGTAACTCAGCTGCTTAAAAGATGTGGCAGTGCGAGTACCGTGATGGCCCATGCCCCAATCGCTCCATTTGTTGTTGCCGCCGTCCGAAGGCAAACGTGACGGTGGCAGCGAACCTTTGAGTGATGGATGTTTTGATGAAGCGATGCGGGATGCTCGTAATGAGATACTGAAGACACTGGCGAACCTTTTCAAATCAAAGCAAGATGTCGATTGGTCAAAAATCCTTCGAGTCCGCGGTGCGTTATTGGATCGCGCACTCCTCGCAACGAGTGCGTTGGTTGAGAACCGAGCGTTGGTGTTACCGGCGTGGCAGAGATATGACGGCGTGGTTTGGCAACACCTGGGTCCCGCGTCGCTTCGCGACGACGACCGGCGTCGCGTACTTGTTCCGTCGGCCTTGTATGGCGTCAACCGCGCCGATGATCCCGTCGCCGATTACCGTCTGACCTTTAAAGCATCCCTTGGTGACTTGGGTCCGCTCGCCACGTTTTGGCGGCCAACGTTGAGCAGTGTCATCGCGACGTACTGCAAGCAGGCAACGCTGGTAAATCTTTTGCCGAGCGAACATGCGCACGCCTTGGACCTCGAGTTGCTCGGCACTGAAGCGCGCGTCGTCAACGTCAGTTTTTCAAGTAGCGATGGTTCTCGAGCGATTGGTCACGAAGCCAAAGCGGCAAAGGGTAAATTTGCTCGATTTGTCTTGGAGAACGGTCTCGACAATGTGACAAAGTTTCGATGGTCCGGCTGGCGGGTAAAAGCGAAGGACGACAACATTGCTCTTCGCGCTCCCAAGTAATTCAATTGACCAAATAATGGCTTAGGCCTACGCTTCATTCGTGCGCGTAGTCGTTCAACAAAATCTCAGTACGAAGACAATTTTCACCTTGTTGGCGGTCGTTGCCATTGTTGAACCCGTCACCGTGTTCACAATCGTTCTGTTTAATCACGCTCCAGCGCTGGGCCTCATTGTCGCTTCTCTCGTGACGCTTTTGTTGTGGTCAATTACGTCGCTGGCGATACGCGTGGTTATTCGTGTCGTCCGTGACGTGCCGGATGAACCAGTACTCGAAATTGTTTACGGAGCGGGCTTGCATATCACGCAGCGTTTTACCAAGAGCCAGATTGAAACCGTGAGCGAAGTTGACATCAACCCTTTGTCGTCGGGCGGCTGGGGCTACCGCGGCTCACTTCGCCTGATAAAGCAAGCAAGTCTCATCACACGAAAGGGCCCCGGGGTCGAACTTGGTCTCACGGGTAACCGCCGGTTTCGCGTGACGGTTGACAATCCTCGCCAATTCGTCGACGCGCTGGAGACGTAGATGAACGCTGTGTGAACTGGAACGTCGTTGCTGCGCGTTTCATGGTCGCATCTCGTTGCTCCATGACTTATGGCCCTGATTGAGGCGGACACGATGTCAGAGCGCTGAGTTATCTTTCGGTTGGTCACAACGTGCTGCTTGCCAAATTGGTGTTTCGGTCTTGGGCTTAAAGGATAGCAATGCGCCTTATGCCCTTCTCAGATGATCTTTCGTCACCGACAATTGGTTTAAAGCAGCCCTTTGCGCAAGACTCGACCGCGCTGCGCATTGACGATCACGCGTCGTCAAAGAGTCGCCGGCAACATTCGGCGAGAGATTATTTTGATGCATCCCTTCAGTCGATGCCCCTGGTGCAAGTGGAAATGCTTTCTCGTATTGAGTCACTGGTGTGGGCCAACATTGACTTGCTCTCGATGATTGAGTGGCGAGCGCTCCGCGCACAAAACTCCGAAAAATCATCGGACGGCTTCGAAGGAGTGCCGGATTTTGTTCACCGGTTTGAATCGAGCGACCCTACGTCGCCAAACCCGACTCTTCGTTTGCTTTAGGAACTAGCGAGCGTTGTTGGCACGACGAACGTCGTCGTCGTGGTTGCGACGGGTAGTTCTGAAATGAGAGCCCTAATGGCTTTTTGCCGCGCCGAGACGGCGGACGTGACGTCATTGCTGAATTGAGTAATGGCGGCGTACTGGTCGCTTGGATCTTGGGCCGCGTTCATGGCTGCGTTGTAGTTATCCGTGGCGGCTTTGATCGCGCCTTCAAAAACCCGGTTGATGCAACTAAGCGCGTCGCTGTAGTTCGAATAGTTGGTAAGACACGTCGTGTAGGGATTCTTGGGGGATACTGACGTCGCGGCGCTCGCCGAAAGTGACGCGCCCGCCACGAGACCAACGCTCAGTACGGCAATAGAAAGTGCTCGCGTGACAACGTGTTTCATTGCATATCCTCGTTTGGGGTCCGACGGCGTGTGTACAACCACCCCTTAAGGCTAGGCGGGGAAGTTGTGATATTTCTGTGAGCCATCTGTGAGAGAACCGCGCTCTCCATGTAATTGTTCGGTGAGTCTTCCAAGGCCCTGGTGAACGCCGATACCCTCTAAGGGGTGAGCCCTGACGCAAAATCCCTGATATTTGTGGTGGACGACGAAGAAGGTGTTCGTGATCTTCTCTGTGACGCACTGACAATCGCTGGCTACGAAACAATGTCGGCCAAAGACGGCGAGACGGCTCTCGCGGCCCTTCGAAACGTAAAACCAGATTTGTTGATTCTCGACGTCAACATGCCTAATCTCAACGGCTTTGAACTTCTAACTCGGCTTCGCGAAAAGGGAAACGATACGCCCGCTTTGATGTTGAGTGCCCGTGGCGAGCGAGGCGACGTGACGCAAGGACTGCGACTCGGTGCCGACGACTACGTCACCAAGCCATTTGGTTTAGAGGAATTGATGCTCCGGGTCAACGCGATTCTTCGTCGTACCAAAATTGTGCAGTCACTAGCACCCTTGCAGTGCGGTCCTATTGTTCTTGACGAAGTCCAGCATCAAGTCTTTATGAATAGCGCCCCGATTGAATTTTCTCCGACCGAATTTCGACTTCTCGAATATTTAATGTCGAACCAAAACCGAGTCGTGACGAAAGCGCAAATCTTGGATCACGTGTGGGGCATTGATTTTGAGTCAAACACGTCAGTCGTTGACACCTACATTTCATACTTGCGACGAAAACTTCACATTGATAGCTACGAAGGCATTCTTACGGTGCGAGGAGTTGGTTACCGGATTGTGGATTCGACGAGTTCGCAGTGAGACTACGAACGAGGTTTAGTCTCGTCGTACTCGCCATGGTGACGTTGATTTCACTTTTGGTGGGTAGCTACGCCGTCATTACGACGAAAAATTTGCAGCTTTCGATCATCGATCACAATCTCGATGAGATTGTGGCGAGCACCAAAGGCGCCAAGGGCGAACAAATTAGCAGTGCTCTCTTGACCGTTCGTCGGAACAACCTTGATGCCGTTGTCGACTTTGTTGATGGTACGAGCGTTTCGCAACTCTCGCTCGCTACGTTTCATATTCATCCACGACCTTCAAAGACTCTGGTGCACGACGCACTGACCACCGTGGAATCGTCAACGTTGGGTGGCGGAATTCGTTTTCGCACGGTGAAGCTTCCCGGAAAGACCTATCTCTTTATCGCCGTTTCGTCACAGCAAGCGCAGCGCTCAGTCCACAATTTGCTCTTGCGACTGGTCCTCTTTACGGTTATTGCTGATCTTGTCGCCGCCGTTGCCGCGCAGCTCATAATTCGGCGTGATACTCGCAAGATTGAAGAACTTATTGGCTTGGCGAACGATCTCGCCGACAACAAGCCCAACGTGGTACTGCCCGAGACGAGTGGGCAGTCTGACGTCGACCAATTGTCGAGTGCTCTTCGACGGATGGTTGGCGCTCTCAACCAATCCGTTGTCTTAGAGCGTGACACTTCACTTCGAATGCAGCAGTTCCTCGGTGATGCTTCGCATGAACTTCGAACACCGCTCACGGTGATTCGCGGATATACCGAACTACTGCACAGTGAGAATGTTCCGTCGGTCGAAGTGCAACAACGAGCTCTCGGCCGAGTGAACGATGAGGTCCTTCGAATGGAGGGCCTCATTAGTGATCTCTTGTTGCTCGCAGAACTCGGCGAACACAGCCATACCTACGACGAGCGAGTCGACCTCAGCACTCTCGTAAAAGACCACCTCGATGACTTTCAATTACTCGAACCAGATCGATCGGTGGATGCCAACGTCGAAGCCAACCTTTTCGTCGCTGGTTCGAGTAGTCACCTGGGCCGACTGGTGCAGAATATTCTTTCGAATATTCGACGACACACTGCGACGAGTGATCCCGTGAGTGTTCAACTTCGCCAGCGTGGCGACGTGGTTGAACTCAATATCGAAGACGGGGGAAGTGGACTGCCTGCGTCGGCCTACGAGCACGGACCTCAAGGTTTCATGCGTTTTGACCAAGGGCGTTCACGCGAATCAGGTGGTTCCGGACTCGGAATGAGCATCATGGTGGCAATTGTTCAAGACCTAAATGGAACGCTGGACTTTCGTCCAAGTCAATTAGGTGGTTTGCTGGTCGCCGTTTCTATTCCTCGCTACGGGGCGACACCACTTGAGAGTTGAAAGAGACCTCTCTGCAAACCGATTGAGCAACAATGATTGGAATCCACCTCCAACAACGTTCACGGCGTACCCTGAGCGTCCTTGGAGGTGGCGGGAATCGAACCCGCGTCCGTCAGCTTCTTAGTAGGCATTCTCCGAGCGCAGCTGGCAGGAAATTTTCGAGAACCTCGCTGTTGCCAACACCGGCAAGGTTCCTTAGTTAGTTAAGTTTTCCCTCGAGAGTTACTAACACGCACTCAAGGTAAGTCCTACTGAATGACGTTCAAAATCTAGATCGTAGGACTGGATCTAGGTGAACGTCGCTGCACTAGGCAGCGAGCGCAAGCTGAGGCTTGGCGTTTATTTTTGTTTCCGGCTCTTTAACGTGGCTCCGGAGACCACGGCTCGCTTCTCCAACCTTGACGACTGACGTCGAGACCAATCACCCCCTCGTATGACACCAACTTGGTGACGAGTTCATTCTACCGGGGTCAGTCCTTAGCGGTTCTAGCCGTATTTCTCCATGGTCCGCGTGGCGCGTGCCATTTCGCGCTCGGCGTCTCGTTTGGCGAGCGCCTGGCGACGATCGTGCTGCTTTCGACCTTTTGCGAGTGCAATCTCCACCTTTACTTTGCCGTCTTTGAAATAGAGCTTCAGAGGCACCATGGTGAGTGGTTGTGTGCGCGTCTTTCCCAAGAGTTCGTCAATCTCGTTGCGGTGCACTAACAATTTTCGTTTTCGATCAGGGTCGTGGCTGCCAAATCCCACGGCGTAGACCCAGGGCGGAATGTGGGTACCAAACAACCAAAGTTCGCCGCCGTCAATGCGGGCGTACCCGTCACCAATTTGCGCTTTTCCTTCACGCAGGGACTTCACTTCGCTACCACTCAGCATGATGCCGCATTCCAGCGTTTCGATGATTTCGTAGTCGTGTCGGGCGCGACGATTGGAGGCGACCACTCGGTCGCTCTTGGCGGCGTCGGCCTTGGCCTTCGCTCGCCGCTCCTGCATCTGTTTTGCTCGGGCCACGTTGTCAAGCGTAGTAACCACGACGTTCACGGCCTGAGGCGTTGTTCTCACTAGGGTGGCGACGTGCTCACGATTTCCAAGCGCCAGCGCGACGCCATGATCGCAACGTGTGTTCGAGCTCTCCCTGACGAAGGTTGCGGTTTACTCGTGGGATCAAATGACGGCGTCGTCGACGAGGTGGTGCCCAGTGAAAACGTTGCTCACTCGGCAAAGTTGTACGAAATTGACTCAAAGTTGTTGCTACGAACGTTTCGACAGGCCGAAGATAACGGGAAAGAGGTGATTGGCGTCTTTCATTCGCACACACACTCAGACGCCTATCCCAGTCCTACTGACGTCGTTCAGGCGCCGGATCCTGCGTGGCACTACTTGTTGTTGTCCCTGCGACTCGTGCCAACGGTGCTTCGTTCCTACGCCATTGTTGATGGCGTGATTAACGAGGAAGAAGTCGTCGTTGAGGAGGCATAGTGTCCAAACCTTTGGGAGTGTCGTTCTAGGCTCAAACACGACGAAAGGTAATGTCCATGCTGGCTAGCAGTGTTCACGGTTTCTCCCTCAACTTTGTACTTCTTGTTTTGCGCGTCTATCTCGGAGCGATGATCGTGTCGCACGGGTACTTCAAGATTTTCCGTGGTGGCAAACTCGCCGGCACCGGTGCTTGGTTTGACTCGATTGGAATGAAGCCTGGACGCCTGCACGCCACGTTGGCCGCGTGTACAGAAATTGGCGTCGGGGTTTTATTGATTGCGGGCCTGTTGACATCATTCGCCGCCGCGGGACTTATTGCTCTGATGGTCGTGGCCGTGTGGACGGTGCACCTCAAGAATGGCTTTTTTGTGTTCCACCCCGGTCAAGGTGTGGAGTACTGCCTCATGATTGCCGTGGCGGCACTCGTGTCCGGTACGTTTGGCGCGGGTCGATACTCGCTCGACACTCTGTTTTTGCACCCTCACTTTTTGACGAAACCGTCGCACGCTCTCGCCATCACCTTGATCTTGGGCGTGGGCGGTGGGGCACTGCAGTTAGTGGTGTTCTTTCGTCCTCCACTCGAAACGACCCCGTAGCGTTTGGGAGCCGCGAGTACCCCGTAATATGTGAGTCAGCGGGTCAACAATTGCCCGCCTGACCTGAACGAGGTTGTCCGTGGCTATTACCGTTCGAATTCCCACCGTGCTTCGCCCGGCGACGGGGGGAGCCGCCACGCTCCTGGGCAACGGCGCGACGATTGGTGAAGTTCTCGGCAAAATCTCGGCCGACTTTCCCGCGCTCAAGCCACAACTCTTTAATGATGACGGCACGCTGCACCGATTCTTGAACGTGTACGTCAACGACGACGACGTTCGTTACCTCGGTGGTGTTGACGCACCCGTGGGGCCGAATGATGATGTGACTTTGCTGCCGGCCGTGGCCGGTGGCGCGCTCTCGTGAGCAGATACGCATCCGTCCTTGATCTCATAGGCAACACGCCGGTTGTTGACGTCAGTGCGTTGTCGCCAAGTCCCAACGTAAAGATTCTGACGAAGCTCGAGGGCCGAAATCCTGCCGGCTCAGTGAAAGACCGCGTGGCGCTCTCACTCGTCGAAGCAGCCGAGCGCGACGGCATCTTGAAACCTGGACTTCCTGGACAAATTTTGATTGAACCCTCGAGTGGCAACACGGGCATTGCCTTGGCAATGGTGTGCCAACTTCGCGGCTATCACCTAAAGGTCGTGCTGCCCACCAACGTCTCTCCCGAGCGACGTCAGTTGTTGCACGTTTGGGGCGCGGAGATCATTGACTCGCCTGGATCGGAAGGATCAAACGGAGCTGTTCGTCTGGCCCAGAAGTTGTCGAAGGAAAACCCTGAGTGGGTGTTTTTGTATCAGTACGCCAATCCAGCGAATCCACTGGCGCACTACACCACGACGGGTCCAGAAATCTATCGCGACGTACCCGAAATTACGCACTTCGTGGCGGGACTGGGCACCTCGGGCACACTGATGGGTGTGGGTCGTTACCTGAAGGAACAAAATTCCGACGTGCAAATTTGGGCCGTCGAACCGCCGAGCGGCGAAATGGTGGACGGTCTTCGTTCACTTGAGGATGGGTATATTCCGCCAATTTTCACGGAGAATCATGGCGAACAACTACTCGATCGAAAGGTCGTGGTTCGTCCAAAAGAATCCATTGAATGGACTCGTCGATTGGCCGAGGTTGGTTTGTTCGTCGGTATTTCTACGGGCGCCATTATGTGCGGCGCAGTGCGCTGTGCGGCCACGATTCCCGAAGGACAAGAAGCAACCATTGTCACCATTGCCTGTGACGATGGATGGAAGTACTTGTCAACCGGGGCCTGGAGTGACGACATCGACGACGTCGTGGAGCGCGCGAAAAGGATTATTTACTTCTAGAACACAGTTCGAGGTTTCGTCCAGTACCCTCAATGCTCCAGACCGTTCTCTAAAAGGAGCAATTCATGGCCGCCTCACCACTTCGCGCCGACGGACGTACGCCCGAGCAGGCGCGACCCCTATTGTTCGAACGCGATTACACGGAAATGGCCGCGGGATCGGTACTCGTGAGTTTCGGTCGGACTCGAGTACTGTGCACGGCTTCGGTGGAAGAGGACGTTCCGCGTTGGCTGCGCGGCACCGGCAAAGGCTGGGTGACCGCCGAATACTCAATGTTGCCGGGCTCGACGCCCGAACGGGCGAGTCGTGAAGCGGCCAAGGGCAAGCAGTCGGGTCGAACCCAAGAAATCCAGCGTCTTATTGGGCGTTCTCTTCGAACCGTCACCAAGCTCGAAGCGCTACCTGACGTACAAATAACTGTTGACTGTGACGTCCTTCAAGCCGACGGCGGTACGAGAACTGCTTCGATCTGTGGTGGCTACGTGGCGCTACACGACGCCATTACTCGACTGGAAATGCGAGGTGTTGTCAACGAGCACGCGTTAAGTGACCTCGTTGCCGCAATTTCGGTCGGCATTGTCGACGGTGTTGCCATGCTGGATCTTCCCTACGAAGAAGACTCGCGGGCAGAAACCGATATGAATGTTGTTATGACTGGTTCTGGCAACTTCGTGGAAGTCCAAGGTACTGCCGAGCAAGTGGCGTTTTCGAGAATCGAACTAGACGCTTTATTGGACCTCGCTTCTACCGGCATCAGCGCTATTCATGAGGCACAACGCGTCGTGCTCGCAACGCCACCTTCGGTGCGTTAAATGAATGCAACGTTCGTTCTCGCTACCGCTAACGAACATAAGGTGCACGAAATTCGAGCGATACTCGCGAAAAACGATGTGACCTTGCTCGCTCGACCACGATACGTGCCCGACGTTGAAGAAAACGGTGACACGCTGGAGCAAAATGCGCTGCTAAAAGCCCGAGCACTCGTGGCGGCGACGGGGGAGGCCGCGATTGCTGATGACACCGGACTTTTTGTCGACGTCCTCGATGGAAAACCCGGTGTTCACTCCGCACGGTATGCGGGTCATCACGCGAGCGACCAAGAAAATGTTGAGAAGCTGCTGCGAGCTCTGGAAGGCGTTGACGTTCGCGAACGCACGGCGCATTTTCGAACGGTGGCGGCGGTGGCCTATCCCGATGGAGCCACTTTGTTGGTCGATGGTCGACTCGATGGTTGGATAGCGCTCTCGGCCGTTGGACAAGGGGGATTTGGCTACGACCCCGTTTTTTGTGTGGAGCAGTTGGGCGGCACAACCCTGGCTGAACTTTCGTCAAAACAAAAGAACGATATTTCGCATCGCTCTCGGGCCTTTCGTTTACTAGCAACAACGCTGTTGTCACAGTAAATGCTGTTTGGACACCGAATGTTCACTTTAGGCTGACGTCGTGACCAATCGCAGCGCAACACCCATGTTCCCGCTCTCAGCGGTGGTCTTTCCCCATCAAGAGATTCCCCTGTTGGTCTTTGAACCTCGTTATCACCAACTCATAGAGGACGTTCAAGCGAGCGATGGCCGTTTTGGTATCTGTCTCATAGCCCGCGGTTCCGAAGTCGGAGGACACGACGAGCGCTACAGCACCGGTACTCTCGTGAGGATTCTTGACGTTTGGCCCATGGCTGGCGAGCAATATCTCTTGCACGTCGAAGGCGTAGCCCGCTGCGGTGTTGACGAGTGGCTGGTTGACAATCCCTATCCGCGCGCGAGGCTTCGGTCGTTGCCCGATCACCCGGTGCAGCCCGTTGACCCGCTGGTGCTTCGCACGACAGAGTCTGCGGTTAAGGCTCTTCGGACCTTGACGAGCGAAGTCAACACCGATAGTTGCATTCGCTCCCACTGCGAGTTGTCGAGCGATCCCTGTGTCAGGGCGTGGCAATTGTGTGCGCTTGCCCCGATGTCGACACTTGACCAATTAAAAGTCTTGAGTATCGATGACGCGACAGAAAGACTGCTTCTCGTCAGTGAAATTGCCTGCGAACGCTACGGAGATTTGCAGCGTCAATTAGAAGTCGACGCGCAAGGCGCGTAGTTAACGAAGACCGACTAAGTCAACTACGAAGATCAACGTTTCGCCGGGAGCAATGACGCCACCGGCGCCACGCTCTCCATAACCCAAGTGAGCGGGAATTATGAGTCGACGTCGGCCGCCTATTTTCATACCGGCAAAGCCTTTGTCCCAACCGGCAATGACCTGTCCGGCCCCCAACGTAAACGAGAACGTTTCACCACGATTCCACGAAGCGTCGAACTCTTCGCCCGTGGACGCCGCAACACCGACGTAGTGGACAATGACGGTCTGACCCGGCTCGGCTTCTTCGCCCGTGCCAATAACGAGGTCTTCAATTAACAAGTCCTCAGGGACTGGTCCAAGGTGTGGATCGACGTCAGGCTTCGTAGACATTGAAAAGACTCTTAGCGTCGCGAGCGACCAGAGACCACGCGCACGTTACGAGCCTCGAGGCCCTTTGGACCATCAGCAACTTCGTACGTTACGCGCTGTCCGGTTTCTAAGCTCTTGAAGCCATCGCCAACAATGTTGGAGAAGTGGATGAAGAGGTCTTCGCCGGCTTGACCCTTGGCAAAGCCGTAGCCCTTGGAGTCATTGAAGAATTGCACAATGCCTTCGGCATCTTTTGAACGCGACGAACGGTCACTACTGGGCGCTGCGCTGCGGTCACGACGCTCTTCAAATCGACCACGCTCGGGACGAGCACTGGGACGCTGCACCTTGGCGCGGTCGTCTCGTTCGCTCGCTCGCGGCACTCGTGCCCGGTCTTCGCGCTCGTAGCGGGGTCGCTCCGTACGCTCAGTGCGCTCGGCACGGTCAACTCGCGGTTGAAATGAGGAACGCTCGCTGCGGTCGTCGCGCTTTTCAAAACGAGGACGCTCGCTACGGTGCTCGGTGCGAGCCCTCGCAGGTCGTTCGCCTCGTGATTCGTAGCGGGGACGCTCACTTCGAAATTCGTTTCGTGATGAAGGTCGCGACGACGAAGATTTCGACGGCGAACGGTCGTCCAAACGCTCCGCCGCGGCGGTGTCGTCCACGGAACCCAATCGAACAGCCACGGCGTTTTCCGGGTTGTCGAGGATGGCTTCGAGACCAAGAGCTTTTTGGAGTCGACGTACTTGTCCAACGACGTCTTCACCGACGAGAGAAAAGACGGCGCCCGTGGCGCCGGCGCGACCCGTTCGTCCTGAACGGTGCAAGTAATCCGTGGCCTGGGCCGGTGGATCAAAGTGGATCACGCAGGGGAGTGCTTCGATGTGGATACCGCGTGCGGCAACGTCAGTGGCGACGAGCACACGAATCTGACCGTTCTTGACGCTGCGCAACGCTCGTTCGCGCTGGGCCTGCGTGCGATCGCCGTGAATTGGGACCGCGCTTATGCCACGCTCTTCGAGTTGGCGAGCCAAGCGGTCCGCACCATGCTTGGTACGTGTAAAAACGATGGCTCGGTCGTAACGATCAGCAAGTTCAGCAGTGAAGGCCGAACGTTGTTCGCGAGGCACTCGCCAGAAGAAATGATCGACGTCACTCGGGGCTTCATCGCCCACAACGTCGTGAATCGCGGCGTCGTGCGTGAATTCGCGAACAAGTGACTTGACGTCGGGACCCATGGTTGCTGAGAACAGCAGCATGTGGCGATTTTCGGCGGTCATTGAAACAATGCGGCGAACGGCGGGCAAGAATCCCATGTCCGCCATGCGGTCGGCTTCGTCGACGACCACCGTTGTTACTTCGGAAAGATCAAGGGCACGCTGTTCGAGCATGTCTTCGAGTCGACCGGGACAAGCGACGACGATGTCAACGCCCATGGCTAGTGCTTTACGAGCAACGTTGTAGGAGGTGCCACCGTAGATGCAAAGGACTCGTCGTCCCTTATCAGAGGTGAGCTGACCCAATTCCTTTTGTACTTGAGCCGCGAGTTCACGGGTTGGTACAAGAACGAGACCACGAGGACGCCGAGGACTTGCCTTGGTGGCGTTGTGCACGAGAGCGAGGCCAAAGGCCAGGGTCTTGCCCGAACCAGTCGGGGCCTTACCAACAACGTCGCGACGCGCGAAGGCATCAGGAAGCGCCGCTTCTTGAATAGGGAACGGCTCCATAATGCCGCGAGCGTTCAAACGAGCAACCAGGGCAGCGGGTACCCCTAGGTCGGAAAAGGACGTAGTCATGACGGTCTCCATATCGAGTTGAGATGAGCCCAACTCGAGCCGTCACGCCGAATCGGTCTCCACCGCGAAAGAGCGGCGAATACTGCTTTTGCAACACTAGCACATTGCAATGGTGCGGGCGAGAGGACTTGAACCTCCACTCTCAAAGAGAACTAGGACCTAAACCTAGCGCGTCTGCCATTTCGCCACGCCCGCAGCCTCGCAATCCTACGTCGTTGTGCGGCGAAGGTTCTTCACGAGTGCGCGGTAGATTGTTGGCATGATTTCTTCTTCAATGGCCGACGGCTTCGCTACAAATGACCTCAATCAACGACTCTTGCGTGAGCGCATTGTCTTTCTTGGATCGGTGGTTGATCAATCAGCAGCGAATCGCATCTGCGCCGAACTGTTGTTGCTTGAGGCAGAGGACAATCAGCGTGACATAAGTCTCTACATCAACTCGCCCGGTGGATCGGTTACTGATGGTCTTGCCATCTATGACACGATGCAGTACGTCAACTGTGACATTCGAACGATTTGCGTTGGTATGGCCGCCTCCATGGGCCAGTTTTTGCTGTGTGCGGGTACCCCTGGCAAGCGTTTTGCGTTGCCGCACAGTCGTATTTTGATGCACCAGCCTTCCGCCGGTGGCATGCAAGGTCAGGCATCGGACATCGCGATTCAAGCCGAGCAGATTGTTTACATGAAGCGAATGCTCGCTGAGCGTATTGCGTTTCACACGGGACAACCAATTGAGCGCATTGAAGCTGACTCAGACCGTGACCGTTGGTTTACGGCGGAAGAGGCGTTGGAGTACGGATTTATAGACGCTGTTATCGACCGTGCACTGGCGCGTGCTGGTAGCAAGTGATCAAAGAGGAAGCATCCCTTTCACTCCGCACGCCTGTTGACGAACGACCGGTTCGTATTGTTAGTGCGCAACAGAGTGTTGTAAGTCAGTTCAAGTCCATTTGGGAGACTCGTGAACTGCTTCGACACCTCGTCTTCAGTGAAATCAAAATCAAGTACAAAGCCTCGAAATTGGGCGTTGTCTGGTCGATGTTTAATCCGGCCCTTACTTTGGCCATTTATTACTTGGTGTTCCACATCATTGTTAACAATGGTGTGCCGCAGTTTGTCATCTTTCTTTCGGCCGGACTGCTTGTTTGGAACTTTGTCATTAACTCGGTGTCAACCTCAACGGGGATTGTGGTCGACCGAGCGGGAATTGTAAAAAAGGTTGCGTTTCCGAGAGAAATTTTGGCTTTCTCGACGATTGGGACATCACTGGTGTACTTCGGGATCCAATTGGGCGTCACCGCGCTGTACATGGTCATCGTGCACCAAGCGCCCATTTGGAGCATGTTATGGATTCTTCCCATTTCGCTCCTGGCGCTCTGTCTTATTTGTGGAGCGATTGGCCTCTTCTTATCCGCGGTAAACGTGTACATGCGTGACACTCGTCACTTCGTGGACGTCTTTCTAATGCTGTGGTTTTGGCTGACGCCGATTGTTTACAGTTATCAACACACAGTGGCGACCAAACTGCACAGTCACGTCTTACTGGGTATTCATTTGAACGACATATTTTTCATCAATCCAGTGACGCCCATCGTGATGACGTTTCAAAAGGTCCTGTACGCGCACGCGTATGTTCGCGCCACCACACCCGACCACTCAATACTGAACATGCTCCCTAATTGGTCAGAAGGTTCGTACGTCACGATGAATCTGATTCTCGTGGGGGTTGGTGCGGCTGCTCTTCTTGTGGCACTAAAGATCTTTGGTCGCCTTGAGGGCAACTTTGCGGAGGAGCTCTAATGACCGCGGTAATTGAAGTTTCCGAAGTCAATAAACGTTTCCGTATTCATCACGAACGATCAAAGTCGCTGAAAGAACGAATTATTCATCCAGGACAGGGTTCTTATTCCGACGTGCAGGCCTTGCGCGACGTGAATTTCTCAGTTGGTACGCAAGAGACCGTGGGCATCATTGGTCGCAATGGTTCGGGAAAATCAACACTTTTGAAGTGCATCTGTGGCGTTTTGAAGCCAACGAGCGGTCAGATTCTCATTCGAGGAACACTCGCTGGGCTTTTGGAATTGGGCGCGGGTTTTCAACATGAACTTTCGGGTCGCGACAACGTGTATTTGTCGGGTTCGATGCTTGGTCTGTCGACAAAAACAATCGACCGATTGTTTGATTCGATCGTCGAATTCAGTGAATTGGAAAAATTCATTGATACGGAAGTGAAGTTTTATTCGTCCGGAATGTATTTGCGCTTGGCATTCTCGGTAGCGGTCAACGTCGATCCCGACATTTTGGTGATTGATGAGATCCTGGCTGTTGGCGACGAACGATTTGCGACCAAGTGCATTGACCGAATTGGGCAGTTCCAAAAAGAGGGCCGAACAATTTTGCTGGTTTCGCACAGCGCTGACATGATTCGCGGATTGTGTCACCGTGCGGTCGTGCTTGATCAAGGCCAAGTCATTGCGGACGGTCCTACCGGCGATTCGATCCGAGTATTTCGTGAACGCATGCTGGCCGACGCACCCAAACCCATTGAAGAAGCCGCGTCAGCTGGTTCGGCGACGATCGAAGCAGTGACCACACCGTCGGGTCGTTTCAATATTCTTTCCGGGCAACGTTTGCAGTTAAACGTTGATCTCGTCGCGCACCATGGGTTCGATGGTCACTTCATGATGGAGATGTTTTCAACGGAGGGAAAGCTAGTTACGCGAACAGACCCCATGATGAATTCGGTCTCCTTCTCGCCAGGTCCTCACCGTATTACCGTCGATCTGCCCGAAGTGCCACTGACCGACGGCGATTACGACATCAATCTTGGATTAGTGGGGCCTGATGGCTACGAAGTTCTGGCCTGGCGTGAACAAGTTGCGAAACTGCAAGTTACCTATAACGGCCGAGGGGCTGGTTGGATGGCGATGCCGATTGAGGTTTCGGTTAACTGATTCGTTCGAAGGAACGAAGCGCTCCCCAGCGACCTAATTTTCCTGCGTTGTGTCCGTGATCGGCCCCGCGCAGCATTCGGTGGTCACCTCGAGAATTGCCGTACGCAAAAATTTCGGGTACTTGGTCGTAGTGCTGCTCATCAATCCATTCGTGCAGGCGTCGAAGTTTCTCTTCACCTCGACAATTTTGTCCGAGGTAACCGCCCGTGAGATTACCGAGTGGATCCACCGCGAGTCGTGTCGCGACAGAACCGTGCGCGTGCAGGATGTTCGCTACCTCGTCGACGTACAGCGTCGGTGACGCCGACACAATGACGACGTGGTGGCCTTGACGCAAGTGATCTTCTAGTTTGCTAATTGTTGAGCTTCGTCCATGCAACGCCAAGTGCTGTGTGGCAAACGAAGCAGAAGTCGCGGCGACGTCTTTCATGGGACGTCCTCGCAGTAACGAAGTGAACAGCGACTCCTTCACGCGGTCGGCGGCGTCGCCGCTCGCGAGTGCGCCGTAGGCGAGGGGAGCACTTCGACGAAGGGCGGCGCGGTAGACGGCGGGCGTTCCCGCAACGCGACAGAGCCAAGGAAAGACACTGCCACCATCGGTCAACGTGCCGTCGAGATCGAACGCCGCAACAACCGGTCGTGACGAAGATTGCATTCGTGCAGTCTCCCAGCCCTCGTTGCAACGGAAATCTAATTATCTACAACTCCAGTAGAAATTTGTGACATTGTGCGCGACGCTGCTAAGGTAACCACTGCGTTGAACCACGATGGTTCAGTGCATTTGTTCTACGAAGGAGCACATAATGGCGATTCGTCTTGGAGACATGGCCCCCGATTTTGATGCAGAAACCACCGATGGATCTATCAATTTCTATGACTACCTCGGTGACAGTTGGGGCGTTCTCTTTTCGCACCCGAAGGACTTCACGCCGGTGTGCACGACGGAGTTGGGCGGCTTCGCCGCACGTAAGGCTGACTTTGACAAGCGCAACGCCAAGATCATTGGTCTAAGCGTTGACTCGGTCGCCTCGCACAAGGACTGGCAGAACGACATCAAGGAAACGCAGGGCACCGCTCTTAACTTTCCGTTGATTGCCGACGAGGACCACCACGTGGCCGACCTTTACGACATGATTCACCCAAACGCGAATGACACGCTGACTGTTCGAAGTGTCTTCATCATTGGCCCTGACAAGAAGGTCAAGTTGACGCTGACGTACCCGGCCTCAACGGGACGAAACATTGAGGAGATTCTTCGTGTCCTTGATTCATTGCAGCTCACGGCGAATTACCAAGTAGCGACGCCCGTTAATTGGAAGGACGGCGACGACGTCATCATCACGACCGCCGTTTCTGACGAAGACGCAAAGACGAAGTTCCCTAAGGGCTTTAAGAAGCTGAAGGATTACTTGCGCATTACGCCGCAACCCAACAAGTAATCAACCAAGTCATAACGCAACGAGGTCGGTCCTTTGGGTCCGACCTCGTTGTTGTTGGCCACCATTAGGTTGGCTCTTCAATACCTAAGGAGCATTTTGTGAGTACACCGACAACCACTTTCACGTACGCGGGCCAAACCGTTCGGCGTCTAGGTTTCGGCGCGATGCGAATCACTGGCAAGGGCGTCTGGGGCTACCCGAGCGACCAAGAAAATGCTCGGGCCGTACTTCGTCGTGCAGTGGACTTGGGAATTGACTTCATCGACACGGCTGATTCCTACGGACCGTACGTTTCTGAAGAGCTGATCTTCGAAGCGCTTCACCCCTACAACGATGTGCGCGTAGCGACGAAAGCCGGACTACTGCGGATGGGACCTGACGTCTGGTCGCCGTGCGGTCTGCCGGCGTACTTGCGCCAGGAATGCGAAATGTCTCTTCGTCGCCTCGGTGTTGACTCGCTTGATTTATTCCAGTTGCACCGCATTGATCCCGCCGTTAATCCGGACGATCAGTTCGGGCTACTAAAGGAACTGCTGGACGAAGGAAAAGTAAAAGCCGTTGGCCTCTCCGAAGTCGCCGTGAGCGACATCAAAGCTGCACAAAAAGTGCTGCCAATTAGCACGGTGCAAAACATGTTCAACTTGACTCAGCGAAAGAGCGAAGACGTGCTCGACTACTGCGAGGAACAATCTATTGGCTTTATTCCTTGGTATCCGGTGGCTTCGGGAGAACTCACTCGACCCGGAGGAAAACTCAGCCACTTAGTAACCGCGACGGGTTGCACCGCCGCCCAACTTTCGCTGGCATGGTTGCTTCGACGTTCACCTGTGGTGATGCCAATTCCGGGCACGTCAAGCCTCGAACACCTAGAAGAGAACTGCGCCAGTTCCGGTATTGACTTGAGCGACGAAACCTACGAGGCGCTGACGTCGCTCTAGGGCTAGTTACTCTGGGCGAGAAGTTCTTCTCGTAACTGTCGTTTTAGAACCTTGCCCTGAGGATTGCGGGGCAATGGTGTCGAGCGGAAGAATATTTTCGTTGGCACTGAAAACTTGGCGAGTCGGATGGCCACGTGGCGCATCAGTTCTTCCGCTTCGACAACCCGGCCTGGTCGAAGTACGACGACGGCGGTCACTTCTTCTCCCAATGTGGGGTGGGGGATACCAACGACTGCGCAGTCAGCGACGTCCGGGTGTTCAAAAATGACGCCCTCTACTTCAACGGAGTAGACGTTTTCACCTCCGCGAATGATCATGTCCTTCGCGCGGTCGACAATGTGGATGAAGCCATCTTCGTCAATGCGACCGACGTCACCCGAGCGCAACCATCCTCGAGTGAAGGCCTTTCGGGTCTCTTCAGGTTTGTTCCAGTAACCAGCTACGACGTTGGGTCCCTTGATCCACAATTCGCCAATGACGTCGGGACCCGTCGGTAAATCGGAAGCGGGTTCATCCCCCTCGTAGTCCTCAGGAACAATGACCACGTCACAAACGGGTATCGCTGGTCCGCAGCTCGTGGGCTTGGCGTCGTAGTCGGGACCAGAAATGAGGGCAACGGCCGCGGACGTTTCAGTGAGACCGTAGCCATTGCCGGGCGAACCGACTGGAAACGCATTACGGATTCTCTTGACCAGTTCGGGTGGTGATGGAGCTCCACCGTAGGAAACGCTTCGAACGCTCGAGGTGTCGTACTTGTCAAAATCGGGGTGATCAATAATCTGCATCGCGATCGTGGGGACGCCACCGAAGTTCGTGATTTTTTCGTCCTGAATAAGTTGCAGGGCTTGGCCCGGATCAAAGTGGTGCGTCATAACGAGCTTGCCACCGGCCGCCGTGTTCACGGACATCACCGCGAGACAACCAGTCGCGTGAAAGAGGGGAATGTTGAGAAGAAAACCATTTTGCACGGGCGCTTCGTCACTCGTGTCGGGTCCAAAACGGATGTTCGCACGTTGTCCCACAAAGAAGAGATTCATTAAATTCGTCACTGCGTTTCGGTGTGTTCCGACGGCACCCTTAGGCTTTCCAGTTGTTCCGGACGTGTAAAACATCGTCGCAGGATCTTCGGGGCTTATCTCAATGGCGGGGGGAACGGCGTCGGAGGCCACTGGTCCAATGAAGTCGTAGAAGTGTTCGACGCGAACCTTGGACGACGTGTCGAGTGATGGAGCGTGCCCTTTTTTCTCGGTGAGGACGAGCAGTAAACGAAGATCGGGCAGTTCATCCAATTGATTCTTAATTCGCTCGTAACGCTCTTCATCGACAATGGCAACGGAGGACCCCGAATCACTGAGTCCGTAAATCAACTCGTCAGTTGTCCACCAGGCGTTTAGCGGTACACAAATGGCACCCGCGACGATGGCTCCCCAAAAGGAGACCACCCACTCGGGCAGATTTCGCGACGCGACCGTTACTCGATCACCTTTTTCGACGCCAAACTCACGCAAGCGAAGTGCGAGCGTGGACGCTAAGCGGTAGTGCTCGTCGAAGGTCAAACGAGTGTCTTCGTAGACGAGAAAGTCTTTTGGCGCATGATTGAGCGAGAGGTCAAAGACCGTGCGCAAGGATCCCGGGGCCAATTTCCAAACTCGATATGAAATATCGTTGATGACCGTATTTTCAATTTCGAACATTTGACCGGGTGCGGTCATCTGGGCGTCGGCCTCTTCCATGGAGAGTGTGGCTTGCTTCATTATCGCGAGGCTACTTCGCTACACCATCGTTTTGGTCGGACGCGGGATTAACGAAAAATTCGGAACGGTAGAAGGACAATTCTTCAATGGATTCGCGAATATCGTCGAGGGCACGGTGATTCGTTGCTTTTTCGGGGCGTTGGCCGAGAAGACTTGGACGCCAACGTTTGACGAGTTCCTTGATGGTTGAAACATCAACGTTTCGGTAGTGCAAAAAGGCCTCAAGTTCGGGCATGTATTCCTGCAAGAAGCGCCGGTCGGTACCAATGGAATTGCCACAGAGAGGAACAGTCCCAGGCTCAACGCCGCTATCAATAAGAAACTTCAACGTGGCGAGTTCGGCTTCGCGACGCGACACCGTGGACTCGGAAATAAGGGGAAGGAGGCCCGACTTTTCATGCATCGCCGTCACGAATTCGCCCATGCGGCCTAGTTCCTCGGTCGTTGCGCGAACAACGAGGTCAGGTCCTTCGGCCAAGGTGACCAGATTGTCATCCGTAAGAAGAGTGGCGATTTCGACAATCACGTGCTGGAGAGGATCAAGACCCGTCATTTCCAAATCCATCCAAATCAGCACGGGGTGAGGTTACCCGCATCCGCCCTTTGCCAAAATTCCACAGGGCGGTATCCTTCGCCCAATGGAGATTCTCGTGCAACAACTGGATGCGGGGGCGGTAGCGCCCCGCTACGCCCACGAGGGAGACGCGGGCTGCGACCTCATTGCGAATGAAAAAATCACGATTAAAGCGCGCGGGGGCCGAGCTCTCGTGGGAACAGGAATTGCCGTAGCGATACCTGAGGGGCACGGGGGTTTTGTCCTTCCCCGCAGTGGTCTTGCCTCCAAGCACGGCGTGACGTGCGTCAACGCACCCGGCCTCATCGACGCCGGCTACCGCGGTGAAGTGCGCGTGGCTCTGGTGAATTTGGACCCTGATGACGACTACACCGTTGAGCGTGGTGACCGGATTGCTCAATTAGTCGTGATGCCGGTTACGGCACTGCAGTTTCAGTTCGCTGATGAACTTCCGGGCGCGAAACGTGACGCTGCGGGTTTTGGGAGTACGGGCCGATGAGTTTTCAACCGCTCGATCCGCTCGACAGTGCCTTTGTTACCTTGGAGTTGCCGGGCGCGCCGCTACATATTGGTGCGGTATTGGAATTTGAAGCCGACGATGGTTTGACACCCGGTGAGCGGTTCGCCGAGATGAAAAAGAACGTCGTTGCGCGCCTCCATGAAATCCCCGTGCTCACCAGACGAGTTGTTCGCGCTCCGCTCGACCTTGTGTGGCCTGTTTCTGCTGATGATCCAACGTTTGACATTGATCACCATTTCGTACGCATGGCGGTGGCGTCGCCGGGTGGTCCAGAAGAATTTGATCAACTGGTTAGTCGCATCATGTCGCGGGAACTAGTCAGAGATCGACCGCTTTGGGAAATTAACGTCATTGAGGGTTTGGCGAATGGTCGCGGCGCCATTGTCTTTAAAGTTCATCACGCTCTCGCTGATGGCGTATCGGGAGCTTCCACCTTTGCTGGTCTCTTTGACATCTCACCCGATGTTCGCGTGCCCACCCCGCCGGAGGAATCGATTGCAAAATCCATTCGTCTTCCGTCGCCCATCGACCTTTTCACTGACACGCTGCGCCGGGTCCGAGAAAAGCCCAAGAAAGTTCTCGGTTCCGTGACGTCCAACGTGGAGTTTGCCGCCGACGCCGTTCAGCGGGTGGCTCGAGCCCTTAAGGCCCACGAACAAGGAATTGACGAGACGGAACAGCCGACGTTTTTGGAGGCTGCTCGCACGTCCATCAATGGCGCTCCGAGCCACGTGAAGAAATATTCGAGGCTGAGTATTCCTCTGAGTGAAGCAAAAAAAGCTGCGAAAAGCCGTGACGCCACGGTCACCGATTTGGTGCTGAGTGTCGTATCGGGGGGACTGCGCCGACTTTTTGAAGACCGTGGCGAAGTCCTCTCTCGTGACCTCATTGCCTTCATGCCCATCAATGTTCGCCGTCCCGGAGCTGAGGGCGATTTAGGCAATCAATTCTCTGCGATGCTCGTGCGCTTACGAACCGACATTGCTGATCCTGAAGCTCGCTTGCGAGCAATTGCGCAGAATTCGTCTAAGGCGGTTAATGAACATCGTCAGAGCGGCTCGCAATTGCTCATGAATCTTGCCGCTCGCTCCGGTCCAGCGCTTGCCTCAGTGGCGGGAAAGACCATATCGTCGTTGCAGCTTTTTGACCGCCTGCCACCAATCGCGAACGTGGTGGTGTCCTCGGTTCCGGGGCCGCCGATACCCCTTTGGATCAGCGGACACCGTATTTTGAGCGCGTCACCACTCGGCCCGCTGATGGCCGGATTGTCACTCAATGTCACCGTGCTTGGTTATGGCGACCAACTAGATTTTGGCCTCTTGGCGTGCGCTCGAAGGGTCCCTGAACTCGAACAGTTCCGCGAATATCTCGATCTTGAAGCGCAGTATTTGTTAGAGAGCGATGATTAGCGAGTCCCAGCAAGGAAGTCAAGAGGTGCCGTCGGCTAATCTGTCTACGACGCGGATGTGGCTCAGTTGGTAGAGCACAACCTTGCCAAGGTTGGGGTCGCGGGTTCGAGTCCCGTCATCCGCTCCAGAGAGATTGTTGGTGATTCCCGGTCCCAAAGTGGGCCGGGAATCACGCTTTTGGTGCCGGTGTGGCCCGTCGAAAGCCGAAATCGCTGACGTCTTCGAGCTGGGAAAATCCGTCCCGTATGGCGTCGGTCAGGTCACCCTTGTGACGTGGATCGAGCCACGCGTCAAACCCCACCCGAAATACCACCACGCCCGCTTCGCTCGCTAGGGTCGCTGCGGGTTCGCTGACGCCTCGCTCTCGAAGAGCACCGGCCAACACGGCTGCGAGTGTGGCCATCTTGATTAACTCGCGCTCTCGCAATTCCGGGTTTGCTTTGATGACGGCTTGACGCAACTGGGCTCCTTCACGGCGCTGCTCGAAGAAGGGATTAATGGACTCAAACGCCTGCGCGACGACACTCAAAGGTTGCGACGAAGGCGGTGCGTCATGCACGACGTCGACAAGGATCTTCTGCAATTCTTCTGCGCCCGCGAAAAGTACTTCGCGTTTATCGGCGAAGTAGCGAAAAAAAGTCCGCTCGGTAAGCCCCGCTCGCTCAGCGATTTCGGCAACGGTTGTGTTCTCAAATCCCTGATCAGCGAAGAGTTCTAAGGCCGCCCGTTGAAGTCGACCCTCCGCGTTTGGTTCCCAGCGACTCATGCAGGACAGTCTAGATGATGATGTCAGGAAATGACATCATCACGATAAGGTGATGACAGTTAAAGACATCACCCGTTACCTTCGCGACATGGGTCGTGGGGAGCGCGATTGGAGGAATTCTCATGCGAATATTCGTCACCGGCGCATCCGGTTTTATTGGCACCGAAGTATCGCGTGAACTACGCGACGCAGGTCATCAAGTAGTGGGCCTTGCTCGCTCTGATGCTTCCGCACAGACGTTGCGTAACGCCGGCTACGAAGTGCTGCGCGGTTCACTCGACGATCTCGACAGTCTTCGTCGTGGCGCTCTCGAAGCCGACGGCGTTATCAACCTCGCGTTCGACAATTTTGGTATGCGAACCGACTTCATGAGGTCGGTGCAGCAGGATCAAATTGCCGTTGAGGCGATGCTCGAAGTGCTTGAAGGAACCAACAAGCCCTTCGTCAACACTTCGGGAACGATGGTGCTTTCGTTCCTTGGGCGACTCGGCACCGAAGGCGACGTTCTTGATTCGAGCTTTCCGCGAGTGGGAACCGAAAACGTTGTCATTGACAGTGCCTCGCGTTCGATTCGTTCGTCAACAGTTCGCCTCGCACCGACGGTGCACGGTGAAGGCGATCTCCACGGCTTCGTGCCGGGACTCATCAACATTGCTCGTGAAAAAGGGTTTTCGGGCTACGTCGGTGATGGAATGAACCGCTGGCCGAGTGTGCACGTACTTGACGCGGCTCACCTCTACCGTCTTGCGTTGGAATCCGCCCCCGCCGGGTCGCGTCTCCACGGCGTGGGTGAGGGGGGAATAGCGTTTAAGGAAATTGCCGAGGCCATTGGTCGCCATCTCAACGTTCAGGTCCAGAGTGTCGCCGCCGACGACGTGGCCGACCATTTCAGTTACCTTTCAATGTTCGTTTCTTGGGATAACCCGTCGTCGAACACGATCACGCGGGAGCTTGTGAAGTGGGAACCAACGCACGCCGGACTTATCGAGGATGTTGACAAAGGCTTTTATTTCAATACGCCGCTCTCATAGACGCCATCGACGTGTCGCTTCGTCGAAATGTGGACTCGCTAAGGAAATAGCAACTTTGAATCGGATCGCAAGGTTTTGATTTCCGCGATCGTGAGTGTCTGCTGGCAACTGCTGTAAATGATCGGGTAGATCGTGCCACCGGTAAAGGGGTGGCTCTCTACGATGCATTCGGCCACGACGTATTTCTTCCAAGCGGTAATTGAAATCGAGAGGTCGTTTCGCTCCACGCGATCGGGAATTTTCCTCTCGAGAGTCGAAACAATTGAACTAAGAAGAACGTTTCCCGCGCTGACTGCTTGACCCAGGCACGTGTCAATTTGAAGATCGGTGTTTCCCTTGGAGCAATTCGCGTTGTACGCCGCTGGTCCTTTCGCGAAGGCAGTTTCGTACCACGCCAATTGAGTTATCAGCGTCGCACCGAGGAGAACAACCATTGCCACGATGACGGTTCGCTGCCTTGGCGCTCGGCCAATTCCTGTTTGGCGTGACGGTCCGACGGTTCGCCTCGCAAAAGAATATGAAGCAATCATGGCTCGCACTGTAGGGCCCTTTGGGCGTAAATACCATGCGGACGTCGCGGAGCTGATGATGGTGCCGGACGCGAGCTCGGCCGTGAGCGGCACCATAACCGGACCTTCGATGAGCTATTTAGGCGTCGAAATCATCACCATTCACGACGTTTCGCCCAAAATCGAGGATTTTTTGTTGTTAATACTTGATTAACAACAAAAGCCACGTTAAAAAGGAACCTGTATCACTTACCTCGCGGGCATGTCGCTTTCGAGTCAAGGGGGGAATACAAATGAGCATTAACCATGGATCAAGCGCGCCAGCTTTTGGCGCCGGCATAGCCGACCCGGGGCCGTTGGGCCTTGCGGGCTTCGCTAT
Source organism: Acidimicrobiaceae bacterium (assembly GCA_003138895.1). GTDB lineage: Bacteria > Actinomycetota > Acidimicrobiia > Acidimicrobiales > RAAP-2 > RAAP-2. The sequence goes on from PLHJ01000006.1 coordinate 73,205, forward strand.
GACGACGTTCCTGCTGAGCTTGGCGAATGCCAACATCCTTCACGCCAGTGGTGAAGTATTTGGACTCGCCATCTTCTACGGAGGCATCGCTCAACTACTGGCGGGCTTGTGGGAATTTGCTAAGGGCAATACCTTTGGCGCCACAGCATTCGTTTCGTACGGAGCGTTCTGGCTGTCCTTCTACTGGCTGGTGAACCAGACATCATCGGGAGTAACGGCGCACGCAGTCGCTGCGTATCTCATTGGATGGGCCATTTTCACGGCGTATATGACAATTGCGTCGCTGAAGACGACAGTGGTCATTGCGACGGTCTTTGTCTTGCTAACGATTACGTTCATCCTCTTAGCAATATCGGACCTTGGAAATGGTCACGTGACAATTGGACACTGGGGTGGTTACCTCGGTCTCGCAACTGCCGCTGCTGCTTGGTACGGATCGTTCGCGGTCGTTACCAACAAGACCTGGGGCCGCACCGTTTTGCCGGTGGGACCGCTTAACTAGAAGTACGAATCGCCCTCGGGCGAGTGTTTCAGCGCGATGCCGCGGGGTGATCCCCGCGGCATCGTTGTTTTTAGAGCTCACGTACTCACTTTTCAAAGGAATCGTCATGGTGTTTATGATGGCCCTTGGAAGGAGTGATCTTGGTACATCCTGCGATTGAACCTTTCGTGCGAGCGGTTCGTGAACGCCCGCCCGCACACCCCGCCACGCAGACAATGGCGCAGCGACGCTCGGAAACCAAGATTCTGGCCGAGGCATTGCGAGGTAACGAAATTGCCGTCGCCGAGATTGTCGATTTTGTTCTTCCCCTCGAACACGCCGAGATTGTGGCGAGGCTGTACGTACCAGAGACTGACGAGCGTTGCGCGCTGCTCGTGTACTTCCACGGCGGTGGATTTGTCGTAGGCGACCTGGACACACACGACGGCGTTTGTCGTCGACTCGCGAACGATACCGGTATGCGCCTCGTCGCTATTGACTACCGACTGGCCCCGGAATTTCCATTTCCTTCCGCAATCGATGATGCCGTTGGAGTTGTCCGTTATCTGGCAAGTCACCTCGGAAACTTTGCCGATGCGAAAGCGAAACTCGTTCTCATTGGTGACTCGGCCGGTGCGACGTTGGCCGCCGTCGCGGCGAACGTGACGCGCAAAGACGAGTTACCGATTGCGGCTCAGGCGTTGTTATACCCGACTATTGGTCCTGAGTTGGTGACGCAGTCAGCACACGATTTTGGAAATGGTTTTCTTTTGGAGACCGATCATTTGCGCTTCGATTATGAGCAGTATCTCGGTGCGTGGAGCGATCACAGCGATCCGCGGGTCAATTTACTGATGAATACCGACTTGGTCGGCGTGCCACCCGCAATCGTGGTTGTTGCGCAGTTTGATCCGCTTCGTGACGAAGGTGTCTCCTACGCAGGGCTTCTCGAACATTTTGGTGTGCCGGTTGAAGTGCTGGAAGCCGAGGGCATGGTGCACGGGTTCGTGCGACTTGGCGGTGTGGTCCCTGAAGCGCTCGCCATACTTGACGACGTGGCACAACACCTTCACGATTTTGTCGCGCGAAGCAACGCATGAACGTACTGTTCATTACGCTCGATCAATTTCGCGGTGACGCGTATGGCGCGGCGGGACACCCGTTGGTAAAAACTCCCACCCTCGACCGAATTGCGCGCGAAGGAGTGCGGCTTGGTCGCCATTATTCGCAGGCTGCACCTTGCTCTCCTGGCCGGGCAGCTCTGTACACGGGCACGTACCAGATGAATAATCGCGTCGTCGCGAATGGCTCACCGTTAGCGGACGGGTTCGAGAATGTGGCGACGGTGGCACGGCTCGCCGGGTATGACCCAACGCTCTTTGGTTACACCGATCAAGGTATTGATCCGCGTGTGGCGCAAGGGGCCGATGATCCACGACTCGATAACTACGACGGTATCTTGCCGGGATTTTCTGTGGGTTGTTACATGCAAGAGAGCCAAGGCCCGTGGGTGCAGTGGCTCCGAGAAAAAGGTTACGACGTGGAAAGTGGTTGGCACCCGGCGGCGCTGGGTGAGCCCGATCGTCCCAGTGAAGTTTCGTTGACGGCGTTTTTGACTGGCCGATTCACGACCTGGCTTTCGCGCCAAGACACCGGATGGTTCGCGCACCTTAGTTACTTGCGCCCTCATCCGCCATACGCGGCGGCGGGCACTTTCTCCTCAATGTATGACCCGGCCGACGTTGGCCTCCCTATACGTCCGGTTGATCGGGAATTTCGACACCCGCTGCACGACTTGTCGATGTCTTTTGAGGCTTCGGCCGCGCCGACCGATGAAGCCTCGATGCGTTACATGCGTGCGCAGTATTTCGGAATGATCAGTGAAGTCGACAGCCAATTGGCGAACGTTGTGTCGGCTATTGAAGAGCGAGGGGAGTGGAACGACACCATCGTCATCGTTACCTCCGATCACGGCGAACAGTTGGGCGATCACGGGCTCAAAGAGAAGCTCGCGTTTTTCCCGCAGAGTTACAACATTTTGGGATTATGGCGCGATCCTCGCAATGAGCGACGAGGGGTCGCGATAGACAAGTTTACGGAGAACGTTGATGTACTGGCGACCCTCTGCGACGCGCTGGGCGTCGACATCCCAGCACAAACTGATGGACGATCACTCGGTCCATTGCTACGTGGCGAAGAGACCTCGTGGCGTACCTGTGCTCATTACGAATGGGACTGGCGATTTTTCTTCATTGGCTCTCGAGCCGAGAACTGGCCCAATGACCGTTTCTTGTCGTTGCAGAATCTTGCCGTATCGGTGGGCGACGACACCGCCTACGTCCAGTTTGGCGATGGGTCATTCAAGTGTTTTGATCTCGCCACCGATCCCACGTGGCGTACCGAGTCAAAGGACCCGTCCCAAATACTTCGTGGTGCTCAAGAACTTCTAGTGTGGCGACAAGAGCATCTTCGTCGAGACCAAACGGACCTCTTGCTCAGTCCCAAGCGCAAAGGCCGCTGGCCGATCAGTGTCTGACGGTCTAGTGCGTTAACGGCTGACCATCAAAGTTATCGATGGTCGTGAATTCCTCCACGGATCGTCGACGAAGTTTGCTCAAACGCGTTGACGAGTAGCCCAGAGCCACGACGCTTGCGAGAGCGAATGTCTTTGGAATTTTGAAGACCTCTCGAACAGCGTCTTCGTTGCGCGTAGCCATGGTCGTCATAACCCCGCCAAGTCCGCGTTCGTTCGCCGCAAGAAGAATGCTCCACACGAACGGGTAGATGGATGCACCGCCGGCAATTTGGTAACGACCAAGGTCACGGTCCACTGCGGCGAGAACACTGAGATCAGCGCACACCAGAAGCAGGACGGGAACTTGGTCGATCGTCTCGGCGAAACCATCGGGTTTTGAGCGCGCTTCGGCCGCGGCGCGCTGCGCACTTGCTCGAACACGATCTTCTTCAGTTGCGAGGGGTGAAAAGGGAATAAGGCCCGCGAGAGCGTGCGCTATGTAATCGTGCCAACCGTCGAGATAAAGATCACGAAGGGCTCGACGTTGTTCGAAATTCGTGCTGACGATTACTCGCCAAGCTTGACGGTTGCCCCCACTCGGGGCGAAGCGGGCGTCGTCAAGAATTTCGTACACCGTCTCAAGGGATACAGACTGATCGCTAAATGTTCGTATCGATCCGGTCGTGCGCAGGGCATCAGTGAGGTCCATGCACCAACGGTACTGCTCGCGTTGTTTTCCTAGACGTCTCGTGAAACGAGCAACATGAGGCCAGCAGTCAAAAGTCCCGCGACGTACACCACCAGAATGATCATGGCGGTCCATGGCGCAAACGAATGAGCCGCCACTGTCGTCGATGTCATGGACTGACCAAGATTGGCGGGCAGATACTTAGAAACATCGTTTTGCCAGTTGGAGGGTAAGAGGAAAACGAGTAACGGAAGAATCAAAAGAAGTGAGACAAAGACACTGATGGCCCAAGACGTATGGCGAAGAATGAGGCCAAGAGCAAGACCCAAAAGACTGAGCAGCGTGAGATAGACACCCGCGCTGAGCACCGCTCGAAGATCACTGGCGTTACCCAGCGAACCTGTCGGCGTAACACCGGACAGCACTGACTGCCCGGCGAGGAACGCAATGATGCACACGGCCTCGGTAATAAGAAACAAACTCACCACGAGTACCGTTATTTTTCCAAAGGCAAACGTCATTCGCCGCGGCATTGCAGATAACGACGTTCGAATTGTCTTGTTCGCGTACTCGTTCGACACGAAAAGTGCTCCAATTACTCCAACGGCAAACTGTGCGAACAGTGTTCCCGAAAGACTCGTATTTACCGGATCAAACGTGATGCGGTCGCGAAACGATGCGTGCGACCAGTGGCCCCGAACGGCGAACGACACGAGCACCCCAATGCCAATCGTGAGAATCACGAGGGTTATTAGCCCCCACAAAGTGGACCGAACGGATCGAAATTTGATCCACTCTGAACGAACACTGCTGCCTAGTGAAATGGTGGTGCTCATGCGGTTACTGCTTTCTTCGTCGATGGCGACCCGCTGTACTCAACTTCGTCGGCCGTCAATTCCATAAATGCTTCTTCCAACGATGCACGCTCTGGCGTCAACTCCAATATCGTTATGCCGAGTTCGTGCGCGAGCTCGCCTACTTCATCAGAAGTTGCGCCGATAACAGACAATGACTGCTCGTTGTTGGCACTGACTTCGAACTTCTTTGATCGAAGAGCATCGGCCAAACCGTTGGGGTTAGAGGATCGAACGTAGACCGTTGACTTCGCGTTGGCCGTGAGTTCGGCCACTGAACCTTGCGTAATCAGATGGCCACGTCCGATAACTACCAAATGGTCAGCGGTGAGTGCCATTTCACTCATCAAGTGCGAACTCACAAAAACTGTTCGTCCTTCATTGGCGAGCGAACGAAAGAGATCGCGCACCCAACGAATACCTTCGGGGTCAAGTCCGTTCACCGGTTCGTCAAAGAGCAAAATTTGAGGATCGCCAAGAATGGCGGCGGCAATACCGAGTCGTTGTCCCATACCCAAGGAAAAGTCGCCCGCGCGTTTCTTCGCAACGCCACTAAGCCCAACGATTTCCAATACCTCGTCAACTCGTGATGCCTTAATTTTGTTGGACGCGGCCAATGACAAAAGGTGATTGCGTGCGCTTCGTCCTGGGTGAACGGCCTTGGCGTCAAGGAGTGCTCCGACTTCGCGCAGCGGACTCTTGAGATCCGCATACGCCTTACCATTGATGGTTGCCGTACCTTTGCTCGGCGCGTCAAGTCCGAGAATGACGCGCATGGTCGTTGACTTTCCCGATCCATTTGGTCCTAGGAATCCGGTGACGACGCCAGCTCTGACGTCGAAACTGAGATCATTAATTGCGGTGACGTCGCCGTAACGCTTCGTCAGATGTTCGATATGTATCACGCGACTCCTTTACCTACGTTTTACCAGTCAGCAATGAGAGTCCACTCTGGTTGAATTAAGAAGTGCGTAAGAGGCTCGGTAGTGTCGTCGTTGCTGGGTTCTCGCGAACTCGTGCCTGCGCAGCGTGGGTTCTTAATTGCGAAAAACTGTGTCTTGCGCAACTTTCCTATCGCTGCCAATTGATAGTGAAGTGTTATGTCGCGTAATTGATTTAGGCACGTTCGACTGACCGCGTTGCATCAGGAAACTGGAAAGATCGGTCGATGAAAAATTAATGGGCCACTTTCAGACCAGTCGGAGTTTGGCCTTCTTCTTAATTCCTACTTCTTAACTAGAAAACGAAGCACTCTTTTTCATCACGCAATGCACACTTGACTACGCTTGAGTGTGACGTTTTGCAAATGTGAGGGAAGTTGCCGTGCGTAAGCGGGATACTGAATCTGATCGCCAACGCTCTCCGCAACCAATTCTAAAACACCGCTTGCCTTCGGGTCGTGGGGCAATGGAACAACCCAACGCCACGAGCGACGGCGAAACATCCCTAACGCCAAAGTTCTGGTTGGCTGTTGTTTTGACTGGGGTAGCCACCGGACTTTTTGGTGCGGCGCTGATGGCGTTCTTGTTTGAAATTCAACATCTCACGTTCGGCTATCACGTTGGCGATTTTCAATCGGCTGTCGCGCGCGACTCGGATATGCGCCGCCTCGCAGCACTCATGGTCGCCGGTGTTGTTGGCGGCGTTGGTTGGTATTTGCTTGGACGTTTCTCAAAACGCTCGAGCCAAGATCTGGATGACGCCGTGTGGAATGGTTCGGGCGAATTACCCGTTGCCCGTAGCGCCATCAACGCAGTGCTCTCCGAAGTCGTGATCGGCATGGGTGCCTCAATTGGGCGCGAAGCCGCACCGCGACTTATGGGAGGTGTGTCGGGCAGTTTCTTGTCGGGTTGGCTTAATCTCACACCGGCCCAACGTCGCTTACTCGTCGCGTGCGGCGGTGGCGCCGGGCTTGCCGCCGTCTATAACGTTCCTCTCGGCGGAGCATTGTTTACTGCCGAAGTTCTTTACGGGAGTCTGGCGTTACCGTCGGTCTTGCCGGCGTTGGTCTGTTCATTCGTCGCGACGAGTGTGGCGTGGATTTATTTGCCTAACTCCGCCACGTATATAAAAATTCCGACCTACCATTTTTCTACGTCGTTGATGATTTGGTCACTCATCATCGGACCAATCATTGGGTTGTTGGCAATTTTCTATGTTCGCCTCATTGGCTGGGTGTCACATAACCGAGCAAAGGGTAAGTGGTTACTCATCATGCCGTTCGCCGCGTTCGTTGTGCTGGGGCTTTTGAGTTTTAAATATCCAGAACTTTTGGGTAACGGAAAAGACGCGGCCCACTTTGCGTTTTTGGGCGAAGGTGGATTGATGATGCTTTTTGCTCTATTCGCGCTGAAGCCACTCGTCACAGCAATGTGTTTGGGAAGTGGCGCGAGCGGCGGACTTTTCACACCATTTCTCAGCACGGGTGCACTCGTCGGTGGATTTTTTGGTCTCGCCTGGACGCACGCGTGGCCCGGCACACCGGTCGGAGCGTTCGCGATGGTGGGAGCCGCCGCCATGATTGGAGCCTCCATGCAAGCACCGCTCGTTGGGCTCGCCCTAGTGCTCGAGCTCACGCACAGTGGCTTTGCTCTTATGGTGCCGATGATGGCAGCGACCGCCATAGCTACGGTGTTGGTCCGACTTGTTGACGGCTATTCGATCTATTCCGCGCGACTTCCACGCCGTGAGATTCTGGCCGCGGATGGTTTGGCGAGTTCGTAGGCGCTAAGGCCCGAGAATTTAGCGCTCGAAGCAGGCGGCGCAAAGACCGGATATGGCCAAGTGGTGTCGGTCGACCATGAAATGGAAATCGTTCCATACCGCCGTCGTAAATGATTCAAAGTAGGGTGACGGCACTTCAATCGTCGTGCCGCAATTTGAGCAGATGAGGTGTCCGTGCACGGGACCAGCCAGGTGATAGACCGCGGCGGCGCGTCCTAAGTGCGCGTGAACAACGATGCCTAATTGCTCGAGTTCTTCCAAGTTTCGATAGATAGTAGATGGACTTGTCTCGGGAGACGTTGATTGCACGTGGGCGGTGATGTCTTCGGCAGTCAAATGTTGATCACTCGAAAAAAGTACATCGATGAGCGTGCGTTTTGCTGGCGTTACTCTTCCGCCCGACGCACGAATTCGGTCGACGATGGATTCGACGGTGAGATCCCTTTGGGGCATGTTGAAATCCTACGTGGCAGGTCGGGTTTCAACGTGCGCTCCACTATGACGAAACGCGATTTCAGCCTCGAATGGTGAACGAACAAGACGCTCTGCCCAGTCGATAGGAGCCAATTGCGGTCTGGCGTAAGCACATGACTCTCGGTACGTCGCTTAATCCTCCGAATCCCGAGTCGTCGCAAACTGCCTATTTTGCGCTGGGCTGCTTCTGGGGAGCCGAACGAACGTTCTTTCAATTACCCGGTGTTGTGGTTACGGCCGTTGGTTATCAGGGTGGTTATACGTCCAATCCGACGTACCACGAGGTGTGCACCGGTCAGACGGGCCACACCGAAACGGTCAGGGTTGTTTTTGACCCGAACGAAATTTCATACCTGGATCTTTTGGTCTGTTTTATCAGTCCCATGATCCAACGCAGGGCAATCGACAAGGTGGCGAAGTTGGCACGCAATATCGCAGTGCCATTTTTTTCGTGTATGACGATCAAGCGAGCGAAGTCAAAGCCGTTATGGATATGTACGCCGCAAAACTTCGCACCGTTGGTTTTGACGACACCACCACGGATATTTCTCCGGCGGGACCTTTCTATATGGCCGAGGATTACCACCAGCAATATTTGTTTGCGAACTCGAACGGTTACTGCGGTATTGGTGGCACGGGAGTGAGTTGTCCTGTAGGGCTTGCGAGTTAGTCGTTCGCTAATGCGGCGACGCGAGCAATATCTTCCATAGCTTCACGCATCATGCTGTTCACGATGTCGCCTGCAGGTACAAGAGACGTAATCGCTCCGACTGCTTGACCGGCCGGGTAACCCTCACGCTCCGGGTCAACGCCCGCCACATGCTCGTCAGCTCCCAAGTGAAATGTTCCATCGCGAAATGATTGAAGCAACTGACTCGGAAATGGTTGAAGCAGACTGGGTTCTTTTTCGTAACGTTCGGTCGTTTGGTTTTTCAGAACACGCATTGTCTTACCGGAAAAGGCCTTCGATATAACGGTTCCGTCTTCTTTGGTGGCGATGATGCCGTCTTTGAATCCGGGGATGCCTCGTGCTTCTGGCGTCGCGATAAAACGAGTGCCCACCCAAATTCCGTCAGCGCCAAGAGCGAGCGCCGCCGCGAGTCCTCGTCCATCAAAGATTCCGCCCGCCGCTACAACGGGGATAGATGCACCCACCGCATCGACGATCATTGGTACCAAGGGAAAGGTGGCAACTGTTCCGGTGTGACCGCCCGCTTCCGTGCCCTGCGCGACAACGAGATCGCAACCCGCATCGAGGGCACGTTTCGCGTGTTCCACTTTTCCGCACATGGAGACCACGATGACGTTGTGGCTGTGGCAAAGATCGATGACGTTGCGTGGAACACCGAGTCCGGCTACGTAAGCACTCGCGCCACCTTCAATCAGAATCTCAACGTTTCGAACGAGGTCGTCTGGAAATGCTGTGAGGAGGTCGACTCCAAAGGGACGTGAAGTTAATTCCTTCGTCGATGATATTTCGTGAGAGAGCGTCTCCGAGGACATGGTTGACGCCCCTAGGCAGCCGTACCCTCCAGCATTCGAGACCGCCGCCACTAGCTGCGAATAGGAAACGCCGCCCATGCCCGCCAACATGATGGGATATTCAATCTTCAATAATTCCGTTAGACGCGTTTTCATTGAAATCCTCCCCGGCGATTAACTTAGTCAGAACCGTGGTGTCATCATGAACGATGTCTCGCACCCACAATGTTTCGTCTGATGAACCTGTTTTTCGAGCAGTTGCGCATCGACGCAAACTGGACTTCGGGCACTAAGATTATTTCTCGTTTGAAGTGATTGACTCGGTCCTTCAATCGTGCGCTCGCAGGTGGAGTGCCTTTTTCGCCCTTTATATGGCGCGCTGGATAGGAAGGTTTCGAGGGTGGACGAATTAACGAACCCGGCATTACCAAAACGAGAGCTTTACGCCATTTTGGGCGCATTGATGCTCGGCATGTTTCTGGCCGCCCTTGATTCAACAATTGTTTCGACGGCGCTGCCAACGATCGTTGCTGAATTGCATGGTGCCAACCATCTGAGTTGGGTCGTTGTTTCCTATCTCTTGGCGTCGACAGTAACGACACCCATGTGGGGAAAATTGGGTGATTTGCACGGCCGGAAAATCTACTTTCAGGCCGCGATCGTAATTTTTCTGGTGGGCAGCGTCTTGTGCGGTCTTTCGACTTCAATGTTGGAGCTCATACTTTTTCGTGCGCTGCAAGGAATTGGTGGTGGCGGCCTCTTGGTGGGGGCGCAGTCAATCATCGCGGACATCATTCCGCCTAGGGAGCGTGGTCGTTACGCCGGTTTTTTTGGCGCTACGTTCGGCGCCGCCACGGTGCTTGGGCCCTTAGCCGGGGGACTCATTGTTGAGTACTTCTCTTGGCGTTGGGTTTTTTACGTCAACATCCCCTTCGGTATTTTGGCCCTCGCCGTAACGACCGCAGCGTTGCCGGGCACTGTTCGTCGAATGAAGCACACCATCGATTACGTCGGTTTCTTGACACTGACGGTCGCGGCCTCGGCGCTCATACTCTTTACAACCCTTGGTGGCAACAGTTTTGCTTGGGCGAGCAGTCCGAGCATTCTCCTGGTTGCTGGCGGCGTCGCTTTGACCGTCATCTTCGTGTTCATTGAGCGCAAGGCCAAAGAACCAATCATTGCGCCGCACTTGTTTGCGAATCGAGTGTTTTCGTCAGCTTCCACGATTGGCTTTGTCGTAGGTTTTGCCATGTATGGCGCGATGACCTTTTTGCCATTGTTTTTGCAAGAAGTTCGTGGTGTCACACCAACAATGTCGGGCGTTCGTTTGCTGCCGATGATGGTCGGTCTTTTTGGCGCGTCGATTCTTACGGGGTATCTGGTTTCTCGTGGCTCGAAGTACCGCATCTTTCCCATTTTGGGCACTGCCGTAATGACGGGAGGACTGTTGTTACTAGGAACAGTGGGTGTAACGACGTCCAGTTGGTACATGAGCTTTGACATGCTGGTTTTTGGTATTGGGCTCGGCCTCGTAATGCAGATTTTGGTGACGGCCGTGCAGAACGCGGTGGAGATGCAAGACATCGGTGCGGCTACCGCAGGAGCGAACTTCTTTCGATCCATCGGTGGTTCGTTTGGTACCGCCGTCTTTGGCGCCATCTACGTCCACGAATTTCCGTTGGCGTGGACGGCAGATCTTCACGCCGCTCACTTGAAGTACGTCGCACCACTCACGACCTCGTTGACGCCGGCGGAGTTGAAGAAGATTCCGCCCGCGTACCTCAGCGTCATTTCGCATTCGATAGCGACGTCCGTGCAGACGTTGTTTCACTACGCCGTTCCCGTTGGTGCCCTGGCGCTGTTGTTGTCGCTGACTCTTCCGGAAATCAAACTTCGAACGAGCGTTGGACATAACGCTCGTGAAGATCTTGTATTAGGTGAAGACAGCCTTCTTTAATTTGGGCCAGGCATTGGTCGAATTCTCGGTCGTCGCCGTAGTACGGGTCTGGTACGTCGAGTTCACGCTCTTCGCCGGTGAGGTTTCGAAGCAACTGCACTGATGTCGATGGGTTGGTGAGTCGCTTCAACACGTCGTGACGGTGTTCTTTTGTCATTACGACAACAATGTCTTGCTTGTCCAGATAGGCCCGATTGGCAAAAGCCGCCGTGCTGCCTGGTGTTGTATAGCCCGCACGGTCTAGCGCCGACCGAGCGCGCGAGTCCATTGGGCTTCCTACATGCCAGTTCGCGGTACCGGCACTGCTCGTGCGCACGTAATTGGCCAAAATATCGTCGTTTTCTACAAGAGTTTTCGCAATGACCTCGCCCATTGGTGAACGACATATGTTCCCCGTACAGATGAACGAAAGAGCGGTAGCTGGCCGTGCCATGATGGGAATTCTTGCACGAAAGGATTACGCGATGGCTCCCAAACTGACCCCACAACAACGCTGGACGGCAGCTTCGGTCGTCGCCTTTCTCGTGCTGTTGTGGTTTGCCTTGGCCAACTCGGCTTCAGTAACGATCCACTTTTGGTTCGCGAGCGAACGGGCACCGCTCATCATCGTTATTGTGGTTTCGGCTCTTTTGGGGATGCTGGGTCTCGAACTGGCGCGACGTTCTCGCAAGTAAGGGTCCGTTCAGGACCGCTAATTTTTTAAGAGTCCACGTGATTGAATGTCGGTACGATTAGCAGAGATTGACTGTACGATGGAAAAAGCAGTTCAAGGAAAGGAGTACGCATGCCCTTGTCTGATCACGAACAGCGAATTCTGGCGCAACTGGAAGAATCCTTGACCAAGCAAGACCCTCGTTTTGTCAAAAACGTTCGTGAAACCACCGTCTACACCCATAGTGGACGCCGGGTTCGTTGGGGCATCGCCGGCTTCTTGGCTGGACTACTCGTACTTCTCTTCTGCTTCTCGACTTCCATCGTGCTGGGTCTGCTTGGTGTCGTCATGATGTTTATCTCGGCCGTCGTAATTGAGCGAAACGCTCGTCGTCTAGGACGAGCTTCGTGGCAGGACCTCACTCGCTCGCTGCACAGTGATGATGACCCACATCAGGGCATCGACAATCGGGCCAACGCCGTTCGCGCGTGGCTCCAGCGTTTGCGCCACAAGCCGGAATGAACCGGCTCGGGGTAAAACCCGATGCGCCATGCCTTGCTGTTGATATTGGTGGGACCAAAATTGATGCGGCGATTGTTTCGACGACAGGCGACATCTCTTATCGCGAAAGAATAGAAACGAAGGCAGGCGATCGACCGCTCGTTGACCGCGTCATTGCATTGGTTCTAAGGGTTGCCGAGCACAAACCGTTTGCCACCGTTGGTATTGGCTGTGGTGGACCGATATTTGAAGACGGCCGTAGAATTTCACCGCTCAATATATCTCAATGGCGGAATTTTGATCTGATTGGACCCATTTCGTCGGTGATCAAAAAGCCCGTGATGTTGGATGTCGATACAAAGGCGTTGGCCCTGGCCGAGGGCGTATTTGGGGGCGCCCGACATCTCAACAACTTCGTCTCGATGGTGGTCTCAACAGGAATTGGTGGGGGAGTAGTAGTTGATGGACGACTCCTTAATGGCGAGCACGGCAATGCGGGCCACATTGGTCACGTCAATGTGGAACCAAACGGACGTCTTTGTGGTTGCGGGGCGCATGGCTGTCTCGAAGCCGAGGCTTCGGGTACGGCAATTGCCAGTATGACGGGCCAAGCGCCTGCACTCGCCGACAACGAAATCCGCCGAAGAACAGGTCAGATGGTGGGCCGTGCCGCGGGTTCCGTCGCTTCGCTGCTCGATGTCGAACATTTTTTCGTGGCGGGTTCCGTCGCTCTGGGTTTTGGGGACCTCTTTTTTACCGCTGCAAATGAAGAGGCGGGGTGTGTTGCTCAAATATCATTTGCTCGTGGCGTACGCATTCAACCTTCATCGCTCGTTGATCGGGGTCCCTTAGTGGGCGCCGCCTGCGTAGGGTGGCGTTCGCAGACGTGATTAGAAAGCGTCGCGTTCATGGTCTTGGTGCCTACGTCCTTCGCCATCCGGCGGCTGCGGTGCCCCTCATCCGCGCCGGCTTCAAGCTTCGAAGACGACGTTGGTGGCATCACGTTCCGTTTCTTCCACTTCCAGACGACGACTACTGGGCGTTTCGTCAATCAACCGCGCTCGGTGCGCAAGGTGGCACCCTTACTCCTGAAGAAGCGGTGGCCGCCGCCGTATGGTCGGTCCGCCAGGGCGTGGGGCGGTAAGTTTTCTAGCGTGGGGCGGGTTCTCCTCCTCAATGCGACGTACGAGCCGCTGCAGTTAGTGAGCGAGCGCCGAGCAGTCGTCTTGGTACTGGCCGGTCGAGCCGAGCCAGTGGTTACCCCTGAGCATCCGAGCGTTTGTCGCTCCGCCACCATTGTGGTGCCGATTCCTTCGATCGTCCGGCTGCATTCCATGGTTCGTTTGCCAACGAAAATGCGAACACCACCGTTGACGCGACGCTCAATTCTTCTGCGTGATGACTATCGGTGCGCATATTGTGAAGAACACGCCGACACAATTGATCACGTCGTTCCTCGAAGTCGCGGTGGCCGTCACGAATGGACCAATGTGGTGGCCTCGTGTCGGCGACACAATATGCTTAAGAGCGACCGCTTGCTCGACGAACTTGGTTGGCGTATTCGTATCCAACCGCGCGTGCCCGAAGGGCCGTGGTGGCGCTGGCGTCACGTGCTCGACCCCGACCCCCTTTGGGAGCCATATCTACCAAAGGCTTCGTGATTAGTCGTTTTGGGGAGCTTTACGACTACGAAGAACTTCGTTCGTTAAAAGAACCCACCGCGATACTTGCGCACGTCGACAAACGCACCCTGGTGCTGGGTAGTTCTCAGCCGGACGAGATTTTTCGAGACGATGTTGAAGATAATTTTGTTGTCCGTCGTCGTCGCGGTGGTGGCGGGGTAGTGCTACTTCAGCCCGACGACGTCTGGATTGACTTTTGGATTCCCCGCGGTGATCCACGTTGGCAAAACGACGTGAACGCAATGGCCATCGCCGTGGGTTCGTGGTGGCGTGATGTTTTGAGCGCGACAATTGGTCGACGGTGCGCGATTATGACCTCTCTTGATCGAAGCAACGAAGATCTCCTCGTGGCGTGCTTCGCGGTTTTGGGGCCTGGAGAATTGACACTCGATCAGCGAAAAGTCGTGGGGATCACGCAGTGGCGAGTTCGAGAGGGAGCGTTTGTTTCCACACTTTTGCCAGCGCGATCCACTGAGGTATTGGTTCTTGCCCTGCGAGCCGCCCCTGCTCACCTTGTTGATGCACTGGCACACCACAATATTTTTTCACTCGGTATTACTGATTCGTCAGTACTCCTCAGGGATTTGCTCGCGCTTTCTGGACCGTGGTCCGAGCGCTCCGTCATAATTTCTCGCTGAGCACCCTTTCTAGAAACTCCGACGCTCTCATCTCTAGGGGCTCAGTATCGCCCTCCCACGTCCAAAATCCCAATTTGTGACCTCTGCTGAGCCAAAAATGGCAAAAAGTGGAGAGAAGTGGTATAAAGTGGCTCGAAGTGGTTTGAAGTGGTGGATTAGGGCTACTGGGAGGAGGACAAGTGCTGGCTTTTTTTGGACGTTACGAACACACGCTCGACGCCAAGGGCCGACTAATCCTCCCCGCACGCTTTCGCCCGGAGTTTGAACGAGGAGGACATCTCTCCCAACACTTCGAGGGCTGTGTTGCTCTATGGACGCCCGGTGAATTTTCTCGTCAACTGAGTGAAATTCTTGAGGCCGGCCGAGGCGGTGACGCCGAAGCTCGCAACCGCGCTCGAGTGTGGGCGTCGGGTTCGTCCGATGTCGAGGTCGACAAACAAGGCCGCTTCGCAATTCCACCTTCCGCACGCGCCTTCGCGGATCTGAGTAGCGACGTCCTCGTCATTGGCGCGATTGACCGCATTGAGCTCTGGAACCCTCAGCGCTTTGAAAGTCGGGTCGCTCCGGCGGAGGGTTTTTTCAATGGGAGTGACCTTGGCTAATGAAGGAGAAACCACTACGTAACTTTCCCCACGAAACCTGGACCATGCGCAGCCTTCCGACCGGCACGAGGAAGAAAACCTCCTCCGCCCTCTTCACCGTGTATTCGACGAGTTACCGCTCGACGGAGTCGGTCGTAGGGCTGCGAATGGCCCAAGATTTCAACCACACTCCGGTGCTCGAGCGCAGCATTATCGAGCTTTTCAGCGGCTTGCCCGTTGGCGTGGTGGTTGACGCCACGTTGGGCGGCGGCGGACACGCCAAAGGGATTCTGGAACACTCGCACAATGTTCGACTCTTGGGAATTGATCGTGATGGGGTTGCCCGTGACGCGGCGGCGACGAAGCTGGCCGATTTTGGAGAACGCGTACGAATCGTGGCGGGAACGTTCGCCGATATATCGACGATTCTCGAAAAAGAAAGGGACTTCGTAAAGGGCGAACCGGTCGTAGGCATCTTGATGGATCTGGGCGTCTCGTCGCCACAACTTGATGATCCATCGCGAGGGTTCTCCTTTCGTTCCGACGCACCACTCGACATGCGCATGGACCAAACGTCTGACGTAACGGCCGCGATGGTAATTGCGAACATTGATCAGCACGAACTCGCGCGACTCCTACGCGACCACGGTGAATCTCGCTTCGCGCCCGGTATTGCTCGCTCGATAAAGGAACGCCAGCCAACGACGACGGGAGAACTCGTCGAAGCAGTGGAACGAGCGGTGCCTATGGCGGCTCGTCGACGCGGGCACGTAGCGACGCGCGTCTTTCAAGCCTTGCGAGTACGGGTCAATGACGAAGAAGCGCAGTTGGAGAGTGGACTTTCGGGCGCTCTGGACGTACTTTCGCCTCACGGCGTCCTCGCCGTCATCTCGTACCACTCGGGAGAAGACCGGGTAGTAAAGCGACTTCTCCATGAGGCCTCCACCGGTGGATGTACGTGCCCGCCGGAGTTGGGATGTGTCTGCGGAGCAGTTCCGACCGTCACGTTGAAAAAGGCCAGTGCCTTGCTGGCTCAACCCGACGAAATTGGCGCAAATCCCAGAGCGCGGTCAGCGCGGCTTCGAGTCGCTTGGAGGCTCGCTACATGAGCGTCATTACGTTTCCACGAAGTACTTCGCGTCCGATACGACGCGAAACGCCGCCTAGCAAAGTCACCACGACTGCACCGGGTCGAACAAAGTCGCGACATCGACGACCGATTTCTCGGCGTTGGACGGCGCTCGCTCCGTCGGGCCGAGCAGCAATTATTGGCGCCGTCGCAATGTTTGTGGTGCTGGTAGGCAACACATACACGGCGCAGCGACAAATCGAATTGCACAACTTGCAAGCTCAATTACTTCAGGCACAGTCGAGCTACGCGCAGCAAGTAAGCGACTATACGAACATTGCAGCTCCCGGACGTGTTGCTACGGATGCTGGCAATTTGCACCTCGTTGAACCGACGTCGGTAACTCAAATTGCCTCCGTACCACTTACGACACCACTCGCTCTACCGACCTTCACATCAAAGGTAAAACCTATTTCGAGGATTATCCCGTGAGCATTCCAATAGCGGGTACGCCTCGATATCGAACGCCGCACCATCGAGATTCGATTGAATCCAACGCCCACTACTTCTCAAAGCGCCTTCGTTATTTTCAAGTTGGTATTGGCCTCGTTATGTTGCTGCTAGTCGCCAGATTGGTACAGATTCAAGTTCTTGATGGAACGAAGTACTCAAAGATATCCGTTGAACAAGTACGCACGAACGTTGCGACACCTGCGTTGCGCGGCAGCATTTACGATCGATACGGCCAGATACTGGCAGTATCACAGCCAACCTCGCTGGTCATCGCTGACGATTTTCAGATCAAGCACCCTGTCGCCGAAGCGGCAGCTCTTGCGCCATTGGTGGGTGAGAGCGCCAAACAACTTCTTCCAAAACTGCAAAAGAACTCTGGCTACGTCATTTTGACGAATTCTCTCAACATCACCGACGGACACAAACTCGCCTCTCGATACTTGCCGGGAATTGTGGTCCTTAATAGTTCGGAGAGAAAGCAACCCAACGGAGCGGTGGCGACAGCGCTGCTTGGCGGCGTGAATGCCTCGGGTGCCGGTTCAGCTGGACTCGAATATCAATACCAAAATCTTCTCGCTGGTAAATCCGGCCTCGAACGCGTCTTCGCCTCACCGTCGGGCATTTCGCTTCCCGGCTCGCGGACCGTCGTCGTGCGTCCAGCAAAAGCGGGACAAGGCCTCGAATTGACAATTGACACGCCGCTGCAATTTGTCACGGAGCAAGCGCTCGCACAAGAATTGGTTTCTACAAAAGCCCTCACTGGCGACGCCATCATTATGGATGTAAAGACTGGTCAAATTCTGGCGAACGCGTCACTCGTGAACACGAATGTGCAAGCTGGCCAACTGGGACCAATTCCATCGTGGGGAACGTCGGTTGGCGTGAAGGGTGTGCAGCAAACGATTAATGATCTCTCCTTTACAAATACGTACGAGCCAGGATCGGTCTTTAAGGTCGTCACGTTCTCGGCAGCCTTGCAAGCGGGGGCAATCTCTCCGACGACACCGTTCACCGTTCCGTATTCGCTGCACGTTTCGAATCGAGTTTTCCACGACGCCGAATATCATCCCCTGGAGACATTGAGCGCGACACAGATCCTCGCGCAATCGTCCAACATCGGCACATACGAAATTGCCAGTCGCGTTGGAGAAGACAATTTGTTGGCGCAGGTGCAGCGTCTTGGATTTGGACAGTCAACGGGATTGAACTTTCCAGGCGAAACGCCCGGCCTCTTAGTGAATGCCGCCACGTGGTATCCGAGCGACTTGGCTGCTCTTCCGATTGGTCAAGTTGACGCGGTCACCCCAATTCAAGTCATCGACGCCTACAACTCGATTGCTAACGACGGTGAGTACGTCGCCCCCAAACTGATCCTTGGGACAGTTGGCGCGAACGGGTCAATAACGAAAACTGCGGCTAGTCCCAAACACGAAGCTTTCACGCCCACGGTCGCGAATGAACTGAAGAGCATGCTTCAACAAGTGGTGCTCGTCGGAACAGGCACCAACGCAATTATTCCTGGCTACGAAGTAGCGGGGAAGACGGGAACGGCCCAGATTCCAACGCCGGGACACAGTTCCTATATAAAAGGTGCGTACAACGCGAGCTTCGTTGGTTTTGCCCCTGCCCAAAAACCCGTTCTTACGATGCTCGTGGTGATTGAGCGACCCCAAACGACGATTTACGGTGGTGCGGTTGCCGCTCCCGTCTTTCAGCGGGTTATGAGCTACGCGTTGCATCACTACGGAATCCCTTCGACCAGTGTCGTGCAAAAACCACTTAAGGGCACGAGTGCGAGTATCTCATCGGACGTGACGTGATGAAACTTGTTGATCTTCTCGGTGATGAATTGCCCGTTAACGCGCACGGAAATATAGAGGTGCGGCGTGTCGAGGTTGATTCGCGGGCCTGCAAGCCCGACACGCTCTTTTTTGCCATGCCGGGAAGAAACGCCGACGGGGTTCATTTTATTGACGATGCCGTGCGAAACGGAGCGGTCGCCGTTATCGCAACGTCCACGGTTTCGAGCACCGTACCTTCATTCGTGGTATCGCCTGCTCAGCAACAAGCACTTTTGCAATTGGCGAGTGCTCGGGTCGCGGGTAATCCCGAAGTCGGCATTCAATTCGTCGGGGTAACAGGTACTAACGGTAAGACGAGTGTGGCGACGTTAATGGGCGAATTGTGGCAGTCACTGGGAATGAGTGCGGCGACGATTGGCACTCTTACAAGCGCTCGGACCACACCCGCACCACCCGAACTATTTCGCACGTTGGCTTCAATCCGCAACCAGTGGGGACCCCAGACAACGCGACCGCTGGTGTCCATGGAAGTGTCGAGCCACGCAATTGACCAACATCGCGTTGACGCTTTACGATTTTCGGTGGCGATTTTCACCAATCTTTCTCAAGATCACCTTGATTATCACGGATCCATGGATTCGTACTACGAAGCCAAACGTGAATTATTCGAATCAAGTCATAGCGACACAGCTGTCGTATGGGTGGGCGATCACTACGGCGCTCGCTTAGCCGACGAATTGTCAATTCCGGTTACTCGAGTGAACCGCGATGAAGCTGTCAACGCTCGGCTACATCGTGACGGCACATCATTTGAGTGGAGGGGTCACAATATTGAGTCACCACTCATCGGTGATTTCAATATCGATAACGCGCTGTTGGTGTTAAGCGCTGGCTCAATTTTGGGTGTGAGCGCTGCTGATATGGCCCTCGCGTTTCGTACGGTGGCTCGTGTGTCCGGTCGCTTTGAGATCGTGAGCGACAAAGGACCGACGGTCGTGGTCGACTACGCTCATACCCCCGACGCCCTTCGTCGACTCATTACCTCGGCCAGGGAACTCGCTGGAAAAGGTCGAGTCATTGTGGTGTTTGGCTGCGGGGGAGAGCGTGATCACGCGAAACGTCCGGCGATGGGATCGATTGCCACAAGCCTGGCCGACGTGGTTGTGTTGACGTCGGACAATCCGAGAAGTGAATCAACGGAGATGATTTTGGATGAAATTGAAGGTGGTTGTGAACCGGAAAGTACGTACTTTCGTGAAAGTGATCGGCGTGAAGCGATCGCCGTTGCTCTTAACGTGGCGTTACCCCACGACGTTGTACTCGTTGCGGGGAAAGGTCACGAGCGAACTCAAATTATTGGGGACAGCGTGATTGATTTTGATGACCGCGTTGTCATACGAGAGTTACTGGCGTGAGGAATTGACATGTTGAGCTTGATGGAAGCTGGAGGCTGCGGATTCTTAATATCGCTGTTCTTTACGCCCTTCTACATTCGTTTTCTACGTTCACGATCACTCGGTCAACGAATTCGAGAAGACGGTCCCCAAAGTCACCAATCCAAGGCCGGCACCCCAACCATGGGTGGTGTCGTAATTTTGGCCTCGGGCGTTATTGGCTATCTCATGGGGCACGTTGGTACGGCGATTACGTTCACTCGAGCCGGCGCTCTGGTGGTGTTAACGACATTGGCCGCAGGTTTGTTGGGCTTTGCTGATGACTACGTGGCAATTCGTCACGCTCGAAACCTCGGTCTCAATAAACGCGGCAAGTTTGCCGGTCAACTCATCATCGCGCTCAGCTTCTCGCTACTCGCGGTGTACTGGGTGCACACGTCGACGCGGTTATCGTTCACTCGACTGACGTTGCCCGGTTGGCAACTGGGAGTTGTTGGTTGGATACTGCTTTCCGTTTTTGTCCTCGTGGCCACCTCGAACGGTGTAAATCTCACGGACGGACTTGATGGGCTCGCCGCCGGATCGGCCACGTTCTGCTTTGCCATTTTGTCCATCATCGGCTACTGGCAGTTTCGTCACTTCACGATTTATCACCTGGGCCCCGCGCTCGATCTCGGATTATTTGCGGTTGCGCTCGTGGGTGGTTGTCTTGGATTCCTATGGTGGAACGCCGTACCGGCTCAAATAATCATGGGCGATACAGGCGCACTAAGCATTGGTACCGCCCTGGGCGGACTCTGTCTTCTCATGAACCTTGATTTGTTGCTGGTGGTAATCGGTGGATTGTTCGTATTTGAAACCGCTTCGGTGATTTTGCAAATTATTAGCTTTCGACTGTTTCACCGGCGAATTTTCCGCATGGCGCCAATCCATCATCATTTTGAACTCAAGGGTTGGCCGGAAGCAACGTTAATCATTCGCTTTTGGATCTTGGCTGGACTTCTCGCTGCACTAGGACTGGGAATGTTCTACGGCGACTTCTTAAAGATTTCGGGAGTCGCGTGATGTTGCGACAAAAAGGTGCACGTCTCGGAACAACGAACTCACTCGAGCGTTCCCTTCTCGTGCTGCTGTTTTTCTTTCTCGTCGCCGGCGTTCTCGCGGTAGGAAGCGCCAGCGCACCTCAGGCAGCCGCGAGTGGAGGATCGAGCTGGTCGTATCTCGAGCGCGACCTTCTATTCGTGTTGGTTGGTGTTGTGGCCTTCATTTTCATGACGCGAATCACGTCGGCGTTCCTCGCTAACTTCGCTACTGCTTTCATGGCCCTGTCGCTTGGTCTACTCGTGGTGGTCGAGGCGCTGGGTTCGTCTGCCTCGGGTGGACAACGCTGGTTGGGTTTTTCGGGTCTTCAGTTTCAACCCTCGGAATTGTTCAAGTTGGCGACGTGCATCTATTTGGCGTACGCGGTGGCTCGAATCGAAAGAAGTGGTCGCAACTGGCAAGCGATTTTAAAGGCAGCGGTGCCGCCCCTATTGGGGGCGATCATCATTTTTGCCGAGCCCGATATGGGCACGGCGTCGATCATTGTGCTCGTCACCTTTGCGGTACTGATCGTCGCTGGCCTTCCCGGGCGCACGATACGACTCTTCGCCTTTATGGGAGTTGTTCTCGCGGGAATATTCGCGTTTGCCGCTCCGTACCGACGTGAGCGCCTGTTGTCGTTTCTGCATCCGACGAGTGATCCAACGGGCGCGGGCTATCAGGTACTTCAGGCCAAGATTGGCTTAGGCGCGGGTCGCGTCGCGGGACTGGGTTACGGACAAAGTCGCGAAAAGTGGGGCCTCTTGCCCAATCCGCACACGGACTTCATTTTCGCCATCATCGGCGAAGAACTGGGTTTCATTGGTGCGGTCTTCGTCATTGCTCTTTTTGCGTGGTTGCTAATTCTGGCGTGCAAAATTGCACTTCGTGCACCCGATCGAGAGTCGCAGCTTCTGGCCGCGGGCATCACGTTCTGGCTCGGTTTTGAGGCAGTCATCAACATTGCGTCCGTGGTGGGTCTGTGGCCGGTCACGGGCATTCCCTTACCGTTTTTTTCCTACGGCGGTACATCACTCATCATTGACTTGATGGCGCTTGGTCTGCTCGTCAACGTGGCTCGCCGCATCAAACCCCCGCGACCCTTTGAGGCGCAAGTACCTTCTGTTCGTGCCCATCAACGTCGTCCGACGCGCCGGCGCGAACACGTCAGTCCTCGTCGCGAGATGAGACAACCGGTACGTGAGACCGTTTCGAGGCATTAGTGGCTCGGCCCATTGTTATCACCGGCGGTGGCACCGGGGGCCATATTTTCCCGATGGAAGCAATTGCTGAAGCACTCGTCGCCCTCGACTGGCCGAGTGAGGCTATCCGTTACGTCGGTAGTCGACGAGGTCAAGAGCGCCGACTACTTGGTGGCGACGCAGTCGCGTTGACGCTGCTTCCCGGCCGAGGCATTCGTCGTTCGTTGAAGCCTTCGGCAGTTGTTCAAAACATTGGCGCCGTCGCCGGACTCGCAGTGGCCATCGTGCAATCCCTGTATTTGGTCGCACGATGGCGACCACGTGCTGTTGTCTCGGTGGGCGGATACGCAGCATTTCCGTTTGCACTCGTCAGTGCGTTAACGAATCGACGTCTCGTACTGGTGGAATTCGACGCTGTAGCGACCGGTGTCCATCGCGTTCTCGCTCGATTCGCGACGCGGACGTGCGTGGCGTTTTCGAGTACCGAGCATCGAGCAGTGTTAACGGGAGCTCCCGTTCGTGCGTCCATTGCACAACTTGACCGTGACCCAACTGCTCGTTCTCGTGCGAAAAGCGCGCAACATCCGCCGATTGATCAAGAGCGTTTCGTCGTTGTGGTGATGACTGGTTCGCTCGGAGCGGGATCGGTCAACGCCGCAGTTTCAGAACTTGCCAATCTCTGGTCACAACGCACCGACCTGTGTGTCATCCACGTAAGTGGCGTACGTGACTACGAAATCACCCTGGCTAGGTCGCCACGAACCAATGGTTTGGATTACCGAATTGTTGAGTTTGCCGACATGAAGGAACTTTGGTCGCTCGCTGACGTTGCGCTGTGTCGAGCGGGGGCGACTACGATTGCCGAACTGACATTGCTCGGCATTGCGAGTGTGCTCGTGCCCCTGCCGGGAGCTCCGGGTGATCACCAACGCTTAAACGCTGAGCGCCTCGTCGATCGTGACGCCGCGGTGATGTTGCTGGACCGCGAGTGCAACGCCGAATCTGTGGCGAAAGCCCTCGACGAATTACTAAAGGATGATCGTTGCACTGCGGTCGGCGCGAACGCGCGCGCGCTCGGTCATCCCCACGCTGCGCAGGCAATTGCCCAAGTGGTGCTTTCTGAGGTACGAGGGTGAGCACACTTTTTCTTCCCGGCTCACGCGTTCACGTTATTGGTTGTGGTGGCGCCGGCATGAGTGGGCTGGCGAGGTTTTTTCTCGAACGGGGTTGTGTGGTGAGCGGATCAGACGCCGCGGCGAGTGCGGTGACGAGGGCCCTCGAAGATGCCGGTGTGCGTGTCGTCATTGGTCACGACGCGCGACACGTCGTGGGCGCCGACGTGGTCATTGCGTCACCTGCCGTTGGAATTGACAATGTCGAACGTGTCGCCGCGGTGGCCCTGGGCATACCGTTCGTTGATCGCGCGCACGTTTTGGCCCAACTCGCGAGTGAAATGAACTGCGTGGGCCTTACAGGAACGCACGGTAAAACCACGGCGACGTCAATGATGGCGTGCGTGCTTTCGAGCGCCCAACGCCAACCGTCGTGGTTGCTCGGAGCGCCAATCGCCGGACTCGGCGAGAACGGACACCGGGGTGACGGGGACACGCTCGTATTGGAAGTGGACGAAAGCTTTGGGTCGTTTTCGTTGCTCACGCCCTCGTCGCTCGGCGTTCTCAATATCGAACCTGATCACCTTGACTTTTATGGAACGGTCGATCGTTTGGAGTCAGGCTTTGCTGAACTCATGGAGCGAACACTCGGCGACGTCGTGGTGTGGTTCGACGACGTGGGTGTGGTCCGAACCCTCGAGTCAGTCTCTCGCGCTGTTCACACCGTTGGTCGAAGCGGGGCGGCAGATTTCGTCGTCAGTGATGAAGCGTTCACGCGTTCGAGTACCCATTTCACGCTCACCTGGGATGGAGGAAGCGTCAATGTGGAACTGAACGTTCCGGGTGCTCTCAACGTCGCCAACGGTGCCCTCGTCGCCGCGCTCGCGCTGCGAATTGGCGTTGATCCTTCGGTCGTCGTTCATGGTCTCTCCGCCTTTCGGGGCGCGCCTCGACGTTTTGAGCGCATGGGGCAATGGCGCAACATTGACGTGATTGATGACTACGCACACTTACCGACGGAAGTTTCAGCGACCATTGGCGCGGCACGAACTCTCGGATACGAACACATCACTGCCGTATTCGAACCCCACCGCGTCACTCGAACAACGCATCTTGGTCAACAATTCGAACACGCCTTTGATGGTGTGGACTCGCTGATTGTGACGGACATCTACACGGCGGGCGAAGAAAACCCCGACGCCATCACGGGCAACGTCATTGTCAACACCGTACGCGGTGCGTCGACTCGCGTTCAGTGCTACTACGAACCCACGTTGGGCAACGTTGTTCAGCGTCTTAACAATCTCGTGCACACCACGGACCTCATACTCGTCATGGGCGCCGGCGGTGTCTTTCAGTTGGCGCAAAAGCTGGTCGAGGGGTATTCGCCATGAGTGGGGAAGAACTCTTACGTCTGGCGGGTTCCCGCGCTACGCGCCACGCACCATTTGGTTCGCGAACAACGTACCGCGTGGGTGGAACGTCGTTCATGTTTTTGGATATTGCGTCACTGGACGACTTGCTTGAACTCGGTGTCGCACTTTCACAGTGCGGTCTGCCCGTGTGCTCCTTGGGCAACGGTTCAAATCTGTTGGTCGCCGACGGAGAGTTTCCTGGTGTCGTCGTGAAGTTGGGCGAAGCATTTCGTTCGCTCGTATTCACGGGCGACGAAAGCGTCACCGTGCACGCCGGCGCCGCCCTTGATCTGCCGGTGGCCGCTCGTCGACTCAGCGATCAGGGCATTGTCGGTTTCGAATGGGCCGTTGGAGTACCGGGAACGTTCGGGGGAGCAGTGGTGATGAACGCCGGCGGTCACGGTGGCGACATGGCGGCCTCGGTGACGGGTGTTCGACTGTGGTCAGTGCCTGCAGCACGCGTGATCGAACGAACGGCGAAGGAATTGCAGTTTGGCTACCGGCACAGCAGCGTGAGTCACGAAGAGATTGTTCTTGATGTCACCATGCAACTTCGTCGCGGTGACGCTTTGGCGTCGAAGGGACAACTAAAGGAGATTGTGCGCTGGCGACGAGAACATCAACCAGGCGGGGCCAACGCCGGCAGCGTCTTTAGAAATCCAGTGGCAAACTCCGCGGGTCAACTTATTGACGCCGCCGGACTAAAGGGTTACCGCGTGGGTGGCGCTCACGTCAGCGAAAAGCACGCCAATTTCATTCAGGTCGATGAGGGTGCTCGAGCGAGCGATGTTCGTGAACTCATGGCGTACGTGGCGACAACGGTCGAAGCCGTTACCGGCGTTCGTCTCGAAAGTGAAGTCCGTACGGTGGGATTTTCCTCGGAGGATGCGTGAGTCGTCGACGACCGACGAGCTCGACGGCGCCTGAGCAAGAAGCGAAACGACCTCGCCGCTCGCCGGTGGTTCGTCGCTTGTTCATCGCGGCGTTGCTCGTCGCGACACTCGTGGCCGTTGGTGATTGGGTCTTGCACACGTCGACCTTTCGCGTCCACCACGTGGAAGTTGTCGGGGCAACGCATGAAAGCGATGGCGCAATCATTTTGGCGAGTGGACTGGAAAATCAACCCGCGCTTATCGACGTGTCCGACGGCCTAATCGCACAGCGGCTGAATGGTTTCAAGTGGATCAAGACAATCAACGTGGTGAAACACTGGCCCAGCACGGTGCGCATTGTTGTTACCGAACGAACGCCCGTGGGAGTCGCGTTCAACACGACAAAGGTATTGCAGTTGGTTGACGATACGGGACGTGATTTGGGAGTCGCGCCCGCGAACACGAACCTGCCTATGCTCGACGTTACGTCGCCAACAGCACTCACGACGTGGCCCTATCGAGGCGTGGGTAAAAACGCTGCGCTCATCGCCGGAGCACTTCCACCCGCGTTTTCGGCACAAGTGGACCAAGTGATTGAGGGCGCGAATGGGAACGTGTCACTGAAAATGACGACGCCGGTGACGTTTGCGCTGGGCCCTCCAACGAATCTCACGGCAAAATTTGTGGCCGTAGCGTCGGTGATAACGCACGAAACATTGCGCGCCGGCGACGTGGTCGACGTGAGTGTGCCCGATTCGCCGACGATAACGCAGGCGAAGTGAGCATCATTTGACCGAGCCTTAGCCGGTGGCTAGCCTTCGATGAGGCTTAAGGCCACTTTTCAGTGAAATTCCCCCGACGTTCCGGCGAAGTGGGAAAGAATCGCGTTGGACATTCGAGGGGAATTCATGAGTTTGAGCCAGAACAACTACCACGCCGTTATCAAGGTTTTCGGTGTGGGTGGCGGTGGCGTGAACGCCGTGAATCGCATGATTGAGTCTGGTCTTCGCAACATTGAGTTCATCGCCGCGAACACTGACGCGCAGGCTCTTTTGCAAAGCGACGCCGACTTGAAGTTAGACATTGGTCGCGAGCTGACGAGGGGCCTTGGCGCGGGCAGCGACCCTGAAGTCGGACGTCTCGCAGCGGAGGAACACCGTGGCGAAATCGAAGAATCATTGCGCGACGCCGACATGGTCTTTATTACGGCCGGCGAAGGTGGCGGCACGGGAACCGGGGGAGCTCCGGTGGTTGCGGACATTGCTCGTTCCCTCGGCGCTTTGACCATAGGTGTCGTGACGCGTCCCTTTAGTTTTGAAGGTAAGCGTCGAGCGGCGCAGGCCGAAAAGGGCATTCTCGCCTTGAAGGACAAGGTCGACACACTGATTGTCATTCCAAACGATCGATTGTTGTCGGTCGCGAACGCGCAGACCTCGATGATTGATGCCTTTCGCATCGCCGACGATGTGCTCCAACAGGGTGTGCGTGGCATAACTGATCTCATTACGGTGCCCGGACTTATCAACACGGACTTCGCAGACGTAAAGATGATTATGCAAAACGCCGGCACCGCCATCATGGGTATTGGACAGTCCACGGGCGAAGGGCGCGCCGTTAACGCCGCGCGAGCCGCAATCACCTCGCCGTTGCTCGAAGCGTCGATTGATGGTGCGCGAGGAATCCTCATGAACATTGTCGGTGGTTCGAGTCTGACGCTGTTCGAGGTCAACGAGGCCGCCGAGATCGTGCATTCGGTGGCTCACCCGGATGCCAACATCATCTTCGGTAGCGTTATTGACGAACACATTGGTGAGTCGGTGCGAGTCACGGTAATCGCCGCTGGATTTGAACGTTGGGATAACGCCAACCCGCGTCCTAGCGCGCAAACCACGCGAACCCCCGACGTCGTTGCGAGCCCTACGGTCAACATCTTTGGTGGTGCCGAGGCGAGCGACGATCTCTTTGACGTGGGTGGCGATGATGACCTCCCCAGCTTCCTTCGCTGAGAGCGCTCTTGACGCGCTAGTGCGCGAGAACGTTGAGCGCGTACACGAGAAAATCAGCGCGTGTGGACGCGACGTGTCCTCCGTGCGCGTGGTCGGCGTCACGAAAACCTTTGAAGCGCGAGCTGTCGTGGCGGCGGCGAAAGCGGGACTTCACGACGTGGGAGAGAATTACCTCGACGAGTTAGCAAAGAAACGAAGCGAATGCGAAAGCGTGGCCGTGCGATGGCAGTACCTGGGTGCACTGCAGTCGAGAAGAATTGCTCGCATTGCCGAAGTGTCTGACCACATTGCGAGTGTCTCGAGGCTCAAAGAAGTGCACGTCTTAGGTGAACTGGCACAGGCGCCGTCGATCTACCTACAGGTTGACTACACGGGCATGACGCAACGAAATGGCGTGTCGCCAGAGGATCTTGGCGAGCTGCTGCGTGAAGCAAAGGACGCGGGACTCGACGTGAGAGGACTCATGACGGTCGCGGCGCCCGACGCGGCGCAAGCAATGGCGTCGTTCGTCGCACTTCGAAAGGCTGTCGACGAATTTGGTCTGGCGGAATGTTCTATGGGAATGAGTGACGATTTCGAGTTAGCGCTGCGGGCGGGCAGTACGGAGATCCGACTGGGACGTTCAATCTTTGGTCCACGCCTGCTCTAACAGGGCGTGTCTGGGGTGGCCTAACATGGTGGACGGGGCGGCCAACTACCGCGAGGAGAGTGCAGTGGTCAAAGACAGATTCCGAGGCTTTATGGTTTTTCTGGGTCTCGCCGAGGATGACTATGACGATTTCGGACGATCAACTGGCGTTGAGCGACCCTTCGTTGACGCTCCCGCGTTTGAACAATCGGAACAGCAGTGGGCGAGTGCGCCTGCTCCGGTCTCGTCATCAATGCCTCCGCGACCGCTCGGCGCACAACGCACCGAGGCCGTACCTCGCGTTGGTTCGCTTAACAACGCTCCGGCGCAACGTCCCATGGTCCGTCCACTCCAGGCGCAGTCAGTTCGACCGATCACCACGCTCGCTCAAGCGGACGATGTCATTATTTTTCAACCGACTTCGTATGACGAGTCCAAGAAAATCGCTGATCAACTAAAGGCGAGGCGGCCAATTGTCATCAATTTGATGGGCATCGACGCCGATCTAAAACGACGACTACTCGACTTCACGAGTGGTGTTGTCTATACGCTCTCAGGCTCCATAAAGGTCATTACCCCGCAGGTCTACATCGCCATTCCGCAGAATTTTCACGTCAATCCCGAGACGTACGACCGACTGCGGCGTCAATTTTCTCCCGCCCGTGACCTCTAATGGGCCTCGTACGAACGCTCATTACCCTTTATATATTTTTAATCATCGCGTCAGCGCTGATGAGTTGGCTTCCGCCCAACGTCGGGGGCACCTTACGCACGATTCGCAACCTTCTCACCTCGGCAACGGAACCTCTGCTGGCGCCCATTCGTCGAATTTTGCCACGTTCGAGAAATCTTCCAATTGATTTTTCGCCCTGGGTCGCGATCATCTTGTTAGAAATCATTGCTCGCATTATCTGAGTGGCGAGAGCCGTGTTGGGCGCCAAAGCGGGGGTAAGGTAATCCCATGGATAGTCCCAACACGCCCCAACAAGCGCTGGAAGTGCTGCGTACGGTTGAATTCAAGTTGGGCCTAAAGGGCTACAACGTCGATGAAGTCGACGAGTTTCTCGAGCGAGCCGCTGTTGAAGCCGAACATCTGAAGGAACAGCTTCGCCAGCAACAACAGCAGTTGCGTCAAGCAGCCGAACGAATCAACCAACTCGACGGTGATCGTCGTGGCGCACCAAGTGAAGCGGCGTCGGTGGCGCGTGCGGTTGCTCCACCACTGCCCAGTGACGTTAGTGAGCGCGTTGCGTCGATGATTGCCATGGCGCAGGACTTTGTCGAACAGACACAAGGTGCCGCACAGTCCCAGGCGAAAGAAGTGACGACCGCGGCGCAAGAACGCGCTCGTGAGATCTTGGCTGACGCTCAAAGCCGAGCACAAGATGAACTGACGCGACTACAGGGCCTGAAGCAGCGTCTCAGTGAAGACGTGGAACGTCTGGCTCGCCAAATTGAATCCGAGCGCCAGCGACTTCGCACGCAACTTCAAGAGTTCCTCGTGTGGGTGGATGAAAACGTGCAGCCGATGGTCGATGGTTCGCCTCGTCCAACGCAGACGGCTGTCGCACCCCCACCAGCACCGACACCTGTGCCCGCGCCCACACCTGCTCCCGAGCCCGCTGCCGCGCCAACGCCACCTGTGACGCCCGCGCCAGCCTCACCCAACGCCACGGCACCCATTCCCGCGCAGCGCCCCATTATTGATGCGACGCCCGCTCGTCCAACGGCGCCACCTCCCGCGCCCGCCGCCTCCGGTACACCACCGACTATTGGACAAGTGCTTAATTTTGATCAAGGTCGAAACGACGAACGTCCCTAATTCGAGCCACGACTGCTAGAGTCATCGCCCGAGCCCACACTGCTTGCAGTGTCTAAGGAGTGCTAGATGGCGAAAAGTGCCGTTATTACCAAAAAATCAACCGCAAAGAAGGCCGTAGTGAACAAGTCAGCCGCGAAGAAGCCGGCGCCGAAAAAAGCGGTGACCAAAAAAGCTGCAAAGAAAGCGACCTCAAAGAAGGCGTCACCAGCGAAAAAGAAGGCGGTCGCGAAGAAGCCGCTCACCGCCTCGCAACGAAAGGAACTGGCCCGCAAGGCAGCGCTCGCGAAACAAAAGGCTCTCGCAGCACAAAAGGCTCAAAAGGAACGTCTAGCCAAGGCCGCTGCCGCTGAGAAGGTTCGTGTCGCCAAGGCCAAGGCGAAAGCAATAGCGACTGCAAAAGCCGAACGCGACCGAGCTACCAAAGCCAAATTGCAAGAAAAACAGCGTTTGGCCAAGGAAAAGCAAAAAGCAATCGCCCACGCTAAGGCGCTAAAAGAGCGGGCCGCCAAAGAGAAAACGGCGGCCCGAGAGCGAGAAATCAAGCGAAAAGCTCGTGAAAAAGCTGCGGCGGAATCGAAAAAACAGCGTGAAATCGATGCTCGACGCCGGGCTATCGAAAACGAGCGGCTCCGTAAGCAGCAAGAAATCGAACGACGCGCAGCCGAGGAACGAAAGCGCCAAGAGCGTCGAGAGTCCGAAGAGCGCAAGCGCGTTGAAGCTCTCGAGCGCAAGATGCATTCGAAGCCCTACGCGGATGACCCTGCGTTCCTCGCAGAGATTCGTGAGCTCCTTATTGCCGAACGTAAAGTTGCCGAAGTTCAAATCAGCGTGAATGAAGCGCAAGCCGACGAGATGTTGGTGGACCGAGAGCGACTCGAGTACGACGACGAAGACGGTACCAGTGTTGGTTCCGACGTTCAACGTGATCAACTGAAAGAACTCGCACAGCGCATGGAGTTGAAGGTCATCGAAATCGATGTTGCCCTTACGCGAATTGACGAGGGTTCCTACGGTCGTTGTGACGAATGTTACGAACGAATCCCTAAGGACCGTTTGCGCTACCAGTTGCCCGTATTTACGTGCGCGGCCTGTCGGTCGATCGTCTGAGCCGTTATCACGTTCCCTTCACGGTGGTATTCGTGGCCCTCGGGGTCGCGGTTGCGGACAGCCTCAGCAAAATCTGGGCTCGACACTCGCTCGTTGCCGGAGCTAAGCACATACTTGGTCCGCTCTGGTTCCAGTTGCAGTACAACGCGGGCTTGGCGTTTTCGTTTCGGGGTGCCGGCACCATCGTGACTTCAGTCATCGTCATCGTCGTGAGCGTGGCGGTTCTCTTGAGCGGCCTTCGTGCTCGACCCGGTGCATCGTCGTGGGGCTTTGGGTTGTTGATTGGGGGTGGGGTGGCAAACGCTATCGACCGCTTCGCTGCTTCACCTCACGAAGTAACGGATTTCATTGCCGTTGGTTCGTTTCCAATTTTCAACCTCGCTGACGCGGCCATCACCATTGGCTTTCTCGTTCTTCTCGTGAAACTGCTCCAGGGCGAAAAGCTGCTGACGTGAGTGACGACAACGTTCTCGACGCCTTTGACGGCGAGATACTCGATCTCGTTATTCCAGATTCGTTGGCGGGCTACCGCGTGGACCGTGCACTGGCACTCCTAACTGGATTCTCGAGGTCGGAAGCGCACCACGCGATCGATGAGGGTCTTGTCAAAATTAATGACCACGTCGTGCGCAAGTCGTCGCAGTCACTCGACGTTGGTGATCACCTCTCGGCCGTACTTCCTCTCAGTGACGAAGGTGAAGTCGCACCCGATGCCACCGTCGTTTTTGATGTCGTGCTTGACGATCCGGACTTCGTCGTGATCAATAAACCCGCGGGCCTTGTCGTGCATCCCGGCGCCGGTCAACGCGAGGGAACGCTCGTCGCCGGCCTGGTTGCCGCGTATCCCGAAATGGCGCAGTTGGCCGTTGATGGCTACTGTGACGCACTGCGTCCTGGCATTGTCCACCGTTTGGACAAAGGAACGTCAGGTCTTCTCGTGGCGGCCAAGACGCCGCGGGCCTTTCTAAGTCTCAGCGATCAACTGGCGGAGCGGACGATGCAACGAACGTATCTCGGCCTCGTTGAGGGCTACGTCGAAGAAGAACGTGGGGTAGTGGACGCACCCATTGGACGCTCCACGCGCACACCGACGTTGATGGCGGTGCGTGCTGACGGTCGACCCGCGCGGACGAGTTATGAGGTACTTCGTCGCATCGAAAAGCCCCACAACGTGTCGTTGTTGCGCCTGCGTTTGGACACTGGTCGAACGCACCAAATTCGCGTTCATCTTGGAACAATCGGTCACCCCGTGGTCAATGACAATCGCTACGGCCATCGTCGTGATCGGCGCTTGCTCGAAGGAAGGTTTTTCTTGCACTCGACGACGTTGCGGTTCGTACATCCCGTCACGGGTGATATCGTTGACGCGAATGCTCCGCTGCCCCAGGACCTACAAGCGTTGGTACCGGACTTTAAAGACGACTAGGCGACTTCGTGGGCCGCGACAACTTGCGCGTCGCCTCGAAGAATAAGCAGCGCTTCTTCTTCAGCCCTTCGAACTCGACGAACGCCAATATCTAATTTGTTGGCCGTGGCCTGCAAGGAGATGGGGGCGGCGCCGTTCAAGCCAAAGCGCAGCGACAAGACTTCGCGCTGTAGTTCGGTCAATTTGTCGAGTGCACCGCGGAGTTGCTCGTCGAGCATGTTTTGCTCAATCGTGCCAACCCAGTCGTCGTGGCTTGGAGCGACGAGGTCACCTAGCGTGGTCGCGGAGTCCGACGATGCCGGCTGGTCGAGTGACGCTGTCACACCGGCCAATCCTTCAAGGTTTCGTCGTTCGGCCTTGGTCATGCCCGTGGCTTCGGTCAGTTCATCGTCAGTGGGCTTACGCCCAAATATCGATGTGAGTTCTGCCGTCGTAGCTTCGAGACGCTGAAGCTGCTCTCCCACTTCGAGGGGGATACGAATTGTTCGTCCGTGTTGTTGCACGGCGCGCTGTAGCGCTTGGCGAATCCACCAGGTGGCGTACGTAGAAAATTTGAAACCGCGCTCCCAGTCGAACTTCTCGACGGCACGAAGCAGTCCGAACGTTCCCTCTTGGACGAGGTCGACCATTTCGACGCCACGGTCTTGGTAGCGACGCGCCCAGTGCAGCACCAGTCGTAGGTTGGCGGCGACCATTTGTTTCTTGGCTTCTTCGTCACCCTTGGTGACTCGTTTTGCCAGCTCAATTTGTTCGTCGTAGTTAGGCATTGGGTAGCGATCAAGATCGCGTAACAACAATCCCAACATGTCGTTCGTGTTCGCGGCGGGTCGTTGGTTGGAGGAATTCATAGCAACTCCTTGCACTACTGGGGGGTTAAATACCGATAGTTTTTCCTACCGATACCTAACAAATTTACCACACGGTAAGTCCAGGTGGTGGAAATCTTATTTCCTTCTTAAATCTGGCGTTTAGGCAGAGGCTTCGGTGATGTGGGTCTTTTGGACCGGTCGGCCACCTCGGGCTTCGATGACCATATCTTCAAGGGTGTAACTCGATAGATGGCTGCGCATGTGGTTTCCCACGTCGGCCCAAACGGCGAGCAAGACACACTTGCCTTCGTGGTCACAGGCACCATTTTTGTGAGGTTCACCAAAATCACCGGCGACGATAGGCCCATCGACGGAAGCAACGATTTCGGCCAGGGTGATGTCACTGGCGGGACGAGAAAGTACGTAACCACCTCCGACACCGCGCTTGGAAAGTACGAGGCCCGCGCCTTTGAGTGACAAGAGAATCTGTTCCAGGTAGGGCTGGGGAAGTCCGGTGCGATCGGCAATGTCTCTCACGGAAGTGGGACCGGTCGTTTCTTCGTGCAAGGCCAGACTCAACAGAGCACGGCTGGCGTAGTCACCACGAGTAGAAACCTTCACTCCTGCAGTGTACCCCTCGCTAACCAGAAAATCCCGGGAGGTCATGTTTGGCGAAGGTCGATTATCTGGCACACTGCCATGGTGGAAAACATTGATCCTTCTAGCGTTACCGTCGAACCCGACCAGGTGCTGCCTCCTGGTTCGGGCGAAAATAGCCAGTCCGAAGAAGAGGCGAGTGATTTCATTTCTCAGCCGGCCAAAGTCATGCGCATTGGTTCGATGGTGAAGTCGCTTCTCGACGAAGCTCGAAATGCGCCTCTCGATGAAGCGGGCAGGACTCGACTTCGCGAGATTTACGAGACCTCAATAAGTGAACTGACGGGCGCCTTGTCGAGCGACCTCGGCCTTGAACTTTCACGAATGGCGTTGCCATTTTCGTCCGAGGTTCCCACCGAATCGGAACTTCGCATCGCGCAGGCGCAACTCGTGGGTTGGTTGGAGGGCCTCTTTCATGGCATCCAGGCTTCAATATTTGCTCAACAAGCCGCTGCCGCCGCCCAGTTGCAACAAATGCGCGATCGTTCGCTGGGGGCGGGCCCGACCGACGGCCTACCCGCACGGCCCGGCACGTACCTGTAGAGCCGGTCAAGCCACCAGGGCGTCACGGGTGTCCGGTAGGCTCGAACTCCCTCATTGTAATTACAGTGGGGTGAGTCAACGTGTGAGAGGTTTGAGGTCTGATGGCCACTGACGGTTTTGTCCATCTACACAACCACACCGAATATTCGATGTTGGACGGGGCCGCACGAATTGAAGAACTTGTCATTGCGGCAAAAGCCGATGGACAAAAAGCTCTCGGTATCACCGACCACGGCAATCTTTACGGCGTAATTGAATTTTACGAAGTGTGTCGAAAGCACGACATCACACCCATCATCGGACTTGAGGCCTACATGGCCGCCGAGTCGCGCTTTGACCGACCGGTCCGACGAGGAAAGGTTGATGACACCGGCGGTGACGTTGAGGGTGGTCAAAAGTTGTATCACCACATCACGTTGTTAGCTACTTCAACACAGGGCTATCAGAACTTGATTCAGTTGTCGTCTCGTGCTTTTCTCGAGGGTTATTACTACAAACCTCGCCTCGACTGGGAGTTGCTCCAGGAACACAGTTCGGGTCTCATCGCAACCTCGGGATGCCTCGGTGGTGTCGTCCTACAGGCGTTACTGCAAGGCAACTACCAAAAGGCCGTGGAACTCGCGGGGCGTTTACAAAGCATTTTCGGTAAAGAAAACTTCTTCGTGGAGTTGCAAGATCACGGCATCCCCGATCAAGCACGGACCAATCCACAATTGGTGCAACTCGCGCGCCAAATTAACGCGCCGCTCCTAGCCACGAACGACTTGCATTATGTGCACGCCCATGACGCCGAAATGCACGACGCGTTGCTCTGCATCGGTACCGGCTCGCTTGTTTCGGATCCCAACCGTTTTCACTTTGAAGGCAAGGAACATTATCTGAAGTCAGCCGCCGAGATGCGCTACCTCTTTCGAGAGTTACCCGAAGCGTGCGATAACACTTTGGTAATTGCCGAGCGAACTGACATCAAAATCGACTTCGACAATGACGCGTTGCCGGAATTTCCGACCCCCGAAGAATTCCCTGGGGAGAATCACACCCAACGGGCAAACCGTTATTTGCGCCATCTCACGTACCAGGGCGCGCGTGAGCGATATGGCGACGACCTGAGTGACACAGTGCGCGACCGTGTGGATTACGAACTACAGGTCATTGAGAATATGGAATTCGCCGACTACTTCTTGGTGGTGTGGGACCTTATTCGTTACGCGCACAGTGAGGACATTCGTGTGGGACCTGGTCGAGGATCCGCGGCCGGTTGCTGCGTGGCGTACTGCCTCAAGATCGTCGATATTGATCCGATCAGCAACGGACTGATTTTTGAGCGGTTTTTGAATCCGGGAAGAAAGTCCATGCCCGACATTGACATGGACTTTGACGATCGTTATCGCGGCGAAATGATTCGTTACGCGAGTGAGACCTACGGGTCCGAACACGTGGCTCAAATCGTGACGTTCTCCACCATTAAGGCGCGCGCCGCGGTTCGTGACGCGGCTCGTGTGCTCGGGTTTACTGCCATGGTCGGTGACAAAATTGCCAAGGCAATGCCGCCACTGTTAATGGGCAAAGACGTACCGCTGGCTGCCTGTCTCACTAAAACCAAAGGGTTTGAGGACCGCTTCAACGAAGCTGCGGATCTTCGAAAGATGTACGAGACCGAACCGGACGCCAAGCGAACGATTGACGTGGCACTCGGTTTTGTTGACAAACGACGACAAGACGGCATCCACGCAGCCGCCGTGGTCATTACGAAAGAACCGGTGACGAACTACGCGCCAGTGCAACGAAAGCCTGGACCTAACGGCAACATCGACGACGCTCCCATCGTCACTCAATTTGAGATGAACACCATTGAGAAACTCGGTCTTTTGAAGATGGACTTCTTGGGACTTCGAAACCTCTCAATTATCGAACGCACCCTGGACAACATTGAACGCCGAACGGGCGAACGCGTGGACATCGATCACGTTCCTTTGGACGACGAGGAAGTATTCGCGATGTTGCGACTGGGCAATTCGATTGGCATCTTCCAACTCGAAAGTACGCCAATGCGAGCATTGATGCGGCGGTTGGCACCGACGAGTTTTCATGACGTGGCGGCGCTCGTCGCGCTCTATCGCCCCGGACCAATGGGTGAAAACGTTCACAACCACTACGCCGATAGAAAGAACGGTCGCCAGCGCGTTCTCTACGACCACGAAGATCTTGAAGAGATTTTGGGTGAAACCTACGGGTTGATGATTTATCAAGAGCACATCATGCGTGTCGCCACCAAGATCGCCGGCTATTCCATGACCGAAGCCGACAATCTTCGAAAGGCGTGCGGCAAGAAAATTCGCGAAATGATTGTCGCCGAACGAAGCAAGTTCATCGATGGCGCGGACCAAAACGGATATGGCCGAGCGCTGGGTGAAGTTCTCTTTGACAAAATCGAACCCTTCGCCGACTACGCCTTTGGCAAGAGCCACGCCTACGGATACGCACTGATTGCGTACCAGAACGCGTGGCTTAAGGCACACTATCCCGTGGAGTACCTCGCGGCGTTGCTCACCTCATTTAAAGACGACAAGGATAAAACGGCGCTGTACCTCGCGGAGGCCCGTGTGATGGGTATCACGGTGCGCGTACCCGATGTCAACGAGTCGTACGCGGATTTTGCGCCGAGTGTGAACTTCGATAACACGATCAACTTTGGAATGGCCGCCGTGCGTAACGTGGGCACGTCGCTCGTGGAACGTATCGTCAACGAACGAGAGGCGAACGGTCTTTTTTCATCGGTCTACGATTTCGTACGTCGCGTTGATCCCGCGGTGCTCAACAAGCGGTCGATGGAATCACTTATCAAGGCGGGAGCTTTTGACAGTTTCGGACTTCCTCGTCAAGGGCTCGCGCTCGTGATTGATGAACTCGTGGCGAAGACCCTTGATCGTCGAAAGGATCTCGCGGTGGGCATTTCGACACTTTTTGCGGCGATGAACGAAGCGAGCGAGGGCGGCGACTGGGAAGGGACCGATGTCTCGATTCCCGCAACAGAGTTTGATCGACTTTCGCGACTGAATTTTGAACGAGAGATGCTTGGTCTTTACATTTCTGATCATCCGTTGCTGAGCGTCGAGCGCTCGCTTCGTCGTTCGACCGACGGCACCATTACGGAAATAAAAGAAGTGGCCGAACAATTAGGTGAACAAGGTGGAGTCCGCACCATTGGAGGCGTGCTGTCCGAAGTCCGATTACGCACATCGAAGAATGGCGACACCTGGGCGCAAGTTGTTGTGGAGGACCTGGGCGGGTCAATCGAAGTAAATGTCTTTGCCAAAGTGTTTGGCTCGTGTAGTGGGTTCTTGCAAAAGGACACTGTGGTGGTTATTCGTGGTCGAGTGGAGTGGCGTGATGAATCCGTGCGCTTCACCGCGCTCGAGGTGACAGTGCCCAAACTGGGCGAAGACGTTGAAGAATTACACCTTCGACTCGAACAAAAGGACCTCAACCAGGACGGTATGCGAGAACTTCGAGCGATTCTTGGTCGACACCCTGGGGCGACCGCCGTGATTTTGGAAGCGGGCCAGACCGGAAAGGCCTTTCGCTTAGGCGATGATGTGCGCGTTGATCTAAGCGGCGTGGCGGGCGAACTTCGCTCGCATTTTGGCCAAAACGTCATAGCGGGTTAGGACTAAAAAAGCTGGGTCCAAATCTCTCGTAGAATGTCTGCCTATGGCAATGACGGTAACTACGAAGGACACGACAGCCCTCAATGATGCCGAGTTAGCCGAAATGGCTGACCTGTGCGTTGACCGAGAGCCTGGTTTCGATATTGGCTTTCTCTCTAAGCAACGTGAGGACTGGGTTTTGATCACCCAAGTGCGCGAAGGCAACAAGCTTCGGGCATATTCCTTTTGCACGCTGGAGAGAATCGGCGGGACGCCCTCGCTGTTGGTGGGCTTGGCGCTCGTTGATCGAAACGCGAAGTCCGACCAAGCACTAAAAACCCTGCTGCACGATCAATTTCGACGAGCCTTGTTGGCCTTTCCCGATGAGGACGTCTTGCTCGGCACTCGTCTCACCACACCAGACGGCTTTCGGGCGTTTTTGGGCCTCGAAGACGTGGTACCTCGAGAGGGCTACAAGCCCACCGGCGAAGACCGAGCCTGGGGCCGTCGTTTAGCCAAGCGCTTCGGTGACGAAAAGGCCATTGATGACAAGACCTTCGTGATGTCGTCGCTCAGTGGCCCCGTCGGGGGACTCGACTTTGTGGCCTCGAAGGCGTTGCCCTTGGAAGGTGCCGTCAATCTCTTTAAGCCCGTCAAGGCCGCTAAAGGGGAGCGTTTGGTGGTCTTTGGTTGGGCCATGGCCGAATCCCTGGCTTCGGGCAAGTTGCCAAAGTAGATCTAGCCGCGGGGCAACAGTCCCGTGCAGATCTTGTAGCAGTGCCCGTCAATGGGTTGGGACAATGTCGTGAGCACGTAGGCCGGTCGAAAGCCGAGTGCGGTCGCGAGATCCTTGCCCGCGAGCGCCTCTCGACGAGTGGCTTCAATGGCACGAATGGCTTGGGCGTCCTCGCACACGAGCCACACGTCATCACCACCCCAACCAAAACGGACCCAGGTCGATCCATCGTCGAGACGGCGAAGCAACTGAGGACCACGCTGCGCGGCGACCAACGCAATGCTCGGGCGTTCACCGCGAAACTCCCAGTACGGCGCACTCGGTCCGCGAAAACCAAATATGGGTCCGTCCATGGGAGCTTGCAGATGTTCAAACCACCGTCGAACTCGCCGTGTTCGGTACGTGCCAATGCGTCGGGGTAGTCCCTCGACGCTTACTGCTTCTACTTGGGCGAGATCGTCGTGTTCGATGTCGACCGCGAGTTCTGCTTCCACGACATCAAAGACTTCGAGGTCACTTTGCACGCCCGCCGGCCATG
This sequence comes from Acidimicrobiaceae bacterium, assembly GCA_003138895.1. Taxonomy (GTDB): domain Bacteria; phylum Actinomycetota; class Acidimicrobiia; order Acidimicrobiales; family RAAP-2; genus RAAP-2. Next base: position 112,812 of record PLHJ01000006.1, read on the forward strand.
GGATACGCCAACGAACGAGCGCCTTGGACTTCAGATCAATCAGCGTCGTTGTTTCATTCGTTGAGCCGAGTACGAGTCCGAACATCGTGGAACTTGGCGAATAATCGGGTGATTCTCTTTCGGGAAGTCGCTCGACGAATTTCTTTGTGACGCGAGTGGGATTGTTTCGGCGAAAAATCGGCATCAGTGGATTTCCTGGACACTACGAAGTTCATCTCGGAGCGCTTCGGGCGACGAAACGGGAAGTCGACAGACGCCGGCACGACAGACGTACACCAGTCCCGCAAGACGGTCCTTCAAGAGAGGGGATGAACCGTTACCGGTGATGAGCACACTGTTGGGCACGAAGAACGATCGTACGTGGTTCACGAGCTCACTCGCTGCGCCGGGAGCAACGATTTCGACACCGTTGTCAACGAAGCCCCAGGCGTGCACGAGATCGACAACCGCCGCGGGGTGTTGGTTGAGCAGGGAGCCAGCAAGCTCACAGAGCCGTCGAGCAACGGCGCCCGCAAGTTCGTCGCCGGAGATAAGGGCGTACCGAGCGAGCGCGTTCGTCGCGGCCGCGTGACTCGAGGGCGTGGCGCCGTCGAAGATTTCTTTTGAACGAATGCGAACGTCGGTTACGACGTCGGCCGAAGAATAGAAACCTTGACCCGCGTTGGGATTAGTGGGGCTTGGTAGATCGCCGTCCCAGAAGTGCTTGATGAGATAGTGCGAACTCGAACCCGCGAGGTCAAGCCACGTTTCGTCGCCGGTTGCCTCAAAGGCACCGAGTAGTGCTTGGAGGTACCACGCCACGTCCGCGCACGTTGCGTACGAGCGGTGATTGCTCGTTCGCCACCAGAAGCCGTTGGCAAAGTGCGTCACGGCGAGTTGGCGAAGAAGCGTTCCACCGAGGACCACAAAATGCTCGTCACCACTTTCGAAGCACGCGACCGCGAACATCGCGTTCCATTCGAGAATCACCTTTTCGTCACGCGTAGGCTGTGGACGTAGGTCACGACTCGCTCGAAGGGCCTTAAGTGCCGGTTGCAAGTCCGATGAAGCAAGGAAGGGTTCACCGCCGGCGAGTCGAGGAATACTTCGACCCTCGAAGGCACCTTCATCCTCAATGCGGTAACGGGCACACACCGCGGCGCTGAAGTCGGACAGTCCGGCATCGTTTAAGACGTTTTTGACTTCAATGCTCGTCCAAGTGACGTGAGCGCCTTCTTTTCCATCGCTGTCCGCGTCGAGCGACGACGCGTAGCCGTCCTCAACGTGGAGGTCGTTTTCAACGAAGGACAACGTGTCGAGCGCAACGGTTCGCCACTCGGGGTGTTGCGGCAGTGCACGAGCCGCACGAAAATAAACGCTGGCGAGCAGTGCTTGGTCGGACAACATTTTTTCAAAATGCGGGACGTGCCATTCGTTATCGACGCTATAACGGGCGAAGCCTCCTCGAAGGTGGTCATAAAGTCCCCGTCGCGACATGGCGTCGAGCGTTGCCGTGATCGTGTCGGCAACGGTTATATCGCTAGCGAAAGGTAGAAGTGCCTCAACGTAACTTGGTCTCGGAAACTTTGGTGCGCCACCGAAACCGCCATCCACGTGGAAGCGTTCTAAAAGATCGTCGCGCAGGAGTTTTGCGACGTCGCGCCACGAGGTCGTGTTCGAGGTGGGTTCCAAACGATCAACGAAGAGTGCCTCGGCGTCAACGGCGCCCGCAATTTCGTCAGCTTGTTGTTCAACGAGCTCGCGCTGGGCACTCCACGCGTCGCTCATAGCTCTCAGCAGGCGGGGAAAACCCGGTGCGCCACCTCGGTCGACGGGCGGATAATAAGTCCCGGCCATGTAGGGACGTCCGTCGGGGGTCATGAAGACACTCATGGGCCAGCCGCCGCTGCCACTCACGATCTGGGTGGCTGACATATAAAGGGCGTCCACGTCGGGTCGTTCTTCGCGGTCGACTTTGATGGCAATGAATCCATCGTTTAATTGCCGGGCGATTTCGACGTTTTCAAATGACTCGTGGGCCATGACGTGGCACCAGTGACACGCCGCGTAACCAATCGACAGAAATATCGGTAGGTCCAGACGTGCGGCTTCCAAAAAGGCGTCGTCGCCCCATTCCCACCAGTTCACGGGATTCGTGACGTGCTGGCGTAGATAGGGCGAACTCAGTTGGCTGCCCACGTCGCGCAGTCGCGGCATCGATTACGACCGTTGGTTCGGGGCTGGAAGTTGCACGGACCAATGCTAGGAGGCGAATTAGCGGTGCTTCGAAAGATGTGCTGAGAGTACGTCGGACCGTAGGCTCTAGCCCCATGGAATCCGGAGTCGAAGAAAAGACCGCAATTATCACAGGGGCAAGTCGAGGAATTGGTCTCGCCATTGCGCATCGCCTCGTTGACGAAGGAGCCAAGGTAGTGCTCTCGTCGCGTAGTGAAGAAAACCTCGCCGTCGCCGTCGACACGTTTGGCGCCAACCGCCACCGAGTAGCAGCGATTGTGGCGCACGTTGGTCGAGCGGCCGACGCGGATCGATTAGTGCGAGAGACGATTGAAAAATTCGGCAGTGCCGATATTTTGGTTAACAACGCGGGAACGAATCCGTACTTTGGACCCCTCGTGGACATTGACGACGTGCGAATGCAAAAAACGTACGAAATTAATCAGGCGTCGATTGTTACGCACACACGAGCCGTATGGCACCAGTGGATGGCGGAGCACGGTGGCGTGATCCTCAACATTGCTTCCATTGGTGGACTCGGTCCTGAACCCGGAATTGGTTGGTACAACGTCACTAAAGCCGCGGTGATTCATTTGACGAAGCAGTTTGCTTGGGAGCTCGCACCTTCGGTTCGAGTAAACGCCATTGCTCCCGGCCTCGTAAAAACTGAACTTGCGCGGGGACTCTGGGAAGAGCACGGGGAAGCGATTGCAGCGAGCATCCCTCTTCGCCGACTCGGTGACACCGACGACATTGCGACGATTGCCTTGACGCTCGTGAGCGACTTGTCCTCTTGGATGACCGGACAAACGATTGTCGTCGATGGTGGCACCACGAATCAGCCAACGGGCGGCGTTGGTTAAAACAGCGTCATTAATTGATCGCGGCGAATTTTGCCATTATCGGTTCGAGGAATTGAAGCAACATTTCTAACGGACTTTGGTTTCGCCCAAGGACCAATGCGTTCGTTCGCTACGGCGCGAAAGTTGTCGAGTAGTTCGTCGGCATTCGTATCGGTGACGACGAGGACAACAACGCGTTCGCCCCATTCGTTGTCGTCTTCGCCAACGACCGCGACGTCGCGCACGCCAGGCACGCTGAGAAAAAGTGCCTCCAAATCGTCGGGCCAGATCTTTTCGCCACCAGAATTGATGACGGTGCTGAGACGACCCCGTACCCGTAAGACGCCATTGCTCACTTCGCCCGCGTCGCCCGTTGGAAACCAACCGGGCGTCCCGTCGGGCCCAGTGACGAACGCCACCGGGCGCTCACGGTAGGTGCGAAGAAGCGTGGGAGACCGGACGAGAAGTTCGCCTTTGAGCGTTGAGAGCTCAACCCCCGCCAGAGCAACGCCGTCATAGACAACGCCCGAGCCAGTTTCCGTCATGCCCCACGTCGTCACAACATTGGTCGGCAATTGATCAGGCGGCCGAGCACCTCCGAGCAAGACACATTTGTAGCCCGATAGGTCGTGACGGGCCAGCTGCGTGCGTACAACGGCGACGTGTGTTGCGCCTTTCGAGGGCCCATCTTCAATGGGCGAATCAAAAAGCAACGCAGAAGTTGTAAAGAGGGAACGCGCGAGTACGGCGAAGCCTCCAATGTGATTCGCGGGTAGACAAGCCAACCAGCAACTGTTTTTCTCACTCTCGAGTGCGGCCGAAGTGCGCTTCGAACTTTCTTCTATCGCGCGCCAGGTAAGCACCGCGGCTTTGGGGACGCCACTTGATCCTGAGGTCAACATGACCAGACCGTCACCGTCGTCGACCCCTCGACCACTCGGCCACGGTGTTCGATCGCCGTCGCCGCCAATGATATCGGTAGGCGAGAGAAGGTCAAGCACTTCACGACGTCGAGACGCACTCAGACGCTGGTCGAGCACGCAAACAGCCTCACCACGCTCATATGCGTCTTTCATGGCGTTTACCAATGACGCACCGAGGGGGAGATCGAGGGCAACGAGCGCACGCACGTTCAAACACTAGAAGCCACGTAGTAGAACTAATCGGTGCCGAACAAAGGAACTTGAGTGGCGACCGTTCGTTACGAGCGAAGAATCAGCGCGGACCCCGATACGGTGTGGTCAGTTTTTTGTGAACCCGACAGCATTCCTGAATGGTTCCCCGGCGTTGTTTCGTGCACGGTGGAGGGCAATATTCGCACCATCACCTTGGGTACGGGGCTCTCGATGCCCGAGGAGATTTTGACCGTCGACCCATTGTTGCGACGCTTCCAGTACAAGGTGACGTCGCCGCTATATCACTTTCACTTAGGCACCATTGACGTCATTGCCCTTGGCCCACTTGACTCGTTGTGTGTGTATTCAACTACCGCGGTGCCTGACGCACTTGCTCTCATTACGGGCGGTGCCACGGACGGTGCACTCGATGAAATTAAGCGCATGGCTGAAGACAAGATGAGGGAGCAGAGCTAAATGGGTCGAAAGATTCTTTTTGTCACGACCGATCAACAGCGCTACGACACGCTCGCGTGTAATGGCGGCGTGTTATCAAGAACGCCGGTGGTCGATGCTTTAGCGGCTCAGGGTATTCGCTACGAGCGATGTCAACCAACGTCGGTCGTGTGCATGCCGTCTCGTGCGTCAATGTTGACGGGCCAGTTTCCAAGTACGCACGGTGCCTGGATGAACGGCGTCGCGCTCGCTATCGATGCTCCGTCGTTCGCCGAAGTACTGCACGACGCGGGGTACAAGACCGCGCTCATTGGTAAAGCACACTTCGAACCCTTTCTCGATCCCTTTGGTCGATTTAGTGAGAACGCACTCGCGAATCTAGGCATCCCTACGGTTGATGAACCCTGGTTCGACGGACGCCGAGGTCCTCACCGCGGGTTTGATCATCTCGAATTTTCTACCCACGGCGCTCAGGGATTTACGCACTACGCCAAATGGATGCAGCAGAATCATCCCGATCAAATTGGCAACTTCTATCAAGTACTCGACGCGGACTTACAAGTGAACGCCGCCGGTGGTGGCGACACTGACGCACCGCAAGTAAAGAGCAATCCGATTCCAAAAGACTGGTACCACACGGACTGGGTGGCAGATCGCACCATTAATTGGTTGCGACAACAGCCAGCCGACGCCGACTGGTTCTGTTGGATGAGTTTTCCTGATCCTCATCATCCCTGGGATCCGCCCGCTGAAGAAGTGAGCCGCGTGCCCTGGCGCGACGTGGATCTTCCCGCCAATTATCCGACTAGTGCGAGTGAGCGTGAAGCTCTTCTTGATCAGAAGGCTCGTCACTGGCGAGCGTGGTACGACGGGCGAGTGGTGAGTAACTACGAAGCTCCCGCCAAGTGGGTTCCCGCGACATTGACGGAAAATCAAGTTCGCGAAGTGAACGCGCTGAACGCGGTGGAAGTCGAACTTATTGACGAGGCCCTCGGACGCGTGATCGATGCGTTGGAACAAATGGGTTGCGCCGACGACGTTGATATTTTCTTCACGACCGACCACGGTGAATTACAAGGTGACTTCGGTTTGCTGTTCAAAGGTCCGTATCACGTGGACGGTCTTCTTCGACTGCCGCTTATTTGGCGACCAGCTCCGTCGAGTGCGGTGGCGCCGGCGGTCGTGAAAGCACCAGTGAGTCTCGTGTCACTCGCCGCAACGTTTCTTGACGTGGCGGGAGAGCCAAGGCCGTCGTGGGTTGAAGGTGGCGTGCTTCCCCAAAGTGACTCCGAAGCGAGCGAACGCAAATTTGATGCCACCGTGACCGAGTGGGACTCCGCGCTTTTTGGACTCGACGTCCACGTCCGTTCAGTCCTGACGTCCAAGTATCTCCTCACGAAATACCAAAAAGGAGCTCTGCACGACGGGACCGAGGGGGAGCTCTACGTCTTGAGTGATGACCCACTGCAGCGGATCAATCGCTTCAACGATCCCGCACTTTCTGACGTCCAAAGCGAGTTAGCGGAGCGTTTACACGACCACGAAGTACGTCCGGGAGATAGGGCGACACCGGGCGTGTTGGTTGCCCCGGTCTAGACCGGCGGTAGCCTCTTCGGCATGGTTGACACAGTTATTCAAGGTTCCCCGCACGACCCGGTCGAAGAGTTTCGATCGTGGCCTCTACCAACGTGGGAGCGCCGCGGCGAATTTGACGACATCTTCTACGACGTTGCTGACGGCATCGCCAAAATTACGATTAATCGTCCCGAGCGACGAAACGCGTTTCGTCCCCAAACGCTCTTTGAACTCTCCGACGCCTTTGAGCAAGCGCGTGATGACGTCAGTGTCGGCGCGATCATCTTGACCGGTGAGGGCCCCGACGCTTTTTGTTCGGGTGGCGACCAAAAGATTCGTGGTGACGATGGCTACATTGGTGACGACGAAGTTGCTCGTCACGGTGTAGGTCGACTCAATGTTCTTGACTTGCAAATTCAGATTCGACGACTGCCCAAACCCGTTGTTGCGTCCATCGCGGGTTACGCCATTGGTGGCGGGCACATTTTGCATCTGGTCTGTGACCTCTCTATCGCCGCTGACAATGCTCGCTTTGGTCAAACGGGACCCAAGGTTGGTTCATTTGACGGTGGCTACGGATCATCGCTGCTGGCGCGCACCATTGGACTCAAGCGTGCCAAAGAGGTGTGGTTCCTTTGTCGCCAGTACGACGCCAACCAGGCGCTCGAGTGGGGCCTCGTGAACACGGTCGTCCCACTCGCGGACCTCGAAAAGGAAACGGTGGCTTGGTGTCGTCAGATGTTGACGCTTTCCCCGATTGCGCTTCGCATGTTGAAGGCTGGCTTCAATGCCGCCGACGATGGCTTGGCGGGGATTCAACAACTGGCCGGTGACGCGACAATGTTGTTTTACATGTCCGAAGAGGGACAAGAAGGTCGAAACGCCTTTGTCGAACACCGAAAGCCGGATTTCTCCAAGTTTCCAAAGCGCCCGTGAGCAGTCCCAGTGCGTCGGCGTCGAGTGCGCCACCTGGACCCGTACGTCGTTGGGTTCTTGCCGCACGTCCTCGAACGTTGCCGGCGGCCCTAGTACCGGTCGTCGTGGGTGCGGTTGCCGTTCGACCGCTGAGCATTTGTTGGGGACGAAGTTTGCTGTGCGCCTTTATTGCCTTTGCCTTGCAGATTGGTACGAATTACGCGAACGATTACAGCGACGGCATTCGTGGAACTGACGAAGTTCGCGTGGGCCCCTTTCGCATAACGGCTTCCAAGTTGGTGCCGGCGACGCACGTTCGAAACGCGTCGTTCGTATGGTTTGCTTTGGCGGCGGTGGCGGGACTCGGCCTCAGTGCTCTTACGTCGTGGTGGTTACTGCTTATTGGCGCCAGCGCCATCCTCGCGGGCTGGTTTTACACGGGTGGTCCCCATCCGTACGGTTACTACGGCCTCGGAGAAGTATTCGTTATGGCGTACTTCGGTTTCGCGGCGACGGTAGGTACGTATTACGTACAGCACCTTTCCATCGACTCACACGTATGGTGGTTGGCACTCACCACGGGAAGCGCGGCGTGCGCTCTGTTGGAAGCTAACAATCTGCGCGACATTGACGGTGATCGACTCTCAAAGAAACACACCCTCGCATCGCTTCTCGGGCGACAACGCGCGGCGTGGCTCTATGGCGCCTTCGTGATTGCTATGGCCCTTGGGGCTGGACTTGGCGTGGCGATTGTGAGTGGGGTGCTGGTATTTGTGCTCTACGTGCCGGCGCTGCTCATTGCGTTTTCGTCGCGGACGGGGCGAGAGTTGCTCGTCTTGTTAAAGGTGTCGTCGCAGTCCCAACTCGTGCTCGGAGTTTTGCTCGTGGTGTCGCTACTTATTGTGCGTTAGCCTCGTCGAGAAATTCAAGGATTGCGTTTGCGACGGCGTCGGGTTGTTCAAGGTGAGCAGCGTGTCCCGCGTTCGCAATGACGACGCAGCGCGCGCCCGGAATATCACTGGCCATCGCGACTGCTTCGCGAAGAAACTTCTCGTCTCGTTCGCCGGCCATCAGCAACACCGGCATTGTCAAACTTTCAATTTTCTCGCCGAGCCACTCCTGCGTGCCCGTGCCCGCGAGGCGAAGTGAAGAGGCGAGCCCCAATGGACTTTGACGACGTCGGGCATTTCGCTCGACTTCATCGTTCGCTAGCCCTTCGAACATCGGTTGCGCGAGCCATTCGTCGATAAAGGAATCGGTCCCTATCAGTTCAATTCGCTCGGCTAATCGTTCGTCACGCTCACGACGAGATCGACGTTCGTCAATATCTTCGATTCCTCGCGTGGCACTCAGCAAAATAAGTCGCCGTATCTTTTCTGGGTGGCGCAGCGCGACGTGCAACGCCACGCGTCCACCAAAGGAATAACCGCCGAGGTCGCAAGGGGTTCTCGGTAGAACATCGGCGACGAGGTCACTAATTTCCTCGAGATTTCCACGTAAGTCACGGGCTTGGCCGTGTCCCGGGAGGTCTGGCGTGGCGAGTGCGCAGTGCGCTGCAAGAATTGAGGTAAAGACGTGGGCGCTCGAATTCGTCTGCGTAAAACCGTGCAGCCACAGCAGTGGCGAGCCGGTACCGTGGAGTTCCACGTTCAAGGAAGGCATGAGTAGTGAGCGTACCTAGCCCCAGCGATGTCCAGGCGGCGTACGCCGCGACCCTGGTGGACCAGTGGGTTATCGAAGGCCTAGAACATGCGGTGATCTGTCCGGGGTCGCGCTCGACGCCACTCGCCGTGGCGCTCGCGGCTCGCGAGGAACTTACGTTGCACGTGCGCGTCGACGAACGCAGTGCAGGATTTTTTGCTTTGGGTCTCGCTCTACGCACGAAGCTTCCCGCGTTGGTCCTCGTCACGAGTGGTACGGCTGCCGCGGAACTCCATGCGTCGGTCGTAGAAGCGTCGTACGCGAACGTAGCATTGCTGGTCGTTACGGCTGATCGTCCTTCTGAACTGCACGGTGTTGGCGCACCACAAACGATTGACCAAAAAAATCTGTACGGATCGAGTCCGCGCCGCTTCGAAGAGCCCGGCGTGGCAATGAGTTCGGAATCGAAATCGTGGCGTTCGCTCGCTCGGCGACTGTGGCGCTCGGCAATCGGCGAGGAAAATCCACCGGGCCCGGTCCACCTGAACGCTGCGTTCATTGAGCCCTTGCTCGGCGAGACGGGGGAATTGCCCGCACTTCTGGACGACACCGCACCGTCAGCGACAAAACCGCGCGTACTTGATCCAACGACGTGGAACGTTCGTTCCCAGCGAGTCTTAGCCGTCATTGGGGCGGGCGCGCCCGCACCTCTCGTTGCATCGCTTCAAGACCTCGACTGGGTCATCTTGAGTGACATCACGACATCGGGCACGGCGTACTTTGACGTACTGCTTCGAAGTGACGACTTTGCAAGCGCCGCCACACCTGACGTCGTGGTGCGCATTGGATCGCTGCCAGCCTCAAAAGTGCTATTGGAACGATTAAAGGAATGGTCGGCACCGACAATCGGGCTGACACTTGCGACTGCGCCCGCTGATCCGACGGGCGTCATCACGACGTCGTACGTGGGTGCACCGGACACCACCCTCGACGACTGGCGTGCGGATTCTTCGTACGCACAGTGGTGGGCAGATGCGTCCAAAGTCGCCGACGATGTTCTTGGTGTGTTGGATGCCCCGACACAGACGCTCGATGAACCAAGCGTGGCGCGCTCGGTAGTTCGCATGAGTTCGTCACTGGGCGCTTCGTTGGTGGTCGGCTCGTCGATGCCAGTGCGCGACGTTGAATGGTTTTGTCAACGGAAGAATTCGTCTGTTTTTGCCAACCGGGGCGTAAACGGCATTGATGGTGTGACGTCCACGATTTTTGGTGTGGCGTGCAACTCGCGCGCCGTGGGTTTCGTTGGTGATCTGACTGCCTTGCACGACGTGTCGGCATTGGTTGATGGTGTGGGAGAACATGGTTCGTGCGCGCTCGTGGTCGCTGATAACAACGGCGGTGGCATCTTTTCTTTCTTGCCTCAGGCTTCACGTCTCGATGCTCAAACGTTTGAACGTTTGTTCGGCACGCCTCGCCACCACGACTTGGCGGCAATTGCGTCAAGTTTTGGTTACGAGACGCGTGCTGTTACTACCGTGGCGCAACTAGATCACGCTATTGAACAGGCGCTCGACAAAAATGGTGTCACCGTGATTATTGCGACGGTGCCTTCACGCAACGAAAATGTGGCGAGGCACGCTGAGCTGAACGAAAGTGTCGCGGCAGCAATATCGAAGAGTCTCTCGTGATCGCCACGCTGCCGAGTTCCGTCATTCTCGCGCTACCGATAGCGTTCGCCGCGGGGCTCGTGTCATTTGTCTCGCCGTGTGTTCTACCTCTACTGCCTGGCTATCTTGCCTTTTTGGGTGGCGCCGTTGGTGCGGAAGAGGCTCAAAAAAAGAGAGGGCGCGCCGTTATGGGATCGCTCATCTTCATTTTGGGTTTCGCTCTGGTGTTCGTATCCGAAGGGGCCCTTTTTGGTTCATTGGGTGCCACGCTAAAAGCGCACGAACGAATTTTGGAGATTGTTTTTGGCGTCATAACAATTGGTCTAGGAATCTTCTTCGCCGGTCTGTGGCCTCGATCGTGGCTCCAGCGCGATCGACGAATCCACGTGGTGCCTCGCGCAACGTTGGTGGGTGCGGGGTTGCTCGGGTTCTTATTTGCCCTCGGCTGGACACCGTGCATCGGTCCGGCACTCGGATCAATTCTGGGTCTCGCGGCGTCGTCGTCAGGGGCCACTGCTCTTCGAGGTTCAGTTTTGGCTTTTGTTTACTGCCTTGGTCTCGGTTTACCTTTCGTTTTAGCGGCAATGGCGACCGAGTGGGCGACGGTCACTTCTCGATGGCTAAAGAAACATCAGCGAGTCATTGGCATGGTTGGTGGCGGCCTGCTGGTTTTGATTGGAATTGCCGAGGTCTCAGGGCTGTGGCATTCCTTTGTTCTGTGGTTGCAGACGAATTACCCCGGCACCACCATCATTTAGTTCAGACGGCAACTTCTAGACTCGCCGCATGAACGTTCGCGAAGATTGGGTCTTTCGTGGACTTTTCCATCAAAGTACGAGTGACGACCTTTTTGAGCGATTAAGTGCCGGGGGCATCACTACGTACGCGGGTTTTGACCCCACCGGCACGTCGCTGCATATTGGACATCTCATACCCGTATTGAACTTGCGACGTCTGCAATTAGCTGGTAATCGCCCCATTGCCTTGGCGGGCGGCGGCACTGGACTTATTGGCGACCCCAGTTTCAAAGCGACCGAGCGGCTGATCTTGAGTGACGCGGAAATCGCGCACAATATTGAAGGAATCCGCTCACAACTCGGCCGGTTCTTAGATTTTGGGCCGTCGAAGAACGACACCACTGCGTTGTTGCTCGATAACGCCACGTGGCTTCGCCCACTCGTGTTAACGGATTTTCTCCGCGACGTTGGCAAGCACTTCACCGTCAATCAAATGATCGCCAAAGAATCGGTGAAGAGTCGCCTTGAGAGGGTCGACGTTGGTATTTCGTACACCGAGTTCTCCTATATGTTGTTACAGTCCTACGATTTTCACGAATTGTTTCGCCGTCACAACTGCACGTTGCAGATTGGTGGTTCGGATCAATGGGGAAATATCACAATGGGTGCCGAACTCGTTCGAAAACTCGACGGCGGTAGCGCGGACGGCCTCACGTCGCCACTGCTGTTGCGAGCCGACGGGACGAAATTTGGCAAGTCGGAATTGGGTGACAACGTTTGGCTCGACGCCGATATGACGTCGCCGTTCGTAATGCACCAATTCTTTCTCAATAGCGACGACTCCATCACGCCTCAGTTGCTTCGGTTCTTCACGTTCCTTGACCACGACGAGATCCTTTCGCTGGATGAACGTTTAAAAGCGGCGCCCCAAGAACGTCTCGCACAACGAGTGCTGGCTAACGAAGTCGTGGCGCTGGTGCACGGTGAAGAGGCGGCCAAGGCCGCGGAGCGAGCAGGCGAAGCGTTGTTTGGCGAGTCCATTGGCGATCTTGATGAGAAAATGTTGTTGGAAGTGGTGGCCGACGCGCCGTCTTCAACGTTTGCTCGAAGTGAGGTAGTGGAAGGGATAGACGGTGCCGATCTTTTAGTGCGCTGCGAACTGGCGAAATCGCTCAGTGAGGCTCGTCGTTTCCTTGATCAGGGTGGTGTCTACGTCAACAATCGCCGTCTCGCGGCCGACGCGAAGGTCAACGCCACCTTCTTGTTGCACGACCGCTACCTCGTTGTTCGTCGTGGCCGACGCTCGCTTCATCTCGTGGTCGTCGGGTGACTCGACGCGTGGTAGTGGTCGCGCTCGCGGCGCTGCTACTGGCTGCGTGCGGTTCCATTTCCAACACGAAAAAAGTCACGACGTGGGTCGAGCAAAGTTCGTTCACGTCGAGCAAGACCACTTTGCTCAATGACGCGAAAAACGCCTCGAACGCACTTTCTAACTTGAGTTTGTCGGCAAATTCGTTGCACACAGTGTGTGGCGTATTACTGGTTGACGCCGAAGCCGCCAATTCGGCGCTGCCGACGCCCGACCAACAGGCCACTTCCTTGCTCTCAAAGGCGTACAACGCCATGGGGGACGGGGCCAACACGTGTTACAAGGCGGACTCGAACACAGCTGTTCGCTCTCGTGCCAAGGCGTATCTCCAGCAGGGGGCTACTGATTTGGCTCTAGGGGCCGTGCGATTACGGGTGGCCGAAGGAAAGAGCCCCTAAATGGGTGTTGACGCACTTATTGCGGCTTCGGACGACGACGATCGCCGTCGCCGCGTGGTGTGGAGTATTCCCACGCCACTGGGCATCCTCGGTACGTCGAGCGCCGAGAATGCAGTGCATCTCATGACGATTTCATGGTTCGTCCCGGTTGCCAATGAACCCAGCCAGATCCTGTTTTCGCTCGAGGCCACGTCGCGAAGTGCCGAGAACCTGCGGGCCAATCCCGCCGCCACGATCAGCCTTTTACATCGTGACGATCGTGCCCTCGCGCGCCAATTCGTCAAAACACACATGGACGAAGCGATAGACCCCGATCATCCACGATTTCGAGGTCTAAATGTGCTAAAAGCCGCCAATATGACCTATTACTTAGGCGATGCCGTCGCCGTTGTATCCGGGAGCGTTTCGTTCGTGCGAGAACTTTCGACGCACTCGTTGTGGCTGCTTCGCGTGGAAGAAGTAGGTGCCAGGAATGATGTGTTGTCGGGAGCCGCTTCAGCTCACGTGGTACCAATACTCGGCGTGCACGACACTCGCATGAATTACGGCCGCTAGGCGCTCGGCGGACGTAGGTCTATTTCGAGGCGCAAGATGCCGTTCTCTAAGGTGGCCTTCGCATCACCAATCATGGCGTAGTCCTGAAAATCGACCTTGGCAGCCTCAATGAAACGTTGACGTTCGGGACCCTCGACCGGCGGCAAGCCCCGACGGCGCACGGCGTCGGCTCGCTCTTGGAATCGTTTGATCATCTCGGTGGGGTCAAAGTCAGTGCTCACGCAGTGAATGTTACGGGCAGGCCGCAATTTCGTGGCGAGTTGGTAACATGGTGTCTCGGTACTGCAAAAGTGCCAGGTCGCCGCCGTTTCGGCCTGCGGCCAGTGAGGAGTTGACGTGAAAAAGGGTCGCCACCGTCGTTTTGTCGAAGCACGTGAATTGAAGCGAGCGGTCGGTCCACGAGCTACGACCTGCGCGGAATGCGGGGCTGTTCCCGAGGACGTTCACGCGGAATGGTGTTTGGCTGAAGAGGACCGATACGACGAAATCTTGGGGTCGTTGCCGCGTCCGAGTTACACCGAAGAAGATCCACTCGCCGCTGAGGGCTAGTCCTTCTTTCGAAGGGCGGGGTGGGGAAGTCGCGTTCCTACGGGTTGTTTCTGTCGCTTATCGAGATAATCCTTTAGCAACTCGTAAATGGGTTTGCTCACCAGCGCAATGAGTTCTTCACGCATACCGTCAACAACGCGTTCCTTGCCAACGAACGCTTCGGGGGACTGGGTGCACCACCAATGGAAATCATCGCCACCTTTTCCCCAGTGCTCTCGGTTCCATTGTTGGATACGCACCGTCACGTGACCGTTATCAGCTACCTCGTCGTCGCGACGCAACGGTAATTGCCAACAAACCTCGGGCTTTAGAGGGATGTAGCTCTCGTTATTGTCAAGAGCCAGCACGTGTAGTGCGCAACCAGGACCCCGTTTAAAGTCGGGTCGATTGAGGAAAATGCAAGCGTCTTGGACCAATTTGCTGACGATTTCGCCATTTTTCTTGACGCGAGTGGTTCCGTTTTTGCCGCGACTTTTAAATTGCCATTGGTCATCGGTGAGTCGCTTGGCGGCTTTTTCTACTCGGCGACGGTCTTTTTCGTCGCTGAAATGAGCGCCGTAACTGCAGCAACCCTGGACGAGTTCGGGACTTGGTCCCGTGAGTACGCCTTGACAGCCGCTTCCAAAAATGCAGGTCCAGTTGCTCTCTAAAAACGTTACGTCGAAGATAAACGTTTGTTCGCGTTTGGGATCTTCAAAACTGACCCACTCGTGGGCGTCTTCAAGCTCAGTGGTCACGCGAAGAAACTTAGTAGGTCGATTGACAAGAACCTTGTACCTCTAGAATGTTTTCATGACTTCTGTTGACACTTCGCAGGTTCTCACACTCACTGACGACGCTCGTGGCGTAGTACTTGACGCACTCGCGAACGAAGCAAACGCCGAAGCGCTCGCGCTATGGGTGGAGGTGACCGGTGTACAAGGTGCTGGTTACGCCTATGACTTGTATTTTTCTGATCGCTCGGACGCTCCTGAAGGCGCCAACGTCTTTGTCGACGGTGACGTAACTGTCGTTATTCCCGAAGCGAGCGTTGCTCGCTTGCAGGGTAGTCGTCTCGAATTTTCGAACATGGATGGTGGTGGCCTCGTTCTTGTCAATCCCAATGCCCCCACACCGGCGGAAGCGAATCCCGGCGTTCCAGCTGAAATTCTTGCTCTTGGTCTCGGTGGACCACTCGCGACGAAAGCTGCCGCCGTCCTCGAAGGAAGCATCAATCCATCGATTGCTTCGCACGGTGGACGCGCCGACCTCGTGGCTATGGACGAAGACCAGAAGTTAGCGTACGTGCGCTTGTCTGGCGGATGTCAGGGATGCGCGATGAGTCGCATGACGTTGTCCCAGGGCATCGAGACCACGCTTCGAGAAGAAATTCCTGAACTAGTGGGCGTCCTTGACGTGACGGATCACGCTTCAGGGGAGAATCCTTTTTACTCGAACTAGTCCTTCATTCCTCGCTCTTTGCCCATCTAGGCTTGGGTGATGTTGCGCTTTCTTACGGCCGGTGAAAGTCACGGTCCCGCTCTCAGTGTGATCGTCGAGGGACTTCCCGCGGGTCTGGCCATCACGCAAGAAGAGATTGCCGACGAGTTGGGCCGCCGTCGACTCGGTTACGGACGCGGCCCGCGCATGCGTTTTGAACGCGACGACATTCAGATTCTCGGCGGCATCCGTCACGGTCGCACGCTGGGTTCTCCGGTTTCGATTGAGATTTTTAATTCAGAGTGGCCCAAGTGGGAACAAGAAATGTCGGCCGCGCCCGGAACGCCGACGAAGAAACTTACGCAGCCTCGTCCCGGACACGCTGACCTCGTCGGCATGCAAAAGTACGGCTTTGATGATGCCCGTGACGTCTTAGAACGAGCCAGTGCGAGAGAGACCGCTGCTCGGGTGGCGGCCGGTGCCCTTGCCAAAGTTCTACTGCGCACCATTGGTGTGAGCATCGTGAGTCACGTGGTGCGAATTGGTGAAGCGGCCACCAATGAAGGAATTCGTCCCGGCCCCACGGACCTTGACGCAGTGGACGAGAGTGAAGTTCGTTGTCTTGACCCCGTTGCGGAACAGGCAATGATCGCGGCGATCAAGCAGGCGGCCAAGGAAGGCGATTCGCTCGGAGGTGTGGCAGAAGTCGTGGCGTACAACGTGCCCGCCGGACTCGGCAGTCACGTTCATTGGGACCGCAAGCTAGATGGACTACTCGCGGGAGCCTTGATGAGTATCCAAGCCGTGAAGGCAGTGGAAATCGGTGACGGCATGTTGCAAGCAGAACAACGCGGCAGCGTGGCGCACGACGCAATTGCGGTTGACAAATCAAACGTGCCAGGCGGCGGCTACATTCGTCGCACCGACCACGCCGGTGGACTCGAAGGCGGCATGACCTCGGGGGCACCTCTGATTGCCCGTGTCTCGATGAAACCGCTCGCCACACTCAATCGTCCCGTCTTGGAAACGGTTGACGTGAGTACGGGCGAAAGCACCGTGTCGTTTAAGGAACGTACTGACGTCACGGCGGTGCCGGCACTGGGTGTCATTGCTGAAGCCATGATGGCAGTTGTTCTGGCGAGCGAAGCGCTGCGCAAATTTGGTGGCGACTCCGTTGAGGAATTCCGGCGCAACGCCGAGTCATACATTGCGCACATGGGCGAAACGCCGAGCGCCGCTCGACCTCAGTAGTCGTGGCGCGCGTGGTGCTCGTTGGTTTGCCGGGAACGGGTAAATCCACCGTGGGACGTCGCGTAGCCGCGTTACTCGGCTGCGACTTTGTCGACACCGATCATTTGATTCGACAGACCACGGGGCAAAGCAGTGCGGACCTTCTTCGCGCGAAGGGCGAGGAGTATTTTCGCGAGCAAGAATTCAACAGTTTGCGGCGGGCCCTCGACAGTGACGGTGTGGTGGCGACTGGAGGTGGCGTCGTTTCGACGCCAGAGGCGCGCAAACTTTTGAAGTCCGCACCAACGGTATGGCTCGATAGTTCGGATCAACAACTCGAGCGACGCGTCCGCTACGGCGACCGACCTCTTTTGGGCACGAACCCTCGAAAGCAACTCGCTGTACTTCGTGCGCAACGCACGTCGTGGTACGAAGAGGTTGCGAGGGTCAAGGTGATGTCGAACGGCAGTGAAGCTGCCGTTGCGAACGAGATTGCCGAGCTGGCCAAGGAGTGGACGTGCGAATAACGGTCCCTCTTGACGGCCGCTCCTACGACGTCGAAATTGGACCTGGCGTGCGACATCAGTTGGCCGAAGTGATTGCCAAGCGAGTGCCCGAAGCGCGAATGGCGGTGGTGGTTGTTTCTGCCGCTCTTTCATCATTGTCGTGGTTCGACGTTTCGACGGGGCTCGATGAAACTGTGATTGCGATACCCGAAGGTGAATCCGCCAAGTCCATGGAACAGGTGGCTCGATTGTGCGAACAGTTCTCGCGAATTGGCCTTTCTCGCCGCGACGTCGTCGTGGCGGTAGGGGGAGGGGCAACGACCGATCTCGTAGGTTTCGCGAGTGCGGTGTATTTGCGTGGCATTGCGGTGGTCCACGTGCCCACCACCCTCGCAGCGCAAGTGGACGCCGCAATTGGTGGGAAGACTGGCGTGAATTTACCGACCGGGAAAAATCTTGTCGGCGCCTTTCACCAACCCGTTGGTGTGCTCTGTGACGACGAAACACTTCTCACCTTGCCGCGACGAGAAGTATTAGGCGGACTCGGCGAAGTGGCCAAATGTTGGTTACTCGAAGGTGGACTTGCAGCCGGGTTGGTTGGAAAAAAACAAACCGACTTGATAGTGATGGCCGTTCAGTTAAAAGCCACGATTGTGGCGAGCGACGAACGTGAAGCCGGACAGCGCGCGCTTCTCAATTACGGCCACACCCTGGCCCACGCACTGGAAGCAGAAAATCTCGCGGGCCGTTCCCTCGACATCCGTCATGGCGAAGCGGTGGCAATAGGTCTGGCGTTTGCAGTACGACTCGCACGAGATTTGGGTCGCGTGGGAGAAGAGGTCGTGCAGGCACACGATGAAGTCCTAGATTTCTTTGGTTTGCCGCGTCGCTTGCCCAAGGGGCTTGATCCAGAAAACCTCTTGGACGTGATGGGACGTGACAAAAAGGCCCACCACGACTTGACTTTTGTTCTCGATGGAGAAAAGGGATTTTCCTCCGTGGCGGGCATTGCACCTTCTACAGTTCTAAGGTCCCTACAATCGTTTGAAGGAGAATCATGAGTTCCGAAGTACTCCTGCTTTCGGGACCGAACTTGAACGAATTGGGCGTTCGCTCACCCGAGATTTACGGATCGATGACTCTGGATGATCACGTTGCGACGTTTAGCGAGGTCCTTAAAGACGCCGGTTACAGCGTTCGTCACGTGCAATCAAATTTTGAGGGCGAACTCATTGAAAGTGTGCACGCGGCACGTGGTAAAGCAGCGGCCATCGTCATAAATGCCGGGGCGCTTACGCATACTTCGTGGGCACTGAGTGACGCGCTTGACAGTTTTCCAGGACCGAAAATCGAAGTGCATATTTCTAATCCCGCAGCTCGAGAACCGTTTCGACACCTCAGCACGCTGGCTCCAGTGGTGCAGGGTTCTATTGCTGGCTTTAAGAATGCGACGTATGTCGTTGCGGCGCATGCCATTCTTGATTTGTTGGCGTAAAGCGGAAAAAGGTGGCTGCGTGGTGACGCCTAGACTCTCCAACGCAACGTTTACGGAAAGGCAACGGCGCCATGCCTGCAATATCGAGCAATGACCTAAAGAACGGCATCAGTCTGAAAATCGACGGCGGCCTGTTTTCGGTTGTTGAATTCCAACACGTGAAGCCCGGCAAGGGCGGAGCGTTCGTGCGCACCAAACTGCGCAACATGCGTTCGGGTGCTGTAATTGAACGAACGTACCGAGCCGATGAACGCTTAGAGCAAGCCATTATCGACAAGCGGGATATGCAGTATCTGTACCGCGATGGGGCTGACTATATGTTTATGGATCAGACGACCTACGACCAAGTCCCAGTGTCGTCAAAGAGTTTGGGCGACGCCGTCAACTTTCTCAAAGAAACTGGCACGGCCATATTGATGTTGAGTGACGACGAGATTATTGGTGTGGAGCTTCCGGCCTCGGTGGAGCTGTTGGTGAGCGAAACGGAACCTGGCATTCAAGGCGACCGTGTTTCGGGCGCTCGAAAACCCGCCACGCTCGAAACTGGCTACGTGGTGCAGGTGCCTTTGTTCGTGGAGCCGGGCGAGATGATCAAGGTTGATACTCGTTCCGGTGACTACATCACCCGAGCCTAAGTTGAGCGATTTTGGCGCTCAACGGCACCTCGCCCGCGAGCGCGCTTTAGAGATTTACTATGAGGCGAGCGTGAAGGAGCGGCCACTCGCGGACGTCGTGAGCGAACTCGCTTCGGCGCCGGATTCGTATACGTTGGTCCTCTTGGGTTCGGTGATTGAAAACGAACGAGTAACGCGAGAATTAATTTCTAAGAACTTGATTGACTGGACGTTTGAACGCATTGCCCTCGTTGACCGACTGGTCTTGACGCTGGCTCTTAGTGAGCTCATGTTGGACGAAGCGCCGCCACGTGCGGTCGTGCTTGACGAAGCAGTTGAACTGGCCAAAGTTTTTTCTACGGAGCAGTCGCCCTCGTTCGTCAATGGTGTCTTGACGGCGTGCGCCGACGAACTTCATTTGTAAGATAACTTTCGCACCACGGTGCAGAGTCGGGAGTAGAGCACTGCATGATTGGCATGCACCACAACGTAAGTCTCAACAATTCCATCGTGGTTTCGTTATTTCACCACGCTCTCTTCGAGCAACTTTTGTGGGTCATTGGCATTGCAGTGGTCATCCTCGTCACGCTGTATTTATTTCTGGCCCGCAAAAAAGGTGACGCGCTCACGACATTCGCCGAACCCGCGGCGCGAAGCTATTTGCGATGGCTCTTTGGCGCTATCTGGATTGTTGACGGCCTGTTGCAACTCCAAGCGCAAATGCCACTCGGTCTCGCCAACGTTGTCGTACGACCTTTAACAGTTGACACACCCAGTTGGCTGCACACGCTCATGAACTCCGGCATTGGGATCTGGAATGAACACCCGATTGCGCTTGCCGCGGGAGCCGCGTGGATTCAAATTGGTATGGGTTTGCTAATTTTTGTTTCACGAGGACGCGTTGGTCGATTCGCCGCTGCAACGTCGGTGGGCTGGGGACTACTCGTGTGGCTTATTGGCAACGGCGCGGGCGGAATTTTCTCGCCCGGCAATTCCATCCTTTTTGGTTGGCCCGGTGCGGTCTTGTTCTACGTGGTCGCGGGGGCGTGGCTAGCGCTACCTCTCAAGAATTTCCCCCAACCATTTTCTCGTTACACGCTGCGTTTTTTTAGTGTGGTGCTGGTTCTTGGAGCGGTCGTGCAGACACTTCCGGGCGTGGGGTTTTGGCACGGCGGATCAACGAACGCTCTAAAAGCCATGTCGACCGCGATGACCCAAACAGCCCAGCCGCACACTCTCGCGAGTGTGGTTAGGGCCGGCGGCGATCTCGCGTCTTCATTGGGTGGCGGCTTCAACCTGATCGTCATTTTTTGGCTATTGATTTGTGCCTTTGGAATGTGGCGTGCGGGCGACTTGAACTGGTTCTGGCCAACTCGACTCTTTGTCGCAGGTGCTGTTCTGTTGTGGTTCGTTGCTGAAGATGCTCCGCTATGGGGAGGGCTAGCGACGGATCTCAACTCGTGGCTTCCTATGGCGGCGTTAGCGTTCTGCGCCGCACCTCAGCGACGCCTTCGCGCACCGTTCGCGGTGCAACTTCCCGTCGAGATTCGTCGCGGTGGTTCGACGATTGTTTCTTCCATCGCCGCAGCGATGGTAGCGGTGGCAATAATCCCAATGTTTTGGGCGAGCACGGTGGCGGCGACGGAGACGACGCTTTACGTGGCACAAAATGGTTCCGCCAGTCAGGTAACTGCTCCCTCAGCGAGCTTCAAACTTACCGACCAGTACAACAGGCCCTACAGGCTCTCGGAACATTCGGGCTACGTGACGGTGCTCACGTTTCTTGACCCGGTGTGCTGGACCGACTGCCCACTACTGGCGGCGCAACTGAAGTCGGTTGATAAGTCGTTGCCCGTCCACAGCAAGGTGGATTTCGTGGCGGTCGCGGCCGATCCTAAATTCGAGAACTTGGGCGACGTCCGCCACTTCATAGCGAAAGAACAGCTTTCGACTTTGAAAAATTTTTATTTTCTGACGGGACCACTCGCCAAGTTGGAATCAGTGTGGGAGGACTACGGCATTACGGTTGACATGAGTCCGCACATTGGCATGAGTATCCACAGCGACATCATTTACCTCCTAAATCCGCAACGAAAAATTCGATGGATCATTCCTGATGATCCGCTCGCGGCCCAGTCGGGTGGCGCTTCAGCTGAATCGCAAATTGAAATGGCGTTAGCCACGCTCCATCGCTAAACGATGCGAATGGATTTAGAGTCGCGCGTAGGTGACTCTAAATCCATATTCCTGACAACTTCAATCAACTACGAAGGTTTTTTCTTTTCGACTCGCGTTCATGAACCTGTTCAAGATATTCGTTCCAACGCTCCATTGCTTTATCCTCATCGACATCTTGTTCTTTCGAACGCGCACTTGACCGTCTTCGCCACTGGTGCCCCTCGTGACCTGAGAGACGCCGCCACAAATAGATTGCGTAGCCACCAAAGAAGGGCCATTCAAAGACGTACGCCCAGGAAAGTTCGTTTCCTGAGAACGCGCGGAGCAGTTCAACCGTGAACGCCGCGACACAAATGCCTTCTGCCAAAACGAGGCCAATCAGAATTCGCACCGAATTTGGTGAGTCAGAATTTTTATTGGCCACGAGCGTCAAGGTTAGTGATGGAATTGGCTATTCTCGATTAAGAGTTCTGCAGTGTGGAAATGTCGCGGGGAGTTACGTATGTCAAAAGGTGGAAGACTGGCGTCGTCGGTCGGCCTCGTACTTGTTGCGTTCGGACTAGTGGTCGTCGCGGTTGCTACGTTGCTGACTCCTGGTACGCCGGGTGGTGTCGTGGACTTCACAAAAGCGCAACCCGCGGGTCAGCCGGTCAATCTCACGGTGCAAACAGTTGGTGCCATTGGCTACGGCCCTCACCCAACGTGGGTGTCCTACCTTGTGAAGAGTCCGAGTACGGGTCGGTGGATTCACGACACGACCTGGCAGTTGCCAGCTCACACGCTGGTACACGTCACCGTTATGCAGTACGACTCGGGAAGCCCACTTCGCAATCAGGAATGGGGTCAGGTTCAAGGAACTGTCGGTGGAACAGCCTCACTGAATGGAAAGTCCTTCTCTGTGTACAACTCCTACACGGGAAATGGCGTGGGTCACACGTTTGCGGTACCGGCGATCGGACTGAGCGTGCCCCTCATTGGCGTCAGTGGGTCAGCGACGAATGTTTGCGGTGAGGCACCTTGCACGCAGAAATTCGCGCACAACAAAATTACTTTCAGTTTCACTACACCCGGCGTAGGCGAGTACAACTGGCAATGTTTTGTGCCATGTGGACTCGGGTGGCTCTACGGTAACGGAGGACCAATGTCAACGCAGAACTTCATGGGTGGATTCCTCGACGTGGTGAAATCATGACGATGAACCAAGGAAGCGACGACAAAGAACCGCGTCACCTGCGAAGGATTTTGGCGATTTGGTTGCCTCTTGCAGCTGTCGTCGACGTGCTGTTTTGGTTTTTGGTCGGACCGCACGTACCCCCAGGTGACTTGACGTCGACGGCGAGTTCGAATCAGTTCGACTTCAATATTCTTTTCGTCATCGCGCTGCCCGTGATGATTGGTGTGTGGGTATTTCTTGGCTACTCCATACGAAATTGGAGTGCCAAGCGTGTTGGCAGCGCCGAACCCAAGGGTGGTGCCGCTGCACGTGGCAACTTACGAGCGCAGGTGTGGTGGATAGGCCTTACGACTGTCATCGTGCTTTTTCTTGCAGGATTTGGAACCGTGGAACTGGTCATTGGTAACGGATCAGGTGGTGGTGAAGGTCCCAACCCAGCGTGGGCTCCGACTGGTGCGAATGCTGCGGAACTGGCGAGCGCGACGTGGTCACCGACGGACAATCACGTGCTTCCGGTGCAGGTCATTGGTCAGCAGTGGCAATTTACTTATCGCTATCCAACCTTTGGTGGGTTTGAATCAAGTCAGTTGATTTTGCCTGCAGGCACTGAGATTGAGTTCAATGTGACCTCACTCGATGTCATTCACAGTTTCTGGGCCTATCAATTGAGCGTGAAGGCCGACGCCAACCCGGGCGTCAACAACATTGCTTACACGAAGACAACGAAGACCGGCAATTTTACGGTCCGCTGCAGCGAACTCTGTGGCATCTGGCATGGTGCGATGTACAACTACGGCAAAGTCGTCTCGAAGTCCGCGTTTGAAAGTTGGGCGACGTCAACGGAAACTGCCAACGCTTCGAATACGGCTAACTTGGCGCCCTACGCCTCCACGTACACGCCAGACGCCAATGGCGCCGCGGGTGGTTACTACGAAGACGGAACGGTGACGCCGTACAGCACGGTTGAGGTTTATGGCGCGAAGCAGCCGGCGTCGTGATGAACAACAGAGTTTGTAGTACGAACACAAGCATCAGTGAAATGGAGACTGTTCGATGACGTTGACGGCCGAACGATTGGATGATCATTCAGGGGACGTGGCGACGCCGCCCAAGCCCGCCAAGAATAATGAGGGGTCGCCACGAAGCGGTTGGCTGAGCCAACATCTGGGTACCGCCATTGTGGGTTTCATCATTGGTTACGTCGTTGGTCACTGGCTAGGCAATTACATAGGAAGTAGTTACGCCTACATCGCGAACAGTGGAACCAATGCGATCGCTGACACCCTCGGACTTACCTTGGGTGTTCTTGGTTGGTTTGCGGGCATCGGGGCTCTCAATTACCCACTCGCCAAAATTGTTGGTAAAAAGCCTCCACAAGATTTCAAAGAAGTACAGGATTGGAGTAAGTACTTCCGTTACACAACTGACCACAAGGTGGTGGGTAAGCAGTACGTGGTGGGTGTGCTGTTGTTCCTGTTTACCGGTGGACTCTTAGCGATGGCGATCCGCACTGAACTGCTGAGTCCTGTGACGCACGTTTTTGGTCCGGGTACCTACATCACAATTGTCAGTGAGCACGGCACCATCATGATGATGATGGCGACATCCGTCATCATCGGACCCCTTGGAAATTATTTCGTTCCTCTCATGATTGGGTCTCGTCGAATGGCGTTTCCCCAAATTGAAGCCTTCAGTTTCTGGTGCTTTACTGCTGGTTATCTGGTTATTTTCTCGGCTCTAATTTATGGCGGCTTCCCGACGGGCTGGACTGGTTACGCGCCACTGCAGACACAAGCGGGTGCAGGCATGGTGTCGTATTTACTTGGCTTTGCCGTCATTGGTCTTGGCATGATGTCGGCTGGCTTCAACTTGGCCGCCACCATCATCAACTATCGAGCACCGGGCATGACGTGGAGCCGAGTGCCGATTTTCGTTTGGGCGATTTTGGCTACGTCAGCACTTTTGACCCTCGCGACACCAACGTTGTTTGCCGCCGGGCTGTTTGGACTTCTTGACAAAACCGCCCAGACTGCTTTCTACGTCACAGAGCACGGAGGCAGTTCGTATCTCTGGGAGAACTTGTTCTGGTTCTTTGGTCACCCCGAGGTGTACATCATGGCGCTGCCGGGTTTTGGTCTCGTGGCCGAAATCATGCCGGTGTTTTGTCGTAAACCGTTGTTCGCTTACAAGGTTGCGGCGGCGGGCATGGTCGGCGTAGCACTGCTCTCGTTCTTCGTATGGCAACACCACTTGTTCCAAAGTGGCATCAATCCCGACATGCGACCGCTCTTCATGTTGACGACCGAGTTGATTTCTATTCCCACTGGATTTATCTACTTGGTGGGTATGGGAACGCTCTATAAAGCAAAAATTAGATTTGAAATTCCGATGCTCTTCGCGCTGGCTTTATTTTTCAACTTTCTTATTGGCGGTGTGACAGGCGTGTTTTTGTCGGACGTCCCCGTTGACGTCACGGTCCACGGTGGCTTCTTTGTGCTTTCGCATTTTCACTACACGATCATGGGTGGCTTGCTCTTTGCCTTCATGGCCGGTCTGTATTACTGGATGCCCAAAATGACGGGGAAGATGCTTAATAAGCGAATCGGCAAATGGCATTTCTGGACGATGTTTATTTTCTTTAACTTGACCTTTTTTCCAATGTTCATCATTGGTTTGCTCGGACAGCCGCGCCGTGTGTTTGAGTACGCCCACAACCTGCAGGGACTGAATGACTTCTCTTCCATCAGCGCGTTCTTGCTTGGTGGTTCGTTCCTCATCTTTGTGTGGAATCTGCTGTGGTCACTTTGGATTAGTCCCGAAAAGGCGCCACCCAATCCGTGGGAGTCACTTGGTCTTGAATGGCAAACAGCAACGCCGATTCCGCTACACAACTTTGAGCGCATTCCTGTTATTTTGACGGATCCGTATCACTACAGCGAAGAAGGTGCGCCGGACGTGGCCGATTTTGGTGATCAACAATTGGTGGGTTCAAGCAGCGCCGCTGCCGGCGACATCACGAATTCAAACTAGGAGTGGGTGGAGAGTCCTCATGTCTGAGACCGTAAAGAAAAACTCATTGCCGAGTGACACGCCCGAAGAGCGTGAGTTCGAGCTGCGCGCAGCCGTTGGATCAATTTGGTCTGGCGGACGCTTGTTTATTGGCATGTACACGTTCCTTTTTGCGTCGTTAGCGTTTTCGTATTTCTATCTTCGTTCGAGCAATAACGGTTTGTTGTGGCGACCACACCACGTGACGGCGCCGACGAGTTTTGGTTGGGCAATTTACGCGCTCACACTCGCTCTTGCGCTACTCGCAATTTTTGGTCAGATTCGCCTGCGCAAAGGCGGCGTTGCTGATTGGCAAGTGGCAGGATGGACGGGCGTTGCCTGTGGCCTTTTGGCCATCTTCCTGCAAATTTGGGAGCTACAGAAGTTGGCGTTTTACCCAGGTTCGAGTGGCTACGCTTCGACGTTCGTTGGCTGGGTCGTAATAAATATCATGACGCTGATCGGCGTTACGTATTGGCTTGAAACCACTTTGGCTCGCTCGCTGCGTATGCGCAAGGAAATCGGCGGTTCATCTCCGGAATTGTCGACGCACCCGTCGGCGCAGTTGTTTCGAGCAAACGTTTCGTCAATGACGTATTTTTGTGGTTTCACAGCGCTTGCGGCGACATTGTTTTTCTCCATGTTTTATTTGATGTAATGAGCACCTGTCTTTCATCTAAGGTAAGCACGAAGACGTTATTTGAGAAGAAAGTTGCTGAGTATGCAAGCAGTTGACACGTACTTCGGTGCTCAGGCACAAACGATGGTGGTGCTGCTCGGCGTCTTTGTCGCCGTGATCCTTTGGGGATTTTTCCAGCGTCATTCTTCCGAGTGACCGACGCGACGCTCGCTCGTCGTCGAGTATTTTCCTTTAAAAGTTTCCTCTGGTTGGGCGTCGCTCTTTGGGTCTTGTTTCTTGTTGCTCCCCTTAGTGACTGGGCGCGCCACTGGGAGTATGCCCAGTCGCTTCAATTCTGCGTGTACGCCTTTGGCGTGCCAGCGCTACTCGTGTTGGGTTCACTTCGCTTAGGACCCGCCAAGGATGCTTCATTCGACGCCGATGAATCTAACGCAAAGAAACGCTATGCATCAGCGCGCACGCGATGGGTGGTGCGGACGATTCTTATGATTTTGTCCGTCGTAGTTTGGCGTCTCTCGCCGGTCGTTGACGCCCTCGTACATCACTCGTGGCTAGGCGTCATCGAAGCCCTCTTCTTGACGCTCGTGGGCATACTTTTTTGGAGAGAACTGCTGGCACCTTTGGCTGTTGCCGGGGCCCCCGATCCACTCTTTCGACTGGTGATAGCGACGCTCGTGATGTGGACTATTTGGATTATGGCGTACCTAGCAGGCCTCTCAGGGGGGTCGTGGTATTACTCTTTCCACCACCACGCTGGTCACGGCCTGTCGCTCACGGCCGATCAGCAGATTTCTGCGGCCATTCTGTGGTTGCTTTCTGCCTGCGGATTTTTGCCGGTGATCTTTTTGAATCTCACCCGTTGGCTGGGCTCAGAAAAAGACGCTCGCGATAGCCGGCATCATTTCACGCGCAGTCAATAAATACGACGAGTTCTTCGTTCCCTCCATCGGTCAGGCGAGCAGGTGAAGTGAAAGTATTTTACGAAGTGGCTATGGCAGGTAGTGCAGGTTCCGTTAACGAAGTCCGAAGAATTGCGTCAGCTTTTTGTACGTCGGCACGAGCGATCGATCGATCATGGTCCAAGTTGCGCTCTTGGTTCGCTAGGTCGGCAAGTTTCTTGGCGTTACCCGGGTGATTGTAAAGATACTGAATGTCTTGCATCGTGGCGACCGCGTCGGACGTCACCCACAGGGTCACGACGCTCAGCATGCTGTCGATGTGTTTGCCGGCGTTGGTGTCAAGCACCTGGATGTTCTGTGTCAGGTCGTACGTGGAGCCACTGGCGAACGAGCAGGCCGTTTGATCTTGACTGAGCAGACTCGGCGCTTGGGCTCGGTCGTTCAGTGTTAGTTGACCGGCGAGATCCTCGCGATAGATCGTGAACGATTGCTGCAGCGCAAACGTGCACGGCTTGATGTCCGAATTGATGAGTTTCATCGAGGCGTTTTGACTGTCGATGTCTTGCGCGCGAGAGAGCGGATGGGGGAGATCAGTGATGACTGAGATGGCGACGACGAACAATATACCGGTCGTGACCAGGACCCATGGTCGTCGGTACCAAACGACGTGAGCATTCTTGAGCGACGCCACGGGCATGGACGAAGGATCAAAAACGCTGGATTCGTTGGTGGGCGTGGCTTGCATCAACTTAAGAGGCTAACCGCAACCTGGACGATTCCTTCGGCGGATCGTTGTTCCATGGCTGCACTCAAACTGAACACGCCGTTGGCGTTTTCACTACCCACAGGTGTGGCCTGCGCTCGTAAATTACCGCGCGCATTGATGAAATAGAGGACATTGTTATGGGCAACCTCGTTCATGGTGGAACCTGTTTTCACGAGTACTCCGTATTTTGCCCAAACACGATTGAGTTGATGCAGCGTTCCTTCAAGAAAAAAGACATTTGCGTAGTTACTCAGCCCCGTGCTGGTCATTGCAAGAGGCGAGGCGCCAGGTGAAGTGTCGTGAGCGTCGGTATTGACAACAGCGAAGACAACCTTTGAAGCATCAGCCCCTAATTCAAGTTCGGTGTCTTTGATGTCGCCCGCGAGCACTGGGCAAATGTCGTTGCACGTTGTGTTCATGAAAGTGAGAATGACGACCTTCCCGCGCTGCGCGCTAAGACGCCACGAGGCATCTTTTTGATCGGTTAAAGCGAACGTGGCGGCCGACTGGGTTCCGATGTATTTCACGTCGATGAGCTCAGTGGGAGAGAGCGACGACGGAGAGGTTTCTGGCTCATTCGGGGTGACCTGAAGCGACTGCGCTGAAGTCGTCGTCGTGGTCGCCGTTGACGCTGCATTTTGGCCAACGTTGCCGAAATAGTGCTCCAGAATTGCGCCACCACCTCCCAGCACTATGAATCCGACGATTATCCAAAGGATGAATTTTGGCGGCACGGGTGTTCGGCCGGCTCGAAACGCCGCGTTTCGGTCTAAGCGCTGCCGAGTATTCGCAAAGGCAGCGGCTCGCTCTTCGCTAGACAGTCCTGTGGATGTTGTCTCGCTGGCCGGTTCGTTCTCGTTCATAGGAATGATGTCGACATAGATAGCCCGTCCAATCTACCTTTCGGTGTTTGTTGTTTATCCCGCTCGAACGAAGGTTCGTTGCTATTTGAAGGAATAACGACGGTTCGTCAGTAGGCTTTTTTCATGACCAGTGAGATCCCTTTGGAATCGGCGACGACGCCAAGTGCCAGTCACGGGCGCCTTCGCGGTGCGGCGGCTCTCAGGTTGCATGTCACTCTCTTTGTCAGTCTCGCCTTTTGTGCTCTCGCGTTCTTTTTTGAATTACACCGCGCGGAAAGTGGCAACGAACTCAGTTGGGCCTACGTGTTTGAGTGGCCCTTACTGGGTGGCTTTGGAATTTACATGTGGTGGAACGTCTTGCACGACGGCCACATTCCGAGGAAGAAACCTCGACGCGTAAAACCAATTGTTGAGCCACAGTACGAAGGGATGTTGGCGGCCTGGCAAGAGCACCAACGTGGCCTCGCCGTCAATCAAGAGTCCGATCGAAAGCGGCTCGAATCGAAAGATACGCCCTAGAGAGTTTTTACTCCGGTCGCGACTTGGCGCGGGCCTCTTGAAATTCCTTCGCACTCATGGCGCGCTGACCCCGTAAGAACTTGTCCATCAAGTTCGACGAATCCTCATCCTTGGTAGCTCGGCGTAGCGCAACGTAGAGAGCGGGGAAACACCAAAAGTCGCCACACACCCACAATATTGCGGCTCCAATTTGCTGATCGACCAAGGGATTGATTGTGGGCATCGACATTGCATGGCCGCCCATCACCATGCTCATCATGGCTGCTCCGAAATTGTACGAAGGCACCGACACTAAGAAGCTCAAGGCGATGGCAATGATCGTCATTATCAAATTGGTAAGCAACAATGATCCCGCTTGCGCCATTGGTGCAAGCTTTCGAACGA
Source organism: Acidimicrobiaceae bacterium (assembly GCA_003138895.1). Classification (GTDB taxonomy): domain Bacteria; phylum Actinomycetota; class Acidimicrobiia; order Acidimicrobiales; family RAAP-2; genus RAAP-2. The sequence goes on from PLHJ01000006.1 coordinate 142,580, forward strand.
ATGGGTACGAGGGAACGAAGTGGATCCAAAAGAGCACTCCCGAGACAAAGAAACTCGTCAACATCAGTCCAATGTGCAAATTTGGATGAGACATCACTGGGTCAAACACGACCGGCAACATCCAGAACACCATGACGAGATTGAAAAAGATCACACCGAATGTTGGGGACAAGAAGAATCGCCCCACCCTTCGCAGGATGTTTTGACGCGGATCAAGAAACACACCGCGGAGCACTCGACGTCGAATGCTGACGGGCAATGAGAAAATCAGCGCAAGCCACGGTGCCCCTGCGACGTAGAGCGCTGGCGCCAACAGCATCACCGAAACGTGCTGCAGCATGTGGACCCAGAAATACTGCATTGACCAGTACTGCAGCGGTGAGACGATGCTGAGACCCAGAACAATCAGCCCAGCGTAACTGAAGTACATCCGGCGTCGGCGAGGCAGCGCGTGGGCTGGCGTCGAACGGGCATTCAGGGCACGAAGCCCTCGCTCGTGACAGAACACCAGGAGTACGACTCCCACGCCAATCCACGGGTGTCCCCAGTTATCGACGAAGTACGTCACGCGTTGCTACCTAGTGCCGACGTTGAAGTGGCAGAAAATTCGAACGAAGAAGAGTCACTGTTTCGAAATATAGTGGCGTGAAGTCTGACGTACTTACAAACAATCAAGCGTGTCGACTGCTAGCATTTGTCCCTAGAAGTCGTAAAGCAAGTCCTGTGAGGCTCGCACGACGGGAGGAATAGTGTCAGATCAAATGCACCGCCCCGCGCACCCGCGCGAGGCGGTTTTTCTTTCTAAGTCACAACCACTCGATAGTCGCGACGTTAAACGAGCCGTGCGGCGCATGGCCCACGAAGTGGTGGAACGCAACCAGGATATGGACCGTCTGGTTGTTATTGGTCTACAAACCGGGGGAGTGTCGTTTGCTCAGGCCATCGCTGATGTTCTCGAAGAGATCGGCGACGCGCCTGTTGCACGAGGCGTCCTCGACGTTGCGTTTTACCGAGACGATCTGGCTCTTCGACCAATAAGCCCTTCGGCGGCCACCGCGATTGCCGTTGATCTCTCTGATCGCACGGTGCTGTTGGTGGACGACGTTCTCTACACGGGTCGCACCATTCGAGCTGCACTCAATGCTCTTTCGGACTGGGGTCGACCGCGCGCCGTGCAACTCGCAGTGTTGGTCGACCGGGGGCACCGAGAGCTTCCAATTCGACCCGATTACGTAGGAAAGAACCTACCGACGTCACGTGATGAAGCGATTGTGGCCACCATGGAAGGCGTTCAGATTGGCACCTGGTCAACGTCATGATTACCTCAATCAAGGGAGAGAATCTCCTCACGTTGGATGACCTTTCGCGTGACGCCATCGTCGAAGTTCTCGACACCGCCGAAGCGTTTGTGGAGGTCAATCAGCGCTCCATTAAGAAGGTGCCCACACTCAAGGGGCGGGTCGTGGCGTCGTTGTTCTTTGAAGAATCCACTCGAACTCGTCTTAGTTTCGAGACAGCGGCAAAAAGGCTGAGCGCCGACGTGTTGTCGCTCGCGGTTGCGTCGAGCAGCGTGAAAAAAGGTGAGTCGCTTCGTGACACCATCACGACTATCGATGCCCTTGGTATCGACGCGGTCGTACTTCGACATCAGTCCAGCGGTGCGCCAGTGCAAGTCAGCCGTATGGTTCCTCACGTTCGCGTTATCAATGCGGGTGACGGCCAACACCAGCATCCCACGCAGGGTCTCCTCGACGTCTTCAGTGTTCGACAAGTGCTGGCTGAACGCGCGAACACCACGGGCGTTGAGTCAGGGGCATCACTTTTTGAAGGCCTTAACGTCTTGATCATTGGTGATCTTCGTCATAGTCGCGTGGCCCGTAGCGATATTGCCGCGTACGCGGCGCTTGGTGCCAAGGTGCGAGTGGCAGCTCCGGGGACGCTTCTTCCGACCGATCTTGAAGGTTGGCCCGTTGAGGTCGTCACTGACCTCGATGAGGCTCTCGCTGGTGCCGACGTGGTGGGAGTACTGCGACTGCAAAAGGAGCGAGGCACTGGACATCTCGTACCGTCACTGGGTGAATTCACCCGGTTCTATGGACTGACCCAAGAGCGCGTGAAGCAGTTGCAGCCGACAGCGATCATCACGCATCCAGGGCCTATGAATCGAGGAGTGGAGATTGATTCGCTCGTGGCCGATATGCCGGCCGCCATCATCGAACGTCAAGTGTCCAATGGCGTGCCTATCCGAATGGCCGTCTTGTATCTAACTGTGGCGGGATCGTCCAACCAAGGAGCCATGAGTGTCTGAGTCAATTGTTCTTCGTGGGGGCACCGTGGTGCACACGACGACCACCGAAGTGGCTGACGTCGTTATCGTTGATGGTCGCATTAGTGAGGTGGGCGCATCGGTGAGCGTGCCACCCGGGGCACAACAAATCGATGCTCGCGGCTGTTGGGTCGGACCTGGCTTCGTTGATCTGCACGCGCATCTTCGTGAACCGGGAAACGAAGCCGCCGAAACGATTGCGAGCGGAGCTCGCGCAGCCGCCGTGGGTGGTTACAGCGCGATAGTTGCCATGCCCAATACGGAGCCGGCGCTTGATAACCCCGTGCTTGTTCGCTACGTGCTTGATCAAGGGATGCTGGCGGTTATTGACGTGGCGGTCGCGGGAGCCATTACGAAAAATCGTGCGGGAGAACACCTTGCCCCAATCGGTGAAATGGCGGCGCTCGGTGTTCGCCTCTTTACCGACGATGGCAATGGTGTCCAAGACGCTGCGGTGATGCGACGCGCTCTCACGTACGCGCGTCCGATGGGCGTGCGCCTGGCGCAACATTGTGAGGAAGCTTCGCTGACCATGGGCGGCGTTATGAACGAAGGCGTCGTGTCGTCGCGGCTCGGGCTGAGCGGGCGTCCGGCCCTCGCCGAAGAACTCATGGTGCAACGAGATATCGAACTTGTTCGCTTGACGGGTTGTCCCGTGCACTTCTTACATCTGTCGACCGCGCGAGCAATTGCACTCGTGCTCGATGCTCGCGCGAAAGGCCTTCCCGTGACCTGTGAAGTTGCGCCACACCACTTCACCCTCGACGAAGAAGCCTGCGAAACATTTGACCCGACGTTCAAGGTGCACCCGCCACTTCGAAGTGCGAGTGACGTGGCGGGCGTTCGTGCCGCCATGCGACGAGGCGACGTTGACGCAGTCGCCACCGATCACGCGCCCCACGCCCACGAGACCAAGGATCTCGCTTTTGACGAGGCGCCCGCGGGCATGCTGGGTCTCGAGCACGCCGCAAGTCTCACGATCGAGGCGTTGGGGACTAGTGACGCCAATCCAGTGCTGTTTTTTCAACTGCTGAGCCGCGGGCCCGCCGCCATTGCCCAATTACGAGCCAGCGACGAACGGCCACGTCACTCAGCCCACGGGGGAAATGTACAAGTGGGAGACGACGCCAACATCGTCGTGTTTGATCCAGTCGCCACGAGGGTCGTTGATCGTCACCACTTGGCCGGGCGATCGATCAATACCCCGTACCATGGTCGGACCATCCAGGGTGAAACTCGTGCGCTCGTCGTCGCGGGGACACTCGTTGTTGAAAACGGAGAACTGCAGTGACACGCCCGCCCGCCCTCTTGGTTCTCGCGGACGGCACGACGTTCGAGGGTTACGCCGCCGGACATTTACCGGATGATCGTGTTACGACGGGCGAGTTTGTTTTCAATACCGCGCTCAGTGGTTATCAAGAAGTATTGACGGATCCGAGCTACGCCGGTCAAATCATTTCATTCACGTACCCCCACATTGGCAATTACGGCGTTACGCCACTTGACGATGAGGCTGATCGACCATGGTGCTCGGGCATCGTTGTTCGTGAGCTCACGCACATACCGTCCAATTGGCGATCAGTGGGACCGCTCGAAGGCTTTTTGCGCCAACATCGCATTCCCGCAATTGTTGGCATCGACACGCGCCGGCTCACGCGCCATCTACGTTCGCACGGTGCGCTGCCCGGGGCGTTTGGCCACGCCGACGAAGCAACGCTGATCGCGGCAGCCAAGCTCGCCGAGGGCACGGACGGAAAAGATTTCGTGTCGATGGTCTCGACCAAGGAACTTTACGAACGAGGTGGGGGCGAGTTTCACGTCGTTGCTCTGGATTACGGCATCAAAACAACCATGGTCCAACAGCTCGCTTCAAGGTTTCGCGTCACGGTGGTGCCGTCGTCGCTTAGCGCAGATGAGATTCGCAGTCTTAACCCTGACGGCGTGTTCTTGTCCAATGGACCGGGCGATCCCGCGGCACTCTCACGAGAGATTGATGTTCTCGAAGACTTGGTGGGGACCGTGCCGATTTTTGGTATTTGTCTTGGTCACCAATTACTCGCTACGGCGCTTGGTGGCAGCACGTTCAAGTTGCCCTTTGGTCACCACGGCAGTAATCACCCGGTCAAAGACCTTGTCACGAACAAAATTGAGATCACCGCGCAGAATCACAACTACGCGGTGCGGCCAGATTCCCTGGTCAGAGGCATTGTTTCACACGTGAACTTGAACGATGGCGTGATTGAAGGCATTGCCGCTTCGGAGCTTGATTGTTTCTCCGTGCAGTATCACCCCGAAGCAGGCCCCGGCCCCCACGACGCGCGCTATCTCTTTGAACGCTTTGAGGCGTTGCTTCGCGACTCGTCACTCGGGGTGCACTGATGCCGCGTCGCAATGACCTTCACACCATCATGGTGATTGGCTCTGGACCCATTGTGATTGGTCAAGCCTGCGAATTCGACTACTCCGGTACGCAGGCCTGTCAGATACTTCGAGCCGAGGGCTACCGGGTGATTCTCGTGAACTCCAATCCCGCGACGATCATGACCGATCCCGCAACGGCCGACGTGACCTACGTCGAGCCCCTCGACGTTGACGTCCTCATTGACATTTTGGAGCGCGAACGCCCCGACGCACTGTTGCCGACGCTCGGCGGACAAACAGCGCTCAATCTCACGATGGAGCTCGTTCGACTCGGTGTTCCCGAAAAACTCGGTGTCGAAGTTATCGGCGCTCGCCCCGAGGCCATTGAAACCGCCGAGAACCGAGAAAAGTTCAAGGCCGCGATGGCGGACATTGGACTCGGTGTGCCCGAATCGGGCTTTGCTCATTCGGTCGAAGAAGCCGTGGTCATTGCGCAACAAATCGGCTGGCCGATCATCATTCGCCCGAGTTTCATTTTGGGCGGAGCGGGAACGGGCATTGCCAACAACATGGAGGACTTCGAACGACTCGCCCACGAGGGAATTCAGGCGTCACCCGTGGGAGAAATCTTGGTCGAAAAATCCATCGCGGGTTGGAAAGAATATGAACTCGAAGTCATGCGCGACAATATGGACAACTGCGTTGTTGTCTGCAGTATCGAAAACTTTGACGCCATGGGCGTGCACACGGGCGACTCCATCACCGTGGCCCCCATCCAGACGCTTTCCGACGTTGAATACCAAGCGATGCGCGACGACGCCTTTGCGGTGCTTCGACGTGTCGGGGTAGAAACCGGTGGCTCCAACGTTCAGTTCGCCGTTAATCCTGAGACCGGCGAGCGGCTTGTCATTGAGATGAATCCCCGGGTGAGTCGCTCCAGCGCGCTCGCTTCAAAGGCCACGGGCTTTCCCATTGCCAAAATTGCGGCTCGCCTGGCCGTGGGCTACTCGCTCGACGAGATTCCCAACGACATCACGCGCGCAACGCCCGCGAGTTTCGAACCGGTGCTTGATTACGTCGTCACCAAGATTCCCCGCTGGGCGTTCGAGAAGTTGCCCGGTTCCACTCCCGAACTAGGTACTCGCATGCAGTCGGTCGGTGAGGTGATGGCCATTGGCCGTAATTTTCCCGAGTCACTACAAAAGGCCATCCGTTCACTCGAACAAGGAAGACCCGGATTCTCGAGTGCCGACGATGAATTTCGTTTGAAGACCGAAGACGAACTCGACTACCTCGTACGCGTCGCGACGCCCGAACGACTTTTTGCGCTGCACGAAGTTCTTCGCCGCGGCAAAAGTGTTGAGGCCATTGCCGAACTTTCGGGCATTGATACGTGGTTCCTCGTGCAGTTGCGTGACATTGTCGAGCGAGAACAAGAACTCAACGAGCAAACGCCGTTGTCGACGTTTGATACTCGAACGTGGCGACGCTACAAGCAGTGGGGATTCTCCGACGAGCAGATTGCGAGTCTTACCAACAAGAGCGCGGCCGCCGTACGGACTTTGCGAGAAGAAAAGGGTGTGGTCACGACCTTTAAAACCGTCGACACCTGTTCAGCGGAATTCGAAGCGTCAACGCCGTATCACTACAGCACTTACGAAGACGAGAGCGAAGTCGAACTCTCGAATCGAAAGCGCGTCATAATTCTTGGTTCCGGACCCAATCGCATTGGTCAGGGCATTGAGTTCGACTACTGCTGTGTGCACGCCTCGCTCGCGCTTCGCGCTTCGGGCTACGAGACCATCATGATCAACTGCAATCCCGAAACCGTCTCCACGGACTACGCCACGTCGGACCGACTCTATTTTGAGCCCCTGACGCCCGAAGACCTCGCTGAAATCATTCGGGCCGAACAGGCCGCTTGTGTGGGCGAGGGCGAACTCGTGGGCGTCGTCGTGTCCCTCGGAGGACAAACTCCTTTGAAACTGGCACACTCGCTTGATCCGAGTTTGGTGCTGGGAACCCCGGTGGCGTCCATTGACGCCGCCGAAGACCGACGACGCTGGTCGCAGATTTGTCGCGACCTCGGGCTTCGCCAGCCGCCCGGTGACGTAGCGCTGAGTTTGGAAGAAGCTCGAACGGTGGTCAAGAACGTTGGCTACCCGGTACTTGTTCGACCCAGTTACGTGCTCGGCGGTCGCGCCATGGAAATTGTCGACGACGACGCGTCACTCGAACGAGTCATGACGGATTTGCTCGGAGCGCACGGTTCACTCGCGAGAGAAGGCGGCGTTTCCCAAACAAGACCAATTTTGATTGACCGATTCTTAGAGGACGCGACGGAGGTCGACGTCGACGCCATTCGCGACGCGCAGGGTGGATTTTTTGTCGCCGGCGTTATGGAACACGTGGAAGAAGCCGGCGTGCACTCGGGCGACTCCGCTTGTGCGCTCCCGCCTCAGTCGCTTAGTGCGGCGGTAATAGCGGAGATCAACAAGGCCACCAAACGTATTGCGGATGCGTTAGAAGTGGTGGGATTACTGAACGTCCAATACGCCGTGAAAGACGACGACGTATTTGTGCTCGAAGCCAATCCGCGGGCCAGTCGAACCGTTCCGTTTGTGGCCAAGGCCACCGGTGTCTCAGTGGCACAAGTGGCGGTTCGCGTCATGATGGGAGAGACCCTTGCCTCACTGCAAAGCGAGGGAGTGGTTCCCCACGAAACTCCGCAACCTTCCTACGTGAGCGTGAAAGAAGCGGTGCTGCCGTTCAATCGGTTCCCGGGCGTTGACTCTATTCTCGGGCCCGAAATGCGCTCAACGGGTGAGGTGATGGGCATTGGCGAAAGCTTCGGGATTGCCTTTGCGAAAGCACAACTCGCCGCCGGCGTACGTCTGCCTCACGAAGGATGCGTGTTTATGTCCCTTGCCGACCGCGACAAAGTTGCGGGTCTTGAACTCGCTCGACAACTGCGCGAACTGGGTTTTCAATTGGCGGCCACGATTGGCACGGCAGGGTTCTTTCGCTCGAACGGCGTCACCGTCGAGACGTTGGTGGGAAAAGTTGGACTCCAAGATTTGGCGCGCGACGCGGTGGAACTCATTGCCAGTGGCGACGTGCAGATGGTGATCAATACACCCTCGGGCAGTGGTGCGCGCGCTGACGGCGGGCACATCAGAAGCGCGTGCATCACCCACAAGGTCGCCTGTCTCACGACCCTGGCGGCCGGCGTCGCGGCCGCGCTCGGCATTGGTGACACTCGCGAACACGGTTGGCGTGTTCGTTCGTTGCAAGAACTGCACGCGTGAAAACGCACGCGTCACTTCGCACGATCGTGGGCGACGTAGCCCTCGAGAACTGCATCTTGACGGCATCGGGCACCGCCGGGTTTTCCACGGAACTCGCCGCGTACGGCGAGCTTTCGGGACTCGGCGCCGTGGTCACGAAATCGCTCGCGGCGTTTGCGTGGGAGGGAAATCCGACCCCGCGCATCACGAGCGTTGGCGACGCGATGATGAACGCAGTGGGACTCAGTGGTCCAGGAGTCGCCGCGTGGCGCGAAAAAGATCTACCGGCTCTTCGGGCCACTGGTGCGCGCGTCGTGGCATCGGTGTGGGGACGAACGACGGAAGAATTTGCGAAAGCGGCGTCGGCTATGCGAGGCGCCGACGTGCTGGCACTGGAAGTAAACGCGAGCTGTCCGAATTTGGACGATCGTTCCACGATGTTTGCCCATTCGCCGAGTGCGACGGCGTCCGTCGTTGCCGCTTGTCAGACGAGTGGACTGCCTTTGTGGGTGAAACTGAGCCCCAACACACCTGATTTGGTGGACGTCGCTACCAGTGCACTGAAAGCGGGTGCCAACGCGTTGGTTCTGACGAACACGGTGTTGGGAATGAGCATTGATCTCGAACGTCGAACGCCGTCGCTTGGAAATGGCGGGGGAGGGCTAAGCGGGCCGCCGATTTTTCCTATGGCCCTTCGCGCGGTCTACGAATGTCGTGAAGCGTTTGCCACGGTGCCCATCGTGGGCGTGGGTGGCGTGCAAAGCGGCGAAGACGCGATACAAATGTTTATGGCTGGCGCGAACGCGGTCGAAGTTGGTACTGCTTCGTTTGCGGATCCTCGTGCGCCGTGGCGCGTGCAACGAGAAGTTGCCAAGTGGCTCGATCGTCACCGCATTGAGACACTTGAATCCATCATTGGAGGAGCCCATGGCTGAGACGTTTGGACAGAACCTGCAAGAACGAGTCCGCTCGCTCGGACCACTGTGCGCGGGGATTGACCCCAGTCGCTCGCTGCTTATTGCAACTGGTCGAAATGATGATGTCGAAGGAGTGGAGTTCGCCTCGCTCGCGCTCTTGGAGGCCGTTGTTGGCGTCGCCGTTGCCATCAAGCCCCAGGTGGCTTTTTTTGAACGCTTTGGCGCGAGCGGGTTTCGCGTACTGGAGCGACTCATTCGTGACGCCCACGACGCAGATCTCTTGGTAATTGCGGACGCCAAGCGCGGCGACTTTGAACCCACGAACGAGGGGTACGCGCAGGCGTGGTTGTCCGGCGAATCGCCGCTAGCTTGTGACGCGGTGACCGTGAGTCCATACGTTGGCTTTGACGCTCTGCGACCCTTTTTCAACGTGGCGAGCCAACATCAACGAGGGGTCTTTGTTCTTTCGGCGACGTCGAACGAAGAAGGTCGAATCATTCAACAAGCCACCACGAACGACAATGACCGCGTCGAAGATTACGTGCTCGCGTCGGTGGCGGCTCTCAATCGAACCGACGCGGGACTCGGAAATTTCGGTGTCGTCATTGGCGCCACGCGTGACGCCCCGCGCTTTGACGTCACGCAACTCGCGGGTCCCATACTTGTGCCAGGGCTCGGCGCCCAAGGCGCCAACGCCGACAACGTGGCTCGGCTGTTTGATCGTTGCCCGGCCGGGTCGGTGCTCGGGAGCGTCAGTCGTGGCCTGGTTCAGAACGGTTGGGAGCGCCGATCGCTTAGGGATTTAGCGCAACGCTGGCGCGATGATTTGACGTCCGCACTTCTCTAAGAAATGGGCGGCTCGCACGGGTAGTCTAATTTTGTGACTCCAACACCTCCGTCACTGTCGTACGAGCAACGCGTCGAAGCGTCTCGTCAAGCGGTGAAGAATCGTCGTCGGCGAGCGGAAGTGAAGCGACTCGTGAAGGCCGGCGAGATGTCCCTCGAAGAATTATTTGAGTTGGCTGACGAGGAAGAATGCGTTGCGCAGATGCGCGCGATCGACCTGATTAGCGCCCTGCCGGCGATTGGTGAAGTGAAGGCAAATCGAATCATGCGAGACGCCTCAATAGCGCAGACTCGACGCATTCGAGGCCTCGGACCTAAGCAACGAGCCGAGCTGTTTCGCGCCCTTGTCCGGTAAGCCACTCGTCGTTGTTTTAATCGGGCCCGGTGGTGTTGGTAAGGGCACCATTGCTCGACGTCTGATTGAACGAGACGACGCGCTGTGGTTGTCGCGTAGTTGGACGACGCGACCACAGCGAGCAACAGAAGACGGTTCTGAATACGTTTTCGTTGATCGCGACACGTTCATGCAGGCTGCTGATGAGGGTCATTTTTTGGAGTGGGCAGAATTTCACGGACAGCTCTATGGGACGCCACTTCCCACCCCTCCCGAGGGAAATGACGTGTTGTTGGAAATCGAAGTACAAGGCGCGGCCCAAGTACGACAAAGCGACCCCGACGCGGTCGTCATATTGCTCGTGCCGCCGTCACTCGAAGAACTCGAAGGTCGCTTGGTCAAACGCGGCGACCCCAGCGAACACGTGGATAAACGCCTCCACAGCACGCCTGATGAACTGCGCCTGGGTCGAGCTCTCGCGACCCGTGAAATCGTCAATGACGACGTCGACCGCGCTACCAACGAAATTCTCTCTATACTGGGTACTCTTCGTCAACCGCGACGAAACCCCTCGTAAAGGAAGCATTATGAGCGCCGAGCGCCCCACACTTGTAGATCCACCCATTGAGCAATTACTAGCGAAGGCCGAGAATTCGAAGTTCACCCTCGTGTCCGTAGCCGCGCTACGAGCTCGCGAAATCAACGAGTACTACAACGGTTTGGGACAGGGCCACGGCTCACTCATTCCGCCCCAGGTGACCTCAATGTCCAATAAGTCGCTTTCGCTCGCTCTCGAGGAGTTGTACGAGGACAAGCTGCAAGTTCGTCGTCCGAGCCCCGAAGAGATTGAAGCGGAGCGAATGGAACAAGAGGCGCTCGAACTCTCCACGCGCGAAGCATCGCTTGATGACTTCCTCTCGAATGAAACCTTCGACGCCTGAGCCAGCGGTTCCGCGAGTCGTACTGGGAGTCACGGGCGGCATCGCCGCCTATAAAGCGGTCGAACTAACTCGCCGTCTTCGTGAAGCGGGCTTTCACGTCGCGCCAATTCTCACGCCCGACGCCACGCGCTTCGTGGGGCCGGTCACGTTTTCCGCGTTGGCGAGTGAGCCAGCCCGCGTGTCGCTCTACGACGATACAACGACGCCCATCCCGCACACGTACCTGGGCCAGACGGCTGACCTTATTGTTGTTGCGCCCGCGACTGCTCACTTCATTGCTCGTTACGCCATGGGTCTCGCCGATGATCTTTTGACGGCGACGTTGCTCGCGACGCGGGCTCCTGTCTTGCTCTGTCCCGCAATGCACACCGAGATGTGGGAACAGCCATCAGTGCAAGAGAATCTCGCCACGCTTCGACGCCGGGGCGTTCTAGTTATGGAACCAGAAAGTGGCGTCCTGGCGGGTGGCGACGAGGGAGCCGGTCGGCTGCCGGAACCCGCGGCGATTGCTTCGTTGGTCGAACACATACTTCAAAAGAACGACGAAGGGATATTGAGTGGTCGACGCGTTGTTATCAGCGCCGGAGGTACTCGCGAACCCATTGACCCCGTTCGCGTGCTCTCGAATCGTTCGTCGGGGCGTCAGGGCCACGCGCTCGCGGAAGTAGCCGCTCGACTGGGAGCAACGGTGCAACTCGTGACGACGGCTTCGTTGTCACTCGCGCTCGATGTCCGAGGCGACATTGAGGTGTTGAAGGTGGAGACTGCCGCCGAGATGAGTGAGGCGATGTTGTCACTCGCGACGCTCGCCGACGTGGTCATCATGGCCGCCGCGGTCGCGGACTTTGGTGTACTGGCGTCAACCTCAAAGATGAAAAAGCAAGACGGCGTGCCGTCACTGGTGTTGGTGCCGACCCTCGACATTTTGACCACGTTGGTGGAGAAACGTCGCGACGGCCAAATCATTGTTGGCTTCGCTGCCGAGTCAGACCACGTGCTCGAAAACGGTCTCTCGAAAATTAGGACGAAGCAATGTGATCTGCTCGTCGTGAACGATGTCTCCAAAGAGGGCGTTGGATTTGATCACGCGACGAACGAAGTGTTCCTCATTGACCGCGACGAAGATATTGAAACCATATCGTTACGTTCAAAAGAGGCGGTTTCCTACGAGATCTTGAGTAGGGTAGCGGCGTTGTTAACCCAAGGAGCCCAATGAGCGATCGTACGCTTTTCACGTCAGAATCCGTGACGGAAGGACATCCCGACAAGATCGCTGACCAGATTTCCGACGGTGTCCTCGACGCCATTTTGGCGCAGGATCCCATGGCCCGGGTGGCCTGTGAAACGCTTCTCACCACCGGACTCTGCGTCGTTGCTGGTGAAATCACCACGAGTGCGGTCATTGACATTACGTCTATTGCGCGAAAGACGATCGTGGATATTGGCTACGACGACAGCGCCAAAGGTTTTGACGGCCATAGTTGCGCGGTGCTTGTTTCACTCGACAAACAGAGTCCCGAAATCGGCAGCGGCGTCGACAAGGCCTTCGAACATCGCACGGGCTCGGGCGGCGAAGACGAACTGAACGCACTGGGTGCAGGAGACCAGGGAATGATGTTCGGCTACGCCTGCAACGACAATGAAGATTTCATGCCGCTGCCTATTTGGCTCGCGCACCGCTTGTCCATGCGCCTCACCCAGGTGCGTCGCTCAGGTCTTGTTCCGTATTTACGTCCCGACGGCAAGACCCAGGTCACGATTGTCTACGAAGATGGTCGTCCGGTGGGTGTTGACACGGTGCTCATTTCCACTCAGCACGAAGAGGGTTACGACTCCCAGACGACCATTTTGAAAGATCTCGTTGAGCACGTCATCAGTCCAATGATTCCCGGACACCTCGACACGTCGGGAATGCGCGTCTTTGTCAACCCTTCGGGCAAATTCGTTCTGGGCGGCCCCCACGCGGACACGGGACTCACGGGGCGAAAGATCATTGTTGACACCTACGGCGGCATGGCTCGCCACGGCGGCGGTGCTTTTTCGGGGAAGGACCCCTCGAAGGTGGACCGTTCGGCGGCCTACGCCGCTCGCTGGGTCGCCAAGCACGTCGTCGCCTCGGGAGCTGCTGATCGATGTGAGGTGCAGGTGGCGTACGCCATTGGCGTCGCGAGTCCCGTCTCGGTGCTCGTAGAGACCTTTGGCACCGAACACGTGGACCGACAGTTGATTGCGAAGACGGTGGACGAAATCTTTGACCTTCGCCCGGCGGCGATTATTCGCGACCTGGAACTTCGTCGGCCGATTTATCAAAAGACTGCTGCCTACGGACACTTTGGGCGCACTGATCAGGGATTTGCTTGGGAGCAGACGCCCCGCGTCGATGATTTACGACGCGCCTTGTCCTTGAACTAGGTGGACGCCCCGCGGGCCGTGCGCGTCGTCACGGAAGTCGCGGCCCTCGCTCGTCCCTTTGATTACGCCCTTACGCCCGAGACCGAACAAGCATCGGTGGGTGACCGCGTGCGGGTCAATTTACACGGCCGTTCTGTACGCGGCTGGGTGGCGTCAATGACGACGAGCGAGCTTCATTTAAAGCCCGTACTGAAGTGGTTGGGTTATGGGCCACCCGCGTCGCTCGTGCCCCTTTTGTCCTGGGCGGCCAAACGGTGGTGTGCCCCCGAATCGCGCTTCTTTCTTGCTTCGTCACCGAAGCGAATCATCACGCAGCTGCCGACACCGCCGAGCAAAGTGTCCCTTGCCGACAACGTCAGGGCGCAACTCGTGTCGCTCGAGCCAGGTGTCGTGCGTCTTGCTCCTTGCGTTGACCCGCTGGGGCTCATTTTGGGCGCCTATGAATCGACGCTGGAGCGTGAAGGCAGCCTGCTCGTGTTAGTGCCTAACGAGGCGTGGGCGCAGCGTCTTCGTGGACGACTCGCACAGCGCGGCTGCGCCGTGGCTTCGGGCGACGACGAATGGGACCGGATGCGTGCCTCGTGGCCAGTGGTCGTGGGACCACGAAGCGTGGCGTTTTCTCCCGTTGAAAAAGTAGCGGGTTGCGTAGTGATTGATGCCGATGATCAGGCATTTCACTCGGAAGCGTCACCCACCTGGAACGCCGCGACGGTTATGGTCGAACGCTGCTCGAACGACGAGGCGCCGTTATGGCTCACGTCGGCGTTACCGTCGCCGACGTTGCTCGAAACCGCGCCGCTTCGGGTGCTTGCAAACGAGAGTGAGAACTGGCCGCGCTGCGTGGTGCTCGACCGGCGTGCGAGCGACCCCCACAGCGGTGTGCTCGATTCCGACGCCCTGAACGCCGCACACGAAGCGCTCGAGGGAACACGTGAGGTGGCGGTGGTGGTCGTGTTGCAACGTCTCGGCAACGGACGACTCTTTGCGTGCGCGAAGTGCGGCGAGCTGGCTCGTTGCCTCGTTTGTGAACAGGCTGAAGAAGAAGTGGACGGGGGACTCTCGTGTGGCGAACGACACGATGTGCGAGCAGTCTTCTGTCGCCATTGTGGTTCAACGAAACTCCGACGTGTTCGTTCGGGAGTCACAACGCTTGCGCGTGACGTGGCGGCCCAGTTGGGATGTGCCGTGAGCGAGGTCACGAGTGCGACAGATCCTTTAGCGCCGCTTGCTCGCGTGGTGGTTGGCACCGAAGCAGTCTGGCAACGCGTGCGAAGTACCGACGTCGTGATTTTTGTTGATTTTGATCAGTACCTGCTCGCACCACGCGAGACAGCTCGTCGAGAAGCACTACTCGCAGTGGCGAAGGCTGGTCGCTTGGTCGGTCCGCGGTCATCAAACTCGGGATTGGTGATTGTCCAGACGCGTCGAGGCGAAGATCTCGTGTTAGGCGCCCTTACGTCCGGTGACGTGACGACCGTGATGAACGAAGAAGTCGATATTGCGAAGTTGTTGGAACTACCGCCGTACGTCGCCATGGCAGAGATTTCTGGTGATGCAGCGAGCACGTTCGTCGGCGAACTTGGTGCCTCGGTTCGGGTGTCACGAGTGGGCGATGCGTACGTGGTTCGCGCCCCGGACACGGCGACACTCACGAGTGCACTGAACGCGACTGCTCGACCAAGTGGCAAATTGCGAATCGCCGTCCACTAGGCGGCGGTAGCGTGGAAGCATGAAAACGATGCCCATCCGCCAATACGGTGATCCTGTGCTGAATCAAAAGACGGCCGATATCACGAACATTGACGGGGCAATCGCGGCGCTCGCGGAGACCATGATTGAGACCATGTACGAAGCGCCAGGAGTGGGACTCGCGGCCAACCAGGTAGGCGTGCAAAAGAGTCTCTTCGTCTACGACAAGGGCGAAGGCGCCATCGTTGTCGTGAACCCTCGGATTGTCGAAAGCGACGGTGAGTGGACCTACGAGGAGGGCTGTTTGTCGGTGCCGGGCCTGAGTTGGGAAATCACGCGACCTAATCGCATTCACTTAGTCGGACTTGATCTCGATGGCAATGAAATCAGCGTCGAAGCAGACGAATTTGAAGGCCGCATTTTTCAACACGAAATGGATCACTTAAATGGCGTGTTGCTTATCGAACGCCTCGACGACGACCAACGACGAGACGCGAAGATATTGTTGCGTAAACGTTCGTTGAGTTTCACTTCGCCGGACCCCGACGGGCTGTTCCAACTGCACGATGAGTAAGTGAAAATTGTTTTCCTCGGGACGCCCGAGGCCGCAGTGCCATCTCTCGAAGCTCTCGTCGAGGCGGGTCACGAGGTAGTCACGGTTGTGACGCGTCCGGACCGTCGACGAGGACGAGGTGGCGAACTGAGCCCGAGTCCCATAAAGCAAGCAGCGCAGCAGCTTGGTCTCCCAGTCGTGCACCGCCTGAGTGACCTCGAAGGACTCGACGCCGATCTTGGCGTCGTCGTGGCGTACGGCGCGTTACTACCCGGGTCGTTGCTCGAACGTTTGCCAATGGTGAACGTTCACTTTTCTTTGTTGCCGCGCTGGCGAGGAGCGGCCCCGGTGGAACGGGCCCTCCTCGCCGGCGACGACGAAACGGGAGTGTGTCTCATGGGGCTTGAAGAGACCCTCGACACGGGACCGATTTACGCGACAGCAAAAACGTCCATCGGCGAAAAAACGGTGCACGAATTGCTGCACGAACTCGCCGAGTTGGGAGCGGAGCTCTTGGTGGCGACGCTCGCGAGCGAGGGAGGTCTCGGAGAAGGAACTCCTCAGCACGGTGAAGCTACCTACGCAAAGAAGTTGACGACCGAGGATTTCAGACTTCTTCCCTCCAGTAGTGCGGCGTATCTTTCTCGTCAGGTACGCCTCGGAAGGGCCTTCACGTTCATCGGGGGACGGCGAATACGCGTACTTTCGGCGCACGTGGTGAACGGCGTGTCCGTGGCTCCGGGTCAACTTGCGCTGCTGGACACGTCGCCTCTGTTGGGCAGCGCCGATGGTGCGTTGCAATTGCAGTGGGTCCAAGAAGAAGGAAAACGACGCTCGGAGGCGAGCGAGTGGTGGCGTGGCGCGCGCCTCAATCGTGAGAGCACCTCTTGGGGCGAAGAGGCCCTTAGTCTGTAAGGGTGAAAGAGCGTGAACCGGGAGAAACTGGCCGACTCCGCATAGCGCCGTCTATCTTGTCGGCGGATTTTGGTTCACTCGCCGACGCCGTAAGGGGTGTGGACGTCGAGACCGACTGGTTGCACGTGGATGTCATGGACGGTCATTTTGTTCCGAACGTTTCGGTTGGTCCGCCCGTCGTCAAGTCACTTCGTCGCTACAGCAACAAATTCTTCGATTGCCATCTCATGATGAGCGAACCGGGACGTTATCTCGAAGCCTTTCGTGACGCTGGTGCCGACGGTTGCACCGTGCACGTCGAAGTAGGAGACACCGCTGCACTTATTGAACAGGCTCGCTCACTTGGCTTACGAGTTGGTCTAGCGGCGAATCCCGACACGCACTTCTCGGCCGTTTCACCCTATCTATCGAGTATTGACCTCTTGCTATTGATGACGGTCTTTCCAGGTTTTGGTGGTCAGTCCTTTATTGCCGAGGTCATGCCCAAGGTGGAAGAAGCTCGACGTGTTATTGACGAAGAGGGACTGAACGTCGATATTGAAGTGGACGGTGGTATTGACACAACCACGATTCCGGTGGCCGTAAAAGCCGGTGCCAACGTTTTTGTCGCTGGCAACGCCATATTCGCGAAGCCCGACCCCGAAGAGGCCGCTCGCCAACTACGCGAATCAGCGCTCGCTCGTACGTCATGACGAGTGATCACTTTTTTCAAGAGGCAATGCTTCGGGCCGTTGAACTCGGTAACGGTGCTCGACGTATAGCGCCACCCAATCCCTGGGTGGGAGCTGTCGTTGTTGACGCCAAGGGAACGATTGTTGGCGAAGGAGCAACGAACGCTCCTGGCGGTCCTCACGCCGAAATAGTGGCCCTTGATGACGCGGGGGAGAAGGCTCGCGGCGCCACGCTCGTGGTCACACTCGAGCCCTGCAACCATCGGGGAAAGACGGGACCTTGCACCGAGCGAATCATTGCCGCCGGCGTTGCTCGCGTGGTTTTCTCTATTGAAGATCCCGATCCGCTCGTTGGTGGCGCAGGGCGAGCTCGCCTCAAAGATGCGGGCATCGAGGTCGTCGAAGGAGTGGAGAGTGCATTAGTCGGCGAGCAATTGCGGGCGTACGCCTGGCATCGAACGACCAATCGTCCGTGGGTGGTTTTGAAAGTCGCTTCGACCATGGATGGACAAGTCGCCATGGCTGACGGTACGAGTCAGTGGATTACTGGTGAACAAGCACGCTACGACGCTCACGAACTTCGTGCCGATTCACAGGCAATCCTCGTAGGGGCGGGAACCGTGCGTTCGGATAATCCTTCGTTAACGGCGCGACTGAATGATGAGGTTTTCGAACCGCTGCGCGTCGTGCTCGGCACGGTTGCGCGCGACGCTCGCGTGCAACCGTGCCTCGAACGCTCGGGCGAACTCGCGTTGATATTGGACGAACTCGGTCAACTCGGCATTGTCCAGTTGCTTGTGGAGGGTGGACCAACGACGGCGAGTGCGTTCGTGGAGCACGATCTCGTGAACCATATTGTCTGGTACTTCGCGCCGGCCTTGGCGGGAAGCTGCCACGGTGCCGGAGCGCTTAGAAGCTTGCAAACAAAGACGATTTCCGAGCTTCGCCGAGGTCGAGTGGTCGCCACTCGTCAAATCGGCGAAGATATACGTGTTGACCTGGAGGTCTGATGGCACTCTCAACAATTGAAGAAGCAATCGAGGCCCTGCGACGAGGCTCGATGGTCGTGGTGGTTGACGACGAGGACCGCGAAAACGAGGGCGACCTCATCATGGCCGCCGAAGACGTGACGAGCGACAACATGGCTTTTTTCTTGGAGTACACCTCGGGTGTTTTTTGTGTGCCGCTTGAATCGCAGCGCGCTGATGAGTTGGACCTACCACTTATGGTGGTTGCAAATACCGAGGCCCAACGAACGGCGTTCACGGTGAGCGTGGATTACCGTCACGGCACGACGACGGGAATTTCTGCGTCCGACCGCGCGGCGACGGTTCGTTCCTTGGTTAATCCGTCAACCAAACCGAATGATCTCAATCGACCTGGTCACATTTTTCCGCTTCGCTACCGTACCGGTGGCGTTCTAAAGCGCGCGGGTCACACTGAAGCCACGGTGGACCTTTGCCGGTTGGCTGGTAAATCGCCGTCCGGCGTGCTTTGTGAAGTAGTGACCAAGGACAAGACGGGTATGGCGCGGCTACCCGAACTCGAAGTCTTTGCGGCCGAACACAATCTGCCGCTCGTAAGCATTGCCGACCTCATTCGCTATCGCCGCCACCACGAGAAATTAGTGAAACGCGTAGCCGAAGCATCGCTTCCCACCGAGCACGGGATGTTTCAAACCTACGTTTACGAGAACGTCTTAAACGGTGAACAACACGTGGCCATGGTGTACGGGGACCTTGCAACGCAACGCGACGTTCTTGTTCGCGTGCACTCTGAGTGTTTGACGGGTGACGTCATGGGATCGATGCGTTGCGACTGTGGACCACAATTGCAGACCGCGCTCGCCAAAGTGGCGGCCGAAGGAGCTGGTGTCGTGGTGTACTTGCGAGGCCACGAAGGTCGAGGCATTGGACTCGCCCACAAGATTCGCGCCTACGCGCTCCAAGAAAATGGTCGCGACACGGTCGAAGCAAATATTGAACTTGGCCTGCCCGTTGATTCGCGCGAGTACGGCATTGGTGCACAAATTTTGGTGGACCTCGGTGTGACCCGTATGCGACTTATGACGAACAACCCGGCCAAGTATGGCGGTCTCGAGGGCTTTGGCCTCACGATTGTGGAACGCGTTCCTATTGAGAGCCTTCCCACCGAATTCAATATTGATTATTTACGCACCAAGCGCGAGAAGTTAGGCCACATGCTGGAAGGACTCGATGACGTCGAGTAGCAAAACGACGTTCGACGAATCAGTCCACGACGTTTTTCGACCACGAGTTGGTAATTACGTCGAAGGTTCCACCAATGGCGTAGGTCTTCGCATCGCCATTGTGTGCGCTCGCTTTAATGGTGCCATCACGTCGCGTCTACTGACGGGCGCACTCGACGCACTCGACGCCGCAGGGGTAGGTAGAAGTGACGTAAGCGTGGCGTGGGTGCCTGGTGCTTTTGAGGTGCCGCTACTCGCGGACGCTCTGGTGCGGTCCGCCAGTGGCGTTGACGCGGTAATCACACTCGGGGCCGTGATTCGCGGAGAAACCGGTCACTATGAAGTGGTGGCGGGGGAGTGTGCTCGAGGCGTCCAAGACGTGCAGTTGCGTTCGGGCGTGCCAGTGATATTTGGAGTATTAACCGTCAACACGGTGAAACAGGCACTTGAGCGCTCACTGCCTGACGACACGAACAAGGGTCGAGAAGCAGCCCATACCGCGATTGAAATGGTGAGGGCGTTGCGCGAAGGATTTGTGGCCCCCAAGTGAGTCTGCTGGGTCGTGTGGTTGATTTCGACGACGCTCGAGGAGACGGTCATTTTGCGTTCGACGACGGAACCCTGCTTTATTTTCACTGTGTGAGCATCGCCGACGGCAGTCGAACTATTTCGTCCGGTGCTCGCGCGACCGCGATGCGCCAAACGGGCCTACAAGGTCACGACGAGGCGGTCGACATTCGTCCAATCAGGTAGCGTCACTCGCGCGCTCGAAGACCGTTCGAATTTCCGCAACGGCGTGGGCAAAGAGTTCGGAGTGTTCACCAAGTCGGTCACCCAAAGTGTCGACAATTCCTCCGGCGGCGTCGATGGCGAGGCAGGCTTGATCGAGTTGTGGGGGAGTGGCGGCTAGGTGGATTGCCGCTAATTGAATGAGGTGAAAAACGTGGTTGCCAATGATGTCTTCGACGGGTTCGTCTTGAAGTGCGACGATGTCCTCGTCGCTCAGCCCGCGGGGCACCTGATCGCTAGAGGAGTCGAAAGCCACGTCTGCTAACCTTATTTGGTAGTTCACAGCAAGTGAGGTTGTCTCGTACGACCTCCACCTAGCCACCCAAGGTGCGCCGGGTTAGACAGTATTTACTGCCTCGCTTGCCGTGGCGGCGTCATCGAGACGTCGAGCTGAGCAAGGAGAGAACTATCGCAACAGTGCCCGGTGATCACCGCGTTAATGAACGTATCCGCGTTGAATCCGTCCGTCTAATCGATGCCGAGGGTAACCAGTTGGGTGTTGTGAGTAGCCGCGAGGCACTTGCAATGGCTCAGGCCCAGGACCTGGATCTTGTAGAAATTGCCCCCACCGCCGATCCGCCGGTGTGTCGCATTATGGACTACGGAAAGTTCAAGTTTGACGAGGCTCAAAAGGCCAAGGAATCGCGACGCAAGACCCAGAACGTCGGCGTTAAAGAGATGAAGTACCGGCCAAAAATTGGTCCGGGCGACTTTGATACAAAGACGCGACTCGTCGAGCGGTTCTTGAGTGAGGGTCACAAGGTAAAGGTCACGATTATGTTTCGCGGTCGCGAATCGGCGCACCCTGAACTCGGCAAGAAAATTCTTGATCGCATTGTCGAACGAGTTGCTGACGACGGGAAGGTCGAATCAGCCGCCAAGCTCGACGGACGCAACATGATCATGGTGTTGGGCCCCGAAAAGAAGGCCAAGCCCGCCAAGGCCGCGGCGACACCGAGTAGTACGCCCGATGCGTCAACCGACGTAGCGACAGAGATAGTTGAGGAGAGTTGAAATGCCAAAGATGAAGACCGACAGTGGCGCAAAAAAGCGCATCAAAGTAACCGGAACCGGTCGTCTGCGACGCGGCAAGGCCTTTCGTGCGCACCTCTTAGAGAAGAAGTCGTCAACGCGAACGCGTCGCTTGGGGCGAGAGACCGACGTCGCTCCTGGCCAGGCAAAGAACATCAAGAAGTTAATGGGTCTGTAAGAAATCGTAAGAGGAAAGAAGGTTTGACATGGCACGTGTAAAGCGCGCAGTAAACGCTAAGAAGCACCACAAGGCCGTACTCGAAGAGGCCAAGGGTTACTACGGTGACCGCAGCCGTACGTTCCGAGCCGCCAACCAGGCAGTACAGCACTCGGGCGTCTACGCGTTTCGAGACCGCCGAGCTCGCAAAGGTGAATTTCGTAAGCTCTGGATTCAGCGCATCAACGCCGGCACTCGCCAGCACGGTGTGAGTTACAGCAAGTTTATCGCGGGACTAAACGCCGCTGGCATCGAGGTCGACCGTCGTATGTTGGCTGACCTCGCCGTCAACGACAACGCAGCGTTCGCGGCTCTCGTGGCCCAGGCGTCCCAAGCGCTCTCGAAGTAGGTCGCTCTGAGTGAGTCGCTAGGTTCGTCGCACCAGCGAGTTCGCCGACTTCGTCGTCTCGTCCAGAAGCGTTCGCTCCGATGGAGCGAATTGGTCTGCGTCGTTGAAGGCCCCGACCTCGTGATGGCGGCCCTCGAGACGGGTGCAGAGTTCGAGGGCATTTACGTCGACGACGACGCCCACACTCGTGAGGATATTCGTGCGATTGAACAGCGAGCGAGTGGCCTTGGCGTTCGCGTTTTTGCCCTTTCACCAGGTGTATTGGAGAAAATCGCTGACGCGCAAACCCCTCAACCAGTAATCGGCGCGGTCCGATTTCGGGCCACTCAATTGGAAGAAATAGAGCCACTTGGCTGCGTTGTCGTGGCCCATGAGATGCGAGATCCTGGCAACGCTGGCACCATTATTCGTTCCGCCGACGCGGCCGGCGCTACTGCGGTCATTTTCACGGGACGTTCCGTTGATCCCTACAACGCCAAGACCCTTCGCGCCACCGCTGGTTCGGCGTTTCATTTGCCCATGGTGGTGGCGCCCGAGCTCTCCGATGTTGTTGCTTGGGCCCACGAAGGTCACGCACACGCGTTCGCGGCTGTCGTTCGTGGGGGAGAGAATCCTCGAGCGGTTGATCTTTCGGGTGACTGCGTGATTGTGGTTGGCAATGAAGCAACGGGACTCAGTCGTGACGACGAAACTCTGTGCGACCGAGGACTCAGTATCCCCATGGCAGGCAAGAGTGAATCGTTGAATGCCGGTGTGGCCGCGTCGCTCTTGATGTTCGAGGCTTTGGAGCAGCGTCAAAGCGCTCTTTCTTCGAGCAATCGACCTACCATCGAGGGGTAATGCCCGACCTTTCTCTCAACGATCTCGACGACCACGTACGTTCGGTACTGGAAGAAATCGCCAGACTTTCGACGATTGACGAACTGGTGGAACGAGAGCCGACTTTGCTCGGAAAACGCTCGGAACTCCAGCAGTTACAGCGTTCGCTGGGCTCTCTCGAACTTGACGAACGAAAAACGGCGGGTGCGGCGATACAAGAAGCTCGCCGGACTCTCGAAGACGCACTGGCGAAAAAGCGAGCGGTCCTCGCCAAAGACGAGCGCGCCAAGGCCCTCGAGCGTGACCGATTGGACCTCGGTGACGTCGTGGTCACGAACGTTGTCTTGCCTCTATCCACGGGCCACGAAGGTGCGATTACCTTGACCCAGCGTGCCTTGGAAGACGTTTTTGTTGGCATGGGATTCACGGTTTCAGAAGGACCAGAAGTTGAGTCCGACTGGTACAACTTTGAGGCGCTCAACATTCCACCGGCGCACCCCGCGAGGGGGCTCTGGGACACGTTCTACGTAGATTTGGGGAGCCCAGAAACAGTGCTGCTTCGCACCCACACGTCGCCCACGCAAGTACGGTTGATGGAATCGGCTGTATCACAAAATGCACTACCTATTCATTCCGTCATGCCGGGTCGTTGCTATCGCCGCGACACGCCCGACGCCCGCCATCTCAGTACCTTCCACCAGATTGAGGGACTCGTTGTTGACCGCGGCATCACGTTTGGTGATCTCGCGGGCATTATTGAAACCTTCACCAAGGCCTACTTCGGTCCGGCGATTGAATCACGCCTCCGACCAGGGTATTTCCCTTTTACCGAGCCCTCGGCGGAGTTTGAAATCACCTGCACCATTTGTGGAGGGAAGGGATGTCGCACGTGTTCACAGACCGGTTGGATCGAACTCGGTGGCTGTGGCATGTTGGACCCCGCGGTACTGCTCGCCGTTGGTATTGACCCTGATGAATGGGGTGGTTTTGCCTTTGGTTTTGGCATCGATCGCTGTGCACAAATGCGACACGAAATTGGAGACTTGCGCGCGCTCATTGAAAATGATGCTCGATTCCTAAGGCAGTTTTCGTGAACATCTCGCGCTCGTGGCTGGAAACCTTTCTCGACCTTCCCGAAAGCGTGGAGGAACTTCGAGGCGTCATGGACGATCTCGGCCTCGTGGTGGAGGGCATGCGTGTCGTGGGCGAGGGCCTTGAAAGTGTCGTCGTCGCGCGAGTTGACGAGGTGCACGCGATTGAGGGCGCTGACCGGATTCGTCGAGTGATTGTCGAAGCTGGTACCGGTCCACTCACGATTGTCTGTGGAGCCATGAACTTCGACGTGGGCAATCGCGTGCCGCTCGCACCCGTGGGGGCAGTTCTGCCGGGCGACTTTGTCATAAGTGAACGAAAAATGAAGGGCGTTGTTTCAAACGGCATGCTGTGTTCGGCTCGCGAACTGCAGCTGAGTGACGACCACGTCGGTCTCATGATTCTGGACAATCTCACCGACGCCGCACCGGGCACGCCACTCGTTGAAGCGCTCGCCATCTCGCCAGACGTCATATTCGAAATATCCGTGGAAGGCAATCGTCCCGATGCTTGGAGCATCGAAGGCGTGGCTCGTGACATCGCCGCGCGACTTGGCCGAACAATTCGTACCGTGCCAATTGCCACGCCCAACGACAAGCAGCTGACGAACGACGTCGCGAGCGCGGCAATCTCGACACCCTCGCTCTGTGGCCGACTTACGGTCTCGGTTCTCGAAAATGTTGAGGTGGGTCCCTCACCGCACTGGGTCGTGGAGCGTCTCACGTCGGCGGGCATGCGCTCGATTAACAACGTCGTTGACGCATCGAACTTTGTGATGCTGGAACTTGGTCAACCAACGCACGCCTACGACGCACGAAACGTAGCGAAACACCACCTCGGCGTTCGCAGTGCGCGCCCGGGTGAAGTGCTCGTGACACTCGACGGTGTGGAACGTCCCTTGGCCCAGCCGGGGAGAGGGCTTGGTGACACGGGTGACGACTGCGTGATTGTTGACGGTGACGACCACGTGCTTTCGCTCGCCGGCATCATGGGCGGGGCGTCGAGCGAAATTTCTGACGACACGACGACGGTGCTCTTTGAGTCAGCGTTCTTTGAACCCATGACGGTCGCGCGCAGTACAAAGCGACATGGCCTACGCACGGAGGGTTCCAACCGATTTGAGCGCGGGGTGGATCCCACGTTGGCCCTGCGCGCGGTGGGGCGGTTCGTGCACATATTGCAAGAGTCTTCACCGCAACTCCGCTGGCTAAAAGACCCCCTGGACGTCATGGGCGATCTTCCCTCGCGACCCGAAATCACCATCGCACCGGGTGACGTTGAAAAACTGCTCGGCACTGCAATTCCGTCGGAGCAGGTCGTTGGTCTTCTTCGCGCCATCAATTTTGACGTTCGTGAAAAGCAGCACCATCTTTACGTCACACCGTCGACCGCTCGACTCGACATCCGTGACGGTGTGCTCGGACGAGCCGACGTGATTGAAGAGATTGCTCGGCTCTATGGCTATGGTCGACTCGAACGTCACACGCCCACCTGGCCCGAACCCGGCAGTCTTAACGCTCGCCAGCGCTTTCGACGGCTGCTTCGTAGCGCGGTCGTGGGACTGGGTTGGAACGAAGCGTGGACTCCCACGCTCGGCAACGACGCCGATTTTGAACTTCTGTCACCCGCGAAGGCGCGCGTGCGCATCACGAATCCACTCGCCGCTGATGAGTCGGTACTTCGCTCTTCCATGATCGTTGGACTCCTGCACGCGTGGTCAAAAAATCTGGAGCGGGGTGAAGGTGACGTGGCGCTTTTTGAAGTGGGTGTGGTCTTTGAACATCCCGCGGACGCCCTTCGCCAGCGACTGGTTCGCGGCGGAGCCGGCGGACATGAGCAATTATCGCTACCGCCGGAAAACGAACGTTTGACGGCGCTGCTGGGTCGTGCGAGCGATGACGCATCGACGGCCGTGGCCTCGTGGGAGGTGCTCGCTCGCCGACTTGGACTCCTCGACGTCGTCGTGCGTTCGCTCAATGAATCGCCCGACGGTTTTCATCCCACCAGAAGTGCCGTTCTCGAAGATCGGGGTTCGGGAGCGGTACTTGGTTACCTTGGCGAAGTTGACCCGGCGCTCGTGCAACACGTCGCGGGAGATAGCGCACGTCGCGTTGCTCTCATTGACCTCGACCTCGATGTTCTTTCGAACAGTGCACAGGCTCTTCGTCAGTCCCACCAGGTCGTCGTGCCGAGTCGTTACCCTTCGGCACTCATGGACCTCGCCTTTGTCGTACCTAACGCTATAAACGCGCAGGACCTGCGCTTTGTACTCGCGACGAGTGATCCTCACGTTGAAGACGTGCAACTCTTTGACACCTATCGCGACGATAATTTGGGCGCCGACGTACGTTCGCTCGCCTACGCAGTGCGACTCAGTGCGAATGATCGCACTCTCAGCGACGACGACGTGGCG
Source organism: Acidimicrobiaceae bacterium (assembly GCA_003138895.1). Taxonomy (GTDB): domain Bacteria; phylum Actinomycetota; class Acidimicrobiia; order Acidimicrobiales; family RAAP-2; genus RAAP-2. Next base: position 168,752 of record PLHJ01000006.1, read on the forward strand.
CGCCTACGCGAACGGTTGCTGGCGAGCGCGCAACAACTCGGCGCGGTACTTCGTTAGAGCGTCGCGGAAACTGGCTTGGTGGTGGACGTCGCTAAGACCGAGCCAATAACAATTAACGGAAAGCCCACGATGATGCCAACCTTTAACGGCTCGCTCAGTAAGACAATGCCCAAGATGACGGCGATGGCAGTATTCGTGTAGGTCACGACCACACTGCGAGCCGCGCCAATTTCTTGGATTAACTCAAAGAACACAATGAACGCCAATGCCGTGCAGACAATCGACAGCGTCGCAACGCACCAAATGGTCTCCGCCGAAATGTGACTTGGAAGATGCGTACCGGCCCAGGGGAGATAGACGAGTGACACGAGCGACACTGAACCCCAAACAATTGCGGGTCCGGGAACGTGCGCCAGTTTTGTCGCCAGAATGATCGGGCCAATGGAGTAACCAACGGCCACGAGCAACATCGCCGCAACCCAGAATAAAGAGCCCCCACGAACGTCGAGACCCACGAGCAAAACAACACCGCCGGTGCCGAGCCCGAGCCCGAGCAAACGTCGAGGTCCAATCCTTTCGTCGCGTACGCGAGCTTTGTGGGCGAGAACCGAGAACAACGGCACGATGCAAACAAGCAAACTGGTGAGAGAACTCGTGAGGTGCTTTTCGGCGCTACTCATGATGTACCACGGCACACCAAATTCAATGAAGGCAAAGGCGCCAATCCATCCCACGTGCTTGTAAACCAGTCGAAACCAGCCGCGCTTAATGATCAGCGGGGCGAGCAAGAACGCGGCCGGCAGCGTGCGTCCAAGCACCAAGGTTTCGGGGTCCAGGTGGCGAACCGCCACTCGAATGAGTAGATACGGAATGCCCCAAATAGCGCTCATGGCGAGGAACAAAAGCACCCCTTTGCGCGACATTTAACGTCTTCCTCTCAAAAAACTTGCACTTTTATACTGCCGTATGCATAAAATAGCAGTATGCGCACAGCGGTCGTTGGAGCATCAGGATACGCCGGTTCGGAGCTGCTTCGCATCATGGCGTCCCACGACGAATTGGAGGTCGTGCTCGCAACGGGGGAGTCAAACGCCGGCCTCGGTGTGGCTCAGCACGTTCCGGCGCTCGCGGCGGTGTATCCGAAGCTCGTTCTTTCGCCCACGGCTTCGGTACTCGAAGCCGACATCGACGTCGCGTTTCTCGCCTTGCCCCATGGCACCAGCCAGGATTTGGTGCGTTCACTGGTGGCCCGCAGAGTATTGGTCGTTGATCTTGGTGCGGATTTCCGCTTTAACGATGCTCTGTCATACAAAACGTGGTACAAAGACGAACACCAGGCTCCGGAACTGCTCGAGAAGGCCGTCTACGCGTTGGTCGAGCGTCACCGTAGCGAAATCACCGGCGCGACGCTGCTCGCAATTCCGGGTTGCTATCCCACGGCCACGGCCTTAGCCCTCGGGCCTTTTTTTGACGCGGACGTTGTTGAGAAAACGGGCGTGGTGGTAGACGCCCTTAGTGGCGTATCGGGCGCAGGTCGTGGGGTCAGTAACCGACTCCACTTTTCTCGCCTCGCGGGTAACGCGGAGGCGTACGGGCTGCTCGACCATCGACACACGGGGGAGATGGAAATGGAACTCGGTGCCTCGGTGCTCTTTACTCCGCACCTCATTCCGGTGGCGCGTGGCGAACTCGTCACCGCGTACGCAACCACCAAAGGCTCACTTTCGACGGACCAAGCAATGGCGATATTGCACGAGGTCTACGACGACGAGCCCTTTGTTGTGGTGTCGGACGATCCACCAACCCTGAAGGATCCGCTCGGCAGCAATTTGTGCTTCGTGTCCGCTCGCGTCGACACGCGCACTGGATGGTTAGTAGCGATGAGTTCGATTGACAATTTGGTAAAGGGTGCGGCCGGACAAGCCGTGCAGGCCTTCAACGTCGCACGAGGGCTGGACGAAACAATGGGTCTCTCTCGAACGGGGCTAACGCCATGAATCGTCGACTCGTCGTCAAACTTGGCGGTCACGCTCTCGATGCGGCCGTCTCCGCATCGTCGCTTACTGATTTGGCGACGGATCTGCACGAAGCAAGGGCCGATGGTTGGAACGTTGCTCTCGTGCACGGTGGTGGCCCTCACATCAATGATCTCTTGTCACGACTCGAGGTGACGTCGTCGTTCGTGGACGGACTTCGAGTCACGAGCAACGAAGTCTTGGAAGGCGTCGCCATGGCCCTTGGTTACGTGAACCAATTGCTCGTCGCCGGGCTCGGTGCCGCGGGCGTAGCGGTCGTTGGTGTCTCGGGTGTCGACGGTGGCCTGTTTCGCTCGCATCCACTTGGTGAAGCCTGGCAGCGCGCGGGCGTTACTCCAAAGGTAAATACGACCGTCGTGGAGTCCTTGTGGGTGGATGGCTACGTGCCGGTCATTTCACCCGTTTCTTTGGCCGACGACGGGGGACTGCTTAACTGCAACGCCGATGCCGTCGCTGGCGCACTCGCTGGTGCGCTCGGTGCACAGACGCTCGTGTTGCTCAGCGACGTCGATCAGTTGCGTGCTAATCCCGACGATCCATCGACGGGTATTGCCACGATTGGGCGCAGCGAGCTCCGTGATTTGATGGCTGGCGAAGAGGTGCGCGACGGCATGCGACCAAAAATGCGGGCTGCCCTTGACGCCCTGGACGCGGGCGCAACCAACGTCGTGCTCGGCAATGGTTCGAGTTCGCACGCTCTGGGCAAGATCCTTCGAGGCGAACAAAAGGTAACGAAGGTACTCGCGTGAGCCGACACTTTTTGACCATTGAAGAGCTGAGCAATCTCGATCTACGTACGATTTACACGCTCGCGCTGGCCGACGTGGCGTGGCCGCCCTACCACGAAGAGGGCGTGGCGTTGCTTTTTGAACGACCGAGTCTTCGCACGCGCTCGGCGAGTATTGCGGCCGTGCACCAGTTGGGTGGCTACTGCGCGATGTTTGGCGCGGACGAAATTGGTCTCGACGTACGAGAGTCCGCTGAAGACGTCGCTCGAACGTTGGTGCAGTCGTTTTCGACGGCCGCGTGTCGGGTGAAGAACCATGAAGCGTTTGCCCGGATGCGAAGTGCCACCGACGAATCACTTCGTCTCGTGAACCTTCTCAGCGATCAGGCGCATCCCACGCAAGCGGTCGCTGACGTCTTGACGCTCGCGGAATATTTTTGTCGCGGTGACGTCGCTCAACTACGCGGACTTCGCGTGGCCTACGTTGGCGACGCCACCAACGTGACACGAAGTTTGGCGGTGGCGCTTCTTCGACTCGGCGTGGACGTCAGTGTTGGTGCGCCCGACGGCTATCAATTAACGCCGACGACGATTGAATCACCCTTGCACGATTTTGGTGCCGACGCCGGTACGCTTTCGCTCTTCGATTCGGCGAACGAAGCGGTTCAAGACGCCGACGCGGTGTATACCGACGCGTGGGTGTCCATGGGTTTTGAAGAGGAAACAGCGAAACGGCGAGCTGATCTGTCGTCGTTTCGAGTGGACGAGGCACTGATGAAGTCAGCGGGGAAGGGGGCGGTGTTACTGCATTGCCTGCCCGCGCACCGTGGTGACGAAATTACCGACGACGTGCTCGATAGTGAGTCGAGTTTGGTATGGCGACAGGTCTTTCATCGTCGAACGGCGATGCTCGGCGTTCTGCGCTGGCTAAAGGGAGAAGAATTGTGACCAAGAATCAGCGACAACATCGCATCACCGAATTACTGAACTCGTCGGTGATTTCAACGGCCGCCCAACTGGTGGCTCTTTTGCAAGCAGAAGGTATTTCGGCAACGCAGGCCACGGTGACCCGTGACCTCCAAGAACTGGGTTCCGTGAAGATTCGTAACGACGACGGTGTTCGACAGTTGACGCTCGCGACGTCGCCCGTGCACAGTCCCGGGGTTAGTGAACACCTTCGACGCATGATGGGAGAATGGGCCCTGACGGTTGAATTGTCGAGCAATATCGTGGTTATTCGAACGCCGCCGGGTTGTGCGCACGTGGTGGCTTCCGCTCTTGATCGAAGCGCGCTTGGGGGAGTGCTCGGATGCGTTGCGGGCGACGACACGATCATTGTGATTGCGAGTTTTGAACGCGGAGGAGCATCGCTAGCCAAGGAGCTACGAGCGATGGCTGGGTTTTCCAGCTCCAACAAGAAGAAGGGAATGTAGCAATGACGAAACGAGTGGTACTGGCCTACAGCGGAGGGCTCGACACGTCGGTCGCCGTGCGCTGGATGATCGAAGAATGGGGCGTCGAAGTGGTCTGCGTCATGGTGAACGTGGGACAAGACACGGACGGCGGCGAGAGCTTCGAGTCGATTCGCCAGCGGGCAATGGCCGCGGGCGCGCTCGAATGCGTGATTGTTGACGCGAGAGATGAAATGGCCGAAGAGTTTTGTTCGTACGCCATTCGAGCAAACGCACGCTACGAAGGAAAATACCCTCTCGTGTCGTCACTATCTCGACCCGTCATTGTTCGACACCTCGTCGACCAGGCAAGAAAATTTAACGCCCACGCGGTGGCCCACGGCTGCACTGGAAAAGGTAACGACCAAGTGCGTTTTGAGGTGGGAACGCACGCCTTGGCACCCGACCTCGAAGTACTCGCACCGGCACGTCTGTGGGGCATGACGCGCGCGGATTCGGTGGACTACGCGAGCAAATGGGACATTCCCATTTCGGCGACCAAAGAGAAGATTTATTCAATTGACGAAAACCTCTGGGGTAGGGCCATTGAATGCGGCGACATTGAAGACCCCTGGGCCGCACCACCCGAAGAGCCCTACACGTTGACGCGTGTGACGAATACCGAACCCGTGGAGTTGACGATTTCGTTCGTTGACGGGCTACCCACGGCCGTGGACAACGTCGCCATGTCGTTGGCGGACGTTATTGCCACGCTCAATCACCGAGCGGGCGCCACGGGTTTTGGTCGTCTCGATATGGTGGAGAACCGTCGCGTGGGCATCAAGAGTCGTGAAGTGTACGAATGCCCGGCGGCGCTCGCCATCATTGCCGCGCACGCGGATCTTGAAGACCTCACCTTGGAGCGAGACGTCCACCACGAAAAGGCGCGTCTCGAATTTCGATGGTCGGAGTTGGTCTACGACGGCATGTGGTTCTCGCCACTGAAAGAAGCACTAGACGCCTTCTTCTTAGAGACACAACGCTGCGTCACTGGCGACGTGCGTCTTCGTTTTGAAGCACCTGGTCTGATGCGTATTGTCGGACGTCGAAGTCCCGTTGCGCTCTATGACCACGGCCTCGCCACCTATGAAGCCAGTGACACCTTTCGCCACGTCGACGCCGAAGGCTTTGTTCGACTCTGGGGACTGGGCATTGCGACGTGGGCGGCACGACAAGGCGCGAAGAACGCGACGCCTCGAAAACCATGACCCTCTGGCACGGTCGCTTCGAAAGCTCGATGGCGGACGATCTCTGGAACCTTTCAGAGAGTTACTCCTTCGACCACGTCTTGTGGCGCCACGACATTTTTGGCTCGACGGCGCACGTGCGCGGACTCGGTCGCGCGGGATTGCTAAGTGACGACGACGTTCGAAAGTTAGAAGGTGCACTCAATACGGTCGCCGAAGAATTCGCGAGCGATACGTTTGTGAAAAAAAAGACGGACGAAGACATTCACACGGCGATAGAGCGACGCGTCACGGAACTTCTTGGACCACTGGGCGCGCGTTTGCACACCACGCGATCGAGAAACGATCAAGTGGCGACCACGCTTCGTCTCTTCACGCGTGAAGCGCTCACGAACATCGCTAATGCGTCGCTCAATCTTTGTGCGTCACTCGTTGACGTCGGCGAACGTTACGCCGATGCCGTCCTTCCTGGCTACACGCACACGCAACGAGCCCAACCCGTTCTACTCAGTCATCACGTACAAGCTCACGCGTGGGCTCTCGCACGAGACGTCGAGCGACTTTTTGCCACGCGTCAACAACTGAACGTTTCGCCACTCGGAGCCGGAGCTCTCGCGGGAACATCGCTGCCGATTGATCCAAGTTTCACCGCACACGATATGGGTTTTGACGAAGCCTTCGCTAACAGTCTTGACGCGGTGAGTGATCGCGACTTCGTTGCAGCCACGCTCTTTGATATTGCGCTCATCGGGATTCACTGCTCGCGACTAGGTGAAGAGTTGGTGCTTTGGACAACGAGTGAATTCAATTTCGCAGCGCTGAGTGACGCGTTTACCAGTGGTTCGTCGATGCTGCCACAGAAAAAGAATGCTGACGTTGCCGAATTGGCGCGAGGAAAGACCGGCCGACTCGTCGGAAATCTCACGAGTTTGCTTGTCACCATGAAGGGCTTGCCACTTTCATATAACCGCGACCTTCAAGAAGACAAAGAGCCGCTCTTTGATTCCGTACGTCAAATTTTGTTGGTGCTAAAGGCGCTCGCGGGCGCTTACGATTCGCTCGTTTTCCACGAAGACGTTGCGGCTCTCGCCGCGAGTGATCCCTTGCTCAGTGCGATCGACCTTGCTGAATGGTTGGTGGAGCAAGGTCTCCCGTTTCGATTGGCGCACGAACACGTGGGCGAACTAGTCGGTCGCTCAGTGCGCGAGGGAATCGATCTGCGAACGTTGGTGACCGCCGATGAGCAACTTCGAGACGCGGTTTCACTGCTTGACGAGGGAGTTTCGCTCCAACGTCGCCGCTCACCTGGGGCGAGTGGTCCCGTGGCCGCGCCCGAGCAGAAGAAGCGTCTCGAGGCGCGACTCAGCGCACTCAAAAAGTCACTCTAAAACGCGGCGACGCGACACGAGGTGTGAGAGCCTTTGCTATAGTGGTACTCCCGCCGCAGAGACGTAGGCGCCGTTGATTTGACGGTCGCACAAGCGCGCTGCTAGGTTGGGCACCCTGCTCCGGGGTCAAACTCGGACGCAGTTCAGCTAGGGATTAGTCCCGAAACTGGGTGTACTTCACACCTCCGTCCTTAGGGCCGTGTGTGTCGTCGCTCCTTGAAAACGGAAGAACGAGAGCCAAAAGCCAGTACGGGCGACGAAGAACGGTCTCTAGCCGATCTCGTCGGTCGTCAAAGAAATACATGCAGTAGGCGACTCGAACCACCCCGTGGGGAGAGTCGTTGTCGATTGGGATTTAGAGTCACCCAGTCGGCTCTTCTGATTTCGAAACCACTTCGGTGGAAGAAAAATCTTGATGGAGAGTTTGATCCTGGCTCAGAACGAACGCTGGCGGCGTGCCTAACACATGCAAGTCGAACGGGATCCATGTTGTAGCAATACAACGGAAGATCTAGTGGCGAACGGGTGAGTACCACGTGAGCAACCTGCCCCGAAGACTGGGATAACACCGGGAAACCGGTGCTAATACCGGATGTCTTCACATGACCGCATGGTCGAGTGAAGAAATGGATTCCGCTTCGGGAGGGGCTCGCGGCCTATCAGCTAGTTGGCGGGGTAATGGCCCACCAAGGCATCGACGGGTAGCTNNGCAGCAACGCCGCGTGAGGGACGAAGGCTTTCTGAGTTGTAAACCTCTTTCGGTAGGAACGATTGTGACGGTACCTACAGAAGAAGCACCGGCCAACTATGTGCCAGCAGCCGCGGTGATACATAGGGTGCAAGCGTTGTTCGGATTTATTGGGCGTAAAGAGCTCGTAGGCGGTTCGATAAGTTGGGTGTTAAATCTCCAGGCTTAACCTGGAGCAGCCATCCGAAACTGTCGTGACTAGAGTTTGGTAGGGGAT
>PLHJ01000006.1:176591-176931 GCA_003138895.1 Acidimicrobiaceae bacterium
ACTCAAAGGAATTGACGGGGGCCCGCACAAGCAGCGGAGCATGTGGCTTAATTCGATGCAACGCGAAAAACCTTACCTAGGTTTGACATGCAGAGAAAAACCGTAGAGATACGGTGTACTTCGGTGCTTTGCACAGGTGGTGCATGGCTGTCGTCAGCTCGTGTCGTGAGATGTCGGGTTAAGTCCCTTAACGAGCGAAACCTTTGCCCTTAGTTACCAGCGGGTTATGCCGGGGACTCTAAGGGGACTGCCGGTGTCAAACCGGAGGAAGGTGGAGATGACGTCAAGTCCTCATGGCCTTTATGCCCAGGGCCACACACGTGCTACAATGGGGTGCACA
>PLHJ01000006.1:176937-177199 GCA_003138895.1 Acidimicrobiaceae bacterium
GGAATCGCTAGTAATCGCGGATCAGCTACGCCGCGGTGAATGTGTTCCTGAGCCTTGTACACACCGCCCGTCAAGTCATGGGAGCCGGAAATAGCCGAAGTTGTCTCGATACGGAGATACCTACGCTAGGTTCGGTGACTGGGACTAAGTCGTAACAAGGTAGCCGTAGGGGAACCTGCGGCTGGATCACCTCCTTTGAAGGAACTGCTCCGAGCATCGGCTTTGCCGCGAGGCGGGGTGATTTGGGGCGGTCCTGCATGGG
>PLHJ01000023.1 GCA_003138895.1 Acidimicrobiaceae bacterium
CGCATTCCCTCGATATGAAATTCAACCGCTTCGCGCATGAGCTCTTCGAGTTCTTCAATGGTGTCGGCGGCGCCGATGCATCCTGGAAGATCAGGAACCATCGCGGCATAATTTTTTCCGGCCTTTTCAATGATTATCACGTACTCAGCCATTAACGTCTCCTCGTTATTCCAGCTTGGCGGAAAATGTTTATCTCGATGAAGATCGGCANNCTCGGCTTGCCAGATACCGTCACTGTACCGGGTTTGACGGGGTGATGAAATTGCCGATGACTGCCACGGGTTCGAATATGAACCCAGCCGTCTCCTTCGATGATTCGGATGACGTCTCGCACTCTCACGACCAACCAACGGTCGCACGGTCGTTAACTTTCTAACGAAAACAGATACACGTTTGAATTTCGTTATTCTGTCGCCGCTCCGGGAGATCCAGCCGTCACGATCGGCAACGTTTTGATTGTATGTCTCATTTCCCGACCTTGCCGGAGGGCTCGATAAATTGGGTGAGATGAGCGTCGATCACACTACTCTTGACCGCGTCGTGGCGGGGTGCCCAGGTCGATGGACGATTGGTGCCGCCGACATCGAGACGTACCTCGCGGCTCAGGTTTCCGACACGAGCCACAGGGAGATCATCGGACCCCTCCGTGCCAGCGCCGGCGCCAGCGGGGTCGTGTGGGTCCGTGGGGAAGAGGTCGCCAAATGGGGTGATGCGGACGCGCCAGAGATGGCTTTCAGCGTCACCAAGTCGGTGGTGTCCGTCGTCGCCGGTCTGGCCTTCGACGACGGCCTGCTAGTGCTCGACCAGCCAGTTCACGAGGTTGTTCGCATTGCCGAGTTCGAGGGACCTCGGCGCGACCGGATCACCTGGCGCCACCTTCTGCAGCAGACCAGCCAGTGGGAGGGTGAGCTGTGGGGCAAACCAACCGGCGTTGATGCGCAGAGTTTTCGTGAGGGCACCGAGATACACGGGACGCCTCCGGGCGAAGGCTGGGCGTACAACGACGTGCGAATGAACCTGCTCACGTACGCCCTCACGCTTCTGTTCCGACAGCCACTGCCCGAGTTGTTGCACGAGCGCGTCATGGAACCGATGGCGGCATCTGACGGATGGTCCTGGCACGGGTACCGGACCAGCGTCATCCAGTCCGACGGTCGTCCGATTGAGGTCGTCTCGGGTGGGGCGCACTGGTCATCTCCGCCCGGGATCTTGCCTTGATCGGTCAGCTCTTTCTCGACCGGGGAATCCACGCCGGGTGCCGTCTGCTCAGCGCGAAATGGGTGGACCAGTCATGGGCACCCTGTCCGGTCAAGCCGGAGTACGGCTACCTTTGGTGGCTCAACGACGATGAGATCCCGTGGCCAGGTGCGCCGAGCACGGGGCGCAGTGCGCGTGGTAACGGTGGACGGCACCTGCTCTGGGTCGATCCCGCGCGCGAGCTCGTCCTTGCATCGCACTGGACCGAGGACGTGCTCACCTTGATATGTGACGTTTCCAGCGCTGTCGGCGTCTCGACGCCAATGACCTGAGAAATAGCCTTTGGCTACTGCGAATCGCCTCCCGGCGGTTCTACTAAAAAACGATAGACATTGGTTTCGCGCTTTTCGAAACCAATCCGCCCGTACAGTCGATTTGCCGAACGACGGCTCGGGCGTGACGTTAAGTCCACGCTTGCCGCTCCCTTTTCGCGAGCGTACTCAATCGCATTTCTCGTGAGCGCTTCGCCTACACCGTGACCTTGGGAGTCTTGATCCACCACGACGTCTTCAATGACCGCGCGCAGTCCCGTGGGAATACGAAAACACACCAACGTCAAGACACCGATGATCTTCTCGTCGTCGCGGGCCACGAACATTGTTGTAGCGTCTTGCTTTACAATTTCTTCGAGCTCAATAAATTCGAGCGGTTGCGCACTCGACGATAACTGGGGAACCAGCGCATGAAGTGCGTCGAGCAACTCATTGGTTGCCTCAGTTGCGACAGCGACAGTGACACTCATGAGTCACTTCGCCAAACGGGCTTTCGCAAGTCGTCATAGAAAACGTCATTCACTTCGCCATCAATGGCGGCGAAAATTGGCTTTGCCCAACGTTCGGCCCCAATGACCGGCGTCGGAAGATTGCCGCGCGTGAACCAACCACCATCCGAACATTCCAAGGGGTGAAGATTCAACTCGCCCCCCGTTTGACGACAGAAGAAGAGCAAAGAAAACAGCGGAATCCTCGAAGCACCAAGGCGCATGCCGTCAAGGACACCAATGAGTCGAACGGGCTCAACCTCAATACCAGTCTCCTCGTGCACTTCTTTCACGACTACCTCGGGAGCGGAATAACCAATGTCACACCAACCCGTCGGGTAGAGCCAAACTCCCGAGTCGGCTCGTTGAATAAGTAACAACTCGCCGCGATCATTCGTGACGGCCGCTCCAACGGCAACCTTGGGAGTTTGATAGCCAGCGACGCCAGCACCAACTTGTTTCATCCACTCGTTGACTTGCCCAGAAGCGTCCAACACGTCGTCCAGGCCCTCGTCAGCTGCGACTCGCATGTCGGCCGCGATATTCAAAATCTCTTCGTAACGTTCCTTTTCGTATTGACTTTGCGTAAAACCAAGGCCGGTCTTGGCTACCCCGGCGAGGGATTCGGCCCAACGACGAAGGGTCTTTTCGTTAACGGGCTCTTTCACGAGGCAAACGCTACCAAGCACTCTTAGACGAGCGTGCTGTCGAGCACCTCATCCACGGTTCCGACCAGTCCCGTATAAAACGCACCAAATTCTGCGTACAACGTCGATGCTTCGTCAAAGCGCATTGTGTAAACACAGTCTTTGAGATCGTCGATGTGAGCGCCAAAGAGGGTGACGCCCCATTCCCAGTCGTCGAGTCCCGTTGATCCCGTGACTACCTGCAAAATACGACCCTTGAATTCCTTGCCCGATTTTCCGTGCTGGCGCATCAACTGGGCTCGCTCATCATAGGGAAGTGAGTACCAGTTGTTCTTGTCGCCACGGCGCTTGGACATGGGATAAAAGCAGAACGCACGAAGACCTTCGGGTGGCAACACAGGGAAAAGACGCGCCGTAATCATTTCCTCGGGCATGCCTCCCGCGTATTCGGAAATTTCCGTGACGGACACGTAACTTTCGGCCACCTCGAGACCCGCTGCCTGAATACGAGATTGGAATTTTCGAAGGTCCCAGAGATTCTCGCCCAACAACATGAAACAGATATCGGCCTTAGCACCCATAATCGCAGCGCTCACGACCTGGAGACCATCGTCGAGAGCCTGGGCAACGGCCTTAGCGACCGCGGCTTTGTCCACGTTGGGATTTGCTCGGCAAAAAAAATGGACGACGTTAAGGCCAGTGGCGGGACCAAGCGGCTGCGGAGTAGTCATACCAACAGCCTATGGGTTGAGCAGATTTCGATTTTGGTCGACGCAATCTCATGTCTTCTTCAATGCAAAAGGCCGGGAGCATTGCTCCCGGCCTCGCAATGAACGTGCAACGACTTAGTAGTCGTCCATTCCGCCGCCGGCCATGGCCGGTGCAGCTTCTTCGGGCTTGTCCACGATGACGCATTCCGTCGTCAAGAACAGCGCCGCAATGGACGCTGCGTTTTGCAGGGCGGAACGAGTCACCTTTGCAGCGTCAATGACACCCGCCTTGATGAGGTCCTCATATTCACCAGTCGCCGCGTTCAGTCCCTCGTTGGGGTGCTTCAAGTTGCGCACCTTGTCAACAATGACGCCGCCTTCGAGACCAGCGTTAATGGAAATCTGCTTCAGCGGCTCCTCAACAGCGCGCGCCACCATGCGAGCACCCGTCGCTTCGTCACCGGACAACTTGTCAGCGGCTTCCAAAATTCGAGACTGGCTACGAAGAAGCGCTACGCCACCACCAGGCACCACGCCTTCTTCAATAGCGGCTTTCGTCGTGGAAACGGCGTCTTCGATGCGGTGCTTCTTTTCTTTCAACTCGACTTC
>PLHJ01000025.1 GCA_003138895.1 Acidimicrobiaceae bacterium
TCGCCGGTGTAGGGCTGGTCGGCCCCACTTTGGGGTTCGCGGTCAAAGCGCTCGCGCCCACCACTCGTATTGCGGTTGCGTCGGTTGCGGCGGTTGCGATTACCGTCAGCGCCATTGCCGTTACCGCCACCATTGTTGTAGTCACGGGGTTGGCGGTCGTTGCGCGGTGTGCGTTCCGACGGGGCAATCGAAGGGCCAGGTGAAGGTGTCACGCCTTCTTCGGCGGCAACCTCCGACGTTGTTTCGTCACCGGTAATTTCTTTTACGAATTCATCAAAGTCCGTATCAGGGGTGGCCACCGTGCGACGTGAGCGCACAGCGCTACTGCTTCTTGGTGACTGCGAATCCGCGTCGGCGTTATCGCCATTCAAAGAGGAAGCCGAAGAGTCCGAACTCGATTCGGGACCGCCAATAATGGCGCTGATGAGTGAGGCCTTGGAAGCACGAGGCGGTGTCTTCACACCGATTGCTTGGGCGATCTCTTGAAGTTCGTCGCGCTCTTTACTTTCGAGAACGCTGCGATCCTGGGCGGGCGTTGAAGCCATCAAAAATTCCTTTCTCGCCGCCTCCTACGTACTTAACGAGGCGGAGAAGAATTCAAAGGGAGAAGTCGTCCTAGGAAGATTTCCGCACGTCGGCCCCCGGGGCCGGTCGCGGACGACATTCATATTGTAGCGCCTCCAGCACCACGTGTCACGTTCTAAGAAAGTCGCTCCAGCAGTGCTTCGATGGTGGCATCCACGACACCGGGCGTTGACGTTGTTTGCACAGCGGTGTCGGGGTCTTTTAGACCGTTGCCCGTCAGCACGCAGACCACTTTGGCGCCGGGGGTAACCCCGTAGCGAAAGAGGCCAGCCACCGACGCCGCCGAAGCGGGCTCGACGAACACGGACTCGTTCTTAGCGAGAAAGGAATACGCGTCCAATAGTTCGTCGTCGGTGACGGCGCGCACGGCACCGTGCGATTCATCCACGGCCTCTAAGGCCGGCACCCAACTCGCTGGGTTGCCAATGCGAATGGCTGTGGCGATGGTTTCTGGTTCGTCGACACGGTGACCGAGCACAATGGGTGCCGCACCAGCTGCCTGAAAGCCCCACATTTTGGGTAGGACTGTTGATTTTCCGGCGGTGGCGTACTGNNCAATACGGTCGGGGTTAATTGAATTGACGATGGTGATGGGCAGATGCTGCGTTAGTTCTCGCGCGAGGTTGAGCGCCCGGTCAAAGTTCCCGCGGATTTGAACAACGTCAGCGCCGTACACGATGGCTTGCGCTAACTTCCCGAGCGCAATTTTTCCTTCAGGAATAAGCACCACACAGTGGAGACCCGCTTTGCCGGCGTACGCCGCGGCGGATGCTGAAGTGTTGCCCGTCGAACCACACACCACGGTGGTTGCGCCATGAGCCTTGGCTTTCGTTATCGCCATGGTCATACCGCGGTCTTTAAAGGATCCGGTCGGATTGAGACCTTCTAATTTCAGCCAAACGTCGGCACCCACGCGCTCGGAGAGACGCTCCGCGTGCAAGAGCGGCGTCGCACCTTCTTGCAAGGTAACGACTTCTTGCACGTCTCGAAGATCAAACCAGTCGGCATATTCATTGAGTAATCCACCCCAGGCCTTCATGCGGCTCCTCCATCGATGACGCGCAGGCACGATCCAATGGCGTCGACCGCGTCCAAGTGTTCAAGATCTTTCAACGTGGCATTCACGTCCGAAGCAAAAGCCTGGTGAGTAAAGAAGGTGAGGCGCGCCTCATCGCCAAAGCCCGATTGATCCATTGACAGGATGGAAACGTCGTGGTCGCCAAAGACGCTGGCGACCGACGCCAACACGCCAGGCTTGTCAAGGACGTCAATACTCAGATAGAAGGCGCTTTGTAGTTCGCCCGGTGGAAACGACTGCAACGTCCGGTCGACGCTAAAGGGCGTGTCGTGACGACCACTGACCTTATTTCTCGCGACCGCGACAATGTCACCCAGCACCGCGGCCGCCGTCGGTTCGCCTCCAGCGCCTTGGCCAAGCCACATCAAAGGACCCGTCGTCACGCCTTCAACAAAGACCGCGTTGTAAGCACCGTTTACTGACGCGAGAGGGTGGCTTGCGGGCACGAGTGTTGGTTGCACGCGACGCGAAATCGCGTGGTCGCCCACGCGCTCGGCAATACCCAGCAATTTAATGATGTAGCCCGAGCGCTTGGCAAACGCGACGTCGACGGCACGAATTTTCGCTATGCCTTCGCGCTCAATGGACGCACCGTCAAGGACAGTGCCAAAGGAAAGGAACGACAAAATGGCCACCTTCGCGGCCGCGTCAAAACCTTCGACGTCCGCCGTCGGATCACTTTCGGCGTAACCCAAATCTTGCGCTTCGGCCAAGGCGTCGCCGTAGTCAGTGCCGTCACTCGTCATCTTGGAAAGAATGAAGTTCGTCGTACCGTTCACGATGCCCATGACACGGCTGATTCGCTCGGCCGCGAGTGACGTGCGAAGCGAACGAAGAATGGGTACTCCCCCGCCCACCGCGGCTTCGTAGTAGAGATCGGCATTATTGGCGTACGCCAGCTCAATTAGTTCCGTACCGGCTTCAGCCATGAGCGCCTTGTTGGCCGTGACCACTGACGCACCACGCTTCAGCGCCGTCTCAATATACGAGCGGGCATCACTCACCCCACCAACTAACTCAACGAGTACGTCAACATCTTCACGAGCGGCCAAGGCGTGCGCGTCGGACGTAAGCAGCGAAGCAGGAATGTCGGGACGTTTCTTTTTCTCGTCCTTCACGGCG
Source organism: Acidimicrobiaceae bacterium (assembly GCA_003138895.1). Classification (GTDB taxonomy): domain Bacteria; phylum Actinomycetota; class Acidimicrobiia; order Acidimicrobiales; family RAAP-2; genus RAAP-2. The sequence goes on from PLHJ01000025.1 coordinate 2,786, forward strand.
ACGCCCACAAGTTCTAACCGCGAACTCGCGGCATCGAGCAACGCCGACGCTCGTGATTGATCAGCCAAAAGGCGCACGAGAGCCCCACCGACGTTCCCTGCACCAATAATGCCAACGCGTACGACGGGCTCGGTCATTCCTCAAGGCTAATGCGTGCGATTCTCCAGTTTTGACTAGACCTCAAGGCGAGCAAGGTCATCGACGGTCTCGCGGCGAAGAACGAGTCGAGCCTCACCGTTCGCAACAAAAACAACCGCGGGCCGCGTCGAACGGTTGTAGTTCGACGCCATGGAATACCCGTAGGCACCCGTGACGGGGGTCACCACGAAACTCTCGACACCCGTCTTTTCAGGAAGCCACGCTTCGTCAATCAAGACGTCGCCACTTTCGCAGTGTTTTCCGACCAACCGTACGGCTTGCGTGCGCTCGGCGAGTGGGAAGGCGGGATCAAACGCCTCGTAGCCCGAGCCGTACAGAACGGGTCGAGGGTTGTCACTCATGCCGCCGTCGACGGCCATATACGTGCGCTGCGCCACTGGCTTTACCGCACCCACCCGGTACACCGTTATTCCCGCCTGGGCCGTGATGGCGCGCCCAGGTTCGGCGGTGATGCGAACACTTGCAGGAAAACCAACAGCCCACGCCGCTTGGCGCACCCGTTCTCCCCATTCGGTTATGGAAGGCGCAACTTCACCAGTGGTGTACGCCACACCGAGTCCACCACCAACGCACAGTTCGTCAAAGCCGTCTTCAAACACGAATTCAGCCAGAATGGCCAGGGTTTCTAAGTACGCGTCCACTTCGAAAATCTGTGAACCAATGTGCGCGTGGATGCCGTGGACGTGAATACCGTCAATGGCATGTAGTCGGTCGATAGCTGCTCGAGCGGCGCCTGAGTTAAGTGAGAATCCAAACTTGGTATCCTCTTGGCCCGTTCGGACGAATTCGTGCGTGTGTGCTTCGACACCGGGCGTCACTCGGACCATGCAGTGCAGCGTCTTTTCTGACGTCACTATTTTCTCGAGTCGGTCAATCTCGTCGAAATTGTCGACAACGAGACGGTGTACACCTTCTTTGTACGCGCGTCGAAGTTCCGTCTCTGATTTGTTGTTGCCGTGCACGATGACGCGCTGGGCCGGCACGCCCGATCGAAGCACTATGTCCATCTCGCCCTCGGTAGCGACGTCAATGTACAAACCCTCTTCGGCTGCGAGTCGCGCCATCGCGCCGCACAAGAACGATTTCGAAGCAAAGGCGACGCCCTCGCTAAAAATCTGCGCTGCTTCTTGGCAGCGGGCACGAAGGGTCGCTTCGTCATAGACAAACAACGGCGTACCGTATTTTTCGGCGAGGGCGGCGACCGAGACGCCGCCAATCAACGTTTCACTTTCTGACAGCACCGTCGTGTCAGGTAGCAACGACTTCTCGATTGGTCCTTGGCCCATGCATGAACTCTACGAGCCACACGGTTCATCGTCTCTGATGTTGGCTGAGAGTGACCGGTAGGCTGGACGAGTTGCTCCCGTAGCTCAGCGGATAGAGCATTGGCCTCCGAAGCCATGTGCGCAGGTTCGAGTCCTGCCGGGGGCACTCGACAACACAAAATGCACGAATTAGTCCCCCGGTCTGCTTCGACTCCGTCGTGCCGTTCTGGAATCTGTCGTGCTTCGAGGGAGCAACCCTGTTCAATCCATTCGCCGTCGTCAAGTGGCAACACTCGCGCGCAGACGACATCCGACAAAACATTTCCACTTGCCTAGGGAATGATGACCATCCGCACGGTGTCCGTCGCGGCGGCACCACTGTCATTGGATCCGGCCATAACGACAATCGTGTCGCCACTCTTCGCCACATTCGTTGTTCTGAGTCGAGCAATCGCGACATCTACGAGATCGTCCATGGACGTGGCGTCGGAAATCACGACGTCGGTGACGCCCCATGAACTGTGCAACTGACGGGCCGTCTTTTCAAAAGGTGTGATGGCAAGAATCGGCATGGGAGGACGAAAACGCGAGATGGCCCGAGCAGTCATACCCGACCTCGTGCACGCCACGATGGCGGCAGCGTCTTCGTCCATGGCGGCTCGCCACGCGGCGCCCGTGATAGCGGCCGTCACTCGCGTGGCGGGCGGTGCGTGACTGGCAATTTCTTGCACCCCGAGCGAAGAGCCCCAATCTTTGTAAGGAAAGGATTCTTCGGCCCGTCGAATGATGCGGTCCATTGTTTCAACAACTCCGACGGGATCGTCGCCAATCGCTGTTTCGGCACTCAGCATGACGGCGCTCGCTCCGTCAAAAATTGCGTTGGCGACGTCGGTCACTTCAGCTCGCGTGGGAACTTGCGAATGCGTCATCGATTCCAACATCTGGGTCGCAACCACCACGGGGCGGGCGTAGCGAATTCCCTGTCGAACAATCTCCTTTTGCAGATGGGGAATGTCCTCAATGGGCATGCGAACACCGAGGTCACCGCGAGCCACCATGATGGCGTCGGCCACGCCGACAATCTCATCAAGGTTTTCAACACCTTCGGCCGTTTCAATCTTCGCCATAATCATGATGTCTTCGCGCGAGAGCACACTGCGAACAGAAACGACATCGAAAGCCGAACGCACAAACGACGTCGCCAGAATCTCGAATTCCTCACTGCGTAAAGCTTCAAGGCGATCACGGTCGTCGTCGGTGGGCAAACGGTCGTGAAGAATTGACGACGGTAATGAAAGCCCCGGCTTTCCCATCACCGATCCTCCTGATGACACCACTGCCGTCGCGGGCAAACCCGCTTTGATGATGTCCAGTGATACGCCGCCGTCACCGATGTGAATTTTGTCGCCGATTGAAAGGTGCTTCAAGATTCCCTTGCGCTCGACGAAAATCTGCGCTGCAGTCGACGTTTCGTCGAATCCTTCCTGCAGGGCCAGCTCGTCGCCGACGTTAAGTACTACTGGCAATGAACCGAATGATCCGGCGCGAATCTTTGGTCCGGGAATGTCAACCATGATGGCAATGGAGGGAGCAAGTTTTCGAATTCTTCGTAGTCGCTCAATGCACGAAGCAATGTCACCGTGGGCAAAGGACAGTCGAAGGACGTCGACCCCCGCGGCCAGCAACTCCTTGATGACGTTGTCATCATCTGAGGCGGGTCCAATGGTGGCAACTATTTTCGTGCGACGCACGCTCATCCCTTCAACGTTTCAATAAAGCCTAGGTGAAAGGGTTTAGGGTGTCTCGCCAAACATCTGAGGTTGCTCTTGGAGAGCGTCCATCGAAAGATTTCGTACGGGCACGACAACGTCAGCGCCATCAATATCGACAACCCGCAGCGTCATTGCGTAGCTCGCGGCGAGCTCGGGTGAACGAATGACGTCACGTGAAAGCCCCTCGCGCACCAACGAACCGTCACTCAACAAAACCAGTCGATCAGCGAATTGCCCCGCCAGCGTGAGGTCGTGCAGCGTCGAAAGAACCGTAAGGCCGCAGTCGTCAACTTCACGACGCAATAACTCGAGAAAATCAATCTGGTGTCGAAGATCAAGACCCGAAATTGGCTCATCCAACACAATTGTCATGGTCGACTGCGCCAACGCTCGTGCGAGGACCATACGCTGGCGCTCTCCGCCCGAGAGTGAAGCAACGTCTCGATTGGCAAAATGCGAGAGGTCGAGCCGAGCAATTACGTCCTCAACGAGTGCGCGGTCACGTGCCGTCATTGCCCGAAGAATGCCATGATGCGCCGTTCGTCCAAGACCAACGTAATCTCGGACCGTCATTCCGGCAGGCACCGTCGGGTGCTGGGGGACGAGAGCAATTTTCTTGGCGCGCTGTCGCTCGTTCATGGTGCTCATGTCCACGTCTTCAACGAAGATCGATCCTCGCGACGGTGAGCGAATACCCGCGGCGGATTCAACGAGCGTGGTTTTTCCCGCACCATTAGGACCAATAACGGTGCACCACGTACCGGCGGGTACGTCCAGCGTGATGTCGTTGATCAAAACGGCGTCACCGACGTGGACGCTGAGGTTTCGAATACTTATTGCGGCCATATCACGCGACTCCGTCGAAGATTAAGCACGAGGACAAACACCGGCGCACCGACCAGCGCCGTGACGACACCAATCGGCAATTCCGATGGCGACACCACCGTACGAGCAACGCCGTCGGCGACGACCAAAAACGCCGCTCCAAAAAACAAAGAAATCGGAAGAATCCTTCGATACGAAGTTCCAACGAGCAGTCGAACGATGTGAGGAATGATGATGCCGACAAAACCAATGAGTCCCACGACGGAAACCACCGCTGCCGTACCCAACGACGACGCGAGAACAACGATGAGTCGTACTCGACTTACTGGAAGTCCGAGCGAACGAGACTCCACGTCACCAACGCTGAGGACGTCAAGCGCCCGACCCGACGCCACACAGACAGCGCAACACACCACGACGTAGGGCAACACAATGAGCACTTGGTGCCAACTGGCGCTCGCGAGCGAGCCAAGAAGCCACAAGTACACGCGTGTAATGGTGGCGCTCGTGTTTGACTGCTGCAGATACGTTTGAAACGCAGTAAAGAGCGCGGCGATTGCAACGCCCGCCAAAATCAACGTCGATGAATTGCTGCGCATTCCTCGCCCTCCGATAATCCACGTCAGAACAACGGCAAGCAGTGCTCCGCCAAACGCGAGTGCTGGTGTCCACGTCGGCGTCGTGAAACCGTTACCTAAGTTGACGATGGCAATCGTCGCGCCAAGACCAGCTCCCGCCGCAACGCCCAACAAGTAAGGATCCGCCAAAGGATTACGAAATACTCCCTGGTACGTGCCACCCGCAACTGACAACATCGCTCCCGCCAACAAAGCGAGCACCACTCGCGGAGCGCGCAACTGCCAAACAACGAGATTCTGCAGCGAAGTGAGATGCGAATGGCCCATGCCAACGTGACTCACGACGCTCGCGAGAATGCCGGTCCACGGAATTGATAACGGCCCGATCGCCAAGCCGCCCAACGCGCAGATCACCACGGCAACCACAGAACTTGCGGCCACGATGCGTACGCGTCGGGGACTCGGCGGAAGAGCTTCGTTCAACGTTTCATGACTTCCAGAGTCGTGCGTCGTTTAACGCCGACTTGACGCCCCTTGTGAGATCGTTCATCAAGATGCCAAGACGCGGACCCCAGCGTGAAGCAATGTCATCGTTCAGTCCAACGACGTGACCATACTTAACAGCACTCATTGACGAGAAGCCAGAACGCTTGGCGAAGTTCTTTGCATTGACGTCACAGCAAATAGTGTCCGCCAAGAAAACCAGTTTCGGGTTGGCGCTGACCAAATACTCACGACTGAGCTGCGGATAACCCGCATCAGCGGCCGACGACTGTGCGTCGGCGACGTTGATGACACCTAGAGACTTGAGCAGTGCCCCCACGAACGTCGAGCTTGCAATCGAATACAGCGTGGGATCAAGTTCGTAGTACACCGTCAATTTCTTTGATGCGTGCGCCGGGACTGACTTAACGTCCTTCTTGATTGTGGCTCGAAGCGAATTCGCGAGAGCATCAGCCTTCGTTACGTGCCCCGTCAGTGCGCCAAGAGCCTTGATCTGTGACAATGCACTGGCCACGGACGTGGCGGCGTCTTGTTCAACCACTTTGATGCCAAGTGCCGTCAAATGCTCCGCAATGGAGTTCGCGTTGTAAGAAATGACAACCAAATCCGGCTTCGTCGAGTGACCATTCTTGGTCGAACAAATGCCTGCGACGGATTCCGCATTGGGACTTAGTGCATTGATTCTCTTCTTCGGTAGTCCGTGCGTTGGGTAGTCCGAGTCATTATCAACGGCCTCTACCTGTGGACCAGCCCCAATCGCGAACAGTGTCTCGGTCGCCGTAGGCGACAAGGACACAATGCACGACGGTACCGAAGCAGCACTGGCCACACTTGAACTCACGAGCGTGAGCGGGGCAAGGCCGAGCGCGATTGCTACGAAGTAGCGGATGACTTGTTTCATTGGATATCTCCTTTCGGTCGAGTGTGGAATGACCGACGGATAGTGATATCCGAACGACCGCCCTTCACCTCGAGAGCTGTCTTCACATCCCCTCACGTCAGGCGACCTGGCTTGAGAACCCTTGAGAGGTTCCCTTACAGTTGCGGGACAGCGTCGGAATTTCACCGACTTCGCTTACGCGAGGTACCTCGACCATAGCCCAACCTTCCAGAAATGCGGAGTTGGACGTACAATTCGCACATGGCGATTTCTTTCGTGCCTGATGAGGCCATGCTGCCCCAGGTCCTACCCAGCGTTCGATTGCTCGCGAACGGTATTGCGATTCCCGAACTGCGGGCAAAGTACCGTGACATTAAAACGTGGCGAAACGTGCGAGCCATATTCATGGTGTGGTTTTGGACGGCACTGCTCGCCGAACTCGGCGTGCATTTTGGATGGATCGCCGCCATCGCGGCTTTTATCCTGATGGGCCCCATGCACGCCCGATTTGCAATCTTGATGCACGAAGCGGCCCACCGTTTGCTCTTTCGAAAGAAGAGCCTGAACGACTTTGTTGGCAAATGGATAATTGCCTACCCGGTCATGGTCCCAATTTCGCTCTACCGGCGAAGTCACTTCGCCCATCACCGAGAGGAATTTGGACCCGAAGAACCCGACATCGCGTTTTACTCGGGCTACCCTTGCGAACCCGCGAGTCTGCGACGTCGGCTGTTTCGTGACGCCATTGGCATTTCCGGCTACAAAAACTTCAAAGCCCTGCTCGGTGCGCTCGCGAAGAAAAACAGTCGAAAACTCGCGGGGTCCATTTTGGGCGTGCAGGCTGTTTTGTTCGGACTTTTCTGGCTCGCCACCGGCGCGTGGTGGTCGTACTTGGTTTTTTGGTGGTTGCCCTGGATGACGCAGTGGCGTGTGCTCAATCGACTGCGCGCTATCGCCGAACACGGCGGGATGCAAAAGAGCAGTGACCGGCGAATGACGACCCACAACGTGCAGCAGCATCTCCTTGCTCGTTTCTGGTTTGTCCCGTACAACACCGGGTGGCACCTCGCCCATCACGTCGACATGGGCGTACCGTGGCACAACCTCCCGGCCTTCCACAAGGAATTACAAGAAGCTGGTTACGTAACTTCCGACGTGACGTTTAAGAATTACTTTGAATTGTGGCGAAGTGCAACCACGCCGGCGATTTAACATCAACGGATTACCGTTTCTCCTTTTCTAAAAAGTCTCGCGACAAGTCCCCAAGGCCAAAAAGTTCCTCCGGCCACGGCATTGTTTTGGCTGACGAAGATCTTGACCACCGGTATGGGCGAATCTGCCTCGGACTTTTTGGCACACCACTTTGGCCCGGTACCGGCAGTCGTCATCGCGGCACCCTTCTTCGTTGTGGCAATGATCTGGCAACTTCGCTCCCCTCGCTATCATGCCTGGACGTACTGGTTTGCCGTCGTCACGATCAGCGTGGTGGGCACGATGGTCGCCGACGGACTGCACGTTGAAATCGGTGTCCCCTACGACATCTCCACGCCATTGTTTTTCGTCGCACTCGTCGCCATCTTGACGTGGTGGTACCAATCGGAACGAACGATCTCCATTCACGCCATTACCACGACGAAGCGTGAGCTCTTTTACTGGAGCACCGTCATATCTACCTTCGCGCTTGGAACGGCGGCGGGTGACCTCACGGCCACCACGCTGAAACTTGGTTATTTCAGTTCTGCGATATTCTTTGCGGTGCTCATCAGCCTTCCGGCTCTCGCGTTTTGGAAATTCAATGCTGACGCCGTGCTTAGTTTTTGGGCGGCTTACGTTGTTACCCGGCCCTTGGGCGCTTCGTTCGCCGACTGGTTTGGTGTTGGAACTTCTCGCGGCGGACTCGCCGTTGGCCAGGGAGCAATCGCGATTTACCTATCGTTCGCCATTGTGATAGTCGTCGCCGTCATGGCGCGACAAAATAAGCGCCTACCGTCAATTAGTTAACGGTCATACCGCCGTCGACGGCAATCACGGCGCCCGTCACGGCGGAAGCACCCGTCGAGCACAACCACAAAATGGCGTTAGCAATTTCCTTTGGCTCGAGCAATCGACCAACGGGTTGTTGTGAAGCAAATTCTTCTGGGCCTGAAAGACCATAAAGAGCAGCCGACGCATCCAGGATTGACGTCGCCGTCGAACCAGGACTCACGGCGTTGGCGGTAATGCCGTGCTCAGCGAGATCCATGGCCACTCCTCGAATGAGTCCAACCACGGCGTGCTTCGCGGCAGAATATGCAGCGAGGTGTCGAAGGCCGAGTTGTCCGGCGGCGGATGCCACTGCAACAACGCGACCGTTTGCATCGGGTCCGGCAAGTAACAGTTGAGGAATCGCCGCCTCCAAGAGGCGCCGCGTGCCAAGAACACTCACGCTCCAGACAGCGTCCCACGCCGCATCGGACATTTCCCAAAGCGGATAGCCACCGGCAATGACGCCCGCGGCCGCTACCACTGCGTCGAGACGACCAAAGTGTCGCACCGCAGTTTCCACGGCGAGTGCCATGTCGGTAGCGCTTCGCACATCTCCGACGAGTCCAAGCACGTTGTCGCCGTGTCGCGAAACAACGGCGTCCAGGTCAGCAGGCTTCGCAAGGGCATAGGGAATTTCCGCGATGTCGCGGCAGCGATCGACCGCCACCACGCGGTAGCCATCGTTCACGAGGGCGTCTACCGTCGCGGCACCAATTCCCCGGGCGGCGCCCGTCACTATGGCGACACGACTCATGGCATGCTCCTCATTCGATTAATCAACGTCACCACTTCAGCACACCAACGCTCGCGAAGGGCCACTCCGCGTTCCGGCGTTGCTTTTGAAGGAGAACCCAGCACGCCCGAGGGGCTGAGCGAAATGATTCCCTCACGACGAGCCAGTGAGCCCCAACCCTCGAGGGGCACGGCATCTTCTATCAATTCAGCCCGAACGCAGGAGGGATTAATGCTGAGCATGACCGATGTCTCACTTTCGCCGGCGTGTGGGTCACCGTCCATGGCACTCGCCATCCATGCAAAGACTCTGTCGCCTTCGTTGGTGCACAATCGAAGCGCGTTCGCCAACGCTTCGTTATTGCCTCCATGCCCACTTACAAAAATGACGCCGGCCCACGAGTCACGCGCTGACCGCACGAGCTCAACGAGAACTTGTTCGGTGACGTTCGTGCCCAGTGAGAGAAGACCCGCGAATCCCTGGTGCTCGCCACTCGCTCCGTACGCGAGCGCCGGCGCGACGTCAACGTCCTCAAGCGCCGCCACGTCGCAACACACGGTGCGCGCAATGATCGTGTCCGTATCAAAAGGCAAGTGCGGTCCGTGCTGCTCGAATGAACCAATGGGAACGAGCAAAATTCGTGTTCGTTCCGTCGCTTGTTCCAAATGGTTGCGACGATCGAGTGAAGGAAGGTTCACGTGGTCGAGACGAAACTAACGCGCACCGATGCTCACGGGCGTGCGCCTTGAGTGATCGGGCGACGGCTTGGGAATGATCTGCAAGCGTTTGGTAGCGAGGGCTTCTTCGCCGTGTCCAAAGACGCACTCGGGATCGGGGTCATCGAGCGAAAGCCCCGTAAAGAACTTGGCCGCCATGCACCCACCACGGCATGCGTCATAAGAGCCACACGAGACACACGCGCCTGGGCTACCTGGTTCGCGAAGTGATTTGAACAACGAACTGTTGGACCACACGTGTTGGAAACCGGCGTCTCGTATGTTGCCGGCGAGAAATTCGTCGTGGATGACAAAGGGACAGGCGTAGACGTCGCCTACGGGATCGATGAGACAGACCACGCGACCGGCACCACACAGATT
>PLHJ01000009.1 GCA_003138895.1 Acidimicrobiaceae bacterium
GTTTTGGTCGCTACCGTCAATTAAGCAGGAATTTGTCGGCTCTTTATTTGAGGGTCCCAGTGGCGTCGAAGGAGAGATTATGAAAATCGCAATTATTGGTGCTGGAAACATCGGCGGGAACCTAACGAGGCGTCTCACCAGCCTCGGACACGAGGTCACGGTCGCCAATTCACGTGGGCCCGAGACGCTCGCTGAGTTGGTTGCCGAAACGGGCGCGTCCGCTGCCGACGCTGGTGAAGCAGCCGAAGGAGCCGATCTCGTCGTCGTGACCATTCCAGAGTGCAAGGTTCCGTTGTTGCCCGTTGGTTTTCTCGATGGCGCCAATGAAGAGGTTGTTGTCGTTGACACTGGCAATTACTACCCACAACAGCGCGATGGTCTCATTGCTGCAATCGAAGATGGACTCACCGAGAGTCGTTGGGTTTCTAATCAGATTGGTTTTCCAGTCGTGAAGGCCTTTAACGGTATCTACGCTCCAAATCTCATTAAGCGAGCAAGGCCGAAGGAAGCAACCGATCGCTTGGCCTTGCCGGTAGCGGGAGACGATCCGAGGGCCAAAAACGTCGTCATGGATCTCATTGAAGAACTTGGCTTTGACGCCGTCGACGCGGGCAGCATCGATGAGTCATGGCGCCAACAACCTGGCACTCCCGTTTACGGAATGGACGCGGACGGCGATAGCGTGCGACAAGCATTGGCAGATGCTCAAAGCGTCCGACTGCCAGAGTGGCGCGCTTGACGGAACCTTGACCGAGCGTGCCCAGACGCTAAGCCCGTGGCCGGCTTTATTGAAAATGCTTCAAACTTTCTGATTTGAAGGCCGGCGCCTTCTGCGTGGACGAGAAAATAGTCGACTTCTCCAGCCCAACCGGGCTCGAAATTTGATAATTCAAAATTGGACAAAATCGCCCGAATATTGCGAGTTTCGTTCCTATTAGTGCTGATTAAGAGGTGGAAAGCCTTGAAACGCAATTGACGCGTGATGCAGCCCTAGGTACCATGCGCTTGGAAATGTTATGGCCGTTTGACGAACCTTCAGGGGGGCTTGGTTGACAGGTTTTTTAACAAGCGGAGACTCTGCGAATTTCCAAAACAGAAGGAACTTATCGTGTTTAAGCGTTTAAGTATTTCTGTTGCAATTCTTTTTGCAACAGTCATCGGACCCGTAGCGGTCACTTCCGCGGGGGCTTCGGCTTCTGGGAGCGATGCTCCCACAGCCGGATCAGTCATCGTAAACAACGGTACGTACGGGGGCACACTGCCCTCCGCGTGCGCTAGTCCCGGATTTACGAGCATTCAGTTGGCCGTTAACGCTGCTTCCTCTGGAGCCACAATATATGTTTGTGCGGGAACGTACAACGAAAGTGTCTCCATTTCGAAGCCGCTGACTCTCGACGGTGCCCAGTACTTGACCAATGCAGTTGGTCGAAGTGGTGGACCCGAATCAGTCATCACTGGCTCAGGCGGCGTGACCTACACAACAGGTGCAACGTCGGGCACTCTCAGAGGGTTCTCCTTGCATTCCAGTACAACGTATTCCGAGATTTATGCAGCCAACGTGGGAAGCGGTTGGACTTTCACGAACAACATCATTAATGCCAATCTTGGTGCCATTTATATGAACACGAACGGCATCGCGAATCCTGCTGTCTCCACAATTTCCAACAATCAGTTCGTACAGACAGTTCCTGCCTCTGAGTACGGAGGCAACTACGACGGCTCAGCAGTTGCGCTTTGGGGCAATACGTCGAACAACGTGATCATCTCTGGAAACGACATGTTGAATTTGACTGGTCCTGACGCCGATATCAATACAACCGGAACGGGATCATGCGACGGAACGGGAAATGGTTCAAGCACGGGTCTTCAGATTGTGAACAACACCTTTGAAGAGAATGGTGCCACGACTGGATCGGGCAACAACTTCGTCGCGCTGTTCTGCACCTCTAATGCAACTATCTCAGGAAACCACCTCACCATTTCTGACACCAATGACGCCAACGCCGAGTCACCTATTTACTTGGGCGGCGGTGACATTGCAACCACTGTGTCCAATAACGTGGAAATTGGCAATGGCTCGTCGGGCGCGGCTGGCGTGGAGTTCAACACGGCTTTTTACCCCGTTGACAATGCGACAGTTTCCAACAACAGCATCTCTGGTTTCAATTGGGGTGTACTGGCCTACGGTGGCTACGGAACGAACTATTCGGATTCAGGCGTTGATTCTTTTGCGGCCCCCACGGGTTTTGTCATTAAGAACAACACGATTTCAAACAGTACGTACGGAGTAGAAATGTTGAACGACGGTTCTACCTTTCCAGCTACGACGTCGCCCGCCAATTTGCCCTTCAATGGAACGATTGCGAACAACACGATTAGCCACAGTGCGACTGATGACTGCATTGATCAATCCACCGGGGCAGAGACGGCCGGCACGGCGAATTCGTGGACAGGCAATATCGCCTCGACGAGCAATCCCAGCGGACTCTGCGCTGCCACGCCGCTGAGCGTGACCATCACCGGCACGCAGACTTACGGAAGCTCAAGTCCGAGTTTCTCGGCGTCGAGTTCGCCAACCGCTGGTGTCACCGTTTCTGGAACCCCGGTGTGCACGAAAGTGAACGCATCGCAGACCATTGCGAGTTCTCTTCCAGCTTCGAACTACACGTTGGTGGCTTCAAGTTGCAGCGGTCTAAGCCTGAGTGGTCCGCTCGCTGCTGACTATTCACTGGCGATTGTTGGTGGGGCATTCAGCGTGACGCAGGCGTCACAGACGATCACTTTGACTTCAAGCGCACCGACTGGGGCGTACGTTGGAGGACCTAAGTACACCATTACGGCTACGGCGTCATCGGGTCTACCGGTGATTTATGGCTCGGCCAGCGCGTCGTCATGTACGACGACTCAAGCGGGAGTGGTTACGTTCGTTGGCCAGGGCACCTGCAATCTGGTGGCGTTCCAACTTGGTAACGCCAACTACGCGAGCGCGAATCCCGTGGTTCAGACGTTCTACGTGTATCCCCAGGTAGCTCCGTCCTTCTCGACGAACGCTTCGTCTGGCAGCGTGGCGTGGCTGAGGTCATTCTCGACAACGCTCACGGCAACCGGTATTCCAACGCCGACCGTTAGCGTGGTTGGTTTGCTTCCGCTTGGCGTCACCGCCACGCCGGGCGCTGGAGGGACCATCAAGTTGTCGGGTTCGCCTCTGTTGCTTGGTATCTATCCGATTACGTTAAAAGCCACAAGTTCCGCCGGAACGACGTACTTTACGTATTACTTGGTAGTCGGACTATAAACAACGTTTGAGCAATGAAACGCTCCGGTCCTTCCTCGTAGAAGGAAGGACCGGAGCGTTTCTGCGTTATTGAGTTGCGATCACACTGACAGCGCAGTCGACAACGTGTGGCCGTTCTCCTAGGAAAGTTGCCCAGGATTCTTGGGTGGTGTTCCCAGTGCGATAAGTGCATTGGATCGCACCGTGAGCGCATTGCCCACAGCGGTCTCGAGGGCTCCACGTGCTGCTTGACGCTGGGCTGCAGTGGTCGCCGTTGAGAGAGCTACGACGTACGCACTCTGTGCTGCGGTCACCGAAGCGCGGAACGTTACGTTGGCTGACTGCAATGCCGTTACGTACGCCGTTCCGTTATAACCAGCCGGAGGCGTAGGCGGATTGCCCGCGGCGGTGATTGCCGAGACACGCGCACTAAGAGCGGTCGTCAGTGCAGTTTGCAGCGCCGTGCGAGCAGTTTGCTTCTGTGCCTTCGTGGTGGCTGAGGCCAACGCACTCTGGTACGTTGCTTTGGCTGTTTGTACTGCCGTGCGGTACGTCGTGTTTATGGCCTTCAGACCTTGGACGTAGGTAACCCAGGTGGCTTTCCACGTTGTCCACGCCGTAACGGTGGTCGTTGATGAGTCGTGGCTAGATACGGTCTTGTGAGACGCTGCGAACGCAACACTGGGAGTCGCAACTCCCATGGCCGCTACCAACGCGACTGCGCTGATTGCTCTGGTAGTGATTCTCTTCATGTGTTCTCCTTTCAAAGGAACACTCTCAAAGTACGGACGAAGGTTGTGAGTAGTCGTTGAATCAGTTGTTCTGCGTCGTAGAGAGTTTGAGAATTGGCTTTGAAGCAATCGAGAAGACCAGACCGCAGTCACGAAATCTTGGAGAAAAGAGCGAGGGAATCAGCAAATCAGCGGGTTTTGTCGGCTATTCGTCAATCGTGATGCTTACGGGACAGTGGTCGCTGCCAAATATGTCAGCGTGAATTTCTGCTTTCGTGACTCGTGGGGCGAGATCTGCGGAAACTAGGAAATAGTCAATGCGCCATCCGACGTTCCTCGAACGAGCGTCCGAAAAATTTGACCACCAGGTGTAATGACCATTTCCTTGAGTAAACATTCGAAAGGAGTCCACGAGTCCGGCACCGAGTAACTTCTCAAATCCCTCTCGTTCTTCGTTCGTAAAGCCCGCTTTTCCGATGTTTGGTTTTGGATTAGCGAGATCGTCGTTGGTGTGGGCCACGTTGAGGTCGCCGCAAAGAGCGACGGGCTTCTTTTTTTGCAGCGTTTTTATGTATTGCAAAAAGGCTGGGTCCCACTGTTTATGACGCAGTGCGAGACGTCCGAGATCACCCTTGACGTTTGGCGTGTAGACGGTCACCAAATAAAAGGTGTCGAATTCGGCGGTTATGACACGACCTTCGTTGTTGGGGTTGCCGTAGGCGTCGAGAGCGAAATCAAATTTCTTCTCGATGGCCGAAGGGAGTCCGGTTTTCACTCCCAGCGGTTCGTGCTTGGCAAAAATGGCGGTACCGGCGTATCCCTTTTTTTCGGCCGAATGCCAGTACTCGGCGAAATCACCCGCCGTGTGGGTGGACTGGGACTGTTCCGCTTTGGTTTCCTGCAGGCAGAAAATATCGGGTTGCAGCGATTCTAGGAACGGCTCAAAGAGTCCCTTACGTTGCACAGCTCGAATGCCGTTGACGTTCCACGAGACGATGCGCATGCGACATCGTAACAACGATGCTTCGTGAGTCTGTTCCTTCTATTCGGGTACGAGTACCGGTTGGCCGGCGAAAGTTTTGGAGAATCGAAGGTGCAGGGCGATGGCTCCCGAAACAATGGCAGCGTAGAAACACCAGAGTGACGTAAAGCCGCTGGCGCATAGTAAAGCCAGTGCAATAACCGCGGCCAAATTGGCAACGCCGAACCATTCGATGGATCGAAAGCCGGAAAAGAAAAGTGGTCCACACGTCGCCACGATATAGAGACCAATGATTGGAATTCCGTGTTGCAGACCAATTGTGTAGGCAATGTGGTAATGACCGAGCTTCGCACTGGGATGACCGACCAACATTGCTTCCAGCAATATTGCCGACACGCCGGCGCCAATGACGAGAAACGGCACCATACGCCATTTTCGTTTCTTGACGGTCTCAAAGAGAATCATCAAAATCGGCACGAGGACCGGTAGTACGACGAGCGCGAAAATGAGATAGATCCACATCGCGACACGTCCAAGCGTGTGAGAAACATGATTTTGTAAGCCCCACCATACGAAAGTCTCGTCAATTTGGTGGAGTCCAAGCAGGACTGGGAGTGCGGCGATGGCCACGTAGGGTTTTCGACCTTTTACGTGCCAACAAGCGTCGATGCCAATTGCGGCGACGACCGTACCGCCTACTAAGTCACCTGTCGGAGAAAAACACATCGGAAACCTCTTCGTACGTGGTTGTGGTATTGGGCGCTAGGTAAGCAACGACGACTATCCGAAACGTTGGCTGTTCGCACCTTAGGGCTTTCAGTCAATCTTCATCCTGATCAGCGAACGAGTGACCACCGCCTCGCAAGTTGCAACTGTGATTTTGTAATCCGCTTGGCGACAACCTTGACCTTCATATGATGTAGTTGCAAGGGTTCGTTCAACGTTGACCAGATTGGCGAGCCTTCTCCTAGGGTCGAACCTATGACTACTGCGCCTTCATCAACCTCGACTGCGTCTCGGTCTCTTAACAGTGTGGCGGTGTACTGCGGTTCGAATCGTGGACTCGATCCAGGATTTGCGAACGCCGCGGTGAATTTAGGGAACGTCCTCGCCGAACGCCAGATTGGCTTGGTGTACGGCGGAGGGCACGTGGGGCTGATGGGTGTTATCGCCGACGCCGTCTTGCAAAACGGTGGCACGGTTCATGGCGTGATTACGACTGCGCTCGAGGAAAAGGAAGTTGCTCACCAAGGTCTTAGCAAATTGGATGTCGTCGAGACCATGCACGAGCGAAAGGCAATTATGGCCGATGCCGCCGATGCATTCATCATGTTGCCGGGAGGACTTGGCACCTTTGATGAGTTTTTTGAAGTGGCAACATGGACGCAACTTGGCATTCAATCAAAACCATGTGGTGTTCTAAACGTGAATGGCTACTTCGACGAACTACTGGCATTGTTGGATAAGGCAACGGCGGAGGGTTTCGTGCGAATCTTTCATCGAGACATCATCATTATTGAGACTGATCCAGATCGGCTGCTTGATCAACTTGGTGCTTGGTCCCAACAATGAATGCGCCGAGTGATTGATACGGAGCGTGTGGTGGGCCGTGAGGCGCCCGAGTTGTCCCTGCTTCACAGTTTTGGGCGTGCAGTAGGTTGCACTCGTGAAACGTTTCGCCTTGGCCTTCGCCTCGATTGGATTTCTGAGTGCCACCGCTTTGGCGTCAAGCGCTTCGGGTGATTCAGGAACCACGACTACTACCACGGCGACAGTTTCGACGGTGACCGTGGTGACGTCGAGTGTCCATCTGGCACCGCTTACGGGTCTGCCTGATCCTTCAGGTGTAACAACGAAACGTCCTTCGATCACCATCAAAATCGACAACACGCCAGAGGCGCAGCCGCAAGTGGGGATTGACAAAGCCGACGTTATCTACGAGGAGATTGTTGAAGGCGGCATCACGCGATTAGCCGCAATTTTCAATTCACAATTACCGACCAAAGTCGGACCCGTTCGATCTGTCCGCCGTACCGATCGCGAGATTGTGTATCCAATCGGTGGCGTTTTCGCCTTTTCGGGCGGAGCGGCCTACGCGGTGCGCAGTATCGAAACGGCTCCCGTGAAACTCTTTCAACAGTCCAACAGCGGTGCCGCGATGTTTCGTGACCTCACTCGTCCGCCACCACATAATCTGTTCGCGAACGCTGCGGCGCTTGTGAAGATGGCGGGGAAATTGAAATCACCTCAACCCATTTTCCTTTATCGCCAGACGGGTACCTCGGCGGGCGGTCCTTCAGTATCGCGATTCACCGTGGGCTTTGAAGCTGGTTACGCGGCTTCGTACTCGTGGGATGGTGTCACGAAATCATGGGATCGTTCGCTCTTTGGCCGTCCCGACCTGACAGCCGACGGCGCACGTCTTTCACCCAAAAATGTGATTGTGATGAAGGTGAATTACAAAGGTGGCGTAGGCGTAATCGAATCACAAGCCGTGCTTACGGGATCGGGATCCGCTGAAGTTTTTACGGGTGGCAAGGTGCAAGTAGGAACCTGGTCAAGGAGCAATCTGGGAAAGCCCATTTCGTACCGCCACGCCGACGGTACGCCGATACTTTTGACACCTGGACAGACGTTGGTTGAACTGCTCGCAAATTCAGAGAGCGTGGCCCTCACACTCGCTAAGTAGTGCGATGGACCTTTCGAACAATTGCGCCATACTTTCGTTGGCCGTAAGCAACGCCGTGCCCCAAAAAGGAGAAGAAACGCCATGAGTAAGACCGTTCTCATTACCGGAGCTGGATCGGGATTTGGAAAGGGAGCGAGTAGCGCGCTCGCAAAGCGTGGACACCACGTCATCGCCACCACCGAGAGCGAAGAACAGGCTGCTGCGCTTCGAGCGGAGGAACCATCAATTCGCGTTGAGAAGATTGATATTGCTACCGACGATGTCAAGAAGGCCCGCGACTGGGACATTGATGTCCTCATCAATAATGCGGGCGTTGGACAGACGGGCCCCATGGCGGACGTGCCCATTGACCGAGTACGACGACTTTTTGACGTGAACGTGTTTGGCACCTTGGCCATGACCCAGGCGGTGCTGCCGGGCTTGCTAAAAAAGGGCGCGGGCCGCATCATCATCGTCTCATCGATCGCCGGCGTCGTTTCGGGTCCCTCATTTGGACCATATTCGATGACGAAACACGCCCTTGAAGCAATGGGTAAGGCCATGCGGGGAGAACTCGCGGGTCAAGGAGTTGATGTGACGTTGCTCAATCCGGGCCCCTACCAAACGGGATTCAATGATCGAATGGCGGCTTCGATGTGGGAATGGTTCGATGACACCTCACTGACTGCGCCGGGAAAACCAATATTTGAATTCATGCGCCAATTAGTAACAGAAGGTCAACTCGATCCAGTGGAAGTTGTTGATCGCATGGTCGACCTCGTTGAAGCGGAGACGACGACAGAAAACAATTTCGTGCCACCCGAAATTCGAGCGCAACTCAACGTTTAATTTCGACCTCGGTCATGCGCAGTTGTGGCAATGACCCAGCACGTCGAGCGCGTGGGAGGAAACGACGAAACCTTGTTGACCAGCGAGTGTGTCAATCATTGCGGCAACGGTACTTTCAAACTCAGAAGTGGGCGTGACGTCGACGACGGAACCACACAAAGTGCAAAGCAGATGATGGTGGTGTTCCGTCAGGTCTTCGGCCAATTCGAAGCGAGTGAACTCGTCACTCGCAGCGACGCGGCGAACGACGCCCACGTGCTCGAGATCAACAAGGTGGCGATAGGCGGAGCTACGTGGGACGTCGGGGAGTTGGCTGGCAATGTCCGAGATGCTGATAGGGCGAGCGTTGGAAACCAGCAGTTCAACGAGGGCGCGTCGTCCCGTGGTGTAGCGAAGATCACCGTGACGGAGGCGAGCTTCGATCAGTTCGTGAACGTCTAAAGATCCCTTGGTCATTCGACAACACTCGGTTCGGTCTCAGTTGTAATGAGACTCAGTCTAGGTCTAAGGTCGATTTGTGGCAAGTGTGAGCCGGCGAATCGTGCGTCAAGGACTGGCGGTACTGGGAACAGTGCTCGCCGGGCTAACACTCGTGGCGTGTGGAACGACCGCTGCGGTGGCGCCAAACGGCATTATTCGTGCCGTGGGAGCCGAGAACGAATATGCGAACGTCCTTTCACAAATAGGCGGTCGCTACGTGAGCGTCACGTCGATACTGCAAAATCCCAACACGGATCCTCACGCTTTTGAAGCCAGTACCAAAGTCGCCAAGGCCGTCAGTGCCGCGCAGATCGTGGTGCAAAACGGGCTGGGGTACGACACGTTCATGAACAACATCGAAGCTGCGACGCCGAATACCCGACGATTGATCATTGATGTTCAAAAAGTTTTACGTGTTCCCAGTACCGCGCCAAACCCCCATTTTTGGTACGAACCCTTCGCGATGTCCGATGTTGCTTCCGTCATGGCGCGAGATTTATCTAGGTTGGAACCAGAGCACACGTCCTACTTTTCTCAACGTCGCAAAATTTTTGATGCTTCTCTTACCACCTTGAACAAGACCATCGAAGCCCTCGGAGCAAAATATCATGGGATCAAAGTTGCGGTGACGGAGCCGGTGGCGGACTATCTGTTGCGCGAAATGGACGTGGACGTGGTCACGCCGTTCGTCTTTCAGGCCGACATCATGAATGGAGTGGATCCTTCGCCTGAGGACATATCATTGGAAGACGGTTTCTTTAGCAAACATGAAGTCCGTCTCTTTGTCTACAACCAGCAAGTGGTTGACTCGCTTACGAACTCGCTTCGTGACAACGCGTTGGCTGCGAAAATACCTATCGTCGGTGTCTACGAAACGATGCCAACTCCAGGCTTTACGTATCAAACCTGGATGATGGCGGAGATCAATGCCATTGTCCGCGGGCTCTCAACGGGAAAATCCACGGAGGCCTTGTAATGAGCATCGATGGTAAGGGGACTCCTCCCGTCTTGGAGGTTGACGGTGTCAGCGTGTCGTTTGGTTCGCGCAACATCTTGCACAACGTTTCTTTCGAATTACGAGCTGGAGAATTCACAGGGCTCATTGGTTCAAATGGTGTGGGAAAAACAACGTTGCTGCGCGTCATTCTCGGACTGCAGCCAATCAGCACCGGTTCAGTACGGGTACTCGGCGCACCGCTTTCTAAGCGCAGTCGAGCCCTTGGCTACGTCCCGCAAAAAGTGCTGCTGGACCCCGACGTTCCAATGCGAGCGAGGGACTTGGTGGCTCTCGGTCTTGACGCACACAAATTTGGTTTTTCCCGGCGCAGCGCGACCGAACGCGAGAAGGTGGAAGAAATACTGGTGGCCGTTGATGCAGAGTCGTTCGCGGATGCGCGAATTGGCAGTCTGAGTGGTGGTGAACAGCAACGAGTGCTCATCGCGCACGCCCTCATCAGCAGTCCGAAACTGTTGCTCCTCGACGAACCTTTAGCGAATCTTGATCCGGGCAGTGTGCAAGAAGTCGTGGCACTACTTCACCGGGTTGCAAAGGATCATGGTGTTTCGATTCTTCTTTCGGCGCACGAGATGAACGCATTGCTCCCCGTAATGGACCGAATTGTGTATGTATCCAATGGTCGAGTCGCGAGCGGGACGACTGACGAAGTTGTTCGTTCGGATGTCTTAAGCGAACTCTACGGACATCACGTTGACGTCATTCAGTTGCACGGTCGAATCTTTGTGGTGGCTGAGCCCGGAACGAGTGCCGAGGATGTTCCCGAGCATCCTCGCTATCAGGTGGATTAAGCAATGCACTTTTTTCTGGAACCTGGTTTTTTTTCCAACGCTCCCGTTCGTACGGCGTTGTTGCTAGGTGCGGTGGTGGCCGCTGTCTCCGCGGTGGTGGGCGTTATCACCGTGGTTCGTTCGCAGTCGTTTGCTGGCCACGCACTAACCGACGTCGCCACCGCCGGAGGATCAGGGGCGTACTACCTGGGCGTTGGTGCACTGTGGGGCTTCCTTGGAGGTTCGCTCGCTGGGGCGGGAGCCATGGAACTTATTGGCGTACAGCGAGTTCGCCGTCGTGACCTTGCGACCGGCATTGTTCTCGGCGCCGCTACTGGACTTTCGGCGCTGTTTTTGTATCTTGACACCACCGTCAAGGCCACGACCGGTGCGACCCAACAGATTCTTTTCGGTTCGATTTTCAGTGTTTCCAGTTCGACGATTCCCTACGTAGCCATCTTTGGCGGTCTTGTGGTGTTGATGATGGCAATCATGCGCCGGCCGTTGCTGCTGACTTCTCTCTCGAGTGAAATTGCTTCGTCGCAGGGCGTTCGCGTGAGGATGGTTGGCGTTTTGTTTATGTTTTGTCTGGCCGTATCAGTCGGACTGTCGTCAATTGCCATTGGTTCGATACTTTCGACGGCTTTACTGATTGGTCCCGCCGCAACGGCACTGCGGGTGGCGAGGTCAATTGCGGCCGCGACGTTCTTAGCCATTGGTCTCGGAATTATTTCGACGTGGCTCGGCATTCTCTTGGCGTACGACAGTTTCTACTGGGATCCGTCAAGTCAGGGCTTGCCCGTGAGTTTCTTTATCGTGGCGATTTGTTTTGTCTTTTACGTTTTCAGCGGCATTGCATTGTCTCGTCGCCGTGCCCAGGAAACGCGTCGGCCAGTGGCAACGGATTCCGCCCTTTCCGCAGAGGGGCGTTAGAGCGATGTTCACGGGCTTCATGGTGAACGCTTGGCAAGTGGGGACGATTGTGGCTGTCGTGGCGGGCGTGGTGGGATTTTTCGTCGTGCTGCGAGGGGCGGCATTTCCGGCGCACGCGATTCCAAACGGGGCGTTCGCCGGCGCGGCCGGCGCCAATTTGATTGGTCTTAATCCACTTTTGGGCCTCGGTGTCTTTTCAGCTCTCGCGGCTTTGGGCATAGGAGGACTTGGCAAACGCGGACGTCCCGACGTCGCTACGGCGCTCGCGCTTGTTCTCATGCTGGCCCTAGGGGCCGCGTTTCTTAGCCAAAGTACGCAGTACGAACCAGAGATTTATTCGTTGCTCTTTGGGGAAATTCTCGGCGTTAGTTCGACACAAATTTTGCCGACACTCCTTCTCGGCCTCGCCAGTGTTCTCGCTATTGCGGTGCTCTATCGCCGGTTACTTCTGACATCGCTGTTGCCCGACGTTGCTGCGTCGAAGGGTGTCGATCCTTACCGCGTTGACGTCATGTTTTTGCTGGTCGTAGGCCTCGCCACCACAATGACGGTTCCTGTGGTGGGAGCACTGCTTATCTTCAGTTTGATGATTGGTCCACCGGCCGCAGCTCGCACGCTCACGAGTCGACCGGGTGCGGCGCTGTGGCTGTCGGTGTCGTTTTCCCTGTTGACGATTTGGATTGCTATCGCGGCGTCGTACCAAACGAATTGGCCCGTTGGTTTTTATGTTGGCGTTATCAGTGCCGCGTGGTACCTCGCTGCGCGCACGTACGTGCGCACGCAGTCATTCTTGGTGCTGCGACGACGTGTGATCTAAGAAGCGAATTCGCTAAGCGAAAGCGTATTGCCGTCGAGGTCCTTGAACCACGCCACACGGTCACCATTGGGCGCTGTCCAGACACCAAGCTCGTTTTGTTGGACGCCCTCGTAACGCTGAAACACAACGCCGCGCGCGAACAGTTCTCTCACGTGATCTTCGATGTTGGGAACGTGCCATCCCGCGATAGTGAAGGGTTGGACACGTAACGCCGGCACCGGGGTGAGACGGATCATAGCGTTCGCTGCCATCACGACGAGTGCGTAGGGACTCTGTTCCAGAACCGTTAGACCAAGAATCTCGACGTAGAACAATTCGGCCATTTCCATACTCGAGACGGGCACGAATCCAATGATTGGCCGTCCGCTCAGCATGACGTCATTTCGAGCGGATGATCGCTACGCAATAACGCTTGCGCAGTGCCAGCACTTCTTGGCGGCTTCGGGAACGTCTTTTGACAAACATTCGGGACACGTTTTCACCGCGGGGGCTGCCTCGGGTGTGCCCCAAACGGTGGTGCCGCGCTTGGCCATGTAGGCACGGTAGGGAACTACGAGCGCGAAGTAAATCACCGCGACGAAAATGATGAAGTACACAATGGCGGAAATAAGTGTTCCGAGATCGATGAACTGTCCATTGAGATGCCACCCCAGACCTGCGGAGTGCGCGCCGCCACCTTCAGCCGCGTTGACCAGTGGGGTGATGATGGAATCGGTAAAGGCTTTGATCAGTGTGCTGACGGCCAAAGCAACGACTAAGCCCACGGCCACCACGATTAACTGTCCTTGTAACAGGAAATTCTTAAAGCCCCTCATGATTCATTCCCCTTCATTGGTTTCTTGCAGTGTACGAGCATCACTACGAAATTTGGGGATTTGCAACGTCAATGGGTGCCGCTGGCGGGTTGAAATTTTACTCTTCGTGTATGACTAATTTGAAAAGCAGGAATGTGCGCTAAAAATGGTGTCATTCAGTCGGTGGGGGAGAACGTAGCCATGACAACAACAATGTCGCGGACGAAACCAGACGTCGCGGTACAGCACTTTGACGTGCTCATAGCCGGTGCCGGCATCTCGGGAATTGGTGCCGCGCACCACCTCGCCGAACAGTTGCCTGATAAATCATTCGTGCTCCTCGAATCAAAAGACACGTTTGGTGGCACGTGGCGTACGCACCACTATCCGGGAACGAGATCGGACAGTGATCTTTACACGTTTGGCTACCGCTTCAAGCCCTGGGTGGGGCCGCCCATCGCAACGGCTGAAAAAATACTTAAGTACTTGCAAGAGGTTGTCGACGACGACCAACTTGAACAGCACATTCGCTACCACCACACGATCAAAAAGGCTTCGTGGTCATCCAATGATCAGCTCTGGACTCTCGAGGTCCTTCGAACCAGTGACGACGAGGTCCTCCACTTCACCTGCAACTTTTTGTGGATGTGTCAGGGTTACTTCCGCCATGAGAAGGGCTTCACGCCCAATTGGGACGGCTTCGAGAAATATCGCGGTACTGTCATTCATCCTCAGACGTGGCCCGACGATGTTTCGTTGGCCGGTAAAAACGTGGTCGTCATTGGATCTGGGGCCACTGCGGCGACACTTATTCCGAATATTGCCGACGAGTGCGCCCACGTGACGATGCTGCAACGTTCGCCCACGTTTTTCTACATTCGAGACAATGTCAACGAACTCGCTGATTTACTACGCGAGGTTGATACTCCTGAAGAATGGGTCCACGAGATTGTTCGCCGACGAATCATTTTTGAGTTTTCGGCAATTACGGATTTGGCATTGGCATTCCCCGAGCTCGCCCGCGAAGAATTGTTAAAGCCGATTCGTGAGATGTTGGGACCCGACTTTGATGTGGACAAGCACTTCAATCCCTCGTATCGACCCTGGCAACAACGCATTGCGATGGTGCCCGAGGGAGACTTCTTTAAGGCCGTGCAAAATGGCAAGGCGTCCGTCGTAACCGACGAAATTGTTTCGTTTAGCGAGACGGGTATTCAACTGAAGTCGGGTGAGACGCTCGAAGCCGACGTCGTCATCACGGCGACGGGATTTGAGTTGAGCATTTTTGGCGACATACCGTTCCTCGTTGACGACGAGCCCTACGACTTCGCGAAATCCGTGACCTATCGCGGCATGATGTTCACGGGACTTCCTAACCTGGTGCAAATTTTCGGTTACTTCCGTGCGAGTTGGACACTTCGCGTTGACATCATTGGCGATTTTGTTTGTCGACTCTTAAATCACATGGACGAACTCAGCGCGCACTCGGTAGTACCCGCGCTTCGCGACGAAGACCAAGGTATGGCGCTTCGCCCCTGGGTGGACCCTGAGGAATTTAATCCGAGTTATTTGAAGCGCGCGGTGCATTTGATGCCCAGGCAGGGGAACCACGAGCCGTGGATTCATCCGCACAGTTACATTGTGGAAAAAGAAGAACTGCCGCGCGCTGATCTCGATGATGGTTCGCTGATTTACAAGTAAATCGTTACGAGTGCTAGTCGCTTAAACGACTTCCGACACCGAATCTCGTCTCGACGACTGCACCGTTGACGAGTTCCACCTTGTACGCGCCGGGACCGGTCGCGGCGTCAACCTCGGAGTCGGCGACGACCCGTGTGGGTTCTAAATCGTCGTACCAGATGCCCACGTGGTCATCGGTGGCAAAGCATAGAGATGGCAACGTCTGATTGGCCACCAATTCGTGCAGCAATGGCCGTCGCTGCGCTTCGGAGTCGTAGTGCACGCCGTTGCCATAGGGAACGAGTGCCAGACCATTGGTCACGGCTTGCAAAATTGGTCCGAAAGAATCAGTCGTGCCCCCTACGTGCCAACACAGGCTGCCCGCCGACACGCCGCTCATAATCGTTCCTGACTCCCAGGCCGCACGCATCGCGACTCCGACGTGGTGCAAGTCCCAGAGCGTTAGAAGATTGGCAACGGAACCACCTCCTACCCACACGAGGTCGCTACCTACGAGGCGTTCTTCAGGGTCCGCCGATGGTTGAGTGAAAAGTTTGAGTTCGGTCACGTCACATCCGGCGGCGTTGAAGGCTTCATAAAGGAGGGCGTAGTACGAGGCGTCATCGCCCGTGGCCGTGAGCACGAGACACACGCGAGGACGGGTTTTACCAGTTGAAGAAAGGGCATCAAGAAGCATGGTGCCAAGTCGCGCGCTGCGCTGTACCGGTCCGGGAACGAATCCTCCCGAAGTGGCGAGAATTCGTTTGGTGGGCATGTCCCTTTTTAGCAAATGGAGATACACGATCGACATTCGTTGACTCGACGTCCGGCGCACGATTTACCCCTTGAGGTCGTCTTCTGCCTATGATGCCGACAGGGTTATGACGTGGAGGGGCGCATGAGCATCACGGACGAAACACAGATTTTGGATGAGAAGCGCGTTGACTTTTTGGTCGACGAATTGCTCGAGGACTACCCGGTCGCTACCACCGATCCGGTGACCTTTCTCGGGGCCCAGTTTGATCGCGGCCTCGCGTGGATTTCGTTTCCCGAAGGATGCGGTGGTTTGGGCGGGAGTCCCACGGACGCCTTGCAGGTCCTTCGTCGTCTNNATCGTGGCCCACGGAACCGATGAACAAAAAAAGCGGTTTCTACGCCCGCTGTTTACTGGCGAGGAAATCTGGTGTCAATTGTTTTCTGAGCCAGGTGCGGGTTCCGACGTTGCGGGTCTTGGCACGAGTGCCATCAAAGATGGTGATGAATGGACGCTGAACGGCCAAAAAGTTTGGACGACGCTGGCGCACGAGGCAGCCTACGGTCTCATCATTGCTCGATCGAATCCCGATGTTCCCAAGCACAAGGGCATCACCGCCTTTCTTGTCGACATGCACGCTCCCGGCGTGGACGTTCGTCCGCTCTACCAAGCAACCGGTGAAGCGGAATTCAACGAGTGCTTCTTCAGCGATGTGCACATTCCCGATAATCGTCGACTCGGCGATATTGGCGATGGATGGCGAGTTTCCATTACCACGCTCATGAACGAGCGCGTTTCGATCGGCGGCACGGTGCCACCGCGTGGTTCAGGAATGATTGGCGAAGCCGTAAAGATCTGGCATCAAAAGTGGGCAGGTCGCAAGGATGGTCACGCGATGTCGACGCGCGATGAACTGCTTAAGGCGTGGGTGCGAAACGAAGTGGGCCGACTCACGAACAAGCGAGCGAGCGATCTTCGTAAGGCCGGAACGCCAGGCCCCGAAGGTTCTGTTGCCAAATTGGCATTCGCCGAAGAGAATCAGCGTACGACGGAGCTCTGCGTGAATCTGATGGGCGCCGATGGCATGCTGTACGGCTCCAAGTATCCACAGATTCGCCCGACGGAATCCGCAATGAGTGGTGGCGACATGCGAAAGGCCTTCATTCGTATGCGCGCCAATTCCATCGAAGGTGGCACCAGCGAAGTGATGCGCAACATCATTGGTGAGCGCGTGCTCGGGCTACCGGGTGAACCCCGTTTGGACAAAGACGCCGCGTGGAAAGACGTGCCTCGGGGCTAATCGCGTCCTCGGCTGGATTTCTTAGGAAAAGTCCGGTCCCTTTTCACGGGTTCGCTTGAGCTCATAAAAACCGGGCGTCGCTGCCACGAGCACAACGCCGTCGTAGAGCTTCCCCGCGGCTTCGCCCTTGGGCGCCGGTGTGACCACGGGACCAAAGAACGCCACGTCGCCAACGTGCACGACGGGAGTTCCCACGTCAAAGCCCACCGGATCCATGCCTTCGTGGTGACTCTTTCGTACGGCGTCGTCGTAGTCCGTTGAATCAGCGGCGAAAATGAGATCAGCGGGAAGGCCAACCTTGGCGAGAGAAGTTTCCATCACGACTGTGAAGTCCTTTTCACCTTCGACGTGATAACTGGTCCCCATTGCCTCGTAGAGGGGCTCAAGAACTTCGTGGCCGTGCTGCTGCTCGGCGGCGGCCAGCACACGAACGGGACCCCAAGCCTTTTTTAGTAGTTCCACGTACTGCTCGGGGAGATCACGTCCGTCGTTCAATACAGCCAGGCTCATGATGCGAAAGTCCACCTTTACGTCGCGGACCTTTTCCACCTCTTTGAGCCACCGAGACGTCATCCAAGCCCAAGGACACGCGGGGTCGACGTACAACTGAATTTCTTCACTCATGTCTTTTCCTTTTTGTTATTCGCGTGAGCCGCGACGATCGTGGCTACTGCGTTGGTGACGTTCACTGCGGTTGGCAAATCGAGCATTTCGTCAATGCCGTGAGCGTTGGTTCCGGGTCCAAGTACGCCCGTCGCCACGAACTGCACGCCGGGGTAGCGCTTGGCGAGTGAGCCAAGAAAGGGGATGGATCCACCCTCACCGGTAAAGGCCACGTCGTTACCAAAGGCGTTGAGCGATGCCTCGTGCAGCGCCTTTTCAAGCCACGGTGCCAGAGGTGGCGCAACCCAGCCGTCGGCGGCGTGGTCGTTGTAAGA
The DNA here is from genome assembly GCA_003138895.1 of Acidimicrobiaceae bacterium. Lineage (GTDB taxonomy): Bacteria > Actinomycetota > Acidimicrobiia > Acidimicrobiales > RAAP-2 > RAAP-2. The sequence goes on from PLHJ01000009.1 coordinate 17,986, forward strand.
AACCTGTGCATTCGACGGAACGTCGGTCGTGAGAACTTCGCGCAGCGCCGCGCGAGCTTTTTCGCTATCCACGTTGGGTGGCAAACGAAGTGACAGCACCGCGGTCGTGGACGCTCGAAGGACGTTGCCGGCAATGGAAGGTTCGGGGACGCCGCCCATGCCCACGATGCTGAGTGTCGGAAACCACGTGCGCCGCAAGATGCGGTCAGCCGCATCGTTCCCCATGAGCTCTAATCCGTCCACCGTGGGCAGTTCGTTGGCCGAAACGTCACCAAATTCGCCGGCGACGGCTTTAGCGGCCATGACGTGTTCGTCGGGGATGGTCGGCTGAAATTCCTTCAAGAGGATGTCGCCAGTTTTGACGTCTTCGACACGGTCAAGAAGTTCTCGAAGAATCCGAAATGACGACGGAACAACGCCGCTCGCGATGCCACTGTGCTGGCCGCGTTCGAGCACCTGCACCGTAAGTTCAGCGTTCAAGACGCCGCGCAGTGACGTCGTCACCCATAAACGGTCGTAGGTGAGAGCACCAGAATCGAGGCAGATCAGAAGCTCAACGTTGCTTAAGTGGTCTTTTAGAAGGTCGAGGTACGCCTCGAGGTCGGGACTGCCACTCTCTTCGCTGGCCTCAATGAGCACCACGCAGCGGGCGTGGGGGATGTTGTTTGCCTCGAGTGCTTCGAGCGCCAAGAGTGCAGAAAATATCGCGTAGCCGTCGTCGGCGACGCCTCGCGCGTAGAGGCGGTCGGCTCGACGAACGGCGCAGTAGGGACTGAGTCCTTCACTCCATTCCCCAAGCGGCGGTTGTTTGTCGAGGTGACCATAGAGCACGACGGTCCCAATGGAAGGACCCGTGGCTTCCACCGTGACGGTTATGACGGGCGTTCTTCCTGGTATTTCGTGTAGTTGCGTTTTCGCACTATGGAAGGCGCGAGTCGTCGACCATCCCACAAAAAGTGACGTTGCTGTGCTAATGTGCCCGCTTTTTTCCCACTCGGCGTCAAACATCGGCGAGAGACAGGGGATCGCCGCGTAGTCGGTAAGAGTGGGGAGAGCTTCGCGCTCAAAATCTTTTAGCGTCAGGTCGGACACAGTGCGAGGTTACAGGTCGCCACGATCGAGATGTACCGCCTGCCAGCAATACCACGCGACGGTACTTCTATAACCCTCGAATTTGCGCCCTCGCGCTTCGAGCTCGCCTGGCGTCACACGTTCTTCGAGGCGGTGGATGATTGACCAACCATTTCGAACTCCCATATCGCCAGTGGGCCAAATGTCCTTTCGCCCAAGGGTAAACAGTAAGTACATGTGGGCGGTCCAGGGCCCCACGCCGTTTATGGCGACGAGTTCTCGGGTGACGGTGTCGTCGTCCAATCGAGCGTGCGCGTCGAGTCGCAGATGACCCCCGTGCACACGCTCGGCTAAATCGAGCATGGTGCGGGCTTTAGCGTTAGAGAGACCAGCGGCTCGCAGTTGTGCGGTTTCCACCTGCAGCATCGTGGCGGGCGTCACCTGTCCTCCGACCACTTCGACGAGACGGCCGTGAATGGTGGCGGCTGCTTTGGTCGAAAGCAACTGTGACGTGACGGACGAAACCAGAGCAGCGAATCGTTGGTCGGTGGGCTTTGCTCGAAACGAGGGGGGATCACCAATGGCGGCGATCACGGGCGCAAATTTTCGGTCGGCCTTCAGCAGTTGGTCGCGGACGTCGGAGCTAGCCATGGCACCACTATGGCAAATTTACGATGGCTCGTCCGACTAGGGATGTGGCGCCGCGTGAAGACCTAGGGGGAGTTCATCGGAATTGCCAATCATGTCAATAATGAGCTCTCGGATGGCTCGCACGGGAGTGGAAGGAAAGCCGTAGCGCCGGTTCGCCAGAGCGACTTTTCGGGCCTGTAATCCTTCGACCGCCAGCGCCACGAATTCCGGGCGAATGTGAGAGGACATGGCCGTGGCTGGCAAAATGGCGGGTCCGTGGCCATCAAACGTCAACGAGGCCAACGTGCGGACACCGTCGAGTTCGATAATGGGCCGAAGTACGACGCCCGCTCGTTGACAAGCCTGGTCAATGGAACGGCGAAGCGCCGTTCCCGTCAACGGGAGCAGCAGATCGAGTTCGCCAAGTTCAATAAGAGGTATTGGCGCGGACCTCTGGGCGAGGGGGTGTGCGTTTGGAACGACGAGAACCAAATCTTCGGTAAAGAGGTGGGTTTCGGCGAGATCATTCGAGATGACCGGGTGAGCCAGGACGGCCAAGTCGAGTCGTCCTGTCACTAACTGGGGTTCCAGCGTGGAGTTCGTACCTTCAAAAATTGACAGGTTGATGAACGGATAAGTGGCTCGTTGGTGGGAGAGTAATTGGGGAATGATCCAACGACCAGTGGTGCCAATCGTGCCGACCGACACTTGTCCGCGGATCTGGGCGTCCAAGGCTTCGACGTCCGTGGCTACCGAACTGACCTCAGACAAGATTCTCCTCGCCCGGGCTACGACAATCGCGCCACTTGGCGTGAGCGCTCCCGTCGAACGGTCGACCAGCTGCGTATTCAGCTCCTTTTCTAGGTGGGCGATACGGCTTGAAATATTGGATTGGACGGTGCCGAGGACCTCGGCCGTCGCCGAAAAGGTGCCGTAATCGGCGATGCCCACGAGAGCTTCTAATTGGCGAATATCCATGACTATCAGAATAATAGATGACAGGTATCGAATAAATCATGTTGCAAGATACGGGGGCTCACGGCATACTGGTTCCAGTCTGATATACGGATCCCCCTCCGTAAGTCGCAGGCGTTGTTTTGCAAAGGGACCAACCGCCCCCCCTGGTTGGTCCCTTTGCCATTTTCTGGCCTTGTTAGCGTGAAAGCAATGGGTGCGCACGTGAGAAAACTAGGAATCCGTGCAATTTTCGCGGTACGGGTCGTTCGCGTCGTAAACCGTCTCAGCCGCCTCTTGGGGCGTGGCGAAGGCACCGTAATTGGAGGGCGCGTTGGCCTCGCGATTGACTCCCAATTGCTTCGTAAATTGGCAAAGGGCCGCCAGATTGTTCTCGTGAGCGGCACCAACGGCAAAACGACCACCACAGCGTTGCTGCGTGAAGGCTGGGGAGGTGACGTCGTTTCCAACGTCACCGGGGCCAATATGCCCGCCGGACACGTGGCCGCGCTCGTGACGTCAGCGTCAACTCGCGTCGTTCTCGAGGTCGACGAGGCCTGGCTGGTCAAAGTCATTCGCGACACGGAACCCGCGGTTGTCGTGCTGCTTAATTTGTCGCGCGACCAGCTTGACCGTGCGAATGAAGTTCGCCAAGTTGCCCAGCGTTGGCGCGACGGATTTAGCGATCTCTTTAATGACAGCAGGGCTGGCGTAGTGGTGGCCAACGCGAATGATCCTCTCGTGGTCTACGCCGCCGAGGTCGCGCCTCGAGTTCGCTGGTGTGCCGTGATGAATTGGTGGACCGAAGACGCGGTGTCGTGTCCCGTTTGTACGCAGCCGATTACCTACGAGGGAACGTGGACCTGTTCGGGTCAAGGCGAAGAGTCAGAGTTCTTGAGTTGGCATTGCTCGTCGTGCGATTTTTCTCCGCCAACGACGGTCGAGGCAATGATGAGCACAAAGGCGCACGTTGGCTCTCAGTCGCTGGTGCTTGATCTTCAGATTCCCGGCTCTTTTAATGAGTCCAATGCGCTCATTGCGCTCGAGGCACTGGCGGTGTTGGGTGTTGATTTTCACGAAGGATTGGAACGAATGCGCCAACTTCGAAGTGTGGCTGGTCGCTTTGAACTGCGAACGTGGCGAGGTCGAACGTGGCGTCTCATGCTTGCGAAAAATCCCGCGGGATTCGAGTCGCTGTTTCATTTGGTCGAGGGTTCAAAGCACGATCTCGTCGTCGCAATTAACGCCAACGTGGCGGACGGGCATGATCCCTCGTGGCTCTACGACGCACATTTCGAACGCCTGCGTGGCCGTCGTGTCTGGTGTTCGGGGGAGCGAAAGCTTGATCTGGCGACGCGACTTTATTACGCAGACGTGGAATTTGGGGTGTCGAGCGAGGAAGAACTTGCTGCGAATCTCTCTTCGTCAGATCCAATTGACGTAATTGCGAACTACACCGCGTTCGCCTCGTGGTATGAGCGCAGTAGCCCATGTTAAAAATCGCGACGATATTTCCCGAGCTTCTTGGCACGTACGGCGACGGGGGCAACGGACTGGTGTTACTGCAGCGAGCGAAAAAGCGAGGTCTCGACGTCTCGTTGCATAGCGTTGGCATTGGTGACGCCTTAATCGACGCGGATTTGTACTTACTGGGCGGCGGCGAAGATGGGCCCCAACAACAAGCCACGGAGGCCCTACGACGTGACGGTTCCTTGGCGAAGCGTCTGGACGACGGGGCCCACATATTTGCCGTGTGTGCAGGTTTACAAATTCTCGGCACGAGTTTTGCGGTCCACGGAGGAAATAGCGCACGCGGGCTCGAGTTCGTAGACGCAGAATCGGTACGAAGTGCGCAACGTTCCGTGGGCGATTTGGTGGTCGACGTCGACGGCCATGAATTGGTGGGTTTTGAGAATCACGGCGGTCAAACGCACTTAGGGCCCGACGTCAGACCTCTAGGTACGGTGCGACGAGGTTTTGGCAACGATGGTCGTGTGGATGGTTTTCGAACGACGGTCATGACCGCGACATACTCTCACGGACCGGTACTCGCGCTTAATCCCTGGCTCGCCGACGCGTTGCTGGCAGCCAGTTTGCGAATTGAATTGGAACCGCTCGCGAGCGTCGCGGATGATCTCTACGAACAGCGACGAAGAGCCCTACGCGTCTAGGCGGGTTGTTTGCCGTAGGTCGGGTCGCCACTGACGTCACGGCCAAGAGCAACCACGGCGTCTTCAATGCGAGCACTGAAACGACGAAGGTTCTCTCCTTCTTCGATCGCGAGGGGTTCACCAAAGGCCACCGCGACGTGGTGGCGAAAGCGCAATTTCTGTGCTTTGTACTGAGGAGCTTTCGCGTAACGAGGTCCAAGGACGCCGCCAATACCGTCGATGTACGTCGGAATGACTTTCGCGCTGGCTCGGTCAGCGAGGTACGCGGCTCCACCCTTGAAGTCCTGCAGCCAGCCGTCGGGCGAGCGTCCGCCTTCGGGATAAATAAGCAGCGTCCAGCCATCGTTCAGTAAAGCCAATGCGTCTTCGCCACTTCGTCGATTGATCTTGTGACGGTCAATGGGGATGGCGTTAAAGAACAGTACGGCCATAAAGGCTTTTGACCTTTGTTCAAAGAACGTATCGAGTGCGGCCGCGACGACCGTGTGTCGTCGAATGCGACTGGGAAGCGCCGCCAGAACAATCGGTGTGTCCAAATGGCTGATGTGATTCGACGCGAGCACGAAGGGCCCTTCACCAACGAGGTGTTGTGAACCACGAACGTCGAGCGAGGTGAACGACCGAGACACGGGCGCAATGAACAAACTCTGTACACCGTCACGTACGTAGCGCGCCGGTGAGCGGCGACTCCATTGCGTTGGATAGTCCATGCCGAGTTGGACCATGGTCTAACGCTTACGTGGTTTCTTTTTGGGCGTGTAACGCTTCGAAGGCGGGGGAGGTGTACGCGGGCCAGCAATGACCTCGCTCGTCGTAGTTGTCTCGATCACGCGACCTTCGCGGCGGGCCTTTGCTTGCTCCTTTGCCATTCGTGACGAACCAGCGAACGATGGGTCGCCGTAACGGTTAAGGCGAAAGGCACGAAGAAGCAACCAGGCAGCGTACGCAACTGGCACAATGCCCACCGTGACGTTGCCACCAGCGAACCCGAGAATGAATCCAATGACAATCAGCGCGGCGCGCTTCTTAAGTCGGATAAAAATCAGTAAACCAATGCTTAGAACGAGAAAGGTCAATCCGGGAACCAGCCAGTAACCGGTCGTGGGAATGTGCGACTGCTCGCACGTTCCTGAAACGAGCTTGTAGCCGACTTGGCATGCGTTCTTTACGGGCGTTGCGGTAAGCAGGACCTTGTACTTCTGGACGGCCCGCACGATGTACAACACTGCGTATACGAGAAAGAGTGCCGCGACGATGTAAGAAATCCGCGCCTCCACGCTGTCAATGGACATGAGGACGTCTCGCGAAACTGCTGAAGGGCGTTTATTCCGCGTGCGGGGGGTCGGCGAGGAGGATCGGTCGATTGGCACGAGCAAAGGCTACCGCCTTGACCTTTTCGGTTCGGGATGAGTCAATGGCTAGGATTGGACGTCTTCGGGCGCTTAGCTCAGTTGGTTAGAGCGCAGCCTTCACACGGCTGAGGTCGGAGGTTCGAGTCCTCTAGCGCCCACCAATGTTTCATGAATAGGTCATAGCGACGTCTAGGCCGTCCTGATTGCGAAACGTTCGATTCGCGATCAGGAGGTTTTTGCCTCGGTCGATTCGTACGGTCTCGAACTCCGAGTCGTTACCGACTCCTGAGGCTCCAGGTCGCAGCGAAATTGGCCCGTTCTAGTCGAGTAACTGTGTTGCCAAGCAGAATGGGTGACCCGCCGGATCAAGGAGTATTCGCCAAAATTCTGGATTGGTTTGCACTGTTGCGAGTCGGGCGCCCAAACGCACCGCGTCAGCTTGCGCCGCGTCAAGGTCGTCGACTTTTAAGTGCAGATGCATTTGTTTCGGCACGGTCGAGTCCGGCCACGTGGGCATCTTGTAGTCCTGCACCTTGACAGCGACCACCCAGTCCCCGCCCACCTTGACAGCGTGGAACTCGTCGTTGCGATGTGCAACTTCGCCGCCGAGGAGCGCTGCCCAGAAGTCCGCGAGGACGGCAGGATCAGAGCAGTCGATCGCCGTTAAACCGAGTCGTGCCGTCGCCACGACCTGGAGCCTAAGCGCCGCTATAGGAATGCAACACGGCGTAGGTTCTCGCATCGAAAGTGTGATGGCTTGTGAAAAGAACGGTTTTTCGTTCGGGCATACGGGTGAGATCGAAGACCAGTTGTTCTTCGATCATGAACAACCTCCATGAAGGTCCCGCTAGGGTCGAAACGGAGTCGGTTACGTCTGTGGCCGAATGCGCTGGGTCCAGTCCTCGCTGAGCGTCTCTCGGAAAAGCGAAGAGGAGGCCCTGCAATTCGTGATCNNGGTCTCGGTGACCATGTATTAGGACCTGACGACGCACAACTCACGTTGGTTGAGTACGGGGACTATCAGTGCCCTTACTGCGGCGAAGCGTTCTCGATTGTCGAGCAGGTACGTGAAGACTTTGGCGACACTCTGCGTTTCGTCTTCCGCAATTTTCCCCTGGTGGACATGCACCCCTTTGCGGAAGCAGCGGCTGAAGTAGCAGAAGCCGCGGGACTTCAAGGAAAGTTCTGGGAGATGCACGAGACGCTCTTTGAAAACCAGCAGTCGCTCGACGATGCGGCGCTGTTACGTTACGTTCAAAACGTTGGCGCCGACGCCGATCGAGTAGCCAACGACATCGCGTCGGGACAACCGCGACTACGCGTAGCCGCTGACGCAGAAGGTGCCGATCAAAGTGGCGTGAACGGTACTCCAACATTCTTCATCAACGGAGTTCGCTACGAGGGATCTTGGATGCACGAACCGTTCGTCCAGTACCTCCAAGGAAAATTGGACCAGATGTGAAATCATCACGTGAGCAATGTCGATGCTTTGTCTAATCGCAGCAATTGACTCCAGTAGAGGCGTCGCTAACGATGAAGGTATTCCTTGGCAAGGAAAACTTCCGACCGATGCCCAGCACTACCGTCACCAGACAGAGAGCGGCATAATCGTCATGGGTTTCGGGACGTACAAGGAATATGACGCGCCTCTACATAATCGAGACAACTACGTGGTCGCGAGACCAGATTCCGGCGAGTTGAAACCGGGATTCAAGCTCGTCCCTGATCTAGAGAGTTTCCTCGTTGATCACACCGCCGATCTCGTGTGGGTGATTGGTGGCGCGGCCCTGTTTGCTAAAACGCTTAAAGATGCTGATGAGCTCCATCTCACTCAAGTAGATGGCGACTTTCATTGCACGAAATTCTTCCCGTCATTTTCGGACGCTTTTACATTGAAGAGCGAAACAGGATCGCAGATCGAAAACGACATCACGTTTCGATTTGAAGTTTGGGTTCGCACGATCTCAAAAAGCTACTGACTTCGAAATCAAGCAGATTCGGTCGAGACCGTCAACTTAAGGGCGGAGCGACCAAGAGCCAGGGGTTTTCTCGTTCGGCCACACGGGCGAGGTCTAAGAGCAGTTGTTCCTCGTGGTGGCGACCAATGACTTGAAGTCCAAAGGGCAGTCCATCAATCTGACCGGCCGGAATTGAAATCGCGGGATTACCCGTTAAGTTCGCGGGAATCGTGAGTGCCCCGTTATTGCCAATGGCCCGGTTAAATCCATACTCCGCAATCAAGTCAACGCCGCCGACCGTCGTGGCCATTGGCCCTTCGGCAGCAAAAGCAACGTCGGGGTTGGACGCCGCAAAAATGAAATCGGTCTGTTCAAAGACGCCGGCCATGTATTCGTTCATTTCAATTCGGAACATTTCGGCGGCTCCGGCACTTTCGAGGCTGAACATTTTGGTGGCCATGGTCATGCCCAATTGAATCTCACTCGTTAAATCGTCGTGACAAGCGGGGTAGCGGTCACCGAGTGTGCCGGCGAGCCCGATTAAGTTCGAAAGCGACCATTCGAGCCCACCATTCGGGAAGCGAAGAGCCAGGTCAACTCTTCGAAGCTTTGCATTTTTAATGAGTACTTCGGACAAGGAAATGAGCAATTCGGTCTGGCGCGGTTCGACTATGGCGGCGCCTAAATCGATGGAAATCACGGCACGTTTGCCCGCGAGGTCAAAGGAATCAAGACCTGCTTCCCATCCAGAAACTCGGGGCAGACTCAGAGTGTCTCGGGGATCGAATCCGTTGCACACGTCGAACCAGCGCGCGGTGTCGCGCACGGAGCGTGAAAGACAGCCCACGGTGACCGTCAGCGGTGGCTGGTGGGCGTGTGGACCCTTAGGAATTCGACCGAACGTGGACTTAAGGCCGAAGAGGCCGGTAAAGCCGGCGGGTATGCGAATAGAGCCTCCACCATCGCCACCCGAGGCAATTGGTATGAGTCCTCCGGCCACCACGGCCGCGGATCCTCCGGAAGAGCCGCCGGGTGTCTTTGCGAGGTTCCAAGGATTACGGGTCGTGCCGTGCAATTTCGTGTTGGTGCAATTGATGCCACCGAATTCTGAGGCGGTGGTTTGGGCCGCGATTACGGCGCCGGCGGCTCGCAAGCGGGTGACCTGCGTACTGTCGTGCGTGGCGACGCGGTCGCGAAAAACGAGTGAAGCCTCCGTGGAGGGCCATCCAGCAACCGACTCGAGCTCTTTTATGGCAATGGGTACGCCACCAAACGGTAAGGACACATCAGCGGACGCTGCCGCCATTCGAGCGGCCTCCACGTCAATGTGCGACGTGGCATTGAGGGAAGAATCGTCGAGCGCGGATATGGTCGCTTCGAGCACTTCAGAGGGTTCTCGTGCACCTGAACGAAAGGCATCAACCAGTGAACACGCGTCACCCAACCATGGCTCATTCTTCATATCCGTAGACACTACCGACGGCAATGAGGGGGCTTTCGGGTTGTCATTCGTCGACAACGATGCCTTTTTGCAAATGAAAATGAATGAACCGCATTCTGCAGGCGAATCGTGATAATAACGATAGGGGCCTATTTGCTGACCAGGAGAGTAGATACGTGCCACGCGACGTACGAAGGAATGAATTGACGGAAACAGAGAGTTTTCGTGAGCGATTGACACGTGTTGTTTTTCGCTCGTGGCGCTCGAAGACAATAGCCATCGTTGTGGGCGTTTTTCTTCTTGGAGGCACGTCCTACGGGTTCTCGTGGGCCATTTCTTTGGCTTCTGGATCAAACGCTGAAGGGCTTGCCGCCACACCTCTTGCTCTCACCATTGTGGCGACCGCGTCGCCTTCTCCCACGCATCTGATATCACCGGCGAGTTCGACTGCCGATGCGGTCGTGAAAATCACCAATCCGAATCCATTCGCTGTCACGATTACCGCGGTTGATTTGCCGTCGTACAACAGCCCGTCGTGGGCAACGGGCTACAGCGATTCGGGTCTCACGACCGCGATGGCCGGCTGCACAAATACGACCTCCACCGTCGTTTGGGACTACTCCACCGGAACGGCGGGATCAGTACACACGCTCACGACGCCGTTGGTGGTCGGTCCTTCGGGCAACGCTAATAATCCGCTCTACGTGACGCTTACGAACGACGTTTTTAGTTCTGCGCTACCCGCAGCGTGCGAAGGAGCATATTTCAACATGATTCCCTTTACGGGCATTGTGGCAACGGGAGGCTCCGGAACGCCAACGACGACACCAGCCACCGACGCGTGGACGTCGTAGGAAAAAATGAAAGCCTTTTCCAGACTTCGTAACCTTCGATTTTTTATTGCAGCGATCGTCCTTAGTTCGCTGGTAGTGGCGCCGTTTGCGGCCGCGACGACGAACTGGACGACGACGCTCAATTCTGGAGGTGGAGCGCAGGCGGACGCCGCTTTTGTTACGACCGCGACGACGACCCCCACCACCTTCACGGCCGCGTGCGACGGTTCGCTCGAAGAAGCGACACTTACGTGGACCGCGGTGTCGGGTGCGACGGGCTACCAAATAATGGTGAGTTCGACCAGCGGCGGGACGTACGCCGCTGACGGCACACAACCTTCGGGTACCGCCTTGACAATTAATGAGACCTATACCTCAAGTTCAAATGGGGATAAGTACTACCGCCTTGAAGCAAAGACTTCCACCTGGACATCGTTTCCAGGCGCCACCATTGTCAACGCACGCGAGGCAACCGAAGGGGCCACACTCAATGGCTTTCTCCTAATGGCATCGTCAGGCACAAAGTGCACCGTTAATTAGCGAGACCACGGATGTCCAAAGTTGCAAGTTTTCTCGTAGGCTCGAATTATGAATGAGTCTTTGTCGGCCCCCGACGAAACCGAAGCAGGTGCCCTTCTTTGGAATGACGATGAATTGGCGGCACTAGCAATGTCGGCGGACTCGTCGGTACCCTTTGATGAAGATGCTGTTCCGTGGACGGGGGCATGGCAGGCGTCGATGAACGTGTTGCCGGAGTGGTACATGCCTCGGGCCGTGGCAGTTGGTCGAGGACGCGGTACGAAGGTGGTTATCATCGCCGTTATTGCTGGCTTCGTCATCATCAACGCTTTTGGCCTCTGCATCACGTCAGGCTTTTTAAGTTTCGCCTGAACCAAAAGGACCTATTCAGTACCGAGGTAGGCCTTTTTGATTCGATCATCGTTGAGAAGCGCGGACGCTGCATCTTCGTAGAGGACGTGTCCGTTTTCGAGAACGTAGCCACGGTCGGCAATCTTCAGGGCTTGATTGGCGTTCTGCTCTACGAGCAGCACGGTCACACCTTCGGAACGAATCTGCGTGATGATTTCGAAAATCGACGCAATGATCTTTGGGGCGAGACCGAGTGAGGGTTCGTCCAGAAGTAAAAGCTTCGGCTTGGCCATGAGCGCTCGACCGATCGCCAGCATTTGTTGTTCGCCACCGGAGAGTGTTCCGCCGAGTTGCTTTCGACGTTCACCCAACACCGGAAACAACTTGAAAATGTGATCGAACTCGTCGCTGTAGTTGCCCTTGCGACGATAGGCGCCCATCTCAAGATTCTCGAGCACGGTCATCGTTGCAAAAATTCGTCGACCTTCAGGGACGTGACTCATACCCAGATCGACGAGTTTGAACGCGGGCGTCGTCGTGATGTTCTCTTCGTTGAACGTCACCGTGCCCGAAAAAGGTCGATGGAGACCCGAGACCATCCGGAGCGTCGTGGTTTTTCCTGCTCCGTTCGCGCCGAGAAGAGTAACGATCTCTCCTTCGTTGACGTTGAAGTTGAGGTCGCGGATGGCTGGCACAGGCCCATAACGGACCTCGACGTGCTGAACACTCAAAAGTTCCGTACTCAACCGCTGACTCCTTCGGTTTCCGTGGTGCCCAGATAAGCGGTAATGACCGCGGGGTTCTCCTGGATTTCCTTGGGTGGACCGGTCGCAATGACTTCGCCGAAGTTCAAAACGTAGAGTCGTTCCGCAAGTGACATCACGAGGCGCATGTCGTGTTCAATCAGAAGAATCGAAACTCCCATTTCCTGATTAATGCGACGAATGAGGTCGGTGAGTTCGAGCTTTTCAGAAGGGTTTGTTCCGGCCGCTGGTTCGTCAAGCAGCAGCACCTTTGGATTCGTTCCAAGAGCGCGCGCAATCTCGAGTCTTCGACGGTCGCCGTAGGGGAGTGAATCCGCCAACGTGTTCATTCGATGTTCGAGGCCAACAAATGCGAGTAGTTCGAGCGTTCGCTGGTCTGATTCGCGTTCTTCGCGGTTTCGTCGCGGCAAGTGCAACATCGCACCGATTGGACCCGTCTTGTGTCGCGCCTCAACACCGATTTTCACGTTCTCAAAGGTGGTGAGAGCGTTGAACATTCGGCTCGTTTGAAACGTGCGTGCTACGCCCGCTTGTGTGACCTTGTGAGGTAATCGACCCATAATCGAAACGGACTGATCTTGGCTGGGGTGGAAAATGATCTCACCTACTTGGGGCGTATACACACCCGTAAGGCAGTTGAAAAGTGAAGTTTTTCCGGCGCCATTTGGTCCAATGACGGCGAGTATTTCTCCACGACTCTGTTGGATAGAGACGTTGTTCAAACTGGTGACGCCGCCAAAACGAAGCGTCACATCTCTCACGTCAAAAATGAGGTCGTCGGTGCTCATGACAGTGGCCCCTCTACTGCAGTGCCGAGAGCGTCAGCGCTGCCCAGGCCCGCTTCTTCATCTTCGAATTCGCGAACCCTGCGTTTGGAAGGAACCAAACCTTGCGGGCGAAAAATCATTGCGAGAATGAGCAACGCACCAAAATACATGAACTTATCGGCGTCCTGATAGTCAATAAACGAGTGGAAAATGAGGTACTGGGTCACCCAGTTCAAAAATGCTGCACCTACCAACACACCGACGATCGAGCCCATGCCACCGAAGATCACGAGAATAACGACGAAGATTGACAATTGCAACGCGAAATCCGAGGGAAAGAGTGCTCCGAGCTTCGCCGACGAAAGCACTCCCGCGACGCCCGACGTCGAAGCGCCAATGGCAAACGCCATCACCTTGTATTTCAACGGATTAATGCCCAGTGACGTTGCGGCGACCTCGTCTTCACGAATTGCGGCCCACGATCTGCCAACTCGCGAATTATTAAGAGAGGTGAAAAGGAAGAGAATGGGCACCATGAAACCTAAGAGCAAATAGTAATAACTTAAATCGCCAGTTAGTGCCGCTGACCAGGCGTAATGAATGCCTGGCAAGTTGATTGAAAATCCACCGGCGGGGCCTGTACCGCCTGCGCCGTCGGTGACGCTGGTCAGGTTGCTAATTAGCACGTAGACAATTTCTCCAAAACCAAGAGTCACGATCGCCAGATAATCACCCCTCAGCCGGAGCGTCGGTAGTCCCAGTAACACGCCCGCAAGCATGGCGACAATTACAGCAATGGGAACCACGAAGAACGTGTTCAAAATGAAAGGTGGATGGATGGGCAATGCTCCGGTGAAGTACGCATTGGTGTAGGCCCCGAGTGCATAGAAAGCGACGTAGCCAAGGTCGAGGAGTCCGGCAAACCCAATCACGACATTCAGGCCTATAGCCAAAAGTACGAAAATTCCGATTTGCTGATAGATCGTGGACTGCCAGAAAGCATTTAGATACTTGGGTGCTTCAACAGCCACGAAAAGACAACCGGCGTACATCACGAATCTCGTTGAAGCTGAAACTTCCGCGCGAGGACGTCGAAACCTTTGGGTTTTCGCTCTTCGAATATCACTCGTCTTTACGAAGATGTACCGACCAGCGAGGAGCCCTCCCATGACAATCCATAGATAGGTGGTCCAGTGGTGGAAGAACGCATTGTTGCTCGGACCACCAAAGGTGAAATACGACCAACGGAATCGAGGTGGCAACCAAGGATCGGCAAACAAGGCGAACAAAAACCCACCAACAAGACCGTAAATGACGGTTGCCACATTTGAGGAGAAAATTGATCCCTGAGCAGGGGTTGATTTTTTCAATCGAGTTCGCACCAATCGAATAACGAGAGGGGCCTCAGCGATTGAAATGTAACCATACGTCCGTGAATTTACGAATTGATGAAGCAACTGACCAAATGACAATTTGTTTGGCACGAGTGGTCCAGTGAAATCTGCCACCAGCAGTGCTGCAATGAGGGCAATGAATGCCACGACACCGAAGATGATCGCGGGATAAGTATTCGTCAGCGTTCGGATTTTCTCCTTAACGGTGACGAGGCGCAAGGAAACAGGTAACTCCCACACCCCCATCTTGGATTTTCGTCGGGTGACCGAAAGGGCGCCGAGGAGCAAGCCGAAAATTACAAACCCATAAACGTGCGAGGAGAAGATTGAATGCTGAAAGGCGAAGCCAGGAGATGAAAGATTTCCTTCAGGACCAGTCATGACCGCCAGCAATAGCCCTCCAAAAAAGCAAGTAACGGCCAGACGGAGGTCGTCTTTATCTAGACCAAGTGGCCACTTTCGTTCGTTGATGCTCATGCGGAACGCCCTAAAGCTTCTCCCAGTAGTCCGGTTGGACGAAAGAGTAGAACAAGCACAAGCACGCCAAATCCAATTACCGGCTCATAAAAAGGTTGATGGATCCAATAAATAGGCACGTACATGAGTATTCCGAGCACAACTCCGCCGATAAGGGCTCCCTTTATATTGCCAATGCCACCAAGCACTGCCGCCGTAAAGGCAAGAAGCGCAGGCGTAAAACCCATGTTGTACGAAACTTGGGCGCTCATTCCAATAAACAGGCCAGCGACACCGCCCATAAAGCCACCAATGGCAAAGGTTGAGGCGATCGTGGTGTTCACATCGACACCCATCAAACTGGCGGTTTCTGAGTCCTGGGCGACGGCACGGATGCTTCGGCCGATCTTGCTATGCGATACGAGGGTATTGGTAATGAAAAAAAGTATGAGCGTTACGACAAGCACCGAAATATCAAACGCCGATATTTGTCCGCCAAATATCGTCACGTTGAAGTTCTGCGTGATTGGTTGTGGCGTGGCAGTGGGATCACGACCAAACTCTTTGCCTACGAAGTTCAAAATGAAATAGGAAGCTCCGATGGCCGAAATGAGGTATGTCAATTTTGGAGCGTTGCGCCTTCTCAGGGGTCGGTAGGCAAAACGCTCGATTACGACAGCCAGAACTGCGCCCACTATGCCGCTGACGGCAATTGCGCCTATTAAAAGCAAAAATCTAAACGGCGTGGAAAATGATGTTCCGGTCATTGAGTAATGCAGAAAGAAATATCCCGCGAAAGCACCCGTCATCAAAACTTCACTGTGTGCGAAATTAATAAGTCGGAGCACTCCATAAACGAGCGTGTACCCAAGTGCCACCATGGAGTAAATGAGACCGGTGAAAATTCCCAGTACAAAAAAACTTGCCATCGATATCCTTATTTGGTTAGTTGGACAAACGTAGGCCAAATAGTAGGCGTACTAGAAAGCCGGCTGCGTTAAGCAGCCGGCTTTCTAGTACCTATTAATCAGTTGTTAATTATTCAAGACCGAGCTGAACCAAGGTTCCGTTCTCGTCCTTACTAACAAAGATGAACTTTCCAGCAACGTCACCAGCCTTGTTGAAGGTAATGGTCTTGGTAATGCCCTTCCACGTCAACTTGGCAACTTCGGCCAAAACGTTGGCACGGGTAATTTTCTTAGCGTGTGCCATCGCGTTGATAATCACATTCGCAGCGTCAAACGACTCCGCCGAGTATGGGCCGGGGGACGAGAAGCCCGAAAGCTTGTCGTAAGCCTTAGTCCAAGCAGCGGGCGTTGCCGATGAGCAAGCACACGTAACAAGTACGCCATTGCCGTCAGCCTTGTTTGACAGCGAAGTAATCAACTGAGGCTCGTCACTTCCGTCACCACTCATGATGGCGCCGGTGAAGTGTTGCGTGCCAACCAAGTTGTCAATCACCTGGGCGAAGTCACAGTAGTAACCACCGTAGAAGACGGCGCTTACGCCGGTCAGACTTGCGGTCACCGCGTCACTCGTACCGGTTCCACCAGCGGTGCAAGCGTTCGAGTAAGGAAGGGCAAGAATCTGTCCACCGTTCGCGATGCTTCCGCCAGCTGCCTTAACAGCGTTGGCAACCTGAGTTGCAATTCCCACGCCGTAAGTGCTGGTGTCAGAAATAACTAGGACCTTGCCGGTGCCATAGTGCTTCTGCAGGTAGGTGCCGTCAGCAGGTCCCTGAACGCCATCGTTCGCAACAACTCGGAAGAAGTTGTGGTAGATGTTCAGCGGTCCTGATGGGCTTGCCGTCGGATCCTTTGTCGTAATGGAGACGCGAGTAGCCGATGGGCTTACTTCTGCAATGTGATTCGGTCCGTAGATACCAAGACCAGCCACTGTTGCACCCGAGAACGCAGGTCCAACAACTGCAACCAGGTTGCTGTTCAGGGCAAAGCCTGTAGCAACGCTAGGAGCGATGGTCGGGTCGCCTTGGTCATCACCAGGAACCAACTTCACGTTGAACTTACGAGCCTTGTTGGCGTTCCACTCGTTAACAGCAAGCTGAGCACCAAACTTCTCGTAAATACCCGTGGCAGCGTTGCCACCCGAAAGTGGTCCTTCAAAACCAACTTCGTAGGTCGGCAATTTCGCGCTTGCGTTCGCCGTAGCGGAACCCGCAACGATTGCAAGCCCTGATAGCGCCATGATGCTGGCTGCCGCCACTGCACCAATCTTTGTCAGTCTTAACTTCATTAATTCCCCTCTCCGGAAATCTTGGGCATTTGCCACCTCGTGAAATTATCACTGACCCATTTGAATTGTCAGTGGTTTTGTCGTCAGTCGTGTTAAATCTGTGAATCCACTGAGAGATTCACAGAAGCTGTTAGTCCAGGTGCGTGATTCTCACGAAACTAGGCTGGTTCGGTGGCGAAATGGGTTCCTTCACGTTCGGTGCCTATGGTTGCCTGGCGAGCACCGAACCCATGGCGAACATCACCGCTCACTTTTTCACTACTCGTCACTGGTCTTTCAATCTTTGGCTTCGGCGAAGGACTCCTCGTCCAATCTCGGTTAGGAGCGACACCGTGGACCGTGCTGGCCCAGGGAATCTCACATCAGCTAGGGATAGCACTAGGAGCGACGACCTTCCTCCTTTCAGCCGTAGTTCTTCTTGGGTGGATTCCACTTCGCCAGCGCATTGGGATTGGAACGATTGCTAACGCCATTGTCATAGCAGTGGTCCTGGAGTACACGACGAAATGGCTATACATTCCTCACGGATTTGTTCTACGTTTCGGATATTCGGTCGGTGGCGTCTTAGCGATTGGCTTTGGCGGTGCCTTGTATCTCACGTGTGGTCTTGGTCCTGGGCCACGAGACGGGCTTATGACTGGTCTACAACAACGTCTTAACTCCACCGTCGCGCGAGTTCGGTTTTGCCTAGAAGTCAGTGTTCTCGTGATCGGGTGGCTCTTGGGCGGCGTGGTCGGGATAGGTACGGCAATGTTTGCCTTTGGCGTTGGCTACGCGTTGGCGCTGTTCTTGTCTTTTTTTCGAATGATTTCGCATCGGGTCGAGGCATGATCAGTTCCGGACGGCTCGTCGAATTCATTGCGACGTCGATGGCCATCATTATTATCCCTGGTCCGAGCGTACTTTTTACCCTCGCCCGAGGCGTGGCGTGGGGACGTTTCGTCGGCGTCTTGACGGCCGTCGGCAACGGACTTGGCATGTTCCTCTTGGCGATTCTCGTGGCCATTGGGCTTGGACCGGTGCTCAGTCACTCCAAGCCGGCGTCGGTCACACTGCAAATCCTGGGCGGCGCGTATCTCTTGTGGTTAGGTTCGCGGGCTTTACGTCATCGTCACGAACACGCGGCCGCAATGACGCAGCGTGAAGAAGTAAAACCTCGAGCGATTGAGATTATCCGTCAAGGTTTCGTGGTCGGATTCTTAAATCCAAAGGTACTGATTTTCTACATTGCTATTTTTCCTCACTTCGTTAACCGCAACCACGGCAACACGTCGTTGCAACTGCTACTGCTCGGTGTGATCTTTTGTAGTTTGTCAATCCTTTCGGATGGGACGTGGGGATTCATTGCCGGGACGGCGCGCGCCTGGCTGTCTGAGAGTCCACATCGCTTGGTGTTTCTTCGAACAGTCGGAGGTGTCGTGATGGTCGGGCTCGGGGTGCTGATCATTACGACGGCGTCAGTTTCGGCTTAAACGTTCAAGGCATGTCACAGCACCAGTTCACAATGGAGTGTGGCTCTTTCACTACCCAACAGTTCGCGTTCGCCAAGCACCGTTTCTTCGTTCCTGGGCAACCTGCCTGAACTTATTGGGGCGATGTCGCACGACCCTCGCAAGTGTCTCGTGGTTATAGCTGAATTCAACAATGGTCGCTACTTGCAACTTTGGGTTGATCACGGCAACTACATAAAGCTTGAAGTGCAGTCCAATCAGGTTCGAGGTGAGGGACCCTACCTATCGATGGAAGAAGAGCGGCGGCTTCGAAGCGTCGGATTTGGTAAACCAAGCACGTACTTCGGTCCCAACTGGTGGATTATTAATGATTGGCAAAAAGGATTCTTGGACCTTTTTGCCAAGATTTCTGTCGTGGTCAATGACGTCTGGAATGAAAGGCCCGAACATGTTGTTTGGGTGAAACAATTTGAGGCATTGCATAATCAAGATAGTGATCCGTCACAAGGGATTCTCTCGGTCGACGAATGAGGCGTCGCTCGTAGACTGGTTAACGGTCTAAGGGAGTCGACGTATGAGCATGGGTGGCCACGGTGGCGGTGGCGGACCGCGCGGCGGGATGCGTTCACTGCAACGCAATCGCGACGTCCTCGAACACCGCATCAAAAAGGGCACTTTTCGTCGGGTCCTGGTGTACGCCAAACCCTACAAAATTGTTCTGTACGTCTTTTTGTTTGCCGTCGTGCTCGATTCGCTCATCAGCGTCGTGTCACCGCTGATTCTTCGCGACATCATCAACGTAATTACCAAGCACCATTTTGTCGGGGGAGACAAGACCCACATCATCGAACTCGCCTTGCTGGTGGCCTTTTTGGCAGTGATTGATGCGGTGCTGTCGCTGAGCGAGCGTCGAATCTCCGCAGTCATTGGCGAGGGGCTCATTTACGATCTTCGGTCCAAGGTTTTTGCGCACATGCAGTCAATGCCGATTGCCTTTTTCTCGCGGACCCAGACTGGCGCTCTTATAAGTCGACTCAACAATGACGTCATAGGAGCCCAGCAAGCCTTTACCGATCTATTTCAAAACGTCGTGGGAAATGTCATCTTGGTGATTCTGGTGCTGGCGGCGATGTTCTGGCTCAGTTGGCCCATCACTCTCGTGGCGTTGGTGCTTCTACCGATATTCTTGATTCCGGCCCGTATCGTCGGTCGCCGTCTTGGCTACATGTTCCGCAGAGGCATGGAAATGAATGCCGAAATGAATATGGTCATGACCGAGCGCTTCGGGGTGGCCGGTGCCATGCTCGTGAAGCTCTTTGGTCGTCCTTCGAGCGAAGCGTCGAACTTTGACACGCGAGCGGCCCAGGTGCGCGACAACGGTATTCAACAAGCGACGTATTCGAGGTTCTTCTTTGTGTCGTTGACGCTGACGGCGTCCATTGCCACGGCCTTCGCGTACGGCTTTGGTGGCCTTGCCGTTATCAATGGAACGCTCACGGTGGGAGCCGTGGTCGCTCTAACGGCGTATCTCACGCGGCTGTATTCACCGCTTACGCAACTTTCTAATTTGCAGATCGATTATCTCTCAGCCATGGTGAGTTTCGAGCGGCTCTTTGAAGTTCTCGATCTCGAGCCCATGATTGCCGATAGTCCTGGCGCCGTGGACATTCCCTCTGTTCCTTGCACCTTGACGTTTGATCACGTGTCCTTCTCATACCCGAGTGCAGAAGAAGTGTCGCTCGCATCCTTGGAAGCGGTGGCGGTGTTGGACGACGCGCCAAGTAGCCAGGTGCTTTTTGATGTCAACTTCGAAGTTCAGCCGGGCTCCATGACGGCACTCGTTGGGCCGAGCGGTGCCGGCAAGTCCACCATTTCTCTTCTCGTATCACGCCTCTACGACGTCACCGGAGGGGCAGTGAAGTTAAACGGTGTTGACCTTCGAAACGCCACCGCGGCTTCCATCTCCGCGACTGTCGGTGTGGTTGCCCAAGACCCACATCTCTTTCATGACTCCATTCGCTCGAACCTCGTGTACGCGAAACCCGATGCGACGTCGGAAGAGATTGAAAAAGCCCTCCGATCAGCGCAAATATGGGACCTCGTCCAGTCGTTGCCGGCGGGGATTGACACCGTGGTCGGTGAGCGCGGGTACCGACTTTCGGGTGGCGAAAAACAGCGCGTGGCCTTGGCACGACTGCTGCTTAAATCGCCGGCATTGATTGTGCTTGATGAAGCAACGGCGCATCTTGACGCCGAGAGTGAAGCTGCAGTCCAAAGAGCCCTTGAAGAGACCTTAACGAGTCGCACGTCGCTCGTCATAGCCCACCGGCTTTCAACAATTAGAAACGCCGATCAGATTTTGGTCATTAATCACGGTCGCATCGAACAACAAGGAACGCACGACGAATTGTTCCAAGAGGGTGGTCTGTACCGCATGCTCTACGAGACGCAATTTGCCCACCAAGAAAAACGCTCCTAACAAAGCGCATACCTCTATATAGAGTTTGATCGTGAGCCCTATTGCTTATCCACGTCGACCAGAGCCACCTCGAGAGGCGAACGAAGTTGACACGCTGTACGCAATGCTCGACTACTACCGAGCAACACTCGTCACGAAGTGCGCTGGACTCAGTGATGTCCAGCTTCGCCAACGCTCCGTTCCTACGTCCGAGTTGACACTGATGGGGATCCTTCGACATATGTGTGACGTGGAGTCGTATTGGTTCAGCCAAGTCTTTGCTGGGAGTATCGATCCAACGCCGTTTGATCCTGGAAACACTGGTGTCGATTTTTACAACGTGGAGGATCATTCGGGCGACGAAGTAATGGCCACCTTCGAATCCTGTGTTGTCGCTTCGCGATTGGTCTTAGGTGGCATCAGTCTCGACGCCACGGGAACGCCATCACCTAAATATGGCGTTGTCAATCTTCGCTACATCGTGGTGCACATGATTGAGGAATACGCACGCCACTGCGGTCACGCGGATTTTCTTCGTGAGGCCATCGACGGATCGATAGGTGACTAAGTCACCTCAACCCATGGCGTTGGCACCGCCGTCAACGTGAATAATGGCGCCGGTAGTGGCACGAAGCAACGGTGAAAGCAGCGCGACGGCGGTGTCCGAAACCGCGGAGTCATCGCGGACGTCCCAACCGAGCGGAGCTCTCTCCGACCACGTGTCCTCAAAGAGTTGAAAACCAGGAATGGACTTGGCGGCCATTGTACGAATGGGTCCCGCCGCCAGCATGTTGACACGAATTTTGTCGCGGCCCACTTCGCGAGCGAGGTAGCGGCCTAATGATTCCAGTCCGGCTTTCATGACCCCCATCCAGTCGTACATGGGATAGGCCCTTGAACCGTCAAAATCGAGCGCGACGACGGAAGCACCGCCGAGGGCTTCGCTCTTTATGAGAAGCGGTCGAAAGGCGCCGACGAGGGCCGCCAGCGAATACGTCGAGATCTGCATGGCGAGAGATATATCCTGATAGGAGGCCTTAAACATGCCCGAGCCGAGGCAGTCCTCCGGGGCATAACCAATCGCGTGAACGAGCCCGTCCAGCCGACCAAAACGTTGTTCAATTGTCGCAACCGCTTCGTCAATCTGCTCAGGACTGGTGACGTCGAGTTCGACAACTTCTCCTACGTCGCCCAATTTCTTAGCCGTACGTCGGGTTAGATTCGTGCCTCGCCCAGCTCCCGAAAGTGCCACCGTGGCGCCCTCTTCGAGTGCCCGCTTTGCAATACCAAAGGCCAGCGAATCATCGGTGAGAACACCGGTAATGAGCAATTTGTGGTCGTCGAGAAGTCCCATCGCGCCAGCGTAACCCTGACTATCTACTTAACTAGATACATGACACAAACAGTTGGCATTTTGGGCGGTACCGGTCCTGCGGGCCGAGGCGTGGCGATTCGATTGGCGTCGGCCGGTTACGGAGTAACTCTCGGTTCACGAGACGCCGATCGCGCGGCGGAAACAGCGGCGACGCTGCACCCTCGAGGAGACGGTCACGTGGGAGGCGGTACGAACGAAGACGCCGCGAGTTGTGAGATTGTCATCGTGGCAACGCCCTGGGACTCCGCAGTTGCGACCGTCAGCGCACTAAAAGAGCAACTCGCCGGAAAGGTCGTCATTTCAATGGTGAACGCTCTAACTCGGGAAGGTCGAGAGTTGCTTCCGCTGTATCCGCCTCGCGGATCCATGGCCGCGCACATTGCCCACGCTCTGTCGAGCAGTCACATCACGGGCGCGTTTCATCACCTTCCGGCCGCGCAGATGGAAGATCTTGATTCTGATCTGAAGGCCGACGTCATAATTTTTGGCGATAACGCCGAGGCACGAAAGACAACGGTCACTCTCGTAAATGATATGTCAGGTCTGCACGCGATTGAGGCCGGAAGTCTTTCTCTGGCCAGTGCAGTCGAGGCCTTTACCGCCGTGTGCATCTCCATCAACATTCGCCACAAGGCGCACACGTACGTGCAGTTAGCGGGAATCGATCACTGATGCAGTTGTACGACACCGCTCGTCAAGGTGTATTCGAGATGGAAACGGGACCAGTGGTCTCGTTGTACAGCTGTGGCATCACGCCCTATGACTCCGCGCACCTCGGACACGCCTTTGTCTATTTAACCTTTGACGTCTTGCAGCGTCGGCTTCGTGACGAGGGATTGGAAACACGCTGCGTGCGAAATGTCACTGACGTTGACGACGACATTCTTCGTAAGGCGAGAGAACTCGGCGTGCACTACTTGGACCTCGCCGCCGAAGAGATGGCGAAGTTCGACCGCGACATGAGCATTCTCAATCTTCTTCCGATGTACTCAGAACCTCGCGCCACGGGAGCCATTCCCGAAATCTTGACGTTGATTGGTCAACTCTTGGAGAAAGGTCACGCGTATCAGGTGAGCGGATCGGTCTACTTTGAAGTGTCGACCTTCGAGCGATTTGGTCAGGTGTCACACGATTCTCGTGAAGAGATGATTGCGCTCGCCAAACAACATGGCGGCAATCCCGATGATCCCCAAAAACGCGATCCGCTTGATTTCATTTTGTGGCAACCATCGCTCGATGACGAACCCAGTTGGGAGTCGCGTTGGGGAGCGGGACGACCAGGCTGGCACATTGAGTGTTCGGCGCTCGCACTTCGCGATCTTGGCCAAACACTCGACGTCCACGGGGGAGGGCGTGACCTCGTCTTTCCCCACCACGAATGCGAAGCCGCCCAGAGCGAGTCCGTTACCAATGTAAAATTCGTGAAGCACTGGCTTCACGTGGGTCTCGTGGGTCTCGACGGAACCAAAATGTCTAAATCGTTGGGCAACCTGGTGTTCGTGGACGAACTCGCCGAGGTCGCTGAACCCGCCGCCGTTCGCGTTGCACTGCTGCAACAGCATTACCGCTACGACTGGGAATGGACGAACGACATCTTGCTTCGAGCTCAGTCGCGTCTTTCGACGTGGCGATCGACGCTTCTATCGGGTCGCACCAACGATGTAATCGACGAAGTACGTGCGGCTCTCGACAATGACCTTGACACTCCCAGCGCACTAAACGCCATTGATCTCGCGGCGCAGTCGGGCTACGTCGTAGGCCCAGCCGCGGCCTTGCTCGGCGTTACGCTGTAGACGACGAAAGGTAGAAATGTCGTCTGTCGAAGTACGTCTCCCCGACGGAAGCGTAAAAACGCTTGAAAAAGGTGCCTCTGGTGCCGACCTCGCGGCCGCGATTGGTCAACGACTGGCTAAAGACGCCATTGCCGCGGTAGTCGACGGCAACCTGTGCGACTTGTCGAGCCCACTGCCGAGCGGTGCAACGGTGTCAATCGTGACCCCGGCGTCCGAAGAGGGTCGAGAAGTTCTGCGACACTCAACAGCGCACGTGTTGGCCCAAGCCGTGCTTCGCCTCTGGCCCGGAGCGCACTTCGCCATTGGGCCGGCTATTCGAGATGGTTTTTATTACGACTTTGCGCTTCCCGACAACGCACGTTTTTCTGCCGATGACCTCGCGCGCATTGAAGAGACAATGCGCACAATTGTGAAAGAGGACCAGCCTTTTATTCGTTCGGAGCACACGAACGCTGAAGGTCTGAAAATATTTGCGGATCAACCTTTCAAGGTCGAAATCATCGAAGGAGTCCGCGACGGCGCGACGAATGACGACGTGAGCGAAGGCGTCAGTGCGTCGTCGGTCTCGACGTATCGCAATAGTGATTCCTTCGTGGACCTCTGCCGCGGACCGCACGTTCCTTCAACTTCGAGATTGGGATATTTCAAATTGATGCGGGTGGCCGCTGCGTACTGGCGCGGTGACGAAAAACGTCCGCAGCTGCAACGCATTTACGGGACGGCCTGGGAGTCAAAGGACGCACTGGCAAAGCACTTCGCATTTCTCGAAGAAGCGGAGCGACGAGACCATCGCGTGTTGGGCCAACAGCTCGATCTCTTTTCTTTCCCACGCGAAGTGGGACCGGGGCTCGCTGTTTTTCATCCCAAGGGCGGCACGCTTCGACGTTTGATGGAGGACTATTCGCGAAAGCGTCACGTCGAAGCGAACTACGAGTTCGTCGTGTCGCCGCACATTGCCAAGGAAGAACTCTTTCAAACCTCAGGTCACCTTCAATGGTTTGCCGATGGCATGTACCCACCAATGGAACTTGACGAGGGCCAGCGTTACTTCTTAAAGCCCATGAACTGTCCCTTCCACGTTTTGATTTTCAAGGCGCGACAACGCAGTTACCGAGAATTGCCACTTCGGATGTTCGAGTTCGGTTCGGTCTATCGCTACGAGAAGTCCGGCGTNNCGAGCTAGCGAGTTTGTTGAGTTTCGTTCTCGATCTTCTTCGGGAGTTTGGTCTCGAAGATTTCTACCTTGAACTTTCGACGCGGCCTGAAGGAAAAGCCGTAGGCAGTGACGAGGAATGGAGCGAAGCAGAATCGACGCTCGAGCGAGTGGCAACGGACGCGGGGCTCGAACTCGTTCTCGACGCTGGAGGCGGAGCGTTCTACGGTCCAAAAATCTCGGTACAAGCACGCGACGCTATTGGTCGCACACACCAGATGTCGACCATTCAATTGGACTTCCAATTGCCACAGCGATTTGACGCAACGTATATCGGACCAGATAACGCTCGACACCTTCCAGTCATGATTCACCGAGCGCTCTTTGGATCGGTGGAACGTTTCATGGCGGTGTTNNCGCGTGCTCTCGGTACGTGACATTCATGACGACTACGCCTACGAGGTCGCGAGCGCACTGCGAGCCGACGGTGTGCGCGTCCACGTCACCGAAGCCACGGAACCCTTGGGCGGAAGAATCCGCAACGCCAAGTTGGAGAAGATTCCGTACATTGTGGTGGTTGGTGATGATGACGTCGCGGGTCGAACCCTCGGCATTAATGCTCGAGGATCCAACGATCCAGAACGAGGCGTCACTATTGACGCGTTCCGCGATCGTCTGCGCAATGAAATCGATCGACGCGGTTCGCCCGAGGTGACTAGTGCCGCTTGAGCGCTTTAGCGCTTCGTGGCGCGAGCAGTACGTCGAGAGCGCGACGATTCAAGAGCGAATTGGTGAACCCGACATCTGTGTTTTTTGCGAACTCGCACAGATGGAAGTTTCAATCGACACTGGGGTGTTGTTGATTGGTGAGCACACGTTTGTATGTCTGAACGCCTACCCCTACGGTTCAGGCCACGTGCTCATTTTGCCCAAGGCGCATGTTCCCGATTTGGAATCGCTCAGCGGTGAACAGACCACGGAATTGTTTTATTTCGTTTCCCGCATTTCGAGAGCGCTGCGTGGCGCCTATAAGCCCGATGGTTTGAACATTGGCATGAACATTGGTCGAGCGGGTGGAGCAGGGATTCCTTCGCACCTGCACGCTCACGCGTTGCCCCGTTGGAGCGGCGACACCAATTTCATGGCGACCATTGGTGAAGTGCGCGTGTTGCCCGAATCACTGGCGTCAACGTGGCAAAAGGTCCACGCCCAGCTTTGAAGACGAAGGCCCCACGCACCTTTAGTAGGATGCGGTTACCGAATCGATGGGCGTCGTAGTGCGGAGGATTCATGTTTGACGGTAAGTTTCGACAGACCGTGGACGCCTGCACGGCTCCGGTCGGTAAGGCACTCGTCAAAGTTGGTTTTTCGGCAGACGTTCTCACGGGTTCCGGACTCGTTTTTGCGATCGCCACGGCCTGGTCCATTGGAGTGGGATACCACGTATTGGGTGTCGTGCTCTTGACGCTCACGGGTGCGCACGATCTCTTTGATGGACCAGTGGCCAAGGCATCGCAACGCACGTCAATTCGTGGTGGCTTTTTCGATTCCGTCGTTGACCGACTCTCCGATTCGCTGCTGATGGGTGGCTGTGCTTATTACCTAGTGGCCCACCACCACGGTCAATTGGTGCTGTTGCCTTTCGCGATTATTACTTCTACCTTCTTGATTTCCTACCAACGTTCGAAGGCGGAAAGCCTTGGTCTCAGTGCCAAGGGCGGACTGATGGAACGAGCGGAGCGCATGATTTTGCTTGGGGTGGCACTACTCGCCAACGTCCTGTTCATTCCGGTGCTGTGGCTCATGCTCGCTCTCACCACGATGACGGCGCTCGGGCGGTTTGCCCGTGTGTGGACTTCTGCGGAACGTCCACCGTTAGCGGTCGAGTCTTCGCCACATAAGACCACGACGCATTCGTATCGTCGACGACTGGGCCTCAGTCGCTCGGCGAGAAATTAGTGTGGCTCCCTTTTCCACGCGACTCGCGGTTTTTAAGGGACTCAGTTCTGTACTAGAGATACTCCCCGAGCGAGTCGATGTTTGGTTGGGCAGCACGATTGCCGAAATCATTGGCAAGCGATCCAGTGCACCACGTGACAATCTTCGAGAAAATCTTCGCCGAGTGTTGAGTTATGGCGGAGCACACGTCGACGAGGCTCTGCTCGAACGCTTCGTGAATCGTGGCTTCTCGAATTACGGTCGCTACTGGGTCGAAGGTGCCAAATTGCCGGCGCTATCAAAGGACTATATTGACAAGCGATTCGTGGTCGCTGAAGGCCTCGAGCACTTGCGTGCGGCCAAGGCTGCTGGTAACGGCGTCATCGTGGCACTGCCGCACATTGGTTCGTGGGAATGGGGCGGATCACATCTTTCGCACATTGATCTCACCATGACGGCGGTTGCCGAAGCATTGGATCCGCCGGAACTCTTTCAGTGGTTCAAGAAGAAGCGAGCTTCCGTTGGCATCGACATTGAGCCCCTCGATGAACACGCCGGCACGGTTCTGTTGCAGAAACTCAAATCAGGCGGCGTCGTGGGCCTGTTGTGCGACCGTGACATTCAAGGAAACGGCGTGGACGCTGAACTTTTTGGATCCACGGTGACCGTGCCTGCCGGTCCCGCCACGCTGGCACTGCGTACGGGGGCCACGTTGGTAGCGGCAGCGTGCTTCGCAGGGCCTGGACGTGATCATTTTGCCGTGGTCACGCCACCGATTGACACGACGCGACGAGGAAAGATGCGTGACGACGTTCAACGGGTCACGCAAGACGTCACACGGGAACTTGAATTTTTGATTCGCCGAGCGCCCGAGCAGTGGCACGTCCTCGAGTCGCGATTCGCTTCACCAACCGTCGCGTGAGTATTCGCCGCGTCGCACTCTTCTCGCCTTATGCCCTGAGTGTTTTTGGGGGCGTCCAAGAACAAGTACTCGCAATGAGCCGGGAACTCTCGTCGCGCTCACTTGAGGTGCTCGTCATTGCTCCCGGCGCGAACCACATTGACTACGAAACGCCAGCGCGCGTGGAGACGTTCGGCAACGTTCTCAAGATCCCGGCCAACGGTTCCAGAGCCCCCATAACCCTTTCGCTTCTTTCGTCGTGGCGAGCGTCTCGGGTCGTGGAACAATTTCGCCCGGACGTTGTTCATTTTCACGAGCCATTCGCTCCTCTCGTAGGTTGGCGAACACTTCGACGACACGGCACGGCTTCGGTGGCCACCTTTCACCGCAGCGGTTGGGGTCCGGGATTTCAATTAACAGGGCCTCTGCTTCGGTACCTCGCTCGAGGAATTGATACGGGTGTCGCCGTTTCTGAGGCTGCCGCTTCGACGATTGCCCGCGGAGCGAATGTTGAGACGACGGTGCTCTTCAACGGATTTGAAACAAGTCGCCTGCGAGCGTTTACTCGCGTGCCCACGACCGGACCCACGGTGTTGTTTATTGGTCGCTTAGAGCGACGCAAGGGAGCCGACACGCTCGTACGGGCCATTCTCGAACAGCACGCGAGTAGCGAACTTCCTTGGCGGCTCATCGTGGCGGGTGAAGGCCCGCTTCGAAATGAACTGGTGTCGCTTGGTGGAGGCGATAACGACATTCAATTTCTTGGCGCGGTCAGCGATGAGCAAAAGCGTCGACTGCTTCGAAGCGTGGATGTTCTCGTTGCACCTTCGACGCACGGCGAAAGTTTTGGTCTCGTATTGCTTGAAGCAATGGCCGCGGAAACAAGAGTGGTCGCGAGCAATATCGATGGCTACCGAGACGCGGCGAATGCGCACGCGGTGTTCTTTTCGCCCGGTGACGTTGGCGACCTGGGCCGCGCTCTTACGGAAGCCCTGAGCCAAACACCAGCGACAACTATTGACGAAGCACGCGCGTACGCCGAGAACTGGTCGATGGCTCGTTTGGTTGACGAATACCTCGAAATTTACGAGCAGGCGCGAGGAGCGTACGAAACGGCGAACTAACCTTTCGTTGTGGCATCAACTAAAAGGGCGCATTCGCGTCGCCCATCTTCTCATCGCGACCGAGGCGAACGATTTGTTGCTCCGGTGCTGGATGCCACGTGGACAAGTCCCTACACACCGTCGAGCGCTGAGCGAGAGGCGAACGAAAAGGCCATTCGCTCCTACGTTCTTCGTCGCCAACGGCCTTGGGCAATCGCCGTTGGACTCATATTCTTGGCGTCGCTCGCTCTTATCAGTGTGGCCTGGTTCGTGCCGGTCATTGTTCTTCTCGGTGTTCTCATCTATGGATGGCGACTCAGTCGGCAGGTAAAGCGAATCGAGGAACGTTCGACGTCACTCGCCGGACGCTTTATTGAATTCTTTAAGCCCGCTGGTTCGCCCAGCGAACGCATGCGACTCGTCACTGTCGTGGACCGACTTGGTGCAACGTTTGGCATCGATGCCGTGAGCTGCTTCATTGTCGAAGAACGCACGTACAACGCGGCGTTGCTCGCGTCATCGGGCGCCCATTCGTTGTTCGTCACGAGTGCCATGATGCGCGATTTTGAACTCATTGAGCTAGAAGGTGTGGTTGCGCACTGCATGGCCCGTCAACGCCTGGGCATGCTGACACGTCTCAGCGTGGCGTCACTCGACAACGTGAGCTCTACTGATGCGCAGCGCATGGTCGGACGCGGTCTGAGCTACCGAGCGGACGAAGTGGCTGCTGCGGCGATTCGCTACCCCCTAGGACTCGCCGGCGCACTCGCGCGATGTGAGCGGCAAAGCCCTTCGGTGGGTTCGTATTTCTCGAGCCCTGCGTACGACTCGTCGCGGTGGGTGTGGTTTAACATGCACGCTGATCGAACGCCGGCGGACCTCAGCGATTTGGACGACGTCGCCCTTCGTAGCCTGGCGCTAGGGGAGTGGTGAGAACGGTTCTCCGTTAGGCTTGATTCATGACAGCCGGCGATTTTTCTTCCTTGGTGGGTAGTGCTCGAGTAAAGCGCGGGCTCGCGGACATGCTCCGTGGCGGCGTCATTATGGACGTTGTCAACCCCGAGCAGGCCCGGATTGCCGAAGACGCGGGTGCGGTCGCGGTTATGGCGCTTGAACGAGTGCCCTCGGACATTCGTCGTGACGGAGGCGTTGCTCGCATGAGTGACCCCGAAATGATCAAGGCCATCCAAGAGACCGTGACTATTCCCGTGATGGCCAAGGCCCGCATTGGCCACTTCGCCGAAGCACAAATTTTGCAGTCGTTGGATGTTGACTACATCGACGAGTCAGAGGTGCTGACGCCGGCTGACGAGGTGAACCACATCGACAAGTGGCCCTTTACGGTGCCCTTCGTCTGTGGCGCCACCAACCTTGGCGAAGCCCTCCGACGCATCAGTGAGGGCGCGTGCATGATTCGGTCCAAGGGTGAAGCGGGAACGGGCAACGTGGTCGAAGCAGTACGCCACCTTCGCACTATTTTCTCGCAATTACGTCGATTACAGACCGCTGATCAGGAAGAACTCTACGCACTGGCGAAGGATCTTCAAGCGCCGCTGGCGCTCGTTTTTGAAGTAGCGGCGACAGGAACGCTCCCGGTGCCGTTGTTCTGCGCCGGTGGTATTTCAACACCGGCGGATGCGTCGCTCGTGTTGCAATTGGGCGCCGAAGCGGTCTTTGTTGGTTCGGGCATCTTCAAGAGCGAAGACCCTGAGCGCATGGCACGAGCCATTGTGGAAGCGACGACGCACTTTCGTGACCCCGCCATCGTGGCCAAGGTGTCCACAGGTCTTGGTGCGGCGATGAAGGGTGCGGAAACATCTACGCTTGATCAGCGACTCGCCGAACGCGGCTGGTAGTGCCCGTCGTTGGTGTTCTCGCACTGCAGGGTGACGTTCGTGAACACTGTGCCGCGCTGGAAAAAATTGGCGTCGAAGTTCGAGAAGTTCGAGTGCCCGCGGCACTCGAGGGTGTTGACGGTCTGATTTTCCCGGGCGGTGAATCAACCGCTATCGCGCATCTACTCAACACCTCAGGACTTCGTGAGGGCCTTGCTAGTTCGATTGGCGACGGCCTACCGGTCTTTGGAACCTGTGCCGGTCTGATTCTGCTCAGTTCCAAGATCCTCGACGGACGTGATGATCAATGGAGTTTTTCGGCCCTTGACGTCACCGTTCGCCGCAACGGTTACGGACGCCAAATTGCATCGTTCGAAACGGTGGTGGACATTAATGACCTCGGTGAATTTCCCGGTGTCTTTATACGAGCACCCAAAATTGAATCGATAGGACAAACTGTCAGCGTTCTTGCGACTCACGACCATGGTGATGGCGAACACCCAGTCCTCGTTCGACAAGCCAATCTCTGGGGATGTTCGTTTCACCCCGAGCTCACGATTGACACGAGGTTGCACGAAGCTTTCGTCGCCTCGCTTTAAGACTTGTCGGTAGTATCAATACGCCCCGCGGGGTAGGAGGAAGTATGTCCGGCCATTCAAAGTGGGCAACCACCAAGCACCGTAAGGGTGCCAAGGACTCGGCTCGCGCCAAGTTGTTCGCGAAACTCATTCGACAAGTAGAAGTTGCTGCCCGCGAAGGTGGTGGCGATGTCAATACGAACGCCTCGCTTCGCACTATGTTCCAAAAGGCGCGTGACGGATCGGTGCCGCTTGACACTATTGAGCGCGCCATCAAGCGCGGTACTGGTGAACTTGAGGGCGTTCGTTACGAATCAGTCACGTACGAGGGCTACGCGTCCGGTGGTATTGCCGTGATTGTCGAGACGCTGACGGACAATCGCAACCGCACCAGCGCCGAAATAAAGAGCACGTTCTCCAAGAACGGCGGTTCCATTGCGGAGCCTGGCGCGGTGAGTTGGCAGTTCGATCGCAAAGGTCTCATCGAGGTTCCCGGCTCACTGAACGAGGACCAATTGCTCGAGTGGGCCCTGGAATCAGGTGGGGAGAACCTCTCTTCCAATGGCGAGAACTTCGTGATCACGACCGATCCCACGGAACTCGGTATGGTCCGAGACGCCCTAGAAGAACTGGGCGTCAAGGTCCTAAGCGCCGATTTGACCCTTGTACCACAAAACGTAATACCAATTACCGACGAGGGGGAGACGAAGAAGGTTCTTCGCCTCATGGACGCCATCGACGACCATGACGACGTACAAAACGTCTACGCAAACTTTGATCTCTCGGACGAGCTACTGGCGTCCTACGAGGGTTAAATCCTCGAAATGGCCCGCTGAGGGTCTACAATCGAACGTATGTTCGTATTGGGAATCGATCCGGGTCTCACGCGTTGCGGTTTTGGGCTCGTCGAAAGCGACGTTAACGGGCCCGAACGGTTTCGAGCGGTCCGTGCTGGGGTTCTAGAAAGCAGCCATCACCTAGCAGTTGAGGCACGTTTGGCCCATTTGATTGTCGATTTGCGCGAACTCTTGGATGAATTGCAACCTGACGCGGTGACCGTGGAAAAGCTCTTTTTTCAACGAAACGCCAAGACGGCGATTGGTGTGGCGCAAGCGAGCGGCGTCGCGATTGCGCTCGCCGGCGAACGGGGACTACCAGTTCGCCAGTTCAACGCGCAAGAAGTGAAGTTGGCGGTCTCGGGAAATGGTGCGGCCGACAAAGCCCAAGTGCAAAAGATGGTGGCTCGCCTCTGTGGTCTAAAAGAAGTTCCCCAGCCTGCGGACGCGGCGGACGCGCTCGCGCTCGCCATTACGTATTTTTCGTTTTCTCGTACCGAGCGTCGATTGCGTGCGGGGGCCGCCTCGTGATTGGTTGGCTTCACGGCGAAGTGGTGCGTGCGAGTAGCGACGGGACGCTAGTAATTGACGTCCAAGGCGTTGGCTACGAAGTGAACGTCGCCATGACGAGTCCACCCTCGTACGCACTTGGCGACGAAGTCTCACTCCACGTGCACACCCACGTGCGAGACGACGCGATCGTGCTCTACGCCTTTTCTAATTTTGATGAACGACAAACCTTCGAGTTGTTGCTCAGCACACCCGGTGTCGGACCTTCGACAGCGCTCGGTGCGCTCGCAACGTTTAGCCCGCAAGAATTGGCGACCGCCATTGCTCTCGAAGACGTGAGCGCTCTCGCCACGATTCCCGGAATTGGCAAGAAGACCGCCGCCCGTCTCGTACTGGAATTGTCGGGCAAATTACCTACGTTGTTGGAACCCGACGTAGTTTCGTCAACGAGTACGTCGTTGAGTGGCGATTTGGAAATTGCGCTCCAGGGATTTGGTTATTCCGTTTCGGAAATTCGATCGGCGCTGAAGGGTGTGACGATTCCGAGTGATGAGTCGGCCGCACTGCGCCTCGCACTGCAATATTTGGGTTCACGATGAGTCGACGAGATACGGAACTCGCGAGCGAAAATGCCGTGCTGGCGCCAGAACCAATGGAGCGCGAGCGAAATGACGAAGCGTCACTTCGACCACAGACTCTCGAAGAATTTGTGGGTCAGCCTGATCTCGTGGGGCATCTTCGAATAGTTCTCGGTGCGGCAAAAGCTCGAGGCCAAGTAACGGATCACTTGCTCTTTGCCGGTCCGCCCGGTCTTGGAAAGACCTCGCTTGCAAGCATCGTGGCGAGTGAAATGGGCGTGAGTCTTCGCGTCACGTCGGGACCCGTTCTCACTCGACCAGGTGACATAGCCGCGTTGCTCACGGATCTTCAAGACGGCGAAGTCCTCTTCATCGACGAGATACACCGGCTCCATCGTTCGGTGGAAGAGGTCTTATATCCGGCAATGGAAGATCATCGACTCGACGTGATGATCGGGCGAGGACCGTCCGCACGTTCCATTCGACTAGACCTTCCAAATTTCACGTTGGTGGGCGCGACCACGCGAACGGGCTTAGTCGCGGCTCCCCTTCGAGATCGGTTCGGTTTCGTGGGACAACTCGATCTCTACGATGTCGCCGAACTGTGTGCCATCGTCGTGCGTTCGTCGCGCCTCTTAGGTGTAGAACTGTCCCCCGACGCAGCGAAAGAAATTGCCCTGCGAAGTAGGGGTACGCCTCGCATCGTGAACCGGCTACTTCGCCGCGTTCGTGATGTTGCGCAATTGGCGGGAAAATCTTCCATTGATCAAAGAACTGCCGAAGAAGCGTTGGCCCTTTTTGGGGTGGACGCATTCGGTCTTGACAAACTTGACCGTCGCTTGTTGCACCTATTGTGCGTGCAATTCGCGGGGCAACCAGTGGGTCTCGTGACGCTCGCGCACGCCTGTGGTGAAGAACCCACGACCCTCGAAGAGGCCTACGAGCCCTTTCTTATTCGTGAGGGTTTATTGCTTCGCACGCCACGTGGCCGCGTAGCTACGCAGCGTGCGTACGCCCACCTTGGAGTAACGCCACCCGGAGGGGGACTGCTCTAACGCCCAGAGCAGAGCACTGCCAGCGAGTAGTGTTTCTTTGTCCATTGACGGAGGAAAAACATGTTGTTGGCGGCGGCGAAGAGCAGTTCCAGTTCGTACCTTTTGATCATCTACGTGCTGGTCTTCGGTGGCATCTATTTCTTCTTTATTCGTCCTCGCAGCAAGCGCCAAAAGGCGCAGCGTCAAGAAGTTCGAAAGGTCGAAGTAGGCGACCGAGCCCAGACCATTGGTGGCCTCGTCGGTACCGTAGTGCGAGACGAAGACGGTCTTTACACGCTGAAGACCGATTCGGGAGCCGAATTGCAGTTCATTCACGCGGCCATTGCGAAGAAGTACATTCCGCCCGTGGAAGTTGATCCGCCGACTAGCCATGATGAGCCGTCGGAAGGTGACGAGAAGTAATGGCTTCAAGCAACAGCTCACGCCGATCGCTGGTCGTGAGCCTCGTTCTCACTCTGGCCATCTCTTTCGGGGCCCTTTTTGCGACCCTGGGCGCGGGCTGGAGCCCCAAGCTGGGCCTTGACCTCGCTGGGGGACTCAGCGTGGTTTACAAACCTGCGACGCACGCGTCGCTTTCCGATCTGCAAGAAGTGACGTCGGTACTTACCAACCGTGTCAACGGACTGGGCGTTTCTGGTGCACAGGTCAACCTGCAGGGTCGAGACGTCGTGGTGAGCGTGCCGGGCGTTACGAACGCCCGTCAAGTCTTAAAGGCTATTGGCCAAACAGCGCAGTTACTGTTTCGCCCCGTTGTTTGCTACGCGACGGAACCTTCCGCGAAGGCCGTCGCGGTTGCTCCGGGGAAACTTCCTTCCTGCGGCTCGGGTTATTACACCTCGCCGACGAATCTTGGCATTGTCGTGGCTCCAAACACCGCGAATGGTTACACGGGACCAAACAATATTGCCGACGACCCTGCGTTTACGAACATCAAATCAACGTCGCCACAAAACGACCTCAAGAATGACTACGTAATTTTGCCCGTACTCGGTCAGACGGGCATTCGCTACGTTCTTGGGCCCGCAGAACTTACCGGTAAGGCAATTAAGTCCGCACTCGCGCAAGAAAATCAGGCTGGCGCCTGGGTTGTTAACTACACCTTGACCAGTGCCGGCAGTCCTCAATGGGACAAGGTCGCCGAAGCGAATTTCCACGGCCTGTTAGCTATTGAACTTGACGGCGTAGTCCAGTCGGCACCACTCATTCAGCCAACGCAGTCGTCATTTACGTCGTTTGGCGGCACGGGGGAGATCTCTGGTTCGTTCACCGAAACGTCGGCAAAGAATCTGGCACTCGCCATGCAGTTTGGTTCGCTCCCCGTTCGACTCGTGCCACTCACTACCGAAACCGTCTCGCCGACGCTTGGCCACAGTGCACTGGTTGCTGGTCTGGGCGCTGGTCTCGCCGGCTTAGCGCTCGTGCTCTTGTATGTCATTTTGTATTACAGAGCCCTCGGACTCGTTATTTTGCTGGGACTTGGTCTCACGGGTGCGTTGTTGTGGGCGATTATTTCGTCGCTCGGCCATACCGCCTTGGCCCCGAGTTTCGACTTGGCAGGTGTTACCGGATTGATTGTGTCCATTGGTATCACGGTCGATAGTTACATCGTGTATTTCGAGCGATTAAAAGATGAATCACGCGCGGGACGAACAGTTCGAACGTCAGTGGACCGGGGATTCCGTTCCGCCTGGCGCACTGTATTAGCGGCCGACTTCGTGAGTTTCCTCGCAGCCTTGTTGTTGTATCTAATCGCCGTTGGTGACGTTCGAGGATTCGCGTTCTTCCTCGGCCTCTCCACAATTTTGGACGTTCTCGTGACGTGGTACTTCACGCGTCCAATCGTTATTTTGCTTGGACGACGATCGGGTGCTGGAAACTCCGCCATGAGTATCGCCGCGGGCATGGGATCGGGAGCAGCGGATGAGTGAGCAAACGACTACCAAGTCGCCAGGACGTTTCGGTCGTCTCTACCAGGGTCTTACGTCGATTGACTTCGTTGGTCGTCGCAAGATTTGGTTCACTATTTCATTGCTGATCATCGTGGCCGGAGCGTCGTCACTGGGAATTCGCGGCTTCAATTTGGGCATTGACTTCAAGGGTGGATCGTCTTGGGAAGTTTTGGCGCCGCACGCAACCGTGCAGCAAATGACGAACGCCGCTGAGTCCGCGGGACTTTCTCAGCCAACCGTGACCAAGCTTGGTTCGTCAACGTTCGAGGTGGAAGGTGACCTCAACGCGCTGAGTCCTTCGCAACAAACGACCGTCACCGACAACGTCGTAAACGCCATGGCCAAGGTGGCCAAGGTGAATTCCGATCAGGTATCGACGAGCAGCGTGGGTCCCACCTGGGGAGCAGGCATTACGCATCGAGCCCTCGAGGCACTGATTGCGTTCTTTATTGCAGTGCTTATCTACATCAGTGCCCGCTTCGAGCCAAAAATGGCGCTCGCCGCCTTTGCCGCCATGGTGCACGACTTGCTCGTAACCATTGGTGTGTATTCGCTCTTTGGTTTCCAGGTGACGCCGGACACGGTGATCGCCATTTTGACGATTCTTGGTTATTCGCTCTATGACACCGTGGTGGTATTCGACCGCGTACGCGACAACTCGCGCGGCGTGTTGAATAACGGCAACATGACCTATTCCGAAATGATCAATCTCTCAATGAACCAGACGCTCGCTCGCTCGAT
Source organism: Acidimicrobiaceae bacterium (assembly GCA_003138895.1). Classification (GTDB taxonomy): domain Bacteria; phylum Actinomycetota; class Acidimicrobiia; order Acidimicrobiales; family RAAP-2; genus RAAP-2. The sequence goes on from PLHJ01000009.1 coordinate 55,154, forward strand.
CAATACGTCGCTGGTCGCTATTTTGCCGGTGTTGTCGGTGCTCTTGGTCGGCGCGTACATCTTGGGTGCCACGACGCTGCAGAACTATGGTTTGGCGTTGTTCGTCGGACTCGTGAGTGGGGCTTATTCTTCGATCTTTATTGCGAGTCCACTGCTGGCTGTTCTAAAAGAACGCGAGCCGCGCTTTAAGGATTTACGTCTTCGAGTCGCTTCGAGGACCGACCGCCTGGTACTGACGCCCGCGGCAGCGGCCGCAATGACCAACGAGCGCGGCACGACAACGCGCGAGACGGCGACGGGAACGGCGCGCAGTAACGTCATCCAGGCACGCGCGCGCAAGCAGAAACGTCGCTAAGTCCACCAGTAGGCTGGCGACATGGTCAGCGTAAAAACGCGTAGTTCTGGCGAAGGAGCCCTGTCGTCCCTGCTCGACACGCTGATTGACCGTTTTAACCAATTTCACCCTGGTGGGGACGTTGAACTCATACGCCGGGCGGGAAAAGCCGCCATCGTGGCCCACGAGGGCCAATTGCGACGAACTGGTGAACCCTACGTGACCCACCCGATTGCGGTAGCGACCATTGTCGCTGAATTGGGTCTCGACGAAGTCACGATTGCCGGTGCGCTCTTGCACGACGCGGTCGAAGACACGGGCATGACCATGGACGAGTTGACGACGCACTTTGGCGAATCCATTGCGGCGGTGGTTGATGGCGTCACGAAATTGGATCGTCTGGCCTTTGACACGAAAGAAGCACAACAAGCCGCGACGATTCGAAAGATGTTTATTGCAATGGCGCAGGACTGGCGAGTATTGCTGATCAAACTGGCCGACCGGATGCACAATATGCGTACGATTTCCGTCATGCCGGTCGCCAAGCAGCGATCCATTGCCCAAGAGACCATTGACGTCTATGCACCACTCGCGCACCGCTTAGGTGTGCAACAAGTGAAGTGGCAATTGGAAGATCTCAGTTTTGCCACGCTGCATCCCAAGCGTTACGCCGAGATTGAACAAATGGTCGCCACGCGAGCGCCCGAGCGAGAAGAGTACGTGCAAGAAGTCATGGCGCAGCTCCACGAGAAGACAGAGCAGCTTGGTTTGGTCGCGGATGTTCGTGGTCGACCGAAGCACCTTTGGAGCATTTACGAAAAAATGGTCGTGAACGGCAAGGAATTCAATGACATCTTTGATCTCGTCGGCCTTCGAATCATCGTGGAAGAAGAACGCGATTGCTGGGCCGCACTCGGAGCAGTGCACGCATTGTGGTCGCCAGTACAAGGACGTTTCAAGGACTATATCAATTCGCCCAAGTTCAATCTTTACCAGTCACTGCACACGACCGTCATTGGCCCGAGGGGAAAGACCGTCGAAGTACAAGTACGAACCCAAGAGATGCACCGACGAGCGGAGTTTGGTATTGCCGCCCACTGGGGATATAAAGAAAAGGCCTCCGCCAAAGAAATTGCATGGATGCAGCGCATTGCCGACGTGGACGAAGAAGAACAAGACCCGGTGGCATTTCTCGAAGCCCTAAAGCTTGACCTCGGACAAGACGAGGTCTACGTCTTTACGCCGAAGGGACGTGTAATTCCCCTGGTCGAAGGGGCAAACGCCATTGACTTCGCGTACGCTATCCACACCGAGGTGGGCCACAAATGTGTCGGTGCCAAAGTGAACGGACGTTTGGTGCCGCTGGACACGCCACTGCAATCGGCCGACGTCGTGGAGATTGTCACGAGCAAGAGTGATTCGGCCGGGCCGTCGCGCGACTGGTTGAACGTGGCCGTGTCGTCACGCGCCAAGTCAAAGATCCGTCAGTGGTTCCAACGTGAGCGACGTGAAGACGCCATCGAAGCGGGACGCGAAGAGTTAATTAAGACGCTTCGTCGTGAGGGTCTTCCAATTCAGACAACACTGACCTCGGCCGCGATTGACGCCGTCGTGCAGTCCATGAACCTCGACGACATCGACGCCTTGTTCATGGCAATTGATTCAGGTCAAGCCTCGGCACTTTCAATCGTGCAACGTCTCGAGCGAGAGCTTCGCGGCGGAGAAGAAGAACAATTGCCCACCACCGTCACGAAGTCACCGCGGCCCCACCGCGGGGACCGTCGAAACGTAGGTGTGTACGTTGAGGGTCTTGATGACGTGCTCGTGCACCTCGCGCGTTGTTGTTCACCGGTTCCGGGAGATCCGATTATGGGATTCATCACGCAGGGGCGTGGCGTTTCTGTTCACCGTGACGACTGCTCGAATGCGGTAGCACTCGCGGCCCGACTCGGCGACCGAATGATTGACGTTGAATGGGACGGGTCGTCAAACGGTGTGTACCGTGCCACGCTCGAAATTCTCGCGTTCGAAAGAACGAGACTGCTGTTTGATGTTTCGCGCGTCGTCGCGGAGTACCACTTAAATATCGTGTCGAGCCACTCCTCGAGTTCGGGCGACCGTATTGTTCGCATGATGTTCGACGTCGAACTCGCCGATCCCTCACACTTATCGAGTTTGCTCGTGGCTTTAAAGGGAGTGGACGGTGTCTTTGACGCCTTTCGCCAATTGCCGGGTCGAAAGCAGTATTCGTGAGCGACGAAGCCCAGGCGTTTCGCTCGCCAATTGGTACCCACGATGTCCTGCCCCCCGCGTCGTACGAATGGGAAGGCATTATCGCCAC
>PLHJ01000004.1 GCA_003138895.1 Acidimicrobiaceae bacterium
GGCAACCAGTTGCCCGTTTCGTTGAACGCTTTTTCACCAGCGAGCACTTCTTTCCACTCAATGGTCTTTCCGTGCTTGTTGGCGGCCGCGTCAAGTACCAACTTGGCCGCGGGCCAAATGTCGACGCCAGTGCCGTCACCTTCAATGAACGGAATGATCGGATTGTCAGGAACGTGCAGGATGCCGTCAGCACCCATCGTGATTTTGGAGGCCATAACGCCATCTTACGCCTAGTTTTCTTGGTCAAAAACGGTTGCAATGGGCGGCGACGGCTCATGGTTTGACCGACTGTTACTTTCAGGACAACGTGAGGACGCACTGTTCGTAGGCTTCGGAGGTGAAAGGCCCTAAGACTGTTACGCCTCAATTTTCCTTCCGTATGATGAAAATTCATCACCATAAATTGGCCTTCTCTTGACGTGTCGATGTCGCCATTGCGGTGGCACGGTTTGTCGTTAGCAAAAAGTCAAGAACGAATCTGGCGTCGCATTGGCACGAGACATTCCGACTCACCTACCCGAGTTGTTTTAGACCTCGATCGGCCACTTCCTCGACGTACTCCACCCGTTGAGAGCATTTTATGATGTCGCCAAATCCCTTAGCACCGTGATAAGCCGGTACGTAATGACAACTCGATTGCGCTTGCTTCCAAGCAACGCGCGCCAGCCACTCGTACTCGCTGTTGCCCTGATAACGGGCGTTTTGTTGGTGATCGCCCCTATAAAAAACGAAGTAGCGAGTGCTGTAACACCCAACGTTCCTACCGACGTAGCTTCGCCTTTTTCTAACGACTATTTCACGGCGGTTAGTTGCTTCAATGGATCGAGTTGCACGGCAGTGGGCGTCGATAGCAGCGTGACGGCGCCCTTGCGAGCAAGTGTGCCCTCGACAAACGGTGTGGACGTACCCGTTACCGGCACCACTGGCGAATTTTTTGGCGTGAGTTGCGTCGACGCTAATGACTGCACCGCTGTTGGAGCCAATTTGTTTAACAACGAACCGTTTTATGCCACGGAAACCTCGGGGACGTGGGCGACTGCCCAAGACGTCAACGTTCACGGGCAATTCAACGCCGTAAGTTGCACGAGTAGTTCGAACTGCATCGCCGTTGGTGAAGATACGACGACGTCCGAAGCAATGTACGACGTTGAGTCCTCGGGAGTGTGGGGTACACCCACTGATGTCGCTTCGCCACATACGACCGGCACTTTCTCGGGAATCAGTTGCGCCGACGCTACGCACTGCACCGCCGTGGGCTACGACGTCGCCGGGAACCAACCTTTCTACGCCTCGGAAGCTTCAGGCACGTGGAGCTCCTCCGCTGACGTGGCCATCCCTTCAGCCTCAGGGCACTTCAACGCGGTGAGTTGTGCCTCCAGCTCGACGTGCGTGGCCGTTGGTGACACCGCATCCGATCAACCAATTTATGCATCGGAGACCGCGGGCTCGTGGGGCACCCCCAACTACGTCGCGGCTCCGGTGACGTTGGGCGTGCTGCTCGGCGTGAGTTGTTTTGACACAACGCACTGCACCGCGGTTGGTGCGGACAGTACCGGATCTATACAGGTACCGTTCTACGTGAATGAGGTAGGTGGAACCTGGGGAACACCAGTCGACACTTCCGTACCCGGCGGCACCGGTTTTTTCAATGCCGTGAGTTGCACGAGCAACACGAGTTGTACGGGCGTGGGCCAAGGTTCGGGAAACTCGGGCGCGTTTTACATGACGGAGTCAGCGGGCACGTGGGCAAGTGCCGTTGAGATACCTGGACCAAATTCAGAAGGGGCCTTCTACGCGGTCAGTTGCACGAGCGACACCAACTGTCAAGGTGTAGGTCCAGACAACGTGAATAACGATTCTTTAATTGCGCAAGAGTCAGCGGGCACGTGGGCGAGTGCGGCTGATCTTTCTATACCTTCACCGGGAGAGCTCGTCGCAATCAGTTGTCCTGATGCCAATGACTGCACGGCGATTGGCCAAGACGTAGGGAACCAGACGGCGTTTGTCACGGTGTATTCGTCGGGCCAGTGGGGGGCCTTCTTAGACCTGTACCCGCCGTCGTATTTAAGTGGCGGTTTGAGCGCAATCAGTTGTTCCGACGCCACCGACTGCACTGCCGTTGGCGAAGATGCGCAGACGACGCAGCCTTATTACATAACAGAAGCAAATGGCGTATGGGGTTCACCGACGTACGTCACAACGATCAGTGGTACGGGGGCGCTCACTGGCGTGAGTTGCAGCGACGCCTCGGATTGCACGGCAGTGGGCATCGACGCTAATAATCAGCCGTTTTACGCCGTCGAGACCGGTGGCTCGTGGTCAAACGGCGTTGATATTGATGCCGCCGGTGCAGGAGCAACATTCAACGGCGTCAGTTGTTCTAGCGCCACCAATTGCACGGCCGTGGGTTACGACGCATCGGGCAAGCCCTTTAGGCAAACCGAATCCTCGGGCGTGTGGGGATCTCCTTCAGAAATTGCGTTGCCCGGTTCGACGGGAGCAGTATGGTCCGTCAGTTGTTCCGACGCACTCGACTGTGCAGCGGTGGGTGGCGACTATGGAAACAGTAAGGCGTTCTACGACTTTGAAACAGCTGGCGTATGGTCAAGTGCCGTCGAAGTTGCGACAACCGGATCGACAGGAATTTTTTATAGCGTCAGTTGCCCCGACGCTTCGCATTGTATGGCGGTGGGTGATGACGAAGGCACTGGAGAGCCCTTCTACGATTATCTCGCTTCGTCACCGCCGCCAACAACAAGTGCACCTACAAGTCCGCCCGCCACGACGTCGACCACAAGCACCACGACCACGACGTCGACCACAACGACAAGTCTTGCGACTACCACCACGAGCACGGCACCGACAACAACAACGACCGTGCCAACGACTTCCGTCGTTCTTAGCGCCACGATCTCCTTTGCGACGGGCAGCTCGTCATTGAGTCAAGCAAGTCGCATCATCTTAAATAAGTTCGCGACAATACTCGTCAAGAACAAGCGCGACTGGGTCACCGTCAAAGGCTACGCATCGAAGCGTGGTTCGATTTCCGAGAACACCCGTCTCATTTCAGAGCGAGCTGACGTAGCCGCACAATGTCTACGCCAAACTCTTGCGATAAGGCACATTAAAAATATTACGGTTGTGACAAGCACCGGCGGAATCAAGCGGCTCTCTTCTCCGCTGAAGGACCAAGTTGCGATTTTAACGGCCTAGTTTCGGCGTAATAAAAATCTCTCACGTAATGAAACGGGTATTGCTGGGAGACCATTCCAATTGGTTCGCTTCATCAATGTGTTTGGACGCCTCGATTGAGCAAGTGGGCCATACCGACCTCGCTTCGTCAACTCAGGAATCGCCCGTGCTCAAGAAGGTTGATTAATTAGGCGCCCTGGCCTGAAAAATCCATCGACACGTTTCTAAGTTAAAGCGACCTACCATCAATGTTATGGACGTCGCGAATTCGCTCGTTGAACTCATTGGCAATACTCCTTTGGTTCGGCTCAACGTGGTCACCGAAGGAATTGCAGCGACGGTGCTTGCCAAGGTCGAATACTTCAATCCTGGTGGATCGGCGAAAGACCGCATCGCAGTTGGCATGATCGACGCCGCCGAGCGTGACGGCATTCTTCTCCCGGGAGGCACTCTCGTGGAGCCCACGAGTGGCAACACGGGGGTCGGGCTCGCCCTTGTCGCCCAACGGCGTGGCTACAAATGTGTCTTTGTCTGTCCGGACAAGGTCAGCGGTGACAAGGTTGCCGTTCTTCGTGCGTACGGCGCTGAAGTGGTGGTGTGTCCGACGGCCGTTGACCCCGATGACCCGCGTTCCTACTACTCCGTCTCTGATCGTTTGACGCGTGAGATCCCTGGCGCCGTGAAGTTGGATCAGTACTCGAACCCCGCGAATCCCCAAGCGCACTACGAGACCACGGGACCTGAAATCTGGCGACAAACGGACGGCACTATTACGCACTTCGTCGCGGGTGTTGGCACCGGAGGCACCATTAGCGGCACGGGCAGATTCCTAAAAGAAGTCTCCAACGGAACGGTGAAGGTTATTGGCGCGGACCCTGTGGGATCCGTCTATTCGGGAGGTACCGGACGACCATACTTAGTGGAAGGCGTGGGCGAAGATTTCTGGCCCACCGCCTATGACCAGAGCATCGCGGACGAAATCATTGCGGTGAGTGACGGCGATTCCTTTGCGATGACCCGTCGACTCGCCCGCGAAGAGGGCCTGCTCGTCGGCGGATCATGTGGCATGGCCATGGTGGCCGCTCTTGAAGTAGCGCGCCGCGCAAAGAAAGGCGATGTCGTCGTTGTTCTTCTTCCCGACTCCGGACGTGGCTACCTGTCCAAAGTGTTTAATGACGAATGGCTCCATCGTTACGGATTTGGCACGCGACCCGACGGTCTGAGTGTGGGTGACGTCCTTCGAGAAAAGTCCAATTCGTTGCCGACGTTTCTACACACGCACCCGGCAGAAACTGTCCGCGACGCCATTGACATTCTTCGCGAGTTTGGCGTCTCACAACTTCCCGTCGTACGAGCGGAACCCCCGGTGATGGTCGCTGAAATTGTCGGATCCGTCACCGAACGAGCGCTCCTCGATGCCGTCTTTGATGGTTCCGCGCAACTTTCCGACCGGGTCGAAAAACATATGGGTCCACCACTGCCACTCGTGGGTGCGAGCGAACTCATTGAAGTCGCTTTTGAAGCACTGAAGCAGGCGGATGCATTTATTGTCCTGGATGACGGCCGACCCGTGGGTGTGCTTGCTCGACAAGACTTGCTCGCGCACTTCGCGTCCTAAGATTTCTTCGTGAGTTCCGAATACGGCTTTGAAACCAACGCGATTCACGCGGGCCAAGAACCTGATCCCACGACCGGTGCGGTCGTTCCTCCGATTTATCAGGTGTCGACGTATAAGCAAGACAGCGTGGGTGGCGCTCGAGGTGGCCACGATTATGCGAGGTCAATTAATCCCACGAGAACGGCGCTGGAAGAATGTCTCGCCGCACTCGAAAATGGCCATCGTGGTTTTGCCTTTGCTTCGGGCATGGCATCCATCGACACTGTCTTTCGAACACTGCTAAAGCCCGGCGACCACATCGTCATGCCCAATGATGCTTACGGCGGAACGTACCGACTGATCAAGCGAATTCTTGAACCGTGGGGCATTGAACACACGCCCGTTCCCTTGGGCGATATCGCCAAAGTGCAAGAAGCGATTATCCCGGGACGAACGCAGTTGTTGTGGATTGAGACGCCGACGAATCCGCTCCTCGGTATTGCCGATATTGCGGCCCTTTCTACCTTGGCCCGTGACAATGGCATCTTGGTCGGTGTCGACAACACGTTTGCTTCGCCATACCTCCAACAGCCTCTGTCACTGGGCGCTGACGTTGTTGTGCATTCCACGACGAAGTACCTCGGCGGGCACTCAGACGTCGTCGGTGGTGCCGCGGTCGTAAAAGATCCAGAGTTAGGCGAACGACTTTATTTCCACCAAAACGCCATGGGAGCCGTGGGTGGACCCTTTGATTCGTGGCTCGTCATGCGAGGAATCAAAACATTGGCAGTTCGCATGGAACGCCACTGCGACAACGCAGAACGAATCGTCGAACTCTTGCAGTCACACTCGCGCGTTCGTCACATCTTTTATCCAGGACTCAAAACGCACGTGCATCACGCGATCGCCACCAAGCAGATGCGTCGCTACGGCGGCATGGTGTCCTTTCAGATTGAAGGAGGCGAAGCCGCCGCACAAGACGTGTGCAACCGAACAAAGGTATTTACCTTGGGCGAATCCTTGGGTGGCGTGGAATCACTTATTGAACACCCTGCCGCGATGACCCACGCGTCGGTCGCGGGATCACTGCTCGAGGTCCCCAACGATTTGGTCCGTTTATCCGTTGGTATTGAGTCAATCGATGACTTAGTCAGCGACCTGAAACAAGCACTGGGATAATCCCGTACCTTCGTTCATGCGAAATTTTGAATCCTTCTTGAAAGCGCGGTCCTTTTGGTGATGACCAATTCCATTTCCGACGTGCAGCCACTTCGCCGGTACAACTTCATTGCCGCGATTGTCCACACCGTGCAGGGCATCATCATCTTGGCGCTCGCGAACGGATTCTCCTTGCCCGTAAAAGGAAGCTTCATGACGGGCCCACCGGGCACCGCGGCGCGCAAAGTCGAGGTGCTCTTCTCGATTCGCACCGCCTGGGCGGTGGCAGCCTTTTTGTTCTTGTCGGCCATTGCCCACTTCTTGGTGGCCGGTCCACTGTGGAATAAATACACCCACCAACTCTCGTTGTCGCGTAATCCCTATCGCTGGGCCGAGTACTCCATNNGGCGTGAACGCCGCGATGATTGGCTTTGGCTGGTTGCAAGAACGATTCGAACGACCCGGCGGCGGATGGTGGCCCTTTGGCATTGGCTGTTTTGCTGGCATCGTTCCTTGGATTGCCATCGGCATCTACCTCGCCTCGCCGGGAACGTCCCAGGGCGCGCCGGGATTCGTCTACGGCATTTTCTTCTCGCTGTTTTTCTTCTTCAATATCTTTGCGCTCAACCAATGGTTGCAGTACCACCAAGTCGGTCGTTGGCGCAATTACCTCTACGGCGAACGCGTGTACATCACGCTCAGTTTGGTGGCGAAGTCACTGCTCGCCTGGCAGATCTTTGCCTCCGCGCTGGCGTCCTCGTCGGTCCACTAGTTCGTTAACTTCGTTACTAAAACTTCTCTAACATCGACCTGATGAGTGCGTCGACCCAAATCGAAGAGCTTGATGAGAGTGACGAAAAGTCTTGTGTTGCGCTCTGGCACGAAGCTGGCCTCACTCGACCCTGGAACAATCCGTCCGCGGATTTTCAACGAGCGCTAAAGGGGCCGTCCTCCACCATTCTCGGTATCCGCGAAGGAGGTGAACTCATTGCCTGCGTCATGGTGGGCCACGATGGCCACCGTGGATGGCTGTACTACTTGGCCGTCAAGGAAGCACAGCGTCGACAGGGAATTGCGAAGCAACTCGTCGACGCCGCAACCGTATGGTTTCTTGAGCGAGACATTGTCAAAATGCAACTTATGGTCCGATCAGAGAACACCGACGCGCTTGGTTTCTATGACCAATTGGGCTTTGAGACCGACGACGTGGTCGTTCGTTCAAAAAGGATTGCCGAGTTTCCCAACGATTAGGGAAAGATTTGCGAGTAGATCTCTCGCGTCGCCGTCGATCGATTGAGCGTATAGAAGTGCAGACCCGGTGCTCCTTGATCAAGCAGTTCTTGCCCCATCTCGGTCGCGGCGTCAATACCGGCTCGCCGGACGGCTTGTTTTCCACCTTTGCGGTCGGCTTCTTCGAGACGCGCAATGAGTGCGGTCGGAACAATCCCACCCATTCTTGCCATGTTGGCAATGCCGCTTAACGTCGTCACGGGCATAATGCCCGGCAGCACGGGCTTGTCCACGCCGAGATCAGCGAGATCGTTGACGAGCGCGATCCACTGATGGGCCTCAAAGAAAAACTGCGTCACCGCAAAATCAGCGAGCGACAATTTCTGGGCCAAATAATGCCGGTCACCTTCGATGTTGGGTGAACGAGGATGACCTAGTGGGTGCGCCGCGATGCCAATTGAGAAGTCACCAACCTCGCGGGCTAACGACACCAGTTGTTCGGCGTAGAGAAACTCACCGCGAAACGCGCCGGGATCATCGGGCAGATCGCCGCCGAGCGCCATCAGATTCTCCACGCCATTGCGTTGGTAATTCGTCAAGATGTCGCGCAGTTCGGCCTCCGTGTGACCGACGCAGATGAGGTGCGCCATGGCCGTGAGTTGTCCTTCGCTTTGAATCTCATTCACCAAATCAAACGTGCGTTGTCGCGAATCAGTAGGACCACGGTACGTCACTGACACGAACGAGGGTTTTAGAGGCTCTAAGTCGCGCAAGGTCGTAGCGAGCACCGCCGCTTCTTCATCACTCTTGGGTGGAAAGAACTCAAAGGAACGGGTGGTCCCGTTCGCTAACAGCTCGTCAACGCGCACAACTACGAAGCGCGACCGAAGTCGTCATCGAGTCGAACAATGTCGTCTTCGCCAAAGTACGTTCCCGTTTGCACTTCAATGAAAATAACGGGCTCACTACCCTCGTTCGCACAGCGGTGCGCCGTGCCGACGGGAATGTCGACCGATTGACCGGGTCCAAGATTGTGCTCGACACCGTCGAGGGTCACCAGGGCTTTGCCCGAGACAAAGAACCAGTGTTCGGACCGCTTGGCGTGCACTTGGTAGCTGAGGCGCTTTCCCGGCGTGACCGTGAGCTGCTTCACCTTGAAGTCGGTGGCGTCGTCGTCGAGCACCGTGTAACTGCCCCACGGTCGAACGCTGAATTCGCGTCCTTCGTTGTCTTTGTTCGTCATTGAACCTTCTCTCCCGCTAGCACTGCGTTACGTAAAAGCATGGCACGGGTCATTGGACCCACGCCCCCGATCCTCGGGGTGATCCAACCGGCGACGTTCGCCACGTCCGGAGCAACGTCACTCATGAGTTTCTTGCCCTGCCAGCTGGTGCCAGCGCCAACAACGGCCGCGCCGGGCTTCACCATGTCCACGGTCACGAGACCCGCGACGCCGGCGGCGGCAACAATGACGTCCGCGGTTCTAGTTATGGCTCCCATGTCGTCTACGCCCGTGTGCAACACGGTGACCGCGGCGTTGCAACCGGGTCGTCGCATCGCGAGAAGAAGCGAGAGCGGCCGGCCAATTGTCAGGCCGCGACCAATGATGGCGACGTGTTTTCCCTCAACGGGTACTTGGTAGGACGCCAAGAGTTCGACAATGCCAGCGGGCGTGCACGGAAGCGGTCCCGGTGCACCCATGACCAGTCGTCCCAGATTCGTGGGGTGCAGACCATCGACGTCCTTATCGGGGTGAACACGTATCAGCACCTGTTCTTCATTCATGCCACTCGGCAATGGAAGTTGCACGAGGATGGAGTGCACGTCGGGATTTGCGTTGAAGTCATCAATGACGGCCTCGACTTCTTGTTGCGTCGCGGAAGCTGGCAGATGCACGTGGTGCGAGACAATGCCAATCTCTTCACACTCGGCGAGTTTCATGGCCACGTACTTCTGGCTCGGCACATCGTCGCCAACGAGCACGGTGCCAAGACCCACGACACGTCCGATGGCCGCGAGGCGGGCCACGCGGTCGGCTAATTCCATTTTCATTCGCGCCGCGACGCGATCGCCGTCAAGTAGTTCTGCCGTCATGTCCTAGTGGCGAAAGTGCCGTTCTCCCGTCATCATCATCACAATGCCCGCCGCATCGGCGGCGTCAATTACTTCTTGATCACGCACGGACCCACCGGGTTGCACCACGCTCGTCACGCCCACCGACGTGAGTGATTCCAGTCCGTCGGCAAAGGGGAAGAAGGCGTCCGAAGCAGCTGCGCCGCCGACCGATAATTCGCCGGCCTTCTGCGATGCAATGCCGGCAGCAACCACGCGTGATTGTTGCCCGGCGCCAATACCCACGGCCACACCGCCATTCGCAATCACGATGGCGTTCGAAGTCGTGCGCGCGCACACACGCCAAGCAATCTTGAGGTCTTGGAGTTGCTGAGCCGTGGGCTGTGCTTTGGTGACACAGCGCCAGTCACTCGCCGGTACCAACAATTCGTCGGCGTTTTGAATCAGTGCCGTTGCTCCAAAAGTACGAACGGATAGACCGAGCGGCTCAGGGCTTGGTGCACTGAGCAGTCGCGTTGCCTTTCGCCTTGCTACCAACGTGGCAATTGCTTCTTCGCTCAGTGAACGAGCAATAATGACGTCGGCCTGGGGACCGGCGGCAATGGCTTCGGCGAGTTCTTGGTCAATGTCGCCACCGACGGCCACGATGCCACCAAAGGCACTCATGGGATCTGCGGCAAGCGACTTCGCGAAGGCGTCGACGAGCGACGTGCCAATGGCCGCACCCGAAGCGTTGGCGTGTTTGATGATGGCTACCGCGGGCTCGCTGTTCGCGTCTGCAGAAAGTTCGTGCACCAATCGCCAGGCGGCGTCGGCGTCGAAGAGATTCAGATACGAAAGCGCCGTGCCCGCGTGCTTGACGACACCGTCCCACCACGGCGAAGAGCCCTGCAGTCGGTAGCGTGCCCCGACTTGATGAGGGTTCTCGCCGTAGCGAACGACTTCCACTCGGTCGTAGACAAACTGCAGTTGTTCGGGCAGGACCTTGTCGACGGCGTTTGGCTCTTCGCCAATTGCGCCGCCACTGTCGAGCCAACTGGCGATTGACGCGTCGTACGCGGCGGTGCGAGCAAAGGCAACGCGAGCGAGTTGGTGGCGAGTGGCGTCGGAAAGTGCCCCGTTCGCCCGTAGTTCTGTCAGCACGCCCTCGTACTGACTGGGGTCCGTCAAAATACCCACGTGTTCGTGATTCTTCGCCGCTGCTCGCATCAACGTGATGCCGCCAATGTCAATGAGTTCAATCGACGGATCCGAATTGAACGGATACAGATTGCTCACGACGAGATCAATGAGGTCAATGTTGTTGGCCGCGAGGTCACTCAAGTGATCGGGATTTGAGCGGTCCGCCAAGATGCCCCCGTGGATCTTTGGGTGCAGGGTCTTCACACGCCCACCGAGCATTTCTGGCGACTGCGTCACTTCAGCAATTTCCTCGTGGGGAATGCCCCAATCGGCCAGCGCCTTCGAAGTACCGCCGGAGGAAATGAGGCTCACACCCAGTTGGTCAAGACCTTGCGAGAGTTCCAAAAGCCCCGTCTTGTCCCACACACTGAGCAGTGCCCGCATTGACGCTCCTTCACATCTTGCAATCCCTCTTCACACGAAAAAGAACGCTCTAGAACCACTAACCCTAGTCAAAATGAAGAAATTTCAGGTTGGCCGTCGTTGCTACTTGGAAGGTTGAAGGTCCCACACGGTTTCGTTCGGCACGCCCCACGTACTTCCCCATCCCGTGAGCTCGGTATAGGTGGGCTTGCCGTTCTTTTTTAGGACTTCAATCTTGGTCGCGGAGAATTGCACATTTCGAAGGTGGTAGTGCCCACTGAAGCAGGCCGGATTGCAGTCGTCCCAGTGCAAGACACCCTTCGCCTCGGCCGACTTTTTGCCCCAGTTCGTCCAGTGGATGCCCGTGATGTAGCGGTCGCCATCGCCGCAGGCAATAACTATGGACGTTGGTTTCACCGTCGCAGCCTTCAAGCAGTACGACAGCACTGGTACTGCCGCGCCAGTGGACGTTGAATTGCAGGCGGCCAAGACGGGACACGCCGCGAGGATGAGAAAAATAGGCAGAAACCGGCGCACGAACGTCAGTCTGACACCAATGGCGACGTCGGCGAAGAATGCCCTACGAAAGCGCCATCGACAACGGCTCGAGGTCCATGATGAGCGCGTCGACGACTCGTCGTAAGACCGCCGGATACAGCGCGCGCTCTACTTGCTTGATGCGTTCGTGCAATGTTTCTTCGTCGTCGCTAGGAAGTATTGGTACTGCCGCTTGCGCGAGAATCGGGCCTTCGTCGAGTTCCTCGGTCGCAATGTGCACGGTGCAGCCAGTTTCTTTCGCGCCTTCTTCCAAGGCTTGGCGCACCGCGTGCCAACCCTTGTAGAGGGGCAACAAACTTGGATGGGTGTTGAGCACGCGCCCAGGAAAGGCGTCATGGAATTCAGAACTGAGTATGGTTCCAAAGCCCGCCATGGCCACCAGATCAATGTGCTTTTCTTCCAATTGCGTCGTCAGTGCCACCGTGTACGCCGAGCGATTAAAGGACTTGGAAAAACCGCCAAAGTCGCCTCGCTCCACGAGCAACGTGTCGATACCTACTTCACTCGCCACTTCTAAGGCACGACACGGTCGGTCTGAACCCACCACCGCAATGTCAAGACCACTTTCGACCATCGACTGAAGAATCGTGCCCGAGCCCGAGACTAAAACGGCGACTCGAACGCGGTCCAAGGTCTTAGAGACCCTTGACGATTTCGACCATCTTTTGTCCGGCCTCGGTGGGGTTTTGACAGACGTGTACGCCCGCTTCACGAAGCGCGTCCATCTTCGCTTGCGCAGTTCCCTTGGACCCCGAGATGATGGCACCGGCGTGACCCATCTTTCGTCCCGGAGGTGCGGTGACACCCGCAATGTAGGAAACAACGGGCTTGGTCATGTTGAGCTTGATCCATTC
>PLHJ01000018.1:0-411 GCA_003138895.1 Acidimicrobiaceae bacterium
TCGGTCGCTGCAGTGCGTCGTTGACAATGGTCGTCACTTTGTAGCGACGGCCCTTCTGCACCCCGGAAAGTCCGAGCTCTTTCATCAGTCGCTCTATGGTGCAGCGCGCGACCGCGAAGCCCTCGCGACGCAACTGCTTCCACACTTTCTTGGCGCCGTAGACACCATCGAGGCTGGCGTCGTAGACGCGCTTGATCTCGGGCTTGAGGACCTCGTCCTGTCGTCGTCGAGCGGACTCGGGACGGGACCTGCGGGCGTAGTAGGTGGCGGGGGCGAACTGCAATGCTTTGCAGATCGGCTCGACTCCCCATCGCTCACGTCGTGAGTCGATGTAGCGAACTACCTCTTCGTTCGACCGTCGAGCTCGGTCGCGAAGAAAATCGAGGCGTCCTTCAAGATCTCATTCGCGCG
>PLHJ01000018.1:511-54087 GCA_003138895.1 Acidimicrobiaceae bacterium
CATGGAGTAATCCTCTCAGAGGAATTACTCTCCAACTTTCCCGGGGCGAATCAATTGTCAGCGTCCCGTTTGTAGTGCTGACAAATTCAGCCGGAATCAGCCAGTCAACTCGCACCCTATCTACTTTTTACTATTTGTCGATGCAATTCGGGATGAATCTACCGGGGCGGGCCGCATCAACGGGACGTTCGGTGCCTCCACCTGGCGCTTGATGAAATCGAAAACGATTGGGCTCATGTGTTAATCCTATATACCTCCGGCTAATTGCGTCCGGTCAACAAAAAGTTGCAGAAACGGTAGAATTGGTTCATGCCCCGCGACGCCTTTGAAGGCTACGACGAGCCAGTCAACATAGACATGGAGCCAGAAGAGGCGCTGAAACTATTGCTCGCCACGGAGCCGAGTGCCGACGCTATTGAACCCGTACTAGACGCCTAGTGCGCTTCGTTTTCATCTTGGGGAAGCGGTATTTCCCAATAAGTAATCCATATTGGGGGAGGGTCAGCAACTGGGTTGAACCCCTCTTTGATGGGGAGCATCCTGCAACGCTCAATCAACCGTGTCAACAATTCTGTTGTCTCTCGAAACCCCCCAATAACTGAAACGAGATGGTTTGGAGGCATCAGTACGATGCTCTGATCTAAGCCCCAGGTCTCTTGGACAAACTCAAACACCGCACCGGCCCAAGCTTCGTATTGCTCCTGCGATGACGTTCCATCAAGAGACATCCGGGCACCCCGCAAATGAAATCGAGCGAGCATAGCCTCGGCAGTTTCGCGCAAATGCCTTCTTTTCAATTGTGCTCGACGACCGGGCAGGGGGAGCCGCTCATTTGACACCGCGATGAGCGCGTAAACACCCAAGATCATCATTACGAGTGCCCCTGCCCAGGGCCACCACAGCGCGGTCAAATCCCGAGAGGGCGGTGCTGCGACAGCGATGAAGGTCCAATCGCTTAACACGACAATCCCCGAGATGAGAAGGGCGACCCCGAGAGCGCCCCATAAGGCTCTGTGCTCGGAATCTTCCATAGCAAAACCATACTCCGTATTGGGTTTGTCATGTTACACGTCGCCACGAAACCTCATCGAGTGGGTCACGCGATGGTGGTGTGCGATAAGGTGACACCAGTTGGGACCAATGTTCCAACAGTCGCTCTGGACCTCGGCGGCGGATGCCAAAAATGGCGATTACGTGCCCGAGGAGATTCAGTGAGACGTTTGTCGCACCCCAACGCTGAAGTGTTCAATCCGTTCGTCCGCGATGCCATTCGCGAAGACGGCCCGTTACCTCGAACCGTAGTCTCGAACATCAACCGGTAATGGACGTCACCGCACAGGACGCGACCGGCGTAGCGGGCGCGGGACGCGCGAAGAAGGTCGGTCTCGTCTCGGCACTGGCGTTCGCGGTGGGGGCGATGATCGGCGGCGGGGTGTTCACCCTATCGGGTACCGCGATTGACCGGGCCGGATCGGGTGCGCTCATCAGTTACGCGCTTGCCGGAGTGATCATGCTGTTCTCAGCGTTGTCGTTCGTCGCGATCGCCGCGCGTGCGAAGCCCGACGAGTCTGGCTACGGCGCCATCACCGTCCTGCTGGGGCGTCCGTGGCGCTTCTTGGTGATGTGGGGCTTCTACCTGAACGCCCTAGCCGCGGTGGCGTTCCTGGCGGACTCCTTTGGTTCCTATCTGCATGGTTACTTTCTGCACTCCTTCACCACTATCGAAGCCGGAACTGTGTGTATCGCGCTGCTCGTCGGGCTCAACCTGGGACCGGCCGTGTGGGTCGGGCGCGCCGAGACGTGGGTCGTCGCTATCAAGCTCGGGTTGCTGCTCGTGTTCATTGGCTGGGGGTTGTCGTCCTTCTCACCCGCGCACTTCTCGCCCTTCGCCCCGCACGGCTCGACGTCGATCCTCACCACGAGTGCCCTGTTGTTCACCGCGTACACCGGCTTCAACGTCGTCACCAACATCGCGCCCTCGCTGCGCGACCCTGAAAAAACGGTGCCCCGGGCGGTCCTGGGAGCGGTGTTGATCTCGGTGGCGATGTACATGCTCGTGGTCGTCGCGATGCTCCAGAGTGGCATCTCGCACTTCGGCCTCGCCGGCGTCAGTCAAGCGGCGAACCACCTGATGGGCTCGTGGGGTGGTCAACTCGTCGCCTTCGCCGCGTGCTTGTCAACCCTGTCGGGCGCCAACGCGGTGATGCTCGGCGGCAGTGAGATCGCCTTGCGTCTGGTGGTTGACGCGGACATTCCGGCATTCTTCGGCAAGACCACGAAGAACGGCTTCCCCTGGATGAGCGTCGGTCTGATCGGCGTCATTGCTCTCGTGCTCGTGCGGTTCACGAGCATCATCGACGTCATCGTCCTGTGCAACATCGTCGCGCTGGCCGCGATGGTGATCGTCAACGCGTCCGCGGCCGTGCTCGCTCACCGGGGCTTTCCTGGTTCCGGGTACCGCATTCCCGGTGGACCAGTGATCCCGATTGTCGCCGGGATCGCCTGCGTCGTCCAATTCTTCTCCTACAGCCTCGTCCAACTCGGAGCCGCTGCGCTGGCGATGCTGGTTGGCTTCGCGCTCTACGCCTTTCGCGGTTACGGACGCAATCTCTCCACCGAAGAGGCTCGCGAGAAGTTGCGCGAGTCGATTCGCGACCTCGAGACGCCGCTGGGTCGAGCCCTGCTGCACCCATTTCTTCACCGCCACATCCCCGCCCTAGATAGGAGCAATTAAATGTCAGGCAAGACCACCACGCTTCACTCACACACTGGCGCTACGACATGAGCGTCGCCGCGACGAATCCCTCTGAGGCGGCGGGCACGTTGGCCGCGCCGCTGCGCATCGTGGCCAAGCGCAACGTCATCTCCTGGAAGACGATGACGTTCATGACCGTCTCGGTGGTGTGCAGCCTGCGCGCCGCCCCGACCATGGCGGTCTTCGGCTTGGGCTCGATCCTCCTCTACGCCATACCTGCAGTGTTGTTCTTCGTGCCCGAGACTCTGATCTCGGCCGAACTCGCATCGGCCTGGCCGGGTGGCATCTACCGATGGGTCACCGAGGCGTTCGGTCCCAAGATCGGACTCTTGGCGGTGTGGTGCCAGTACGCGCAGACAATTTTCTACTACCCGGCGTTGCTCGCCTACGTGGCGAGCACCCTCGCCTACGTCGTCGATCCGAGACTGGCCAGCAGCGGGATGTTCACCGCAATCGTGATCATCGGGGTCTACTGGGCCGCGGCGATCATCTCGGGTCGAGGGATGAAGGCGGTCTCGGGACTGTCGAGCGCCGGCAGCATCATCGGAACGATCATTCCGGGCATCGTGCTCGTCGGACTGGGCATTGCCTACCTCGCCGGAGGGCACGCGTCGGCCGCTCCGATGCACGTGCACGACTTGTTGCCCGCCTGGGCCGGGATCGCGAGTCTCGTGCTCGTGGTGAACAACGTCCTCTCCTTTGATGGGATGGAGGTCAACGCGGTGCACGTGTCGGAGTTGAAGGACCCCAAGCGCGAATTCCCCAGGGTGATGTTCTGGTCCATCGGCATCTGCATGCTGGTCTTCATCCTCTCGGCCCTGGCGGTCGCCTGGGTAGTTCCCAACAGCACGGTCAGCCTGACGGCCGGCGTGATGCAGGCCTTCAGCAACTTGTTCGGCGTGTTCCACCTCGGTTTCATGACACCGGTCGTGGGAGTGATGATTATCCTCGCGATGTTGAGCGGAATGATCGCCTGGCTGGCCGGTCCCTCGACGGGGTTGCTCCTGATCGGTCGCGAGGAGGGGTTCATACCTCCTTACTTCCAGAAGCTCAACAAGCAGGGCATGCAGATGAACATCTTCATCTGGCAAGGGATCATCACGTCGATCATCGCGTGTCTCTACGCGTTCATTCCCGTCGTCTCTGACGCGTACTGGATCTTCGAGGTGATGACCATCCAGATATATCTCGTCATGTACTTGTTGATGTATCTCTCGGCCATGAAGTTGCGCAAGTCACAACCCGATCGTCCGCGCGGATACCGCACTCCGGCGCTCAGGACGATGTGTGGTATGGGGATCTTCACGACGGTGGCGGCGTTCTTCTTGGGCTTCGACCCACCATCACAGTTCCACAGTGGTGGCACGCTCGTCTACATATTGATCGTGGCGGGCGGCGTCGGGATCATGGGTCCCGGGGCGGCACTGCTGCTCGACAAGATCAAGAAGCCCCACTGGAAGACCTTCCAGTCCAGTACCGGAATGAGCGCGTTCGCCACCAGTTCCACGGACGCAAAGGAGTAGGTGATGATTCAAGAACTCGACATTTCGTCACCCGTCGGCGAGCACCCCATCCCCGAGCGACACGCTTACACCCATAACAACCGCTCGCTCTACGCATTTACTGCGGTCTTCATCGCCGTGCTCATCATCGTCAGTTTCGTGACCTTCACTCGACCGACGAACAACGCGACGGCGACCACGAAGGCGGTCGCGTTGGAGACTCTCTTAAAGAAGGAGGGATTGCCGCTGCCCACGAGTTTGAGTGAGATCTCGAACTCACTGGGCACGAGTGCCGCGGGAGTCTGCGACACCTCGGGCTACAACTTGACCGACGCGATCTTCAACCAGCAATTCAGTGTCGGGGCGACCGCGGGACGCACGCTACCGGTCGAACGAGAGGTCCTCGATGGTCAGTTGGCGATCCTCGACACGTACTGCCCCGGTCGGGTGAGCGCCTTCGTGCGGCATTTTCACGCCTACGACCTCTATCAGTTGAGCCGACCATGACCGTTCGTTCACTTCAGAATGATTCCACCAGGGCGCACGACCACGCTCGAGAGTGGCCCCGAGGGTCGGCATCATTAACGAAGTATCCATCGCTGCTCGAACCTTCGAGTCGCCACGACCTAAAGAGGTAGGACCCATGTGCACAACACTCATCATCACCAAGGGAGCGATGGCCGACGGTTCAATGGTCGTCACCCACTCTGACGACGACGAACTCGGCGACCAGACGCTCATCCGGGTCCCGGCGCAGGATCACGCGCCCGGCGCCACCCGCGACATCTTGCGCGAGCACTACCTGCACCCTCGGATCGTCTCGTCTGAGCGCGGTCCCGGGTATCAACCAGCGCCGGGCACGGTCCCCTCGTGGGCCCTGCCGCTCGGGAGTATTGCCCAACCTGCGCACACCTACGCGTACTTCGACGGCAATTACGCAATCATGAACGAGCACAACCTGATGATCGGTGAGTGCACGAATGGCACGAAGTACGAGCCCGAAGCGGTCTCGGTCGCCGAGGCGCAGGAGCGTGGAATCCACGTGCGTCTGCTCTATAGCCAAGAACTCTCTCGCATCGCTCTCGAGCGCTGTGTCTCGGCCCGCGACGCGGTGGTGATGATGGGGGAGCTCATCGAGGAGTACGGACTCTATTCGACCGGTGAGACGCTCCTGGTCGCCGACGAGGACGAGGCGTGGGTCTTTGAGATGTGCGCGCTGCCCGATGACATCTATCACTCCGCCTGGGTGGCCCAGCAAGTCCCCGACGGTGAGATCTTCGTGGCGGCGAACGAGTTCCGCATCCGTGGGGTGTGGCCGACCGACGCGGACCTCCCGGTTCCCCCGGGCAAGCCACCTGTTCAGCTGTACTCGAAATTCCTCTTCCCGGGTCTCGAGAGACTCGGCTGGTGGGACCAGTCGTCGACCCCGGGTTTCTTGGACTGGCTCCCGGCCGTCAGCGCGGGTGAATACAACCACCCCTATTATTCGCTGCGACGGGTGTGGCGCGTGCTCGACCGGGTCAATCCCGACCTGGCGCTCAGCCCGTGGGTGACGCGCGGCTACTCCGACCCGGCCGATGGTGGGTACGCCACCGATTATCCCTTCTCCATCCGTCCCGCTCGTCCCCTGCAACTCGAAGAGGTCTTCGACCTCTACCGGGACCATTACGAGGGGACGCAGTTCGACCTCACCAGGGGCATCGCCGCGGGTCCCTACGGCGATCCCCACCGGTTCGCGGGTCCCTACGACGGTGCGCAGAACGATGTCGGTGGTCAGTTGCACCGATCGGGCGCGTGGGAGCGGCCGGTCTCGGTGTTCTACCAGGGTTACACCTACGTCAACCAGATCCGTCCGGGCGTACCCGAAGCGAACAAGGGACTCTGCTGGTTCGGACCCGACGTCTCCAAGACCACGTGCTTCGTTCCATTCTCATCCAAGATGGCGAGTCTGCCGGTCGAGTATCAAAAAGGCAACCCGCAGTCCTACGACCGCACCTCGGCGTGGTGGGCTTTCGATTTCGTTGCCAATTGGGCCCGACTGAATTACGAACGAATGACCCGAGTGGACATCACCCCACTGCAGCGCCACCTAGAACGCGAAGGCGCTCGCCTCGTCACATCGTGCGACGCGGCCTGCGCGGGGACCGGGGACGCGACGGACCTCGTGCACGTCACCAAGTCATATAGCGAACACGCCCAGTCCGTCCTCGAGTCCTGGCACGACCTCGGGGACCGGCTGATCGCCAAGTACTCCGATGGCTACAGCAATCCCGACGACGGAGTGTCTCCGCACGCCGTGGGCTACAGCGCCGAGTGGCTGGCGCTCACTGACTATCGTGACGGACCCGTTTCGTACGGGATGCGCCTATGACGGCTCGGGTTCGTGATCGGTGTCGACGGCTGTCGAAGGGACCGGGCGAGATTGCCTGTACGCACTCCGCGGACGGGTGCCCTCTGTCGGCGCCGATCCAAAGCGACCGAGGTCGTGTCGAACGAAAGATTCTCTTTGGACGAGAGAAGCGAAGCGAGAGCGCAGAACAGTTCGCCTCTCGCCACGCCGTCATGCGTGGATTCTCGCCAGTGTCGCGGGCAGGAGTGCGTCGTGGCGATTAGAGGGTCCCCAGAACCGACGTCGAAGGATCCTTCTGCGGCCCGTGTCTCAGACGCTCACGATAGCCAGGATCTCAAGACCCTGCCTCTCGCCGAGGTCGAGAAACAGCTCGCCTCCTCGCCCCAGGGACTCACCCAGTCGGAGGCGGCCCGGCGCCTTGACCAGTACGGGGCCAATGAGATCGTCGCGAAGAAGGTCAATCAATTCCTCAAGTTCCTCGGCTACTTCTGGGGGCCGATCCCGTGGATGATCGAGGTGGCGGTCGTTCTCTCGGGAGTGTTGGGCCACTGGCCAGATTTCGCCATCATCTTCGTGCTCCTCGTCGCGAACGCCGGTATTGGTTTCTCTGAGGAGCATCAGGCCGGTAAGGCGATCGACGCGCTGAAGGCGCAACTGGCGATGAAGGCACGTGTGATGCGCGACGGCGTGTGGACGAACCCGCCAGCGAGGGAGCTCGTCCCCGGCGACGTCATCCGACTGCGTCTGGGTGACATCGTCCCCGCGGACGCCCGTCTCCTCGATGGCGACCCGGTCGAGGTCGACCAGTCGGCGCTGACCGGTGAGTCCCTGCCCGCCACGCGAGGTCCGGGGGACGCGGTGTTCTCCGCCTCCATTATTCGCCAAGGAGAGATCGGTGCCCTGGTGTACGCCACCGGCGCGAACACGTTCTTCGGCGAGACGGCAGAACTCGTCCAGGACAGCGTGACCGTGAGTCACTTCCAACGCGCGGTGCTGAAGATCGGCACGTACCTCATCATCCTGGCGGTGGCGATGGTGGCCGTCATCATCATCGTTTCGACGGTTCGCGGCGACCCCTTCTTCACGACGCTGCAATTCGCCCTCGTACTCACCGTGGCTGCTATTCCCGTGGCTATGCCAACGGTGCTCTCTGTGACCATGGCAGTCGGTGCGCGCCTACTGGCGAAGAAGCAGGCCATCGTCAGTCGACTCGTCGCGATCGAAGAACTCGCCGGAGTGGACGTGCTCTGCACGGACAAGACCGGCACCTTGACCCAGAACAAGTTGACCCTCGGCGACCCCTTCACCGTCCAGGGGGTCTCGCCCGACGACGTTATTTTGTACGCGGCGCTGGCTTCGCGCGCCGACGACAACGACACCATCGATCTCGCGGTGCTCGGTGGCCTCGCCAGCGAGAGCGCGTTGAGTGGGTACCACGTGGAGCACTTCCAGCCGTTCGAGGCGGTCGGCAAGCGCACCGAGGCCACCGTCAAGAGCGCTGACGGTTCCACCTTCAAGGTGACCAAGGGCGCCCCCCAAGTCATTCTCGCGCTCTCGAGCCTCACTGGCGAGGTGAAGGCGAATGCCGACGTTTCAATTACCTTGAAAACTCGCTTAAACCAAGGACTTTCAGTGGAGATGATGGGACTCGAACCCACGACCTCTTGACTGCCAGTCAAGCGCTCTACCAGCTGAGCTACACCCCCAAAGGGCGTACCGATGCTATCAGTCACCTTCACTGAGTTAAAAACATCAGCAAACTTCTCGCGATGGGGTCGCTGGGTCTCCAGTTTGATTACTTATGCAAACGAGAGATTGTTCAACGCTTGTATTTCATCAATGAGAGGTCGTGAATTGACGACAATGCTTCCTTCTGGCGCAGAAATTGAAGCGTCGTTCCACGAGACCACGAGATGATCCCATCGGCGATCATCGCCAATGATTGTTCCCTCAACGCGGAAGAGGGCCTGTCCCTTCGTTAAAACCGGAGCATCGGCGCCAGCGGGAATCAGCGCGAATGTCACCGTTCGGGAGCCTTCCAGATCAAACTCGAATCTGTTCGTTGGCAGGCAGCAGGCAATAATCGTGAATTCCATCCCCGCTTCTTTGTGAATCATTCGGGGTATGAAATCTGCTCGATTTTGCATATCGATAAACGATCGACGAGTGGGATATCGGACAATGCCCATTCGGTGCCAATACGGGGTTGCAGCATTGACCTCGGACGTTACGTCGCCGAAATACGCAACGTTGGCCCCCAGTTTTTGGAGAACGTCTACAGGAGCGTAAATATCGTCAGCCTCGCGTCCAGAGATATCGCTTTCGCGACCATCGGGATAGACCGCTTTTTCCCGGTAGCGCATGAAGTTGACCATCCAAATGGGGCCGTCAAGATTTTCGTTAATGGTCGAGAGATGCGCTCCGTACTCAAAATCAATGGTTCCAAAGTCCATGGGCGAACGATAACACCGCTCAAATACGAGTGATCACGACGCGCCGCGCAAAAACGATTTCGATTGATCAAGGATGTCGTACGAGGTTTCCAATCGGGTTTCCCTAGAATGGTCAAATGGCTCGCCCCTACGACGTTGTAGAAATTGAACGAAAGTGGCAGGATCGTTGGCGCGACGAAGGCACGTACAACGTTGACAATGATGACCCTCGTGAGCGTTTCTACGCGTTGTGCATGTATCCGTACCCGTCGGGCAAAGCGCACCAGGGACACGTTCGTAATTACACCTTCGGCGATTTAGTTGTCCGCTATCAAACGATGCTTGGAAAAGCAGTGCTTTCGCCTCTGGGGTTTGACTCCTTTGGTTTGCCAGCTGAAAACGCCGCAATTAAAGATGGCAGCCATCCGAGGACGTACACGGAGGCCCGTATACATGAACTGAAGACGTCAATTCAGCGCCTTGGCGCGGTTCATGATTGGCGCCGTGAGGTTCGTTCACACGATCCCGAGTACATCAAGTACTCACAATTGATTTTCCTACGTTTTCTCGAAAATGATTTGGCCTACCGAGCAGAAGCCCCCGTTAATTGGTGCCCAGGCTGCGGGACGGTTCTCGCGAACGAACAAGTACACGCCGATGGTACGTGCGACCGCTCGGGCGATCTTGTCGAGCGAAAAAACCTCGAGCAATGGTTTTTTCGCATCACAAAGTACGCCGATGAGTTGCTTCAAGACATCGACACCTTGGAGTGGCCTGAGCGCGTAAAGACGATGCAGCGAAATTGGATCGGTCGGTCAGAAGGTGTTGAATTCGATCTCGTTTTCGCGGACAACGATGCACTGGCGCTTCGTGTGTTCACGACTCGACCCGACACTGGATTTGGCGTGACGTACGCGGTGGTCGCACCCGAGCACCCTTTGCTCGACGTGCTTACGCTTCCTGAGCATGACGAAGCAGTGCGAGAACTCGTTGAACGTGCGGGTTCCGCCAGTGAGGTGGAACGGTCCTCATCATCGGAGTCGGGCATTGGTCTGGAAAAACGCGGTGCCTTTACTGGCAGTTACGTCATCAATCCGTTTAATCAACAAAAAGTGCCGGTCTTCGTTGCTGACTACGTCCTTGGTACCTACGGCACGGGCGCCATAATGGCGGTGCCCGGTGAAGACGAACGCGACTACGCCTTTGCTCAGGCCTACGGCTTGCCAATTATTCGTACCGTGGAGCGCCCAGCTGATTTTGAAGGCGGCTCCTACAACGGCGATGGCCCTCACATCAATTCAGATTTCTTGGACGGACTGCAGATTACGGAAGCGAAGAGAGAGGCCACGACGTTTTTGGAAGCGAATGCCGCTGGCATTGCCAAGGTCAACTTTCGACTCCGCGATTGGTTGGTATCACGTCAGCGTTTTTGGGGATGCCCGATACCGATCATCTACTGCGATAACTGCGGCATTGTGCCCGTTCCCATCGAGGACCTACCAGTTCTGGCACCCGACGATGTGACCATGACGAGCACGGGACAGTCGCCATTGGCAACACACGAAGGTTTTCGAAACGTCACGTGTCCCAAGTGTGGCGGAAAAGGAAAACGTGAAGCCGACACGATGGATACCTTTACGGACTCGTCGTGGTATTTCTTGCGTTTCGCCGATCCTTTTACACCGGGTGTGCCCTTTGATCCCAAGGAAGTTGCCAAGTGGATGCCCGTCGATCAGTACATCGGAGGAATCGAACACGCGATCTTGCACCTTTTATACGCGCGTTTCTATATGAAGGCTCTCGTGGACATTGGTTTGGCGCCGGGCTTACCTCGCGAACCGTTCAAGCGTTTGTTTACGCAAGGGATGATTCGCATGGGCGGATCAAAGATGTCCAAGTCCAAAGGGAATTTGATTGCCCCTGAGATGTACTTCGATACTGTCGGAGCAGACAGTCTGCGTTTGTTCCACCTCTTTCTTGGACCGCCGGCGGACGATTCCGACTGGACGGAACAATCCGACGAACTGATTGACGGCTGCGCGCGCTTTCTCGACCGTTTGTATCGACTAGCCATGCTGGAAGAAGTGAATTTTCATGACACGTTTGACGCTGAGGACTTGGCGGTCGTTCGATCAGTCCATCGAACGATTGTGCGCGTCACTGAAGGACTCGATCGCTGGAGTTACAACACGTCCGTGGCTGCACTGATGGAACTTTTAAATACCACCAGCAAATGGGCGAGAAGTGAGGGCGGCGCGCATCAAGCGACGCTGGACGATGCCGTTGACACGATGTTGAAGCTGCTCGCTCCCATGGCTCCGCACATGCCAGCAGAACTTTGGGAGATTCGACATGGCGTTTCGTCGTCGTTACATGCCCAGAGTTGGCCCGTTGCCGACGAGGCGATGTTGGTAAACGAAACGGTGGTGATGGCGGTCCAGATAAACGGCAAGGTTCGTGCTCGTTTGGACGTTGATCCAGAGATTTCCGAAGATGATGCCGCCCGCGCCGCTCAGGATTCGCCCGAGATTCAGCGCGCTCTTGAAGGAGCGACCGTGCAGCGAGTTATTGCTCGTCCGCCACGTCTCGTCAATATTATTTCGTGAGCGCCAAGCGAGGACGTTCCTCGTCACCACAGTTACAAATAATCGTCGAGCCGCCGCGATTTGATCGCCCTGAAATTGAAATTCGCGCTTCTTCGAAACGTACAAAAACTGGTAATGCCCACTGGTCGGGTAGCCGAATCATCGTGCAGATACCCTCGCGCCTTCGCGGCACTGAGCGCCAATTGTTCGTGGACGAATTGGTCGAGCGACTTTTGCAACAGCGTCCTGAATCTGTTGGGACCGACGCCTCTCTCGACGAACGCGCGAGGGCACTTGCTGCGACTTACAACGACGGTTTTCAAGCGTCGACGGTCCGATGGGTCAACAACCAGCAGTCGCGGTGGGCGTCGTGTTCACCGGCCACGAAGGAGATTCGTGTTTCTTCGCGACTTCGACAGTGCCCCGATTGGGTGATTGACGCAGTCTTGGTTCACGAACTTGCACACTTGCAAGAAATTGATCATTCACCCGCGTTCTACGAAATTGCCAATCGCTTCCCACGCCAAGAAGAGAGCGCTCATTTCTTGGAGGGTTACGCCCTCGGACTGGGTCTACGTATTGAAACCGAAGATATCGACGAAGGATCCGACCTTTAGAGACCGAAACTGCGGAGCGTCTTTGAGAGTTTGCCGTTGGTCTTGGCGTACACCTTGCGGCGCACCACTCGCTTACCGTACGAAAGAGGTCCCGCTTCGGCTGCTTGGATGTTGCCGAGGAGTCGAGCGCCTTTGTACATTTCGGAACGGATAGTTCGACGGCGAGCCATGTTGTTTTCCTCCTACGTGAGTGTTGAGCGTAGGCAATTTTGGCGAGCGTGGCAAGGAAGTAACCAATTTGTTGGTGAGGTGAGTATGTTTCGAATTACCAAGTTCTTAGAGATTGCTTTCGTTTTCTTAGCGTTGGCGATTTAGTGTCCTCGCCATGATTACTACCGACGACCTCAGCATCCAACGGCCGACCGAGCACCGAACTCTATTGCGCGAGATTGGCGTGGCCGTCGCGGGATTCATTGCCATGTGCCTCGTCATCTTGTTCAAAGCACCTCAATTGCTTGAGCCCGATGACTACGCCTACCGGGCTTCGATTGTGGCGCTCTCTGAAGGGCACGTGCTACTTACGAATGCGCAGTACCTAGCCCTAAAGGCGCAACTGACGGCGTCAGGTGGAATAAGTCAATGGGTGCACCTCGCCAGTGGAAAGTGGATTAGCGAAAAGAATCCGGGCTATCCATTCTTCGCCGTTGTATTTCAGTGGTTCCACGCACTTCGCGGCGCACCGCTTCTCTATGGCGCCTTTGCTAGTGGTGGTCTTTTTTATGGAGCTCGACGCTGGCTCGGCAAGTGGGGCGGTACGTTCGCGGTTCTTCTTTATTGTTCGTCCGGCGCGGCCCTCACCTTCGCTTGGCGTTCCACGATGCCCACGTTTACCGACGCCTCGTTTATCGCCGCGGGCGCCGGAATTCTTCTTGGTGCATTGCTCTCGCACGACGTTGCCACGAGGCGACGTCTCTGGCTGGGCGTGCTGGCGTTCTTAAGTTTTGATGCCGCTGTCTTTATTCGCTACACGAACATGTTTGCGTTGGCCGTTGGGTTAGTGGCCGTGGTTGTTTGCTACAAGGCAGCGTCCCTGAAGCGCTCGATGCTCATTGCCTGGGTCGGTAGTGTCGTGGCGTTCGGTGTCTTTGATTTGATTTTCAACAAACTCGTGTACGGAGGTTTCCTTAAGACGGGTTACTCGGCTGGCGAAATTACCTTTAACATTGCTTCGATACTTCCGAACCTCGAACGAATGCCCAAGTACCTCATTGAGAGCACGCCCATGCTGGTCCTCTCACTCGCCACAATCATTTGGGTGGTTGTTCGTCTCGTGCAGAGTCGCTCTGCCAACGTGAAACCGCTAAAGCGCGATAGGGCTCGCCGCGATGGCCTCGTGGCACTGTTCTTGATGCTCGGTTGGTTCGCGATGTGGGGCTTGTATTCGATGTACTCCTGGACCGTCAATCAGACACTGGGCAACGTGAACTCGGTGCACGTCATTCGTTTTTACCTTCCGGCACTGGGCATGATTGCGCTGCTAGCCGCTTGGTTTCTCAAGCAACTGCCCAAATGGACGGCGCCAATTCTTCTCGTGATCATTGGAGCCTTGGGTGTGGTGTCGTTTCATTCACTTACTGGCGCACAAGGCGGACCGGGAGGCGGACCGGGTGGTGGCCCCGGTGGGGGATTTGGCGGACCGGGTGGAGCTCCATCAGGCCAACTTGGGAAACCATCGAAGGGATCAACGCCGCCGAGCGGTGGGCCTGGAGGACTGGGTGGCCCGGGCACCAACGGTGGACCTCCGGGGGCGTCGAGTGGCAACGCAAATTAAGAGTTTTCGCCTCGAAGAAAACGTTCGAGTTCCGCCGCCAACTCCTCGCCACTGGGCAACGCATCACCGAGTGACGTGCCTTCGGTTTCGTCGGCACTGAGTTCAAGATTCTGCACCATGCTCGCGTGCTCGGGGTTATTCGTCACCAAATCATCGACACGTTGGCGAGCCTGGTCGGCTGATTCGCGAAGTGAACCAGCGTCAATCGTGAGTCCGGCAATCTTGGCGAGTCCGTCGAGTAATGCAGCGGAAGCCTGGGGGTACGGCATTGACGCCACGTAGTGGGGTACACGAGCCCACAGCGTCACCATGTCAATAGAAGCTTCGGCGAAACCTAACTCCAATGCCGCAGAGATGCCGGCCGGTACTTCGATTTCTCCTTCGACCGTACCAACGACGGACAATAGGTGTGCGCTGGCAGCCGACGCGGTACCAATGACGCGCACGGGTCGAGTGTGCGGCGTCGGAGCCGGAAACGCGCCCAGCCCAACAGCCAGTCGAACGTCGAAACGAGCAGCGACGTCGGTAACGAGATCAATGAAGTCGCTCCAGTGGAAATCTGGTTCGGGCCCTATGAGAAAGAGCACCTGGGCCCCGTCGCCGTCGACGCCGTAGCGAAGTTGAATCTCTGGCCACGTCAGTTCGGTCGTGATGCCATCAACAATGCGGGCAATGGGTCGACGAGCTCGTTGGTCAATGAAAAACTCGGTGTCGAAGGTGGCGAGAATTTCGGTGTGCATTGTGTCGAGAAGCGTGCTCATGGCGGCCCCTGCACCCAAGCCCGCGTCAATCCAACCTTCCATGGCAATTACCAAGACGGGCTCGACGAGATCAGGATCTGCCAAAAACAGCACTCGTTCGTAGGAGTCGTCGTCCATCATTTTCTCTCTAACGTATTCTTAGCCGTTTGCGCGAGTAGCAAAATGTGCTTGGGAAATTCAGTGACGCTTCCCTGATCACCGGCAGTTGCTCCCGCGCTGTAGCGAGCAAAGACACCTTGCAAGATGCACGCGAGTTTCCAGTAGCCGAAGGCTTGATAGAACGCCACGTCACTGACGTCGAGTGTCGAGTGCGTGCTGTACGCCGCGAGCACTTGTTCACGCGTGTAGAAACCTTCAGCGGTAGTGGGCGAAGCTCCAAGTAGCGCCGCGGCGGGGTCACCTGGTTCCGCCCAGTACACGAGCAAAAGTCCGAGGTCGGCCATGGGGTCGCCGAGCGTGCAAATTTCCCAATCCAAAATCGCGCGTACCTCACCATCCGCGTTGAGCACCGTGTTGTCGAGTCGGTAATCACCATGCACCACTGCCACGCGTTGTTGCGTCGGTATAGCGGCGGCCAGTTCGTCTCCCACGGCTTCCACTAAGCCACCGTGATTAACGCCGGGTACCGACATTTGTTCGTACTGCGATCGCCAACGTCGAAGTTGTCGCTCGATGTAACCATCGTGGCGAGCGAGCTCGCCGAGACCAGCTTTGTTGACATCAACGTCGTGCAGTTGCGCCAACGTGGCGGCCAGGTTTTCTCCAATGGGTCCGCGTTGCTCCACGCTGAAGGCTTCTTCGGCCTGTGCACGGTCACGCAAAATCGCGCCGTTGACAAATTCCATGACGTAGAAGGGGCGCTCGTTCACTATTTCGTCCGTGCAAAGTCCCAGCGGGCGTGGAACGGGAATGCCCTGCGGATAGAGCGCCTTAATGATGGTGTGTTCGCGCACCATGTCGTGCGCCGTAGCGAGGACGTGGCTCGTGGGTGGTCGGCGAAGCGCGAATTCTTGACCGTTCGCGTCCACTACTCGGAACGTCAGATTCGAGCGTCCGCCGGCGATGAGTTGAAAGTCGAGTGGCGCGGTCGCTCCGACGTGCTCGGTTATCCACGCCGTCACCGAAGCGACATCAATACCTACGACCCCACCATTCATAGATAGCGAGGCTAACAGCGAACCACGCGGCGCCAGACTCACGCGGGGCTCACCGTTAGGCTTAGAAACGTGATTGACGTAACTGATGCCACCTTTTCGACCGAGGTAATTGAACGTTCAAAAACCGTGCCGGTCGTTGTTGATTTGTGGGCGGAGTGGTGCGGCCCTTGCAAGACGCTGGGCCCTATTTTGGAAAAAGTTGTTAATGAAACGGACGGTGCCGTTGTTTTGGCGAAGGTTGACGTTGACGCGAACCCGCAGGTTTCACAAGCCTTCGCGGTTCAGTCCATTCCGGCTGTTTTTGCTCTGAAGGGTGGACAAATTGTCGACTCGTTCGTAGGGGCGTTGCCTGAACATGAGGTGCGGGCGTTCATAGAACGACTCGCGCCGGGTGCTTCGGTCGTCGATCAGTTGCTTGACCAAGGTGACGAAACGTCGCTTCGCGAGGCACTCGCTCTCGATGCACAGAACCTTGACGCAGCAGTGGCTCTAGGTGAACTGCTCGTAAACAGTGACCGCAGTGATGAAGCCATCACGTTGCTCGAACCGTTGTCGCAGCATCTCGCAGCGAAGACGACGCTCGCGCGAGCTCGTCTGCAAAAGTCCGGTGTGACGTTGTCGGGTGATCTTGATTTGACGCTCGAGCATCTTTTGGAACAAGCCACCGGAGACGAAGCGGCCCGACAACGTTTTTTGGAAGTACTTGACGCCCTTGGACCGAGTGATCCTCGTTACGTTTCGTATCGACGACAATTGGCCAGTCGGCTGTACTAGTGCAGCCGTATGTACCAAGCGCCCCCCTGCTGTTGCGACTCGGGGAAAACACGTACGACCTGACGCACCGGGCGCTAGTGATGGGCATTCTTAATCGAACAAAAGACTCGTTCTTTTCGCCGGCAGCTACTTACGACCTTGACGATTGTTTTCGACGCGCTGAACAGTTAGTCAACGACGGTGCCGACATCTTGGATGTAGGTGGCGTCAAAGCAGGACCGGGCGACGACGTGAGCGAGTCCGAAGAGCTCGATCGCGTGGTACCCGTGATTGAAGAATTGCGCAGGCGTTTCGAGCTGCCCCTCAGCATCGACACGTGGCGAGCGCCGGTGGCGCAGGCCTGTTTCTTAGTTGGAGCACAAATTGGCAACGACATCAGCGGCTTTGCTGACGAGCAGTATCTCGCCGTCGCGGCCAACGCCGGGGCAGCGGTTGTGGCGACCCACATTCGTCTTCGACCGCGAGTTGCCGATCCCTCACCCCACTACGACAACGTCACGGCGACAGTCGTGGCGTTTTTGAAGGAACGACGCCAACGAGCCCTTGGTGCCGGTTTATCGCATGAACAGATCATTATTGACGCTGGACTCGATTTGGGAAAAACGTCGGGACAATCATTGCAATTGCTTCGGGATTCGTCGGTCTTGGCGGCCGTCGGCTCGCCACTGCTGCTTTCGGCGTCTAACAAAACGTTCCTTGGTACATTATTTTCCTTAGAGGTGACCGACCGACGAGAAGCTTCTCTAGCCGCCGCCGCCCTTGGCGTCACCGGCGGATGTCGAATACTGCGGGTCCACGACGTACGAGGAACGGTGCGCGTGCGTGACGTGCTGCTTCGTCTTTCCGAGGCTCGAACGGGTGCGCACTCGTGATTTGTGTCGTTGGTACCGACGCGACCATCGTCAACGATGCTTTACACAACGTCATTGCCCAACAACTCGGTGACGTCGATCCGGCGATTGGTCTTGAAGATTTCACCGTAAAAGACGTCACTGCGCGCGACGACGCCGCCAGCGTGACCCAACGTGTTCTCGAAGCACTCAACACGCCGCCGTTCCTGGTCGAGCGACGGGTCGTGGTGTTGCGAGACGCGCACGGACTGAACGCGAGTGACATCGAGCCGTTACTCGCCTGGCAAAAAAATCCGATGGCCGATGTCTGTTTCGTCGTGTCCGTCGTTGGATCAAAAACCAACAAACTTGTGAAAGCAGCTGAAGAGGTCATAGACGTGGCCGTAGGGTCGCGACCGAAGGACCGGCTGGCATTCGTAACCGAACGGTTCGACGAATACGGCATTAAGACATCCGCGGGCGTTGTCCAAATGGTGGCCGAGCGACTCGGCGACGACGTGGCTCGAGCAGACTCCTTGGCTCGAACCTTACAAACGGTGTACGGGACGGCACCACTGAAGATGGATCACATCACGCCGTATCTAGGTGATGCGGGTGACGTACCGGAATGGGACTTGACCGACGCGATTGATCGCGGCGACGTTTCTAACGCCGTTGGTTACGCGCGTCGGATGCTCGATTCGAAAGCTCGTTCGGGATTACAAATTGTCAACATGTTGCAGCGCCATTATCTGCGTATGGCTCAACTTGACGGTTCGGGCGCGCAGTCTGCGGATCAGGCGGCCGAACTACTCGGCATCCACCGTTTCCCAGCGGAGAAGTCCTTGAAGACTATGCGCGTACTGGGATCGGATCGGATTTCCAATGCTGTGCATATGTTGACAAAGGCGGACACCGATCTGAAGGGCGGAGTCTCCTTTGGGGGGCGAGACGAAAATTCTGACGTGGACGTGACTGGTCTCACCGTTATTGAGATTTTGGTAGCGCGATTGGCGAAGATGACCGAAAGCGCGCGTCGGCGCTAGAAGTTACGCGTTTTCGCGAAGAGAGTTGATGCGACGCATCAAGCCACTCTTGCGGTTCGCGGCTTGGTTCTTGTGAATGACTCCCTTTTGAGCAGCCTTGTCAATGCGCTTGACGGCGAGGCGTAACGCCTCAACCTCGTTCTCACTGCCGGCGGCGGTAACGGCGTTCTTGGTTCGAGTGCGCAGTTCTGACTTCACGGCCTTATTGCGCACACGACGAACTTCGTTCTGCTTATTGCGCTTAATTTGGCTTTTAATATTTGCCACGAAAAAATCCTCTGCGATCGACGCCGATCTCCCGGCGGGCTTAGAAAGGCTAGCAGAGTAAGGGTCTTTCACTCCAACCGCGTGGATCAAGAACGAACGGCGGGTAGCCTTAGAGGACCGTGGCTACTCCTGCAGCATCAATTGACCCCTCAAAAATTCGGAATTTTTCGATTATTTCTCACGTCGATCACGGTAAATCGACGCTCTCGGACCGCATTCTTGAGATAACGGGAGCGGTTGACCCCCGACTGATGCGTGAACAGTACCTCGATTCCATGGACATTGAACGCGAACGGGGTATCACGATTAAGGCCCAGAATGTTCGCGTCTACTTTGAAGATCACATTCTTCAATTGATCGACACACCTGGCCACGTTGACTTTGGTTACGAGGTCTCACGGTCATTGGCTGCCTGTGAGGGCGCTGTTTTGTTGGTCGATGCGAGTCAGGGTATCCAGGCGCAGACGTTGGCCAATTGTTACCAAGCATTGGAGAACAACCTCGAAATCGTGGCGGTCCTCAACAAGATTGATCTGCCAGCCGCGGAGCCCGAGCGCTACGCCGAAGAGTTAGAACGAGTGCTTGGCCTTCCCGCCTCAGAGGTCTTGGCCATTTCTGCAAAGACGGGTGAAGGAGTGCGCGAGTTGCTTCGCGCCGTGATTGAGCGAATACCCGCACCAGTTGGTGACCCCGACGCTCCGCTTCGTGCGCTTATTTTTGACTCCTACTACGACCAGTACCGCGGAGTCGTGAGTTCTATTCGTATCAAGGACGGCACACTGCGATCCAACACGAAAGTGCGCATGATGCAAGCCGGAGCCAATCACGAATTGGAGCAAATTGGCATCCGAACACCCGATATCATTCCGACGGCGCAACTCGGACCGGGAGAAGTTGGTTACTTGATTGCTGGCATCAAAGACGTGGCGTCGGCTCGCTCGGGTGAAACGGTGACGGAAGCGTCGCGACCGGCAAAAGAAGCGCTTGATGGTTATCGCGACCCCAAGCCCATGGTCTTTTGTGGGATATATCCGATTGACGGCGACGACTTGCCGGTTCTTCGTGACGCACTCGACAAGTTAAAACTGAACGACGCGAGCATCACCTACGAGCCAGAGTCCTCGCACGCTTTGGGATTTGGTTTTCGCTGTGGTTTCTTGGGTCTGTTGCACATGGAGATTGTCCGCGAACGTTTAGAGCGCGAATTCAACCTGTCACTTATAGCCACCGCTCCCTCGGTGGTGTATCGAGCGTTTCTTACTGACGGCACCGAAATAGACATCGATAACCCGACGGATCTTCCCGATCCTTCGCGACTTGATCACATCGACGAGCCACTGCTCGATATTTCAATTCTTACGCCCGCCGAGTATCTGGGCACCGTGATGGAACTATGTCAGTCACGCAGGGCCGAGATGATCAAGATGGACTATCTCTCAACGGAGCGCGTCGAACTTCGCTACACCATTCCGCTCGCTGAAGTCGTTATCGACTTCTTTGATGCTCTAAAGAGTCGTACCAAGGGCTACGCCAGCCTCGACTACGAACAAAGTGGCTACATCACGTCGAAACTGGTTCGCGTTGACCTTCTTATTAACCATGCACCGGTGGACGCCTTTTCCACAATTGTGCACGCTTCGAACGCCGACTTTTACGGACGACGCATGGCCGAACGGTTAAAGGAACTCATCCCTCGACAGATGTTTGACGTTCCTATTCAGGCCGCCGTTGGTGGCCGCATCATTTCGCGAGAGACCGTGAAGGCTCGAAGAAAGGACGTTCTCGCCAAGTGTTACGGCGGTGACATCACCCGAAAGCGAAAATTGCTGGAAAAGCAGAAGGAGGGAAAGAAGCGCATGAAGAACATCGGTCGCGTGGAAGTTCCTCAGGAAGCCTTCGTCGCCGCTCTAAAGCTTGAAGACTGAGTCCACGTCGCCGTTGGCACTCATTAGAATCGAGTGCTAACGAGGAGGACCATGGCTCGAGTCGCTAAACAGCCCACACCATTGCCCACGAGTGACCTCGATGCACGCAAAGCCGCGATCTTGGAAGCGGTCGTGGCCGAGCACATCGATACCGCCCAGCCCGTGGGTTCAACGAGCGTGGCGCACCGCGACGAAGTGCACGTTTCTTCAGCGACGATTCGCAGTGAAATGGTGGCCCTCGAGCGAGACGGCTACCTCATGCAGCCCCACACCTCGGCGGGGCGCGTCCCGACTGACAAGGGCTATCGCTACTTTGTCGACCATTTGTCCTCGGGCGTTCTCGGACCGACGCAGCAGCACGAGGTCAGCGACTTTTTTACGTCAGTTCGTGGCGAGATGGAAGATATATTGGAGCAAACGTCGGGATTGCTTTCCAATCTCACGAGTCTTACCTCGGTGGTTGTGGGACCAAGTCACGCGCGCGCTTCGATTCGTACGGTGCAACTCGTTGATCTCTCACCACGGCGGGTTCTCGTCGTAGCGGTGTTGTCCGACGGTTCAATTGAAAAGAGAACACTCGAACTCGATACTGAAGTTTCTGCTCTCGACGTGGTCGAAGCGTCAAGTCAATTGGATGCTCTGTTACTTGGTACGACGCTAGAACAACGTCTCGAGGTTCCCTCGAGAGACACGTCGATTGCCACGTTGGTGCGTGAGGCAGTGAGTGCTCTTCATACCTCTACTCCTACGGCCGACGGTGATCAGGTTTTCATCGGGGGATCTTCCAAAGTCGCGGGTTCGTTTGATCAAGTGGAGACCGTACGAAAGGTGCTGGGAATTCTTGAGCAAGGCCTGGTCGTCGTCTCGTTGCTACAAGACATCATGAATCGGGGGCTCTCGGTGGCGATTGGCTCTGAGCACGGATTTGCTCCTCTGTCGTCGTGTGCAGTGATTGTCGCGCCGGTGCTCGTAGAAAACGAAAGTACCGGAGCCATTGCGCTACTCGGCCCCACGAGAATGAATTACCCCGAAGCCATGGCCGCAGCTGAGGTGGTTTCTCGCCAACTCACCAAACGACTCTCGAGCGCTTCAAAGGATGACCGTGGCTAACGTCGATCTTTACGCGTTACTTGAAGTTTCACCGAACGCTTCACCGGATGAGTTAAAAAAGTCTTACCGTCGACTAGCTCGCGAATTACACCCGGACGCCAATCCTGGAAACGAACAAGCCGAAGCGCGCTTTAAAGAAGTTTCCCAGGCCTATGAAATTCTCTCGGACCCCGAACGTAGAGCGAACTACGACCGATTTGGATCGGACGTAGGTGCTAGCGGTGGATTCAACCCCGGATCGGTGCAAGACATTTTTGACATGTTCTTTGGCGCCATGGGGGGACAAGGTGGCGGTCGTCGTCGCGGACCCCAGGTGGGTCCTGACGCGGAAGTGAGCGTCAGTATTTCTCTCGACGATGCCGCCTTTGGTGTTACCCACGAGGTGTCCTTGACGATGCCTCTTCGTTGTATGACGTGTGATGGAAGTGGCGCAGAGCCGGGCACTTCACCAGTGACCTGCGTCGAGTGCGCTGGCCTTGGTGAGGTGCGTCGAGTTCGTAACTCGATTCTTGGTCAAATGGTGACCAGTTCCATGTGTCCGCGCTGTCAGGGTACCGGTCAACGAATTGAGCACCCGTGCAAAGAATGTCGCGGTGACGGACGAACGAATCAAGAACAGTCCTTAACGATTGACATTCCCGCTGGCGTCGAAAACGGTTCGACTATGCGTCTCATAAATCGTGGTCCCGCGGGCCCCCGCGGAGGCCCCGCGGGCACGCTCTACGTTCATCTTCTCGTCAAAGACGACGAACGCTTCGAGCGCATTAATGATGATCTTCACCACGAAGCGCGCATCGCATTTACCCAAGCCACGCTCGGCGCCACCATTGAGGTGCCGACACTTCGTGGCACTGCCATCGTCGACGTCGCACCGGGCAGCGCTAACGGGACAGTCGTGCGGGTTCGTGATGAAGGAATGACGCATCTGCGCGGACGTGGTCGCGGTGATCTTTTCGTGCATTTAGTGGTCGATGTTCCGACGGACCTTGACGAAACATCCATTGAGCTGCTTCGACAACTCGCCGAACACCGAGGAGAGGCGCTGAGCGAACACCACCACGGACTTCTTTCGCGCCTTCGCGGTGCGAAACGATGACGCTCACGGCATTCAGTCGCCGAGTGCGAGCGCTCGGTCAGTTCCACGTAGACGATCCGTTAAATCCTCGACTCAGCGACACGGACGAACACCACCTTCGCAAAGTTCTTCGCGCCAAGGTTGGAGAAGAGATTGTCGTGACCAACGGTGCGGGGGCGTGGACTTTTGCTGAAGTTGAAACAGGTGGCCTGCGTCGAGTGTTTGATCTTTGCGTTGATAGGGCGAAGCCAGAAACAACCCTGTACCTCGCTCCCTTAAAGGGTGACCGAAGCGAGTGGGCAGTCGCGAAAGCTACGGAACTTGGCATAACTCGTATTGTGCCGCTGCTCAGCGAACGAGTGGTGGTGAAATTTAAAGGCGAGGCGAAGGAAAAGACACTTCGCCGCTGGCAGCGCATCGCGCTGGAAAGCGCTGGGCAGTGTCGTCGGACCTACGACCTCGTGATTGAACCTCCGTTACGAGTAGCTGACGTTCCTTTGAACGTCGCGGTGGCTGACGTGGAAGTAACCGGCACGTGGGACGGCTTGACGGCAGTGGCGATTGGCCCCGAAGGTGGCTGGGCACCTCACGAATGGGAAAGCAGTCGCCGTTTCGTGGGGCTCGGCCAAACGGTGCTTCGCTCGGAAACGGCCGCATTGGCGGTAGCGACGTTGCTGGCGCAAGCGCAGCACGAGGGGGCTGTCACCCCACGGATGAACGAATTGGGTAATGATGAAGGAATTGCATGAGTGATTGCCTTTTCTGTCAAATAGTTGCGGGATCAATTCCCGCGGAGATTCTCGGTGAGAGCGACACCGCTCTAGCCTTTCGAGACATTGCGCCCCAGGCCCCGGTTCATTTCTTGGTCGTTCCAAAGATCCACGTGACGAGCGCTGACCATCTGGCCGATGGCGAGGCAAGCGTCGTCGACGGTTTGATTCTCCTCGCCCAAGAGGTGGCACAAGGCGAAGGCGTTCGTGAAAGTGGCTACCGACTAGT
Organism: Acidimicrobiaceae bacterium; assembly: GCA_003138895.1. Taxonomy (GTDB): domain Bacteria; phylum Actinomycetota; class Acidimicrobiia; order Acidimicrobiales; family RAAP-2; genus RAAP-2. The sequence goes on from PLHJ01000018.1 coordinate 24,468, forward strand.
GATGAATGTCGGTAAGGACGCTCAGATGACGGTGCCGCATCTTCATCTGCACGTGCTCGGGGGACGACTCTTGGAGTGGCCGCCCGGATGAGCGTTGATTCGAGCGCCGGCGACGCCACGCTGGTCACAACGTACGTCTCAAACACGCATCTCATGTCCGGACTCCTTGGGCCCCGCGATGAGCACTTGCGTGTCGTGGAACGGGCGTACCCGGAATCAAAAATTCGTGTGCAGGGAAACCAGATCAGCGTGGCGGGACCCGACGCCGCTCGCGTACTTCGTCTCTTTGACGAACTCGTTCTCGTATTGGAAAGTGGACAGTCCCTTGACGTCGCGAAGGTTTCTCGCACCATTGACATGGTGAGCGACAACGTTCGACCCAGCGAAGTCTTAAAACACGAAGTCGTACGAAGCGCCAAGGGCAAGACCATTCGACCTTCAACCGCGGGACAAAAGCGCTACACCGACGCCATTGATGAATCCATCATCACATTTGGCATTGGACCGGCCGGAACGGGTAAGAGCTACCTCGCGGTGGCTGCAGCGGTTCACGCCCTGCAACGTCGACAAGTGCAACGCATCGTGTTGACGCGTCCGGCGGTAGAAGCGGGTGAGCGCCTCGGGTTCTTGCCAGGCGATCTAATGGCGAAGGTCGATCCGTATCTTCGCCCTCTGTATGACGCATTGTTTGAGATGGTGGGGCCTGAGGGAACCTCACGGCTCATTGAAAAAGGCACTATTGAAGTGGCCCCCTTAGCGTTCATGCGCGGACGTACGCTCAACGAGTCCTTCATCATTTTGGACGAAGCACAAAACACCACGCCGGAGCAAATGAAAATGTTTCTGACGCGCATTGGTTTTAACTCCAAGGCCGTCATTACCGGAGACGTCACACAAATTGACCTCAATGGTGGACGAAGTGGCCTGGTGACGATTGAGAACATTTTGAAGAAGGTCGAAGGCATTTCATTTGTGCACCTCAACGCCCGCGACGTTGTACGACACCAAATCGTGGCCGACATTGTTGCCGCCTACGACGAACACGCCACATGAGTATTGACATCTTCGCTGCGGACGAGCAGAGTGACGAAAAAATTGACCTCGACCGTTGGGTGGCGCTCGCCACCAAAGCGCTTGAGGAAGAGGGCGTGCGCGGGGCGGCAGAGGTTGCATTGATCTTTGCCGACGAGCCCACCATGGCCGAACTCAACGAGCGCTTTATGGGCAAGGTTGGACCCACCGACGTCTTGAGCTTTCCCATTGATGACGAACCCGTTTTTTCAGGTCGCGTACCTGACGCTGGTTCGCCGGGACCGGTTGATCGACCCGATCCGGAAATGCCTCAGCTCGTTGGTGATATTGTGATTTGCCCAGTGATCGCTGCCCAAAACGCTGTCGAACACGAATGCAGTTTCGATGACGAAGTGGCGTTACTCGTAGTTCATGGCGTACTGCATCTCCTGGGTTGGGATCACGTCGTTGACGCCGAGGCAGAGCGCATGGAGGCTCGTGAACGCGAACTGCTCGCTCGTCACTACCAAACGAGTTCATCGTGATTGCCGTCTCGTGGACCGTGTCGGATACGGCACTACTCATCAGTGTCGCGATTTTATTAATCTTCTCGGGATTTTTTGCCCTTGCGGAAACCTCCCTGGTACGAACAAGTAAGTCGCGCGCGCGCTCGCTTCGCGACCAAGGACTTCGTGGTTCGGCGGCGTTGGCGGATCTCGCCGAGGATCCGGACAGCTTCCTTAATCCTTTGCTGTTGCTCGTGCTGATTTGCCAACTGGTGTCAGCCACGCTCGTGGGTGTGCTGGCGGGCCGCATCTTTGGAGCCGCAGGCGTACTTATTGCCACCGTGGCTGAAGTCGTTGTCATCTTCGTGGTGTTTGAGGCCATTCCAAAGAATTTTGCCGTGCAACATCTCGACCAGTCGGCGTTGATTGCCGCGCCCGTCGTGTCGCGAATTCTGAAATTCTGGCCCGTTCGATGGATTGCCGCACTGCTCCTTTCGATTTCGCACGCCGCGATTCGTCTTTTGGGGGGAGCGAGCGAATCCCAAACCATGACCGACGCCGAAATCATGGCGATGGCGGACGTGGCGCACGAAGAAAAAACAATTGCTGTTGAAGAGCGCGACTTCATTCACTCCGTCATTGAATTTGGTGACACGATTGTTCGCGAAGTGATGGTGCCTCGTATCGACATGGTGAGTGTTGAGTCCGATGAAACCGTGGCCGTGGCCTTTGAGCGAGCAGTCGAGTCTGGTCGTTCACGCCTGCCCGTTCTCGGCGAAGGCGTGGATGATGTTCTAGGTGTTGTGAATCTTCGCTACTTGGCCAAATTAATCGCCGAAGGTCGAAGTGACGAGCACGTGGGGAATCATTTCCTGGACGTGTTCTTCGTTCCAGAAACGAAGAAAGTCGCGTCATTGCTAGCGGAATTCAAAAAAGAGAAGAGCCATCTCTTTATCGTCATCGACGAATTTGGTGGCACGGCGGGCCTCATCACGTTGGAAGATGTCCTTGAGGAACTCGTCGGCGAAATTGCCGATGAATCCGACGATGAGGTCGTTGACGAAGATGACGACAAAAAGAGCGTCGACGGTGTCGTTACGATCAGCGGTCGACTCAATATTGATGACGTCAATGACGAATATGACCTTGCACTACCAAAGGATGGTTGGGACACCGTAGGAGGTTTGGTCCTCGACCTCGCCGGTGGGGTGCCCGTCGTCGGTCAACACTTTGAAGCAGACGAGTATCGATTGACCGTTGTTCGAATGGAAGGTCGTCGTATTGAAGAGGTTCGTATAGAACCGTTGCGACACTCATGACCCGCGCCGGTTTCGTAACCATTCTGGGCCGCCCCAACGTGGGCAAGTCCACCTTTGTTAACCAAGTGTTGGGCGCCAAAGTTTCCATCACATCTTCGTCGCCGAACACGACGCGCAGCGCCATCCGAGGTATTCACACCGTCGATGGCGTGCAGATCATTTTCGTTGATACTCCGGGACTGCATCGACCAAAGACGTCGCTGGGTGGACGACTCAACGAAACGGCCCGTACGGCGACCGACGACGTGGACGTCGTCATTGCGATGATTGAGGCGGGTAGCGCCATAGGGCCTGGTGATCGACTCGTGCTGTCCACGATGCTCAAGGTGTGCAAGAACGATGGCGGACCGCTACCCATTGTGGCCGTGAACAAGATTGATCGAACATCAAGAGCCACCATTGCGGCGCAGTTAATGGCGGCGTCACTGGCCGTGCAGGAATGTGCCGAAGAAATGCTGCGGCCGAACGTAGTGGCGCGAGTGGAGTATTTCCCGTTGTCGGCAAAGACCGGCGAAGGTGTTGAAGAACTTGTTGCTTTCATTCAAGACGCCATGCCCGAATCACCATTTCTTTATCCGGAAGACGAGATCTCCGACGTGCCCGAGGCTGTTCATATTGCCGAACTAGTGCGCGAACAACTGGTGCGAAAGACCAAACAAGAGTTGCCGCACTCTATTCACTGTCGCGTCACCGAATACGAATGGCCACACATCACCGTCGAGATTCTGGTGGAACGAGAGAGTCAAAAGGGAATGGTCATTGGCAAGGGGGGTGCGCTTTTAAAGGACGTTGGCATCGCCGCGCGTCGTCAACTTCCCGAGGGATGTTTTCTCGAACTGCGCGTTTCAGTTGAGCCGTCGTGGCAAAAACGCGAAGACATCCTCGATAGATTGGGGTACTAATGACCTTTCAACTTCGACCCGTTGCCTTCATTCGAAATGACCGAAGTGAAGCGCTTGATGACAACTGGGACGAGATTGAAAGTACCGTCGAACTCGCTAAAGACGTCCCGAGTGAGTCGCTTCGAGGACTCGAAACCTTTTCGCACGTAGAAATCATCTTCTTTGCCGACTGGGCTGAAGACGTTCCGCCTGGTCCCTGGCATCGTCATCCTCGCGGCAACCCCGACTGGCCCGACGTTGGAATTTTTGCCCAGCGCAATAAGGATCGTCCGAATCGATTGCTGCTGAGTACGGTCCAAATCATCGACGTGGCGGAGCGCAGTTTTCGGGTGCGGGCTTTGGACGGCATTGACGGTACGCCCGTTGTCGATATCAAACCGGTTTTTAGTTGGACGCAACCGCGCGGTGAATTAAAGGTGCCGACGTGGAGTGAACAACTTGGGTTGAATTACTTCTAGTTTGCGATTGCTCGCAGGAACGCCAACACCTCTTCTTTGTTACGTGTTCGTCGCATGGGCGGCAATTTCTTTAACATTCGTCCCCGGTAATTGGCCGTCGCTAGGCGAGTGTCCAAAACAGCGACGACTCCTCGATCAGTTTCGCTTCGAATGAGGCGCCCCACACCTTGAGCCAACAACATCGTGGCGTGGGGAAGATCTACTTTGGAGAATGCTTGATCGCCTGCGCGGTCGCGTCGAGCGACACTGAGCGGATCATCCGGCCGTCGAAACGGTAACCGGTCGATGGTGACGAGACTTAGCGATGTCCCTGGCACGTCGATGCCTTGCCAGTAACTCGTGACGGCAAAGAGACTTGCTGATTCTTCGTCTCGAAAGCGTTCGATGAGGCGTTTTCTCGAGAGCGTGTCCTGGACGAGTATCGGCGTGTCAATACGTTGGCTAACTTCGTCGGCCACTCGTTTCATTACGGTGCGGTTGGTAAACAGCGCGAGCGTCCGTCCACCCGCGGCGACAATGAGATCAACCAGTTCGAGAGCAATTGCTTCTTCGGCGTCGTCGGAAGTTCGAGCGGGGAGGTGTTCGGGAACATACAGCAGAGAATGCTCGGCGTAGTTGAATGGACTAGCTACTCGCAGTTCATCACTGATGCCACCGAGACCGAGCGATTCCACCAACGTCTCGGGAATGGTGGCACTCGTGAGTATGCCAGTGACCGCGGGCCAGAGTTCGTCTCGTAGTCGTGGACCAATGTCGATGAGCGAAAGTTCGATATCGATTTCTCGGTCTCGTCGATTGAGCCACGTCAGTTCGTCATCACTTACCGCACCGAGGCGCGCCAAGTCGTTCGTCAGATGAACGGCTGGACCTTGCGTACGGATGCGACGTATTTCATCAGTTTGTGAACCAGTCTCTGTTGCTCGCAGCAACTCCGTCACTTGAATGGTCAGTTGCGTGCCTTCGGCGAGTAGTGCGTTCACGTCGTCGCTCAAACCTTTCAGCTCATTGGTGTCGAATTGTTCTTCGAGCGCCCTCTCGAACCGGTCGGCGAACTGCGTGAGATCCGTACAGAGGCTCGCGTGTTCGGCTCCCAAGACGGAGCGAGCCATTGTTGCGAGTGCTCGAAAACGATTTGCGTTCAGCGACGTGCCGAGCAATTGGCTGAATATGTCGACGACTTCGTGGGCCTCGTCAAACACCACAATGTCGTGCGCGGGAAGAATCGTCGATCCAGCGGCTAAGTGAGCTCCATAAAGGTGGGAGTTAACAATCACGATGTCACTCGAGGCCGCCTGGTCTTTGGCGAGTTCGGCAAAACAGGACTGACCCTGGGGGCACTGCACACGACCAAGACACTCTTGAGGGCTCACCGACAACGTTCGCCACGCTCTTCCATCGACTTCAAAACTGAGTTCGTCGCGGTCACCCGACGACGTCGTGTTCGACCATTCAAGGATCCGACGAACTTGGTCGACCACGGTTGCGGGGACATCGTCACCCGCGTCAAAACTCATTTGGGCAGGCGCGCCGACCTCTTGCGCCTTTAATCGACAGAGGTAATTAGCTCTGCCCTTTAAGACCGCAACTTTCAAGGGTGCAACGTGTTCTGCGACTGTCGGAGCGTCCTTGCTCGCGAGTTGATCTTGCAAGTTCTTCGTTGCCGTGGCAATGACGACGCGTCTTCTCGATAAAGCCGCGGGAACGAGGTACGCGAGCGATTTTCCAACACCGGTGCCCGCTTCGACGATGGTGTGACGCTTTCGGCTGATGCCCGCAGCAACTGCTCGGACCATGTCTCTTTGACCCTCGCGGCGTTCACCACCTCCGGGAAGATCCTCGGTAATTCGGTCGAGCAGTTCTAACGCGCGATCCTCATCAATTTGCACAATGTCGTCGTCGAGGGCGATACCGCCTTCTTCGGAGGGCTCAACGTAAGGTTCCTCAGCGTCGGGATCGTAGGAACGCACGCCACGACATTAGGGGTCGTGGCTACTCTCAACGAGCAAGGACCACCCACTAGTTTTGATTCGTGCCTGATCCGCGTCCCACCCCGCTTCCGGCGTCGCTCGATAAGGCGTCCATTCCGCGCCACGTCGCCATTGTCATGGACGGCAACGGTCGCTGGGCCCAGCGCCAGAACCTGCCACGAACCGACGGTCACGCCGCGGGCGAAGAGGCCCTCATTGACACCGCCTACGGCGCACTGGCCGCTGGCATTCGTTATCTCACGGTCTACGCATTTTCCACTGAGAACTGGCGCCGACCGATTGACGAAGTTCGCTTTCTTATGAACTTCAACGAGTCATTGTTAAAGCGTCGCCAACACGAACTCCACGCCGAAGGCGTTCGCATCGTCTTTTCGGGACGTCGCACAGGTCGGGTGCCAAAGCGAGTCCTAAAGAATATGGACGAAGCACAAGAGTTGACGAAGAAAAACAAGGCAATGACCTTTAACATGGCGTTTAACTACGGTGGTCGTGCGGAGATAGTGGACGCGGTCGCTCAACTCGTACGTGACAAGGTACCCGTGAACAAAATCAGCGAAAAAGAGATTCGTACTCGGTTGTATCACCCGGAAATTCCCGACCCCGATTTGGTTGTGCGAACATCGGGAGAATTTCGAATTTCCAACTTTCTTCTTTGGGAACTGGCCTACTCTGAACTCGTCTTTACTGACGTGCTGTGGCCAGATTTTCGTCGCGAAGATCTTTACGAAGCAATTGGCGAATACCAACGTCGTGAACGTCGCTTCGGGGGTCTCGAATCATGAAGGTCACGAAGGCAACAATTGTTGTCGGCGTGTTGCTCTATGTTTTTTTGTTGATCTTGGCGTTTAACGGAGCGACCATTTTGCTGGAGCCATTGCTTATTCCTCTTATTCTGGTCGTCATGGTGGCGGGGGGCAATTGGTTATCGCACTACATGGGTATGCCCGGTCGCTCGCAAAAATTCCGAGATCGCGATAACAAGCCCGAATCGTGAACGAAATCCACGACGACGCGGTAGTGCTGCGTACCTATAAGTCGGGCGAGTCCGATCGCGTTGTCGTGTTGTGGACCAAAGAGCACGGCAAAATGCGGGCGATCGCGAAGGGTGTGCGAAAGCAAGGCTCTAGGCTCGGCGGCGGTTTAGAGCCCCTCGCGTACGTCGAGATGAATATGGCGCGCGGCCGAGGCAATCTCAACATAGTTCGCCAAGTACTGCACCGCGAGCGCTTCACGAATCTGCGCTCTTCCTACGAACGCATTGTCGCGGGCATGGCCATGGTTGAAGTTGTCGACGCCATTCCACTGGACGACGTGGCCGATGAGGACATTTTCACGATGCTCGTGCGTGCGCTCGCGACGTTGGATGATCTGCAGTACCAACCCGCACTTGTGCCGGCGTCGTTCTTTTTCAAAATAATGGTGCACGACGGTTCCGAGCCGGTGCTTGATTCGTGCGTTAGTTGTGGTCGAGAAGGTCCGCTAGTTAGCTTTGACGCCGAGGTCGGCGGGACCCTGTGCGCATCGTGTCGCTCGGGTCGGGCGCTTTCACCTGACGCGTTGGAACTGTTACGAAGAATTCTCGGTGGTGACTTAGCCAAGGTGTTGCGAGAAACGTCGCCGGCCGGTTCTTTTGAAGTGATTACACTCGCCCAAGAAACCATCGAACAACACCTCGGTAAACGCTTGAAGGTCGCTCGTTCCTCGCCGCCACTGAGTTGAGTGACGCTGTGGTTACAAGGCAAAAGTGCCGGACTCGATAATCATGAGCAGCGCACCCACGATTTTTTGGTTTCGACGTGACCTTCGTCTGAGGGATAATCCCGCGTTGCTCGAAGCAGTCGACCGCGCCAGCGGATCGGGCGTGCTTCCAGTTTTCATTCTCGACAGTGAGTTATTAAGTTTCGCTGGACCTTCGAGGGCGTCGTATCTGTCGATGACCCTTCAGGCGCTCAACGAAAGTTTGTCTGGGGCATTGATTCTTCGCGCGGGCGATCCGACCGCGGTGCTCGTGGATCTCGCGAGAGAATACGGTGTCACGGAAATCTTTGCGACAGCTGACTTTGCTCCCGTTGGTCGACGACGCGACGAACGAACATCGTCCCAGATCGCGACTTCGGGCATAAGTCTTCAATTCTTCGATTCACCGTATGCGGTTGCTCCCGGCACTGTTGTGTCACAGAGCGGTGATCCGTTAAAAGTTTTTGGCGCCTTTCATCGAAGGTGGCTGGATCGAGTCTTTGATGCCCCCTTTGATCTACCATTGTCTCCTCGGTGGATCGCGGCGTCATCATTATCGTTCGACGAAATTCTCGAGCGCTGTGCCCATCATCGCCCCGCGTACTTTGGCGACCTTCCCGACGACGTGGCGAGTCGTGTGCCCAGCGCCGGCGAAACGGCCGCGCTGAAACGTCTCGCCGACTTCGCCGAGATTGTTGACGATTACGCCACCACGAGGAATCTTCCCGGCTCCGACGCTACGAGTCGTTTAAGTCCCGATTTACACTTCGGCACGATTCATCCACGCCAGATACTGCAAACCGTAAACGGCTCATCGACGGGTCGTGCGACGTTCGTGGCGGAGTTGTGTTGGAGAGACTTCTACGCTGATGTTTTGTTTCATCATCCGTTGTCGGTGAAAGAGGCGCTGCGAAGCAATATGACCAAGCTTCGCGTGGACACTGATGACCGCGCGCGTGAACGATTCCGCGCCTGGGCGCGAGGTGAAACGGGTTATCCCTTGGTGGACGCAGGAATGCGCCAGCTCTTGGAAGAAGGCTGGATGCACAACCGGGTTCGAATGGTCACGGCGTCGTTCTTGGTGAAGCATTTGCACCTCGATTGGCGATGGGGTGCGCGGTGGTTTATGTGGCGACTGATTGATGGCGACGTGGCGTCCAACCAACACGGTTGGCAATGGACCGCCGGAACGGGAACGGACGCCGCACCGTATTACCGCATTTTTAATCCCACGACGCAAGCGGAACGTTTTGATCCCAGTGGCGATTTCGTTCACCGTTTCATCCCAGAACTGCGTAACGTCACGGCGCCACAGTGTTTACAGCCAGGTGCTGGTGATGGATTGTTGTCACTCTCGAGCTACCCGACGCCCATCGTGGATGCGGCGACCGAGCGCATTGAAGCACTTGCTCGTTACGAGGAGATAAAAAATACGGTGAGCGCGTGAGCACTTCCTCCAAGGAATTTGGCGTCTACGTGCACGTGCCCTTTTGTGCGCATCGCTGCGACTACTGTGCCTTCGCCACCTATAGCGACCGCGATTTTTTGATGGACTCGTACGTTGAGTCCGTTGTCAAGGAAATCAACTGGCAACGAGCCGATGGTCTCCCTCTCGCAACGTCAATATTCTTTGGGGGTGGAACGCCTTCTCGTTTAACGGTTGAGCAACTCCTACGGATTCTCGACGCCATCCCTCGCTCCGACGACGCGGAAGTGACCGTCGAGTGCAATCCAGAAGACGCCTCGTTTGAGCGACTGCGGGCCTACAAGAACGGTGGGGTCACGCGTATGAGTTTTGGCGTGCAGTCAACACAGCCCGCCGTGCTCGCCGATCTCGGCAGACGCCACGGCATCATGGCGCACGAAGAAGTATCGCAAGCCGTGCACGACGCGGGTTTTGCGACGTGGAACATGGATTTGATTATCGGTTCGAGAGCGGAGACGTTGTCCGACGTCAAGCGGACGTTGGCTGACTTGTTGGGACTTGCGTATCCACCACCGCATATCAGTTGCTACGCATTGACGCCCGAGCCGTCAACGCCACTGGGTAAAGACCTCTCGCGCCACCCCGACGAGGATGAAACCGCCGACGCGTATGAGCTCGTCGCAAAAACGCTGGAAGACGCCGGGTACCAGTGGGAAGAGATATCGAATTGGGCGAAGCCCGGCCACGAATGTCGGCACAATCACGTGTACTGGGATCAAGGGAACTACGTGGGCTTTGGTTCTGCGGCCCATTCGCACGTTGATGGTCGTCGTTACTGGAACGTGCGAACCCCCGATCGGTACATCGCCATGGTCGAAAATGGCGAACGGCCCCTCGGCGGTGAAGAGGTGCTCGACGACGCGACGCGCAACTTCGAACGCGACTCCTTGGCCCTTCGCACGCGACGCGGCGTGCCGGTCGAGGCGTTTGAGTCTTTGGACGAGATTGCCCATTTAGTGAACGTCGAGCGAGGCCAGGTGACCCTTACGACGTCTGGACGATTACTGGCAAACCAGGCCATTGTGCGGCTTCGCTCTTCGGAAGAGGTGAACTAGTCCGGTAGCCTTGCGCCATGAGTTCCAGCCCCGATACCACCACTTCGGACCTCCTTGACAAGGTCATAAATCTCTGCAAGCGACGAGGATTCATCTTCCCGTCCGCCGAGATTTATGGGGGATTTCGCTCGGCCTACGACTACGGTCCGTTGGGCGTGTTGATGTTGCGCAACGTAAAGAACGCCTGGTGGCACTCAATGGTGCAAATGCGCGAGGACGTGGTGGGAATTGACGCGGCCATTCTTGGCCCGCCCGCCGTGTGGGCGGCCTCTGGTCACCTCGAGACCTTTACTGATCCGCTCGTTGACTGCAAGAAGTGTCACGAGCGCTGGCGCGAAGACAAGATTGACGGCAAGTGTCCGAACTGTGGTGGAACCGACTTCACGGAACCGCGCGCTTTCAACCTGATGTTCAAGACCTCGGCCGGTCCCGTCGAAGGCGAAGGTTCGACCGCATACTTACGTCCCGAAACCGCACAAGGCATGTTCGTGAACTTCGCCAACGTTCTTTCAACGTCACGAAAGAAGCCGCCGTTCGGTATTGCCCAAATTGGTAAGAGTTTCCGAAACGAAATCACGCCCCAGAACTTTGTGTTCCGCACGCGCGAATTCGAACAGATGGAGATGGAATATTTCGTTCCTCCGGCGGACGCCGTGCAGTGGCACGAGCACTGGATTGAAGAGCGCTTCAACTGGTATCTCGCCTTGGGTATCCCCGAAGAATCGCTTCGACGTTACGTGCACGCTCCCGAGGATCTGTCGCACTACTCCAAGGGAACGACTGACATCGAATTCAAGTTCCCTTGGGGATTTGACGAGCTCGAGGGCATTGCGAATCGTGGCGACTATGACTTGGGCGCTCACTCAAAAGCGTCAGGGGAGAAGCTCGAATACTTTGATCAAGCAACGAACGAGCGTTACACGCCATACGTCATTGAACCAGCGGCCGGTGTGACACGGGCGATGATGGCCTTTCTGTTGTCGGCGTATCACGAAGATGAAGTCGAAGGCGAAACTCGAACGGTGCTGCAATTGGACTGGCGCCTAGCGCCGTATCAAATTGCCGTGTTGCCGCTATCTAAGAAGCCCGAACTTGAAGGAGTGGCGAAAGAAGTGCTCTCGAAGTTGCAACCCCACTTCATGTGCGACTTTGACGTTACCCAGTCCATTGGACGTCGCTACCGACGACAAGACGAAGTTGGAACGCCTCTTTGCATCACGGTGGACTTTGACACGCTGGAGGACCGAGCCGTGACGGTACGGGACCGCGACACGACGGTGCAAACCAGAGTCAAAATTGACGATCTCTTGCACCACATCTGGGAAGCGATGGCGCCAGCGTAATTTATTTGGTCAGATTTTCCGGCGGTATGGAGTACGTCACCTGGGCCTTGGCGACGACGTCGAGGCTGTCGAGCGAATGCAGAGTCACGTCAACGACGGCTAATCGTGAACCGAGTTTCAAAATCTGTGCGTCCGCCACGAGGTCACTCAGTTCTGGTTTTCGAAGAAAGTCAATGTGCAAGCTGGTGGTGACCGCGAGCACGACCGGTCCAATGCGCGACAAAATCGCCATCCACGCACCAGTGTCGGCGAGGGACATCATCGTCGGGCCCGATACAGTGCCCCCAGGTCGACCGTGACGGTCGCTAATGGGTTGGCGAACTTGGACGCCACCGTCGGTTACGGCATCAACAATGGGAACGTTCGCGTCGGGAAATGCCCCGCGCATGATTTCGTTTAATTCGCCTGCCGACAGCATCGGTTGCGTTGAACGCGCCATAACGACGACTCAGGCAGCTTGACGATAACGACGCGTTGCCAAAGGCGCTAAGAGAATCAATGCGCCGGCTGCCCACAACAACGTGACCCAAACCGAATTACCAACGGGATAGCCAAGCATCAATGCTCGCACCGCGTTGGCCGCCTGGGACACGGGCTGGTTGCGAGCAAAGACTTGCAGCCATCCGGGCATGTTATTAATCGCAACGAAGATGCTGGAGGCAAACGTGAGTGGGAAAATAAGTGGAAACGTCATGGCCTGTGCCGTTTCGGAATTGGGAGCGGCGAGGCCAATGAAGGCAAAACCCCATGAGAGGCAGTACGCGAACAACAGCATTAAGAGGCACGCTTCGATATAGGGAAAGAAACCGCCATGGGGACGAAAGCCAACGGCGAATCCCACGCCAGTGATTACTACCACAATCATGATGTTTCGCAACACGTCCGAAATTGTTCGTCCCGCGAGTACGGCACTGCGGGCCATCGGGAGTGCGCGAAAACGTTCAATGAGTCCCCGCTGCAAGTCTTCGGCGAGCCCAATGGCGGTGCCAACGGCACCGAAGATTGTTGTCTGCACCAAGATGCCGGGGATGAGGTAATTGACATAGGTACCCGCAGGAATATTGATTGACCCACTGAAGACGTAACGGAAAAGCAGCACAAACATGATGGGTTGAATAATCGCGAACACGAGTGACGTGGGAATGCGAACCAGCGTCAGGATGTTTCGTCGAGCGATGGTGGCGATATCGCTGAGGGTCCAGCGAAGTTCTGAGACATAGTTTTCGGTGGTCACAATTACCCCTTGCTCACTTGGCTAGTTGACGCAGCAAGATTCACGTCGCCTACTTCGGTGGTGTGTCCGGTCAAGCTCAAGAACACGTCATCCAAACTTGGTTCGCGAAGTGCGAGCCCCTTCAGTTTGATTGTGGCGGCGTCGATACGACGGATGGCCTCAGCCGCGGTCGCGGGGCCGGAGTCGACGGTCAACTCCACCGTCGAACCTTCAGTGTGAATTGGCTTGTCAGAAAGACTCTTTACAATGTCGCCGCCCTTTTGGGCGTCTTCGAGCGATTCAAACGTGAGTGCGAGCACGGTCGTTCCCAGTTGTGCTTTCAGTTCTGGCGGTGTTCCTTCGGCGATGATTTTGCCGTGATCAAGAACAACGAGTTGTGAAGCCAGGCGGTCGGCTTCTTCGAGGTATTGCGTTGTCAACAGCACTGTGGTGCCACCTTCGATTAACTGTTCAATGACGCCCCAGAGGTCTTGGCGACTTTGGGGATCGAGACCCGTCGTTGGTTCGTCAAGGAAGAGCAAAGGCGGTTGTGAGACGAGGGACGCGCCTAGGTCGAGTCGTCGACGCATACCACCGGAGTAGGTCTTGACTGATCGGTTCCCTGCGTCAGTGAGCCCGAACTGTTCCAAGAGTTCGTTCGCGCGACGTCGAGCCACCTTTTTTGTCAAATGCGTAAGTCGTCCAATCATGACGATATTTTCAAATCCAGTGAGATTCTCATCGACCGTGGCGTACTGTCCGGCCATGCCAATGGTCTTTCGAACGCTTTCGGCATCTTTGACCACGTCGAAACCCATGACCTTGGCGGTGCCGCTGTTGGGCTTCAAAATGGTCGAAAGAATGCGGACCATCGTTGTTTTTCCTGAACCGTTGGGACCCAATAGGCCAAAGACTTGGCCCTTGGGCACTCGAAGCGAAACACCGTCGAGGGCACGGACTTCGCCGACTCGAAACGTGCGAACGATGTTGTCACATTCAACGGCGAAATCAGTCATTGGAGCAGTTTAGAGAATGTGGCAATAACTATGGTTGCTTGCTCAGGGTCAGAGGGTACTTTCTATTTATGGCATTAGCGGAGGGTGAGATTGCCCAAGTTCGGGCGGCGACGGATATTGTTGCCCTTATTGGTGAGCAAGTAGCCCTCAAGAAGACGGGACGGCGCTGGACCGGTCTTTGTCCTTTTCACGGCGAACAGACCGCGTCGTTTTCGGTGAACGCTGAAGAAGGCGTGTACTACTGCTTCGGATGTCGAGCCAGTGGTGACGCCATAACGTTCGTTCGAGAAACACAACATCTCGATTTCATGGATGCGGTGCGTTTGCTCGCCGACCGAGCCAACATCACGTTGCACGAGGACGCCAACGCGGGACCCGCCATGAAGGACCGCCACGAATTTTTGTCGGCAATGGAACGTGCTATTGAGTATTACCACCAGCAATTGCTCGACAGTCCCAGCGCGCGACCAGCGCGCGAGTATTTGAAGTCGCGAGGTATTAATGGCGACGTCGCCCGTCAATTTCATCTTGGATGGTCGCCCGACGACTGGGACGCCCTCATGAAGGCTGTGCCAATGAGCGACAAGGTACTGACGGGCACCGGACTTGGTTTCACCAACAGTCGAGGTCGTAAGCAGGATTTTCTGCGAGCTCGAATTGTCTTTCCGATCTATGACGTGTCCGGTCGAGCAATTGCCGTAGGTGGACGCATTCTTCCTGAAGCAGCAGCCAATTTTCGAGGCGATGGTCGCGTTGAACCAAAATATAAAAACTCCTCGGAGACGGCTATTTATTCAAAGCGACGTACGCTTTACGCCCTTAACTGGGCGAAGGACAATATCGTAAAGACCGACGAGATCATTGTTTGCGAGGGCTATACCGACGTCATTGCGTTCTTTATGGCGGGAATGCCGCGCGCTGTGGCCACCTGCGGCACGGCTCTCGGTGAAGATCACTTTCGAACAATGAAAAATTTTGCTAAGCGAATTGTCTTGGCCTACGACGCTGACCAAGCGGGCCAGAGTGCCGCCGCTTCGGTGTATCAGTGGGAAAAGCAGTACGAGATCGACGTGGCGGTGGCGAAGTTACCGAAGGGCACTGATCCAGCCGAGCTTGCCCAGCGTGACCCCGAAGCGTTGCGTGAAGCGATAGCTCAGGCCGTTCCTTTTCTTGAATTTCGATTAAGTCGAGTTCTTGATGCGGCGAATCTCGCAACTCCCGAAGGAAGAGCTCGCGCCGCGGAACTCGCCGTAGCGGTGATCAGTGAACACCCGAGTGACTTGGTTCGTGATCAGTACGTCATGAACATCGCGGACACGCTGAAACTTGATTCCGCCGTACTTCGTCCTCGCGTAACAGATGCACTTCGAAGAGGTCCACGATCTGAAGTCTCCTCGCCGGAGACGCCTCGCGTCCCACCAGCACAACGCGAAGCACTTTCTCGTCCTGGCGTGGCGGCACTAAAGCTTACGATTGACTATCGAACTCTGGCCCTGGCTCGACTTGTGCCCGAGTATTTTGTGGACACCGTGCAGCGAGATGCTTTTGAGGCTCTTCTCGTCAATGAGTCCGTCTCGCAGGCCGCCAATGAATTGCTGACTCGCGGTGACGCTGAAGCTGCCGAATTATTACAACAACTCGCGACGCAAGAGCCCCTCGAACTCTCTAGCGAGTCGCAGTACATCTCCGACGTCACGGCGCAACTCGTCCGTTCGGCTTCGAGAAGTGCTCTCCTTGATCTAGAAAGGAACTTGCGAAGTGGCGAGTCTTCGGCCGAGAACGTGATGACGACCATCCGTGACGTCCGTGATCGTCTGGAAAAGCTTGATAGTGACGAAGCAGAAATTGCAGAGAACGAACTTCGCGAATGGCTGCAAAGTCTTGAAACCGTTAGCGAGTCGTGAGTAGCGTCCAGCACCGGCAATCACGGGCCGTTGGCAACGTGACGATCATGGCAACGCTGTCAAAAGAAGAAGAAACCGCTTTGCTGCACGACATTGAGAAAGGTCGAAGAGCGAGTGATGCACTGGCCAACATCGACGTTTCATCAGACGACGACGTCAATACGTTGCGTTTGCTGGTTCGCAGTGGGCGAAGGGCTGAAGAGCACCTACTTTCTTCCACGTGCGCCATTGTCAAAAAGCGAGTCAATGAACTTGGACTTCCCTTTGACCATGATGAATTGGAAGCGGCTGGTCTCGAGGGTCTAGTGAACGCACTTCGTCGCTTTGATTCGTCGCGAGGTCTCCGATTCTCAACGTACGCCAATTACTGGATCGAGAAGATGGTGCTCGCTGCGGTGTCCAACCGAGTGCCGTATCCTGACGCGGACCTGCGACTCGTTATTCGCTTTCGCAAATTGCAACGAAGCGCTGGCGACAAGTCACTTCACGCCAATGAAGTGGCACGTGAACTGAGTACAGATCGCAAGAATGCCGCGCGAATAATGCAAATTTCGGAGCACATTGCGAGTGGGATGGACGACGTCAATTCACCGAACCACCCAATGGTCGAACAATTCGATGGCGGCGAGTGGCGTGAAGCCGAATGGGTGATTGACGCTCTTCGAGAAGCACTCGGAGACGACTTTCGTGACTTTTGGATGCTGGTCGGGCGAGTGATGTCGCTTGACGAATTGGGGAAGGAGCACGGGATTTCCAAACAAGCAATGGCGAAGAGAAAACTCAAATGGCAAAAGAAGGTAGAACACAGTCCTCACGCTGATCGACTCTTAACGTGGCTACGTGAACAATAGGGACTCAGTATGTTTGGTACTGTTTCTTTGCCCTCGGGCGACATTCCCAGATAGCTCAATTGGCAGAGCAAGCGACTGTTAATCGCTAGGTTGCAGGTTCGAGTCCTGCTCTGGGAGCTCGGATTCGTTGTTTCTTCGCTTCAGAGGGCCGTAGCTCAGTGGTTAGAGCAGGGGACTCATAATCCCTCGGTCGTGGGTTCGATCCCCACCGGCCCTACCGAATCGTGTGATGTTTCGGTTCATACTTGTCGACACAGTTCCGGGAGATCCTTTACACAGCTCCCGGACGTGTTGCAGAGTTCCACAAACTACCTGACACTTAAGTCGCCATTGACCTTTGCTCACCAAAAGAGAGACGACTCCCTGTGAGCAGGCCTACCGCTTCAAGTAACCGTGCAGCCGAAGAAATTTTTGCAACGCAATGACAAATTTCTCACCTTCTAAGTTGATAGAACTTAAAGCGCTATTGAGATGCCCCGCCTTGACTTGTGCTGCGAGAAACTTCGACACGGCAGCGGAGTGACCGAGCATGTCTTCGTCCGCAGCCCATGCAGCAACGACGCCGACTGAGTCTTCATAGTGGGAACTTGCCCGCGATTTGAAAACGTTGATCCAAACCTTTGCGTCCTTTGCGATCAGATTGGGAAACGAGCGCGTGATGTTATGGAAGGTCGAGCCAGAAAAACTAAGTATCTCGATTGGCAATCCGGAAGCTGCAAAATCCGTAAATTCATAGGCGAAATGATCGTCGGCGCTTAGTAAGTCGTAACTATGGTTTTGACCTATTTGCACTAACTGTTCGCCGGGGTCGCCGAAGTTGTGCTCGAATTTATGGACGGTTGTTGAATTTAGTTTGAACGTGTACACCTGTTCTATGGAGCAACAATGAGCTCCACCGCTATAGAGATCGAGAACAACACTCGGAGTGCCATTGCGCTGCAACTTGACGACGTGGATGACCTTTTTTCCTTCTGTGATGAAGTCGGGCCAACACACTTTGCCGCACCACACCGAACTGACAACTTGGTTGTAGACCACCTTGCCGCTCTGAATAATTTTCAAATTCGAATGCTGCGAGAAGGGGGGATTTGGGTTGTACGTATAGGAAGCTGTTATGTTTCCCGCTGACGCCGTTTGTGTCGTCGTTTTTGTGGCCGCGCCGGCAATTGAACTAGTGGCGAACAAAGAAAAGGCGACGGCGAGGGCCCCTGCAGCTAGCCGTCTCTTTGAAGAAGTTGGGTCTTGCACGGTTACCTTTTTACTCGCTGGACTCGGCTTTTTGGCATCGGTCTGTCTCGTTCGATAATTTCGTTCGTTGTGGTGCACCTGTAACGAAACTGCTCGAGGTGAGAACTTTTGAAAATCTCATTTGCACGTAAGGTGAGTGAAGTTCCGAGAAAGTGGGTCGCACTCAGTGTCGTGGGAATATTCCTCCTCAAGCGGAAGGTGGCCACGTCTGCCGGGAAAGGGCTATTGGTCAAATCCACTGTGGCGTCGATTGCGCATTGCCTCATTTATTTCCGCGGCAATGGTCCTCATAGTTTTGGCGGTTTTTCTTCTGGGTGTTCATTCATTTCTTGTTCCTCTGGCGGTATTAGTCATTGCCAATGTCTTCGTCCAAAGTGCAGTGGCGTTGCAAACGTTCGTCATTTGGCACGAACACAAGAAATAACTTCGAAGTTTCGAGTAACGCCTCATCATGAACTCCGATGAGAGGTTTTCACCGTCCATGAGTTATTTGAGCTGAACATTGAAACTCGCGAAAAGGCACGATACTGTGGCGAGAAACACGGAGTGGGGGAACTGAAGTGGCGTATGACCTGGATGCCGACGATCGAATCGATCCGAGAGTAAAGGGATTTTTAAAACTCTTACCGGATGAACCAGCCAAGGACGTGAAGGACCGAGAACAAATACTTGCTATGGCCTCGTCGCCTTCTGGCCTGCAAAGTGCCCTCGAAATGGAACAATTAACCGAGGTCTGTGACGACGAGACTATTGCCCCTTCTAAAGGTCTTCGATTCGCTACTCACGAAGTGAAGTCAAAACCAGACGGCAACACAATCTTGCTGCAAGTCATTCGTCCCGATAATGACGAAACACTTCCGTGCGTCTATTACATCCACGGCGGCGGTATGGCGTCGCTGTCGAGTTTTTATGGGAACTACCGCGCGTGGGGCCGAGTCATTGCTTCAAAGGGTGTTGCCGTTGTCATGGTGGAGTTTCGAAATTCCGTCATTCCATCGAAGGTCCCCCAGGTCGCACCCTATCCCGCGGGCCTGAATGACTGCGTTTCTGGTCTCAAGTGGACTCACGACAACGCAGCCTCGTTGAACATTGATCCTAAGAAAATTGTTGTTGCCGGTGAAAGCGGCGGTGGCAATCTGACTCTGGCTACTGGGCTGAAACTGAAGAGGGAAGGCTCGCTTGATTTGGTAAAAGGTCTGTACGCGCTTTGCCCATATATCGCAGGACACTGGCCTGATGATCGACTTCCGTCGTCGTACGAGAACGATGGAATTTTTCTGAATCTTCACAGCAACTGGGGAGCCATGTCCTACGGCATCGACGCCTTCAAGGCAGGTGACCCTTTGGCGTGGCCGCTCTTTGCTACCAAAGAGGACGTCGAAGGATTTCCACCCACGGTGATCAGCGTGAATGAGTGCGACCCGCTGCGAGACGAGGGCATTGCTTTTTATCGTTTGTTGTTGTCAGCTGGTGTCGCGGCTCGCGGCCGCGTTGTTCTTGGAACGATGCACGGAGCAGAAGTAGTGGTCATCGTGACACCGGAGATAAGTCACGACACTGCGCGCGACATCGCCGCATTTGCTCTCTCGTAAGGGCGAATGCTGAACGATTCGTAGCACCACGAACGTCCCTACAGTGACCACGTGCACAATCGATGGTCATTAGCGGCTCCCGTGCCAATTCTTGATGGACTTACCGTCATGGTGTTCGTCATCATTGGACGAGCAAATCATCACCACGGCGAAAACGTCGGTGGCGTTCTTTCAACGCTGTGGCCCTTCGCTCTCGGTGTGATTGTCGGATGGACCGTGCTTATTGGTAAGAAGCAGTCGGGTCGTTCACTTCGCAACGGAGTTGTCGTGATGTTGAGCACGGTGGCCATTGGCATGGTGCTTCGCGTGGTGTCGGGACAGGGAACGGCCTTTGCCTTTATTATCGTGGCGCTGTTGTTCTTGGGAGCCGTCATGGTTGGTTGGCGACTCGTGTTGCTGCGCCTCGAGCGGCAAAAGCGGACTTCGCCGTCTCGCTGATCGAATGAGCCTGTTCTTATCATCGCGCCGTTGTCGAACAGGACCGCTCTTGCAAGGATGGATACTGCTGAAGCATTCTCCGGTGCAGCTGCGCGATAAAGGAGAGTACCGATGAAACGAGCAGAAATTCGAGCACGCTTAAGCAGGGTGCTTCGTTGGTTTGGCGATCAAACGTCGCGAGCGGGCGTCGCTGCACTCGTAGCCGTAGTGGTAGTGGCCTTCTTAATTGCATTGGCGGTTGAGGGTAATCCACAAAACTGGGATCGAGACTTTGAAGTAGCCGCCGCAGCGATCACGCTCATCATGCTGTTTGTGATTCAGCACACACAGAGTCACCAACAAATTGCGACTCAGTTGAAACTTGACGAACTCATTCGTTCTTCGCCTGAGGCTGATGACTTGCTCGTACACATTGAGCGAGCGCCCGACGAAGAAATCAACGAGCGTGAGCAGGATCAAATTGCCCACCACGAAGCGCTTCGAGACGATGACAGCGACTCAGGGACTGACGCGAACGATGACGCTGTCTCCGGGGACAAGAAGTAATTGACCCGAGGCCGGAACTTTCACGCCGCTGCTCGAGAGCAGCCACGTCGAACCCGGTAAAAATGTAATGGGTCGAGGCTCTTTAGCAAAGTTGATATAGACGTCGACAACCTCGTCACTGCTCTCGCGCCGATAATGCAGAACGCCATTGTCGTCGCGAAGTTCGTTGAGCGAACCTTGTCGAAGGGCCGTCGATGCTTTTCGAATACTAAGCAAACTTCGTACAAAGTTCAGCATTGACGCCGAGTCGTGCTCTTGGGTTTCCACGGAAAAGTCATTTGGTCGCTCGGCAAAGGGCAACCATGGATCCGAAGGCCAACCGTGCAGTCGTTCATTTGTCCAAGGAAGCGGGGCGCGACAGGGATCACGAAGACCGGGATCTACCACACGCTCGGGTGGAATGATTGCGTCTTCCAGCCCCAGTTCTTCGCCGGCGTAGAGAAACGGTGTTCCTCTAAGTGTCAGAACCAAGATGGCCGCCGATCGCGTCTTCATCGGATCACCGTCGAGTCGTGACGCTATTCGTTTGTTGTCGTGATTAGAAAGCGTCCAGGTCGGCCACGCGCCAACGGCGTTGTGTGACGATTCGGTGCGGGTGATGGTCTCCACCCACGACGCGGCTCGCCATGGCGTAAACAACGACGCGAAGTTGAAGGACATATGCAGTTCGTCAGCCTGACCGTAATACGTCGCCACGACCTCAGGATCGAGCAAGTACACCTCGCCAACGGATGTGCGCTCTCCGTCGAACTCCTCGAGAACTTTTCGAATGCCCTTCAAATACACATGAGCTTCGGGTCGGTCATTTAAGGGCACGTGACCAATGGCGACGAGGTCTTCGGGGTCATCGGGCATGGCGGGGTCTTTACCAATGAGGTGCACCACGTCCATGCGAAATCCATCAATACCTCGTCGCAGCCAAAAACGTAGCGTCTCGGCCATCGCGTCTCGAACATCGATGTTGGCCCAGTTGAGATCAGGCTGCTCAGGCAAAAAGCAATGGAGGTAGAACTGACCTGTTTCGTCGTCGAGCGTCCAGGCTGGTTGGTCGCTCCACGAACGCAACCAGTTATTTGGGAGTTTGCCGTCGGACGTTGGTTCTTTCCAGACGTACCAGTCCCGCTTGGGATTTGTCCTTGACGATCGAGCTTCTTGGAACCAAGGGTGATCACTCGACGTGTGGTTGGGCACCCAGTCCAAGATCACGTGGATGCCAGCCTCGTGGGCCTTCGCAATAATCTGATCGAAGTCGTCAAGCGTGCCAAAGAGCGGGTCAACATCGCAGTAATCCGAAATGTCGTAACTGAAATCGCGCATCGGGGAGGGATATATGGGCGTGATCCATAGCGCGTCCACGCCAAGCCAGGCGAGGTACGGCATCTTCTTAAGGATGCCGCCGAGGTCGCCAACGCCATCACCGTCGGTGTCGAGAAACGAGCGGGGATAAATCTGATAAAAAACGGCGTCGTGCCACCAAGTCATGAAAGACACGTTAGTGAGTGGCGACGCGAGAACCCGAACGGTGGGGGAGCGTTAGCTCAGGACGCGTCGCTTGAAATTACGAAGGCCAATCGTTAGAAACGTGACGCAAAAGCCAATCAGCACCGGATAGATGATGTACAGGTGCATGTGGGGAATGCCCGTGAACGCAGCGCGCATGCCCTCGTTGACGTAAATAAGGGGATTGATGAGCACCAAGGTTTGTAGCCAGTGGAAGCCACCAATCTTTACCGGTGCGAGTCTGGTCCACTGGTAGTACGTACCGCCCAGAAAGGTAATTGGCAAGACGACAAAGCTAAACATCAATCCAATGTTGCGCGGCTCAAAGGACGTGCCGAGCACGAGCCCGAGCGATGTCATGGCAATGCAGGCGAGGGGGACCATCGTCAAAATGATGAGCCAGTGCAACGACAGTTGCGCCTCGACGCCGCGAGCGTGCACGAACGACGCAATCGGCAACACAATTGCCGCGGAAATCAGTCCCTGAATTGCACCGCCAATAACTTTCTCAATGGCCACGAGCCAAATAGGACACGGTGCTTGCACCCGGTCTTCGATTTCACGCGTGAAGCCAAATTCTTGGGCCATTTGCAGCGCGACGGACTGGACACCTTGGAACATGATGGAAATACCAACGACACCTGCCACGAGCACCGTGGCAAAAACGGTTTCGCTTGAACTACCCGCGCCGCCTCCACCAATTGACTGGCCGATTTTGGGAAATACGAAAAGGAAAACGAAGCAGAGAAGAAACGGTTGCACGACGGTGCGAATGACGAACTCTCGAAAGTTCTTTCCGAGTACGACAAGGTCGCGAAGGAGAAGTGCGGCGAGCGCCGTGCGGCTTGATTGAAAGGCCGTGCGGGTCGGATGAAGTTCGACGGTGCGAGGTGAGTGGGTAACGGCGTTGGTGCTCATTCGTCTCGCAGTTCCTTACCGGTCAAGTTGATAAACACGGTCTCGAGTGACGGCTCTGCGACAGAAATGTCGGCGACTTCAAAATTCTCTCGTTCGGCGGCAGTGACCACGCGCCCCACGATGCGGTCAGCACTCTTTACATGTAGCTCGACACCGTCATCGGTTTGTCGCACGTTCACGACGCCCGTCACGCCTTGTTCTAAGACGCTCGCTAGTCGTGCTTGGTCGCCTGTCGCCTTCACGGTTACTACGGTGTCAACGCCCACGCTCTTCGTGAGTTCTTCGGAAGTACCGAGAGCCAGAATTTTTCCGTGGTCCATGATTGCCACGCGGCCACAGAGTTCTTCGGCTTCTTCCATGTAGTGAGTGGTCAAGAGAATGGTTTGTCCGGCGCCGTTCAGCTCACGAAGCACGTCCCACAAGGCGAGTCGACTTTGTGGATCAAGACCGGCGGTGGGTTCATCCATAAAGAGAACGGCTGGTCGATGGAATATGGCGCGGGCGACCATCAGGCGCTGTGCCATGCCTCCCGAAAGTGCGTAGACGGAGGCCTTGGCCCACTTCGATAACTGGAATTGTTCGAGCAGAGCGTCGGAAATTTCGCGCGACTCACTCGCGCCAATGCCAAAGAGGCGCCCATGAAAATAGAGGTTCTCCCAAACGTTCAGTTGTCGGTCCAGCGTGTTGGTCTGGGACACAACGCCAATAAGTTGTTTGGCGAGAGCCGGGTGTGCCACGACATCGATGCCGGCCACGAACGCGTGACCCGACGTGGGAATAACTCGCGTCGTGAGCATTCCCGCGGTGGTCGTCTTTCCGGCGCCGTTGGGTCCGAGTAATCCAAAAATCTCTCCCGCGTTCACCGAGAGGTTCAGACCGTCGACGGCTTTCATGTCGACGCCGCCGTAGACCTTGGTGAGTTCTTCGGTTCGAATAATGGCGTCACCAGCGGTCACGTCACTGCGTGATGCGTCAGTCGTCAGGGAACTTGAGGTCACGCCTCTTACTCTATTGGTCGAGTCGTAACCGAGACCATGGCGCATTCGCATTCTGTGAGAACGAACGACGAAACCCGAATGCACGACTGGAGGGTTCCCTGTGCTTGACTGAATTGGTGAAGTTCGTGCGCCTGGCCTTTGTTGCCGCGTTGATCGTTGCGCTTATTCCTATCGCCATTTTGTCGAAGGGTGTTGCGCTCGAGAGCATTTCACCGGTTCCTTGTACGCCGTCAGCATTGATTGCCGGTTTCAATGCAACGTCGCCACCGTCGTCGACCAACACGGGACTCTTTGGCATCGTGAAATACGACTGCGTCGACAACTGGGCTTTTATTTGGGGCAACGCGGGTGAGGACATGACGAATTACTTCGGCATCACTGTGTTGTCGCATTTCGACACCGCTCGACAATTGTGGTTGCCGGCGAATCGGGCGACGTACTGCAAAGCCAACTTGTTGCCTCGGGCAATTTATTTGGGCGCCTGTTTTTCTAATTAAGGTGTCGGTTCGATATTCGACACGGGCAATTGCTTAGGTGGCCATGGAAAAAAGTCACTGGTTGAAGCAACGTAATCGAGATAGCCTTGGCGCGTTTTTTTCAACTTCGCTTCAAGGAGGGGTTTGCCCGACACGGACGTCAACAACTTGGTCATGGCGAAGGGGCTCAGTACCATCAGTAACCCCCAACCGCTCGCAGCGGCAATTAGGAAGGCTCCCCACCAAAAGAGGGCGTCGCCGAAGTAGTTCGGGTGGCGCGAATAGTGCCAGAGGCCGCGGTTCATTGTCTGTGCCTGGGAAGCGCTATCTCGTAAAAACCGGCGCAGTTGCCAGTCGCTCAGTGCTTCGATCGAAAGTCCTTTGACGGCGACGACCGCTCCAACAAGGAGAACAAGCAGATTGGCCGAGGGCATAAAGGCAATCCACTGCAGCGTGAGTGAAACAAACCACAACAGTCCCGCCTGTAGGAGATAGATCCATCGGATGGCGTACCACGTTTGATTTTTGCCCTTCGCGCGACGAAGGATCATCACGTAGCGCAGGTCCTCACCGCCCTTACGTTGGCGAAGCGCCAGATGTCCGGAGAGTCGAATACTCCATACCGCAACGATGATGAGCGTAAGCATGCGAGCAAGCAACACGTGGGGTTGCGATGACCACCACGGCGAAGCGTCCGAATGTGACCACGCGTCTGAGACCAACAAACATTCGGCGTAGATAAAGAGGAAGCCAAGCCCCCAGAACACGTCGACGATGGCGTGACGATGCAACAAACGACCAATTGCGAACGCGAGCGCTAGCCAGACAACGGCGCTGAGCGCGGCGAGAGGCATGTTGAGAAAGAAGGCGGTGGTGTGCACGCGGCAGTTTTAGCACTTGGGAATTGATTTCGCTCGTTTGCCAACGAAAATCAAGGTGCGTGCCGTACGCTTGTCATTTGTGCGACGACGTGGTTTTGGCTCCCTAGCGTGGGCGTCGGCACTGGATCTCTTTGATCAGGCCACCGCCTTTGGCCGTTTGGCGTTGGTGCACGTCATCATGATGGCCGGCGACACGCTCGTGACCGTTTCTTTGGCGGGTTCACTCTTTTTCTCCGTGTCGCCCACCGAAGCAAAGACCAAGGTGCTGTTGTATCTCTTGTTGACGGTCGCCCCCTTCGCGGTGGTGTCGCCGTTACTAGGCCCACTCATTGACCGCTCAACGAACGGACGACGCTTTCTCGTGGCCACGTCGGCGCTCGCGCGTTGTGCGCTTTGTTTTTCTATGGCCAGTCATCTCAATTCCTGGATTCTCTTTCCCGAAGCGTTCTTCGTACTCGTGGCGTCGAAGCTGTACGTGGTGACTCGTGGCGCGCTGGTGCCAGAAATGGCGCGCACCGATCAATTCCGGGAACGTTCGGCCACGGTGGACGGATCAGGATGGCCGAGCGCCGTGCCCTCAAAAGAACGTGGCTTCGCTGGTTTCAACGCCCAGTTGACGCTACTGGGCACGATATCGGGACTACTCGCCGGTTCTATCGGGGCCGCCATTTTGAAAAGCATTGGGGCGACGAGCGTCTTGGTGTTTGCTTCGTTCGTCTTCTTGGTGGGCGTCGTGGCCAGTCTTCGCTTGCAACGGCCCGCTCCGTCGTTGCGCATTGAAGTGACTTCTATGACTGAAGTCGAACGAGACATGCAGATGCTTCGCCCTCTCGGGGACCGCGAAGTGTTATGGGGACTTTCAGCTTCGGCCATCGTACGTTTCACGGTGGGTTTTACGACGTTCTTGTTGGCCTTCGGACTTCGCCGTGAGCACGCGGCGCTCTCGTGGTACGCCTTCGCCCTTGGTATGAGCGCGGTGGGCGCCCTGATTGGTCTAGGTCTCGTCACTCGCATTCGAAACGCCGTTCCCGAATCGACATTGTTGACGTTGTCGCTCTTGGCCATTGGGCTTGGCTCGGGCGCAACGACCCTCCATCCGACGCTCGCCACGCAGGCCCTACTCGCGGGCTGGCTGGGCATTTGTGCTTCGGTGGCGCAACCGAGTTTTGACGCCATTACACAGCGTCACGTTCCTCCCGGCGCGCAAGGTCGTACATTCGCAAGATTCGCCGTTCGTCAGCAATTGCTGTGGGTGTTGGGCGCGTTAATACCCGTCGGCATCGCGATGAGGTTTGGCACCGGTGACGCATTGGTGTCGATAATTGGTCTAGCGACCGGCCTTATTTACGGACTCGGTCGACGAATGAGTCCGGCTTAGGCCAGTCGCTTTTCGAGGGCGTCCAATTGGGCGTCCAATTGCTGGGGTAGGCGACTTTCGAACATCGCAAAGTGCTCACGGATGCTCGGCACTTCGGCGCGCCATTCGTCCTCGTTGACATAGAGCAACTCATCAAGGTCAGCTTCGGAGATCTTGAGGCCTTCGGTGTTGAGAGCCGTCTTCGTAGGGACGTAACCAATGGCGGTTTCGTTCGCGTCACCACGACCAGCGACGCGGTCAAAGACCCATTCGAGCACTCGCGAGTTTTCGCCATAGCCGGGCCAGAGCCAGCGTCCGTCGTCACCCTTACGAAACCAGTTGACGTAGAAGATTTTGGGCAACTTGCTCGGGTTCGTCGCGGCTCCGACCTTCAGCCAGTGATTGAAGTAATCGGCCATGTTGTAACCACAGAAGGGAAGCATGGCGAAAGGATCGCGTCGAAGATTTCCCACGGCACCGGCCGCGGCGGCGGTGGTCTCTGAGGACATCGTGGCGCCAAGGAACACGCCGTGCTCCCAGTCAAAGGACTGAAACACGAGCGGAATCACGCTGGCGCGCCGTCCACCAAAGAGAATGGCGTCAATTGGAACACCCGCGGGGTCTTCCCATTCAGCGGCGATCGCGGGGTCTTGTGCTGCGGGAGCCGTGAACCTTGAATTCGGGTGCGCCGCGGGTGTGCCGAGATCTTTGCTCCAGGGCTGACCTTTCCAGTCGATAAGACCGTCTGGTGGTTCGCCCATGCCTTCCCACCAGACGTCGCCGTCAGCTGTGAACGCAGTGTTCGTGAAAATCGTGTTTGCTTCGACGGAGTACATGGCGTTGGGATTGGTTTCCATGTTGGTTCCTGGAGCGACGCCAAAGAAACCAGCTTCAGGATTAATGGCGTAGAGACGTCCGTCGGGACCGGGCTTCATCCAGCAGATATCGTCGCCGACAGTTTCGACTTTCCAGCCGGGCAGTGTTGGTACCAACATGGCGAGATTCGTCTTGCCGCACGCACTAGGAAACGCGCCCGTGACGTAACGAGTTTCACCCGCGGGATTCGTCAACTTCAAGATCAACATGTGTTCGGCGAGCCAACCGTCGTCGCGAGCCATCGTCGAAGCAATACGCAGCGCGAAGCATTTCTTTCCGAGCAACGCGTTGCCGCCGTAACCCGAACCGTACGAAATGATCTCTCGCGTCTCGGGGAAGTGGACAATGTATTTGTTCTCCGCGTCACAGGGCCAAGGAACGTCGGCCTGTCCTTCCGCGAGCGGCATACCAATTGAGTGCAGGCACGGAACGAAGTCACCGTTTTCGCCGAGGACTTCAAGAGCTCCCGTGCCCATGCGCGTCATGATGCGCATGTTGACCACGACGTACGCGGAGTCAGTTATCTCAACTCCAATGTGCGAAATCTTGGAACCAAGGGGTCCCATCGAGAAGGGAACGACGTACATCGTGCGTCCCTTCATTGATCCGGCAAAGAGCTGCTTTAATTCGGCGCGCATCTCGTCGGGTTCGCGCCAGTTGTTCGTCGGGCCGGCGTCAATTTCTAACTTCGAACAAATGAACGTGCGGTCTTCCACACGCGCCACGTCACCTGGATCGGATTTGGCGTAGTAACTATTAGGACGCTTCGCCTCGGAGAGTTTCGTGAACGTGCCGTTATCGACGAGCAACTGAGCAAGTTCGTCGTATTCCTCGGCGGATCCGTCACACCAGTGGATACGATCGGGTGTTGTGAGTGCCGCAATTTCTTCAACCCAGGCGATGAGTTGTTTGTTCTTAGTGGGTAGAGACATGCTGTATTCCTCCGTGGTTGCCTCGGGGTACGACCTTAAATCACTGGCACGCCAGAGCTATGCCCGCGCCTGACAACCCACCCGTTCCCCAAAGAGAACTCATCCGCCGCGAGGATGCTGTTCTAGAGCGTATCGCCGCCATCGTTGGTCGACACAGCATCCCAAAGGGTGAAGTTCACGTCGGCGACGACGCTGCCGTACTCGCTCCTTTCGTCGGGGAAACCCTTATTTCTACCGACGTCGCCGTACTCGGTATTCATCTTGATCCGGCGCTATTTCCCCTAGAAGATCTCGGCTTTAAGGCGCTGGCGTCGGCCGTCTCGGACCTGGCCGCCATGGGCGGGCGACCCCGCGCCGCCGTGGTCGCGGTGAGTTCGCCTCCCGGCACCGACCTCGAAGAGTTGCACCGGGGCATTGCTGATGCCTCGGCCATCACGCACTGCCCCGTGGTGGGGGGTGATCTCACGCGGTCGAAGGATGTGTCGGTGGCCGCGACGGTGCTCGGTGAGACACCGGGGCGAGGATCGGTGTTGCGAAGTGGTGCGAAGCCAGGTGACGTCATCTTCGTCACCGCGCCACTGGGACGTTCCTCGGCGGGACTTCGCCGTCGACGTGAAGGCGCACCACTTGATGACGCGCTCGTCGTCGCACACCGTCGACCATGGCCTCGCATCAACGAGGGTCTGGCGGCTCGCCACGCCGGCGTGCACGCCATGATGGATCTATCCGATGGGTTGGCTCTTGACTTGCATCGATTGGCGGATGCGTCCAATGTTGGTTTTCGTCTCAGCGATATTCCAGTCGCGCCAGGCGCTACGCAAGACGAAGCCCTCAGCGGTGGCGAGGACTACGAGTTGTTAATTACCACCGCCAACATCGAGCGCCTTTATGCGATTTATGCAAATAGGGGTTTAACGAAGCCAATCATTATTGGTGAAGTGGTAAGTGACGCGGCTGAACGAACCTGCAATGGCGGTCCGCTCGAACGGTTGGGCTGGCAACACCAGCTCTAAGAGCGTGTGTTCTATTTGGCGAGTGCCCCAAGCGCCACGACCGGCACTATCAAGTC
>PLHJ01000007.1:0-30858 GCA_003138895.1 Acidimicrobiaceae bacterium
ACCTGAAGCCTGCGCGTCTGCCATTTCGCCACTCGCCCGAATGAAGGCTCCTAACAGTAGTCCACTGTGCGCTTTTTCATTTTGAGGAATTTTCCCTGAGAGTCCCACCGGTACTATTGAAGCGAAATGGTCTTAAAGAATCTAGAGAACCGACTTGAGCGGATATTTGAGCGGTCGCTGTCGAAACCGTTCAAAAGTGCGCTCCAACCGGTCGAAATTGGTCAGCGAATCGTTCGCGAAGTTGACCTAGGGCGTCGAGTATCGACGTCGGGACTTGTTGCACCTAATCACATCAAGCTGTGGCTCTCGGCTGACGACGCGGCTCGATTCAGCGGATTTCAAAAAGCGTTGATTAATGAACTTGCCGAAACGGTGCGCCAACATTCATTGACCGAGGGCTACAACTTCGTCGGGCCAGTTTCGATTGAAGTCTTTATCGACGACGACTTGGTGCTTGGTCAGATGGAAGCGGTGGCTGAATTCCAAGACGGTGCAAGTGAACCGCGAGTTATTGCATCCGACGGACGTACGTACATCATTGGTGATCGACCACTGATCATTGGTCGAACAAGTGACTGTGACATCATGATCAATGAAGGAAGTGTCTCGCGGCGTCACGCGGAAATATGGAAGACCGCCGAGGGAGTAGCTGTACGTGATCTTCAATCTACGAATGGCACCGTGGTGAATGGTCACCGTATTACTGCCGTTTCACTCAGCCCTCGAGACGAAATTGAGATTGGGACGCTTCGATTACGGATTGAACTGGCCTGACGTTGATTGCGACAACTGCATACGCATCGATTATTCGGCCGCTGCAGCTTCTTATCATCGTCGTTGCCGGCCTCTTCTTTTTGCGAGTGCTCCGTGTCGTGATGGTCGAAGTTCGACCTACCGACGATGACGGTCGAGTCGGTCGTAAATCACGTCGCGGCCAGGCAATGGGACTGCAATTCATCGAACCGTTAGACCGCGAAGGCGAACGAATCGATGTCGAAGGCACGCTCACTGTGGGACGAAATAGCGAATGCGACCTACCGCTCTCCGACACCTACCTTTCGTCTCGCCACGCAAGGTTTTTGATTGACGAGGGTGACCTCGTTTTGGAGGATTTGGGATCGACCAATGGCTCCTACGTCAACCAGGTGCTCATTGACGAACCAACGGTGCTGCGGCGAGGTGACATTGTTCAAGTCGGCGGCGTGCTGTTCGAGGTCGTTCGATGACCACTTGGCGCTACGCCGCTGCCACTGACACCGGACTCGTTCGAGAGACGAACCAAGATTCAATTCTCGCTACTGAGCGCCTCGTGGTCGTAGCCGACGGGATGGGAGGCCATGCAGCTGGTGAAGTTGCCTCCGCCATCACCGTTCAAGTTTTGGGCCGAGCATTCGCGGAGAACGACACCGTGGTCGGGCTCGAGGAAGGAATTGAAGAGGCGAATCAGTCAATTTTGGCCGACGCCTTTGATGCTCCTGAACATTTGGGTATGGGCACGACGGTTATTTGTGTGGGCCTCACGACGGATTCGCAGGGTATATCGTCACCCACCCTTTTTAATGTTGGCGACTCGCGTGCGTACCAACTGCGTGATGGTGCACTTCGTCAGCTTTCTCAGGATCACAGCGTGGCCGAAGAATGGGTCCGCATGGGTCGTCTCACGTCGGAAGAAGCCGCGGTGCATCCCTTGCGTCATCAACTCACTCGAGCCTTGGGCGTGGAAAATGGCATTGAGATTGATGTGCAAACTCTCGACGTGCAGCCCGGTGACCGGGTACTGCTCTGCAGTGACGGTTTGTCAAACGAGTTGAGTCCGAATCAAATAGCCACGCTGGCGAGTTCGCCCGTGCCGCTGGAAGAAGCGGTGCAACAACTCATTGCACGAGCGAACGCCGCGGGCGGTCGAGACAACATTTCGGTGGTGCTCGTCGAGTTTGACTCCGTCACGCCAACGAATGAACGGGCCATTTCTGGTGTTCGAAAAGTTGCACCGAAGGTCGCGAGTCCGACGTTGCCCACGCGTTCGGCACTTATGGCAACGCGACGGTCTCGTTACACCTGGCGTACGGGGGCGTTCATTGGTGCGTGCGTACTCGTGATTGTCGGATTCTTCGCGGTGCTCCAGTGGTACGCGAGATCGGGTTACTTCTTGGCTGACGACAGCGGCCAGGTGGCGGTGTATCAGGGCCAGCCTCACGGCATTCTTTGGTACAAACCAACCAAAGTGCTCGACACTGGTTTTCTCTTTTCGCAACTTCGTCCTGGCGACCAGCGCGCGCTGGCGCAGACAATCTCGGAACCTTCGGTGGCGGCTGCGGTACATTACGCGACCTTTCTTTACACCGCGTGGCAACAAACGCAGACGGGCTCAACAACAACAACCACCACCAAAACGACGAAGGGCTAAATCGTGAATCGTCGATTGCGTGGCCTCACGGCGTTTTTGCTGTTGCTCTTGGTGGTGGTGGCTGTTCAAGCGGTCAACATTCAATTCCGACGAGCTCCGCAGCTCGACGCCTCAAATCTCAATCCGCGCCTTTCTACTGTGGGTCAAGCAAATCCGAGGGGCGAGATCGTGGCGGCGGACGGCACCGTACTCGCGGAATCCGTTTCGACGTCGAGTGGACTTAATCCCTACAAGCGGTACTACCCGCTTGGTTCGCTGACGTCCGACGTCGTCGGCTTCTCGTCCACCGTTTATGGCAACTGGGCACTAGAGGCCCAGTACAACTCGTATCTCACGGCGCACGCGCAACCGGCGCAGAGTCTTTCGCAGTTGCTCTCACCCGTTTCCGCTGCCGACACCGTGACGCTCACCCTGCAGCCCAAATTGCAACAAATCGCTCAGACGGCCTTAGCCGGAAGAGACGGTTCGGTCGTGGCGCTTGATCCGCGCACGGGCAGTGTCCTTGCGCTCTATTCCAATCCAACCTTCAATCCGGCGCCGTTTTCGTCGTCCAGTGTGGCGACGCAAGAAAAAGCATGGAAGCGTGTCAACAAGGGCGACGCGCATAACTTTCCACCACTGGGCATCGTGGCAACGCAAGAAGTATTCCCCCCTGGTTCTACCTTCAAGGTGGTGACTACCGCGGCGGCCGTGGTGTTCCGACCGGATTTGCTGACGAAGGTGTACCCGAAGGTTCCCTACATCACACTTCCCCAGTCGCCACTGAAACTCTTCAATGACGGAGGTACCGCCTGTGGTGGTGACGTGGCGCAGATGCTGCCCGCTTCGTGTGACCCTGGTTACGCCCACTTGGGTCTCGACCTCGGCGCGGCGAATCTAACAACCGAGGCCAACGCCTTTGGTTACAACGAAGTTCCGCCGCTGGACATCCCGGGTGTTGTGTCGGGATTTTTCCCGACGGAAGCGAATCTCCAGCAGAATCCGCCGTTTCTTGCGTACTCGGCCATTGGCCAAGAAAACGTGCGCGCCACGGCGCTGCTTAATGCGTTGGTTGCTTCGGCGATCGCGAACGGTGGCGAAGAAATGGTGCCGCATTTATTGAACTACGTCAGTTCACCCGACGGATCCATTGTTAAGAAATTCGTGCCGACAGTGTGGAAAGATCCATTGACTCCTTCGCAAGCCGCTCAAATCGTTCCGTTGATGCAGGGTGTGGTCGAGTACGGAACTGCCGCGGGTATCTTTTTGCCGGCCGATCAAGTGGCCGCAAAGACGGGTACTGCGCAGACTGGCTTTACCTCGAAGGCTACCGACGACTGGATGATTGCCTTTGCGCCGGCTTCGAATCCCACCGTGGCCGTGGCCGTCACCGTGCCGTTTCAAAGCATTTCCGATACCGGTGCCGTGATTGCTGGTCCAGTTATGAAATGCGTAATCGAAGGGGCGCTTGCTCTTCAGGCGGGTCTTCCCGCTACCGGAACACCTACAACGTGTTCAGGTTGACCTCCAAGTACCAAGACCCGAGAGCGTAGGCTAGGGCTGCTATGGAGCCAGTCAACGACCAGCGAATTTACTCAAATCGCTACCAAGTCACCCATCTCATTGCTCGGGGGGGCATGGCGATGGTGTACCGGGCTCAGGACTTGTTGCTTAATCGCTTCGTTGCTCTCAAGATTCTTTATCCCGAACTCAGTGCGGATCCCCAGTTCGTGGAGCGATTTCGCCGTGAGGCCCAAGCTGCCGCGAATTTGTCGCACCCGAACATTGTTCCCGTCTTTGACTGGGGTGAAGACAACGGTACGTACTTCATTGTTATGGAACTCATTGACGGTCAATCACTCGCCGCGCTACTTTCCCAGTCGCGAACGCTGACACCCGCGCGCTCGGCGTTCGTAATTGCGCAAGTGGCGAGCGCGCTTGGCTACGCGCACCGAAGTGGCGTCGTGCACCGTGACGTAAAGCCCGGCAACATTCTTCTTACCTCCGATGGTCAAGTAAAGGTCACCGACTTTGGCATCGCCCAGGCGGTTTCCACAGAAGACAACCTCACGCAGGCGGGTCTCGTCATGGGAACGGCCACGTACTTCTCTCCCGAACAAGCCGAAGGAGCTGCCGTCGACGGTCGTAGCGACGTGTACTCACTCGGCATCGTGCTCTACGAATTGCTCGCGGGACGCCCACCCTTCATGGGCGACTCGCCCGTGGCGGTTGCCACGATGCACGTGAACTCGGTGGTACCACCGACCCGCGAGTTCAATCCTTCGGTACCGAGTGACCTCGAAGCAATCACCATGCACGCATTGGAAAAGCGTCCCGACATGCGTTACCAGACCGCGGACGAAATGCGCGCGGACCTCATTCGATTTACCGAAGGACAACCTGTTCGAGCCGCAAGTCGCAATGGCGCGTTCTTCGGTGATGACGCCACGCGCGCGGTGGCCGCAGTCTCGGGTGGCGAGCGCACGCAGGCCGTGCCACTTATGGTCGGACCTCGAACAGATATTCGACGGCGCCGTGACAACCGAGGGGCGATTTGGTCGGTCGTCGCCGTCATCATTATTTTGCTCGTTGGAGCTCTTGCGTACGTGGGACTGAAGTCGTCTAATTCGGGCGCAGTGTCGAGCATGCCGGACTTCGTTGGTCAGACAATTGCTAACGCGCAACAAACGCTCAATAATGATGGGCTCATTTTGGGATCCACGAAGTTGGTATCGTCGTCGCAACCGGCCGGCACCGTTGTTGGTACGGACCCCAAGGCCGGAAAAAAAGTGTCCAAAGGTCAGGCTGTCTCCTTCAACGTGAGCGAAGGTCAATCGACGACGCCCGTGACCGTGCCGGACGAAGTTGGTCAAACACTCAGTAACGCTGAAAGTGCGCTCGCCACGTTGAGTCTCGCCTACACGGTGCAATTCACCGCTGGCTCCGGTACGAATCAGACACCCAACACGGTGCTCTCGCAGACGCCCATTGGGGGCTCGCAGTCGCGAACAGGAAAGACGGTCACGCTGGTTGTTCTTAATCCATCGTCGACGTTTCCCGTACCTTCTCTCGTTGGCGACACACCTTCACAGGCGGGCGCGACGCTCGGTGCCGCGAGTTTGACGCCGAATTCCACGACGACGTCACAATGTTCGAACAGTGTGACCAGCGGTGACGTCGTGGCTTCTAACCCGGCCGCCGGATCACCCGTGAAGTCGGGCTCCACGGTGACGCTCATTTTGTCGTCCGGGGTGTGCAACGTCGTTGTCCCCAACGTTGTTGGCGACACGCAAGCGAACGCAACGTCGCAACTAAAGACGCAAGGACTTACTGGTTCATTTGCTGATGGCACGATTTCGCAGTGTCTTACCTATAGCGACCAGGTTATTAACCAAGGCGACGCCCCCGGTTCGTCGGTGCCGTTTAATTCCGTCGTTCCGCTGACGTACTGTCCTGCACTGCCGGGCTAAAGCCGGCTCAAAAAGTTTTCGAGCATCGCAAGACCTTCTTCGGTCAGCACGGACTCGGGATGAAACTGCACTCCTTCAATGGGTAACGTCCGATGACGAACACCCATGATGACGTCGTCCACCCACGCGGTAACTTCAAGTTCGTCGGGCACCGTCGCGGGGTCAATCACGAGCGAGTGATAGCGCGTTGCCACCATTGGGTTTGAAAGACCCGCGAAAACACCCTGATTGTCGTGACGGATCAACGAAACCTTGCCGTGCATAATTGAAGGTGCGTGAATTATTGTTGCGCCGAACGCTTGACCAATGGCCTGGTGTCCGAGACAGACGCCAAAAACGGGCGTTGTCGAGCCAAGTTGTTTTATGACGTCACCGGTGATGCCGGCGTCCTCGGGTCGTCCGGGACCTGGCGAGAGCACAATGCCGTCGACGTTCTTCGCGGCAATTTCATCCAACGTGATCTGGTCGTTTCGAACGACTTCTAGTTCCGCGCCGAGCTGTCCCATCTCTTGGACCAAGTTCCAAGTGAACGAGTCGTAATTATCGATGACGAGGACGCGGGTCACGGTCATTGCAGGTTAGTGCACGACCAAAATTTGGTTACTTCCAACTCCTTTAGAGAGGTCGCGGTGCACCTCGATACGTTCCAAAGGACCAGCGGTTGCCCTCGGGGTCGAGAACACCGAATTCACGTGACCCGTAGTCGGTGTCATTGGGCTCTCGAAGAATTTGCGCTCCGGCTCCTATGGCCCGCGCAAACAGAGCATCCGGCTCATCGGTCACCGCGTAGGCGCCAAAGTCTCCCGGTCGAGAGGGCCACGATTCGTCACTGTTCTCCTTGAAACTCGCGAGCATGATGCCTCCACCCAAGGGCCATTCGATTTCGGCGTGATCGACGTGGTCGCCATCGCCGTACACGACTGTTGCCTTGAAACCAAAGGCCTCTTCAAGAAAAGCAATCATTGCTCGCGCGTCGCGGGCGTGCAGCAGTGGCCATACCTGGGGACGAGGAATTGAGTCGCTCACCTTGCCATCTTGTCGGGCTGGGAATTCAAAGTCAAAAAATTGTTCCAGATTGCTAGACGAAGCCTGACGGGGGCACTTTCTCCGTAACGTTTTTCTGCCGGCGAAGACTATCGTTCGAGCATTCCATCAAGGGAGATGAAGATGACTGAACAAATTCGCCTGATTGGGGCTGACTGGTGCCCAGACTGCCAGCGCTCAAAGTCCTTTCTTTCACAGCACCGTGTGCCCTTTGAATACGTCAACATAGAAGTGACGCCCGAGGCCGTTGGAGAAGTTGAAACGCTCAACGGTGGCAAGCGAATTATTCCGACGATCATCTTCACTGACGGTTCGTTCTTGTCGGAGCCAAGCAACGACGAACTGGCGGACCAACTTGGTCTCGTTCGTGAAGCGATGGCGGAGTCCTACGACATTGTCATTGCCGGCGGCGGACCCACCGCTCTTACGACCGCCATTTACGCGGCTCGCGAGAATCTCTCAACGCTCATCATCGAAAAGTCTGTGCTCGGCGGACAGGCGGGCGTGACCGAGCGACTGGACAATTACCCTGGATTTCCTGACGGTGTTTCGGGAGCGGAACTCGCGTCACGCTTTGCTCGCCAAGCCGAACGCTACGAAGTTGAGATGCTCCAAGCGGTGAGCGTGCAGGGATTTAAGGCAACGCCTCTTGGCGTGCAAGTGCTCACGGGTACCGGACAGACCATCGACGCGCGTGTGCTGTTGGTAGCGACGGGTTCGACGTACCGACGAACAGGGGCCCAAGGAGAAGCTGACCTTATTGGTTTGGGCATTCACTTTTGTGCGACGTGTGATGGGCCGTTTTATAAGGGCGACGATGAAGTGGTGGTGATTGGTGGCGGAAACTCAGGCCTGGAAGAGGGTATGTTTCTTACGCAATTCGCGAAGCACGTCACGCTGTTTGAATACGGCGACTCGTTAAAGGGCTCCAAGTTGCTGCAGGACAAAGTGCTCTCACACCCACGAATGACGGTCAAGTTGAATACGCAGGTCGTTTCCTTCAACGCGAATAATGAAGGCAAATTGTCCTCCGTAACGTTGAAGGATCTCAACACCGAGGAAACGTATGAACACTCGGCTTCGGGAGCGTTCGTGTTCATTGGTCTTGATCCCAATACGTCGTGGTTACCCGGCGAGGTGAAGCTCGACGAGCGAGGTTTTGTGGTGACCGACGAGATGTTTATGACGTCGGTGCCACGAGTGTTTGCCGCGGGTGACGTTCGTCGTGGCTCAACGAAGCAATTGGCATCGGCGGTCGGCGAAGGGGCTGCGGTGGCAATACAGATTCGTCAGTTTCTGGAAAAGCACTAATCAACAGAATTTTGTACGAAATTCCGACGTACTGAGTTCGTAGACGTCCTCCGGTCCGTCAATTTCGTAAATCTGTTGGGCAACGTGGTGAAAGCCAAAATTATTGATCATTCGAACGGACGGTGTGTTGGAAGGATCAACGGTGTAGCGAAGTGTGGACACGCCGTCTTGATTAATCACCCAGCGCCACATGGCCAAAAGAGCTTCCCTAGCGAAACCGCGCCGCTGGAATGCCGGTTGAATGCCAATTCCTATTTCAATCATGCCAAGTGCATTGGGCGCAGCATGAAAAGCAGTGCTGCCGACAATGCAGTTGTCCGCACGCTGGACTATCCAGCGAACGAACCATTTATTCAGTGAGGGATCTCGTTGCACATCGGGAACGCGCCATTGCAACGGGCCCGATTCATCAATCAAATCGCGGTAGGGATTCTGCAGTGTTGGTGGATCGTAGAAGTCGGCGTTTTCAGGGCTTTCGTACAGCCGTATTAAGTTCGGCACAGAAATATGGTGCAACGAAAGTCGCTCGGTCGTAATGACGGGCTCGGTGGCGTGTTGCGCGGACATCGACAGAGCCTAACGAGCGACCTTACGAATTCCTCTATTGGGCCGCAAGGGCGTCGTTGTGTTGTCTGAACCGCTCGTTTCGCACGCACAAAATCACGAGGAGATTGTCCTGGCGCGTCTTTCGACCATGAGAACGAAAGAGTTTCTGGGTTGACATCGGTGCCGGTGATCCGATTGAAAATTCGATAACGGCGCTGTTCTGCTCGTAGGGATAGTGCGGGCTCAACGTCGAACCGATGTCGCTTGAGTATGAGCGACTCGTTGAAGAGCGAACAGCCGACATTAATTTGCAGGTCGCTGTCTCAAACCATGAAGATACGGCCACGTTGTACGGCGGTCCGAACAAATGCCAAGCCCGACGCTGGGCAGTCTCGGTAATCTTCGAGGGTCAAGCACAAGGCGTGCAAAGAACAGTGGAGCTGTCATGATAAATCGGTTGGACGTACTTTCGGACTTTACGGTGGAGCCGTATCGGGCCCAAGGAAGAACTCGCGATGTCTACTACTTGGGTAGTGGGCCAGCGGTACTTGTTCTAAGTGAAATGCCGGGCATCACGCCACTCGTGGCGGATTTTGCTCGCACTGTGGCGTCACGGGGATTTCGAGTCGTGATGCCGCATCTTTTTGGCCGTGACGGAGCGGTACCTTCGAACAGCGAGATGTTTCGTTCACTAGCGAAAATTTGTGTTTCTCGGGAGTTCACGATGCTCGCGACGAAGAGGGCGAGTCCCATCACGACGTGGCTTAACGAACTCGCGACGTCAGAACACCAAAAGAACGGTGGACCCGGTGTTGGTGTTATCGGTATGTGCCTGACCGGTGGTTTTGCGCTCGCGATGATGGTCGATCCGGTTGTGGTTGCTCCAGTTCTAAGCCAGCCCTCGTTGCCCGTGGGGAAAAAAGCAAAGAGCGAACTCGGCATCAGCGATGATGACCTCGCCAAGGTGAAACGTCGTACGGAGGATGGGGTCTGCGTGCTCGCGTACCGCTTTACTGGGGACAAGTTGGCGCCGGAAGAGCGCTTTGCCCGATTACGAGAAGAGCTCGGCGATTCTTTTATTGGCGTCGAAATTGATTCCTCCGAAGGAAATCCTTGGGGCTATAAGAAGGCCGCGCACTCTGTATTCACAGAGGACCTCGGATCCACCCCAGGCTCTCCGACTTTGGAAGCTCTCGAAAGCGTGTTGAACTTTTTTGATCAGAGGTTGCACGTTGCTGAATAAGGCACCCACCAAGCGAATTGGAATTATTGGTGGACTTTCGTGGGAGTCCTCGTCGTCGTATTACACCTTGCTCAACCAAGCGACGGCTACGAAGTCCGAACCATGGCAACAGCCCCGCGTTCTTCTTGATTCGTTGGATTTTCGTGAAATTGTGCTGTGTCAACAAGCGGGTGATTGGGAGACGACCGGGCGTATCTTGGCCGATTCCGCTCGTCGCCTCGAGGCCGGCGGGGCGACAGTTCTCGCTATTGGTGCGAACACCATGCACATGAATTATGAGGACGTGGCCAGTGCCGTCTCTCTTCCGGTGCTTGATGTGCGCGACGTCATCGTCGATGCGCTTTCTAAAATGGGAGCGTCATCGCTTTCGCTTCTTGGAACAAAGTACGTCATGACCGAAAACTTCTTTCGTGACCATTTAGAAAAGGCTGGCGTACGCGTTGTAGTTCCTAATGCGGACCAAGTTGAAGTTCTCCAATCGATGATCTATCAGGAACTGACAAAGGGCATTCTGAGTGACGAATCAAGGGAGAAATTTCGATCAATTGCGAACGACTGCCGTGAACGCGGGGGCGAGGTCGTGGGCCTTTGCTGCACTGAATTCGGTCTTCTAGTGGGCCAAGGTGGGGAGACATTTCCGTTTATTGATTCGACAAAGGCTCACGTCGCGGCTCTTTTGGCTCACTGAATCCCCTTTTCTTCTCAGCCTGTCGCCGTCGGAATCATCCCAATTCCGTCTAAGTTTGTGTTCGCTCAGCTCGGAGGAACTACGTGGCATCGAAGTCACTTACACAGAATGAAAGCCGAAAAAGAGGACTGGTGTCCTCTTCTCTTCGTCGCGTACCCTCCCGTTTGACCCGGTCACTGGCCATATTGGGCTTGATTGGCGCCGCCGTTGTCGTGAGCAGCCAAGTGAGCGGCGCTGGCGCAAGTTCGTTAGCGAACAGTTCTAGACCGGTAAGCGCCACAATTCTCAAAGAACTCACGGGCGTATCGCTCGCTGAATTCAACGCCGTCGGCGTGACGTCGAACACTACTGCCGTGGGAGTGCCCACAATTTTGAAGTCCGAGCCACTTTTGAGCGTGAAGCTTTCAAAGGCTGTGTCGGTGCCGTGGGTTGTCTACATTGGCGCGGAGTTTTGTCCGTTCTGCGCTGCGGAACGTTGGCCGCTGATCGTCGCACTCAGTCGCTTTGGTAAGTGGTCAGGCCTCGGTACGACCTCGTCGTACTCGGGTGACATCTATCCAAACACGGCATCGTTTACGTTCGCTCAGGCAAAGTACCTTTCTCCCTATCTGTCGTTCAGTTCGGTCGAAGAATTTCACAATTACTTGAACGCGGCCGGAACCTCGTACGCGCCATTTCAATCTCCTACGGCGCAAGAGTCCGCGCTGTTTTCGAAGTTTGATACGTCTCCCTATACGAGTAGTGCTGGCTCGATCCCCTTCGTTTCAATTGGAGGGCGTGCCTTTGTTTTCGGCGCGAGCTTTACGCCCGCGGTGCTGGCGAATCTGTCGCAGGCGCAAATTGCGAAGGATCTAACGAGTGCGTCGAGCAGTGTCGGTCGTCCGATTATCGCAACCGCGAACATGATTACCGCCGGTATTTGCTACTCGACGAAGGATCTACCGCACACGGTCTGTCTCACGAAGGGTGTCGAGGCCGCCACGAAGGCTTTGAAGCTCTAAGCACTGTTACGCTTTTGTCTGTCGAAGTCTTCGACTCTCGTCTGGGGGAGGGTGAGCGTGTCAAAGTTGCGCCAATCACCTAAGTCTCTTGTCGTCCTACTCGTGATGCTTTTGTTCGGAGCCTCCGTGTCGATTACGTCGGTGGCGACTGCTTCGACGCTTTCCAAACACGGACGCACGAGTCATTCGGTGCGCCTGGAAAAATTAGCGGTCGTGACGAAGTCAACGTCGACCATCAGTCTGAAAGTGCCCGCGTACACACCAATTAAGCCGGCCTTGGGAACCGACATCTACCACTGCTCGATTCTCAATCCCAAGAACACGACGAACGAGATGATTACGTCCACGTCTTTCACGGCCGGCACCGGACAGGTGCATCACGCGATTTTGTATCTCGTCTATCCGGCCCAGGTGGCCGCCGCTGAAGCATTGGACAATGGAGGAAAGGGCTGGACGTGCTTTGGCGCCCCTCAGCTCAATGGTTCCAACACCATCTCAGAGGTTTCGTCGTCACCGTGGCTCTCGGCGTGGGCCCCGGGACACGGCACGGACGTGGAACCGGTCGGTACGGGGATGCCCCTGCCCGCGGGATCACTGATCATCATGCAAATTCACTACAACCTCTTGGTGGATTGTGGTCCGAACGGTGTTAATCCCACTGACCATTCCGCGGTCACGCTGAAGACGGTGCCCGCGGCTCACTCAGTGCTAAAGCCACTCTCCATCGTGAATTACGTGGCGCCGCCGAACATTCCTTGTCCGACGGGTGTTACTGGGCCTCTTTGTGATCGAGCGGCGTCGCTCGTTGATTTGGGTCAGAGGTTTGGTCAAGGTGAGGTGAATTTCGTCAACTTGATCAACGCAGTGTGTGGGAATCCAGCCTACGGCGACTCGACCTCGTGTACGTGGCCGGTCGTGAACACGGCCGTCATACGACGCGTCACGCCGCATATGCATCTGCTCGGTGCCACGTTCACCTTGACGCTCAATCCTGGAACGGCTAACGCCAAGGTGTTAGTCAACGTCACCAATTACAACTTTGATTACCAGCAGGGATACGACATCTCGCCACCGGTCAGCGTCAGTCCGGGCGACAAGATTCAAGTGACGTGTAGTTGGAACCCCAACATTCGAGCCTTGCTTCCCCAAACCAAAGATTTGCCACCTCGTTTTATTACCTGGGGAGACGGCTCCAGCGATGAGATGTGTCTGGCAATTCTTGGCGAGACCGCGAATTAAAGGGGCGTTGTAAACGTGGTGCCGACGGGAAGTTCTTCGCGAGAACCTTTCGTGAGAATCCACACCGACTGGTGACCTTTGACTGTCCACTCCGTAGGTCCGCCGACGATGGCGGTCTCTTCGTCAATACCAAGAACCGTGATTCCCGATTCCTTGGGAAGCACGATATTCGTGACGAAGTCCGGCATGCGGGCAGAAAAAGCATCGAAGTGGGGAATGACTCGAAGGTGCGGGAGTAAGCCAAGTCCAGGCGTTCCACCTTCGCGCGGATGGCGGATTGACGGGACCCACGACGTGAGCGCCATGGCCCCGGCGCTGCAGCCCGCGAGAGCGGAACCATTTCGCCACGCCTCGACGATTGCCTTCCACACGAGCGTGTCGCGAAGAGTGTCCGCGAGATAGCCAGGGTTTCCGCCTGAGAGATAAATCAACCCGGCGCCAGCGATCTTTGAGGCGAGCGCCTCACTGTCTGCCTCATCGTGCGTATTGACATCCACGGTGACGGGGGTGACGCCCAGACGCTCCGCCTGTGTCTGTCCCAGTTTTTGCCAGCGTTCCACCACGGTTCGTCCATCGGGAACGGCGGCCGTTGCGAGTTGCACGTAGATGGAAGGTCGCCCTTCGAGCAGGGAGGCCTCGATGTCCGCCATCTGTGGAAGATATTCGCCAGAACCAACGAGCGCTACGGGACCCGGGACCGTTT
This sequence comes from Acidimicrobiaceae bacterium, assembly GCA_003138895.1. Taxonomy (GTDB): domain Bacteria; phylum Actinomycetota; class Acidimicrobiia; order Acidimicrobiales; family RAAP-2; genus RAAP-2. The sequence continues at coordinate 13,632 of PLHJ01000007.1, forward strand.
CGTTCTCGCTCACGCGTATAAGGAATTTCTCGTGATTGCGCTACGGCGAGGAAACGTCATTGATTCAAATTACTGGGCGACGGCGAAGTTCAAACAAACTAAAAGCTGGCAAACTCGCTTGGAGGCGCCCAAGAGCCTCAAAGTGCTCGGTCCTAACCGACCACGGAGTCATACGAGAGATAGTCCGCGTGCAGTGGTGAGCAATTAGTGCTGATGTTGTCCTTCGCACACGCGTCGCAGAGCAGGATCAATTTTCGACACGCCAGATTGGCGCAGTTGTGGAACTGGCTAGTGGGGGCGTGGCATCGTTCGCAAGTCCCAATGACCTTGGCGTGTGGGCTAAACGTGTGGTTCATTCGCGAATCAAATATGTACAGCGAGCCCTCCCAGAGCCCGTCGTCGCCAAATTCCTCTCCGTACCGAACGACGCCACCATCCATTTGGTAGACCTCGGTAAATCCGCGTCGCTTCATGATGGCGGAAAGAACCTCGCAACGAATGCCACCCGTGCAGTACGTGACAATTGCCTTGTCCTTTAGATGGTCGTACTTGCCACTGTCGAGCTCGCCGACAAATTCTCTTGTTGTCTTGACGTTTGGTACGACCGCATTCTTGAATTGGCCAATGGCCGCCTCGAAAGCGTTTCTTCCGTCAAAGAACACCACGTCGTCCCCGCGTTCTTCGACGAGTTGATGGACATCTTTGGGCCGCAGATGTGCGCCACCACCAACGACCCCGTTGTGGTCAACGACGAGTTCACCCGGGGCCCCGAACGAAACAATCTCGTCGCGCACGCGAATGCGAAGTCGAGGAAAATCTTCCCCGGTACCATCGGACCACTTGAAATCAATTCGCTTGAATCCCGGCCATTCACGCGTGAGGCGAACATAGCGAGTGAGATTAGTCATTTCGCCTCCCAGAGTCCCGTTGATGCCGTCCCTCGAGATAATGATGCGTCCCTTGAGATCCAAGTGTTCACAGAGGGCTCGTTGCCAAAGGCGTATGGCCTCGGGATCAGCAATCGGCGTAAAGCGATAAAAGAGTATGACCTTTGGCTGCTTCACGGATCGATTTTAGTCCGGTCCGAAAATTGATGGTATTCAGCCGTTACTGCTGCGAACTTCCTCGAGCAATGATGTTTTCTCGTTGATTATTGAACGAAGCACCGTCAAAATTGTCGTGCATCCACTTTCGACTCCACCGTGCCTCTTCTTTGTAGACATCGTCATCACTTCGAAGTGCCAAGGTCTCGTACATGGTGCGAAGTTCGCGCACGACGTGGGTGCGCGATTCGTTGATTGCGCCCGCCAGTGCAAATGCTCGCGGGAGTAGTGCCTCGTGATCGCAAATTTCGTTGACGAGACCCCATTCGTAGGCAGTGGCGGCGCCGATGAAGTTGCCTGTAAAGGACATCTGTCGAGCGCGATTGATGCCAATGAGCTGTGGCAGACGGATCGTCATGCCGCCGCCAGGCATGACGCCAACCCGGGCGTGCGTGTCAGCAAAAGTGGCGTGCTCGCGTGAGGCAATCATCCAGTCGCATCCGAGAGCCAATTCGAGCCCACCGGTCACCGCGGGTCCGTTGACGGCGGCGATGATGGGCTTGGATGCAGCGGGCAAGAGTCCTCGCTGCGCAGTTGTTGTCTCGGACGCCAATTGGATGTCCTGATACGTCGTTGCCAAATCGCGAAGGTCAAGTCCCGCACAGAACGCTGGGTCTTTACCCGTCAGAACGATTGCCCCGATGGCCTCATTGTCGTCAAACGCGCGCACCGCGTTGGCAAGGTCTCGCATCATGGCCCCCGTCAGCGCGTTTCGCGCTTCGGGCCGAGCAAGCGTTATGAGTCCAACATTGTCGGTAGTGGTTATTTCAATCATTGGACTCTCTTTGCTCAAGAAACGTTGAAGGTGAAGCACACCCGGAGTTACACCTAAGGAGCGTTCGTTTTCTACTGTGGCACAAACCTTGGCGCCACGCCCACACGTTCTAAAGAGCTTGCGAGACGTGCACGGGTTCGGCCGGACCGCCGGCGAACCAAGGGATAACCGGCGACGTACGAGCCTGGTACAACGAGTACTCGGGGTATTTCGAAAGGGTGATTCCCTCAGTAAATCTGGTTGAACCAATGAAGAGTGCGCTCAAGAGAAGAGGCCCAGCGACGGTCCACTGAAAAATTGATGTGGCCGCCACTGTTCCCATGAGGAACAAAACCCAAAATTGAGCTTGATCGAAGAAGTAATTGGGGTGGCGCGAAAATCGAAACAGGCCGGTCTGAACGAATTGGACCTGGGGCGTGCGGCCAGCGGCGATTTCTGCGTACTTTCCTTGCTGGAAGTTCCACTGCTGTTGGTCGGCCACGGTTTCTCCCAAGGTGCAGGTAAGAAAAATAACGGCCAACAGCACATCGAGAAAATTGAAGCTGGTGCCTCGATTTTCATAAGCGGTCCACGCGGGCAGCGAAATTAATACGAGAATCGCACTTTGGTAGATGACGATGAAAAACAAGTTGAAGAGTTGGAATTGCCAACCGGTCATTCGGGCGCGTAAAACGGCCCAGCGATAATCTTCGACACCGCTGTAGCCACCCCTTCGAGCAAAGTTGAACGTGAGTCGCGCCCCCCAAACAGTCACGACCGAAGCCATCACATCAAGTCGGGCGTTTGAAAAATGGGCGAAGCCCGCAAACTCCCATACGTAGACAACAGGAACGATCGACCAAAGACGGTCAATCCACGACGTATCGCCAGTGATGAGTGAGGCAATCCAGGCCAGAGCGCCGAAGGCACCAGCGGTAATGAAGACGGCATAGAGGGAATGCATTCCGACGAGCCTACCGTGGTCGTTCATTCCTTTTTGCTGAGAGGCTGCACCGGTTGCGGCGACGTTGCGACTGCTAATTACTGAGAGGCTTTGGTACGTTGGCGCATGACCATAGTGACAGTGTTTCGCAGTCGGCTTCGCGAAAATGTTGAAGCCGCCTACGAGCTAGTTGCCCAAGAAATGGCCGATCTTGTTTGCGCCGTTGAAGGCTTTATTGATCAAAAATCGTACGTGTCAAGTGACGGAGAACGAGTCACCATTGTGCGATTCGCCGGTGCTGAGAGTCAAAGTACTTGGGCACGCCACCCTCAGCACCTTGAAGCACGGCGACGGGGACGAGAGGATTTTTATTCCTGGTACGACATTTCCGTGAGCGACGAATCGTACGAAAACGAATTCTCCGCGCGTCTCGATTCCGTCTAAGTGCACGGTCGATAAATGATGTCGTCATATATAAAAATGAACACGGTCCCGCCCCACCAAAACTGGCTTCTTTCGGTGGTTTTAAGTTCGCGTCTCTGGCGCACAACCTTGGCGACACTTGTTGCCTTTCTCAGCTTTAGCGTCACGGCTCACGCCTCTTCGACGACCGAAAAGAAAAGTGTCACGACCACCACGATTAATCCAGGTTTGCTTCCTCAAACGTCAGTCCAGCCTTCGATTTCGACGAAGGGGGGAAGCGATCTTTACGTCATCATGACTAAGTTATGGCGCGACATTCTTTCGAACAATGTGGTCGCCGCCGATCGCTTGATGTTTCCCGAACAAGCATATATTCAGGTGAAGGACGAGCCCTATCCCGCGAGCGATTACGTCTATCGCCTTCGTTATCTCTTCAATCTAGACATCGGCACGTATCGGACGTTCCTGCTGCAAAAGGGAAAACCCGTATTGAGGGGAATATTGACGAGTCCCAACGACGTCCAATGGATTCCGATCGAGGCGTGTTACAACAAAGTTGGGTACTGGCATCTGCCCGGCGTTCGATTCGTTTTCGCCTACGGCAAGGTCACCGAATCCGTTGGTGTGCTGTCAATAATCTCATGGCGTGGTGGCTGGTACTTCATTCACCTAGGTCAATATCAGGCAACGGGGAAAAATGGACAGATTTATGCCTTCGCCAATGGCTCGGGATATCCAGGTCCTGCCGGTAGTTGTTGATTCATTTCATTTACATCACTGACATTGGTGTGAATGTGCGCGTGAGCGTCGAGGCAACTTAGTATCGAAAGGTTCTCGCCATAAGTGCGGTGACAAACCCAACCAATTCTTAGGAGATTTCCGTGATTCTTGACCTCTTTCGTCTCGACGGCAAAGTTGCCGTCATAACTGGAGCCGGTCGCGGCATTGGCGCTGCGAGCGCGGTGGCGTTAGCCGAATGTGGTGCTGACGTGGTGATTGCATCTCGAACACAATCCGACCTCGACACAGTGGCCGGGCTGGTCGCCGCGACGGGTCGTCGAGCCTTGACAATTGCCGGCGACCTTACGGATCTCGATGTTGTTCGATCTCTGGCGACAGTTGCGAAGGACGAGTTTGGGCGTCTCGATGTCGTCGTAAATAATGTCGGCGGCACTATTCCGCTTCCTTTCTTTGACACCTCGCCGGAATATTTTGAAGAAGCCTTTCACTTCAACGTAACGACGGCTCACGCCCTCAACCTCGCGGCCGTGCCGCTGATGCTCGAACAGGGCAGCGGATCCATCATCAACATCTCGTCGGCGATGGGGCGACTCGCCGGTCGGGGTTATTTGGCCTACGGCACCGCAAAGGCGGCACTCTCGCACTACACGCGGCTTCTTTCAAAAGACCTTGCGCCGAAAATTATGGTGAACGCCATCGCCGCTGGTTCCACTGCAACGTCGGCCGTCGAAATTGTGACGTCCACACCTGAACTGAAATCAATGATGGAAGGGCTCACCCCACTGCACCGTATTGCTGACGCCGAGGAAATCGCCGCCGGTGTGATTTATCTGGCGTCGCCGGCGGGCGCCTATTTGACCGGCAAGGTCCTCGAAATTGATGGCGGCACGGATATTCCGAGCCTCGATTTCTCGCTCCCCGACCTATAGAAATCGCCGTCAATTGCCGCAAGTTGCTGAAAACACAGAAAACTGCGACAAAATTAGTACTTGACAATCGACAGTTACCGATGTATCGTTATAGTCACGTAACTATCGAAAGGATACGAACATGAGAAATCGTGATTTTGATCGATCGCCAATGGGGCGTCGACAATTTATTGAAAACAACGAAGAACACGGTCCGGGAAGTCACCGAGGTCCCCGCCACGGTCGAAACGGCCATCACGGCGGAATGCACGGTGACGGCGAACGCGGTCCGTCGTTTCGAGGCCGAAGAGGTCGAAGGGGTGACGTTCGTCTCGCGGTGCTGGCACTGCTCAGCGAACGACCCATGCACGGCTACGAGATGATGCAGGAACTCTCCGAGCGCACACAAGGTATGTGGCGCCCGAGTCCCGGCTCGCTCTACCCCGCATTGCAACTCCTCGAAGATCAAGGACTGGTGAAGTCATTAACCAACGATGGACGCCGTCAGTTCACACTGACCGACGAAGGTCGCGCCGAGTTAGCGAAACAACCAGCGACGAAGGCACCTTGGGAGACCCTGATGAACGGGGCCGATCAAGACGTGGCGCTTCGCTTGGCTATGCGCCACGTGATGACGGCGGTTCGCCAAGTCGCCGAAGCGGGTACGGCCGACCAGAAAGTTCGAGCCGAAAAGCTCATAACGGAACTGCGTCGACAGATGTACTTGCTGCTCGCTGAAGAGACACCACCAACCTCGTAACTCGAGGCGTACGTATTGAAGCGCTCGCGGCGGGCATGTTCACCTTGAATATTGCCCGCTGCTACGTTTTGGTGATGACCACATCTGTACAGGACGTTTTATTAGAGACGCTGCAAAGTCGCCAACTACTTAGCCACCCGTTTTATAAAAGGTGGGAAGCGGGCGAATTGCACGAGGGGGAATTGAAGTTGTACGCCGAGCAGTATCGCTATTTCGAGCGCATGCTTCCAGAATTCCTTTCTAAACTTGCGAAAATATTGCCTAATGGTAGGGCCAAAGATTTGGTGCAGGAAAATTTGGCCGACGAGGTTGGTCCACCTAGTCATATCGAACTCTTCCAGAGGTTTGCGATGGCCTTGGGTGCTGACGACGCGGCAATCTCGCCGGCGATGTCTGCACTTATTGGCACCTACGACGATGTGCTTTCTCGTGGAGTCGAATGGGGACTCGCGGGTCTTTTGGCCTACGAGTCGCAAGGTGCCCCCATCGCGGTATCCAAAGCCGAGGGATTACGTCGGCACTACGGCGTGAGTGAAGAGGACGTGACGTTTTGGCAACTTCACGGTGAACTTGAAGACAATCATGCCAACTGGACTCTCGACGCACTCGCCGAATTGGATCCTGAACGCGAGACCGTTCGCGAAGGTGTGGGGCTCGTCGCTGACGCGTGGTGGTCGTTCCTCGATGAGCGAGAGGCCCTCGTCTCGTAGGGATTTTTCCCCGTTTTGTCTAATTTTCGAGTCACCACCGAATTAAATACCTGATCAAGTGGTCTCAGCAAATTCACAAGTGGTAGCCATGGCCTCCGCCCGGCTGCAGTCGTAGATTCGCCCTATCGGCGTGAAACGTCGACCTACAGGGGGTTTCAAAATGAATACGGTTCATTCACGTTCGGCAATGACTTTTCCAAGAGCCCGCGTTTCACTAATCGGAATTATTGCGTTGGCACTACTTGCGGCCATTACTTTGGCGTTCGTCACATCGTCCTCATCTCACCAAGCCGGCGCCGCGCTCAAACCGCAATCAGCGCTACCGGCCGGGACGGTGTTGACGCTCGACATTCCAGGCATTGGGGGCGGACCTGCCATTCCCGGCGATGGTTCGGTTTCGAATCATCCGCCAACCAGTATTGAAATCAGCTCATTTTCTTGGGGAGCATCGAATTCTGTCTCAACTGCCAAAGGAAGTGGCACTGGGAAGGTTAACTTTCAGGACTTCTCAATAACGAAGAAGATTGATATCTCGTCACCGAATCTCTTTCAAGCTTGTGCTTCTAATCAAAACCTGGGCACCGTCTATCTCTATCTCGACGTTCCCGGACAGGCTGGTTCGACAGGCGTGGCCGATTACACAACGTACGGCACTTACACCCTTACGAATGCCCACATTGCCTCATGCTCTGAGACAAGTGACGAGATCCCGTCCGAGTCGGTTACAAGTGACGACGTCCCGTCCGAGTCCATATCGTTCAACTTCCAAAAAATCACCTTCGATTACAACAGTGGATCAACTTCCAATGTGCACTTCGGCTGGAATCTGCTCACCAATAAAGCAGCGTAAATAAGGCCTTCAACGACGGTCGCAGCAAGCCCGTGGCGAATGTGTGCCACGGGCTCGTTGCACGACTCGCCCAACCACAGGACGGTCGAGCTTTCTTCCAACGAGCAACACCTGCTGGGGCGAAGCTGGCCAATGAGGCAATCGGGGCAGTGGAGGGTGTGGATAAGGAGTTTTTGGACGATTGCCCGATGTCGGCCGGAGCCTCAGTCCAGATCTCAATCGACTTGTTCCCTAATTGGAGAGATTGTCGTTAGTTAGATAGACGGAGTTTGATGGTTATGGATTCCTCAAGCTGGAGATCTTCGGTGTCGCGAACTGATTTCTTGATGGGCACGATGTAGATGTCGCCTTTGGGAAAAAGCGAAGTCATCCATATGGTCTCGCCTATGACTGCCTCCACAGGGATCATTCCCCAGCCATAGGTAACCGACGCCGCTACTGCTGCAATTTCAGCCGATTCGTCTTTGGGAACACTGACGAAATGAAAGGGCGCCGGACCCTTCCAGTACCAGAGCACGCCAGTGAATTCGAATTCCACGATGAAATGTTAGCGATGCCGAAAATGACCATATACTTCGCCATCAATGAATAAGTCAGAAACCAAAGGTGACTCTCCTTCTCAAAAGATTGACGAGAGGATAAAAGAATTGAGTGGATGGCGGGGCGAAACGTTGGCTCTGATCCGGGCGCTTATAAAGGAAGCGATTCCCAACGTCGTGGAAGAGTGGAAGTGGAATATTCCGGTCTGGTCTCACGATGGCATTATCTGCACAGGTGAAACGTACAAGAACGTGGTGAAAGCAACGTTCGCCAAAGGGGCATCGTTGGAAGATCCGGCTGGATTGTTCAACTCCAGTCTCGAAGGTCGCGTTCGTCGAGCCATTGATTTTCGCGAAGGTGAGAAAATTGATGCCAAGGCGCTGAAGGCGCTCGTTCGCGCTGCAGCAAAACTCAATGCAGCGAACTCGAAGTAACGCCAGGTCCTTCATTGACTTCACCGCATTTCGCGAACTGCAATTCAGTCACCAGTAGGTAACCTCAATTTCGTGAATCCTCTAGAAACTGATGATGTTGACGTCATCATTGTTGGAGCCGGTCTTGCCGGACTTCGGTGCGCGAAGATTCTCAATGACCACGGCAAAACAGTTTCCCTCGTAGAAAGGAGTGACTACGTCGGAGGTCGTCTTCACTCCTTCAGAATTGATGACTACGTCATTGATGAAGGTTTTCAATTGGTGAATCCTTCGTATCCCGAGATTGTCTCTTCGGGTGTCCTCAAGAATTTCGATTTGCGGTCCTTCGATTCAACGATTCGATTTCAAAATGGAACGGAGTCGTATGAACTTGCTGATCCGCGCAAACATCCTCTGTCGTCGCTACGAGGATTTTTCAAAAGCCCCTTAGCGATTTCGGACGCACTGAAACTCAGTTCGCTGTTTGGAAAGTCCCTTTTGTCATCTGCGCGAAATATTGTGGCGCAGGAAGATATGAGCGCCAAGGAAGGACTTATAACTTCTGGAATTTCGATGTCGGCAATTGAGGACCTGTTCCAGCCTTTTCTCAGAGGAATCCTGCTTGACGATGAGCTTTCCTCTTCGTGGAATTACACCCGGCTACTTCTGAAAAGTTTCGCGCAAGGAAGTCCCGGTACTCATCCATTGGGAATTGAGGCGCTGGCGGCTGCCTTCGCGGACCAATTATCTATGACCACGATTCACTTCAATACGAATGTGCAATCGGTAGGTCCAACAGCGGTGGTAACGGCCGAGGGATCGTTAACCGCCAAGAGCGTTGTGGTCGCGACAGACGGAAACACGGCACAGTTGCTCGTGGGTTCAACGTTGCCACGTTGGCATTCCCAAACCACTTGGTGGTGGTCGCTACCCAAGCTTGAGAATTCGAGTGGCTTGCGAATTGACCTTGACGACCGACTCCTTAGTAGCGCTCTCGATCTCTCCTCGAAGGCTCCCGAGCGCAGTCCAGCGACTAGATCCTTGGTAGCTGCGCCGATGAACGGAGATCGTCCCACCACCGAATTTGAAAATCGCGCCCGTACGAGCGTCGCCAAAATGTACGACGTCAATTCTTCGGACGTTCAACTCATTACGACGTCGGTAGTTCCTTTGGCACTTCCCGTCGCGGCTCCTCCGTTGACGCTGCGACGTGCCAACGTTCGTAACGGTGTCTACTGCGCCGGAGATTATTTGGAAACGCCTTCCATTCAAGGGGCGTTGGCTAGTGGCGCGAAGTGTGCACGAGCCATCCTGGCCAACTGATTGGGTAAATTCGCCGGCCTTTGACGGGAATCGGCATCGGGAAAATAGCCGGAACGAAACTCCGCGTAACGTCTCCCCTTTCGAGACGCTCGAAAGGGGAGGCGGCGCCAAAACTACGATGTCTTCATGAAGCGGATTTTCGCGGTGCTCGTTTTTGGCCTCGTTCTCTTGTTGCCCGCCGGCGTCGGCGCCACTCCAGCTTCGACCTTGCTCCTTAGCAACGCTACGGTCACGGCCACTTCCGCCAATGGCGAATCCGCCGTTTCACTGACGGTGAAGAATGTTGGCGACTCACCCATTTCATTGGTAAGCGTCATGTCCCCTAGTGCCGCGATGGGAATGCTTTTTTTCGATACAAATTTGCGTCGTGGATCATACGTGATGCGCTTGCTCTCGAATATTTCTATTTCGCCTCACGCGACGCTGCACTTGGGATTTGAGAACCAGGGGGCGATGCTTTCGCTACTGCGCAAGTCCTTAAAAATTGGCCAAACAGTTCGATTGGAAGTGAAGTGGACAAACTACGCCAAAGCGCGAACGTCATTCGTCGTAGCGCACGTCATAAAAGCTCCGAAAGGCCTGCACTTCGATATGCCCAACATGTCGATGTAACGGTCGCTTTGGCGATTGCCTTGGGACCTTCTTTGCGCACGCGTGGTCCAGGTCCGTTCCACGAGCAGCGTTTAGGTCGGCTTGCTCGCTTGGAGCGTATACGAAGCAGCGAGACGTTCCGGTGATTCTCGAAGTCGAAACTCGCCGTGTTCAAGTTCCACCATCCCCTCGTCAAAGGCATTCCATGGAATGGTGTCGTGTTCTTCAAAACTTGTGAGTATAAGTCCGGCGTTAGATACTGCGGTCAGGATTTCTCCAATGCCGTGATTAAAGCCAATCGTCTCTGGTGAACTGAGTTCGCCCTCGTGCTCGACATAACTGTGCGTGTCCGAAAATGGTGTACCGTCCGTTTCAAAATACGGATAGTCAAGGGTGATGAGACCATCGGGGCGGGGTTCCGAGAGCGCCCAGAGCATCGGGTGACCTTCTCGTATGAAGAGTCGGCCGCCGGGGCGAAGGAGACCCTCCACTGTTTGTGCCCATTTAGCGACGGAGGGTAACCAACACAATGCCCCGACTCCCGTATAAACGAGATCAAATTGTTCCGAACCCAACGCATCAATGGCGTCGTAGACGTTGCTTTCGACATAATCAATGGAAGCTTTTAGTTCGACCGCTAACGCTCGAGCGGCAGCAATTGCCGCCGGTGAAAAGTCGAGTCCCGTCACCGACTTTGCTCCAAGACGGCTCAGTGAAATGGTGTCAGTACCAATGTGACATTGCAGATGAACCACGTCAAGGCCCTCGATGTCTCCGAGGCGAACTTGATCAAATCGCACGACGTCAGAGATGAACTCGGCACTCGCTCGAAACTTGTCTAGGTCATATCCTTGAAGGTGATATTCGACGCGACTATTCCAGTTCGCTTTGTTGATCGCAACGTAATCGTCCATATTCGTATTCTGGCACTACGCCTCATCGAACATTCAAATAGTCTTGGTGACAACATTGATGCGCGCAGTAACCGAGAAAGGCTGTCGCTTCTTTCTTACTAGCGCAGTGCGCCCGTGGGGATTCCCCCGACCACTGTTTCAAGAACCTTCAGTTCCAGGAGAGCGTCCGCGTCCTCCTGTAGGGGGTCACCACTCAGAGCCGTGAAGTCGGCAAACTTTCCAACTTCCAATGAGCCCAGTACCGCTTCTTTTCTAAGCAGTCGCGCCGGACCGAGCGTTACTGCCTCGAGAGCCTGGTGAGCGCTGACACGCTCTTCTTCTCCGAGAACAAAACCCGACCGTGTTTTTCGAGATCGTGCGACCCACATCGAAAACAGAGGATTGATGGGTGTGACCGGATGATCGCTGTGGACCGCCACGTTGAGGCCTTCGCGAAGCGCACTCGCTACCCCGTCCATTCGCCGAGCACGGTCGGGTCCCATAGTGCGAGACCGATGAATGTCGCCCCAGTAGTAGACGTGATTAATGAAGAGATTGACGCCGATACCGAGTTGCGCCATTCGAACGAGTTGCGCCCGCGAGGCCATCTGGCAGTGTTCGAGACGGTGACCGTGTCGAAAGCGCGGATGTTGTTCGAGCATTTGTTCAATGGCGTCGAGGGCGGCCTCTGTCGCAAGGTCACCATTGGTGTGAAGGGCGAGTTGGAATCCTGCCTCGTGCAAAGGACCCGCGAGTCGAATAATCGCGCTGGCGTCGAGTAGTAACTGGGCGAGGTCATCGTGTCCACTGCAGTAGCCCGGCCAACCGAGTGCCGCGGTGAATCCTTGAATGGATCCGTCGGTTATGAGTTTGCACGGGCCCATGAAAAAGCATTCCGTGTCGAGATTGCGTTGTTCTTCGAGGTATCCGACGAGACCGTCACCCAAGGCTTGGCTGAGGGCTTCTACGAGTGGTGAATACGCAAAGCGCGCCGGGAGTTCATTTGACGAAGCCATGCTGCGAAGTTGGTTAAAGCCGTTGCCCAGTGCGAAGCACGCGAGGTCAGAAACGGTGGTGACGCCGGCTCGTCGCGCCAGCTCCACACCGGCTCGGGTATCCAACTCGGGATCGCCGAGGATGGCCGTGAGATCAAGCACGAGGCCCATGGCTCGCTCGTGGAGTTCGCCGTTCGGCTCGCCATCTTGATCCTTGATGACGCCGGGCACCGACGTTTCCTTATCAACGCCGTGGGCACTCAGCGCCACTGAGTTGGCGTAAGCAAGGTGGGCGCTGGCGTTCACGACTACGACCTCGACGGAGGTACTCACGCGGTCGAGATCGTGACGGTTGAGTGCTCGGTCCAAGAAGACGGGATCGAAACCGACGCCCACCAATTGACTGCCCTTGAATTCGTTAAGAGCTTGTTGTAATCGCTCCACGACGTCATCAATGGAGCGACACGCCTGAGCGACAGTGCCGTCGGGACGTTGGCGTTCGTCGTAGCCGAGCCAGGGACGAGACGACAAGGCACCGTCGCCGGAAACGTGGCCGTGCGCTTCAATGAAGCCTGGAACGAGAATGGCGTCTTCGAAGCGGTCGTCCTCAAGGAATTCACGACCGGTGAGCCAATTTCGCACGTCGCTTCGTCGAGCAACGTGGAGAATTTTTCCTTCATCTACAGCGACGCAGTCGGCGCTCGGATTTGATGGGTCGAGCGTTATGACGTCACGTGCAGGAAAAACAGTGATCATGACGTCCTCCAATTCGTTGATGACGATAGTAGGACGGATGTTCGAGGAACCCCTTTCGGTAGGCTGACGCACTGTTGGTGCCTCTAGTTAGAGAAGCGCTCGAAACCTTGAATGGATCTCGCGATGGAAACTCTCGACAATATGTTTTGGCACGCCCTCACCGGTCCACAACAGGAATTTGGTGAAGGAAGTGACCTGGCCCGCCGTTATTTGACTGAGGTCACTCCCTTCAGCGCATTGCCCGACGAATATGGAATCGAGAATTTTGCGGCCCTTCGTGACGTTGTTGGTCCCGGCGGTACCGCGACGCTTTTTCGAGGTGACGTAAAACTGCCCGCCAACTGGGAAGTACTCGTACAAGTCGACGCTGTTCAAATGCTTGCTCGAGTAAATGAGACCTTGAAGGTGGATTCTCGCGTTGAGGTGCTCGGACCCGACGACGTTTCGTCAATGCTGGAACTCACACAAAGGGAAAAGCCTGGACCATTTCTTGCTCGAACGAGCGAACTTGGTGTGTATCTAGGAGTCCGAAGTGAGGGTCAACTCATAGCAATGGCCGGACAGCGAGCTCAGACCAACGAATACGTTGAGATCAGCGCGGTGTGCACCGATGGCGATTTCGTAGGTCAGGGACTTGCTCGCGCACTCGTGACGGCACAAATTGCCTTGATCAGTCAAGTTGGAAGGATACCGATGCTGCAGGCGTCCGCGAGCAATGCACGGGCAATTGCCATCTATGAGGATCTCGGTTTTCGGAGACGACGGACGGCACAAGTGACGATTCTCCGAGCCCCGCAGTGACGTGAGCGGTCTGTTTCTTCCGTGATGAGTCGTAGAAAACTTACACACTGCTCGGCGCAGGAAGCAAGAATAGGACTATGAAACTTCGAAAGTTAGTCGGTGCACTGGCCGCCATCGCCTTGATGCTGGTTGCTCCAATTTCCACGTCGAGCGGTGCAAGCACCTCTCGAATTTCAACCACGTCACCCTGCGGCGTAGCGACGACCACGCAGTACACCCACGTGGTGTGGATAATGCTGGAGAACGTTGGCTATTCGGTCGTGGGATCTCACGAAGCCCCGTATTTCAACCAACTGGTGGCAAAGTGCGGCTTGGCGACGCATTACTACGCAGCTTCTCACCCGAGTTTGCCTAACTACATTGCGCTGACGTCGGGATCCACGCAAGGAATTAGCGATGATGGGGAACCGAGCACACACCCTCTCAGCGTGCCGAGTATTTTTTCGCAATTGGGAACGAACTGGCGAGCCTTGGATGAGTCAATGCCCTCGCCATGTGATGGAGTGACGAGCGGCGTGTACGCGGCTCGTCACAACCCTGCGGTGTATTACACATCGATTGCGTCGACCTGTCAACAAAATGATGTCCCTTTAACTCTTCCTCTGAACTTGAGCGCGGGATTCACTTTGATCACGCCAAATATCTGCGACGACATGCATAGTTGTCCCGTGGCCTCTGGTGATGCATGGCTTCATCGGTACGTACCTCAAATTTTGTCAAGCCCGCAGTATCAAAAGCGTTCGCTAGTGCTTTTTATTACTTTCGACGAGAATGACAATGCTGCATCGAACCAAGTGCCAACGGTCGTGATTTCGCCGACCACGCCGCGTGGCGAGAAAGTTGCCGCGAAGTTTTCTCATTACTCATTGTTGAAGACGACTGAATTACTCCTGCACCTTGGCCAACTTGGCAACGCAGCGACAGCTCCATCAATGATCCCGTCCTTTCACCTTTAGGAAGTGGAGAGCCGATGACGTTTTCCTTTTCAATTACGTCGGCTAACGATTGTGTGATATTTCTATTTTCTCGAAAAATGGATCACTAGTGCGAAGCTTTCGACTCCTCATCCTTTTTTTCGCAACCGCATTGTTTGCCTCGGTGTTTGTCTTGCCTGCGTCGGCTTCTACATCGGCAAAAACTCTGAAGTGGGTTGACCAGAAGGTTTCATTCTCGGCTGGAGGTCTCACGGTCTACGCCACATATCGGCACCCCAGCAACGATCACAAAGCCTTTGCGGGGGTGCTCCTTATTGCGGGAAGTGGTCCCACCGACCGAAACGGCAACAGTACGGAGGAACCTGGGCCCATTAATACGCTCAAGACCTTGGCAGACTGGCTTAGTCTCGACGGTGTTGCCAGTTTGCGCTACGACAAGTTGGGAAGTGGCAAGACGGGTCTCGGTTCGTTTGCGTCCAAACCAGATTCAATTGGAGTACTTCCCTTTGAGCAAGAGTCGGCGGCGGCGCTTAGGTTTCTCGCGGCGCAGAAAGGTATCAACAAGCAGCGTTTGGGAGTCTTTGGACACAGCGAAGGAGCGCTCTACGCGCTTCTTCTCGCAACGGGTCACGCCGGAACGGTCCCACCGATTCACGCGCTCGGACTCATTGAACCGCTGAGTCTTCGCTACCTTGACCTGATCTCGGTACAGATCGGTGGACAACTTGCAGCCCAGGTGCAATCCGGAGCCATCACGAAGAAACTGTCAGCGACGGTTTCGTCCACCACCGCTTCAGCCATTGCTCGCCTTCGGTCCACCGGAAAAGTTGCGGCAAATCTTCCCTACGGTTTGTCCTCGGTACTTAGCCCATCGTCAGCAACGTATCTCTATCAAGCTGACAAGATTGACCCAGAGACGCTCGCGGCTTCGCTCGCTGCAGGTACACCTGTACTTGTGACGTGCAGTTCCGCAGACCTGCAAGTGACGTGTTCGGAGGTCAGTCGAATTGTTGCGGGGTTAAGCACTGCGAAGGCAAAGACGGATTTGGTAAAGCTCAATAACGTTGACCATGTTCTCAAAGTTGATCCCTCTGGGGCGGCGACGAATTACACAAGGGATTTTCCATTTTCTCCGGTACTCAAAGCAGCATTAAAAACCTTCGTAGAAACAAATCTCAAGTAAGCACGGGTCGTGAACTCAGTCATCTCAAACTGGCTGCAAGTCCAAAATGAGCGACACAATTCCTCGAATGACGCGAAGTATGGTGTGCGGCACGCCGATGTTCATTTGTTCGAGAGGAGTGTCGTGTCGAGAATCGCCGGTCGATTAGGCATTGTTTCCATCGCTCTGACGATTCTGATTGCTGGACCCGGCGCCGGGGCAACGACGCCCAATGCCAAGTCGATTCTCGCAAAGGCCCTCGCCGACGCGTCGAAGAAGGCGAACGTGACGCTGTCGGGAACCGTTGAGGACTCCGGACTCACCGCAACGATTGACGGAGGATTCTCTACCGTGGGCAACGGCGGAGTGACGACGGTAAGTGGAGTTGGTACGCAGTACCAGTTCACAAGAGTTAATGCCACGCAATGCTTCGTCAAAGCCACGACTCTTGCCGTGCTGAATGAGGACCTGGGCGTGAAAAATCCGACTACGAGCGAGATTGGCGTTTGGTACGTGTTGAAGAAAAGCGACTCGCGATATCAGAACGTTTGTTCTCCTGGGGGCGCGCAAACGGTTGCGCAGTCATTTTCGTTTAGTCCGATTGGCTGGAGCAAGAACGCGACCTACAAGGGCATGGTCACACTTAATGGTGTTCGTACATTCAAATTGCTGGCCTCCTCGAACCTCTTTGTCGACGGCAGAGGTTTTCAAAAGACGACACTGTACGTGACCGATACCGCCAAACCGTTGCCCTTCGCAACGAGTGGTCCGATTGGCTCCACTGGACTCTTGTATCTCACCAAGTGGGGTTCGACCAACGTGACCATTCCTGCTTCGTCTCTCTCACTCCCTTTGTGATATCGATGTCTGAATATGGGGCGGAGTGAAAAGAGTCCAAGGTCCCGCGAGAGCCAAGAGACTCTCGTCACTACGATTTTCACATGATGCCTCGCGTTCGGCTGCTCTTTTTATTGGTCGTGGTTCTCGCGCTAGGGACCATGCTCGTTTTGACAACGTTTAGCCTTCGATCATCCAACTCGATCACCTCAGGAAGTTCTCATCCGTTTAAGTTCGAGCCGTACCGTTGGCCTTTTAAAGTGAAGGCCAATCCAATCGTCGTCAACGAGGGAGTGCCGCCCCTGGCGATTGACACTGAGTTAACTGCCGCTGAGATCACCACTGCGAAACCACCGAATTACCCCTTTGCTTCATCATTCGTTGGTAGTGACGGGTACGCACTCGGGTACATAAATCACAATGAATACCCAATCCATTCGAGCAACGGTGGGAGTACTTGGTACATCGCGGGCTCATGTTTTGTTCAGGCCGGCACACTGTACGGAGATTTCGGAGCAAACGTGATCAAGACATTTAACCAATCAGTTGTAGCGGCCTTCGGATACCAAGCCATCTACACAACGAATGATGGTGGACGGCTGTGGCACACCACTGACTTTGTGTCGGTGATTGATGGCGCGAACACGAAGCTGCTTAACGAAGATTTTGCAACTCCGATTTATGCCTATTCCGGAGTTACCTACGACACGACGACCGGCGAACTTGGAGTAGCTCTCACACAATTTGCCTGGAATCCAGTTGGTGGCGCGTCGACCCGAGTTTTGGCGA
>PLHJ01000007.1:30874-80475 GCA_003138895.1 Acidimicrobiaceae bacterium
TTCTGTCGCACCGAGCGAAATGGCTCGTGCCGATGCTGCGGTGAGGTCAGTCACGGCTAAGTCGAGGTGCATCTGTTTTGGAATTTCATTCTCTGGCCATGTGGGCGGGGAATAGTCCTCCACCTTGACTGCGGTAATCCACATTGAGTCAAGTTTGACTGCGACAAAATGCTCTACCGAGAAAGCTATGTTCCCCTCTAAGAGATCGGCCCAAAACTTGGCCAATTTTTGTGGGTCATTGCAGTCAAGGGATATTGAACCAATTCTGATGTCGCTCACGGAGAAGGTTTACCAGAAGGTGAGCACACAACACATCGGTCAAAGGATATGAATTCCTGACTGGACTCGTTAATAGCGAGATTGCAAGAAACGGGGCTGGCGGTATTCTGCAAACGTGCGTGAAAAACCCGCTGGTGACTTCAATTATGAACAGCCGGGAATTGATTATGCGGCGATTCGCCGTCCCGAACCTCGTTTTCAGCAACGCATTCGAC
This sequence comes from Acidimicrobiaceae bacterium, assembly GCA_003138895.1. GTDB lineage: Bacteria > Actinomycetota > Acidimicrobiia > Acidimicrobiales > RAAP-2 > RAAP-2. The sequence continues at coordinate 31,369 of PLHJ01000007.1, forward strand.
AGGCGTTTGGTGACGCAACGACACTGTTAAACGTTGGCGCCGGCTCCGGCTCGTATGAGCCCGACGATCTAGAGGTCGTAGCAGTGGAACCATCAGCTTCGATGCGATCGCAAAGGCCAGCGTATTTGGTCGAAGCAATTGACGCTATGGCCGAAGATCTTCCATTCCCCGATAATGCATTCGATGCTTCGCTCGCCTCAATAACAATTCACCAGTGGTCGCACTTGGAGGCGGGCCTCAAAGAAATGCGGAGGGTTACCAAGGGTCCAGTGGTGATTTTTACCTTTGATCCAGTTGCTCTTAAGAACTTCTGGCTTAGAGATTTCGCTCCTGAAATGATGGCCAACGAGTGTGGCCGAATGCCTTCTATTGATCGTGTTCAGAGTTATTTGGGCGGATACTCGGTCGTAACTCCGGTACCGATTCCTCGCGACTGCATTGATGGGTTTGCCGAGGCATTTTTTGGTCGCCCGGAAGCGTTTCTTGACGAACGTGTTCGGCGAGCGCAATCTGCTTGGGGATTTGTTTCCCGAGAAGAAGAAGATCAATCGGTCGATCGCTTGTCGAAATCATTGGAAGATGGATCGTGGGAACAAAAGTACGGTGAATTACGCCACAAAGATGAATACTTAGGCGCGTTAAGTCTTGTAGTCGCNNCGAGGTGCGCCAACCAGTCACGGTCATTGGACTTTGCGACAGAAATCTTGAATGCAGGCTTTGCCCCGGGATATGGCGAACTTGTTGGGATGCGTCCGGCAATCTCATTGCCGGCTTTCGTGACTTTGATGAAGAGAGTGTCGTCACAAATAAGCCCAAAAAATTTGCCCTTAAAATAAAGTCCGTATTCTCCAAACATCGGTCGGGCAGATACGTCGAGGGGTTGCAGCTGCGCCAGAGTTTTCTCCACGAATTCCTTCTTCGTTGCCACGACCGAAATCTATCTCGTGGACGGATATCGAGACGATCGGTGAAGATAGAAATTAGAAACTATATGTCATTTCACATCAACGCTCAAACGTGATTCACCTTTCAAACTGCATTTCTGGCACATCGTGGAAGCTTGCCTCGACGATTGAAGACGTGGATGGCCCTCGAGGGCACGTGAGGAGGTAATGAGTAATCCACCATACTTTCGGTATTCTTTTCTATGGCCTCGGCGACAATCCACACGTTGGAAGCAAGCGGGAGTCTTTACAGCGTGGTTGAACGCGGTGAAGGTCGTGACATTCTTCTTTATCCGTCGCTTGGAAGGGCGGGAAGTGATTTTGACGAACTAGCGATATCGCTTAGTGAAGCGGGATATCGTACGTTCGCAGTTACGCCTCCGGGATTCGTTACTCCCCTTGGATCCCCTCGTTGGGAAAATCTCTTTTCGATTGCAGACGAATTGTGGGATTTAGTGGAACAACTGGGGATCACGAATCCCGTTGCGGTTGGTCACGCACTGGGTAATCGCATAATTCGGACGTTTTCGACTTTGCGCCCGAACGATCTTGATGGCATCGTACTTCTAGCCTGCGGTGGTGAAATAGCGCCAAGCGTTGAGGTGCACGAGATTTTTTTGCGAATTTTTGATCCCAATCGAGGTGCCGATGATCGCGAGAACGATGTGGCGAAAGTGTTCTTTGCTCCGGGCAACGACGTCGGCGAGTGGCGTGATGGATGGAGCGGATCGCTGGCGATGCTGCAGGGGGCTGCCGTTCGATCGACTGACCTTAGCGACTTCTATTTAGGTGGCCGAGCTCCTGGACTGGTCATTCAAGGTGTGAACGATGTCATTGCTTCACCACAAAATTCAATCAATCTTGTTGCACAACGGCCGAATACGAAGTTGGTGAATCTGGATAATTGTGGTCACGCAATGTTGCCGGAGCAGTCACGTCTCATATCTAGAGAAATATTGGAATTCGTCGCTTCTCTACATTCATAACACCTGTAGTTCGTCGCGCAGCTGTGAACACGATCGTTGTCAAAACGCCAGAGACCTCGTCGTGCTAAAACGGCCTAAGGATTTGGGGGTCAACTATGGATTCATTTCAGTCGAAGATCGCAGTCGTTACGGGCGGGGGTTCCGGAATGGGTCGCGAGCTCGTTTATCAACTTGCGAGCAAAGATTGCTCGGTAGCGACATGCGACGTTAATGAAGCAAGCGTGACTGATACCGTGTCGCGCGCTCTAGTAAATGCGCCTGCGGGTGTGCGCGTCACCGGCCACGTGTGTGACGTCAGTGACGAGCAGCAGGTCGGACGGTTTCGCGACGAAGTGATGGAACAACACGGTGTCGACCACCTTGACCTCGTATTTAACAATGCTGGTATTTCTGGTGGTGGCAGCTTCATTACGGACACTCGAAAGAGTTGGGAAAGAACATTCGGTGTTGATTGGTGGGGCGTTTACTACTGCACCCGGGCATTTCTTCCCTTGCTCATGAAGAGCGACGACGCGATACTCGTCAACACGAGCAGTATCAACGGATTTTGGGCCTCGCTCGGTCCAGGGATCCCGCACACTGCATATTCCACGGCCAAGTTTGCCGTCAAGGGATTTTCCGAAGCATTGATTGAGGACCTGCGTATAAACGCGCCACACGTCAAGGTCGCCGTTGTTATGCCTGGACACATTGGCACCGACATTGTGAACAACAGTCGCAAAATTCAAGGAGACGTTGACCCACTGGACATGACGGATGTGGAACTTGAAGACAGTCGTCGGAGTTTGGCCAGAACCGGACTCGTTAACGCGGACACCACGCTGGAAGAGGTCCGAAAGACCATGGAGGGGTTTGGCGACAGCTTTCGAGATGGTGCGCCGCTCAGCGCAAAGGGAGCATCGGAGATTATCTTGGCTGCCGTGCTCGCGGGAAAGTGGAGAATCCTTGTGGGCGACGACGCCAAGTTCTTGGACGAGCAAGTTCGTTTGAATCCTGAAGCGGCCTACGACTACACCGGTATCGGGAGTGAAGTCGCGGGATCGATTCTTCCTGATTGATTACAACCGTGCTCGCACATGCGCGGGCATAAATTCAATTTCATTTGCGATTGAATGAGAAAAAGCGACGGCCAATGGGTCGCAGTCTGACCGGTGGTAGATCGCCAAGGGACGTTTTGTAGCGGGCGAGGTCAAGAAGTTTGCCACTTGACCAGGATTACCTCGGAGTATGAGCTTCTGGGTCGTCCATAATCTCACGTACCGTTTGAGGGCACCGGCACGCCGCAGCTATTTTGCCAGACCATTCAATAACTTCGTTTCGTGAGGCCACATTCAGGATTGAAAATCCACCGATGAGATGGTGAGTACTCGTCACGGGGTGGGTGTTGACAACTCCTAGTTCGTTGACCACATCAAGGAATTCTGCACTGTGCAGCCCACCGCCGAAAATCCAAACACCAGCGTTCTGAGCATCACGCATAACTGCATGCGCGGCGTTGGCCACCTCCGCAAGATCTTCTTGAGGGAAGGTCATTGCTCCATCCTCAAAGGAAATTAAGTAATAAGTCATGAAGGAATCATGGCACTTTCAAAGGTTCTTTTCGTCCAGCTATTTCACCGGACGGAGTTTGTCCACGGACGAACCGTGCTTCCGCGACCTAACCGAATACGGGATTCACTTCAAGACCGGAGAAACCGTTGATGCCGCCTTCAACTGAGACTTCGGTGAATTGCGAGCCCCAGGGATTTTGATACAAGATCGTGATTGTATTTCCCGAATACTCGCAGCGTCGAATATCTTTAGATATTGTCGAATATTCAGTATTTTGTGAGTCCGTGTCGATTTTGGCATTGAGCGTTCGTCGGTAAGTTGCGAGGACAATCTCGCGTCAATGTAAGGAGTTGCGATGTCGGAATATCTCGTATTGATTTATCAGGATGAAAAGGATCCGTGGTGGAGCGATCCTGCTACTGAGCAAAAAATGATGCAGCAGCACCAGGCGTTTGGCGAGAAGCACGGAGCAAGTATTCGTGGCGGTAACGCTCTGCACGCCACGCACGCTGCTACGTCGATTCGACCAGATAAGAATGGCAAAATGACGGTGACCGATGGTGCCTTCGTGGAAACCAAGGAAGCGCTCGGCGGTTACTACGTCATCGAGGCGGCAGATCTCGACGAGGCTCTGGCGATTGCAAAGGACGTTCCGGCACCCGGCGGAGGTGTCGAGGTTCGTCCTATTATGCCAACCTGAGTACGCAACACGTTCAAGTGGAATTTGCGGTCGCGGAAGCGCACCGCAACGAGTGGGCATTCGTCCTCGCAGCCACCGTCAGGGTCACGCGTGACATCGACCGAGCCGAAGAGTGCGTTCAAGAAGCGTACGCGCGTGCCCTGGCGGACTGGAAGCGCCATGGTGTACCACTACGTCCCGGCGCCTGGCTCACAACGGTCTCGCGTCGAATTGCAATTGATTCACAGCGACGACACGAAACTCAAGGGCGGGTTCTCCCACTTCTAATTTCGCAAGTCGACGAACGTGAAAGTAGCTCGACCGAAACTGAAGCAATCAGTGACGACCGACTACGACTCATCTTTACTTGTTGTCACCCTTCACTTAACTTTGAATCGCAAGTGGCGTTGACCCTTCGCTATGTCTGCGGACTTACCACCCCTGAAGTGGCGAGAGCCTTTTTGGTGAAGGAATCGACGATGGCGGCGCGTCTCACGAGGGCTAAGAAAAAGATCACGCTGGCGCATATTCCGTACCAAGTTCCCTCGGCCGAAGAATTGCCTGAGCGTATTGACGCGGTGCTCGATGTCGTGCACCTTGTGTTTACTACTGGCCACACAGCTCCATCGGGCGAATCTTTGGTGCGCGATGATTTGACGCAACGAGCTCTTCAACTTGCCAGGATGCTTCGAGATCTTCTTCCAGAGGATTTGACGGTTGCCGGCCTACTCGCCTTGATTATTTTGTCAGATGCTCGACGCAACGCCAGAATCGCGGAAGATGGCTCAATAATTTTGCTGAGCGATCAGGACAGAACGAAGTGGGATCGTCAGTCAATCAATGAGGGTCTAGTTCTGGTGGGCGAATCTCTCGCCCGTCGCCCTCCCGCCCGGTTCTCTCTCATGGCAGCAATCGCCGCCGTGCACGCTCAGGCACCGTCGTACTCTGACACTGATTGGCGAGAAATAGTTTCAATTTATGATTCGCTCCTTCTAACGTGGCCCTCGCCGGTTGTTGCTCTCAATAGGGCGGTGGCTCTCGGCTTCGCTGATGGTCCAGCCGTAGGCTTGGCTGCCTTAGATGAACTCGCCGGTAATGCCACGCTCGCCAATTATCCGTACTATTCCAGTGCCCGTGCGGAATTTCTGCGCCGTTTAGGGCGTCTCGCGGAAGCTCGTACTGCATATGTGCATGCACTGCAGATCACTGAAAATGAGGTCGAACGAGCGTTTCTTAAAAAGCAGCTGGACAGATACTTCAAAGAGTTTTCCCCTCGTACTTGAATGCAAAATATGACCTCCGGCCATTTCCTTTGCACTTGAACCGGTTCTGATTGGAATGCGTGTTACGACCTCGCACGGACAAAAGTAGGGATAATTAACGTCCGCTCAACTCGAGGGCATCCACACTGATTCAACTCGAAGTGAGTCGTCAACCTCAATTCTCATGCCTCGCAACAGCACTGAAGTTGGTCCATTTCGGATGCATCCTTCATAGATATCTGAATTGGCGCAACTCAAGTTGGAGAACATTTGGACGAAGAAATTGCTTGCCCTTGGATTCAATTCTCCTCGTGGTTCNNTCAATTCTTCCTGATTGATTACAACCGTGCTCGCACATGCGCGGGCATAAGTTCAATTTCATTTGCGATTGAATGAGAAAAAGCGACGGTTAATGGGTCGCTGTCTGTCCGGTGGTAGATCGCCAAGGGCCTTTTGGTAGCGGGCGAGGTTGCGAAAATCCGGCCATCGAAGGTTTCAGGAATGATTGATGCCGGTACGAGAGTAGGTCCCAATCCGGCGGCGGCGAGGAGAGGAGCACTTGCGGTCTGTTCAACGCGCAGCGCTATGAGTGGGCTGAATCCTGCCTTTGCGCAAGCTGCATCGAGTAATTCGCCGAGGCCGTGACCTGCGGCAAAGTGTACCCATCGTCGCTCCGCCAGGCGCGATAATGCAAGAGGACCTTGCCATTGGGCGAGGGAATCGTTGCTTGCTACCACAATGACAAGTTCTTCTTCGCCAAGGTCGACAACGTGACCAGGCCACTCGGACGGTGTTGGACCAATTGCGACGTCGGCTTCACCCCTACGCATTGCAGTGGAGAGTTCGTCACCGTGTCGGTATTCATGGAGACGCACCTTTATTCCCCGATGGGACTCGTGCCAACGTCGCAGAGGAGTTGGGAGAAGCCCGAGTGTGGCGGAATGTACTGTGGCGATGTCCAGTTCGCCACTTTCAATTCCTACGGCCTGGCGAGCAGCCGAGAGAGCTCGGCGCGCCTCGGCGAGTGCGGCGTTGGCGTGAGGAATCATCGCTCGACCCGCGGGAGTGAGACGTATCGCACGAGGCAGTCGTTCCAAAAGGCGTCCGCCGACTTCGCGCTCCAACACGGCAATCTGGCTCGAAAGGGAGGGTTGGCTAACGTTCAGCTCATCGGCCGCCATCGTAAATGAGCCAAACTCTGCCACTTTGACCAGATATTCAAATTGTCGAAGCGTTCCCATTACTAAAAACTATAACAACCATAGTTTTCATGTGTTGGACTTATGCGAAGCACGGTGGGACACTTTTTGGGTGACTTGTTTGAACATCTTCAAAGCAACGACTTCTTTGAAGAGGGGACCACTTTGAACGCTGAAAGTCCGGCTGATGTGCGTCGCCTAGCGGGGGTGCTCAGCTCAACGAAATTCGCCGATTGGTCCGATGATGTGAAACGTGACTTTTCTACTAATTCACAGAACTCCAGAATTGGATCGAAACTTTTGTCGACCAACGACCGAGTCCGAGTCTGGAGTATCAATCTTGAGCCGGGTGAACGCCTCGGAGCCCATCGACACGCGTTGAGCTACTTCTGGGTTGCTCTCACGTCTGGTTGCAGTCGCCAACATCTCGAGGACGGCTCGACTCGCATTATCACCTATGTCGCAGGCGACACGTGTCATTTCGACTTTGATGCGGCCGAGTATCTGCTGCACGATCTCGAAAATGTCGGTGATGGCGTTTTGTCGTTCGTGACCGTCGAATTCTTGGCGCGTGACAAAAGCAGCCACGAATCCAATCTCACAATTATGAACGGGGACAGCGAATGACTACCGAATTACCTGAGAGCCACGCAGACTTGCTAGAGCGACCGCTCTTTGCACACCTAGCAACAATTCGACCTGATGGCAGCCCGCAAAGCAGTGTCATGTGGTTCGACTGGGACGGACGACGAATTAAGTTCTCCCATACCAGCACACGGCAAAAATATCGAAACCTTCTTGCCGACGGCCGAGTGTCGTTCCACGTCCAAGATCCTGACAATGCCTATCGAACTCTTGAAGTTCGAGGACGAGTTGAATCCATGGATCCTGATCTCGATGCCGCGTTCTATCGCTCTCTTCAGCAGCGCTACGGTTCCAACGTGCCGGTCTTAGATGCCGATGTCCGCGTAGTAATTGTTGTCGAACCTACAAATTTCATCGGAGTATTCGGTGGACTTACCAAGCCGGAAACAGTTGCCCTCACCGCCCTATTGGAGAAACTCGATCAGGGAGATTGAAGGTTGAATTTTTCTGGTCAATTTTGTCGAGTGAAGATCACGACGGTGATACTTCTTAAGGAATTACTGAGCTTGGCGAATCGTCTTCGCAAAATTGGCAAGCAACTCAGGCTTAATTCCGTTTGAGCGCGACAGCACCTCATCGAGACTTTGTTGAATGGTGATCTTCGCAAGCTTTGCGTCCGCAGCATTTTCAGCTGCCTCGTAAACACCCGAAAGCACTGGCCCGATACTCAAGCCAATGGGGCACTTCGTTGATGGCGCAGTGCTGTGCAAGGCAAACGTGGAACCTTCGTCGAGGGCGTTCTTAACATCGAGAAGCGTGATTTGCGTTGCTGGTCGCGACAATCTCCAGCCGGCTGGTGTTCCTCGATGCGATTCAACGAGACCTCCCTCCCGCAATTTGCCTAGTATTCGACGCACAACGACAGGGTTTGTCCGGACGCTCAAGGCAATACTCTCGGAAGTTGCTAGACCTCCGCCCAGTTGGGAGTGGAGGCTCACCCACGTAAGAGCATGAACCGCGATTGTGAGCCTGCTATTCGCACTCAATCGGTCACTTCCTTCTTCATGCCGCGGGGTTACTTTTAATCGTTTTCGCTGCACCCCATAATGAACCCGGGTTCGCTCGACGAGGGTGATGCTTTAGGACAATGTCGTACAGTTCAAGTGCCGTTGCACTTAAAAGCACTGCCTCGCTGAAATCCATTACATACTGAATGGACTCATCGATTATTACTGGGTCATCTGTACGTCCCGGAAATTTGTGTCCCGCTACGACGTTGAGTGGGTCAAGTGTCTTAACGCTCTCGAGCGAGGCAATCCATTCCAAGCGCGACTCCTCTGTCGTTTCAGCCATATACATATGCGTCTCGTTGTAGACGACGTCTCCGGCGACGACCAAGCGAATGTCTGGTACCCAGAGGACCGTGGTTCCTTCTGTGTCCGTGTGCCCAGTTTGGATGAGCTGAAGTTCGTGGTCCTCAAGTATGAGCCGGTCATTTTCAAATTCTTCGGGAAGCACGGGTACCGGAATCTGGCCAGGAAACAGTCGACCCCAAAAACCATCTCGATATTGGTCCTGGGCCTGAATTCTTGACTGAGCGAGAGTGCCCGAAGTCGCGATGGCCCGTGCTGACGGGAACGCTTTGAGTATCTGACCAATCCCATAGACGTGATCACCATGACCATGGGTGAGGTAAATGTGTGTGAGTCGACGCTCGTGGCCCTTTACCCATTCGATGAGCTCCTCATTCTGGGCGATGGTAGTGAACGTATCGACGAGAACCGCATCGTGATCACCAAAGATCAGTGTCGCTGAATTGGTCACCCAGCGCAGGTCCTCATTATCGCCTGGTGGCAAGTCCCTCGTAAGGCCTTCGCGCCGTACGAGAAGTGTGTCGTAGTGGAGATTTGGCATGTAGTTCCTTTCATTGTTTAATGTAACAATAGCAGTTACATTAAACGCTTGCAAGTCGAAGTCTCTGAGAACGAGATTGCCGGCAATCTCTAAAACGGCTCAACTGGGTAAAATGTGCGTTGAATTGTTGTGAGTCAATACGCAAAGCTCTAGGGAATTCCAATTTCAAGTCTCACTGAAATGACGGTGAGTGGAAGTTCATTTGGTTAACCCAATTTCTGTTCGTGGCTGGAATTCTCTTGTCGCTGATTCTTTGGGTCATTCACGTAGCTGGTGCAAGCCAGTCATTCGCGCTGATCGTAATAACGCATCGTCAAATCGCGGTGTGCCTGTTGTGGCGAGGTCACTTCTTCGGCCAAAAACTAAGTTCGTGAATTGGTGCCAGATTTCCGATCAATAACTACGTTGGGTTCATTTGGGAATAAGGCGAATTAGTACTCACGTTCCATCGATGTAGTGGACCCGGAACTAACGCGCAATAGTCCCGATTGCTACAGAACGTTGAAGCCAGTTGCAAGTTTTAGTACTACAAGTAAGCCGGCCGCCCTCGGGTTTATGGTTTTAAATCCGAGGGCGGCCGAGCCCCAGTGCCAATCAGGCAGATATTTCTTCGTTCGCGCCGTGGCGGATGGTCACTCGACGAGGTCTCGACGTTTCCGCTACCGGGAGGTGAAGTAGCAGTACGCCATCGACGTAGTCCGCTTGCACTGCGCCCGCGTCAATTTCTTCGCCCAACGCAATGCTTCGAGTCAGCGTGCCTAATGGTCGCTCATTGAGCAAAATTTCCAGCGAAGCTTCCTCTGGACGAGTAGGCCGTGCGGTCACGGTGACGACGTTGCGGCGAACAGTTACATCAATGGAGTCAACAACCACACCGGGAATGTCCATCTGCACAAGATAGGCTTCGTCCTTTCTGTAGATGTCGACGGGCATGGCACTCGGCCGAGTCGTCGTGCCAAGGAGACCGAACGGGTCTCGAAGGTCACGGAATGGATCGGTACGTAGAATCATTCATTCTCCTTTCGTTCGTGAGCCTTTAGGGGCCCAACGATTTCATTATGTCGATTTGCCACAAAATGTCAATAAAAAAATATTTAAATTTTTTTAAAATTTGGTTCAAGGTGGGCGCCGGTCCCTAGCGAACTTTAAATGGGCATTACCGGCAACGAGGAATTCTCCAGCCAACCTCGTCAAGGTTCCAACAAGTGAGTTCTCCAAAATGATTGCCCTATTAACTGCTGATAGCGAGACTGACGCGACGAACGTCTCCTCGCCCAATTTCGCCGCCAAAGCCGTCAACCGAATCGACAGCAGTCCCGGCATTAAACGAGGAGCCAAGAATCTTTTGACGAGCTTGGCTCATTACCTGGTGCCTTGATATCCCGGAAATGCTTGCAACGCTGGCTATTGGTAACGGTGAAAAGAGGAGTCAGTGGTGACCTTTGGTCTTGGTCATTTGGCACCCCCAACGGGATTCGAACCCGTGCTACCACCTTGAAAGGGTGGCGTCCTAGGCCGCTAGACGATGGGGGCCAGAACTTTTTCCGCGAAGTCACCTTCGTGGTGGTCGGGCTGCCCGGATTTGAACCGAGGACCTCTGCGTCCCGAACGCAGCGCGCTACCAAGCTGCGCTACAGCCCGCTGCGGATTTCTCCGCGGCTCGCCAATGCTACTCGCCAGAGACAAGTGCCTCCAAGGGCGACTACTTGACTTCATCTTCGCTGGGAGCAACTGGTTCGTGGTACTCGAGAACTATTTGGCTAATGCGACGTTTTTCTACTGACTGGACTCGAAATTCCCAGTCACCGAAGTGAAAGATGCTGCCTTCGCTGGGAATGGCACCCGCCAGATCTAAAACAAAGCCAGCAATGGTGACGTATTCGCCTTCAGGAATGACAATGCCGACGTGTTCTTCGACTTCGTCAACGTGGGTTTGTCCATCGATGAGCCAACGTCCTTCTTTGATGCGGACAATAGAAGGGTCATCATCGCCATCGAATTCGTCGTCCAAGTCTCCAACGATTTGTTCCAAAATGTCCTGCACCGACACCACGCCGGCGACCCCACTGTGTTCGTCGATGACAACGGCGAAGCTCCGTTTCAGCTCCTTCATCTGCGCGAGAGCTTCGAGGAGGTCCATGGTCTCGGGCAACATCGTCGGTGGTCGGCGAATTTTCCGCGCTATCTCATCGGCCGACGGTAATGAAGTTCCGAGACTTCGTCGAGCACCGGAGCTGCGAAAGAGATCATTCACGACGAGCACGCCTTCGACGTCGTCAAGGTCGTCATTGACCACCGGAAAACAAGAGTGCCCAGTATCACGAACCGCGTCAGCGACAGCCTCGGGAGTGACGGGAATCGTGAGATACGCCACGTCCAAGCGAGGCGTCATCACGTCGCGTAGTTCGAGTTTCCCGAGTTGGTCCACTCTCGCGTGGATGGCTTCGACCTGTGGGGACCGCTCTAGATCGTCGTCCTTATGACGAACCCTCGCGCGGAACCGCGCGAACGATGACGACGGAGGTTGTTGATCACTCATTAAGGAGTGGGCGAACCAACACGCACGGTGGCCGGACGCCAAGCATCGTCTTCGAATTCGCCACCCTCGAGCAACGCCTTCACCGCTCGGCGAACCCTCTGAGGATCAAGAGGCTTCACAATAAACCCTTCGGCGCCACTTCGTCTGGCCAAAAAGACGTCGGGGCGTCGGTCGAGCAACATGAGCACCGCGACGGGTTCGTAGGCACCGTAGGACTCGGCGTTTCGAAGTTCCATGCAAATTGCCATGCCACCCATGGAACCAATCTGCAGATCAAGAATGGCGAGATCGATGCCGCCTTCGCTCACGAGATTTAAGGCTTCGGGGCCTGAGGAAGCTTCGACGATGTCCAGCGTTGGTGACTCCAACATGGAACGAAGTTCGTGGCGCAGTGAGGGTAGGTCACTCGCGATGAGGACAGTGGCCATAACGAAAGACTAGTGGCCAAGAACGCTGGGTCCAATTTTGATGCTCGGGTCGTTTGGGCCATGACCCGGAAGGCCTTCTTTCAAAGTGCCTGATTGGCCCACTTGTCTCTAGAGCACGGGCGTCGCTATCGTGCCACTAAGGCCGCGTCAGGGGGGATGTGTCTATGACCGCATCGGTTATTGAGTGGAGCGCGCTCGCTGCGTGCAAGGGGCCACACCGAAACGTCTTTTTTCCGCCGAGCGCGCTCGAGCGAAAAGAGGATCGTCTCCTTCGTGAGCAACAGGCCAAACGAATCTGCTCGGGTTGCTGTGTGCAAGAAGCGTGTTTGGACGAAGCACTTCGCAATCAGGAATCACACGGTATCTGGGGTGGACTTAACGAAGTGGAGCGCCGAGCGAAATCAACGCTCGTACGTACCCCACCCGAGTTGTCGCGGAGCGACGCGCGTCAGTACAACTAGCAACGTAAACGTGACGAGGTGCACGGCAGTGCACCACAGACAGATGTTGCCAATGATGAGCACTTCTGCGGCGATGAGCCACAGGACAAAAGCCATGCCAATAAATGCGAGCACGAAGCGCGCCGTGGCGATCCAACGTTCTGGTCGTTTCCAAACCCAGGGCGAGTTGAGAATCGTCATAGCGAGATAATTGGCGAGACCGAGCACGGCTACGGGCATGCCGAGAAAGTGCGACTGAGCCGACGTTGTTACTTTGGCGCAATTGATGACGCCACCGGTTGCAGGACAGGTGAGTACTACCGCCGTGTCAAAGTGCACAATCGTGAGGTACGTGGAAATGCCAAGGCCAGCCAAGCTCAGAAGAAATGTTGTTGCTACGGCCCAAGGGGCCACGGTGGGAACGGACGAGAACGCCCGAGTGCGAAGTGTGCTCATTTAGAGTTTGAGGGCCTTTGTTGCCGCGGCGACACCCTTCGACGTACAGACACTGCCGGGCTGCTGATTGGTTATGTAGCAAATTGACGCCGTTATGTAGTTAGCCGTCGCGACGATTGCCTGGGCAACAAAGTTCGAGGGCGTTGAAAGCGTGCTCGCTATCTGCTGGCGAGAAAGTCCTACCAACGCGGAGGGCGAGTAGCTCGGACCCTGAATAAGGGCCTTGTTGCCAATGGAGACAAACGGGAAACCTTCACCGGTGCTATTTGGGAAGTACGGGGGGAACTCGTATTTGGCGGCAATCGCATTCTGCTTCTTCGTGGGCACTTGGAACGACGCGTAGGCCGTGCCAGCCGAATTGAGATAATTATGGGCTTCTTCAACTGCCTGAAACACTACGTAGGGAGACTTAAATTTGGCCTGCGAGAACGTGAACGTTTGTGTATTTGGGAAAACGTCACCGGAGTACGAAGCCATGTTGCCAAGACCCGACCACGTGCCGAAACGACTCAGGGCAGCGATGACGGACCAACGTTCTGCGGCGCAGTACGGGCAGTAGTCGGCGCCTAAGTAGAGAACCGTGGGCATTGCCTTTTCGTTCACCGTTGTCGTCAGCAACGGATCAGACTTGAAGATTGAAGGTGGCGTGACGCCTACGAGCGAGGAGTTCACGCCAACGGTGTTGTACACCGACGCCGGGATGGCAGTTACGTCGTTAACAATTTGAGGGCTAGCTGCTTGCCACGTCGTTTTCGTACCGGACGTTGAGCCCGAAAGCACCTTCACGCCAACGAGAACGGCAATGACCACGACAACGAGACCAACGGCGAGCCAGGTGAAGAGACCTGCGGGTCGACCTGAGGACTTTACCCTCGCTCGCGCTTGCGTGTTAGTTCGACTTTTGGAGGTGGGACGACTGTTAGCGATCGGTTGTTTTTTGGCGGGGGGCTTGGCCACGATGCTCCTTTGGCTACTGGCTCTCTAACTTACTAGGCCGCACTCGTCTGATTCCTTAAGCCCACCTCAGTAAGTTGTTGTTATGACCATGCCGCTCGTGCCACGACCAGCAGCCACAGTCATGATGGTGCGCGATTCCCCAGAGGGTTACGAAATTCTTATGTTGCGCCGCAACCTCAACAGTGATTTTGTGGGTGGGGCCTACGTGTTTCCGGGTGGTGGTGTTGACGCCGCGGACGCCACCGCATCGGCAGAACAAGTGGTGAAGGGCCGCAATGACGCGCAGGCTTCACAGCGACTCGGCATTGAGAGCGGTGGACTTGCGTACTACGTGGCCTGTCTGCGCGAGCTTTTTGAAGAAGCCGGAGTATTAATTGCTCGCACGAGTAGCGGTGAGCTGCTTCGTTTTGATGATCCGAAGGTCGCTGCTCGATTTCGCGATCATCGCCGGAGCGTGAACGACGGCTCAGTGCGTTTTCTCGACATCATTTCGAGTGAAGGCCTTTCCTTGGACCTCGAGGCGCTTGAGTACGTGGCGCACTGGGTGACGCCAGTGGGTCCTCCTCGGCGTTACGACACACGATTCTTTGTGGCGCTGTGTCCACCGGCGCAACTGGCGGCGCACGACGACCACGAAACGGTGGCCGACGTTTGGCTTCGACCGCGCGAAGCACTACTACAACACGAGCGCGGCGAGTTCGAGATGATATTTCCGACCATCAAGAATCTTGAAGCAATTGCGGACTTGTCGTCCGCCAACGATGTTCTGCTCTACGCGAGGAACAAGCAGAACATTCCAAAGATCGAACCGCAGTTCATCGAACGTGACGGTGAAGTCATCGTCGTTATTCCCGAGGACTCCTAACTAGTCAGCGGAACGAACCGCCCGCTCAACGGCGTCGAGCAGTCGAGCCGAACAACCAACCGCTCCAAGCGGTGGAGCGATGTCATCAATGATGCGAGTCGCCATTTCGGCAAACAGCGCACCCGTTGGTCCGTCGCTCAGTCCCGCGGGTTCGCCCGCGTCGCCCCCGTGAGCGACTTCTTCACGCAGTGGAATTTCAGCGAGCAGAGGGACGTGCAGTTCTTCGGCGAGTTCTTTTCCGCCCCCGCGACCAAAAATCTCGTGGACCTCGCCACAACTACACGTGAAGCTGCTCATGTTTTCAATAACACCGAGGACGCGAACGTTCGAACGACGCGCAAAGTCCGCTGCTCGGGCAGCGACGCGTTGGGCCGCGAGCGCCGGGGTCGTAACAATGAGGTGTCCGGTTTGTGGAAGTAAGCGGGCCAGGGCCATGGCGATGTCGCCCGTGCCCGGTGGCGTGTCAATTACCAAGTAGTCAACGTCCGACCAGTCAGCGTCTTCAATGAATTGCTGCACGGCTCGTTGGACAATGAGCCCTCGCCACAACAAGGCTTGTTCTTCTTCGGCCAAAAAACCCATGGAAAGAACTCGTAACACGCCGGTCCCGATTTTCTTTTCGATTGGTTGCATTTTTCCCGCGCTGGCTTCCACGGGTCCACTGACGCCGAGAAGTCGTGGAAGAGAAAATCCCCAAATGTCGGCGTCAAGAACGCCAACACTTCGTCCCGTGCGAGCAAGTGCCACAGCGAGATTCGCCGCGATTGAGGATTTCCCGACGCCTCCTTTACCCGAGGTAATGGCGAGCACCGGTGTACCAAGAGGCAACGACGTCGTAGGTGCACGGTCCTGTGCGAGTTGGCGAGCTCGACGCATGAGGGCGTCTCGCTGGACCGCGTCCATCGCCCCCATGGTTATGTTCACTGAACGGACCCCGTCGATAAGAGAAACTGCTTCACGGACGTCTCGATCGATTTGGCTGCGAAGGGGGCAGGCGGCGGTCGTTAGGGCCACTACGACGGTCACGTCGCCGGTACTGGATACCGAAACGTCGCCTACCATGCCGAGTTCGACAATGGAGGCACCCAGTTCTGGGTCAAGGACCTGACCCAGGCGGTCTTGTACGCGTTCGATAATGCTCACGACTTGACGCTACCGGTCTCAAGGTAGGGGTGTTCAAAACGGAATCTGTTCGCTACGATAGAAGCAGACAAACCTGTAGAAGGAGTCCCATGACGACAGTTTCAACGACATCAGTGAACCTTAAGAAGAAGGCCACCGAGCCCATTTCGCTCACGGACGTGGCCATTCAAAAGGTCGCCGAACTGATTGCCGCCGAAGCCACCGACGAGACGTTGGCGCTTCGTGTTGCCGTAAAGCCGGGCGGCTGTTCGGGCTTTAACTACGACATGTTCTTTGACACCGAATTCGCTGGTGACGACGTCATTTCCGAATTCGGAACCGTGAAGGTCGTCGTGGATCCTCAGAGTGCCGAACTGCTCAACGGTTCGACGCTGGACTTCCAAGATGGTCTTCAAGGAGCAGGATTCCACATCACGAACCCCAACGCCACGCGCACGTGCGGCTGCGGCAATTCATTTAGCTAAATCCGCTCTCTCACCATATTTTCGTGAGCACACCGGTTGGTCCGTATTCGCCGTGGCGTCGCGCGGGCGATTTCGTCATAATTTCTGGCCAAGTCGGTCTCGTTGCGGGTGACAACGGCCCCACCTTGGTTGAAGGCGGGGCTCCCGAACAGTTGCGCCAAGCGCTGGCGAACGCGCAAACTGTTTTGGCCGAGGGTGGCGCGACGCTTGAACAAGTGGTGAAAGCCACGTTGTTTCTCGTCGACATGAATGACTTTGGTCCGTGCAATGAAGTGTGGGTGGAAGTTTTTTCTCCGCCGCGGCCCACTCGATCAGCCATTGGCGTGGCGCAGTTACCGCTCGGTGCCAGAGCCGAAGTGGAACTCTGGGCGTACGCGCCCGTCAATTAATCGTTTAGCGACCAGTTGTTGTTGGTTCCGAATTTGTAGCCAACGCTTCGCACCGTCTGGATGAGGTGAGCATATTCTTCGCCCAATTTGGCGCGCAGTCGACGAACGTGCACGTCGACAGTTCGAGCGCCACCGTAATACTCGTAACCCCAGACTCGACTGAGCAACGTTTCGCGCGTGAAGACGCGGTTGGGATTCGTTGCGAGAAAGCGGAGCAGTTCGTATTCCATGAACGTGAGGTCCATGACTCGACCAGCGATGAAGGCTTGGTACGTCTCAAGATTGATGCTGAGTCCGCCCTGTTCGACAATGGTGGCGCCACCGTCGTGGCCGGCACGTCGCAGACGGTGGCGAAGTCGCGTAGCGAGTTCGCTGACGTCTAAGGGTGCGAGAACAAAGTCATCAAAGAGATCTTCGCGAAACGTCAAATCGTCCAACTGGTAGCGATCAAGAATCAGAATGATGGGTCCGACGCCGCTTTCTCGGCCACGGAGTTGTCGACACAGATTCATAGCGTCCGTGAAAGGGAATTCGGTGGCGTTGATGAGCGCAGCGGAAAAGCCGTTCGTGGGCTTCAGACTGGTTATTTCACTGATTCGGCCCTGTTGTACGACAACCGGCTCAACCCCCGTCACTTCAAATGCTTTCCGTACTGCCCCGTCGCACGCGGGCACGCAGAGAACAGTGTCGACGCTCATAGCAGTGGCAAATACCTTTCGAGCTCGAAGGGAGTAACTTCCGAACGATAGGCGGCCCACTCGGAGCGCTTGTTGCGCAAGAACCACTCCACGATGTGCTCGCCCAACGTTTCGTGCAGGAGTTTTGAGTTCTCCATCAAATCCGTTGCTTCGGCGAGTGAACGCGGCAGCGGCGAGGTGATGCGACCTTCGGCGGGCAACTCGTAGTCACCTTCGATGCCCCTGAGGCCCGCGGCAAGAATAACGCTAAAGGCCAAATACGGATTGGCCGCGGGGTCGGGTGCTCGGTATTCGAGGCGCGTTGATTCAATCCGGGCGGACTTCACCGTGGGGATACGAACGAGCGCCGAAGGCTCGTGGCGAGCCCAGGCCACGTTGACGGGCGCTTCGCTGCCGGGAACCAGTCGCTTATAGGAGTTCACCCATTGATTGGTAATAGCGGTGATTTCGGGTGCGTGACGAACGAGGCCAGCAATGAACTGCGTCGCGGTTTTTGAAAGACCGTAGGGACCGTCACCAATAAAATCATTGCGGCCATCGCGCCACAGCGAAAGGTGCGTGTGCATGCCCGAACCCTGCTCGTGCGACAAAGGCTTGGGCATGAAACTGGCCGTGAGATCGGCTTGACGCGCGAGTTCTTTTACGACGTGGCGAACGGACATGACGGTGTCGGCCATCGTCAGAGCGTCGGTGTAACGAAGATCAATTTCGTGTTGACCCGGCGCGTCTTCGTGCTGTGCGTGCTCAACACCAATGCCCATTTCTTCCAGCGTCAATACAGTGCGCCTGCGTAGCTGGCTCGCACCGTCGTCGGGTAGAAGATCAAAGTAACTTCCCCGGTCCGCGGGCACGGGCGGATTTGCCGCACTGAAACTGCTGAAGTAGAAGTACTCCATTTCCGGCGCGACAAAGAAGGTGTAGCCGCGTTCGTGAGCTCCCTCGAGAACTCGACGAAGTTGCTGGCGCGGACATCCCTCAAAGGGGGTGCCGTCAATATTGACGATGTCACAAAACACTCGAGCGACGCCAGCGTCTTCGACGTACCAGGGAAGTAATTGGAACGTCGTGAGGTCCGGGCGAGCAAGAACGTCTGCTTCTTGGGTGCGAGAAAAGCCGTCGATAGCGCTGCCGTCAAAGGTCATTCCTTCGTCGAGAGCGTCTTCTAGTTCCGCCGGAGTGACGTGAAAAGCCTTATGGCGCCCCAAAACGTCCGTGAACCAGAGCTGGACGAAGCGAACTCCGCGCTCTTCCACCGTGCGAAGGACGTACTGCGCTTGGCTTTGCATACTGGCCATTCTCTCACCTCCTCTGAAATATCGCTATTCGCCAGCGAACGACAAAACCCCGTCGCCCAACGGCGACGGGGTTTTGTTCACGATCACAATCAACGAGCGGCAGCCTTCTTCGCTGGCGCTTTCTTGGCCGGGGCCTTTGATCCACCACTTGCGGCACCGCACACGGTCTCGACCATGACCTGAGCAACTTGGTACGGGTCCATGTTGGCGTTGGGTCGACGGTCTTCCAACCAACCTTTGCCGTCCTTTGCTGTGGCCCACGGAATACGAATCGACGCACCGCGGTCCGACGTGCCGTACGAGAACTTCGTGTAGTGCGCAGTTTCGTGCGCACCAGTGAGGCGCTCTTCGATGCCCACGCCGTACACGGCGATGTGCTCGCTCACTTTCTTTCCAATGGCTTCACACGCGGCGGTGATGGCCTTCATGCCACCCGCAACGCGCATCTGCTTCGTCGAGAAGTTCGTGTGCGCGCCGGCGCCGTTCCAGTCGCCCTTTACGGGCTTGGCGGCAAAACTCGGATCGACGTCGAATTCCTCGGCGATGCGGTTGAGCAGCCAACGAGCGGTCCAAAGGTGGTCGCCGACTTCAACGGGTCCGAGTACACCAATTTGAAATTCCCATTGGCCCATCATCACTTCGGCGTTGGTACCTTCGATAGCGAGTCCCGCACGGATGCAAGCGAGCGTGTGCGCTTCGACAATTTCTCGACCGGGCATCTTGTCGCCACCGACGCCGCAGTAGTAAGGACCCTGAGGAGCGGGGTAACCATCTTCGGGCCAACCGTAGGGACGGCCGTACTGCATCAAGGTGTACTCCTGTTCAATGCCGAACCACGGCTCGAAACTGGCGTACTTCTTCGCGGCTGCAACGGCGCCGGCTCGCGTGTTGGTTGGGTGAGGCGTCATGTCGACGAGGAGCACCTCACACAAAACGAGAACATCCTTGGGTCCACGAAGTGGATCGGGACAAGTGAAAACGGGGTTAAGGACGCAGTCGGAGTTCGAGCCCGTGGCTTGATTCGTACTGGATCCGTCAAAACCCCAGATTGCTGGCTTCTTGCCGTCGGCAACAATTCGTGTCTTGCTACGTAGCAAGGGCGTTGGCTCGGTACCATCGATCCAGATATATTCAGCCTGATAGGGCACAATCACTCCTTCTAGGTCCTACGTCTCGATGAGGACACGAGACGTAGGCAGTCTGCCCCAACGAACGTGCCTGTACCCCCTAGTTTTGTTAACCCCGTGTAAAACGTTACGAGGAAGACGCAAAACGGGGCACCGGTAGGCTCAACGTATGGCAACGATTCGCTTGGCCTTAGCCCAAATGAATGCTGTCGTTGGTGGACTGAGCGAAAACGTCGGAACCATTCGACGCTTGTCACGCCAAGCCAATGCTTTGGGCGCTGACCTTATTATCACGCCCGAATTGGCGTTAACTGGTTACCCGCCGGAGGATCTCCTTCTAAAACAGGGTTTTGTTGACGCCGCGGCGCGGTCAATTAACGAGTTAGCCCACGAGAACGAAAATGCAGTGCTGGTTCTTGGCACGGTGCTTGATGACTCCAATCCACTTGTTCACCTGGGTGCGTCGCACGACGGCCGCGGCGGTCCCGGACTATCTGCTTTTCCTCGGATTTCAAACGCCTTGGCAGTAATTTCAGATGGCCAAATTGGAGCCGTGGCGACGAAGAGGTATCTGCCCAACTACGACGTCTTTGACGAACAACGTTACTTTTTGCCCGGTACTGGACCGTTGACGCTTCTTAACGTGCAAGGCGTTGCCGTTGGTCTTCTTATTTGCGAAGACGTCTGGATTGCCAACGGTCCCGCTGCTGAACTCGCGAACCAGGGGGCATCGCTGTTGCTGGTGGCGAACGCCTCTCCGTACGCTCGTGGTTTTCCTCATGAGCGAGAAGCAATGCTGGTGGAGCGTGCTCGCGAAACTGGTTGCACGATTGCCTACGTCAACATGGTGGGCGGACAAGACGAGATTGTTTTTGACGGTCAAAGCGTGGTCATCAATAAGGAAGGTGACGTACTGGCGCGGGCTGTAGCTTTCGACGAGCAACTTCTCATTGTTGACATCGACGTTGAAGGATCAGATCGAGGTGAGCTCCTTTTGGTAACGCCGTCGCCAAAGCCCGCGGTCCCGGTAATTGTTGCGGAACCGCTGCCACTTTTGGACGAGGTGTACAGAGCGCTCGTCACCGGGACCCGTGACTATCTTCGAAAGAACGGTTTTCGTTCAGCGGTGATTGCTCTTTCGGGCGGCATTGATTCTTCACTCGTTGCCGTCATTGCCGCTGACGCCATTGGACCCGCGGCTGTTCACGGCTACGCCATGCCGAGTCGGTACTCGTCGGATCACTCAATCAGTGACGCACTGGAACTCGCAAAGCGCCTGGACATCGAGATCACGACGGTACCGATTGAACCAGCGCACGAAGCATTCGGCGCCTTGTTGCGCGAAGCAACCGATTCGCCCATTGAAGGACTTCCTGACGAGAACCTGCAGTCACGTATTCGAGGGGTTCTTTTGATGGGGATCTCTAACGCGACTGGTTCGATTGTGCTGACGACGGGGAATAAGTCGGAAATGGCGACGGGCTATTCAACGCTGTACGGCGATTCGGCCGGTGGTTTCGCGGTCATCAAAGATGTACCAAAGACGCTCGTCTTCGCACTGTGTCGTTACCGCAACGAACGTGCGCTCGACGACGGTGACACACCTCCAATTCCTGACGCAGTTCTCACGAAGGCGCCATCCGCGGAACTTCGTCCCGATCAACGTGACGATCAGTCGTTACCTCCCTACGAATTACTTGATCCCCTCCTCGAGCTCTACGTGGAAGGCGACGCCACCGCCGCGCAGTTGATTCGCGATGGCTACGACCCGGCTCTCGTCGCTACCATCACTCGTCTCGTGGACCTCAGTGAATACAAACGACGACAGATGCCGCCGGGGGTACGAATTTCGAAAAAAGCCTTTGGTCGGGATCGACGCATGCCAATTACCAACGCGTTTCGTTCCGAAAAATTATGACGCCGGATTCGATTTTCGCCATCGAAGAGTCCGAACAATTGGCGGGACATTTTGTGGCGTGCTTCACCGGCCTGTATGAAGCGCTCGGCGAAGGCGCATCAAAATTAACGGACGACGCGACGGTCGTCGTCGTGTTTGAAATGGCGCGAACCTTTGGCGATACGGCATCGTCGTTTCGTTCACTGCTCGCCCACCGAGCGGGTGTTGACCCTGAAGCAGCCCTCGGCAGCGTTCCCGAGATAAAAGAAGTACTGCTTCGCGCCATTAACGAAGACCCCTCCGGGGCATTATGTCTCTACGCCGTGTCGATGGTCATCGCGCCGCTACTGCTCGTGTCGCTTCGTGACGCTGGATCACGAGTGTCGCTCGTGTCGGCGGGGCCACTGAGTGAATGCACGGCGAAGGCCGCCGACGTCGTGGTGGGTGCAATTCGTCAGATTGGCGATCTCGCAGAATCGTGGGCGCCGGTGCTTGATGACGCCTGGCGCGAGAGCGCCAAGGCTCTCGGACGGACATTTGAGGCCTCCGGGTACAATGAGAGTCTCGGTTTGGGCCTTTTTGGTTGACGGCCACCGTATAACTACCGTGTAGCCCGCGAGACCGCCGGGAATGAAGGGAACGCCGATGGCAAAAGATCGAATTGACCGGGACGATGAGGACCTCGTACGCCTCTATCTGTCCGATATTGGTCAATACACCCTTTTAACGAAGGACGACGAAGTTCGACTGGCCCAGACCATTGAAGAAGGTCGCGAGGCTGAGGCCGAGCTCGAGGCAGCCGAAACTGACAAGAAAATCAAGCTCACGCCCACAAAGAAGCAGGCGCTTCGACGAACCGTTATTCGAGGCGAAAAGGCGGAGCGCGATTTCGTCCAGTCAAACCTTCGACTGGTCGTGTCGATTGCGAAGAAGTATCAGGCGTCCGGTCTGCCGCTGCTTGACCTTATTCAAGAGGGAAACCTCGGTCTCATGCACGCCGTTGAGAAGTTCGACTGGCGAAAAGGCTTCAAATTCTCGACCTACGCCACGTGGTGGATTCGCCAGGCCATTACCCGAGGCATTGCCAACACGGGTCGCACGATCCGGCTCCCGGTACACGCCGGTGACACGTTGGCTCGTGTCCAAAAAGCACAATCACGCTTGGAATTGAAGTTTGGACGTCCTCCGACCATCAAGGAACTCTGTGAAGAGTGCGAGATGCCCGAAGACAAGTTGATCGAAGCGCTGCGCTTTCGCTCAGAGCCGATTTCGCTCTCCGAGCCGCTTCGTGAAGACGGTGACGCGGAACTCGGTGACGTGGTGGAAGACCGTTCGGCGGAATCGCCCTTTGACGTTGCTGCGGTGAAAATGATGCCTGCCGCAATCGAGAAGTTGCTCGAACCGCTGGACGACCGCGAAAAGATCATTCTTCGTATGCGATTTGGTCTTGACGGGGCTGGTGAAGCCCGTACGCTCGAAGACGTTGGTGAGAAGATGAATCTCACCCGTGAGCGAATTCGTCAGATTGAAGCGCGCGCCATGAGTAAGTTGCGTCACCCGTCGTCCGACACGGGCGCTCGCGACCTTCTGACGCTCTAAGCCCTACGTCGCAGGCTGAGCCGGCCGAACAACGCGAGGGTACCAACCACCACCACGCCGAGTACGTACGGCGTTCTTGAAGCGCGTCCGTCTCGAACCGTGACGGGTTGCGTGAATTGAAGGATGGGCCAGGACCGCTCGTGGGCGATGCGGCTGAGGGTCCGGTCGGGATTGACGGCAAATGGGTGCCCGACAATTTCGAGCATGGCGACGTCAGTTTCGGAATCGGAATACGCCGACGATGTTTCGAGGTCGATGCCTCTCGTGGCTGCTAATTCCTTGATTGCGACGGCCTTGCTTGGTCCTTGTGCGTAGAACTCGAGTTCCCCGGTGTACTTATTGTTGCTATCGACTTCTGCACGTGACGCAATAACACCGTTTATATGGAGCAAATCCGCGAAGGGTTCCACGACTTCTTCGGGGGACGAACTCACAATCCACACCTCGTCGCCCAATTGCTGGTGGTGGACAATGAGGTCGGCGGCCTCTTTGTAAATGAGCGGCTCGAGTATTTCGGTGAGTGTGGAACGGACGATCTCTCGCACCTCGTCGCGGTCCCAGCCCTTGACCATTTTCAGCACCGAGCGGCGGAATTTTTCCATTTTGCTTTGATCGGCGCCGTACTGGGAAAACATAAATTGACCAAACACCGCTCGAATCAAGGTGCCGCGGTGAATGAGTCCTCGGGCGTGCAACTCGGGTCCTAGCGCCACGATGGACGGTTTCACGATGATCGTCTTATCTAGGTCGAAAAATGCAGCCCGCACGTCTATATCGTAGGTCCCGACATCCTCGTCTCGAGTGCCTTAACTGATAAAAGCATCAGCGCACAACTCGGTTGCGTCGGCGCGTGACATCAGCACCACGTGGTCGTGCTCGAGGAATTGCATGTTGGGCTGGGGCAAAAGTGGTTGTTCGGAGCGAACGACGGCGACCACGCGAACGGAATCGGGAAGGCGCAGTTCATCCAAGGTGAGCTGTTGGGCAACGGCCGGTGAATTCGCGGCGAGCGTGACCTCAATGAGACGCATCTTGCCGTGCGCGAGGTCCATCAAGTTGACGATGGAACCAATTTCGACGGCCTCGTCAACGAGTGACGTGATGAGAGCGGGAGTAGAAACGTGAATGTCAACGCCCCAGGACTCATCAAAGAGCCATTCGTTGCGAGAGTTGTTCACGCGAGCAATGACGCGAGGGACGGCAAATTCTTGTTTCGATAACCAACTGATGACCAGATTGTCCTCGTCGTCACCGGTGGCGGCAATAACGACGTCAGTTTCTCGAAGTCCGGCTTGCTGCAGTGAAATGAATTCGCAAGCGTCACCAGTGACCACGATGATGTTCGGCAGCAAACTGCGGATTTTGTCGGCTGTCTCGCCGCGCTGTTCAATAAGAAGAACGTCGTGGTGACGGTCAACTAAGTCTTGGGCAATAGCAATGCCCACGGATCCTCCTCCAGCGATGACGACTCTCATGGTGCACCCGCGCTTAAGAGTTCGCGAAGTTGCAGCGCGCCTTGATTCGTCACCATGAACTGCAAGACATCGTCTTCTTGGCTGTAGAGCTCGTCAGTGTCAAGGCGTCCGACTTCGCCACGGATAAGACCCACGACGCGAATATCGTTGCCGACATTCAAACTGGTGATGGGCTTACCCGCGAGGTGGTCGGGCAAGATGCATTCGTACAGTTGCAGTGCACCAGTTTCGGAATCCCAGACCTTTTGCTCGTCGACCGGCAAGAGCCACCGCTTTACTTGCAGCGTTGTCCAGGTTGAGGTTGCCACGGTGGGAATGCCCAATTTTTTGTAAATGGCGGCGCGTCGCGGATCGTAGATGCGAGCCACAATGTTTTGGATTTGATATTTGTTGCGAGCAATGCGCGCACAAAGAATGTTGGTGTTGTCGCCCGAAGTGACGGCCGCCAAGGCGTCAGCTGTAGTTGCTTCTGCCTGGTAAAGAATGTCGCGGTCAAAGCCTGAACCCACGATCGTCGTGCCCGTGAATCCCGAGCCGAGTCGTCGAAACGAATCACGGGTTTTGTCGATAACAACGACAGAATTACCCTCTTCGGAGAGTTGGGTGGCGAGGTCCGATCCGACTCGACCGCAACCTATTACAACGACATGCACTGGGCTATCTGAACACCTTTTTAACACTGATGCAAATTTCGTCAGTGGCTTAGTAGCCGAATGCTTAGTATTGCCTACGTGCCGAGTGGGGATGAGCAGTCAGCGAAGACCAGTCGAGTTCTTACTTCTCACGCGGATGTGGCCAAGGTTTATCCCGAATCGTGGGGCTATCGACTGAAGTGCGTTTTGCTCGGTCGGCCGTATGTTTCTGAACAGTTGGCCGGTGAGCGACTAAGCCGTCCCGTGGCACTGGGCGTGCTCGCTCCTGACTGCATTTCTTCCACGGCGTACGGCACCGAAGAAATTCTGACGCAGTTAACGCCGTTCATCGGACTCGCGGCGTTCGCTCTCGTCGTACCGATCATGTTCGTCATATTGGGTGTGTTGTTCTTCGTGACGTTCTCCTATCTCGACGTCGTGAAGTACTACACGCAGGCCGGCGGCTCCTACGTTGTCGCGCGCGACAATTTTGGACCGAAGGTTGCCCAAGTCGCCGCGGTGGCGCTGTTGATTGACTACACGGTGACGGTGGCCGTGCAGTGCGCGGCAGGTACTGCGGCGCTGACGAGTGCGGTGCCGTCACTTCGCTCCACCGTCGACACGGTCCTCATTACGGTGCTCGTCGTACTCATTTTGATTTACGGGAATTTACGAGGCATCCGCGAAGCGGGTCGCATTTTCGCTTTTCCGACGTACTTCTATATCGCCGCGCTCGGCGCCACCGTCATCTTTGGTTACGTCAAGTACTTCAGCGGGTCATTGCACCACGTCAAACAACCAGCCACGCGTTTGTTGGTGGAAGGCCATCTTGGTGTGTCGGGTTCGGGCCTCTTGTACGGCGTCGCGTTTTTGACGTTGATGCGGGCCTACGCCAATGGTGGATCGTCACTCACGGGACTTGAAGCAATTTCCAACGGTGTTGCGAGCTTTCGTCGACCCGAATGGGTGAACGCGCGAAAGACCCTGATGGTGATGTCGAGTGTGCTCGGGTTCTTGCTTCTCGGTACCGCGCTGTTGGCGCACTGGACACACGCACTGCCCTACGCGGCCGGATCGCCCACGGTCATCAGTCAAGAAGTCCAGGCGGTGTTTGGCTCGAGCGGTATTGGTAAGGCGATTTTTTACATTGTGCAACTCGCGACGCTGCTCATTCTTTACACGGGTGGTAACACCAGCTTCAACGGATTTCCCTTTCTCGCGAACTACGTCGCGACGGACAAGTATCTTCCCCGCCAATTGACCAAGCGCGGGCACCGATTGGCGTTCTCGAACGGCATCATCGTCTTGGGAGTTGTCTCACTTGTTTTGATTCTGGTGTTTCGTGCGCAGGTAAACGGCCTCGTCGCGCTCTACGCCATTGGTGTGTTCACGGGCTTCACGATGGCCGGTGCGGGAATGGTGAAGCGTCACTGGACGCATCGCGAACGAAAGTGGCGCAGAGGCGTTGCGATCAATGCGATTTCCGCCACGGTTACGTTCTTCGTCGTACTGATTTTCGCCGTGGCCAAATTCACCCAAGGTGCTTGGATTGTCTGCTTTGTGGGTCCCCTTATGTACTTCGGACTCATTCGTCTTAATCGCCAGTATTCAAGAGAAGACGAGGCGTTTGAAGCTGTGCGCCAGCGAGTGCCGCCACAACTTCGACTCAATCGGGTGGTCGTTTTTGTCGATTCCTACGACGTAGCGAGTGAACGAGCTCTGCTCTACTGTGCGACCCTCAACGCCTTTTCGGTGCGAGCCGTGCACTTCGATATTGACCCGGCGCAAACAAAGCGCCTGGAAGAGGCTTGGGGTCCCCCCGGCACCGCGTCCGCCTTGATAAACCTTGAAATTGTTGAGTGCGAAGACCGTCGATTGGGAAGGGCGGCACTCGAACTAGTGGCCGACGTCGTTCGTGACGGTGACGTCTTTTGCATGGTGATTCTTCCGCGTCGGGGCTTTAATTCTCGCTGGCAGCGTTTCTTGCACGACCGAACGGCTGACGAAATGGCCGAAGCCATCATGCACGTGCCTCGCACGGCGGCAACGATTATTCCTTTCCGAATGACCCCCATTCGTCTCAATATTGATCAGCGGCAGAGTTCAACAATGAGCGACGAAGTTGTTCGCGGCGCACTGAGAGAAGACGCGCACTTGGATGCCGACATTCGTTTGGCGGAACGTTCGCAGGGCACGGTGCCGATTGGTGCGCTCGTTGAACGTGAATCGATTGAAGTGGCTGGCCGAGTACGTTCGATGGTGATCAATCAAGAAAATGGCAATCGCGAATTGCGCTGTGTACTCGCTGACTCCACGGGATCTATCTCGCTCATCTTCCAAGGTCGAACACAGATTCCGGGCATCGTGCGCGGCACACGACTTCTGGTGAAGGGGACTGTTTCTTCCTTGCATCGTGAAGCAATCATTCTTAATCCTGAATACGAAATCGTTGCGGGACCACCAACCGACTGAGCTGCTATTCGTTGTGTCGTAGGGTCTTTGTGCCCTAGGACGGGGTTGTATCGAACGACTTCTCAGACTCACTATCTAAGATGACGCGTTCGTGGTCGTTCACGTGTCTAGTTTGTTAGGCAATGTCGCGGCCGTTGTTGTGGTCGCACAAAGAGTGTCGATGATGGTTCAAAGAGAAAGGTGGTGGCGATGGCACGAGCATTAGTAATTGTTGAGTCGGTTGCCAAGGCCACCCGTATCCAGACCATGTTGGGTTCGGACTATATCGTGAAGCCGTCTATCGGGCACATTCGCGATCTCCCCGAAAGTGCGAGCGATATCCCCGCCTCGGTGAAGTCCGAGAAGTGGGCGCGCCTGGGCATCAACGTCAATGACCACTTCAAACCCGTCTACGTGGTTTCGAGCGATCGGAAGAAAATTGTCGCGGAACTGAAAGCGGCGCTGAAAGAAGTGGACGAGCTCTATCTCGCCACCGATGAAGACCGTGAAGGAGAGGCCATTGCCTGGCATCTCCAAGAAGTCCTCAACCCCAAAGTTCCCGTCAAGCGCATGGTCTTTCACGAGATCACGCCGTCCGCGATTGAACGAGCGGTCAATGAAACCAGGGACTTGGACCTGCGTCTCGTTGACGCCCAAGAGGGACGTCGCTTCCTCGACCGCCTCGTTGGCTACGAAGTTTCACCGGTGCTGTGGCGGGCGGTTGACAAAGCCCGTTCCGCTGGTCGAGTCCAGTCGGTGGCGATTCGCTTGGTCTGTGAACGTGAACTCGAGCGAATGCGCTTTATTTCTGCCAATTGGCACGACGTTACGGCGAACATCAACGCGTCGGGCACTTCGTTTGAAGCAATCCTCGAGAGCGTAAATGATCGGTCCTTAGCGACCGGGAAGAACTTCGATGCCGAAGGGATGCTTGATCCAAAGGCCCACGTCGTGGTCCTTGACGAGGCCGCGGCCAGCGAAATTGCGGGAGCGGTGACCGCCGAACAATTGAAGGTCACCTCGATTTCTTCGACGCCGCGGACCCAGCGTCCCCAGCCGCCCTTCATGACGTCATCGCTACAGATCGAGGCGAGTCGCAAACTGCGCTTTGATCCCGAGCGCACGATGCGTGCGGCGCAACGACTTTACGAACAGGGTTGGATTACGTATATGCGTACCGACTCGACGACGCTGTCGGACGAAGCACTTCGTGCGGCGCGCTCGATGGCCAGTGAAATGTTTGGCGACGATTACGTCAGTGACGTTCCGCGTCGCTACGACCGTAAAGTCAAAAACGCGCAAGAAGCTCACGAGGCAATTCGTCCGGCGGGTGAGGCGTTTCGGACGTTGGACGAAGCGCAGGCGAATTTGAACGGGGACGAACTAGCCGTCTACGACCTCGTGTGGAAACGAACAATTGCGTCGCAGATGGTGGACGCGCGTTTAACGCAGGACAAGATTAAATTAGTGGCCACCTTGAGAGGTCTTGTCACCCAGACGGGTGACGTTGACGTGGTGTTTGGTGCTTCGGGTCTTCGCATTGAGTTTCCAGGTTTTCGTCGCGCGTACGTGGAGGGTACGGACGATCCCGAAGCCGAGCTCGCGGATCAAGAACGAATTCTCCCGACGCTCGAAGAGGGCATGCAGTTGCCGGTGGAGTCTGCTGAGGCCAAGGGCCACGACACCCAACCGCCCGATCGTTTCTCTGAAGCAACGTTGATTAAGAAATTGGAAGATCTTGGTATTGGTCGTCCCTCGACGTACGCCTCGGTGATGAAAACAATTGATCGACGTGGTTACGTTTGGAAGAAAGGAAAGGCGCTCGTTCCGGCGTTTCGCGCCTTCGCCGTGGTCAATCTTCTGCAACAACACTTCGCGGATCTCGTTGACTACCAGTTCACGGCGAGCATGGAAGATCAGCTCGACGAAATTGCTTCGGGGACCCAGGACCTCGAACCCTGGCTCAACCGTTTTTACTTTGGAGATCCTTCTGCCGAGACGAGTTTTGCTCGTGCGGGTCTGCACCTCGCGACAACCGAACAACTCGATTTCGACTTCGCTCTTATTAATTCGGTACCTCTAGGCATTGCCCCCGACGGCGTGCCGGTGTCGGTACGCTCGGGAAGGTACGGCCCCTACCTCGTTCACGGCGACGAGCGCGTTTCTATTCCCGAAGCCACGGAGCCGGACTCGTTAAGTGTGGAACGAGTACTGGAACTTCTCGCGGCGCCCAGCAACGACCGCGAACTCGGACTCGACGAGGCGTCGGGATTGACGATTTTCTTGAAGGCGGGACGTTACGGCCCCTACGTGCAAATCGGTGAGATGACCGATCCCAAGGAAAAGCCCAAAACGGCGTCGCTCTTTTCCACGATGAAGCCCGAGGACGTCACCTTGGCCGATGCTCGAAAACTCCTGTCGTTACCTCGTGAGATTGGAAAGCACCCCGACGACGACGAGGCCATCCTCGTGCAAAACGGCCGCTACGGTCCCTATCTCACGTGGGGCAAAGACACTCGCTCCATTGAGGATGAAGAGAAAATCTTCACGATCACGTTGCCTGAAGCCCTCGAACTTCTCGCTCAGCCCAAGACTCGTGGACGTCGCGCGGCCGCCGGACCTCTTCGCGAACTCGGCGAAGATCCAGTTAACAAGCGCCAAGTCGTGGTGAAGACCGGCCGCTTTGGTCCCTACGTCACCGACGGTGAAACGAACGCCACGCTTCGTCTAGGTGACACGCCTGAGACTGTCTCGCTCGACAGGGCTTGCGAATTGCTCGCGGAACGTCGAAACGCGGAACCTTCGACGCGACCTCGCCGAGCCGCGAAGAAAACTACGAAAAAAGCCACCGCGAAAAAGAAGCCCGCGACGACGAAGAAAGCTGCCAAGACGACCACCGCAAAAAAGACGGGGGCGCAGAAGCGACTCGCGACGGCGAGTGGCGCAGCGACGAATGCCGCATTGACGGCAAAGGTACAGAGTCCGGACGCGTTCTAATGTCGCGCGGCGTATTCATTGCCTTCGAAGGTATTGACGCCAGCGGCAAGTCAACGCAGGCTCGTCGAGTAGCGAGCAAATACGGAGCGTTACTGACGTTTGAACCTGGTGACACGCCCATGGGTGCACAGCTACGAACGTGGTTGCTTGACGCCACACTTTTAATGACATCCCAAAGTGAGGCACTGCTCATGTTGGCGGACCGAGCCCAACACGTGGCCACGGTGATTGAACCAGCGCTCGTGGCCGGCCGCTCCGTGGTGACGGACCGTTTTGCTGCGTCGACGCTGGCGTACCAAGGCTACGGTCGCGGTGTTGACCTCGGTGGATTGATAGCCGCTACGAATATGGCGGTTGGTTCGTGCATTCCCGACCTCACCATTCTTTTAGATGTTCCCACCGACGTCGCCGCTGCACGACGCGCCAGCAACAACGCTGACCGATTTGAGTCGGAGAGCCAGGATTTTCACGATCGTGTTCGCGAAGGCTTTCTTTCGTTGGCTTCGATGAACGCAGAATTATGGCTAGTGCTCGACGGCACGCAAGATGAGGACGTGATTGCTGGACTGATTGATGAGCGCGTCGCTGCGCTCGACTGGTTTTAGGATGCCCGACGTTTTTGATCGTGTGCTCGGCCAAACGAGGGCCGTTGCGGAACTGCGTCGACACGTGGCGCATCCTTCGCACGCATATTTGTTCGTTGGTCCTCCCGGATCGGGACTGCGCGAAGCACTCGTGAGTTTTGCCGCCGGACTGCAGTGTGAAGAAAACGGCTGCGGTCACTGTGAGACGTGCCGTTTGGTGCTGAGTGGCGCGGACACGGACGTTGTCTTTGTGGAGCGACGTGGTCTTTCGTGGAGTGTGGAGGAGCTGCGCGAAGCAGAACGCGTGGGACGCCGGCGACCTTTGGGACAGGGTTACCTCGTGGTTGTTCTAGAAAATATCGAATTCGCGACGTCGGGCCAGTCTCCAGCAATGACCGTGCTCTTGAAGTCACTCGAAGATCCGCCAACTCGAACCATCTACGTGCTGACGGCAGAAGAAATACCTAGCGTCCTTTCCACGATTGAATCGCGCTGCGTGCGGGTCAATTTTGGTCCCTTGAGCGATGACGCAGTTGTTGGCTACCTCGAACTCGACGGGATCGACGAAGCACGAGCCAAAGAGGTTGCCAGTGCCGCCGGTGGGAATCTTCGCCGTGCCCACGTGTTGGTGCGCGACGCCGCGTTAACCCAGCGCTTGGCTTTTTGGCGCTCAGTGCCCGAACGGCTCGACGGCTCGAACGCTCGCTCCTATGAATTGACGGGCGAAATTCTCTCTTTGGTGGAAGGGGCCTTGGCACCTTTGGTGGCGCTGCAGGAACAGGAGTTGGAGCAACTAAAGCAAAATGCCACGGCGATGGGTCAGCGTTCGCTTCCTCGACGCGACGAGATTGAAGCGGGCTACAAACGTGAACAGCGCCGATTTCGAACGGACGATCTTCGATTTGGACTCGCGACGCTTACTCACGTGTACCGAGAACGACTACATGAAGGACTTGAAGCAGCGCAACCAACGAATCGTTCCTTAGAACGAGCCGCGGGTGCGATCAGTGCCATCGAAGAAATTACGAAGGCATCACGTTCATTCTCGCAAAACGTCAACGAAACCTTGCAACTGACGGACCTCTTTGTCTCGCTCTCACATTGTTCGACGTTGTGATGAGACCAAAGGACCCAAAATAGACATCTGGTAAGTTTCACGGAGATATTCAACGCCCGGAACGTTTTGGCGAGATTTCCAAGCGTGTACTGGGCAACTTCAAGTGTGTAAGAGGAAACGTGCATGGCGGTAATTGAGATTGCGGGAGAGGGCTCGACGGGCTTTCCACCCTTAGCGATTGGCGATACCGTCGTCGCCATTCCGCTCTACGGCGGTGGATCGACGTGGGAACTCTGCATTGAGAGCGTGCTTCGCTGGACGGACCCCGACGTTCCCTTGTTTATTTTTGAAGACGCCCACGCGAAGGATGAAGCCCTCGAACAACTTGCGTCGGTGTTGGAGCGCGTGGACGAAAATCGGCCCGTCTACTTGCACAAGAACGCCACCAATCTCGGTTTCGTAGAGAACGTCAATCTGGCGTTTTCGTTACTTACCCCCGCGGACGTTCTGGTACTCAACTCTGACGCAGTGGTGGGACCGGGTTGGCTGCGCGGCATTCAAAAAGCCTGCGAAAACGATCCCTCGGTCGCCACGGTTACCGCGATGTCGACGTACAGCACCATCGTGACGGTGCCCGAGACGTCGCGCATCTTGGAGGGCCGCTTGTCGGTCGAGAACGTGGCCGCGCTCGCCATACAAGTTGCCGAAGCACTCGAGCCCGTGTATCCGGAAATTCCAACCGCCGTTGGTTTTTGCACGCTCTTTCGTCGCCACGCCTTAGAAATTGTCGGAGACTTTGATCCGTGGTTCAGCCCGGGCTACGGCGAAGAAGTTGATTTCTCTCAGCGCTGCATCATGTACGGACTTCGTCACGTCGCCGCCGACAACGTTCTCGTCTACCACAAGGGTTCAGAAACCTTTGGCCAGTCCAAAGAGGTAGCCGCTCGCAAGTTGCGAAACGACGAAGAGGTGAATCGCAAATACCCCTGGTTCTTGTACCGAATCAAGCAAGTACACGAGGATCCCAATCATCCGCTCAACCATTCGATTCACCAAATCGAGATTGCGCTTCGCGGTATTGACATCGTGATGGACGCCGCCGCCGTTGATCCCGTGATTGCCGGAACCTATTCGGTGACGGTAGGACTCTCTAAAGCTTTGCTGACCAATCCCAAGGTACGAAATCTTTATTGGGCTACCCCTCAACGCCGTCTCCACGATTTGCGTTCGTACGCGGCGGATTTCATGCCGAACGTCCACGTGGTTCCTTACAGTGCGCTCCCGGGACTCGACGCGGATCTCGGTTTCATGCCCTCACAGTCGTTTGATCTACCGGCGTGGCAACGTCTTTCCCAGTCGTCGTGGCGCCGTTCGATTTGGCACCTCGACTTCATTAGCTACGGCATTCCGATCTACGCACCAACCATGCAAGGCTGGCTTCGTTCGCACCTCGCCCAAGACACCGGACTCATTGATGCCGACGGCATTTTCTTTCTCAGCCATTCCATTGAGAATATTGCTCGAAGCTTGGGACGACTGCCCGACGAAGACCGTACGTTTTTGTTGCAGGCTGCCGCCGAGGGTCCCGTTGTTACTGAGGTAAAGCCTTCCAAGCGACTGCGGGCGTTACCCCCTCAATTCGTGCTGGTGCTGGGTACGAGTTACATTCACAAGAACCGGGCCTTCTTGGCGAGCGTATTTGAAAAAGTGCAAAAAGAATTTCCCCAATTGCAACTGGTGTTCGCGGGTTCGGAACCCTCGACGGGCGGTGACCGCTTTGAACTCAAGGAAGGTGCCGAGGAACTCGGCCGCGTGAGTGACGACGAACGTACGTGGTTGTATCAAAACGCGGCGCTGGTGGTGGCGCCGTCACTGTCTGAGGGATTTGGACTAACGCCTCTCGAAGCAGCGAAGGCCGGCACCGTGCCGCTCGCGTCAAAGACAACGGGTCATATTGACCTCGGAGTGAAGGACTGTTTGTGGTTGGACCTCGAGTCCGAAAGTGAAGCCGCCAAGACCATCATTCAATTGCTGCAAAGTGAAGACGTCGCTCGCCAACAACTCGCCGCGTGGAAGAGTGCCGCTGACAATCTCACGTGGCAGGCGAGTGCCGACCAGTTCTTGGCGGGCGCCGAACAACTCTTTCGGATGCGTCCGCGCGTCCAAGAGATCCAATTGCCAGTGGAGTACGCGCCTCGGCGAGCCTGGGTCGTCTGGCTCTACAAGTTCATCAACGTTCGTTTGTTCCCGCTTGGTTCAAAGCGCCGAGAAATTGTGGCCCGTACTGTTCGAAAAGCAGTCGTGCCGCTTATCCAGCGACCCATTGATCCACGAGAACTCGAAGTGTCCTCGAAAAAGCTGACGTACACCCTTGATCACGATTGGGTAACGAAAGACTCCTAAGTCGCGTCGGTAAAAGAACGCCGCGAGGTATTTGACGACTACGAGAACCACTGCGCCTGGTGGCTGAACTACACTCTCTTCTTGCGCCTGGGTAGCTCAGTTGGTAGAGCAACGCATTCGTAATGCGTAGGTCAGGAGTTCGAATCTCCTCTCAGGCTCCAACTTCGCCAATGCTTTCCACTACTGCTTTCATCCACGGTTGAAGGATGAGACGCAATTCGTTATACGAACGACTGCCGCAGTAGACGCCCATGGACGGAAGTACGGCGCCGATGTAGACGAGCACGCGAACTGCCGCACGGACCTCCGGCTGCTGGGGGTTATCGAAGCGGTCGCAGAGCCAGTCTTCGGCGAGGTGAATTGAACCCTCGAGTGTTCGAAGCATCTTTTCGTTGGCCATACTGGCAATAGCGAATTCAAATTCAAAATCGCGGCGAAGAGCGTTTTCGTCTGCGGCCGTTTCGTACGCCCACATAGTCACCGAGTCGAGATCGAAAACTGGAATTGTCGTGTCCACTCGCATCGCCACGCTTCGCAAACTTTCGAGGTGGACGGCAATCGCAAGATCTTCTTTTGAAGGAAACAATTTGTAAATTGCGCTCGGCGTGCAGGGTGTGCGTCGAGCGATGCGAGAAATGGTCGCGCTGGTGTAACCGGTCTTTCCAACGACGGCGGCAGTGCCCCGATAAAGATTGGTGCGAAATTCATCACCGTCGTCGACGCTGATAGGTATTGGTGTCATTAACTCAATCTCGTGCTCGCCAATCGGAGTGTCGTCTTCAAGAATGCGCAAGAACCATTGTCGAACGAGTGGCCAGTAGTTCTCCTCGGGTTGGATGGAGTTACTGAGGACCATCCAGAGGGAATAGAAAACAAAGAAATGTGCTTTCGCTTGTCTTGGAAACTGCGTGTCTCGGCTTTGAATTGGCAAACGATCTTGCAGCAAAGGACGAATTTCTTCGTCTAATTCTTCGATGCGTCGAGAAGATGCCATGAGGTAGAAACCGCCAAAGAGTTCGCGACTAGGTTCTGAAATTAATTTCCACCACTCGTCGAGTTTCTCGAGCGATGGGTGTTCGGCCATTTCATTAACGAAGTCAACGAAATCGAGTAGTGGCTGCGAACAACGATGAATCCAAAGATCGACGAAGAGCTCCTGGATGTTTTCGTAACGGGCGTACATTGCGCCGTGGGTCAAGCCAGCGGCGTGCCCGACGTCACTGAGTGACAGGAGATCTGTGCCCTTTTTGTCCAATTGGTCGAGCCCGGCGTCTCTAATTGCTTCGTCATTGAGCCTCGCTCGAGCACTTCTGGATTTGAGCGAATCGACCACATCATCAGGTTAATTAAAATACGAGTGTTCTATAAGGTTTTTGTACCACCCAACGCTAATTTCTTACTTTCGAAAGAATGACCTGAACATTCTTTTCGAAGTCGGCGGATCGCTCTTGCCAATTTTTATATGCATCAAAACTTGGTGCCGCGGGTGAGAGAAGCACGACGCCGGGCTCGTCAACAATCGCGAGATAGTCGTAACCCTTCTGCACCGCTTCTTCTATATCAACACATTTTGTTAACACGAGATCGGTGGATTCGTTCAGTAATGCTGAATATATACGGTCTCCCACGGGTCCCAGCGTGAGTATGCAGGTGGGAGAAGTACGGTTCGCTAACTCGTCAACGAGTGCTTGATAGTCAACACCACGGTCGTAACCACCAAGAATTATTGCCACCACGTCATCACGAAGCGTGGCGAGAGCGGCGAGCGTTGGAAGAGGCGAGGTCGCCAGTCCGTCATCGATGAATCTGATCACCGGCGGCCCCACTGAGATTCCAATTAATGAAAAACGGCCGCGCAAGGTTTCGAACTCGTTCGCTCGGCGACGCACGATTTCTCGAAGCTCGTCGTACGAAAATCGCGTTACCTGAGAAACGGCGTGGAGAGCGAGCGCTACGTTTCGCTCATTGTGTGCACCCAAGAGTCCTAGGGCACTCGTCAGATCAACTTCCAGGTCACCAACAAAGTGCACCTCACCACCCAAGAGCGAGGCGGACTCGCGAAGGAGTGGTTGGTCGCTGACGAACACAATTGGTGTACCTTCAGCGCGCGTGAGGGAAAGTTTGTCGCGGTGATACTGCTCGGTTGAGCCGTGCCAATCGAGATGGTCAGATCCGAGAGAGGTGACAACAATGACTCCGGGCGAAAACTCAATGTCGACGGCTTGAAAACTTGAAACTTCCAAGACGACATACCCCGAGTCATCGAAATCGACGTCGTACGGCGGAAGTCCGATGTTGCCGGCACTAGTGGCGTGTTCGCCAATGACGTTGAGGAAAAACGTTATGAGCGACGTCGTGGTTGACTTGCCCTTTGTTCCCGTTACGGCAATGACTCGCTCGCGACTTGTCGACGCGAGCCACAAGTTAAGGGCCGACGTGACGACAACGCCTCGTTCTTCAAGCGCCACGACGTCGGGCTGGCGACGCGGGATGCCGGGACTCTTTAAGACAACGTCGCAGGAAGCTAACGCTTCGAGTCCGCCACCATGTGTCGCGATGACGCCGTCGTCGGGCGTGTCGTCCACCACCACGACTGATGAAGGTGTGTCGCCTAATCGTCGAATGCTCGCACGACCTTCAACGCCGTGGCCCCAAATACCTACGCGTTTTCCCGCGAGGTCGTTAAAGCCAGTGGGCCGGAACACGGCTAACTCCTCGTGATTGCAGCAACTCCTCCAACGTTTCGTCCGGAGCAACCAAAACGCCAAGTTCGGCGATGTTCTTTTCGTCGCGCCATTCGTTGTTTGTCATGAGTTCATGGAGTGCTACTGCGCTCTCTGCGGGATCACCCACGCACTCAAAGGGTTTTCGCTCGTCACCGAGTCCGACGAGAATTTCGAGTTGGCCTCGACGATCATCGGAGGCGAGTGGCTCAGAGGCCAAGATTTCTCGCAATGAATTTCGTGAAAGAAACGGCGCCAGCACGAGAGCAATGAACAAGCACTTGTCACACTCGCCGCACCAATTCGACGCGCGCTCGTCAACTCGCTGTGTGAAGGCGCGATTGCAACTTCGAAAAACGTGGTGGTAGGCAGTGAGTTTCGAAAATTCTCTGGCGACCCAAATTTCACTTCGATCACGAAGGTAGCTAGCAATCGCGAATTCGTCGCCAATGCGCTCGGCGACGGCGTCCGCAATGAGTTGTTCCGCGACCCACGACTTCGACCATTGATGATTTACGTCGCGATTATGCCAACGAAGATTCGGAGCCGATGAAGAGTGTTCGTTGCTCATGACAACGCCACCACGACCCGAGGCAAGTGCCGCCACCGCCGCGAGTAAGGTCACCATCGCCGTAACGGGCACGTGACCGTTATAGAAGGAGTCGTCACCAGAAAGAATCTGGTGATCGATCGTCCGGGTTGCTCGCACGACCGCGAGTCCCGTGACGCGGGCCGTGTCTTCCAGAGGAGCAAATTGTCCAGAACTGGGACTCACGACAAAGAGAGCTTTGTCGAGGTTTGGCGCAAGTTTTTCGACGGTCACCACGGAGTCGATGCCCCCACCGAAGGGAACGAGCACACGCTGCGGGTCAATGGCGATTGGTACGAGCGTCGGATGTACTCCGCCAACAAACTCAACGTCAACCAAGTCGAGATCGTTCTTGTACGCGTATTCACCCAATCCATCGACAATGGCGGCTCGCAATAATGCACGAGCTTTTTCGCCGACGGGCGTGGTGTCCAGATCCACGATGTGCGCGGCCCCCGCTTTGTAATACGACAACCCCGCGAGTAAGAACCACAATTCGCCTAGTGCGCGCACCTCGGGACTTCGAAGGTCAACGTCACCTTCAAAGTGCACCTCTTCAACGAATCGTCGTCCGTCAAGTTCGTAGTGACCACGAAGAGCGTCGGAACCGACTTCGAGTTCGAGGTAGTGAAAGCGCGTCGCTCGATGCTTCATCGTCGGGACTCTTCCATTGCGCTACTCATGCTACGACGACCACTTAGCGACGAGGCCAAAACGTCCACAAGGTCGCGCCGCTCGGTCGCTGTAGAAAAGTTCGCCACCGTCGGTCACTTCTCTCGAGCAGATGATGTTGTCGGAATGAACGCCGGCCAATTCAAGTTGTTGTATCGCCACATTTCGTAAATCGAGCCGCGAACGGTCCTTGACGTCGGACTGCAGCGCTTTTTCGTAGGCGAGGAAATGTTGGGCCACGTCGGGTCCCACTTGATACGACTCTTTAGAAATCGATGGGCCAATAAACGCGGTGACGTTTTTGGGCTGGTCGTAGGCAGCGAGGGCGTTGGCAATGACGCCACTGGCGAGACCTCGCCACCCTGCGTGCACGAGGGTGAGTAGATGCTGTTCGGGATCAACGAGCGCTAGTGGCACGCAGTCAGCGACCAGAATTGCGAGCGCCAGGCCGCTCTCTTTCGTGCACAAAGCGTCGCCCACTAAATCGGAGCGAGACGTAGTGACGTCGAGCACGGTCGCACCGTGTACTTGGCGAGCAATGACGAGTTGCCCCAACGCAACGCCAACTGCTTGAGCGACCCGTCGACGATTCTCTTGCACAGCGTCGATATCGTCGCCGACGTGATCACCAAGATTGAGCGCATCAAATGGCCGCGCACTGACGCCACCAAAGCGGTCCGTAACAAAAACGTCAACACCAAGGTCGACAAAGCCTGCGACTACGTGCACGGTCAGTTCGCCGCGACTGCTTACGATGAGGTCACTGGCGACTCTCACGGGTGAGCGCTCGCTACTCGACGATGTCGCTTTTCATCGAACGTCCAGCGACAACCGTTACGCGGACTACTCATACATCAAGCGTAATTCCTCAAAAGTGACATTTTTTGGTCGCAGTGAAACGACCTGTCCTAACGTAAGGTCATGCCTACGGCGTCGTCGCTACTACTCGCGTGCACCTTTGCTCCGTCGGGGACAAGGGTGGACGTTGCCGTATCGGGTGGTCCGGATTCGGTGGGTCTCTTGCTGCTCGCGATTGAACAGGGATTGATTGTCACGGTGCATCACGTCGACCACCACGCAAGGGCCACCAGCTGCGATGACGCCTCGATAGTGGAATCGTTGTCGACCAAACTCGGCGTGCCTTTCGTCCTCCACGATGTTGACGTCGCTCCAGGGGGAAACTTTGAGTCGCGAGCTCGTAGTGCGCGACGTGCGACGCTGCCCTCGGGCGTTTTGACGGGACACACTATGGACGATCTAGCGGAGACGGTGCTGCTTAACTTGTTGCGCGGTGCGGGTGTGGACGGACTGTCGCCACTCGTCGGCGACTCGTCAAAACCACTTCTGGGCGTTCGACGAAGTGATCTACACGAATTTGTCGCCGCGCAGTCCTACGAGGTCGTGCACGATGAGACCAATGACAGTCCAATATTTTTGCGCAATCGCGTGCGGCACGAGATGCTTCCACTCTTAAACGACATTGCCCAGCGTGACGTTGTGCCAATCGTTGCTCGACAGGCGTGGCTGATGGGAGAAGAACGAGCTTGGCTCGATGAGTTGCTGCGCCGTGACGTGGGTCGATCACTTGACGCCGTGGACTGTCGAGAACTTCGTGAGTGGCCCTTGGCACGACAACGACGTTGGCTTCGTTACCACCTACGCCTCGCTGACGAAGGTGACGGCGAGCATCCGCCGAGCGCCGACGACGTGGAACGGGCGCTCGCAGTCGTCCGAGGTGACGTCATCGCGACCGAAATTACGGGAGGGCGCCGATTGGCCCGAAGTGGTCAGTACCTGGCTTTATCAAAGAACTGACCAACTACGCTTGGAATTTATGGGCAACGACCGTTTTGATGGATCTAACGCTCGGTGGGCGCAACGCGAATTAGGCGACGTC
Source organism: Acidimicrobiaceae bacterium (assembly GCA_003138895.1). Lineage (GTDB taxonomy): Bacteria > Actinomycetota > Acidimicrobiia > Acidimicrobiales > RAAP-2 > RAAP-2. The sequence goes on from PLHJ01000007.1 coordinate 72,266, forward strand.
ATTGTCTCTCCCGCCGAACTCCAGGACCGGGTCAAAGTCCTCGGGGCCGAAATTACGAAGGATTACGCCGATGATCCGCCGTTGCTAGTTGGCGTTCTAAAGGGAGCCATGAGCTTCATGAGCGATTTGATGCGCGCCATTGAACTCCCGGTGGACGTGGATTTCATGGCCGTTTCTTCGTACGGTGCCTCCACAAAGTCATCGGGCGTTGTTCGGATCGTGAAGGACCTCGACGCCGAACTCGAGGGCCGGCGAGTTTTGATTGTTGAAGACGTCGTTGACTCGGGACTTACTCTTAACTATTTGCGCAAATACTTGGGAGCAAGAAAGCCCGCAAGTTTGGACGTGTGTGCCTTGCTACTGAAAGAAGGCGAACAGCGCGTTGAACAAGAACTCAAGTACGTCGGATTTTCCATACCATCGGATTTCGTGGTCGGTTACGGACTTGACGTGAATGAGCGATACAGAAACCTCGACGGAATTTACGTCTTTACAGGTGAGGCGTGAGCGTGATTGACCAAGGACGCGCCGAACGCGCGGTCGCTGAACTTCTGGCTGCCATTGGCGAAGATCCAAACCGGGAAGGACTTCGTGAAACGCCGCGCCGCGTGGCCGAAATGTACGCCGAACTCTTCGAGGGCGCGATGTCAAATCCAAGCGAACACTTGCAGGTCACCTTCGCCGAAGGCCACGACGAAATGGTGATGGTTCGAGACATTTCTTTTACGTCACTCTGCGAGCATCACCTCGTTCCTTTCATGGGACTCGCCCACGTCGCGTATCTGCCAGCGCTCGACGGACGCATTACCGGGCTCTCAAAACTCGCGCGTCTCGTCGAGGGTTACGCTCGGCGCCTCCAAGTGCAAGAACGAATGACGACGCAAATTGTTGACGCCTTGGAAAAGGAACTCCATCCGCGTGGCTCGTTGGTGGTGCTTGAGGCCGAACACTTGTGCATGTCGATGCGCGGCGTAAAAAAGCCGGGCTCATCAACGGTGACGTCCGCTGTTCGCGGCGTGTTTCGTACCGATCCCGCGGCACGTGCCGAAGCACTTAATTACATTCATCAGCGGCGGTCCACGTGGCGCTGAGACCCATGGTCATGGGCATTGTGAACGTCACGCCCGATTCATTTTTTGAAGCGGCGAGAACGCAGGCAACCGCCGACGCGATTGCTCGAGGTCGCGAACTTTTTGCCGCGGGGGTTGACGTTGTTGACATTGGCGGCGAGTCCACGCGTCCGGGCGCCGTTGACGTTGACGAAGATGAGGAATTGCGTCGAGTGGTGCCCGTTCTTGAAGCACTACGCGGTGTTGGCGCGTTGTCAATCGATACGCAAAAAGCTCGAGTGGCAAAAGCCGGCGTTGAAGCTGGCGCCACCATTATTAATGACGTGTCCTCGACGTTGATGGAAGTGGCGGGACGACTCAACGTTGGTTACGTGGCGATGCACCGAAAGGGCACGCCTGCCACCATGCAAAAAAGTCCCACCTACGACGATGTCGTGAGCGAAGTCTTGGCGTTTCTTCGTGACGCCGCGCATCGCTCGCGTAACGCGGGCGTTGGTGAACTCTGGCTTGATCCGGGTATTGGTTTTGGAAAAACCTTGGAACACAACGTGACGCTGCTCGCCGCGACCGACCAAGTGGTCGCGCTCGCCAACGAGTTTGACGCCGGCGTGTTGCTCGGTACCAGTCGAAAGCGCTTTCTTGGTGATCTTGGTGAATCATTTCTCGACGTGGACGAACGTCTCGAAGGTTCGATTGCTTCGGAAGCGTGGGCCTTTTTGTACGGGGCGAACATGGTGCGAGTACACGACGCTCAAGCAGCGGTCCAATTGCGCGAGCTTTTTTGGCACGACGTAGAAGCGGTGACGTCGTGAGAGGAAAGTGGGCCGCGGGCATTGAGCCACGTAATTTCACCTGGGTGTTTAAGGGCCGCATGGCCGTCTCGGAGCGACCCGGTGGCGCGACGCTCGTGCACCGACGCGTTCGTCGAGACGAAGAACTGTTGTGGCTGAAGCATCAGGGCTTTACTCGTGTCATTTCAATCCTGCCGGCGATGCAGAACTTGGCTGCGTATGTCGAACAAGGATTGAGCGCTGGTCATTACGCCCTGCGTGGCGGACCGGGTCAACGAGAAGTTTTGGTGGCCTGCTACGAAGACCTCCATCGCTGCATGGAAGGTGACGCGGTTGTGCTGTTGCACGGTGATGAAGTGTCGGACCGTTTGTTAGGCGTCGTGGCGGGCTATCTCGTATGGTCGAAAAAAGTCGAATCGATTCCAACGGCCTTGGCCCTTACTGAGCGCCTGTTCAAACGAACCGTCGGACCTGACGGTCGCGCACTACTCATGGACGTGCCGGTCGACGAGTGAGCGACGTTATTGAACTTCGGGGACTGCGTTTTTCTTGCATCGTTGGTGTGCTTGATCACGAGCGTGTTAATGAACAGCCGATCAGTCTCGACATCGATATCAAACGTTCTTTCAAGCGCGCCGTTAAGGGTGACGACGTTCTGGAGACCACGAACTACGCCGACATCTTGCGTCTCGCCAAAGACGTAGCCGTAATTGGAAAGTTTCAGTTGCTCGAAACCCTGGCTGATCGCGTAGCAAAGGCCATCCTGGCCTACGACGACGCCATTACGTCGGTGCGCGTGTCGGTGCAAAAGTTGGAGCCGCCCGTAGAAGAGGACGTGTCCTCGGTGGGGGTACGCACGAGGCGACGCCGCGTCTAGTCGTGCTGGCTTATTTTTCGTTTGGTTCCAACGTGGGCGACCGCGGTCAACACCTTGCACGGGGGGTCACCATTGTTGCCGGGACTGATCCGTTTCGAGTCTCGAGCGTGTTTGAGACCGAACCCGTCGGCGGCGTTGCCCAAGATGACTTTTGGAATTTGGTCCTGGAAATTGACACCGTGGCTTCACCCCGAGAACTCTTGGAGCGCGCCCGTATCGCCGAAATTGCGAGGGGTCGAGTGCGCGACGTTCACTGGGGACCGCGAACGTTGGACGTCGACGTGCTGTTGGTGGGCGAGCTCAAGAGTAGTGATCCGGCGATTCTGGTGCCGCACCCACGCCTCTACGAACGCCGATTTGTTCTTGCGCCGCTCCGTGAACTGAACCGGTTACTCGTAAGCGATGAACAGCTGGAGGCGAGTACCGGCGTCGTACGAAACATCGGTACACTGGCGACGTTGCGCTAACGCCGAACGGCACCCGAACGGGGCTGGAACGGAACGGAGCTCGTTATGAAAATCACTATTGTTGGTTCGGGACGTGCCGGCACCGCCTTTTCTCTGGCGCTTCGACGCGCAGGACACCACGTTGACGTCGTGCATCACGACGATGTTGCAGAAATACGAGAGACCGAAGCGGTACTGCTCTGCGTGCCCGATGACCAAGTTGCGAATGTCGCGAGGTCACTTCCTCTCACGTGTTCGAAACTCGTGGCCCACGTTTCGGGATCACTCGGTCTCGACGTTCTCGCTCCCCACGAAAACATCGCACTGCTGCACCCGTTGGCCGTGCTCGTCAATGAAGAAGTAGGCGCTCGACGATTGGTGGGTGCGAATTACTCCGTCGGGGGCAGTCACGATGTGCTCGCCATCGTTCGTTCTTTGCGAGGTCGGGTTCTCCACTTGCGTGATGATCAGCGCGCCGCGTACCACGCGGCCGCGACGGTGTCGGCAAATCATCTCGTGGCCTTGATGGCGCACGTGGCCGTGATTGCGCGCTCCGTTGGTCTGACGGTGGAGGACTTTTTGCCTCTCGCGCGCATGGCGCTTGACGACATCGAATCGCTAGGCGTCGAGCGAGCCTTGACCGGTCCTGCGTCGCGGGGCGATGACGACACGATTGCGGTGCACCGCGCGGCACTTCCTCCCAGCGAGCTGGCGCTCTATGACGCGTTGTCGAGTGCCGCGCGACTACTCGCCGAGCGACGCTCCGTCGTAAGTGGGCGCTAATCGTGGAGATTATTACTGACATCGAAAAATGGCGCGAATATGCCCGAAGCGAACGAAGTGAGGGAAAGTCCATTGGTCTCGTGCCAACGATGGGTGCTCTCCACGCCGGACACGTTTCACTAATTGAAGCCGCGCGCGAACACTGTGACGTTGTCATAGTCACGATATTTGTGAATCCTCGTCAGTTCACCACGTCCAAAGATTTAAAGGCGTATCCGCGAACACCCGAACGCGACCGAGAACTAGCCCGAGCAGCAGGGGCTACGTGCGTCGTGGAACCACGTCTCGAACAGATGTGGCCAGATTTTCCATTGACGACAGCCACGACGGTCTCGGTGCGTGGTCTGAGCGACAACTTTGAAGGCGCCGACCGCCCGGGGCACTTCGACGGCGTGGCCAGCGTCGTCGCGAAGCTCTTTACGATCACCGGACCGTGCACTGCTTTTTTTGGTGAGAAGGATTTCCAGCAATTATGTGTTATCCGCCAATTAGTTCGTGACTTGAGTTTTGACGTCAAACTCGTGGGCTGTCCCATTGTTCGAGACGTGGACGGTCTGGCACTATCCAGTCGCAACGTGTTGTTGAGTGCCAACGACCGTGTGCGCGCTCGCGTACTGTCGCAGGTTCTCTTGTCGTTAGACGACGATCAAACACGGTCGGCGAGTGAACTTCGCGACAGCTTATTGTCGCAACTGCGCAACGCAAATATCGATCTTTCGTACGCGGACGTGGTGAATCCGCTAACGCTGCTGCCTCTTAGCGACGACGATCAAGGAGTGGGTCGTCTACTACTCGCCGCCACGTTCTCGGGCGTACGGTTGCTTGATAACGCTGAGGTGCGAGTCGTGGCGAAGGAGCAAGCGCGTGCTGCTAGCCATTGACGTTGGCAACACCGAGACCGTCATTGGACTCTTTGGTGGTGACGTTCTCGCCGACCCTGACGGTGTGGGTATTGGACGTGCGTCGGGCGAGCGTGGACTGAGTTATCACTGGCGTCTTTCAACGTCGCCGGACCGCACGCCCGACGAGCACGCGATGATTCTTACGCAGTTGCTTAACTTGGAAGGTCTCGATCTTCGAGAAATGGTGAGTGCCATTGCCGTTTGTTCTTCCGTGCCGTCAGTAACGACACAGTTGCGTCGCATGGCGTCGCGGTGGTTTGGCGATATTGACATCACGGTGCTCGGTCCCGGCACGAAGTCCGGCATGCCGATTCTCTATGACAATCCGCGCGAAGTTGGTGCGGACCGAATTGCGAACGCCGTTGGGGCCTTTGATCTCTACGGGGGGCCTTCGATTGTGGTCGACCTTGGTACCGCCACCACCTTTGACATCGTTAGTGCCAAGGGGGAGTATCTCGGCGGCGCCATTGCGCCCGGCGTTGCCATATCGCTCGACGCTTTGTACGCACACGCGGCCGCGCTTCGTGCGGTTGAACTCGTCGAACCACGCTCAGTTATTGGTCGCTCCACGGCAGAATCCATTCAGTCGGGGGTGCTCTACGGCTTCGCCGCGCAAGTCGACGGTTTGGTGGAACGCATTGAGAGCGAGATGGGTACGTCTAACATCATTGCTACCGGGGGACTCGCCAGTTTGGTGGCACCACACACGAAATACGTCCAGCACGTAGAACCGTGGCTAACGCTCCACGGATTGCGTATCGTTCATGATCGAAACCATTCGGGAGACGCTTTGTGACCACGCCGTACACCTTTTCTCAGAACGCCTACGCCGGCGATCTTCAAAAGACCTACGCACATCTCGGTGACGGCGAGGAGTCGGGCGCGAACGTTGCCATTGCCGGACGCGTGATGCTCCTTCGTCGCCAGGGCAAATTGGCCTTTGGCACGATGCGCGATTCCACCGGCGAAATTCAATTGTTCGCGCTCTCTCAAGTAACGACGGAGTTTGAATCCTTCGTGAAATTGCATCTCGGCGACTGGGTGGGCGTACGAGGCGAGGTCGTTCGCACCCAGCGGGGCGAATTGTCCGTGAAAGTGGCTCAGTGGGAACTGCTCGCCGAAGCGCGTCACAACTTTGGAGAAAAGTGGAGCGGTATTGCTGACGTTGATCTTCGTTACCGTCACCGCGAAGCGGATCTTTGGGCGAATCCCGAAACGCGAAAGGCCTTAACGCTTCGCAGTGACGTCATTCGCGCTTTTCGCGAACGTCTCTGGGCCGGTGGGTTCTTAGAAGTCGAAACGCCAATGTTGAACGTCATGGCAACGGGGGCTTCCGCTCGGCCTTTTACAACGTTTCACAACTCGCTCGATTCTGATTTCTTCTTGCGTATTGCGCCCGAACTCTGGTTAAAGCGCCTCGTGGTCGGAGGCTACGAACGAGTGTTTGAACTCGGAAGAGTTTTTCGAAACGAGGGACTGAGTCCTCGTCACAATCCCGAATTCACGATGCTCGAGCTGTACGTGGCGTACTGGGACTACAAGGATATGATGGCCTTTGTCGAAGAAACAGTTTCTGGCGTCGCGATCGATGTCCTCGGCACGACGGAGATTACCTACCAGGGCCGGTCACTTTCGCTGGCCGCGCCGTGGGAGAAAAAGACCATGGCCGAACTGACGAGCGCCGCAGTGGGAGAAGACGTCTCGGTGCATTCGTCACTCGAAAAACTGAGTTCACTCCTGCTCGAGCGAAACGCGACCGTTGAAAAATCCTGGGGCACGGGCCGCTTGTTGGCGGAGTTGTTTGAGCTCACTTGCGAGACTGATTTGTGGGATCCAATTTTTGTTACAGAGCACCCCGTTGAAGTGTCGCCACTGGCGCGCCGTCACCGCGACGACGAAGCGCTCACGGAGCGTTTTGAGTCCTACGCCGTGGGTCGAGAATTGTCGAATGGTTTTAGTGAACTCACGGACCCCGACGATCAACGAAAGCGTTTTGAAGATCAAGCACGTCTCGCCGCGGCCGGTGACGAAGAAGCCATGGGGATCGACGAGGATTACATCAGGTCCCTGGAATGGGGGCTTCCTCCCACGGCCGGACTCGGCATTGGTATCGACCGCCTCGTGATGCTCTTGGCCGATGTCTCAAACATTCGAGAAGTGATTGCCTTCCCAACCCTCAAGCCTCTTCGCGACTAGCGACTCGGTAAATCTTGCATCAACCCGCCGGCGAGCGCGCTCAGTCCGCGTTGCAGTGGTTCGTCGCCAAAGGGTGTCAGCACGTCGTTGGCTTTTTGGACGTACGTCGTGGCGGCGTCAAGCGTGATATCGATGCCGTTCGTGGCGACGACGAGTTTTCTCGCGCGTTCGCGGTCTTCATCGTCGAGCGGTCCACCTAAGACAGCTCGAAGCTCGTCACCACATTTTTCGTCGTTGAGTGCAATCAGCACCGGCAGCGTGTAAATGCCTTCGGCGAGGTCTTGTCCGGCGGGCTTTCCGAGCTCTCCGTCGGTCGCAATGACGTCCAAGATGTCGTCGCGCAATTGGTAGATCATGCCAAAGCAGCGTCCAAATTCCGTGAGAGCGTCGCGCTCTTCACCGGAGCGTCCAGCGGTGAGTGCACCCACTCGACAACTCGCCGACATCAGCGACGCCGTCTTTCCTTCGATGGCGGCGTAGTAATCCTCTTGCGTCCGGTCAATAGAAAATGACGTTCGCACTTCAGAGACTTGTCCTCTCGTGAGCCAGGCCAGCGTGCTCGCGAGCAGTCCCGCGATTTCGGTACCGAGGTCGGCAGCAATCCCGGCCGAACGGGCCATTAGATAGTCGCCCGCCACTATTGCAATGAGGTTGCCATAACGCGCGTTGACGCTGTCGACGTTTCGTCGCACTTCGGCTTCGTCCATAACGTCGTCGTGGTAGAGCGACGCGAGATGCATGAGTTCTAATGCCACGCCACCAAGTAAGTCGTCTTTCGTCGCGGGATGTTCGCCGCCCGTGGCACTTGCGACGGCGAGCAAGGGTCGAAGTCGTTTTCCACCCGCATAAATAAGGTGAGTAGTGACCTTATCGAGGTAGTCGTCGCCAAATATCACCGATTCGGCGAGCAGCGTTTCTAGGCGCGCTAAATCCTCTTCAACTTGGGGCAGTTGTAGTTGTGCGTGGGGGTTCACGCGTTCCAGACTAGAACAGCATTCTCAGTCTTCGAACGGGGAGCCGTAGAGATCTGAGGGGATACCGGTACACTTCAAACAGGGAAACCTATGGAGGTTCACTTTGTTTGAACGATTTACTGACCGCGCTCGTCGAGTCCTCGTACTCGCCCAAGAAGAGGCTCGTGACCT
>PLHJ01000008.1 GCA_003138895.1 Acidimicrobiaceae bacterium
ACGGCCGTGACGGTGGTGTCCGGCCACGACGTCGAAAGTGGCGCGCTCGATTGGCATGCGCTGGCCAAGTTTGGTGGCACGATCGTGGCGCTCATGGCCGTTGCCAATCGAAAGGCGCTTGCGACCGCGTTGCAAGAAGGCGGCATGAGCAGTGGGACTCCTGTTGCCACCATTGAATCGGGCTCGACGCCTCGAGAACGTCGTACGGCGACCACGCTTGGCGCACTGGGCGACATCGCGCTTGTGGCACCCGCAATAATTGTGATTGGTGACGTGGCGTTGTTTCTTGCGAATGCCCACAACGACGCGGAGTACGCCGGGGTCTATGACGCCCTGCATCTCAGCAAGCACGTTGTCGAGTGAGCAAGCCCTAAACGGCCTTGTTATCGATTTACACTCTGTCGATGAGCGAAAACGAGAACCTATCTAGCGAGCGTGAAGGCACGGCGACCACAGAAGCAAACACCAAGGGCATTGGTCCGCATCGTCTCGAGGCATTCAGCGATGGGATTATGGCGGTCATCATTACCCTGATGGCTTTTGATTTGAAGCCACCATTGAGCGAACGATGGAGTGCTTTGCAACACCGTCTTCCCCTTTTGCTCGTTTATATCTTGAGTTTTGTCGTGATTGGCATCTATTGGAATAATCACCACCATCTCTTTCGAGCGACCAAGCGAATTTCGACGGCGGTGATGTGGTCCAATCTCGTCTTACTTTTCTGGCTTTCGCTCGTGCCCTTTGGTGCCGAGTGGGTGGGCCAAGCGCACGATTCGCTGTATCCGGCCGCCACCTACGGCATCATTTTCTTTGGGGCGGCAATCTCGTATTTCATTCTTGTTCGAGCAATATTGCGAGCTAATTATGACGATCCCCAACTCGTCGGCGCCATTGGCTACCAGGTCAAAGGCGTTCTTTCCGCCGTAATTACGATATTGGGCGTAGGCCTAGCCTTCGTGAGCCCGTATTTGGCCTACGCCTGTTACGCGTCCGTGTCGGCCATGTGGTTCATTCCCGGTCGTCGCTTGACGAGGCGGGTGAATTAGTCGCCCTTCGGCTCGTGAGAGAATAAGAGTCGAATCGAAGGGTTGTGTATGAGTACGCGAACGTCAATTGTGGTCTGTGAAGGTGACGAAACCGGTCAAGAGTTGCTGGAGGAATCGCTCCGGGTCCTTCACGACGACGTGATTGGACTTCCCCTCGAACTTCTGCGCTACGACCTTTCGTTGGCAAAGCGTCGAGCTACCAACAACGATATCGTTCGAGAGGCTGCCGCCAAGATGGTGGAAGTAGGACTCGGATTAAAGGCTGCCACGGTTACCCCGCCGGAAATTGGTGGCGTTGGATCACCGAATCGAATTCTCCGAGAAGGGATTGACGGCAAGGTCATTGTCCGCACCGGGCGACGAATTCCTGGTGTGACGCCGCTGGTTTCTGTCGTGCATCCGATTGTGGTTGTTCGCATGGCCGTGGGCGACGCCTACGGGGCCGAAGAAGGTCGAACCGGCGATCCTGGTTCATCGCCAGAAAAAGCGTGGCGAACGGAAGTGATTGACCGAGGAACGTGTCGCGCAGTGGCGGAGTATTCATTTCAGACGGCTGAACAGATGAACGGCTGCGTGTATGGAGGACCTAAGTGGACCGTGTCGCCGGTGTACGAAGGAATGCTGAAAGAAGAAATGGACGCGGCGAGCGCTCGCCATCCTGGGGTCAAATACCGACCGACGTTGATTGATGCTGCCTACGCGGGATTACTTACCGAAGCTGATGATGAGACACTGATTGTGCCGGCACTCAATCGTGACGGCGACTGTCTTTCCGACCTCGTACTTGCAATGTTTGGTTCGATTGCGGGTGCTGAATCAATGTTGCTCGGTCTTGACGATGATCTTAAGCCGACCGTTGCCATGGCCGAGGCGCCACACGGTACGGCTCCTTCGCTCGAGGGGAAGAATGTCGCCAACCCGATGGCGATGTTGCTGGCGTGTGCCGCATTGCTTGATCAAGCAGCGTTGTGGGGCGAAGCTGCGATAGGTACCGCCGCCAAGAAGATTCGATCGGCGACGCTTGGAGCAGCGGCCGACGGCATTCGAACATTTGACTTGGGTGGGGGATCGTCAACCTCGGAAGTAGTTGATGAGGTTATTGCTCGGATCAAGAACAATTGAACAAATGATGTTGATGTGAGGGTTCACGCTGGCTATTCATAAACAAGAACTTCGTAACAGAATTGCGGATTCAGGTTGCCAACAAGATTTTTCCGAGGTGTTCCACGACAAGCAGTGCGAAGTCAACCCAGCCAGCATTCTAGAAAGCTCCCCGAAAGCAAACGTAACTCTCGAGAACCAACTCAATTCAATTGACCCAGATGCTAATTCGTTGGACTCCTACGGTGCCACCTTTGCCATTTGTGTAACTGCTTGTCGTTTCTTTGAACCGAGAAAAATGCAAGCGACGCCCGAGGTCGCTGCCATTGCTGCGCCGAAGAACCAGAGGTGGTGGAAGTTACTTAGAGCATTGAGTGGTCCATCTGGTGTCCCCACGAAAACAACGAGCAACGCAATACCGATTGCTCCTCCAATTTGGCGCGATGTTTGATTAACCGCGCTACCGACCGCGTAACGCTCGGGTTGCAAACTTGACACCGCCGAAGCGCCCAGGACCGGGAAGGTGAAGCCAATGCCCAAGCCGGTAATTAGCGTGGCGGGTAACCAACGTGTCCAATATTCAGGAGTCGTACCAATTCGAAGCGCGTACCACAAGAGTCCCGCACTAAAGAAGGTGGCCCCGACGAGGAGAACGGGTCGAAATCCCACGCGCTTGGCGAGCCGTCCCGCGAAGCTCGCCACTGACGCCACCACGAGCGGTCCGGGGGTAACGGCAAGTCCGGCATAAAGGATGCGGTAGTGCCAAACACTGGTGAGAAAGAGAATGTTGCCAAGCAACATGGCAAAAAAGCCCATGGCGTAGAGCAGCGTGGCAATGTTTGCGACGCTGAAGGTTCGAGCGCGAAAAAGTTTGAGATCAAGGACGGGTTCAGGATGGTGGCCGCATCGATAAAGAAACACCGCGCCCAGTAGCACCGTCGCCACGAAAATCCCAAGAATCTTGTTGTTGGACCAACCCCAACTGGGTCCTTCGGTGATGCCGAGCACCAGCGTGGCGAGCGCGGCGCTGATGAAGAGGGCGCCAAGGTAGTCAGGTGACGCGTGACGCGCGTTCTTCGAACCTTCTGGTAGGACTCTTCGACCCATTGCGTAAGCCACGACCCCAACGGGGAGATTAACGAGGAAAACCCACCTCCAACCTCCGACCGTAACGAGAAATGCGCCCAGCGTAGGTCCGGTCGCCACGGCGAGAGCTCCGATGCCACCCCACAGCGACACAATCTGCGTCCGTCGCTCGGGAGGATAGGCCGCGAGTAGAAGGCTGAGAGACGCGGGCAGCATCGCTGCCGCCCCTGAGCCTTGCACGACTCGCCCCGCAATGAGGAAGCCGACCGAGGGCGCGAGTGCGCAGAGGGCTGAGCCAACACAAAAGATGCCAAGTCCCAGATTGAATATGTGCCGACTCCCAAGGCGGTCGGCGGTGCGACCAGCGATGACTAAAAGGGAGCCGTACGTAATGGAATATGCGGTAATCACCCACGCCAAAATTGCGGTCGAATCGTGCGAAAACGACTTTTCAAGGGCTGGAAAGGCGACGTTCACTATCGACAAATCAAGTGAACCCATAAAGGCTCCGAGTGACGTTACGAAGAACACTTGCGCCGTGCGGCGAGACGACGCCAGAGAAGGCTGCTCGCTCGTTGAAAGTTTCTTCACAAGACTCACCCTAGTCTAGTCAGTTGCTTCATGCAACTGACTAGACTCTTGTTTGTGGAACGTAAGAGTTTTGATGATATGGACTGCTCAATTGCCCAATGCCTCGAGCTAGTGGGCGAATGGTGGTCGCTGCTCATACTTCGTGACGCTTTGATGGGCGTCACGAAGTTCGACGTTTTCCAAAGTCGACTGGGCATATCTCGCAACGTCCTTCAGCAGCGACTGCAACGACTGGTAGAAGAAGGTGTCCTCACTAAAAGCTCTTACAGTGAGCATCCACCGCGGTTTGATTATCGCTTGACCGATAAGGGGCGAGATCTCTGGCCGGTCATCAACGCAATGCGCCAGTGGGGAGACCACTATGCCGCTCCCAATGGTCCCCCGGTCGTGATGATGCATACAACCTGTGGCGAGCAAACTTCGGCTGTACTGGTCTGTGAACACTGTGGCGAACCAATGGACCTGCATACGGTACGGGTCAAAGCAGGAAAACATCATGACCCATCCGTGATTTACGAACGAAAACAGCCTTCGTCAGAGCGATAAGAATTTTGCCACTAATCAAATCCCATGTGGTTGAATGAATCGATTGCGACCAAGGGAGGAATTTGCCAACGTCTGAGAATTCTCCTCAAGGCACCCCAGTCTGGGTTCACCTCGAGACACCGGACCGAGACGCCAGTGCAAGGTTCTACTCGGGCCTTTTTGGATGGGATATTGGTGATCCCGAGCCAGCGTTGGACCACTACATCAATTTTTCGATTGAAGGTGATCTCGTCGCAGGACTCATTCAAGTGCCCACCGACGAGAGTGAGTGGCGCCTTTTCTTGTCGTCGTCAGATGTAGAGGCGATCTCGAACGAGGCGGCCAAGCTCGGGGCGCAGGTAATTGTTTCGAATGACGTCGTAGGAAATCTTGGTTCAATGGCCATTTACGTCGACCCGGCGGGAGCCATGATCGGGGCGTGGCAAGCCAAGGACCTCGTTGGTTTTGTGCAACGCAACGTTGGTGGGCCGGTGTGGCACGAACTGCACACCAATGACTATGACAACGAAGTCTTGTTTTACCGAAGTCTGTTTTCCTGGGTTCCCGCAGAGGTCATGGACAACGCTGGGTTTCGCTACACCTCGATTCGAGGAGTGAACGTTGGCATCTTTGATGCGACAGAACAATTGTCCGCTAACGAAGGTCCGCATTGGGTGACGTACTTTGGCGTGAGCGACAGTGACGTTGCTGTGCAAGCGGCGATCCAGTTAGGCGCGACGGTTCTTTCGGGAGCTCGCGACACGCCGTACGGTCGAATGGCGGTACTTCGCGACCCTTTCGGCGCGAAATTTGTTGCGATGTCAGATTCCTAATTCGAACTGCCTCCTTGAACTTTGTGACCATCGTTGCCCGACAACTATTAATTAGAAGTATCGTCGCCTGATCTTGAGTCCAGAAGGTCAAGTTTTTAGTTCCTTTGTCTCCGTTTAAGGTGCAAGAATCGACGAGTGGGCTCTTCTCTCGTCCGACGCGCCAACGTTGCCGACATTCCAGAACTGCTGCGACTTCGAGTTGTGATGTTCGATGCGATGGGAATTGATGCTGCAAACCCTGAATGGACAATCACTACGATTCGGATCCTCGAGAGAGACTTAGAGTCTTCCGCGATTGTTGGCGCTGTAGTGGATCGAGACGAAGGGCGAGGGCTTTGTGCCACAGGTTTGCTTCACGTTCAAGAAACCTTGGGCTCGCCACCATTCCCTAAAGGCCTCCGGGGTCACATAAGTTCCGTCGCGGTAGATCTCGAATGGCGCAAAAGGGGGCTGGGCGAATCCATTCTTCAATATCTGTTGGGGGAGGCACGACATCTTGGATTGGAGCGGGTTGACCTCAACGCAACGCCCGACGGCGAACGAATCTATCGACGCCTCGGATTTCATGAACCATTGAGTGGTGTTGATCTTCGACTTGATCTTTAGAACAACAAAGGCAGGCGGCGACTGCGTGTATTTCCGGCGGAGATTTAGAGCGCGGTGTCTTAAAGAGAGGATCATTCAAAAATTGCGTCCTTCATAGTTGGATTCGATTGAAGGCAACCGCAAGCATCTGAGTCGTCGGCTTACAATTGTTTCATCGGATACTGCCGAAACAGGCTGATTGATCAGGCATTGAAGCACTCAGTGGAAAGAGAGCATGGCTCGACTTCGAACGATTCCCATGAACGCTCGCACATCTATGCGGGCGGGCTTTTGTTTGATTGCCCCACTTATTGTTGGCATCATCGTTGACCAGCGTGTTCCAGCGACGCTCGTGGCGATTGGATCACTCTGGACCGTGAGTCAAGACGGTGTTGACCGATGGGGGGAGCGGTCACTTCGCCTCTTAAGCGTGGCGGCCTGCGCCGGAGGTGGATTTCTCGTTGGTGGTTTCGCTCGAGAATGGTTACTCTCAAATTGGTCGCTCTGGCTCTTCTTGGCCGCCATGGCTTTGATTGCTGGATTTGTTGAAACAACGTCACGCCCGGCCCCAGGGATGTACTTGCTCCTCGGGGCAATTGTTGGTAGTGCTCTCAAGGTGAAGACGTTGACCTGGCAACCTGGACTCTATGTAGCCCTAGGGGGAATCTGGGTATGGGGCGTGGCTCTTCTTATGGATCGGCGAAGTCGAAAACTGGATGAACGTCTCTGCGTGGCTGATGCGTACGTGGCGCTGGCGCAATTACTTCGCTTAGAGGATGGCAGTTCGGTCCTAGAGGCGCGTGCTCGAGCTCTGAACTCGCTTGATGTAGCACAAGATGTTCTGAGCAGTCCGCGCCATTCACGTGAAGCCTCTCGGGAAGAAGCGGACGCTCTCCAAGACTGTTTTGTCGTGGCGTTGCAAATCGGAGAGCTCTCGTCAGTTCTTCGTCGCCAATCGCTGCTCGTCGATGAAACAACGACGGCGGCTCTCGATAACGTTGGCCAAACGCTGCGCTATCAGTCAGCCGTGGTGGCGCGAGTCGAGCTCGAAGCTTTGGCCGTTAACTTGAATACCCGCGGCATTACCCTGGCCCAGCGGTATCTTTCGAAAGCTCTTTTCCCATATTTTCACAAAGTCACCATGATGCCGGTTCTTGGTTCGGTGAAAGAACGCCTACCGCTTCGCGATCGATTTCGATTTTCGGTGTTACTCGGCAGTGGTGTCGTAGCGGCCAGTCTCGTCACGTACCAACTGGATAGCCCGCACGCATTCTGGTTGCCGTTGAGTGTTGCGTTTATTCTTCGACCCGATCTCGGTCCGGTGATACCCAGAGCATTTCAACGAACGCTCGGAACGTTGGCCGGTGTTGCAATTGCCGCGGTCGTATCGTGGCTGGGTAACAACACGTATTCCCTGCTCGTTTTGTGTGCGGCGATGGCTGCGGTGATTCCGTGGGCGTCTCGGCGTTCGCATGCTCTCACCGTTATGGCGTTTACCCCGATTGTGTTTGTCTTCTTGGCAGTGATTGGACCAGATCAGTATTTGTTTGTTCCCCGAATCGTTGATACGACATTGGCGGCAGCCATTGTCCTGCTCATTGACATAGTTCTTTGGTCGAGGGCCCCGGCCCTTCGACCAGCCCAACAGATTCAGTACGCCGACTTCTTGACGAGGCGCTATGAGACGAGTGACACATCAAGCGACCCCCAGCGACGCCATCAACAGCGCCGTAATGCACTACGAGCAGTTGCGCGGGCTCGGTCGTCACTTCGCCAAGCAAGTGCCGAACCTCATCCCCTGCGGCGGCCCAATCATCAACTCGCCGAGCAACTCGACGCCGTGCAGCGACGCATCGATGAACGCACGGCCGCCATTGTGATAATGGCGTTTGAAAATTAGATCGTCGCTGGTGCGATGAAGTCGAAGTGCTGCACCGTATCGACGATGAGATAGCCCAGATCTCGATAGACGTGATTACTCGTTGGATTACCAGCGTCACTAAACAGCATTGCGCGGGCGCCAGTTTCCATAATGAGAGCGGTTACTGCGCCGGTGACGGCGCCGCCATAGCCGTGACGACGAAATTTTGGCGGTGTATAGACCGGACCGACTCTCGTAATGAACCCCGCGGGTGTACGTACCGTCGAAGCGAGTCCGGCCATTGAGACCAATTGGCCGTTGTAACGCCAAAGAAACAGATTTCTCCTTTTCACTCGCTCGACGTAATCGGGCGCATTGGAATCAGCGTCGTTCTCAACTTCTGCACTGAATGCTTTCGACCATTCGACGGCGGTCTCTAAGTTCGAATCTGACAACGGCTCCAAAGTTCCCTCGACGCTTGAGGGACGTAATTCATCAATTGTTTGTACGAGGTCTTCACGACCCAATTGACTCGTACGACGTGAACCCACAGATCCAGTGTGGGCGTATGAACGAAGAAAGGAACCGCAGACGGTGTCGGGTCCAACAATGCCGGGCAGTTCGTCGTCGTGAACGGCGACGGCCGTGGCGAGCTCAGCCGATGCTGCAAGTGGCATCGGTCCAAGCCAGAGGTAATGCGGCGCCGTTCGCATCGCCGCACCGACGACGGTTTCGCCGTTTCTTGCTACCCACCACCAATAAGCGTCATACAGTTTAGGAGTGGCGATCACGTTGATAGCAACCGAACCCATGACGTTCGTTGTAAGAGGCTCACTCGCCCGATAGGCCGTTGTTATATCGAGGAATTCTTGCGGGCCGTCACAACGGACTATCTCCATAGCGTCATCGTACGTCTCGGTGTGGCGAGTTGCTTAGCTTCGGCGAAACCCTTTGGCAGACGAACGAAGCGCACCAGACACCGCGTCTTCATCGGGTGACGCTCCAAGTTCCGTCGTTGTTGAGCGCTGAACCTTCAACCCATCAATCATGATATTTAGGTAGCGACGCCATAAGTCGGGTGAAGTCTGGTTTGTTACACAGCCCAGCGAACTAATCATCATGTCAATCATTGGAAAGTCCAACTCAACAACGTCGGCTCGTAAGTAACCGTCTAATTGAGCGCGCTCAATCAAGTTCGCTATTAGCGGCGCGATGCGCTCTTTCGCGGGCAAGATCCTCTCTTGAAAATATTCAGTGCCAGAGATCACGTCTCGAAGACCTCGGTTCTCACATTTACGTTGCAGGGTCTGTTCGAGAAACCAGACCAGGCCTTCCCACGAATTATCAAATGTCGTGGCGCTAAGAGCCAACTCTGTGATTTCATCAACGACATCTTCGAACAATGCCACTATCAGTGATTCTTTGTCGGGGAATCGTCGGTACACGGTACCCACACCTACGCCTGCTTCTGCCGCAATCTCATCAAGTGTGGCGTCAAGGCCCTGTCGTGCAAAGACAATGCTGGCGGCGGCCAAAATCTTTTCGCGATTGCGCGCGGCATCGGCGCGAAGCGGTCGTCCCTCAACGTCCTGCTGAACACTCATTTCCACACCCCCTCACGAGATGGTAGTGCATCTGCAACTAAGTGGAACGAATAATTCCACTTATCGCTATAGTAGCAGTAAGTGGAATTGACCGTTCCGTTTGAGCACATCTAAGGAGATGACGATGGCAGCTATGAAAATCGAAGAACCGCCTGTTTTGAAGGGCGATGCAGAGACCGAAGAAGAACGGAGCCATCGTCGTAGGTGGTGGATTTTGGCCGTCTTGGGCATTGCCCAGTTGATGGTAATTCTCGATAGCACGGTAGTCAATATTGCTTTACCCACGGCCCAACACGCGCTGCACTTTTCGAGTGCGGATCGTCAATGGATTGTGACTGCCTATTCGCTCGCTTTTGGCAGTCTGTTGCTCCTCGGAGGGCGAATTTCTGACTACATCGGACGAAAAAACGCCCTCATTATTGGACTCGTCGGTTTCGCGTTAGCGTCGGCGCTCGGTGGATTCTCCGTGAACTTCACGATGTTGGTGATTGCTCGCTCCATCCAGGGTGTCTTTGGTGCGTTACTCGCTCCCGCTGTTCTCGCTCTTCTCACCACCACATTTAATGATCCCGCCGAGCGTGGCAAGGCCTTTGGTATCTACGGTGCCATTGCTGGTGCCGGTGGTGCGTTGGGACTTTTGCTCGGTGGTGCACTCACGTCGTACGCCTCGTGGCGCTGGACTCTTTTCATTAACCTGATTTTCGCCATCATTGGTACGACGGGCGCAGTGCTTCTCTTGCGTCGTGATCGTGGCACGGACAACGATCCGCTCAATTGGTCAGGTGTTTTGACGGCAACGGTCGGTCTCTTTGCCCTGGTGTACGGATTTTCACACGCCGAAACGACGACCTGGTCAAATCACTATACGCTCGGCAGTTTTGCCGTAGCCGCAGTGCTGCTGATCAGTTTTGTGAGGATACAGACTCGTACCAAGTACCCACTGCTTCCCATGCGCGTTATCGCTGACCGGAACCGCGGTGGTGCACTTTTTGCGATGCTCCTTGGTGGTTCTGGAATGTTTGGCGTGTTCCTTTTCCTCACGTACTACTTGCAAGAGACGTTGGGTTTTAGTCCAGTATTGACAGGTGTGGCCTTTTTACCAATGGTGATTGCTCTTTCATTCTCCGCACAAATCTCGAACATTATTTTGCTGCCACGTGTGGGCCCACGTCCACTGATTCCTGCGGGCATGGTGGTTGCGGCCGGTGGTTTGTTCTGGTTGACCAAACTGACAATAACGAGTAGCTACATCAGCGACGTGTTTCCAGCTCTGATTGTGCTGGGCTTGGGCATTGGTTTCATGTTTGCCCCGGCAATTAATACGGCGACCTACGGTGTGGAGGCTCACGACGCCGGTGTGGCGTCCGCGTCGGTTAACACCGCACAGCAAGTCGGTGGCTCTATTGGCACAGCGCTCTTTAATACGCTGGCCGCCAGTGCCGCGACGTCGTTTCTCGTTGGTCGAACACTTACTCACCACAACGTTGAACTCTCCACGGTGCACAGTTACACCGCGGTCTTTGGTTACACCGCCATGCTGTTTCTCGGTGGTGCCGTTGTAACGGCTCTGTTGCTACGAAGTGGCGCTCCCCAAGTAGCAAAGGGTGACGTCGTCGCCGTTGGACACTAATTACGGTCAACACAATGGGCCCACGAAACGGATGTTTCGTGGGCCCATTGTGTTGTGAAACTCAGATTGATCGAAGAAAAAGTAACTACCTACGCGGCGTTGGCGGTGTGAACTGGTCGATGCTCACCGACGAAATGGTTCCGTTCGCTACGTAACGACACAAATCCGTGAGTCCCAGGTTGTGGTTTCGAGCGTGGTTGCGCAACAAGACGAACGCTTGGTCAAGATCTACCTTGGCGGATTCGGCAATCTTGCCCTTGGCCTGCTCAATAATGATTCGTGAATTGAGAGCCTGATTCAACTGATCGTTTAATTCGTACGCTTCGAGCGATGCCCGGTGCTGAATTATGGCGATCGTGGCCACGTCGGCCAAGCCCTGGGCGGCGAGCACATCATTCGCCGTCAACGAACCTTGGCTGATGCGAAAGAGATTGAGAGCACCAATGGTGCGACCACGTAGGCGCATGGGTAGCGCGTGTACAGAATGGAAACCGTCGTCGAGCGCCCGCTTCGTAAACCGTGGCCAACGTAGATCATTCTGCAAGAGTTCGTGATTGAGAATTGGCTCACCGCTGCGAAAGGCGTCGAGGCAGGGACCCTCGTTCGCCTGAATTTCAAAAAGCTCTAAAGAGCGCATGGCGTCACTGGAAGAAGCGACTACTTGCAAATCGCCGCTGGCCGATGCCAACATCACACCGGCGGAATCAACGTTCAGCGTTTCTACGCAGCGATCACTGAGATTGCACAGTACTTCAACGACGTCGTATTCCTCGACGAGATTGTCGGCGAGTTCCACCAAAGTCCGAATAATTGACGCTTCCCTAGGCATAAAGTCCATCTAAGCAGCATCCTCTTATTTCCATGCAGAAAATGAAGGGTCTTTAGTCCTTGTCCTCATTACTGAGGTCATTGTCAAAGAGGAGAACGTGATTCACAATATCGGTCGCCACGTCATCGATCGATCGATCATCAGTGAAAGCGCGAGCCCGAATACGTACCAGAGCATCCTGCACACTGATACCTAGTTGCTCCGAGAGAATTCCTGCCGCCTGATGCACAACGAAATGGAAGTTAGCGCCATTTTCGATTTCTTGGGAGAGCGTTCCGGGCGCAGCGTACGCTTGCAGGGAGACAATGGTTCGAGCAGCCACGTCGGAGAGCACCAAAGCGTCACTTCGTTGGTCGGTGGAGAGCGCTCCAGTTTCGGAACGATAGACGTTCAATGCCCCGAGGCGCACGGCGCCAATTCGAACAGGAAATGAAAATATGGCTTCGATTCCTTTGTCTAAGGCGAGCGGTGTGAATACTGGCCAATGGGGGACTGAAAGCGATCGAAGATTTTGGGCGAGTACGCTGCGGCCCGAAAGGTAGGCGTCTATAGAGGGTCCTTCACCCAACGCGTACTGGGTTTCTTCGATAAAAGCGGCGACGTCGTCCGTGCGACAGAGCGAACCCTTGGAATGATCGTCGGAGAGCAACATGATGGATGCTCCCGTACACCCAGTTACATGTGTGGCAACTTCGCAGACGGGCGTGCCACCGATGCCACTTCCTTGGCTAGTGGCGAGGAGCGAAAGAATCTTCGTTAGTCGATTGGTGTTATCGCTCATTTGGATTCCAAAGAGAGTCCACTGCTCATGAGGATTGGCTGAACGTGACCTGTGGCATGCAGCGTCTCCTAGCTCAAGGTATAAAACGCTCAACAAGGTCCAGATTCAGCGTCGCCGATTTGGATACAAACCAGCGCTTGTCCCAACAACCTACTGTCGCGTTCCGCCATCGCTGTCGGCCCCACTAGTGCCAAAGGTCAGTGGTGCCTGGGAAATGGCTTCCATTTACTTTTCGATAACACTACGAAAACAAACCCGCCGCCGGTTCTGTCTTTCTTGAACAGAACCGGCGGCGGATTGCTTACAGCAAAACTCCGCGTTGTACTTAGATCGCTATGTTCAACGTGAAGGTGAAGTTAGTCGTGCCAGCCGAGTTCGTGGCTTGCAACGTCACTTGGTAACTGCCAAAGACAAAGGGCGTACCAGAGATCGTGATTTGGCCGTTCGAGCCACCCGATGCCGAGACACCCAAGGGCAAGCCGGAAATTACCTTCACGCTTGTTGGGGTCGGAATTCCAAAGACCGAGAAGGTCTTAGAAAACGACTGCAACAAGGTTGCACTTACCGACGTCGGCGAACCCGCGAACGAGGGCGCAACCTGCGGGAAGACGGTAAAGCCCTGCACGATTGGTGTTGCCGAGGCGTAGGAGCTGTTGCCATTCTGGAAGGCCACAATGTTGCAAGTTCCAGAGCCTTGGAAACTCACCGTATTACCCGAAACCGAGCAAACGCCGGCGCTCGCGGAGCCATACGTCACGGGAAGACCCGACGTGGCTTTCGCGGTGATCGCGTAGGTCGGTCCACCAACGTACGGCACCGATGGTGGTGACGACGTAAAGCTCAGCGACTGCGAGTTGTACGTGTAGATGGTCTGCAACACAGGCGCTGCGGCCGAGTACAAGGCATTTCCGTTCTGGAAGGCCACGACGTTGCAAATACCAGCGGCGGTAATCGTGAGGACATTTCCCGAAACGGTGCAAGCACCACTGTAGGCAACGCTGTAGACAACCGGAAGACCCGAAGTAGCAGTCGCGTTCAACGTGAACGTCTGTCCAACCGTAGGTGTCGTCGGGTTTTCGACGAAGTGAATCGTCTGGCTCAACTGGTTCGCGACAAACTGCACTGCCGGGATGTACCAAGGCGGTGTGCTGTAGTCACCAACGTTGGTGGGGTCAGATCCCCAGCAAGGAGGGGTGCTCGGCGAGTCCAAACGGAACGTACCCGTACCAGCAGCGCCACCGTCACAATAGAACGGGCCGAAGCCAGTGTTCTGGAACACGTAACCAGGTAGTGGGTCGGTACCGACGGATGGACCGTTGGCCGTTGTAAGACCAATGTTCAACGAGTCATAGCCACAACCCGCCGACGTTGCGTGACACGCAGTGGCGTCACCGTAAGGGCTGTAACCATAGTCACTCGTGTTGTAGGCAACGCCGTAGATGACTGACGAGGGAAGCGTAACGCCCGTGAAGTGGAACGTCACACTCGTTAGCAGTCCGTTGTAGCACTGTCCATCAGTCGCGTCGTACCAGGTCGTCGGATACGCCGGGCACTGCGTCGGAGACGCGCTTGGACGATACGGAATGTTAAAGGTTTGGGTGACCGACGTGATGAGCGATCCCACTGTATTGCCTGGACCAACGTTGTAAATATTGAACGTGATGGGCTCGGAGAACGTAGCTCCCGGCGTCGTTACACATCCACCAGTCCA
The DNA here is from genome assembly GCA_003138895.1 of Acidimicrobiaceae bacterium. GTDB lineage: Bacteria > Actinomycetota > Acidimicrobiia > Acidimicrobiales > RAAP-2 > RAAP-2. Next base: position 14,184 of record PLHJ01000008.1, read on the forward strand.
ACTACCCGTTTGGCATCCCCATGAGCTGAGTTGCACAGTCGTGGAGTTGAGCGACGTTGAAGAACCAGGCGCAAATGTCACTTCGTTACCGAATTCAGACGTCTGCGTTGCTTCAAAAGCCTCGCTCACAATGTTGCCCGGCTGCGGTGACGTAGTCGAGTCGTAAATGACTGTGGTACCGGCCGGTGAAGTAGCGCCGGCCTGAACGGCGGGTGCAATAAGTACGCTGCCCCCGAGTAGGAGAATGCCCCCCACCAAACTGACTATTGACCTCTTTAACATCTGTACCGCTTTCTCTCGTTAAGTGCCCTTTGTTCCGTTTGGAACATAAGTAATCCTTACTACGGGAATAGTAGGGCGTCGGCTGATCAGGGAAAAGGGAATATTCCAAACTTTTTGTGACGAAACACACATGAAACCGAATATTCCGATAATTGGAAAATTGGTTGGCCACTTTTGACCTTTTATATAGGACGGATTTTGAGGACGACGCTGTGGGCGCTCAACAGGACAAAATTTTGTTGCAAATAAGGTTTATTCTTTCGAGTTCACGAAAAACCTATTGAATCCGGAGTTCTCCGAACTGCTTTGGCGCTTTAATCGCGGCTACTAAATACAAATCCCCACGTACCGCCGAGGCGACACGTGGGGATTGGGACAAACTGTGAAATCGAAGTTACGCGGTCACTGCCGGTTCTGCCGTGACGCGAGGACCCGTGTCTGATTGCATGGCCATGACGGGCACTTCTTGGTCACTCGAACTCTTTGTACTTTCATCGTTCTTCATCATCGTTGAAGGCATGGCGCTTGATCCCGACGAGTTATCGGAGCCACCAATATCATTGCTCTTTTGAAATGTACCGTAGTGACGCTGGCGGTAGCCAAGAATGAGGCCATCAACACCAATCCACGATGCGGTTCGCCAGAACGTCAGCAAGACAAGAGCGAAGAATGCGTAAAACGCACACACACTCGCTGTACCTGACATCACGTACGTAAAGAGAAGAGCCAAACTACCGAGTGCAGCTACTGGCGTTAAGAAGCCAACGGCCAGGGCGCAACCAATTGCGAATTCGGCAACGGCAACCAACACACCAATCCAACCGGCGTTCGGTACCACGAATCCGTGCAAGAAGTGACCCCACCAGCTGTACGCGGCGACACCGTGTGAAGCGAAACCTGCAACTCCGGCTCCTCCATTGTGCATGAAGCCTGGATTTTCTGATCCCCAGAGTTTTGCGACACCCGCTTGCAGCCACATGATGCCCAGCCAGACGCGCATCGCGGTCCAACCAATTGCTGCCAGTTTCGAAGTCTTTAGCCATTCCCAGACACGAGGTGTTGTGATCTTGGAAGGATTGCCAATAATTGCGAGGAGGTTTTCCACGGGAATACCTGCTTTCTGAAGTCTCTCCATTGAGTCTTCGATACATTGTCGCTCAGGTTTTGCAAAGGTCACTAGGGACCAAAGTCGGAATTTGTATGGGCTCTGGCGAAGACGAATTCCAATTGTCGGTACTACTTTGGAGTTGTCAATCGAGAGGACTTACAGTGCCAAAATCCATGGACGCTCATGAAGAAGGTCGCGGGCTTCTCGCTCCCGAACACGGCGCCGTCGCTCCAAGTATCGATGATCACGACCCACGACGAATCGAACTGCGCGAATGGCTGGCGAAACACCCCAAGCCAACCGGTGAGCAACTCGCGAAGGCAGGACTGGTTGTTCCTCACTGGCCGGCTCCCTGGGGCAAAAACGCGGACGTTGCTTTGCAACTCGTTATTGATGAGGAGTTGAGTCGAGCGCACGTTTCTCGGCCTATTAATCCCATTGGTATTGGATGGGCCGGCCCAACGATTTTGTACGCCGGCACTGAAGAGCAGCAACAGCGTTTATTGCCCAAACTCTTAAGTGGCGAGGAGTTCTGGTGTCAACTCTTTAGTGAGCCGAACGCCGGAAGCGATTTGGCCTCATTGTCGACGTCCGCGTATCTCGATGGCGATGAGTGGGTCATCAACGGTCAAAAAGTCTGGACGAGTTACGCCCACATCGCGACGTGGGGCATTCTTCTCGCTCGAACATCAACCGAGGGCAAACCTCAACACGGCATCAGTTACTTCGTCTGTCCGATGAAGACAAAAGGTATCGAGGTTCGTCCGCTCGTTGACATGACTGGAGACCACGCCTTCAATGAAGTTTTCTTTGACGATGTTCGATTGCCTAAAGACGCTCTCATTGGCCAGTTGAATGATGGCTGGCGACTTGCCAAGGTGACGCTCGGAAACGAGCGAGTGTCACTCTCGGGTGAGGGGGCTCTCTGGGGCAGAGGACCAACCGCCAAGGAATTGGTTCAACTTGCCATAGACGGGGGCGGGCTCCATGACCCCCTTGAAAGAGACGAACTTGTTCGATGTTGGTCACACGGCGAAATACTGCGACTCCTTCGATTGCGTCTCGTTTCGGCCGCACTAGCGGGACGCGAACCGGGTCCTGAAGCAAGTGTTCGAAAGGCTCTCGCCGACGACCATGGACAAGAAGTAATGGGACTCGGTAAGAAACTTGCGGCTACAAGCGGGATGTTGGTTGGAAGCGGACCAAGCTCATCGAGTGCCGCCAACGCCACATGGCATCACGGTTTCTTGTATTCGCAGGCTCTCACAATTGGCGGCGGCACCTCGGTCGTGCAGCGAAACATCATTGCTGAACGAGTGCTCGGGCTTCCAAGAGATATCGCCACTGCGTAACGTCCATGCTTTCTTGAATGCTGTTTGGTTGCATTGCCAACTGCGTGTGAGAAGATATCTTTAGTTCTTTCGAAGGGGTGTTCATTGCGGTTTTGTCCAAGTTGTGGGTCACAGCAAGAAGATGGTCAGAACTATTGCACCGTGTGTGGGACCAATCTTTCTGGTTCGGCTTCACTACCAACAGGTGTTGATGTTTCGGCCAACAGCGGTTCTTCACTTCCTCGCTATCCCGTAAGTCAAATGTCCACGAACGCGCAGTCCGGTCTTGCCAGTTACTGGTGGCGAGTGCTCGGCTTCATAATCGACTACATAATTTTGGGGGCACTTTCCGCCGTTGGATCTCGGGTGGCTCATCTCAGTTTTTACCCCGATTTGATCGTGATTTCCGTCGTTACCTTTTTTTATGGCGCACTCACGATTGCGTATTGGGATGGCCAAACAATTGGCATGAAGATTGTCCGTATCCGCTGTGTCAATGAGGCCGATGGCAACGCGGTGCAACTTCGACAGGCCTATGTTCGAGCCGCTGTCTACGTGGTGTTGGAGGTTATTGGAAGTCTGGTTGCCATCCATACGCACACGCACCCAACGACGCAACAAACGCGACAAGAAGCGAGAGACCTCGTGGTTGTTCTGGCGCTTTCTCTACCGCATCTTCTTGACTTGCTCTGGCCAATTTGGGACAAAGAAAATCAGACATTGCACGATAAGTTCGCAAAAACGGTAGTGATTCGCCCAACGACGACGTTGCTGTAGAGGGAAATCCTATTCGATTGACGCAGCAAGCAATGATGCGAATGAGTTTGTTACTCGCGCGTAACCCCGAACAGAACCCAATGAAATTTATTTGGCTCTTCACTAAAAGTATTTTTCCCGTAATACTTCATCGCCCATACTGGTGTCATGGCGGAACTGGCTCTATTCGATCTTGATAACACCTTGCTTGATCGTGCCGGCGCATTTCGTCGGTGGACGAATGATTTTGTGGAGAGAAATGGATATCCCGACGACGCTGTCGCCACGATTATTGAATTGGACGAAGAAGGCTACAAACGCCGGCCGCAATTTTTTGCAGATTTACGTGCTGCTTTTTCATTGACACCCAGCGTCGAGGAATTGCAAGCCAACTACGACGAGCGGTACCCCTCGTTTTTTCGCGTCGAGGAATCAACCGTGGAGAGTCTGCGTCGACTGCGTTCGTTGGGTTGGAAGATTGGCGTCGTTACAAACGGGGCGCCGACGCAGTGGAACAAACTAAACGCGACGAAACTGACGGGTGAAGTTGACGCCGTGTGCATTTCCGCGGAACTCGATATTTGGAAGCCGAATCCGGGAATCTTTGAAGAAGCGGCTCGCCGTTGTGGCGTCGCTCTCGACGGTTGGATGGTTGGCGATTCCGCAAGCGCCGACATCGTAGGCGGACACAATGTTGGCCTTCGAACAATTTGGATGCATCGAGGCCAGTCGTGGGATGAGGAACTTCCACCCCCGACGGCAACAGCGGCGAGCATTGCTGAGGCCGTTGATCACATTCTTTCGTTCTGACATTTGAGTCAAAAGGGCAAGGCCGACAAACGCCTCTTCGCTCTAAGGTGGCCCAATGAAGGTATATCCACTCGGTCGTACAGGAATAAAGGTGAGCCCGCTTTGTTTGGGCGCAATGATGTTTGGGGCGTGGGGCAATCCCGATCACGATGAGTCAATTCGGATAATCCATCGCGCCTTAGACGCGGGAATCAATTTCATTGACACCGCCGACGTCTATTCACAAGGCGAGTCCGAGGTGATCGTTGGGAAAGCTCTTTCAACCGTCGACCGATCCCGGGTGATTGTGGCAACGAAGGTGCACGGCAACATGGGCGATGATCCCAACGCGCAGGGTAATTCTCGTCGATGGATTATTGCCGAATGCGAAAATTCGCTTCGCCGACTTGGCGTTGATTACATCGATCTCTATCAAATTCACCGGCCCGATGAGTCGGTCGATATTGATGAGACCCTGGGTGCTTTAAGCGACTTGGTGCACGATGGAAAAATTCGTTTGTTTGGAAGTTCAACGTTTCCGGCGGAGCAGATAGTGGAGGCGCAGTGGGTTGCCGAAAAACGCGGTCGCGAGCGTTTTCGAACAGAGCAACCACCGTATTCAATACTGGTGCGAGGCATTGAGCGCGACATCCTCCCCGTTGCCCAAACGTACGGTCTGGGCATCATTCCGTGGAGCCCACTGGCGGGCGGATGGCTTTCTGGAAAATTTGGCATAGGCAAGGACAACACGTCAAGTCGTGCGCAGCGTATTCCCGGCCGCTACGACTTGTCGTTGCCGGCGAATCAGCGAAAGCTCGACATTGTGACGGAGTTGTCTTCGCTCGCTGATGAAGCAGGAATAAGCCTGATTGACATGGCCCTCGGTTTTGTTTTAGAACACCCCGCTGTTAGTTCCGCCATTATTGGGCCGCGCACAATGGAGCAACTCGAATCCCAGCTTTCGGCACCTGACGTGCGTTTGAGCAAGGACGTTCTGGACAAAATCGATCAGATTGTGCCACCGGGAACGAACGTCAACGTTGAAGATGCCGGATGGGCACCGTCGGTACTCACAAAGCCCCATCGCCGCCGTCGAAATCGATAGATGTATCGACAGTCTGAATCCTGGATCTTCAGTGGGCCGCCGGGGTTTCGAATCCCGCACCTTAGATTTTCCTCGAAATGTCCTCAACTGTCTCTTAACGTCCCCATTTCGTGGCTGGAAGGCACCGCTACGAGTTATAACGCTCTAGGTTCGCCACTGGTTATCACGAATCCGAGCGGACCCGGCGACAACGTGATTACTGACTCGTATAACGACGCGGCGTACCCCACGGCCTTAACAAGCACGGCAAATGGGTTGAGCGAAACCACCACCTACACCTATGACGCCGAAGGTCGACTCCTCACTACGCTGAATTCGAATAAAACGGCCGAAACGGTGGCATATAACTCCAACGGCCAAGTGTGTTCGAGAGCGCCTACGACGCTGACATATCCGTGTGGTGAAGGTCCAGCAGCTGCTGGTGTTAGTCAATACACCTACAACGTCGCCGGCAACGTAATTTCAATGAGTGACAATGTCGGCGACGTTGCCGACACGGGTCTGTGGAACCAAACGACCAACTACACATACGCCAACGGTCAACTAGGAAGCACGACTGATGCCAACAATCAGACCGTCTCGTACATGTACAACTACGCCGGTCAGGTAACGTGCGAAGCGTATCCAGTGAGTACGGGAGCATCGTGTGGAACAGTGGCGACGCCTCAGCTGGGCTCATCTACAAACACAGTGGTCAATCGCTCGTATGATGCCGCGGGTCGGCTTCTTTCGAGTCAAGACTGGCTTGGTAACACCGTGACGTACGCATACGGTGACGCGAATGATCCCTCCGCTGTGACGAACATCACGTATCCATCGTCCACCAATCTCGAGACGACGTATGGCTATGACGCGGCGGGAAATCTCACGTGCATGTCAGTTGCCGCTGCTTCGGTGTCGCCTAGTTGCGCACAAACGAATCCACTTCTCAGTGACGCTTGGACGTACAATGCTGACGAGCAAGTTCTTACTTCAACCGTTAATGGCACCACGTCGAGCCCGGTGACCTATAACGCAAACAAGCAAATTACCGCCGCAACGAACCTTGGTACTTCTACCAGTAATGATTCGTACAACGTGGCTGCAAACGGTGAAATCTCAAGCGATATTTCACCGAGTAATTCCTCAGTCGCTTTTACCTATAACCAAGGNNGCAATACTCCTACGACGCGAATGGCAACCGTACGTCGGCGACGCCTTATAGCGCAGGTGTAGCCGGCGCTTCCACCAAATATTCCTGGAATGCACTCGGTGAGCTCTGTGGCATTGGACCGACAGCCCTTTCCTGCAGTGCTACGCCAGCGAGTGGCACATCGTATACGTATAACGGCGAGGGTCTAAGAAGGCAGATTTTGACGTCGACGTCATCGACGAGTTCAACGTGGGACACAGTTTCCGGTGGATCGTTGCCCCTCAACATTAACGACGCCACTACAACTTCTGGTTCTCTTACCAACACGAGTTACCTCTACGGGAATTTGCTCTTTGGCGGTGCCGCGCCTGTAGAGCAAATTACGACGACGAATGCTGGAGCGACTCCCGTTTTCCTCATCTCATCGCCAACAGGCGTGCAAGGCGTAGTTAGCTCTTCGGGCACACTGCTTGAATCGGCCGTCTATTCGCCATACGGCACACAGTCTCTTGCGCCGGGCACTTCAAGTGTTACGCCGTTTGGCTTCCAGGGCTCATACACCGACGCGACTGGGCTGATATATCTCATCAATCGCTACTACGATCCGTCGACTGAATCATTCATTTCGGACGATCCGTATTTGCAGAGAACTGATCAGGCGTATGTGTTTGTGAATGACGATCCACTGAATGGAACCGATCCGCTTGGAAAGGACAGCGCAGGTTTTCTCTTTGTGAGACACTGCGACGCGAGCCCCGCTTGCAAAAACGCACCGTTCACATGGGATGAGATTGCGTCAATAACTATGATTGTGATTGGTCTCACGACAATAGTTGCCTCGGGGGGAGTCACGGCCACTCTAATCCCACTGTTGGCAGAGGATATTTCGGGACCCAGTGCGACTACCTTTTCTGCCGCGATGGCAATCGCGCATGGTGCGTATGTGCTGGCGCCCTCAGTGGCCGCAACCGCAGGAGCAATGGGAGTAGTCGTACAAGCTTTGCGAATGGCCTTCACCGAGGCTTCAAAAACCATATCTCCTGTCAAGCAAAAGAAAAAATGAATGCCGTATTCGAAGCGGGGCAGGTATCTAAATTATGACCAATGAACGCACTTCGAGTATGTCGCTCGCGGCCAGAGCGTTGGCTGTTCGGCGCTTGCAAGATGGAATGAATATTTTTTTGGCAGTAATTATTTTTGGCGGCTTGTTAATTCTTTATTCGATACTTATTTCCGCCTTTGACGAGAAATTTTTCCCAAACGTCTTCTCAATCGTCAGTTTCTCGTTTGGCGGAGCCTTCGTAATGAATGGAGCAATTGGCTATCGCGGATTTAACAAAAAGAAAATCTCTATGCAATCCGAGAC
>PLHJ01000016.1 GCA_003138895.1 Acidimicrobiaceae bacterium
ACGCGACCGGCACCACACAGATTGAGACCCTCGAGAGGCGCGCCGAGCGCGGACAGGTGGAAGAACGAATCGCCAGTTAAAACATTGGGACGTTCCAGCAGCCAGTGGTACAAGTCGCGATTTTGTTGTTGCGTCGGGTGGAGTTCGTCCCAGACGTCAACACCACGCCCACTAGGTCGAAGTCGCATCAGTCGAAGTTCCGCTCCGTACGATTTGGCGAGTGCTTCAAATTCGTCCAGCTGCTCAATACTCTCGCGAGTCATAACAACGGAAATCTTGAATTGACCAAAGTTGGCGTCGCGCAAATGATCCATTGCTCGCCTCGCACTCGCGTACGAACCAGCGCCACGAATCTTGTCGCTCGTCGCCGCGTCAGCCCCATCAATTGAAATCTGTATGTCGAGGTAGTCCATGCTCGAAAGTCGTCGCGCGGAAGCGGCGTCAATTCGCGTACCGTTCGTCGAGAACTTCACGCCGACGTGGCGCGATACGGCGTGTTCGATTAGTTCAAAGAAGTCCGAACGAATCATCGGTTCACCGCCGCCGATGTTGATGTAGAAGATTTGCATCGCCGCAATTTCGTCGAGTAGCGCCTTCGCCTCCGACGTGGAAAGTTCGCGAGGGTCGCGGCGTCCCGAGGACGACAGGCAGTGCGTGCACGCTAAGTTGCAGGCGTAGGTCAGCTCCCACGTCAAACAGATCGGTGCGGAAAGACCCCGCTCGAATCGGTTACGAAGTGACGAATTAGCCGACACACAACACCTCGGACTTCGCAAGTGAGGCCAGCGCCACGACGTACTGAGAGTGCTCGTCCGCTCCGACGAGAGCATCAATAGCGGCGTCCGCGCTTTCGTGTTCGTGCAGTTCGCGTACGACCTCCACGAGTTTTCTCGACTTCAAGAACACCAGTCGTCGGTTGCCGTGGTGGTACGCCATCGCGCCGAACTCTTCATCACGTAGTGACACGAGTGGGCTGAGGTGCCACGCTGCTCGCGCGTCGAACGCGCTCTCCGACGCGTCAATCACGATTTAGTAGACGCCGCAGAGGCCGTCGATGGAAACCTCTTCAACCAGTAATTCAGTGCTCTCGGGGGCACTTTGTTCTTCGACAACTTCTTCGGTGACTTCGGGGTCCATGGTTCCTCCTTGGGTCCTCCTATTCTGCCGTGTCCGACAGTGCCCCGAGACACTCTGCGTGCCATACTTCGCTATGGCCAATCAATTCGTGGCCGCGCCATTGCCCCAGGACGCGCCCATTGAGCCAGGGACGAACGTATCGCTAGATGATGACGCCACGTTCTTTGACCGTGATTTAATCGCCGGTGGCTCTCCGTGGCGACTGCTTCGACTTCGTGGCGCCTCGCGGCCCATTGCCCAAAGTTGGAAAGACGGGGGCGTTGTTGAATCTGGGCAAGAACTCTTCGCTCGAACGCTTGTCACTCAGGGGTTGCTGCATCCGCACTTTTCGCCGGTCGACGTCAGCGCCGAGACCGACGTCATCATTCCCGTCTTTCAAAATGTCGCTGCGTTGACCTCTTTACTGGCGCACTTACGAGGCTTTTATGTCACCGTCGTCGACGATGGCTCAAACAACGAGCGAGGGATTGCAGAGACGGTCGGGAGTTTTGGGGCAACGCTCGTGCGCCTCGATGAAAACAGTGGTCCCGCCAACGCGAGAAACGAAGGTGCTGCTCGAACGAATCGAACGTATTTGTGGTTCGTCGACGCCGACGTGGTTCTTGATGAACCGAGTTCGACTCTCGCCCAGCTCGCCAGCAATTTATCGGATCCACTCGTGGCCGCGGCGGCTCCTCGCGTCGTGGGCAGCGACGACAAAGGGTTCTTCTCCTCGTTCGAACGACGAAACTCTCCACTCGATCTTGGAAATTCACGCGCCATTGTCGTGCCCGGAGGACGGGTTTCGTACGTACCGAGCGCCTGCCTCCTCGTTCGCCGTTCCGCGTTCGGTGACGGTTTCGATCCTTCCTTGCGCGTGGGTGAGGACGTGGATTTCGAATGGCGTTTGCACGATCAAGGTTGGCTTCTTCGCTACGACCCTGACGTCGTCGTTCGCCACCCAGCCCGGCCATCGTGGAAAACATGGTGGCAACAGCGTCACGACTACGGACGTTCGTCCGGCGAACTCGCGAAACGTTACGGACCGCGCCTCACGCCCGTGCGGGTCGACGCATCAACACTCGCCATCTGGTTAGCCATATTTCTTAGGCGTCCACGACTGGCCGCGCGAGTTTTAAGTGTGGCGCACCGAGGTCTCGTGAGCCAACTACCAGGGACCACCGAACATCCTGAAAAAGTCGCGAGACAAATCGTGGGCGCCGGTGTACTTCGAACGGGAGGTCCCCTCGCTCGGTCCATTGTTCGAACGTACGGACCGTTCGTCTTGTTGCTGAGCTTGCATCCAAAACTGCGTCGTCGCATGCTGGTGCTCTTTGGTGTTGGGACACTGTGGCGATGGCGACGCTCGAAATCGCTCCACGTGCAAGACATTCCCTTCGCCGTGGCTGACGACATGGCGTACGCAACGGGTGTGTGGCGTGGCGCTCTGCGGCACCGCGGCTGGTGGGCCATTCGACCAAACATCTCCGGAACGACAAGAGGTCTTCGTGCGCTCACGGGTCGGGACGCAAAACGTCCCCCGCTCGATGACTAAGCCGTCAAGCGGGGGCACTAAAACTAGAAGCGAACAACGCCTCGAATATTCTTGCCGTCTTCCAAGTCGACGTAGCCCTGGTTGACTTCTTCGATTGAGTACTCCTTCGTAATCAAGTCGTCAATGATGAGGCTGCCTTCGGAGTGCAAGCGAAGCAATTTTGGAACGGCAACACGCGGATTCGTCGAACCAAACATCGTGCCGAGCAAGGACTGGTTGTACAGCGTGAACATCTGAAGGTTGATGTCCACCGACGTTTGGCCAATCGGAGCAATCGCCGTGGCGACAATCGTGCCACCCTTTGCCGTAATCGAACGAGCCTGCTCGACGAGGTCGCCCGTGAGGCGTCCCGGTGTCAAGATCACCACGTCACAGTTCTGTCCCCAGGTCAGATCGGGAAGAATATTGAACGCGGCATCGAGCGTCGAAGGCGCACCGTGAGTAGCGCCGATCTTTAGGGCGCGCTCGACCTTCGAGGGCTCAGTGTCAATCGCGATGACCGCACGCGCACCCGCGTGCACGGCGCCTTGGATGGCGCCAGATCCCACACCACCACAACCAATGACGGCAACGACGTCGCCGGGCTTTACGCCACCGCGAGTAGCGGCCGAGCCAAAGCCCGTTGAGATGCCGCAAGACAGAAGAGCGGCAGCTCGAAGGTCGTACCAGGGCTCAATGCGAAATACCGAAGCTTCGTGGACCACGATGTACTCGGAGAACGTACCAAGTTGGGCGTAACGATTGACGTTCTGGCCTTCCCAGTGGTGGCGCCAGGTACCGTCGGACAACATTGGTCCTACGAGCGTGCCCGCGAGCAAGTCACAGAGATAGGCCCGACCCGACAAGCAGTACTGACACTTGCGACACGAGGGCACAAACGAGACAGCAACGTGGTCGCCCGCTTTCAAATCAGTGACGCCTTCGCCGACCGATTCCACAATGCCCGAGCCCTCGTGACCACCAACGAGTGGAAACATCGACGGCGCGCCTAGCATTTGCAGCACTTCGGCGGGCGCTCCCATGTCGCCCGTTCGAGCGTGTTCGTCCGAGTGGCACATGCCCGCGAAGGCCATTTTCACTTTCACTTCGTACGGATGTGGTTCGTCAATATCAATTGTCTCGGTAACCCAAGGCTCATTGACGCCCGTCGCGAGTGCGGCTCGTACCTTCATAATTCCCCCAAACGAATTCCCCGCGCGAGTGCGCTGGCTTGTACATTACCCATCCGTAACGTCCAAAGCCACACCGCTTTTACATACGCTCCGGTGCACCAATCCCTAAGAGTGAAAGCCCGAGAGCTAGGGTGCGAGCACTCAGGTCACACAGCGCGAGTCGCTCCGCTTGCAAGTCACCCGAAACGTTAAGGACTGGGCAATTCTCGTAGAACGTCGTGAATCGTTGCGCGAGGTCAAAGAGATAGGCGCACAGTTTGTTGGGGGCCAACTGCGTAAAGGCTTGCTCAAACGCCTCGGGAAACGCCAGTAGTCCGAGTGCCAGTTGACGTTCTGCGTCACTGGACAACGCGAACGACACTCCCTCGGGGCTGTACGAAGTCGCAAGGCGGCGAAAGATCGAACGAATTCTGGCGTGCGCGTACTCAAGATACGGTCCGGTGTCACCCTCAAAGGCCAACATGCGCTCGAGGTCAAAGACGTAGTCACGCTGACGTTCCGTAGACAGGTCGGCGTATTTAATGGCCGCCCGGGCAATCTGCGTCGCCAACTCCCGTCGTTCGTCATCCGAGAGATCACTGGCACGCGTCGCCAATGCAGCGTACGCACGTGCAATGGCGTCTTCAACGAGTCCCACGAGCTTTACCGTTTCGCCGCTACGGGTCTTAAACATCTTTCGGTCCGTACCCAGCACGTTGCCGAAACTCACGTGTTCGCAGCGAACACTGGCTGGCAACCACCCCACTTCGCCCGCGACGGCGTAGACCATCTCAAAATGCTGCGCCTGGGGCGTTCCCACAACGTACAGAATNNTCGTCGCTCTTTTGCACAATGAGTGGCAGCGGCTCACCGTCACGATTGGTAAATCCATCCGGGAATACGCACTGCGCACCGTTGCTCTCCACCAAAAGACCCGCGGCGTCGAGGTCCGTCAGCACGTCTTCCAACATGTCGTTATAGAAGGACTCGCCCACTGCCTCGTCGGACGTCAACTTAATGTCTAAGAGTTGATAGACCTCGCTGAAGTACGCCACCGACTGGTCAACGAGTAGTTGCCAGAGGCGGCGCGTTTCGGGGTCGCCCGACTGCAACGACACCACTCGTGCTCGACTGCGATCTTTGAACGTGTCGTCGGCATCAAATTTTGTTCGAGCGCTGCGATAAAAACCATCGAGGTCGCCAATCGAAAGCGACTCGACCGCGGCGTCTTCGCCCATATCCACTAAGTGCTCAATCAACATGCCAAATGGGGTTCCCCAGTCGCCAACGTGATTACGAGCAATGACGTTGTGTCCGAGAAATTCGTAAATGCGCCGAATCGAGTCACCAATGACCGTCGAGCGAAGGTGACCCACGTGCATTTCCTTGGCGACGTTGGGAGCCGAATAGTCAATAACCACGGTGAGAACCTTCGCGGTTTCAGAAATACCGAGACGCTCGTCGGCCACGAGGTGTTGGAGTCGCTTCGAGAGAAATGGTGTCGCGAGCGTGAGATTGATGAAACCGGGCCCCGCAATTTCCGCCTCAGCGACGCCGGAAAGATCAACGAAGCCAAGAATTTCCTGAGCAACGTCGCGAGGAGCGCGGCCGAGCTTTTTACCGAGCGCCATGGCGCCGTTGGCTTGGAAGTCACTGCGATCAGACGGTCGAAGCACGGGATCGGCCCCCACATCCAAGTGGTCAAAGGCCGCTTGCAGTCGGGTGAGAATCTCGTCGTACGTAGTCACCACGAGGTCCAGTCTCGCACTTTTCATGCCAATGCCGAAGTGACGATACTTCGCGAGACTAAACATTTGAAAACACGGCAGAATGGAGACATGACCACACCCTCACTCGACAGTTTCGGAGCTTTCACCAGTCTGCAAGTTGGTGACCGTACGCTCAGTTATTACTCCTTAAAGGCGAGCGCACTGGCTCCCTACAACGTCGAGCGTCTGCCGTATTCCATCAAGGTCCTCTTAGAAAATCTGCTGCGCCACGAAGACGGCGTCAAGGTTCTGGCCGGCGACATTGAGGCCGTCGCGCGCTGGGGAGAGACTCCCGGGCGCCACGGAGAAGCCGCCGGCGACGACGCCAAAGAGATTGCCTTTACACCCGCGCGCGTGCTCATGCAGGACCTGACCGGCGTACCGGCGGTGGTCGACCTCGCCTCTATGCGCGACGCCATCATTGCGCTCGGGGGTGACGCCAACAAGATCAATCCCCTCGTTCCCGTGGAACTCGTTATCGACCACTCGGTCATTCTTGAATTCACGGGCACCGCCGAGAGTTTCGAAGAAAACGTCGACATTGAATACGAGCGAAACGTCGAGCGCTACACATTCTTGAAATGGGCGCAGAGTTCGTTCAAGCAGTTCCGCGTGGTGCCTCCGGGCATGGGGATATGCCACCAAGTGAATCTCGAACACTTAGCTCGCGTGGTATTTGAACAAGACGGCGTTGCATTCCTCGACACCCTCGTTGGCACCGACTCCCACACCACGATGGTGAATGGGCTTGGCGTTCTTGGCTGGGGCGTTGGTGGCATCGAAGCCGAAGCCGGCATGCTCGGACAGCCAACGTCCATGCTCATTCCCCCTGTCGTTGGACTTCGATTGGTGGGATCTACCCGTGAAGGCGTCACCGCAACGGACGTTGTGTTGACGATTACAGAACTGCTGCGAAAGCAAGGCGTCGTTGGAAAATTCGTCGAGGCCTATGGGCCCGGTGTTGGGTCACTCTCACTCGAGACCCGCGCGACAATTGGCAACATGTCGCCGGAATATGGTGCGACGTGCACGATATTCCCCATTGACCAAGTCACGCTCGACTATCTGAAGTTCACTGGTCGATCGCAAGAACTCTTGACCCTCGTTGAAACCTACGCTCGCGCCCAAGGGATCTGGCACGACGCCGGCAACCAAGAGCCGGTGTATTCAGAGACCGTTGAGCTCGACCTTGAAACGGTCGAGCCGAGCTTGGCGGGACCCAAGCGTCCCCAAGACCGTGTGTCACTGAGCGGTGCTCGCGGCGCCTTCTTAAACGCACTTGGTCGCGAACCCATTGCCGTGCAAGGTGTCGACGCGGCGGAACACCTTCGTGATGGTGACGTCGTCGTCGCGGCGATTACTTCGTGCACCAATACGTCCAATCCCTGGGTCATGGTGGCGGCTGGTCTCGTTGCCAAAAAAGCAGTCGAGCTCGGCCTCGAAAAAAAGCCGTGGGTGAAGTCGTCGCTCGCACCGGGCAGCCGGGTAGTCATGGACTACCTCGACCGCGCAAATCTCACTGCGTACCTCGACAAATTGGGCTTCTGGCTCGCGGGTTACGGTTGCACGACGTGCATTGGCAACACTGGTCCCTTGTTCAGCGGCGTTTCTGACGCTATTAACGAGCACGACCTTTCGGCGGTGTCGGTCTTGTCGGGTAATCGCAACTTCGAAGGACGCATCCACCCCGACGTGAAGCAGAACTTCCTCGCGAGTCCGCCACTCGTTGTCGCCTATGCACTCGCGGGAACCATTGACATTGACCTCGAAAACGAACCACTCGGCACAGGCTCCAACGGTCAGCCGGTGTACCTGCGCGACATCTGGCCTTCGGACGCCGAAGTCGCCGAGGGTGTTCGCTCGTCGGTCACGCCCCAAATGTTCGAAGAGCGTTACGCCAGTGCCTTTAGTGGCGACGAACGTTGGCAGCGCGTCCCGACGACGAACGCGCTGACGTACGCGTGGGACAACGCTTCCACGTACGTGAAACTACCGCCATATTTTGACGGTCTCACGATGGAAGTAGGAAAAGTCAACGACGTCATTGGTGCGCGCGTGTTAGCGAAGTTGGCCGATTCAGTGACGACCGACCACATCTCGCCCGCCGGAAACATTCGAGCCAGTGCGCCCGCTGGTCTCTATCTCACCGACGCGCGCGTCAAGCCCCAAGATTTCAATAGTTACGGCACTCGTCGCGGTAACCACGAGGTCATGGTGCGCGGCACCTTCGCGAACGTGCGACTACGCAATCAATTGGCTCCTGGTACCGAAGGCGGCGTGACGATTAAATTCCCCGAGGGTGAGGGCATGTCCATTTTCGACGCGGCCGCTCGCTACGCCGAAGAAGGAACGCCGCTCGTCATTCTCGCTGGCAAGGAATACGGCAGTGGATCTAGCCGTGACTGGGCCGCCAAGGGCACCAAGTTGCTTGGTGTGAAGGCCGTCTTGGTTGAAAGTTTCGAGCGCATTCACCGCTCCAACCTTGTTGGCATGGGCGTTCTTCCCTTACAGTATCTGCCGGGTGACACCGCTGCTTCGCTCGGACTTGACGGCACGGAAGTGCTCGATATTACGGGCCTCGAGTCACTGAACGAAGGCGAAGCTCCGCAAACCGTGTTGGTAACGGCCACGCGTGAAGACGGCAGTTCGTTCTCGTTCAACGTGCGACTACGCATCGACACTCCTACCGAGGCCGAGTACTACCGACACGGTGGCGTACTGAATTTCGTGCTGCGAAACCTCGCGAAAAATTAATCGCCGAGGGCGCGGACTGCTTCATCAACCGTGTCGTAGGTCGACAATTCTTGAGCAAGGGCGGACGGCGCTGCCTTCAAGGTGTTACGAACGCTGCTATCCGCGCGAGCAATCGAAAACCCGACGCTGTCTCGCTTGAGATCTTGCATTAGATCGTCCAACGTCGAGATGCCGGTGAAGTCAATGTCGTGTATCGCGGCGGCGTCCAGGACAATGTGCTTTGTTTCTGGATACGTCGTGAGCACTTGGTGCACTTCGTCGACAAACTTGGCGGCGTTCGCGAAGTACAACGGTGCTGAAAAGAGCACGACGATGACGTGATCAACGGAGACCGCTCCTTCGCTGCCGAGTGGCTCCCAACTGGTCGTGTTGGGCTTTCGACCGAGCACCGTCATATGCGGTCGCGCGGATCGCCTCGTGCGATCAAAGATGGCGAGCGCCACGGCCAGTGCGAGACCTTGTTGCACGCCGACGAACATCACCACGACGGCGGTAAGGAGTGCCAACACCAACTCGTACGAACCGACTCTCGCAATTTGGCGAAGGGCTTTTGTTTTAACCAGCCGGCTCGCCACGAAAAACAGCACTCCGGCAAGCACCGCCAGGGGCATGTCCTTAAGAGCGGGAGCAACAGGGGCCACCAAGAGCGCCCCACCCGCGGCGAGAAGACCCACGAGCTGCGTCTTTCCTCCCGCGATGGTGATGACGCCAGTTCTCGCCGGACTCGCGTTCACGGGCATGGATCCAATGAGCCCCGACGCAGCGTTCGCGAGTCCCACGGCAATGAAGTCCCGATTGATGTTGATGCCAATGCCCAAGTCATCGGCCACCGACCTCGTCGTCGCGGCAGTTTGACTCAGCACAACAACGGCGACCGTCAACGACGTCGTAATTACGGTCACCATGTCATGCGACGTCAACGAACCCCAACGCCACGTTGGTCCACCCGCGATCACCGTGCCGAGAATCGCGACGCCATGTTGGGCGAGGTGTCCAAAATGTGTCAGCGCCGTAGCGGCCAACACGGCGCAAAGAGCAAATGGAAACTTCGGAAGAAGTTTTTCACCGATGACAATTAACGCCAAGGTCCCAAAGCTGATGGCCACCGCCCATCCATTCACGTGTGACAGATGAGAAACAATGGTCACGAGGCGATGCCAGAACGATCCCTCCACGCTGGCAATGCCTAGGGCGTGCGGTAACTGATGCACCATGATCACGATGCCAATGCCAGTCATGAAACCCGCGATGATGGGCATGGAAAGAAAATCCGCCAACCACCCCAAACGAAATAAGCCAATCGCCAGCACGAGAATGCCCGTTACGACCGCCGTGGCACTGACGAGTGACAAATAATGAGGTGAATCACTCGCGGCGAGACGAAGTAAAGCTACGGCAAACAGTGGCGCAATTGTTGAATCAGCACCGACCGACAAAATTGGGTTCGATCCCAACATCGCAAAAACAATCGTTGCCGCGGTGAACGCGAGCATGGCCGAAAAAGCAGGGACGTTAGCCAGCTGCGACGTCGCGAGCTGTTCGGGAATCGCAATGGCCAACAACGTGACACCCGCCAAAAATTCGAGCGGTAATTCAGAACGTTTTAAATCACGCAAAGAAGAGAACAGCGAGGAATCGACACTTCGTTCGGATACTCGACGCCGCTCGGTCACTTCGCCCCCTCTCGTGGGGACCAACTCTATGCCGTACCGACGCGGCGAAATCCCTCCGCCAATTTTCCTTTGCCAAGCTCAGCGGCTTTTCCCGTCTGACGAGCCCATTCCTTCATCGTGACATCAAGATCGTTTCGTTCGCCAACTTGACTGACGTGTTCACGCAGAGCGGCAATCTTTTGGTCAAATGTTTTGGTGATGTCGACCACCATGTTGGGCGCCCTCGACATCAACCACACTTCGTTCACCGTGTGGGGCTCAAAACCTTCGCGCAGCAACTCCGGAAAGGCGTGAGGGTTACGGGCATCGGGATAAACCGCTCGCATAGTGGCTTCACCCGCCGCCAAGTGGTCGGGGTGAGAAGCAAAGATTCTCTCCCAGTTACGCTCCGGCGACTGTGTAATGACAACGTCGGGCTTTTGCACTCGAATAGCCCGCGCAATTTCTCGACGAAGAAGCAACGACGGCTCGACCTGTCCGTCGGGCCAGCGAAGAAACGTCAATTTCGTAACACCCACGTGCTTGGCCGCAGCAACTTGTTCTTGCTCGCGAATTTCACTTCGCTCTTCCTTGGTGTGATTTGAATCATCACCGCCGGCGTCACCAGACGTCACGAGACAGTAGGCAACGTCAACGTTGTGCTCGGTAAGCGCAGCGACCGTCCCGGCGCAACCAAAGTCAATGTCATCAGGGTGCGCCACGACGACAAGAACGCGCTCAAGGCCCTTGTCGTATTTCCAAACCTGCGGTGGTTCTTCGCGAGGTGTCAAAGTACTGAGTCCTCCATCGTTGGTTCCCAGTTCGCCAAATCCTTAAGACGTGGATCATTTGAGAATACCTCGACAATGGGCCGTTTTAAAGCGAGGCGCTTCATGATGACTTCTGCCTCAACTATTTGGTTCCAAAGAAGTAGCGAAACAACAATTCCCGTTGAACCCGCGCGAGCCGTACGACCTGAACGATGCAGATACGCCTTTTGATCTTCGGGTGGGTCAAAGTGAATAACAACGTCGACACCATCAATGTGCAGGCCTCGCGCCGCGACATCGGTAGCGACCAAGACTGCCAAGTCACCAGAACCAAAATCGGCAAGTGCTTTTTCACGTTGACTCTGTCGAAGATCACCGTGAATAGCGGCGGCGTTCACACCTTCTTTCTGCAACTGCTCAACGAGGCGATCAGCACCGCGTTTGGTGCGAGCAAAAATGATGGTCTTGTCGTACGCCTTGCAGATGGTGGCGGTCACACGAATGCGGTCCATTTGGTGAACATTTAAAAAGTGGTGAACCATTTTTGAAACGGTTTGCGTGTCCGATTGCACTTCGTGAAAAACTGGATCAGTCAGGTATCGCTTCACTAAACGATCGACGGCGCCGTCCAACGTCGCCGAAAAGAGCAGCGTCTGATGAGGATGCTCGGCAATGCGACGAAGAACCCACTCCACTTGGGGCATGAAACCCATGTCGGCCATGCGGTCAGCTTCGTCAAGTACCAAGATGTCGAGTTGTTCGACGTTCACTTCGCCTCGATCGCCCAGGTCGATGAGTCGCCCCGGTGTGGCGATAATGATGTCACTGCCCCTTCGAAGTTGCTTAATCTGCCGTTCGATGTCGGCACCGCCGTAGACCGCAGTAACGCGAAGTCCGAGGGCGGCTCCGAGGGGCTCCAACACTTCGTACACCTGCACACAAAGTTCTCTCGTCGGAAGTAGCGTCAGTCCGCGAGGTCGTGCCGGACCGCCAACGCTCTGCGCGCTCTGTCCTTCGAGGGATGCGGCGACGCGTTGCAACATTGGTAGTCCGAAGCCCAGCGTTTTTCCCGAGCCGGTCTTTGCTTTGCCGCAGACGTCTCGTCCAGCGAGTGCGTCGGCAATGGTCATGGCTTGAATAGGAAAGGCCGCAGTGATGCCTTGGGCCTCGAGGGTTTTAACGAGCGGTTCACAAATGCCCAATGAGGCAAATGTTTGTTCCGTCGCGTAAGTGTCGGCTGCATTTGCAACGACGTTTAGTTCCGCATTCACGGTGGTCTGGTCTTTTCTCGGCTGGACCCAGAACCGACGTCATAAGGGGGGATGGGCCCAGGCATCTACGTCCAACGCAGTGCCTCAGATGCAGTCTACGACCAGAAAGCGCTTTTGGGGCCGCTAGTTTGAGATTCTCAGCGAAAGGATCATCGTGGCTCGTTTAACCCCTGGTGTCAAAGCACCATCATTCTCACTTACAGCCGACGATGGCAACACCGTTTCGTCAACGAGTCTGGCAGGCGAACGATACGTTCTCTACTTTTATCCGGCCGACGACACGCCTGGCTGCACGAAAGAAGCATGCCAATTCAACGACTCGCTCGCAATGTATAAGAAAGCCAAGGTCCGAGTGCTGGGAGTTTCTCCCGACGACCAAGAATCGCACGTTGCCTTCAAGAAGAAGTATGGGCTCAAGTTTTCATTACTGAGTGACCCATCGAAGAAAACGATGGAGAAATATGGTGCCTACGGCGAAAAGATGCTCTACGGGAAAAAGGTCATCGGCGTCATACGCTCAACATTCATTGTCGGTCCAAACGGGAAAATTGAACACGCTTGGTACGGCGTTCGCACGGACGGTCACGCCAGTCGCGTGCTCCAAGAAATCGAGGATTAGTTCGACTGTTGTGCGCGAACGGTCTTGAAGCGACGCCGGTAGCCGTAGACGAGCAGTAGAACCACAATCGCCACCACCGGCCACTGAACGTAGTGGAAGTACTTTGCCACGTGTGAATTCCAGTTAGCTCCTGCGGCGTAGCCAAGACCAGTTAGCAGTGAAACCCACACGGCACTACCAACGGTCGTCAGCACAATGAATCTTCCGCGCTTCATTTCGGCAACGCCGGCGGGCAGCGAAATTACGGATCGCACGATTGGAATGACGCGGCCGACGAGCACCGATACCGATCCGTATTTGTCAAACCAGAGCTCCGCCGTATCGAGGTCCTTGTGCGTGAGAAGGACCCATTTTCCCCACTTATCGACAATGGCTCGACCTGCACTTCGACCGACCTCGTAAGCAATGATTGAACCAACGACCGAACCAAGAACGCCGAGCAAAATCACTACGCCAATGTTGAGCGGCTTTCCAGTTGCTACGGCCGTCGTGCACAGTGCTCCACCAAAAGCGAAGGTCACCTCCGACGGAATTGGCACGCACATTGATTCAAGAATCGCGACGAGAAAGAGACCGGCGTAGCCGTAGTGGTGGATGAAACTTTGCATTCAAACAGTCTCCACTATTGCATTGCTCGCGCGGACCACCACTCTAAGAAATACTGAATTGCTTAGCGATACTGGTGTTTCGAACACCAGAACGTTGTACGACCACCAATTGACTCGTGCAACATCGTGCCACCATCCAAGGGGCAAAATGCGCCGGGAAATCTTGCAATCATGTGATCACCAGTATGCGAACCGCCTCTTCGCTGAAGGGTTTTCATTGTTTGTTTGAACGCTCGAAAGAGGCGATCACGTTCGTCCACGTTTAAACGACCCGCCGGGGTTCGAGGATCTATGCCAGCTCGAAAAAGTATTTCGTCGCCGAGCAGATTCCCCACCCCGGCGACGGCACTCTGGTCCAGTAAGCGGGCCTTGATGGCTGGTCCCTCACCGCGATCAACGCGCAGTACTGAATCGAATTCCTTCTTTGTTAGCGAAAGCGCATCAGGACCAAGTTCGCTCAAATCTGGATCAATCTCTACGCGCGCCAACCTTCGCGGATCGTGCAAGATCAGCTTTCGACCATCGGCGAATTCAAGGCCGCCACGCACCCAATTGCGTTTGAACGAATGAGGACCGTAAAAAAGTCCGTCAATACCTGCTTCGTCATCGATGAGCAGCACGCCGGTCATGCCAAAACGCATACCGAGTGTGACCCCATTGGTATGAAGAAGCATTAATTTTCCGCGTCGAGAAGTTGACGTAACGCTGAGGCCCTTTACTGCTCTCGCCCACGCTGTAGTACTCGGCAATTTCTTCGCCGCATAGGAATCAGCCCACCCTCGAACAATGGGGGTACCAACAATACGGTCGGCCAATCGACGATACGACTCGACTTCGAGTATCTCGGGCACGGGCGAATCGTACTGGTTCCTAAGGAAATTTCCCCTCGACCTACTTACTATCGTGGCTATATGGCAATTGACAAACCGCATTGGCGCGAACTCTTCAGCGAAGTCGTCACATCAGGATCGTGCACCGGATGCGCGGCCTGTGTCATTGTCTGTCCCCACGACGTCCTTGACTACGACGATAAGAACGGTGCCTACAAGCCGTTCCACCTGGACATTGATGGTGGCAAAGCCGACTGCACTCACGGCGAGAAGGGCTGCACACTGTGCACCCGAGCCTGCCCACGTTTTCGCAATTGGGAAAGCGAAATTGATATTCGAAAGTTCGAGCGCGACCGTACCGACGAAGAGATCTTCGGCATCGGTGATGTTTTGCTCGCTCGCTCGTCAGACCCCTTCCACGTGGAAAATGGGCAAGACGGAGGATTCGTTTCTTCGCTACTGATTTACGCACTGGAAAATGACATCATTGACGCCGCTCTCGTGAGCGGGCTCGAAGGAGATGGCGCGACGTGGCAAACGGAACCTCGCGTCGTCACCACGAGAGACCAAGTTATTGAAACCGCAGGGTCGCGCTACACCTACAGTGCCAATCTTTTGGCGTACGCCTCGGCCGTGGAAAACGGTGCCGAACGCATTGCGCTCGTAGGCATGGGATGCATGGCCTCGGCACCCGGAGCAATGCAGGCACGAAAAGCCGGCAAGGTCGCTCGGCGACTCTCGCTCACGATTGGGCTGCTGTGCTCAAAGACCTTCGACGACAAGATTTTTGAAGAACTCTTCGAAGCGCAGTACGGGCTAAAGCGGGCCGACATTAAAAAGATCAACATCAAGGGTGTCTTTCAAATCTGGACACACGATGGCAATTATCACGAAGTGCCGCTCAAAGAAGGACACGTCTTCACTCGCGAAGGTTGCAAGCAGTGCCCCGACTTTGCCGCCGAACACGCTGACATTTCAACCGGAGGCATTGGCGATTTCGGAGACTGGACGTTGGTGATTGTTCGTACGGAGCAGGGTCGAGAACTAATGGAGGCAATGAAGCGCGACGGCGTCATTGAAACCCGTCCCGGCGACGACGACCCGGGTGCCGTCGCGCTACTACATCGTCTAGCTCGAGTGAGTCGAAAGCGTTGGCCCGAGACAGCAAATCCTGGTCCACGTCGACTCCCCGTGACGTCCGCCTAGTTCGAACGTTTAGATTCGATAAGTGGCCCGTACCCCAACCTTCACGACCATATTGTTAGTCCGTCACGGGAAAACGTCAACGACGGGAACGATTTTGCCGGGTCGCGCGCCGGGTCTGCATCTAAGCGACGAAGGCACGGCGCAGGCGGAGCAGGTCGCTCACCGACTCGGTGAACTCGCGAAGAAGCCTGTCGCTCTCTACGTCTCGCCACTCGAACGCACTCGTGAGACCGCAGCTCCCATTGCCAAGACCTTGCGGCTTCGTCCACAAATGAACCGCGGACTTCTCGAGTGTGATTTTGGTGACTGGACCGGAAAGAAACTGTCGATGCTTCGTCGTCGACCCGAATGGCGTGCCGTGCAAAGTGCCCCAAGTACGTTTCGATTTCCCAATGGCGAATCATTTGTTGAGATGCAACTTCGCATATGGAAGACGCTTGAATCCATTGCCGCTAAACACCGCAACCGCACGGTGGTTGTCGTGAGTCACGCCGACCCCATTAAGGCAGCCGTCACGTATGCCCAGGGTGTCCCCCTTGATCTGTTCCAGCGCACCGTGGTTTCAACGTGTTCAGTAAGTGCACTGGCGTTCACCGACGGAGCACCCGTGGTGCTGAGCGTCAACTCGGTGGGCTCACTACGAGAACTTGGACCATCGTGAACTACGAATATTCAAACCCCGACAAAGTTATGGTTGGTACCAGAGGCGACGTCGGTAATCGACTCTTTCTCCTCCAAGTACGCGAGGGCCGACGACTCACGATTGCCAAGTGCGAGAAGGTACAACTGGCCGCACTGGCCGAATGGATTGGTTCGGTTATAGACGAACTCGGCCGACCAGCCCACTTGCCCGATGATCTCACGTTGGAGCCAGAGTTTGAGCCTGATTTAGTCGTCGGAGAAATTGCCGTTGCCCTCGACACGGAAGCAAGGACTATTGAGCTGACCATCGAGGCGCGCGAAACAGAAGACTCGCTGCACATTTCACTCACCAAAGAGTGGGCCGGCGCCCTCGCCATTGCCATAACCCGTCTCGTGGAAGCAGGTCGACCACCTTGTCCGCTCTGCGGCTTACCACTTGATCCGCGAGGCCACGATTGTCCTCGCACGAATGGTCATCGCGCTCCGCTTCGATGACACGAGACGAACAGCGCGACCTTTTACTTCACGGCGACATTGAAGTTCTCGGTCGTGTCGACGGATCGTCGAACCAGGCATTGCTAATCGGTGTGACGTTGGACGGTGCTGAAGGACAGGCTTGTTACAAGGCGGAAGCGGGGGAACGCCCACTCTGGGACTTCCCTGATGGATTATGGCGACGAGAAGTTGCCGCCTATGAACTGGATTGCTGTCTTAACACTGACCTGGTTCCGACAACCGTGGCTCGCGAAGATGCGCCATTTGGCATTGGTTCATTGCAGTGGTGGGTTGACGACAATCTAGAAGACCACTATTTCACGCTGCGAGAACGAGAAGAATTTCGCCCGTGGTTCACGTCACTGGCGGCCTTTGACGTCGTTGCGAACAACGCTGATCGAAAAAGCGGCCACATCATCTTTGACGACGAACGTTGCTGGGCGATTGACAACGGACTTTGTTTTAACGAAGTCGAAAAACTCCGAACCGTGGTCTGGGAATTTTCCGATGAGCGACTGAGCGATGATCTCTGCGAACAACTCGAACGATTCGCGAGTGGTAACGGTGGAGAACTCGCTCAGTACCTCACGCCAAGTGAAATTGCTCTCACGCAACACCGCGCGAAGGTGCTGGTGGACACGCGAAGGTACCCAGCTCCCAACGAGGACGGCGACTGGCCGCCTTACCCGTGGCCTCTGGTTTAGGCCTCGACACCAAGCGGGATCGAGATCCCGAGTCCGCCAATTGTTTCGCCGCCAAAGTGTTCAATCTCTTGTTCGAGATGAAGAGGTCGCGTTTGCATTCGCGCCTGCAAAACGTCTTCGTCAATTAACGACGCCGGTACCAGCCAAGAAACCTCAAACTCCAAGCCATCGGGATCAATGCCGTAGAGCGCTTTTGTGGTTCCATGGTCCGACGCTCCGACGAGATTTCCGCGCTTCGTGAGTTCGTCTCGAATGGCGAGCAGTTCATTGAGCGTGCTCACTTCCCAGGCAATGTGGTACATACCAACGGTGCTGTGTCCGGCGGGTGACGATCCCGCGTCTTGGCCAATAGTGAAGAGTCCGAGGTCGTGATCATTAAGTGAACCCGGTGCCTGCATGAAAGACGCTCGTCCCGGTATTCCCGTCACTTCTCGAAACCCAAAGACGTCTTCGTAGAACTTCTTCGTGACGTCGGAACTTCGAACGTACAGCACGACGTGATTGAGTCGGTGAACTGGCATGGAGCCTCCTAAAAACTTTTGACGCGAACGATCTACTCCTTCACCCTACGAGTGAAGAACAAATATCAGTCGTGACTACGCGCGCGCCTTGAGGGCTTCAATCAACGCAGGCAAAACCTTGTGCACATCGCCCACAATGCCGAAGTCGGCAATCTGGAAAATGGGCGCGTCGGCGTCCTTGTTGATGGCCACGATGTTTTTTGAGCCCTTCATGCCCACCATGTGCTGGGTAGCACCCGAAATGCCACACGCGATGTACACCGTGGGCTTCACGGTCTTTCCTGTCTGTCCGACCTGATGCGAATACGGCACCCAACCCGCATCAACAATGGCTCGACTAGCGCCGGCAGCACCGTGCAACAGATTGGCGGTCTCCGTAATAAGTGCGTACGCCGACGCCTCACCGAGACCGCGTCCACCCGACACCACCACCGCGGCTTCTTCGAGCTTGGGTCCCGTGCGCTCTTCGACGTGCGACGTGACAATGCGAGCCGTGTCCGTAGAGCCCATATCGCCGACTGGAGCAGCCACCACCGAAGCAGCGGAACCGCCGGCGGCTTCGCTGACAAAGGACTTGGCGCGAATGACATAGATCCCAGGACCTTCGCCGGTGAATTGAGCCTTCACAATTTGTGAACCACCGAACACCGGGTGTTCGGTGACGAGGCCGCCCTCTTCGTACAGTCCGGTCACGTTGGTAAGCACGGGTCGATCAAGACGAGCCGACAAGCGTCCCGCGATGTCGCGTCCGTCGTAGCTCGTCGGAATGAGAACGGCGTCGGGTGCACCCGACGAAGCAATGAGCGCACTGATGGCACTCGCAACGGGAACACCTGGCAGTGCACCGCCTAGGTCACCGACGCTGTAGAGCGTGGTGGCGCCGTAGTCGCCAGATTGTGCAGCATTCGCTGCCGCGTCGCCCCACGTGATTGCTGAGACGCTGGCGCCAAAGGTGCGTGCGTGCGTCAAGAGTTCGAGTGACGTGGACGAAAGTCCGCTACTCGTTGGTTCAACAACTACCCAGATATTTGAAAGTGGCATTTTCGTTTTCCTTACAGAACTTTGATGGAATCAAGGAAAGCGACGATTTGCTGCGCGCCTTCACCTTCGTCAACGTGAATTTCACCGGCCGAGCGCTTTTCTGCGTCGACGACTGCGGTGATCTCTTGGCGAGCACCACCGGGTCCAACTTCGCCCGCGAGTCCTAGGTCACTCGCCGTGAGTTCTTCAACGGGCTTGGACTTCGCGGCCATGATGCCCTTGAAACTCGCGTACCGGGGCTCGACGACGCCGGCCGTCACCGTGACAACGGCAGGCAGTGACGCCGTAACTTCGTCGTAGCCCTCTTCGGTTTGACGGTCAACTTTGACGGTGCCGTTTTCAACCGTTACGGACTTGGCGAACGTGATGGAGGGAAGACCGAGGAGTTCGGCAATCTGTACTGGTGTCGTACCGGTGTAACCATCAGAAGACTCCGTTGCGGCGAGCACCAGATCAGGGTTCACGCGACGAATAGCTGCGGCCAATACTTTGGCCGTGCCAAGCGCGTCGGTGCCACGAAGTGACTCGTCGCTCACGATGATCGCTTTGGCTGCACCCATGGCCAGCGCATTTCGAAGACCCGAGAGGTCCGCGCTTGATCCCATGGAAACCACGGTGACTTCACCACTGCCTGCCTTGTCAACAAGCTGTAAGCCCATCTCGACGCCGTAGGTATCGGCTTCGTCCAGAATCAATTTTCCGGAACGATTGAGATTCTTGGTGGTCGGATCAAGCGACTGCGGCGCTGCTGGATCGGGAATTTGTTTTACACACACGACAACGTTCATGCGGGTAAATCTAGAGGAAATCCGACCGGGCTAAATCAGCGCCCGTGATCCTTCTCGCCCAGTAGCTGCAGAGCGAGAATTGGATTGTCACTGATAATCGTGTCCACGCCCAAATCGAGCATGGCTCGGATATCGCGTTCCCCGTTGACGGTCCACGCATTGACAGCAATTCCCAATTCCTCAGCAAACGCCATTGAAACTTCATCGACTCTTAGGAAAAATGGGTGCACAGCATTAAGCCCTAAATCATGAACGCGCGAAATAGCGTCTTGGGTGTCAATGGCGAATTCCAGGAGCCAACCCACGGCAATACCTGGGTCGTAGTGGCGAACCGATTCACAGGTGGCGAGATCGAAACTTGAAATAATGACGTCGTCATGCCAGTTTGACTCGGTGATGACCTGCAGCACTTGAGCCACGAGAGCCCCCGAAGGGTCGTAGCCAGCTTCGAAAGGAATGTTCTTAATCTCGACGTTGACGAGCAGGCCCTCACAGGCATCGAGGGCGTTTTGAAAGGTCGGGACATACGTTGGTAAATCACGACAATTGAGCTCAGCAATAGCCCCAATCTCTGCAATTTCGGCGTCGTGATGGATGACCAGGGCGCCATCAAGGCTCCGTCGAACGTCCAGTTCAATCCCGTGGGTTCCGACAACGCGGGCCTCCAAAAAGGCTTCGACCGTATTTTCTCGAACGTCTTGGTGCAGGCCACGGTGCGCGAAAATCTGAGTCACCGCCAGAGTTTGTCAGGTTCTCAGGCGTAGGTGGACAAACATAAGAAAGAAATGCACTGCTACCCCTTGAAAGCATTTGGTTTCCTGACTAAAATTGGTCGTCGCTCAGTCGCAGGTCAATCCAAAAATTGGTCGCGGCGAAGCTCCTCCCCCCAGAGCTCAAAGGATTATGTATGTCGCTTATTTGGAACCGTACCCACGCGTGGGATGACGCGGACTGGCGCACCGACGCCGCATGCCGCGACACCGAACCGGAACTCTTTTTCCCTATTGGATCAACGGGTTCAGCCCTCGATCAAATTGAAGCCGCTAAGCGCGTCTGCAATTCTTGTGACGCTTCGAAGTCTTGTCTAGAGTTCGCGCTCGCCACGAACCAAGAATCCGGCGTGTGGGGTGGCACGACGGAAGAAGAGCGTCGCAAACTGCGCAAGCAGTGGCTCGCCGCTCGCCGTCGATCCGCCGCTAACTAAGGTCGCTCACTCGTCGGTACGCGTACTTTGACGTACGTGCCGCCACCGTCTTTTCGAGCTACTGACTCCATCTCGATCGTTCCGTGCAACTGCGCTCGCACCAAGTCTCGAACAATTGAGAGTCCAAGACTCGTCGGAACTTCTAAGGAGAAATTCGGCCCGAGTCCTCGACCGTTGTCACGAACCTCCGCCACGGCGTAACCCTCTTCCAAATGGAGATTGAGCGATACCACGCCTACCGCCGTCTCGTCATCCTCGGGAAAGTCAACAAATCCGTGCTCCACCGCGTTCGTCAGTAGCTCCGCGAGCGCCACCGCGAGCGGCGTAGCAATGTCGGTCGGCAACGTTCCGAGGTTGCCGTTCACGACGATTTCTACCGGGTGAAGCGCGAGCACCGTGTCCTGCACCATCAAAATGAGCGAACTCACGATTTCGTCAAAAACAACTTCTTCGCCCGGTTCTCGAGACAAGACCTCGTGCACCACCGCAATCGAGCGAACGCGTCGCTCGGCTTCCATTAAGGCCGTCTTCGTCTCGATCTGATCACTTCGTCGTGCTTGCAAGCGGAGCAACGAGGAAATGGTCTGCAGATTGTTCTTTACGCGGTGATGCACCTCGCGAATGGCCGCTTCGCGGTTTAATACCAGCCGGTTAAGTTGGCGAAGGTCGGACACGTCGCGCAGCAGCGCCACGACACCACTTACGCCCGACTCATCAAATAACGGCACACAGTGAAAAAGAATGGCGACGTCGTGTCCACGGTTTACTTCTTCCACTGCCGGAATGCCAAACTCGAGTGCTCGTTCCATGACGCGGAGGCGAAGACCGAGGTCGCGCAGCGACCGGCCGTCAGACGCCGCGTAGATGCCAAGCCGGTGAAAAGCATTGGTAGCATTCGGCGTCGAAAACTCAATGAGCCCTCGTCCGTCGATGAGCACAATGCCGTCACCCACGCGTGGCATACCCGGACCCGCTACGTCGCCTTCTCGAAAAGGAAACGTTCCTCCCGACACCATGGCGCACAGTCGCTCAAAAATGCCGAGGTACGCCTGTTCGTACAGTGAAGCGGGTCCGCGAAGCGGTCCCTGTACACGCACGAGCACCGCCACCGTGACGCCCTGGTACTTCACCGGGATGCACCACGTCAGGACTTCATCTTTCGTACCTTCGAGCTCCATCGAACCGATTATTTGCTTCTCGCTTCGAAACGCTTCGCGGGCGAGCGGCCATTTGTCCGCGCGACGCGTTGTGCCCACGAGGTCGTCGGTAATCAGTGTCGAACGATTGTTGGGACGAACCTGTCCCAAGACCACGTAGTCGGCTTCTCCTCGGTTGTGCGGCTCGACGCACGGCGTCATCAGCAACAAGTCAGAAAAGGAAAGGTCACTGAGAAGGGACCACGATGCCGTGAGGCGCAAGAGATGATCAATCGTGGGCTCGTCCAATTCGGTACGAAGCGAAGCGAGTTCCGCGAGCGTCGCCACTAGTTACTCCGAAGAGGAACCATGCGTCGCTGGCGCTTTTCGTAGGACGCCACCTCGTGTACCCCTCGCGCTTCTAATAGCACCGCGAGGTCGCTCGCTCGCTCACCCACTCGTTCGTCGGCGTGCGCGTCGCTCGCCGTGGTAAAGGTCAAACCTCGCTCGACCAATCGATCAAGAAATCCTTCGGCCGGGTACTGCTCACCAATTGGTTTTTTCCAACCCGCCGACGAACACTCAATAGAAATGTCCGCCCGCTGGGCGGCGTCAGCCATGGCGTCCCAGTACAACTCGGGGTGTCCTGGTTGAAATCCAGCGACCTTGATCAGATCAGGATGCGCCAGCACATCAACGGCTCCCGTACTCGCCAACTCGTCGAGTGCGTCGGCGTAGGCGCGCCAACTCTCGTCGAGGTCGTTCGTTTTCCAAAGCGCCATTTGGACGTCATTATCAATGTCGTCAAATTGCCACGTGCCAAGCCAGTGAACGCTGCCAATCAGAACGTCAAAGGGATAGTCATTCAGTAGCGCACTCACGTCATCCATCTGGTCACGGTAATAATCCACTTCCATGCCGATCTTCACGGGCAAACCCTCATCTTTCGCACGTTGAGCCAGGGTGACGTACTCCTCCAAAGAATTCCGCGCATGAAAATCGAAATAGTCGGCCATGGCTTGGCTCGTGGGCTCGTGTCCGTACCGCTCCCAAAAAGGACCCACGACGGAAAGAACCTCGCGGAATCGGTGCGCGTGTTCGGTGAGCGCTATTTCGTTGACGCCATTTGCTTGGGCTCGTTCACAGTAGAGAGCAATTTGGTCGATGTCGTACCAAACCGAACTTTTCGAATGCGGCCATAGGTGCAGGTGGTAATCAATCACGCGCTTTCCGATCGCTGGACGTCGCCAAACTCTAGAACGAATGGTTCGTCAAGAATCCGCTGTCCGAGAGCAAAGAGCCCCTCGAGGTCACTGATCTCACCGTCTAACGAGGGAACCGCTACCAAGGGCACGGACGAATGGAGCTGGGAAATTTGCTGACGCTCGCGAACGGCCACATTGGACCACGCTCGCGCGTTCNNCTCAGTGAAGCAGGCAGCACGCGATTAAGCAACCACCCGTACACGCGTAGTTTGCGCTTCTCTAATTCATCAATGAAGAACTCGGCCTCGTGGAGTGGTGCTTCATCCAACGTGGAAATCACGAGGAATCCCGTGGAGGGATCCACCAGCAGCGCTTCCACCTCACGCGCACGCTCAATAAATCCCGCGTACATGCTCTCGAGAAGGACGAAGAACTCAGTGATATCGGAAAGAAACTGGGCACCGAGAATCCGGTCGGTGATTTGCGTAAAGGGTTTCGCCGCGAGACCGCGAATGCCGCCACGAGCGGGGGCCGTCAACCAGCGCAGCAGTCGAGAAGAGAAAAAATCAGCCATGCGGTTTGGTGCGTCGAGAAAATCGAGCGCGTTGCGCGACGGCGGAGTGTCAAGAACAATCAGGTCGTACTGCTGCAGTTGGACGAGTTCATAGAGTCGCTCCATCGCGATGTAGTCGTGACTCTGGATAAAGCGACCAGTGATGTTTTGATACAGCGAGTTCGAAAGAATTCGTTGTGCGGTTTCATCATCGGGGGCGTGACGATGAATCAGACTGTCCCAACTCGCTCTCGTGTCAAGCATGGCCACGTCGAGTTTTCCCGGACCAGTGACCTCTTTCACGGGCGTCACGTCATTGCCAATGCCGTCAAGACCCAGCGCGTCGGCCAATCGTCGTGCGGGGTCAATCGTGAGAACCAGTACGCGACGTTCGCTTGACTGCGAAAGAGCAACCCCGAGGGCCGCGGCGGCTGTCGTTTTACCAATGCCCCCGGCTCCGCACGTCACCAGAATCCGTGACGACGTAGTTTCTTCGCGAAGCGACGTCACTGGATCTCCTCGCCTAATGACGTCGCCACTGCCTGAACAATCGATGAAGCATCCGCACAATCAAACAAATACGGTTGCGCAATGACCGAAAGATCATCGTCGAGACCCTGGCGAAGCGTCGCCAAGTGTTCGTGTGCGACTGTATTTTTAGCACCGCTCAGTCGGGCGGCTTCGAAGAGGCCGTCGAGCGCTGACGAAGTAAATGCATCTGGTCGCTTCGCACTAAGACCTGCGAGCACGGGTTCATCACGCGGCACCACGAGATCACTGAGTGTTCGATTCACTACAACCGCGGCCGCCTGCACGGTGGTCTCATCTTCGAGTTTTTTCAAGAGTTGCAAGGTCTCAACAACGGGCATCTCTTCGGGCGTCGTCACAATCACCACGCCGGTCTTTTCTGGATTGCTCAGTATCTCGAGCATCCAGTCGGTCTGGTTGCGAATGAGACCAACGCGCACGAGTGCATTAATGGCTTGAGGTGCCGCGAGGTAGCCAATGATGTGTCCCGTCGCTGGAGCGTCCACGACAACGACGTCATAGAGGTTCTCTCGAACGTCGTAACAGAGTTTGCCGATGGTTAAAATTTCTCGCACACCCGGCGCCGCGGTCGCCACAAAGTCGAAGGCATTGGCAATTGGGCCGATTTTCGTGACCACAGGAATCTTCATATTGATTCGCAAATAATCACGAAGCGCAGACTCCGTGTCCATCACCATCAGCGAAAGATTGTCGGACACCGACTGCGGTTCAAAGTGCAACTGCGAAAGCCCGAAGGCTTCGCCGATGTCCGAGCGGTTGTCGATAGCGCAGAGCAAGACCGACGTTCCTTCGTTGGCGAGCGCCTGGGCTAATCCGGCTGCGATGGTGGTCTTACCCACACCGCCCTTACCGGTTACAAAAAGGAGCCGCCGTTCGCGCAGCGAGGGGCGAGCCACAAACTACGAGTTGCCGAAGCCCACGACTCGGTCACTCGAGGGCGTGCCAAATTCAACGTACGCCACTCGGCTCGCCGGAATTCCCACGCGTCGACCCTTGCGATCCGTTAGCCAAAGAACCGTGTCTTTACTTAGAGATGCTTCGATTTCCTTTTGGATCTTGTCGCGATCGGCATCCTTCGGGAGTTCAACGTCAATTTCCTTCATCGACTGCACTATTCCAATACGAACGTCCACGGGGACTCCTTGATTACTCGAACTACCTTCCCCATGTTACGGGTCTGAGGCAAGATAGCGGGCGTGAGTAGTGATTTCGCATCAGAACGTAATGAGCGTTGGGCCGGCACCATGGAGGGCTACAACGCCAACGGCGAAGAACTCACCGTGGCCCACCAAGACTCCACTGCCCACATTGGACGATTGCTCACGAGCGACACGGTGCGACCTATTACTCGTGCGAGTCGCGAAGAAGTGGAGGACGCTTCCTTGGCCCCCGGCGCTACGCGCTCGAGAGGGGCCGGCAAGCGAGAACGAGAGGAAGAACCAGACGAATTCCGTACGTGTTTCGAACGCGACCGCGACCGTATTCTTCACTCGAGTGCCTTTCGTCGACTCGCGGGGAAAACGCAAGTTTTCATTTTCCCCGACGACCATCAGCGAACCCGCTTGACGCACGCATTAGAAGTCGCACAAGTTGCCACCGGTGTCGCTCGAGCAACTGGTCTCAACGTCGCACTTACCGAAGCCATCGCCATTGGACACGACTGCGGACATGGACCGGGTGGACACGCCAGCGAGGACGCGCTACATCCTTTTGTCGAAGGAGGCTTTGATCACGCCGTGTGGGGAGCGGACGTTTCGCTATCGAATCTCAATCTCTGCGTTGAAACGCTCGACGGCATTCGTAATCATTCTTGGTCTCGTCCAGCGCCCATGACTCCCGAAGGCGAAATTGTAAGCTGGGCCGACCGCATTGCCTATGTCTGCCACGACTTCGAAGATGCGGTGTCTGCAGGAATTGTCGACACCGATGATTTACCCGCCATCGTTCGCGAACGATGCGGCGTGCGACGAGGTCAACAACTTGGTTCCTTTATCAACGCCATGATCAAGACCATTCAAGATACGGGCATCATTGGCATGGACGACTGGCACGCGCAGGCGCTTGCGGCGTTTCGGTCCTTCAATTACGAGACCATCTATCTGCGTGAGGCTTCCGAACGAAACGGCAAAGCCGTTGTTGGAGTATTACGTGGCCTCGTGGAATATTTTGCTGAACGTCCTGAAGAAATCCCGGGCGGTCTTGAACGAGGTCGCGATCTTCTTGGACAGCCAGCGGCGCTGCACGAAGCCGTCGCGTACGTCGCGGGCATGACCGACCGCTTCGCTTGTCGAAGCGCCGTGACGCTACTTAATTGGCCGATGGATCAACTGCCAAGTGGCATTGACCGTTAGGGCTTCGTCGCACTTTCGAGGCTGATACCTGGAATTGGACCACCCTTCATCCATTCGAGGCGTTGCTCGGTGATACGAATGGCTGCTCGTTCGTGCGTCAGAATCCAAAATTCATTATTACGAACCGCCTTTTCAATAGCGAGCGCCACTTGATCGGCGTCGATACCCGCCTGCACTGCACCTTGGGCAATGTTGTTAATGGCCGCCACTTCGGGGTCTTCGTTGTAGCTCTTTAATTCGTTGGGCATGTTTCGTTGCGACTCGAAAATTCGCGTCTTCACAAAGCCCGGACAAAGAGCCGAGACCCCCACATTGCTCCCACGAAAGATCAATTCTTGCAATAACGATTCACTGATGCCCACGACCGCAAACTTGCTGGCGCAGTAGGCACCCATTCCGGGCACGCCACCCAGACCCGCGAGCGATGCCGTGTTGATGACATGGCCTTCATTCTGTTCCAACAGCAAGGGAAGAAAGACGTTGAGGCCGTTTACGACACCGTCAACATTGACGTCGAGAACCCAGTCCCAGATTTTCTTGGGTGTGCCAATGGTGGGGCCCGCGGCGACACCGGCGTTATTAAAGACAATGTGCACGGCACCAAATTCATCGAGCGCCGCGTCGCGAAGAGCTTCAACGTCAGCTTCGTTCACGACGTCTGTTTTGACGCCAATGACCTTGGCCCCCGTGTCACGCAGTTTGGCGACGGATGCCTCGCGCGGAGCATCTTCGATGTCACCAATAACTATGTTCGCGCCCGACGAAGCAAATTGGTACGCGGTGGCAAGACCAATGCCGCTCGCTCCCCCAGTGATGACCGCCGTCTTACCTTGCAATTCCATGATGATCCCCCGCTCAAAGTGTCTTTCGCACTCTACCCAGTTGCTTACGACAGCGTCAGTTCCTGACGATAAACACGAGCCGGTCCCTGCGAGGCAATTTTCGTCGCGAGTGACCGAAATGCTTGAGCGACTTCACTGTCGGGAGCATCGACGATGACGGGTCGACCTTCGTCGCCGCCCTCACGAAGCAGCGCCTCAAGTGGAATCTGACCAAGCAGCGGCACGCCTAAGTCCACGGCGAGTCGTTCTCCACCACCAGAACCAAAGATCTCGTAGCGCTTGTGATCGTCACCGGTGAACCAGCTCATGTTTTCAATAACGCCTCGCACCGACAGTTTCAGTTTCCTTGCCGCGTAGGCGGAGCGTTGGGCCACGCGCTGCGCGGCGGCCTGCGGGGTCGTGACCACGTACATCTCGATGCGAGGAAGTACTTCAGAAAGTGTGAGCGCCACGTCGCCTGTTCCAGGAGGCATGTCGATAAGAAGAAAATCCGGTTCGTCCCACCAAGCTTCGGTCACCAATTGTTCAATGGCTTTGTGCAACATCGGGCCTCGCCAAATGACAGGTTGTTCGTCGGGAACGAAGTAGCCCATGGAAATGCAGTGCACACCGTGCACCAATGTCGGAATAACGGTGTCACCCAAAATAATGGGGTCGTTGCTGGCACCAAGCATCTTGGGAAGCGAAAACCCATAGACGTCGGCGTCGAGAACGCCAACATGAAACCCCGCTTGCGCCAGCGCGATTGCGAGGTTTACCGTTACCGACGACTTACCGACGCCACCTTTACCCGAGGAGATGCCGAGCACACGGGTCTTACTCATTTTGTCGAGGAAGCGTGGCTTGGCATCGCCGTGATCGTGGTGTCCCGGACCTGGTGCGCCTTGCATTGCTCCACGCAAGTAATTGCGAAGAGCGAGTCGCTCGTCCTCGTTCATGGAACGTCGAAGCACGTCAGCGCCGGGGGCGACTTCTCGGATGGCATCTTCAATCATCGAGACATTCGGCCATTCAGTGATCGGCAGTACGAGTTCGACTCGAGGGTGCCCATCGCGGTCCCCAATTGCCCCCAAAAAGCCCAATTCACCCAGCGGTCGAACCAATTGGGGTTCGAGTATCGCCGCGAGTTGGTCGCGAATATCACTGGTGGAGGGCACGGCGTCTTCTTTCTGAGGTAGATAACGAGGCTACTGGCCAATTTTCACCGTTTGTCTCATAAACTGTAAAACGTGTCAGTTGGGACCCAAGAAACGGCCTTTGATCCGGCGTCGTTTAGCGCGACGGTGTCGAGTCTCACCCTTTCCTTCGGCGACTCAACGCGACGCAAGGTCTTTCTCTTTCTTCGTGAGAATCCTGGCGCGACTGCGAACGAACTCTCTGATCACTGCGGCGTCCACGCCAACGTGGTGCGACACCATCTCGAGCGACTGACGACCGCTGGATACGTTACCTACGACAACGTGAAGCGACCTGGTGTTGGTCGTCCCGCCAAGGCCTACCGTCTGCTCAGTGACAACGTCAACATGGACGGCGCGGTTCGACGCGATTCTCTTCTGGTTGCCCTGCTCGAAAAAGCGCTTGAACGACTCGGGCCTGACGACGCTGAATCCATGGCGCTTGAAGTCGGACAGGAATACGGACGGATGATTTCCGAATCCATGTCGCCCCAAGAGTCCACTCGAACAATGCGAAACGCCATGGGCTCCATTGCGGAACTTCTCACCGCTCACGGATTTGCCGCTCACTCGGAAACGTTGGACCACGAGTCGAGTTCCGTAGTTGCAGAATCCTGTCCCTTTGGCAACTTGGCGGAGCAGCACCCCGTCTTATGCGCGGTTGATCGTGGGCTCATTGCCGGCATGCTCGAAGGACTTGGCGCGGAGCGCACCACCGTGACGCTTACGTCAAAAGCGCGCGGCGACGAGGCCTGTCGCGCAACTGCCTAACTCGACGCCACGCCGGCCAGTTTCAACCACGGCGCTGCGGTCGTGAGCAGCGCTTTTGAAGGCTTCAGCGCTAGGAAAATTCTGAATTGCTTTGTGGCTTCGGCACTATTGCCACCCGTCGAAAGCGCGACGATGCCGTAATAGAGATGCGGCGCTGGATTAGCGGGAGCAATAACAATCGCCTTTTCAATTTGTTGTTCGCCCTTTATCACGACGGCGAGATCTTGATCAGCACTGCCCGCGGAAAAATCGAGCCAGCCCGACTGCGTCAGTGCTTGTACATTTTTTGGCTGCAATGAAAGAACTCCCTGATACGCGGCGAGCGCAGCCGTCGTGTCGCCGTCAGCAACATCGATTTGGGCCTGATCGAGGAGACGGTTGATCGTCGTTGCGTTCGATGTTGCAATGTTGCCGGTGATGGAATTTCCAGGCTGTCGCGGTGAGAGCTGCAAAATCAACAGCAAGATAATCGCCACGGAGAAAGCTCCGAGAGCAACGTAGAGCAATCGCTTCCTTCGTCGTCGAGCAATTTTCGCGCGAGGCACCACTTTCACGACGTCTTCGAGTTTTTTCTCACACAGCGCAATCGCGGCTAATTCGCGTGCTTCAAGGGCCGCGAAAGCAGCGGGTGAGAGTTCGCCCGCTGCGAGTTCCACGCGCGCGTCATAAATTGACGCGCGACGAAGGACGATCTCGTCTTCGAGAGTTTCGCTGGCGCTCACTTGCGTCGCACCAGTCGAAGGTAGGCGCCCACACCAACAATCACCACTATGACGGGCAACACCCACAACAACGAGCCAATGCCACTGGTCGAAGGACTCAAAAGAATTGAAGTTCCGTAGCTGTCTTCGAGTGATGTCAAAATTGCGGTGTCACTCTCGCCCTGTTGTACCTTGAGGACAATCTCGTGTCGTACCGCAATGGCCGACGTGGCGTTACTTTCGGCGACGGAAAGGTCTTCGCAGGCCGGACACTTCACGAGCGATTCGAGGTGGTTGATTCGTTGCTGCGTCGACGAAGCAGACGGGGCCGCCACGAACGCCACCACAATGACGACGATTGCCGCGGCGAGCCACAGCCAAAATGATCGAAGGAACTTCGTCATGACGTGACCTTGTTGACAATGGCCGTGATTTGGCGATCCGTTGTGGCGCCCAGTAATTCAGCGACGACGCGACCATGACGATTAATAATGAACGTCGTTGGCGGCGACGTCACGCCGTAACTGTTGGCAATCGAGCCATTGGTATCAACAGCAATGGACGGATAGAGCGAACCGTAATAGGTATTGAATGACTTAGCCGAACTCACTGAGTCATTAAAAACCACGCCCAGAACTTTCGCGCCACCGTTTCTTTGTTGCCACGCGAACGTCGAGAGTTCGGGTGCTTCTTGCTTGCAAGGCGGGCACCACGACGCCCAGAAATTCAATACCACGACGTGTCCTCGGTCCGAGGAGAGATTTACCTTCGTGCCGGTAAGTGAAACACCCTTCACGGGCGGTGCGGGCTTTCCAAGCAGTGGACTAGGGCTACTCGTGGCGTCCGAGACCGTGTGTCGGGTCGCGAGAAATATTGAAAACGCGACGACGAGAAGAAGCGCCGCGAGCGAACTGTAGAAAACAACGCGGCGCCTCACGTGGGACTCACTTCTTCTTTGTGGCGACGACGAAAAAACGAGAGCGCACTACCGAGACCTACAATGAGTCCCCCTGCCCAGAGCCACGAAATAAGTGGTTCCACCGTCACGCCCACGACGACTGAACCAGCCGGCAAGTTGCCGGCAACCTGCGCACCAGACGCCGCACCATTACCACCCACCGCGTCAAAGGTGAGGTACACGTCGCGCCAAGGATTCGAATCAATGGCGGGAGTACCCACGGTTTGCCCATCTCGCCCGTTGAACGTCGTGATTGCCGGTTGCATAAGTTCATGATTGTTCACCACGATCTCGAGGTCGGTGGCGGTGCGCAGCGAATCTGAGACCTGGCGAAAACCATCAAAGGTAATTTTTTGGCCCGCGACGTAGGTGCTCTGTGCCCTGGCGAGCGTCACGTCAGCGCGCGTCGTATATGAAGTGGACGTAACAATGCCAATGGCCATGATCACCACGCCGAGATGCACGACCATGCCACCCGTGGTGGGTCCACGAAGCGCTGACCAGAATGACTCACCGCGACGGTGTGCGCTCACGATGGTGCCTCGAAGAAGGCGAAACGCCGAACCCGCGGCGGCAATCGCCAAGAAGTACGCCACCAGCACCACGGGCTTTCGAACGCCCGAAAGAAGCATCACCAGCACCGCGAGCAACGAGATCCACACCGTGAAACGCAAGCGCTCCCAGAGCACTCTTCGATCGGACGTTCGCCAACTCACCAATGGAGCAAGGGCCATCAAGACCAGCAACGCCACGCTGAGCGGTGCGGCCACGGTCGCAAAGTACGGCGTGCCCACCGTGACCTGTCCACCGTTGATTGCCTGGAAGAGAAGCGGGAACACGGTGCCCAACAAAACGACAATGGCAAAACCCACGAACAAGATGTTGTTCGCCACAAAGAGACCTTCACGAGAAAACGGACTGTCGACGCCAACGGGCGAACGCAAGCGGTCACCGCGCCAGGCCAAAAGGGCAAGTCCTGTTCCGATGGTCAAGATGAAAAATCCCATGAGGATGGGTCCCAGTGTGCTCGAAGAAAATGCGTGCACACTCTGCAACACGCCCGAGCGGGTGAAGAAGGTGCCAAGAATCGTCAGGGCAAAGGTGGCAATGGCGAGCGTGAGATTCCACACGCGAAAGAGACCACGACGGTCTTGCACAATCACTGAGTGGATATACGCCGTGGCGGTCAGCCACGGGAGTAACGCCGCGTTCTCCACCGGGTCCCAACCCCAAAAGCCGCCCCAGCCCAGTACCTCGTAACTCCACCACGCGCCCATCACGATGCCAACGGTGAGAAATCCCCACGAGAGAACGGACCATCGTCGAAGCTCGAGAGGCCAACGGTCTTGCACTCGGCCCGTAATCAACATCGCCAGAGCGAAGGCAAAAGGCACACTGAATCCCACAAACCCCGCGTAGAGCAACGGTGGGTGAATGGCCACCAGCGGATTGTCCTGCAACAGTGCGTTCGGTCCTGCTCCTTGTAGAACCTTCGCCGCGTTATGGATGAAAGGATCGGCGGGTCCCGCCATCAAGAGCGTGAAAAACGCACCCACAATAAAGAGGACGACACTCGCCCAGCTGACGACGGAGTCGGCGGCTTCTTTACGGTAACGAAAAAGAACAAACACGATGTACGCGCTAAGGAGGAGTGCCCACAGAAGTATCGATCCTTCAAGTGCCGACCACATACCCGTAATCGAATACAGCAATGGTGTGAAGGTGGCGTTATTTTCAGATACGAACGCCAGCGAAAAGTTGTGCGTGATGAGCGCGAACTGCATAACGCCGACGGACAGCGCCACGCCGAAGAGACCCGCAAGAGCGAAGTAACGCGCGCAACTCTGCTTTCCGTTTCGAAGGACCCAGATTTGTCGCACGGCGCCCAGAACGAATGCGAGTGATGCAATGTAGACGCCGCTACGACCTAGCCAAGTAAGGGTCATCGAACCGAGCCGTTCGGGGCCTTCACGCGATTGGGGTGAGCGGCAATGTACGTTGCCGAGTGCTTTACCAAAATTTGATTGCTGTCAAACGTCGATGACGTAGCACTCAAAAAATGACCCACCACGACCACGGGAATATTGGCGCGAAACAACTGCGGTGGTGAACCGTGCGCTACCACGTAGTACTTGGTCTTTGAACCAGTGATCTCAAAGGAGGCGCCGACCGAGGTACGAACAACGGTCCCCGGCTTTACGAGACCTTCGAGTCGAATGACCTTCGTACCAATGGAGGCCTTTGTTTGGTACGCCTGGTCCACGGTCTCAAAATAATTGAGCGAATGCAAAAGCCCCTGCGCTAACAAGACCACGATCACCGCAACCAGTACCAAAAGTACGAGGATTGATCGTCGACGGCTTCGCGAGGGCGAAGCGGGTGCCTTAACGGGAGCTACATCAAATGCAGGTTCAACCGTTGCCACGCCGTCCTCGCCACCACAGTGAGAGGGCGTACAGCGCAAGTCCGCCAAAGGCAAAGGAGTAGCCAGCGGTCACGTAACCCATTAGCTGTTGACCTCGGCACGTCGCTGATCGAGCGCTGCTTGCAACGCACGTTCGGTGTTCTGATACTGACGCTCACTCAACCGGTAGCGAGCGCGAAGCAACCAAAGAAACGCCATCGTGAACGAGACAAAACTCAACAACAAGGTCCACATCATCGAACCGTGGACTTTTAGTCCGCCCCCGGGATTAAAAACTGTGGCTCCTTGGTGCAAGGTCTTCCACCATTCGACGGAGTAGTGGTCAATCGGCACGTTGATGGCAGAAATGATGACAAAGACTGCGCTTCTTCGAGCGCGAACAACAGGATCATCGTTGGCGCGACGAAGAGCAAGACAACCAAGAGCGAGAACTCCCAAGATGGCGGTGGACGTCAATCGCGCGTCCCACACCCACCAGACGCCCCACGCTGGTCGGCCCCAAATTGAGCCCGTAATGAGTGTTAAGACAATGAAGACAAGACTCACTTCAACGGCCGCTTCAGCAATACGGTCGAGCGTCATTGAGCGCGTTCGCTTCCATAAGTACAACGCACTGGCAACGGTGGCCGTGCCGTAAGAAATGTAAAGCGCCACCGTGGCAACAGCCGGGTGAACGTAGAGAAGTCGAGCCAGATTGCCCTGCACGGCGTCGGGAGGCGTAACCCAGATCCCTAACCAAATGGTGAGGCCCAGCAACACCAGTGTTACGGGGCCCAGCGCGCGCTGTGCGAACAATTTCATTAGGACTCCTCTAGGGCACCGTAAAGGATAATTCCAATCGCGACGTAGACAATCAGCGCCAAAATAAGAATTAACAGCCACTTGGCAAGCGCACCACCACTGACCGCACTGGCGAAAGAGCGCTCGCCCGCAATAAGTAGAGGCGCAAAGGCCGGAAGTGCCAAAACGGGAAGGAGCGTGGCGGGTCCGTCGACCCCAGACGCGATCGCGCCGTACAACGTTCCCGCTACCGACATCGTGGCAATCGTGAGCAGTGCCGACGGCGACGCGACCAACGCCCCGTGAAGTGGCACGTGCAAAAAGAGCACGACGCCCGCGAGTAGCACGACTGACGTCATAGCTAGCTCGAGCAACAATGCCAGCGCCTTTCCAAGAAAAACGCCGGCTTGATCGAGCCCCAGCATCGTCACCGAGGTTTTCGTGCCAGGAGAATTCTCAACCGCCTGTGATCGATTGATCATTAACAAGGTCACGAGCACCAACACCACGTAGAAAAGTCCCGGTGCGACGTGGCGCGTGGTCGTGGCACTCGGTCCCACTGCCAATCCAATTAACAAAAGAGCCATCACGCCAAACGGCACGACTTGCCAGAGCAGTAC
>PLHJ01000026.1:0-32174 GCA_003138895.1 Acidimicrobiaceae bacterium
CCGGGTCTGTATTTCCAAGCCAACGATCTCACGGTGCCCGAAGAATATCGCGGCATTGGGGTTCGCATCGAAGACGACATCTTGGTGACAAAGGACGGCGCGAAGAACCTCTCCGCTGCTCTCCCGCGTACGGCCGACGACGTTGAAGCCTGGATGGCCCGCGTCTGGGAACAAGGACCCACCAACCTGCATTTGTAGAACCCCAAACAACGAGCGGACGGCCTACTTTTTCTCTTGTTCCAAGCAAGAGTGAACTAGAAAGTGGTCAGGGCGACGACAGAGTCGCGAGGGGGTCACGATGATTATTTTTCGCCGCGTTGGCGCCGTTGTTCTTGCGGCGGTCTGTGCATTGCTCTTGTTCTCGAGTGGCATTGTGCACGCACTCGGGTCCGTTGGGGGATCGAGCGGGCAAGTTGCCTCGACGGTGGTCGCCATTGCGAGCTCGCCCAGTGTTGAAAAAGCAATCAGTGTGGCGGCCATCAACGACATCTCGCAACGTTCCTCCCCGAGCGTCCAGGCAGTCATTGCGAAAGAACGCCCAGTGTTGCAGGCGGACATCGTGCGAACACTGAATACTGCGTCCACTCAGGCGCTGCTTCGATCCGACGTGCAACAGGGCTACAACGCCTTCACCAGTTCCTCGGGTGGATCGGTGAACCTTCGGCCCCTGATTCTTTTGTTTACGACGTCGCTGCACAAAACGACGCCGGCCATTCCTCTGATACCCGTCGATCTCTCCAATACCGTCGTGCACGTCAAGGCCCACAAGTCCTTTGGCAGCGCGTTGCATTCCTTGAACTTGATGGCGTGGATTGAGTTAGTGCTCGGTCTCATCGGCGCCGTGCTCGTCGCGCGCTTCGTAGTTCGTCGACACCGAAACCAACTCACGTTGCTCGGTGTGACCATTGGCGCACCGGCGGTGGTGATACTGGTCGTCGCAACGGTGACAAATCATCTCACGCGGCGCATTCATCCTGGCAACCAGAGTGGCCGTGTCATTCTCTCGAATCTCGTCTACCGATTCGACTCGTCGCTCCGGGTCGATGCTCTTGTGCTGTTGATCATTGACGTTGTGGCCGTCGGCGGTTGGTACTTACTGCTTCGATGGCAGCACCAGCGCGCGACGGGACGCGGAGGCTCCGAAATAGACCTCGCGTCGCCGCCAGCGCATCCGTCGCCATTAGACCCAGACGCCGAACCGACGGGTTAGCTAAGAATCCGGAGTGGTAACTTGCGCGGTCCTCGGACCTGTCCCTGTGACCAACGAACGTCGTGGTCAGCCAATTCGAACGTCGAGTAGCGCTTAAGGAATTCCTCCAGAGCAACCGTCAACTCCAAACGGGCCAGGTTTGATCCCGCGCAGCGGTGGATGCCGAGGCCAAAGGCTATGTGGCGATTGTGCTCTCGGTCGATAATGAACTTGTCGGCGTCAGGGAAGACTTCGGGGTCTCGGTTGGCCGCGGGAAATCCCAGCAGAATCCAGTCGTCTTTCTTCATTGGACATCCGTGGAAGTCAAAGTCCTCTTTCACGAGTCGCGCCATGGAAACAGGCGCGTAGAAGCGCAAAAATTCCTCAACCGCGGTGGGCAGCAACTCCGGCTCGTCAACGAGGCGCTTCAAGTCATTGGGATTTGTCGCCAAGTGATACAGCGCCGAGCCAATGGCCGACCACGTGGTGTCAATACCAGCAATCAGCACGAGTACCACCGTGCCAAAAATGTGTTCGGGCGAAAGCTTCTGGCCACCGACTTCCACGTTCAACAGGTACTGCGTCAGGTCGTCGCGGGGGTTTTCGCGGTGGTCTTCAATTTGTTGCAAGACGTAGTCGCGTACCGGAGCGAACATTTGCATGCGACGCTCTTGGTCGGGTTCATCCACGCCCTCTAAGACCGCGTGGATGAATTCACGAAAAAGATCCTCATCCGCTTCGGGAAAGCCCAGCAACAGGGAAATGACGCCCGCGGGGATGTACTGCGCGTAGTTACTACTTCCGTCGATCACATCCTGTTCCTCGAGACGGTCGAGGAGGCGCTTGCACAGGTCGCGAATGCGTGGC
Source organism: Acidimicrobiaceae bacterium (assembly GCA_003138895.1). Classification (GTDB taxonomy): domain Bacteria; phylum Actinomycetota; class Acidimicrobiia; order Acidimicrobiales; family RAAP-2; genus RAAP-2. The sequence goes on from PLHJ01000026.1 coordinate 2,057, forward strand.
TCGAGGGCGTTGACGGGGCCTGGGGCAAAGGCCGGCAACACGATGCGCCTCGCTATTTGGTGAAAGGGCGGATCTGACGAAATGGGCGGAGCCACCCCTATAGGGGCGGGCGGAGCTCCTTCGCCTGGTCGTCCGTTTCCAATCACGACCGTGCGACTAGAAAAATGTTCGGTGTCGTGGGCGATTTCTGACACCAGTGCGTGCGTTGAAGGGAACCAACCGCCACCGTATCGGTCCGTGTGCGCGACCGGGCATCGTTCGCGCAGGTCTTCCCAGATGGGATAGGGATCCGCCACCCACGTTGCATCAGTGTGATCCCAGTCGACCGCAAAGTCCGTCACTTCAGTCTTTTGAAGTTCCGTCGTCATANNAGCCCACTGTCGCCTTCGATGAGACAATAACATGACTTTTGTCTCATCGTCGACGATCTTAAGGGCAGCCAACGTCCCGAGCAAGTGAATACGGGTCGTAATGGAGTGTCACAAAACCCACTTCTATCTTTGATGGTAATAACCAAGAGCCGCCCGACGACGCCGCGAGGACGCTGGAGTTACTTGAGGATACGAATGGGCAGGTTGCGAGGTCCGCGGACCTGGCCCTGCGCCCAAGTGACGCTTTCGGGGTCGGCCAGCTCAAACTTTGGGTAGCGCTTAATGAATTCCTCAATCGCTATCGTCATTTCCAAACGAGCCAGATTCGATCCCGCACAGCGGTGGATACCTAATCCAAAGGCCGCGTGCCGGTTGATCTCGCGGTCGATGATGAACTGGTCGGCATCCTTAAAAGCCGCCGGGTCACGGTTCGCTGCTGGAAAACCCAGCAAAATCCAGTCGTCTTTTTTCATCGGACAGCCGTGGAAGTCGTAGTCATCCACCACGAGACGGGCCATCGTCACCGGCGCATAGAAGCGAAGGAACTCTTCAATGGCGACTGGCAAGAGCTCGGGCTCGTTCACGAGACGAGCAAGGTCGTCGGGGTTTTTTGCCAAGTGCCAAAGCGAAGCGCCTATGGCTGACCACGTGGTGTCAATACCCGCCACCAAAATAAGCACCATAGTGCCACGAACGTGCTCCATCTGCAATTTCTGTCCGGCAATTTCAACGTTCAAGAGATACGACGTGAGATCGTCTCGGGGGTTCGCCTGGTGATCTTCAATCTGCTTCGTGAAGTATTCCTCTAAGGGCGTAAACATCGCCTTGCGTACTTCGAGGTCGGGTTCGTCGATGCCTTCTAACACCACGTGCACGAAGTCGCGGAACAAGTCCTCGTCTTCTTCGGGAAAACCGAGCATTTGGGAAATGACCGCCGGTGGAATGAACTGTGCGTACTGCGAGCCACCGTTCACGACCTCGGCGTCGCCCATGTTGTCAAGGAGTCGCTGACAAAGAGCCCGAATCTGAGGCTCCAAAGCATTGACGGGACCGGGTGCGAACGCCGGCAAGATGAGACGTCGAGCAATCTGGTGGAACGGTGGGTCCGACGTAATAGGGGGTGCCACGCCAATCGGTGCGGGTGCACCGGGCGGGTCGAGTTCGTCGGGTCGCGTGTTATTCACGACGACGTTACGGCTCGTAAAGTGCGTCGTGTCGTTCGCTATCTCAGACACGTATTCATGAGTCGCGGGAAACCAACCGCCGCCGTAGCGTTCGGTGTGCGCGACCGGGCAGGTTTGGCGGAGGTCTTCCCAAATGGGATACGGGTCGCCCACCCACGTCGGATCAGTGTGATCCCAGTCGGTGGCAAAGTCTTCAACGGGCGGCTTGACTGCTTCAGTCGTCATGGACTACTCCTCTATGGCGATGGCGTGCTCAGGACAGTTCGCCTGCGCCAAACGGGCACGATCAAGGGTCTCACTGGTGAGAACGCCGTCGCCCAACACGTAGCCATTGCCCAGATCGTCAAAGCCAAAGATGTCCGGCGCCATATTAAAACAGCGTCCGTGCCCCTGACAGCGATCTGCGTCAATTGATACTTTCACGACGACCCCCTTCGTGTACTTCTATTGAGACAGTACTACGAGAATTGTCTCATCAAGCATATTTCTGGCTGACCGAGGCTCAGTCGGCCTCTATTTCCTCGCGAGAAATACCCAGGAAATAGAGCACCGCGTCCAAGTAGGGCACGCTGAGGGCCGCGTCGGCGTGCTCTTTCACGACCGGCTTGGCGTTAAAGGCAATTCCGAGCCCGGCGGCCGAAATCATGTCAATGTCATTGGCCCCATCACCAACGGCCACGGTTTGTTCCAAGGGCACCCCCGTAAGCTCCGCAAATTGGCGAAGTGCCCTCGCCTTTCCCGCGCGGTCGACCACGGCGGAAGCCAAATGACCCGTTAAGACTCCGTCAACAATCTCCAAATGGTTGGCGGCCAAGAGGTCGACACCGAGATCTTGCAGCAGTGGTTCGAGCACTTCCACGAAGCCACCCGACACGACGGCCGCAACGTAACCCAGTCGTTGCAGCGTGCGAATGAGTGTTCGAGCCCCGGGCGAAAGTCGAAGTTGACTTCGCACCTCGTCGAGAACGGATACTGGCAGACCCTTCAAAAGGGCCACGCGCTGTCGAAGAGCTTCGGCGAAGTCAATCTCACCCGCCATGGCGGCCTCAGTAATCAGTGAGACTTCGTGTTCGCAACCGCACGCTTTGGCGAGAAGATCGATCACTTCGTCCTGGAGCAACGTCGAGTCAGCATCCATGACGACCAGATGCTTCGCCCGTCGGTGAAGTCCAGCGCGTTGCACCGCGAGGTCGAGGCCTGACTGCGTCGCCGCGCTCGTGAGCGCCTCACGGAGCCGGTCGTGATTTGAACCGCGCACAATGAGTTCATAACAATCGACGGGATAGCTCGCCAGGTGCACAATTCGTTCGCAGGTCGCGTCACTCGCGGCGATGGCTGAGAAAATGAGTTCGAGATCAGCGCTTGACACGTTGGGAGCTAGCAACGTCACCATGAGACGCTTGCCATTTTGAAAATCACCAGGTTCCACCACCGTCACGCTGACATCGATGCCCGCCGTCGCCACACCGTGCTCGCGGACAATCCGTGCCAACTCGTCGGGGCTAATGGATGAAGCAACCGATACCTCGACACAGAGCACCAACGTGTCGCGAATCGTTATTTGGGCAACGTCATTCATAACGCAACCACCATTGGGCACCGCGCTTAACGCTTCGAAGAGTTGCGCCCCGACTCCTTGGCGGTCGGGTCCGCTGACGGTCACGAGGTAGGTGGTCGACGGCACGGTTAAAGCGTAGAGGCTTTAGGGGCGGTTCCTTTACCTAGGATTCGCTAAAACGCCAATCATCTACACCCGTGGACCCGATTGCCAGCCGGATTCTTTTGTCCAATGACGAAGTACTTTCGCTGGCACGCCACCCAACACCACGTGATTGTCAAATCGTCCTCGAACAACGGCGCCCGCGGCGACCACCGTATTTTCACCAAGCCACGTTCCAGGAAGAACCACGGCGTTGGCCCCCAGCCAACTTCCCGATCCGATGTGAACGGGATCAACGGACGGATTTTGCCAGCCAATTGGTTGATCGGGATCTTCGTACCCATGGTTCTGATCCGTGATATAGACGTAGGGACCGGTCTGAATTCTGTCTCCTAGTTCAATGGACCAGTGGCCAATGATGTGCGAACCGCGACCGATTATGCAGTGCTCACCAATGCGCACTACCGGCTTCGTGAGCATCACCTGGTCACCATTGATGCCCGCGGTCAGGGCCACGTTGGGCCCAATGAGCGTGCCTGCTCCAATAGAAAGATATTCCTCGTTGTATATGACACCCTGCGGCGCCATTAACGCCGCACCTTCGCCAAAAAGCAGGAACTTTGACGCGTAGGCGTCTCGAGGTCCAACCGTTGCGACTTCATTGAGGTAGGCCCGGTACGAACGAATCCGCGCACCAAGCCATCGGCGAAATCGGTAACGAAGGTGCACGGCCGTAACGCTACTGGTAGTAACAAACGAAGAAGGATGTCACCGAGCGACGGTAGATCCAACAAAAGAAAACTGCGCCGGCCCCAAAGGACCGGCGCAGTTTTGTAAAGCCTTTCGTGTGATTAGACGATAACGCCTAGGCAATTACGGTCACCACGGTCACGGCGTTGGCCGAGCTCGTGGTCACTTCGTGAAGCACGAACTTGATGTTGCTCACCGCAGCCTCAAGGAACAGTGCCACCGTCGTCGCGCGGGACTTGGCGAGGAACGTGTCGCCCTTGGCGTAACCAGTCAGCGTCAACTGGGCGCCCGCCGCAAGCTTCAGACCCAAGGCCGTGAGTGCGTTCTTCGCAGCGGCCGTCAGAGCCGTCGAACCTGCTGCGAACGCCACGGTGACGTTGGCGGGCTTCGTCGGAAGAACGACTTGTGCACTAGTGGTGCCAGTGCTCGTAGCAGCTACACCCGGACCATTCGCGTTCTCCGCGCTCACACTCACCGAGTAGGCGGTGCCGGCGCTGAGTCCTGGAATGGTGCAGGTCGTCGCAGTCGCCGCCACGGTGCCACAGGTAACCGTAACGTTGCCCGAGGTGACGCTCACGAGGTAACCCGTGATCGCCGAGCCGCCGGTCGTCGTTGGAGCGCTCCAGCTAATGGCGAGCGAACTTGACGTAGGCGTCACGGAAGTGATCTTGGGTGCACCAGGTACGGCGAGCGAAGCCTTGGAACCAGTGACTTGGCTTGAAGGTCCAGTACCAAGTGAGTTCGTCGCCGCCACACTCACGGTGTAGGTGGAACCCGTGGGAAGACCCGTGAAGGTATAGGTCAGCACATTCGCGGCCAACGTCTGGCTAACAACCGCACCGGTCGTTGTGTTGGTCGCAGAAACGACGTATCCCGTCACGCTCGAGCCAGCATCGCCAGCCTTGAACGGCACCGGCGCTGCCCACGAAACGACTTCCGTACCAGCCGACGGCAGCGCCACTGATGTGATGTTTGGAGCAGCTTCCGGAGCGGTCCAACCTAGCCAATCGGCGGCACCATAACTAGCGGAAGGCGTTACAACACCGAGGTACATGTTGTCGGCGTAAACCTGAAGATCAATTTCAGTTCCGGTGGGCAAGCCCGTGATCGTTGCCGAGGTGGCACTTGCACCCACCGTTACGGGCGTTAATGTCAAGCCTGTCACGACGTCATACGGAACAATCGTAAAGCCCGTGACCGGCAACTGTGTTGACGGCGGCTCAACCCACGTCACGGTGAGCGAACCTACGGCGGACGAACTTAGGGTGCCATAGTTGGCCGTTACCGAGAGTGGCGTCGTAGGAGCACCGGCGGCCGTCGTGTAGGGCTGCGCGGTCGGCGTGAATAATGAACTCGAGTCGCCGGAACCAACTTCCGTCACAGCTACCACGTATGCTGAAACGGAACCCGTGTTACCAGTGCCAGTGTCAACCGTGCAGGACGTGGCCGTCGACGTTGGAGCGGTGTAGCAGAAATAGTAACTTCCTCCAACGAAAACGCCGACGTAGTAGCCAGTGATGGGAACGCCACCGGTGTACGTGGGCGCTGTCCAAGAAACCGCTACTTGCAAGTCCCCAGTCACACTCAGCGTCGGCACTACCGAAGTTACGGTGGGAGCAGCGGCGTTATCCGGTGAACTCACGACGATTCCCGTCAACGCTGGCGAACTACCGAGCGCCGAGAGGGCCACAATGCTGTAGTTGTACGCGGTGTTGGGCGTCAAACCTACGACGTCGCACTCAGAGTTGTTTGTTACAGGCGAGGCAACGTTGAAGTAACTGCACGCGATGGCTGCGCCACCCGCGGCTGGCGTAAAGGTAACCGCGTAACCAGTCACCGGATCTGCGGGCGGTGNNCGGCAGGCAAACCCGGGTCGGCAAGGAAACTGCCCGACGAAAGAGTCGTTGCGGTACTTGATCCTCCTATGGACGTCGCCGTCACCGAGAACGAAGTGAAGGTTGACGCGTACGGAAGGGTAACCTGCGTCGCGCTCGTCGTCGTCGTGTAAGCCGGAAGTCCGTTCTGGAAACCAACGACCGAATAGGTCACCGGCGCGTACGAAGACGAAGCGGTCCACGAGACAACAATGTCAGAAGGTACTGCCGTCTGTAACGCATCTTCAACGGCGACGGTCAGATGAATCGGCGAGCCAGGTGTAGGGAGCGAAAAAGTTGACGTCGTCGTCGCGCTGCTCTTCAGAGCGTTCGTCGAGAACAGTTCGGCGGCGTACGTCACGCCGTTTGTCAACACGCTGGCCGGGAAAACGTACGTGTCGAAGGTGTCGGTCGTATCGGAGGCGGGAATCGTCTTCGAAATAATGCTCGGCCCACCGACCAACTCAACCGTGTAACTCGTGATCGTGGGGTCGTAACCAGAAGCTCCGCTGTTTGAAAGGTTGTACCACGAAACCCCAATACCGGAGGGTGACGTTGTCGCGCTGAAGGGAGTCCCCTGCGACGTCTGGTACGGCGAGGACGGTGCATTCGGTGTCGTCAAGTACGTCGATGTGGCACTACTCGACGAGGGCAGGCTTTCATTGTTCCAGGTGTCATAAGCCACAACGGAGAAACTCACCGTGTCACCACTCACAAGATTGAAGTTGTGATCCACGACGGTAGTGGGCGCAGGCGTCGCAGGACTGGAATCATACGTAGACACTCCCGCATAAACATTCGAGTGAATGACTGAGCCCGAAGGCGAGGTCACGGTGTAATAAACGTCATATTCGGAAATTATTGCTCCATCCGTGTTCGCCGGAGCTGTCCAAGTCAACGTGTAGCCACCATCGGCCTGTTCAACGGCCGTTACGCCCGTGGGCGCGCTNNCACCGTGAAGGTCGTCGCCGTTGAAGCAATACTCGAACCCACGAGCGTGGGTACCAAACTGCCACCAACAACGTATTCGTACACGCTGTAACTCAAGCTCGCTGACGTTCCACCGAGGTTCGTTGGTGCGGTCCACGACAAATCAGCTTCGTAGCCCGATGACCCCGGGTCCGTCACCGCGGTCAAACCGGTCGGCGCGCTTGGTGTTCCAATCGTTGTCGCGGTAAGTGCCGTCGACGTCGCCGAGTTACCCAACGGTGCAACTGCCACCACGGTCAACGAGTAGCTCGTAAGCGGCGTCAGGCCAGTAAACGTAGTGGTGCTCGTGCCAGCCGCAGCCGTCACCACCGTCGTTTGACCATTAGGCCAAGTGAGCGTAGCAAGATAACTCGTGACCGCCGGCGAAGCACTTGACAAGGTCCACGAGCACGTCAACGTCGTACTGGTGGTCACGCACGAAAGTGGCGTCGGCGTGGTCGGCACGGTAGCCGTGGAGTACGAAGAATTGGCTGACGAGTACACCGAAGCGCCAAAGGCATTGGCGGTGTCGATCTGCCAGGCGTAGGTCACGCCAACAGTGAGTCCACCGGTACCGTAGTTGAAGGTGGCACTCGTGGTGCCCGCGGGGAAGGACTTCGTGATGCGCGATCCGTCAGAACCCACGCCCAAGAGGTTGTAAGCAAGAGCGTTACTGACTGCCCCCCACGTCATGTAGATACCGTTGGCGTTGCTGTAAAGCGACAGCGAGGTACCTACCGGCGGAACCGTCACCGTGGCAGCCCCACCGTTTTCGGAGATAACACCCGCGGCGTCGGTCGACACGAAGTAGAGCCCGTCGTTGGCTGCCACATTGGCAATCGGCACCGTGCAGCTCAGCGCACTCGCGGGTACGGTGCACACCGTGGTGCTCTTGGTGCCGTCGATGACCGTAATCGTATTGACGCTGTAGCCAGCTGCTACCGCCGTCCACGACACCGTGAGTGTCGTGGGGGTGTAGCTAAACGCGGGACTCGAATAAGCGCTCGAGCCAGCCGGTGCACCCAGCGGATTAATACCCACTTCTTCGTACGTTGAGGAAACGGACGTGCCGTTGCCAACAGCATTGATGGGCGTGACTTTCACTACGTAGTAATCAGGCGCCAAACTACTGAACGTGTACGACGTCGTCGTGGCGGGCACGGTGACGGCGTTGTAGCCCGCGCAGTTGGCCGTTACGGTTGTCGACGAACTACACAGCAATTGCACGCTGTAGCCCGTAAGGACACTGCCGCCGTTACTGGCGTTCGGGGTCCACGCGACACTGATCGTGCTGTTGGAAGCCGTTTCAGCACTAATAGTCGGTGCGCTAGGGCCAGACCCAGTAAGAACGCTGGAGATAACACCAACACCGGCAGCACTCGGACCAACTTGGTCATCGGCCTTAACCGAGAATCCAAAATACGCACCAACGGGCGGTGTAAAGCCATTGCTAGCGTAAACCCAACTCAATGTGTTACCCGAAACAGTTACCGGACTGCCACTAGGCGAACACGAACTCGCCGTGGAACTCGTGCACGTCTCGTACTGAAGGATGAAAGCAGCAGTGTCACCATAAAGTTGGATATCGGAAGGATCAGTCCACGTAACTTCCGTCGACGAGACGGTGACAGCGGGAGCCCCCGCTTCAGGACTAGCGACCAGGACGTTGTTCGACGTACCTGACGAGGTAAGACCCGATCCATTCGTCGCAGTAACGGTGAATGATCCATCAAAAACATCACCATAACCGTTGAAGTCTCCGTTTGTATCGAGGTAATACTGCAGCGAGGAACTGGTTATATCGACCACGCACGTTGTTCCCGTTAGAGACGTGCACGTCACGGAATTGCCTTCGTAGTCCTTCACGGAATACGTCACGGGCGTGCCACCGGTGGAAGAAGGTGCGTTCCAGGTAATGGTCACGTTGGGCGTTGCTGCTGAGTTGTTCACTGTCGCCACGACGTTGGTAATGGCACTCGGGTTGGCTGCCACTTGTGTAAGCGACGAACCCGCCGACGCGGACGAACTACCAAAGGGGTTCGTCGCGATGACGTTGAACGTATAGGAAGCACCGAGAGCCAAGCCCGCCGTGGCGTCCGTCAACGTGCAGGGATCCGTCGAGCAGGAACCCGCGACGTTGCCGTTCGCGAGAATTGTGTAGGAGGTGTTGGAGATGCTGCCACTGAAGGGCAATTGGTTAAAGGCAATGGTGACTGTACCGTTGCCGGGCGTCACCGTTGTAATGGTGGGCGTAACGGGTGCGCCAACGGTGTATGGCGACGACGCCGCACTATTGCCGATCTGGCTGGTAGCGACGACAGCGATCGACGTGGTGGCGAGCGAGGCCGTAGGCGTAAAGGTCAGGGTCGTCGCCGTTGCGTTCGTTGTTGAAGCAATGACGGCATTTGAGGCTCCGAGCACTTGGTAGCCAGTAATCGAGGTTCCGTTGGCAACGGGATCGGTCCACGACACGGTCACCGCACCGGCGGCCGTCGAAGAAACACTGACGCTCGTCGGCGCCAGGGGCACCGCCGCACCAGCGACTTGGCCGGTGGCAAAAAGGGCCAGACCCGCGATCATGGCGACACCAACGAAGGTTCGCGTGGCCCGCAGGCGGTAACGACCGGTGGTGTTCGAGGCGGATAGGGCTGGTTGGACGCTAGGTAGCATCTCACTCCTTAATAGATACGAACTTAAAATCTGAAAAATAATAGCAATTTATTCAGTGTCAAGGGTCTTTGGACCTTTGATGATGGTTGGCGCCAGCAAAGAAATTCATGGGAATTTCGCCCGTAGACCTCCAAAAACGCCTAATTCGGAAGGAATTAACAATATTGAAACGAGAAATTCTCGCAACGATGCCGGCTTGAAGCCAAATTATGAAGAGGCATGGCTTCAGAACATTTTGCACAATCTCATACCGGAGGTACTGTTCCGATGAGTTCCGTCAGAATATTGTTGCCAGAACTCGGAATCCGGAACGACTGGTGCGTTCCGGATTCCAACGTTCGACACTGCTGAAATCTTACGTCACTAGTCGAGGGAGATCGGTTCGTCTGCGTCGATGGTGCCGTCGTCAACTGCTGTTGCCAACTGCTCGCGAACTCTACCGTCAATCTCCGCCATCAACTGCGGACTCTCGCGAAGGAATGTCTTCACGTTCTCTCGACCCTGGCCGAGCTGCTCGCCTTCGTAGGTAAACCANNCCTTCACGACTGATGCCTTGACCGTACATAATGTCGAATTCGGCCTGCTTAAAAGGCGCCGCGCACTTGTTCTTTACGACTTTCACTCGGGTGCGGTTACCCACCACGTCAGTACCATCTTTGATGGATTCAATACGACGAATATCGAGTCGCACCGAGGAGTAGAACTTCAACGCACGTCCACCGGGTGTTACTTCGGGCGAGCCGTACATCACGCCAATTTTTTCGCGCAACTGGTTGATGAAAAGAGCCACCGTATTGGACTTAGAAAGCCCACCCGTAATTTTTCGAAGGGCNNCGCGGTGTCAGAGCGGCCACTGAGTCAATGACAATCACGTCTAGAGCTCCAGAGCGAATCAACATGTCGGCGATTTCCAAGGCTTGCTCACCCGTGTCCGGCTGCGAAATGAGTAGATCATCGACGTTGACACCAATGGCTCGTGCATAAATGGGGTCCATGGCGTGCTCGGCATCAATGTAGGCACACACACCGCCATTTCGTTGAGCTTCAGCCACCACGTGCATAGCGAGCGTGGATTTACCCGAGGATTCGGGACCATACAGTTCGACCACGCGACCTCGCGGAAGTCCACCAATGCCTAATGCCAAGTCCAGGGCTAACGCACCCGTAGGAATCGACTCGATGTTCATGTGGAGGTTCTCGCCCATCCGCATAATCGAACCTTTGCCGAACTGCTTTTCGATTTGACCAAGTGTTGTCTCCAGGGCCTTTTCGCGGTCTTCAGTTGCCACTGCTATCTCCTTTTGCTGTTTTCTCATCAGCGGAACCGTAGGGCCCCTATGTGACATTGAGTGGTCTCCACCTGTCACAAGGATAATACGAACAAATGTTCGTAGCAAGCATGCTCCGTACATTTTTTTGTCAACATGCCGGCTGGGTTGCCTAGAACCTCTAACCAGCCTGACAAATCTTGTTGCCCGCTAGTCCACGAGCGCCGAATAGATCAACTGCTGCAATTGCCGGCGAATTGGGTACGTATTACTCGGCAATAACTGGGTGTAAAAGCCCACCGTCAATCCTTCCTTTGGATCGACCCAAAAGGCAGTCGAGGCTGCGCCGCCCCAACCAAAACTCCCTTCGGACAACAGACTCCTACTTTCAACTTGATCTATGGCCACAGAGAATCCGAGACCAAAGCCAATTCCCGATTGATCCGTCTCGGAGAACGAATCGCGCGCCACGGACCGTAGATCGCCTCTTCCCGGAAGGTGATTCGTGGTCATGAGCTCGAGCGTCCTTCGTGTCACGAATCGATGTCCTCCGAATTCGCCTCCTCGAAGCAGCATTGTCATGAACGTTTGATAATCGCTCGCCGACGAGATAAGACCGCCTCCGCCGGCCAAGAACTGGGGAGCACGAGTTGCGCTGTTTGCAATATCCGGATATGGCACCGCTTGGCCCTGTCTCGGCACGTACAACATCGCCAGACGGTCCAATTTCTCGGGTGGGCAGAACCACGACGTATCGGTCATGCCCAGGGGATCCAGGATTCTTGACTGAAAAAAGTCATCCAACGTCTGCCCACTCCAAAGTTCTATAAGTCTTCCCACCACGTCCGTCGCGACTGAATAGTTCCAAGCGGACCCTGGCTGAAACAGCAACGGCATAGAACACCAATCGCTCACGGCTTGGGACAAATCGGCGCCCTTGGCGTAGCCAAAGTCGTAGCCCTTGTTGCGGTACATCTCGTCTACGGGGTGAAGGTGCGTGAAACCATACGTCAGACCACTCGTGTGGCTGAGCAGATGGTGCACGCGAACCGGCTCCGTCGCCGGAACTGTCCTGGGGCTCTGCGCCGGTCCACCAGCGTAAACACGGGCATTCTTCAGTTCGGGAATCCACTTCGACGCCGGATCGTTCAAGTCAAAACAGCCCTCTTCGTACAGCATCATGGCGGCCAACGAAGTGAGCGGCTTGGTCATTGAGTAAATACGCCAGAGTGTGTCGTTCGCTACTGGGCGAGCATTTTCTCGGTCCGCGTCGCCGTCTTTTCCGACGTAAACAAGCGATCCACGTCGTGCGACCGTAAAGAGAAAACCACTGAGACGACCGGACGAAACGTACGAAGAAAAATGAGTAACGATTCGATCAAGTGCGGCGGAGGAAAGACCCAAAGCCTCCGGCTCCATTTCAATGTTCATTGCTGGCCTCCCCTCGCAAACCTGATGCCCACCGTATCCGAACGGGTACAGCAAGAGGCCGGCTCACCAAGGTGAGCCGGCCTCTTGAAAACTCATCCCCTCAAAGGGGCGCCATGCCTACAGCGTCACTGTCACCACGAACACGCTGTTCGCGCTGCTCGATGTCACTTCGTGAAGCTGGAAGCGCAGGTTGCTAACAGCCGCCTCAAGGAACAAGGCCACGGTCGTCGCACGAGACTTCGCGAGGAACGCGTTGCCCTTTGCGTAGCCCGTCATCGTGACGTCGCCACCGGCCGAGAGCTTCAAGGCGTAGGTGACAAGCGTCTTCTTCGCTGCGGCGGTCAGAGCGGTGCTCTTACCTGCGAACAAGACTTGGAACGGTGAAGGCACTGGGCCCGTAACAGTTCCACCCGTTGTTGCGGCCGTCTTGGTAGCAGCGACCGACGTGCCACCCGCGGTCAGCGTACTAACGCTGATCGTGTAGGTCGTCGAAGGCGTCAAACCTGAGATAGTGCAGGACGTCGCACTCGCGCCAAGCGTGCCACACGTGATGGTCGTGTTACCCGTGGCAACACTGCCCACGTAACCGGTGATGGTCGTACCACTCGACACCGTCGGAGCCGTCCAAGAGAACGTCAACGAGGTGCTCGTAGCCGTAACCGCACCAAGCGTGGGAGCTGGCGCCGTTGAAACTGCGCCCGTCTTCACACTGGCCGTCGTCGGGGCGCCACTACCAACCGAGTTGGTTGCGGCAACCGTCACCGAGTAGGTAACGCCATTCGCCAGACCCGTAAAGGTGGTGGACAACGTCGAAGCCGACACGTTCTGGGTAAGCACTGCACCCGTCGAGGTGTTCGTAGCCGTAACGGTGTAGCCACTGACAATCGAACCCTTGTCACCAGCCGCGCCAGGAACTGGGGCAGTCCAAGCAACAGCAATGGTTCCAAGCGCCGGGTTGGTGGCGGAACTAATCGAAGGCGCGCCTTCAGGAACCGTCCAGCCAGTCCACGAACCAATGGCAGGCGTCGACGTCGTCGTAGCACCCATGTAGTCGTTCGCGGCAACGAGTGCCAACGTGTAGGTATCAGTCGCAGCGAGTCCGGTCACCGTAATGCTCGTGGCAGTAGGACCAGCAACAGCGGCCGTAGCGACCGTGACACCAGTTGTTTGGTCAATGGTCTCCAAGTTGAAGCCAATAAGCGGCAACTGCGTGCTCGCGGGCTCAGTGAAGGCAATCACCAACGTACCAATGGCCGTCGTCGTGACACCCGTAATTGTCGGTGCGGCTGGGGCACCGGCGGACGTGAAGCTTGCCGTAGCGGCGCTCGTCGTGTCCGAACTGTAGCCAGCAGCCGTAGCAGCAACCACATTGGCCTGGTAGGCACCAACCGTCGACACCGGAATGGTGCACGTCGTGCTCGCGCCCGTCAAAACCGTCGGGCAAGCAACAGTCGCAGGACCAGTCAGGTACACGTTGTAGCCAGTAAGAGGCAGACCGCCCGTTGAGGCCGGAGCAACCCACGTAACTACCACTGACTCGACACCCGATACAGCAAGTGAGGAAACAGCCGTCACGCCGGTAGGCGCTCCTGGCGTGTTAGCGGTGGTCGTTACCGAACCAGTAAGCGCAGGGCCGTTGGCCAGAGGCGTTTCAGCTACGACGCTGTACGTGTACGTCGAGTAGACGCTTAGTGGCGTCGTCGAACCGAATGTGGCGGCACCTGCACTCGTAAGTGTTTGCGTCAACGCAGGACCAGAAGCCGGCGTCAGCGTTACGAGGTAGCCCGTAATCGGCGTGCTACCTGAGGTCGGAGGGCTAAACGTGACAGTTGCTGTCGTCGCGGTGCTGGCCGTAGAGGCAAGAACCGGTGCACTTGGCAACGTCGTGTCTGTCAATACCGTTGACGATGCGCCCGGAGACGTACCTGCGGCGTCCTTGGCGTACACGGTGAACGTGTAGCCAGCAGCGTATGGCAGGGCAACGAATGTATTCGTCGTGGTCGTTGAGTACGTCGTTACGCCGTTTTGCACGCCGTACACCGTGTAGCTCATCGGGAAGCCGTTCTGCGTTACTGGGGCCCAGAAGATCACGATGCCTTGGACGCCAAGCGTTGTGTTGGCGTCTTGCACCAACTCAATCGGCAAGGGGCTGCCAGGACCGGACGAAACCGTCGGTGTCGCCGAGGGACCAGTGACGTTGCTGTTGCCAGCGGCGTTCGTGGCGTAGCCCTCGAGTGAGTATGAAACGCCCACCGTCAGCACGCTCGCGGGGAAGGTGTACGACGTGCCAGTCACCGTTGCCGACAACGTTGCCGGTCCACCAATCAGTTGGAGCGTGTAGCCCGTGACTGTTGGGTCGGCGTCAATGATGCCAACCGTGATGCCCGTCGCCGGCGTACCTGCCGAAGCCAGTGTCGGTGCCGTAGGTTGCGCGACTGTCGAAAGGCTTGTCGAAGCAGTCGAAGCACTTGACGTGCCCCAGGCGTTCGAGGCCGTCACCGTGAAGGTGTAGGCCGTGTTGGCGGTCAAGCCGGAGCACAACTGGCTCGTGGCCGTCGCGGCGGCGCCAGAAGCAACTGCGCAGGTAGCGCCCGACGGCGAACTCGTCACGGTGTAACCCGTGATCGGCGCACCGTTCGTCGTTGCAGGAGCCGTCCACGTGACGGTGTCCGTACCCGTGCTTGTTGCACTTGGGGCAATCGCAGAAGTTACCGCTGTCGGCGCAGCTGGCGCTGACGGCAAGGTGATTGTCACAGTTGCGGCCGTACCGGTTCCCTTGTTGTTGTTAAGGGTCAAGGTGAACGTGTACGAGTGGCCAGCGGACAGACCCGTCAGGGTTGCGGTCGTCGCACCATAGGCCGGGGATGATGATGGAGTAGCTCCACCGCCCGTGTTGTCGGCCGAAGAAAGTGCGTAGGCCAAACTGGTTGAGCTACCACCAAGGTTCGTCGGCGCGACCCATGTCAGGGTCACCGAACCACTAGTCGTGGCGCTGGCAACAGCCGTTAGACCCGTCGCAGCGGCAGGCGTACCAATAGTCGTCGCGGCAACCGCGGCCGACGCTGCCGAACTAATCAGCGGAGCCGTAGCCGTGAGCACTGCACTGTACGGGGTGTTCGGCGTAAGTCCTGTGAACAGGTACAAAGTCCCGGTGGTCGTAACGGTCGTCACTGCACCATTAGGAGCGGTCAAGGCAAGTGAATACGTCACCGATCCCGTGTTACCCGTAGTAACGGCGGACCAACTGAAACTCAATGACGTGTTGGTCGTCGTTACTGAACTATTGATCACAGGCGTCGACGGTGCTGTGGCGGCGGTCGTCGCAGAGACGCCCGTGCCGTAGGCGGTCGAACTAAAAGGATTCACACCAGCAACTTGGAAGGTGTAGGTCACGCCTGAAGTCAGCGTTCCCGTACCGTACGTGGTGCCGAAGTAGAAAATTGTGCTTGTACCAGTTACGGTGGCGGTCACCCGTGAAAGGTCACTACCCGTACCAATCACGTTGTAGCTCGTTGCACCCGTGACCGAAGCCCAATTGACTTGAATTCCAGTCGTACTCGCGTAGTCCGCACTAATTGCTGGTGCGGTCGTGCTACTAATCGAAGCCGGAAGCGTGAAGGCATTCGAAGGCACCGAGGTTACGCCATAAATGCCAATGCTGTAAACAACAATGGCGTCACCAGCGTGCACCGATGACAGCGGAATACCCGTCAAACTCGTAACGGTGCCACTCACGGTGCCGAGCGTGGTGCTCGTTGTGGTGTCAACAACCTTGTAGGAAGCAAACGACCACGAGTTCGTGCTCGTTGCGGCAGCAGCAATCCACGAAAGATTGAAGGTGGAAGCAGCGTAAACCGCCGTAGGTGCCGCCAATGACGTGCCACCGTACGGTGACTCATTGACCACAATCGCCGGCGAAGCGCCACTCGGTGTACCCGCGCCTGAGGCGTTGGACGGTGTAATCGAAACGGCATAGTTACCGGGAGCGAGGCCAGTAAACGTATAAGTAGTGACTCCAGCGGCTAGCGAAACAGCGCTTCCTACCGTCGTCGACGGTGTTGAAGTTCCTGCGGCCGTGTACAACTGAGCGGAGTAGCTAACAATTGCGCTGCCTCCGGTCGTCGTGCTTGGCGTCCACGTTGCAGTGACGCTGCTGTTGGTCGCACTCAAAACCACACTTGGAGCCCCGGGGCCCGACAGGCTGATTATGGCCGGCGTACCAACGGCAACCGCACTGACACCTACGTTGTTAACGGCGTAGACCGCAATGTCAAAGTAGGTTCCAGCGACCGGTGCGAAACCGGCAGTCGCGTACGACAGCGTCGTGCCAGCCGTAGCGACAGGCGTACCACTTGCCGTGCAAGTTGAAGAACTTGAGCTCAAGCAGGTTTCGTATTGAACTTCGTACGTGTACGGCGAGCCAGAAGCCGAAGCAGTCCAACTTACTGACGAACCGCCAACGGTGACAGCCGTCGGAGGCGCCGGCGTCGTACCAACGAACACCGTGTTGGTGGTCGCAGACGAAGTAAGCGACGAACCGTTCGTAGCCGTCACCGTAAAGGCGCCGCTGTACGAAGTACCACCAACAGCGGTGAAGAGCGATGAGATCGACTCAACGAGTGAAGTGGATGTGATGCCCGAACCAAGTACGTGCGATCCAGCTGACACCGAGTAGCTGACAGGCGTTCCACCGTTGGAAGACGGAGCGTTCCACGAAATTGTGACGTTGGGTGTCGATGCACCGTAGTTAACCGTGGCGGTCGCACCAGTGATCGCGCTCGGCGACGCGCCCGCGAGTCCAGGAGATGAACTTGATGCACTCGACGTGCCGTCAACGTTGGTCGCCGTCACTGTGAACGAATAGGTCGCACCGAGAGAGAGGCCGGCTGTCGAATCCGTCAACGTGCAAGTCGTTGAAGTGCACGTACCCGCCACGTTTCCGTTGGCATAGACCGTGTACGAAGAGTTAGCAAGGAGTGCACCAGCCGCATACGGGCTGTCGGTAAACACGATTGTGATTGTGCCGTTACCTGGTGTCACGCTCGTGATGGACGGCGTCGCCGGCGCACCAACAGAGACTGTTGACGACGTTGCGCCTGGGCCTGACGTACTCGTAGCAACAACGGCAAGCGTTGTCGTCGCGAGAGCGGCACTCGGCGTAAACGTCAGCGACGTCGCGATTGGATTGGTCGTGGATGCCACGGTCGTACCCGCGGTGTTCACCACGTTGTAGCCCGTAATGGCGGCACCATTAGCCGTGGGATCAGTCCACGTCACGGTCACGGCGTTAGCCGATGTCGAAGTAACGCCCACACTCGTGGGGGCTGTCGGGACCACCGCACCAGCTATCTTGCCCGTGGCAAGAAGGGCAAGGGTCGCGATAATCGCGACGCTGACTGCCATCCTCATGAGGCTCAAAGGGGTACGGGCTGCGGTGCCATTGGCACCAGGTGTTAGACGGACGCTGCGAAGCATCTCTCTCCAATCGTCGAGGAACTGCTGTTTTCTTAGATTCAGCATAACAAGCATCCTTGACGCCTTCCAACTTTTGCACCCTTTTTGGCCCTTTCGACTAAGGCAGAAAGGCCCTAATTATCGAGTTTTTCGCCCCCTGAGCCACTACTCCGACGTTTCTTTGCATTCCCACAGAGTTTGAACGGCCACGAATTGATCAATCGCTCCTCCGACAACGTGCCTTCGCGTCAATGGACAATGTTGCAAAGAACTTTGAAATGACTTTTGCATGCTTCGTTTTTCAGAGCTAGCCAATCCGGATTGGGGGACCGGTGCCTATAAGAATTGCTGCGTTAGACGTGGGTGGCGTCGAGTTCGCGACGCAGAACATCGAGGGCACTGATGGCGCTGTAGGAACGAACGCGAGGACGATCACCGGGCAGGTGCAACGCCGTTACCTGCTCGCCCGATGGTGTCGCCAATCCGACAAAAACGGTCCCGGGCTTTTGTCCGTCTTGCGAATCCGGACCAGCAACGCCCGTGACACTCAGTCCGATGTCGGCCGCTAGCACCCGTCGCGCCCCTTTTGCCATGGCGAGCGCCGCCGCTTCAGACACCACGGGGCCCTCAGGAACACCGAGCACATCAAACTTCACTTCGCTGGCGTAACTGACAACGCCGCCGCGAAACCACGACGACGCTCCCGCGACGTTTACGAGGCGACTGGCAATGAGCCCACCGGTGAGCGATTCGGCCAGGCCAAGCGTGAGTTTTCGCTCTAATAATCGAGTCGCAATCGCGACCTCCATGGTCTCGTCATCAACACCAAAGACGATGTCGCCGAGTTCGCGGGTGATGATTTCTCGTACCGTCTTTTCTTCGGCTTCGAGTAACGAAACGGCGTGCGCTTCGTCGTCGCCGCGTGCTGTGAGACGTACTTTTATCCCTTCAATACCTGACGCCAGAAATGCAATCGTCATTCGCGCGTCATCGTCGAGGGAATCAAAGCGGTCATCGAGGGCTTGGGCGAGAGCGGACTCACTCGTGCCCCAGGTGCGAAGAACCCGACTTTTGATAACGGACGAAACACCAGTCAAACGCTGGCGTTCCAGCAAATCTGGCAAGATCGCCCGCTCGAACATATCGGTCATTTCATAGGGCACGCCGGGCACAGCGTAAATCACCTTCTGGCCCACCGGGCAAATCAGTCCCGGCGCTGTTCCTCTTGTTTGAGGAACAATCGTCGCTCCCTTTGGCACGTCGGCTTGGAGCAAGTTGTTTTCCGGCATCGAGCGCTGTCGCGACGCGAACATCGCACTGATGACGTCAATAATTTTCTCGTCTCGCTCAAGTGGCACGTTCATGACTTCGGCAATAGCCGCTCTCGTTATGTCATCTTGGGTGGGACCAAGGCCTCCGCAAACAATTAATGCGTCCGACCTCGCGAGCGCCGTTCGAAACGCCAACACCATGCGTTGGTGATTGTCGCCCACGTGTTGATGGAACTGTGACGTGAGGCCATTGGCAGCTAAGTGCTCTCCCAGCCACTGCGAATTCGTGTCGGCAATTTGACCAAGGAGTAATTCTGTGCCGACCGCGACGATCTCTACTCTCACGAGGCGGTCGCTACCTTGTGGCCGCGGTAGTACTGCCAACCGGTGTAGACGGTGAGTGCCACGGCTAGCCAAATGGTGGCGAGTTGCAGCCAGTGCAGGTGCCTGGTCCATGGGATAACACAAAAGGCGATGGCGAAGTCTTGGACCATTGTTTTATATTTCGCGAGTTGGCTTGCTGGGATAGAAATGCCCGCCCGTCCAGCTTTGGAACGGAAATAACTCATCCACATCTCTCGAAGCGTGATGATTGCCACCGGAACCCAGAACATCCGGTGTACCGCCACCAACGTGTAGAGCGATCCAAGAACGGCGACTTTGTCGGCCAAGGGATCAAGAAACGCGCCTGACCTCGTCGGGCCTTGTCGGCGAGCAACGATGCCGTCGAAGTAGTCCGAAAATGCAGCGACACCACCCACGAGCGTTGTCCACCACGATGGGCCTCTGGTGACGATGAGCCACATGAAAAGAGGCGTAATGACCAGACGAAAGATCGTCAGCACATTGGCGGGCGTTAACAACGCTCCTTCGCCGTAGCTTCGCTGGGTGGTACTCATGCTAAGCGGGCCTCCAGATCCGTCCCGTGACTCTTCGTAATAACACAGTCAATCAATGAACCAACGGCAAGGTCGCGAGGCACGCGGATAATCCCGTCAATCTCGGGACATTCACGCTGTGAACGAGCAACCCCGGGAGCGTCGACGAGCAAGCGCTGCGTTGTACCTATTAATAGGTCACGCTTTCGAGCGGTAATCGCGTCTTGCGTCTCACTCACTTCTCTCAGGCGTTCGAGCGCCAACTCGTGAGGAACCTGCTGGTTGGCGTCGTTCGCCGGCGTGCCTTCTTCTTTGGAGAACGTGAAGAATCCCGCCCAGTCAAGTTGCGCCGCCTCAATAAATGCGAGCAACGCACGTTGGTCGTCTTCGGTTTCTCCTGGATACCCAAGAATGAACGAGGAGCGAAACGCGGCGTCCGGTGCCATATCTCTGATTGCGCCAATGCGTTCCAAGAAGCGGTCCCCGTCGCCCCAACGTCGCATCTTTTTAAGCAGCGGACGAGAAGCGTGCTGCAAGGACAAATCAAAATAGTGAACGCCGGTATCGAGAATGGCTTCAATCAGTCCCGTCGTGAGTCCCGACGGATAGAGATAGAGCAGCCTGACGCGCTCAACCTCACTGCTCAACGCTTTCGTCAGAGCAATGAGCGGCTGCGTTCCACCCTCGTCCAAAACTTCCACTGCTTCACCGCGACCACCTCGACGACGGTCGTGACCCCAACTGGCGAGGTCCTGGGCAATGAGAACGATTTCTTTTACGCCGCCCCTCACGAGAGCGCGTGCCTCTTCCAGAATCTCCGCGTTCGTTCGCGAACGCTGATCACCTCGAAACGTCGGAATCGCGCAGAAACCGCAACGTCGATCACAGCCTTCCGCAATTTTTATATAGGCCCAAGGAACTGACGTCGTGGGTCGAGGCAGATTGAGAAGGTCAAACGAAGGAACTTTTTTCTTGGCGCCAATCTGCACTCGTTGTGTGCCGAGGAGACTGTCGCCAAATCCTGCAACGAGGTCAACTTCGGGAAGTGCGTCACGCAATTCGTCGCCGTAGCGCTCGGCCATGCATCCAGTGACAACCAAACGAGCGCCGCGGTCCTTCTGCTCTGCCAAGGCCAGCACCGTCTCAATGGACTCTTCACGAGCGGCCTCAATGAAGGCGCAGGTGTTTACCACCACGAGATCAGCTTCGTCGGCGTTTTCTGCGGCGTCGTATCCCTGAGAAACGAGAAGGCCACCGAGTTTGTCCGAGTCCACTTGATTCTTTGGACAACCGAGCGTCTCAATCCAGTAACGCACGTGTCTCCCATCTGGACGTCTAGAACTACAACCAATGTACGGCCAAGAATCTGGCGGAGAGGGAGGGATTTGAACCCTCGGACCCAGTTACCCAGGTCAACTCATTAGCAGTGAGTCCGATTCGGCCGCTCTCGCACCTCTCCTCGGATTGACCATGCTACTTAATTATCCGCATGGTTCTCTAAAAGGTTGATGAGCGCCCCGAGAGACCTCGAGGATCCTTCATGGTCACTAGCCGTCGAAACTGCGCCCACGAAGCAGATGACAAAGTTCCTAGAAAAGCATCAACTCTTCCCGAGGGAGATACAGGTACTGGTCGTCGAGCCAGCCGCGTTGACCACCTGAACGCTCGCCGCGTACACAACCTTGGTGTTGGTGAACGTTGATCCTTTGTAAGTAATGGTGCCGCTCGTGGTATTTGAACTTGGCTCGTACGACGAAACCGCCGTGAGGTCGTTCGTACTACAGCTCGTGCCGAGGTACGTGCGGAGCATTACTCGTTTAATGCCCCGCGCACCTGGGCTCGACCACGAGACCGAAATGGAGTTGGGTTTGAAGGAGAGTTTCTTAAAGGTCGCCGATTGCGGCACACTAAGCGGCACGGTCGTTGTCGTTGTCGTTGCAGCAACCGTCCTGGAAGTCGTCGACGAGGACAAATAGCCAGGATCGAAGTACGGCACCTCGCTCGCCCACGTGAACGTCATCGCGGGGGGCGAACCGGCGGGAAGTTCAATAAGGTCAACCCAGGAACTCGAACCGTTCACAACCGCGTAACCCGCCCCCATCTCACACGTCGTGCAGCCAAGACCAACGCCAGGATTGAATCCTGGGTCACTGCCCAAGATTTCGAGTCGATGACCCCAGCACCCCGGATTGGTTGGTGCGGTGCATTCGAAATTAGGCGTCGTGGCAATCGAACCTCCCCAGCCGTCAAGGAACATCCAGGCGTAATCAGTCTCGAGTGCATTAAAACCCTGTCCCCACGTGCCACCAACACCTTGGGCGCCTTCGGAATCAAGACCGATCTTGAAGCCCGGCGCTACCGATGGATCTTCGTAGGCTTGCGCCGCGGTTTGGGCCTCGGCAGAAAGATTTGCGTTCAGTCCAAGGTACGGCGGATAGCCAAGACCCACGCGGTCGAGATTCGCCAGAACAAAAAGTTGTTCGGTTTGTGTCAGCGTGAACCAGTTGCTTGGCAACTCCATTGCCCGTTCGCCCACTGTCGCGCGCGCTGCGTTCATTGCACCCAACAAGTACGCCGTGCAGTCCGGAGCATTCGTGAATACGGGGAAACTCAAGGTGCCGCTTACGCACGGGTTCGGGCACGTATAGCCAGCGCCCGAGTTATAACAAGAACCGGATGAAAAGAAGTTGGGATTGGGCGAAATATTTGCCGAGGGCACGAGAGCGTCAGGGGACGTTCGCGGACTCGTCGAACCCACTGGCGACGCAACACCGACGATTAAGAGCAGGAAAACGAACGGCAAAAGAAACGTGCGAAGATACCTTCTAGGTCGTTGCAACGACATTCCTTTTCTCCCGTTCAAAATTGCTTCTGCGTGAACCACGTTTTTAGCGACTTCAATCAAAATCAAAAACGAACGACGTCGTGAGCGAAATGCTTTGCGACCCAAATTCTCACTCCGGAAAATGTAATGGGGCTCGAGTTAGCGCTGTTCAGGAAATTGCAAAGAATTGAGTGAATTTCCTAAGACTCATTCAGTTTGATTCCCAAAGATCGATGAGGTTCCTATCCGCGTCAAATGTCCAGGTGAATCTGCCATTGGATTGGTCGATGATTTCCTCAGTGTGGGCCCCAGCTACCGTCAACTGTTTAACCCTCGAGGCCAAATCGTCAACGCGAAAGTCCACCATCTACAATCGAAGGTCTTTTTCAGTTGGACGAAAGCACCTTGGAGAGGCGAAGCGCAGTGCGCCGAACTGCAGTTCCAATCATTCGGGGATCAAACGTCTCCACGTCCGTCGATGCCGAAAGAGCGAAGCGGGCCCTTCCGTCTATGAATAAAGGACTCGCCGCACAGACGAGGCCCACCCGCGCTTCTTCAACGTCGTAGGCAACGTGCGTGCGGCGAGTCTCGACGAGCGACTGTCGAAGAATCTTTGGGTCCGTTACCGAGTGACGGGTTCGTGTCACCAAGCCAAACGAAAGCGCTTGGTGTAAAGCAGCCGCGTCAAAAGCCAATAGTGCTTTTCCAGCGGCCGTGCACGTAGCGGGCACGCGCCCTCCCACGTGCGACGCCACGCGACGGTGACCCTGGTGGCCCACGCGCGCCAGATACAAGATATCGGTGTCTTGCAAAACAGCGAGCTGCACCGTGTAGTGCGTTCGCTCGAAGAGCTCTTCCATGTAAGGACGCGCCAACGCTTCCACGTGGTGTTGACGAAGAGCGGTGCCGCCGAGTTCAAAGAGTCGCAGCCCGAGACGATGCCCTTCGGGAATGGACTCGACGAGACCTGCTTCACGCATCTCCGACACCAGTCGATGCACGGTCGTACGAGGGAGTTCAGAACTGGCCGCAATCTGTCGAATGGACATGGGGCGCGTCTCGTCGGCCAACGTCGAAAGCAGTTGTAATGCCTTGGAAAGTGAAGTTGGCACGGTAGGCCTTTCAAAGTACCGTCCCATTATACGGGACACTTCCATAGACACGGGTCCACCGACTCTCTAAAGTCGAGACCATGGGGGCAATTGAAAACAACGGTTCGGATACGAGTTACGTCGCGCAGTTACCCGACGTTGATATCGAGGAGACCTCGGAGTGGACTGATTCACTCGATGCGCTCGTAAAAGAGGGTGGACCGAAGCGAGCGCGCTTTGTCATTACGAAGTTGCTCGACCGCGCCCGTGAACTCGGCGTGCCCTCCCTCATTGAAGTGTCGAGCCCCTACATCAACACCATTCCTCCTTCGGCGCAGGCGCCCTTCCCGGGCGACATGGATATCGAGCGACGCATTCGTGCCTACATTCGTTGGAACGCGGCCGTCATGGTCGTGAACGCCAACCACCGCGCCGACGGCATTGGTGGCCACCTTTCTACCTACGCTTCTTCCGCGGGGCTCTACGAACTCGGTTTCAACCACTTCTTTCGCGGTAAGACCGCCGAAGATCCCGGTGACCACGTGTACTTCCAGGGTCACGCCGCACCAGGTATTTACGCCCGTGCTTTTCTCGAGCGACGATTCGACGAAGAGCATCTGTCGAATTTCCGCCAAGAGATAGCTGGCCACGGTCTCACGAGTTATCCCCACCCGTGGCTCATGCACGACTTTTGGGAATTCCCGACCGTGTCTATGGGACTGGGCCCACTTAATTCTATTTACCACGCCCGGTTCAATCACTATCTGCACAACCGCGAAATCGACGACACCTCGAAGTCGCGTGTGTGGTGTTTCCTCGGCGACGGCGAATGCGACGAACCAGAAACGCTCGGCGCCATCAGTCTCGCGGGACGAGAGCACCTCGACAATTTGACCTGGGTCGTTAACTGCAATCTGCAACGCCTCGATGGACCAGTGCGCGGCAACGGCAAGATTATTCAGGAATTAGAAGCAGTGTTTCGTGGTGCTGGATGGAATGTCATCAAGGTCATCTGGGGCGCGGGCTGGGACAAGCTCTTGGCAAAGGACGTCGACGGCGTTTTGCTCGACAAGATGAACTCCAGCGTCGACGGCGAATTCCAACGATTCGCCACCGCGTCGGGTGCCTACATTCGCGAACACTTTTTTGGTCCCGATCCGAAACTTCGCGCCTTGGTCGAAGACCTCAGTGACGACGAGTTACAGAGTCTTCCTCGCGGCGGTCACGACTACAAAAAAATGTACGCGGCGTATTACGCGGCCACGAACACCACCGGCATGCCCACCGTCATTCTCGCCAAGACCATCAAGGGTTGGACCCTTGGTACGGCCGCAGAAGGGAAAAACGCCAGCCACCAAGTAAAAAAACTCACGCACGAACAACTGGGCGACCTTCGCATACGTCTGCACCTGCAAGACGTCATTAGCGAAGAACAACTCGCGGCCGAAGAACCTCCGTACTACCGACCAGCAATTGATTCGGAGGACTATCGCTACATGATGGAGCGACGCGGCGTGCTCGGTGGCTCGCTCCCCAAGCGCTCAACGGAAATTCGAACACCCCTCGTCTTGCCACCCGCCGCCGCGTTAAATGAATTCGACGCGGGCTCAAACGGTGCGGCCGTGTCAACGACCATGAGCTTTACGCGACTTCTTCGCACCCTCGCTCGCGCCGACGGCTTTGGACCGCGCATCGTGCCGATCATTCCCGACGAAGCTCGAACCTTTGGTATCGATTCACTCTTTCGTGAGTTCGGAATCTACGCCGCCGACGGCCAACACTACGAACCAGTGGACGCGCAGCTCTTGCTCAGTTACACCGAGTCGCAAAAAGGTCAACTCCTAGAAGAAGGCATCACGGAAGCGGGGTCGCTCGGTAGTTTCACCGCGGCGGGTACCGCCTACGCCACGCGCGGCGTGCCCATGGTCCCGTTTTTCATCTTCTATTCGATGTTTGGTTTCCAAAGGGTGGGCGATCTCATTTGGGCGGCCGCCGACGCGCAAGCCAAGGGCTTCTTGCTGGGCGCCACGGCGGGTCGCACGTCACTGCTTGGTGAAGGACTCCAGCACCAAGACGGACACAGCCTGTTGCTTGCCTCCACCGTGCCCACCTGTCAGGCCTACGACCCGGCATTCGCTTATGAAGTCGCGGCGGTCGTGCGAAGTGGACTCACCCGTATGTACGGCGGCGTGGACGCGAACGGCGTGGCCGGCGCCGGTGAATCGGTCTTTTATTACATGACGCTCTACAACGTGAATTACGAGATGCCGGTTCGCCCCGAGGGCGTCACCGATGACGACATCATGCAGGGCCTCTATAAGTGGGCACCCGCTCCCGACGGTGTCGACGCCGTGGCGACCATATTGTTCTCTGGTTCTTCGCAGGGAGTTGCCCGCGACGCCCAGCGTGCCCTCGCGGACCACTACGGCGTTGGCGCCGAACTCTGGAGTGCCACTAGTTACAAACGACTTCGAGAAGACGCACTTTCGGTTGAACGTCACAACCGACTGCACCCCATGGATGCGGCGATAAAGGCACCCGTCACCGAACTTTTGTCGAACGCACCGGGGCCCATTGTCGCAGTGTCCGATTTCATGCGGGCCGTGCCGGATCAAATCTCGCGATTCATTCCCCCGCTCCCTACCAAGGCAAAGACTCCTCCGCCGCGACCATTTCTGACGCTCGGCACTGATGGCTTTGGTCGTTCGGACACGCGCGAAGCGCTTCGTCGATTCTTTGAAACAGACGAAGCACACGTCGTCGTCGCAACGTTGACGGGTCTCGCTGAATTAGGCGTTATCGATACCAAGGTCGTCGACAAGGCCATTCGCGACTATGACCTTGACATCGACGCCGACGATCCCTGGAAGCGCTGAGCGAGGTAACGAGATGACCGACGTCCGCATGCCCGAACTTGGTGAGTCCATCACCTCGGGCACCATCACGAAATGGTTCAAGGCACCTGGTGAAACCATCGTCGCCGAAGAGCCACTATTCGAAGTCTCCACCGAAAAGGTGGACGCCGAGGTGCCCTCACCTTTTAGTGGCACCATCGGAGAAATTCTCGTCGTGGCGGGCACCACCGTTGACGTGGGTACCGTTGTCGCGACACTCGAAACGTCTGACGCACCCGCGCCACCAGCACCAGCACCGACGTCGAGCGCTGTAACCCCCGCGCCTGCGGCGTCGAACGAAATCCCCGTACCAGCGTCGTTAGCTACGGCGCCCGTTTCCGCGGCGGTCGCTGCTGCGCCGGACGCACCTACGTCTCCTGTCGTTGCCCAGGCGCGACTTGACGACTTGCTCATTACGTCGCCCGTCGTGCGAAAGCTCGTCAAGCAACTTGGTGCTGACGCTTCGTTGGTGCACGGCACTGGGCCCAACGGTCGTGTGACGCGAAAAGATGCCGAACTCATCGCGACACAGAGTTCACACCACAATGGCGCGGCGGCTTTAACAAGTACGCAAGCCGGTTTCATACCGTTTAACAAAACTCGCAAAGTAACGGGCGACAAGATGGTGGCGTCCAAAGCGATCTCTCCACACGTGCTTTCAGCGATTGAAGTGGACTACGAAAACATCGAGCGCGTACGGCGCGAACGCCAAGACGCTTGGAAAGCCGCTGAAGGTTTTACGCTCACGTACTTACCGTTCATCGCACGAGCACTGGTCCAAACCCTGGGAGAATTTCCACTCCTCAATGCGTCAGTGGTGCCCGAAGGTGTCGTCGTGCACGAAAATATTGATCTCAATATCGCGGTGGATCTCAACTTCGAGGGACTGCTCGCTCCGGTAGTTCGAAAAGTACGAGACAAGCGACTAGGAGCCATAGCGCGAGAAATTGCCGACCTCGCGGGACGAGCGCGAACTAAAAAACTTCAGGCCGATGAATTGAGCGGCGGAACATTCACTATCTCCAACTCGGGACCCTTCGGCACGTTTATGGTGGCGCCGATTATCAATCAGCCCCAAGTCGCAATCTTGTCGACCGACGGCGTGACGAGAAAGCCAGTCGTTGTCACCGATGAATTTGGCGGCGAAGCAATTGCCATCCACTCAGTTGGCATGTTGGTGCTTAGTTGGGATCACCGCGCCTTTGATGGTGCCTACGCGGCAGCGTTTCTTCGCGCGTTAAAGAACACGTTGGAACGCCACGATTGGCGAGCGGAGTTCTAAAGGCGCGGCCCGATTGCGTAGAGGGGCACGTTGGTCATATCAATTTGTTCACGGTAGTTCGCCAATGAAAAACGCCACGCCTCAGCCGGATGGAAACGATCGATGTAACTTCGCAAGCTCTTGGTTTTCATATTTGTTCCAGCCTTGACCTCGATGGGCACCACGGCACCCGAGTGTTCGAGAGCAAAGTCAATTTCGGCGCTGCCACTCTCGGGAGCCCAATACAGGGGCGTGACGTCGCGTTTGGCGACAATTTGTTGCAGCACGTACTGCTCGATAAGTGCTCCCTTAAATTCTTCGAAAATACCGGTACCTTCCAATAGCACTGAAGATTGAAGTCCCGATAGGGCGCCGAGAAGTCCAATATCGTGAAGGAACAGTTTAAATATCTTGGCGTCTTCGTAGGCGCGAAGGGGACTGGCAGGCTTGGTGAAACGGTTCACTTTGTGCACTAGTCCGGCGTCAATGAGCCATTGGATAGCGTCGTCGAACTCGCGCGCTCGAGCACCTTCGCGAGCGCGGCCCAGAATGAAACGTTTGTTTTCACGAGCCAATTGGCTGGGCAACGAAGCCCAGACCTCGGCAATGCGACGGCTGACGGTCGCAGAGGTGTATTTCGCGAAGTCGTTTTCGTAGCCGCGCAGAATGTTCAATTGCACCGAGCGAACCTTTTGTAGTGATTCGCCCGCAGCGCGCAGAGCAACAACTTCGGGCATGCCACCAACGAACATATACAGTCGCAAGAGTTCAATCAGTCGATCAGCGAACGCTTCAATTGTTGGCCAATCCTGACGGAGAATGAGATCTGCGAGCTGACCTTCGCCCGTGCCGCGGAGGAACTCGTCGAAATCCAGCGGGTGAAGATCAAGGAATTCAACTTTCCCAACCGGAAACGAGTCGTTACTTCGAAGAGCCACGCCCAGCAACGACCCTGCGACCGCCAATTGAATGTCGGGGCGTTGCTCGGCAAAGTACTTAAGCGAGGTAAGGGCCCGTGGTGCCTCTTGGATTTCGTCAATAATGACCAGTGTCGTTGGCGGGTCAATAGTTGTTCGAGACGCAATCTCAATGCCGCTAAGAATGCGGTTGGGGTCGAGATCGCCAGCGAAGATCCCAGTTGAAGATTGGTCGCGCTGGCAATTTATATAGGCGACTTGTTCGTAGTAGGTACTAGCGAACTCTTGCAACAGCCAGGTTTTGCCGACCTGTCGCGCACCGCGCACTACGAGGGGCTTTCGCGCTCCATCGTTCTTCCATGCAACAAGGCGGTCAAGTGCACGTCGCTTCACGCTTACACAATAGCGGTAAACCACATAATACGGACGATTTTGGTGTAAAATTACACATNNACCGTCGATTGATTCGTACACCGAAATAACGGGCGCACCCGTCACGCCAATAGAACCCATGACGTCGCCAATTTTAGGGTTGGCGGCAAAGAAACTGTGAAACTGATCGGCGTTCTCCCACTCATCGATGACCATGAGATCGTTTTCACCCGCAACGAACCGATGGCTAATGACGCCCTGGCCCTTGGTGCTCGCGGACGTATCTTCAAAAAATGATGCGTTGGCGTGCAGACCCGCAATGGCTTTTGCCACATCGGCCACTGGAAATTTCAACGTGACAACGACGCTCATATTGGCGCTCCTTCAATTAAACAATTGCCTTCTCCAAGGCGTATTCGGCACACTTCAACTGGCGACGAGCATTCTCTAGGAGAAATCCCACTGTCTATCCGCCGCCAGCGATGTGCGCTACCACGAGATACACACAGGTAGCGAGCAGTCCCAAGTCCAAAAGACGACCCGCCCACTTCACCACTTCACGTCGTTGTTTACTTTCACCACTCTTTGTAAGCGCCGCTTCTAGGAGATCCGAGGTCGCTTCACCTTGGCGCTCGGCCAACTGCTCGTCTTGTCGTTCTTCGTGCGCGGCTCGTGAACGGCCTTCATTCGCACCGTCGTCAAGGGCGGGGTCGCCTTCAAAGAGCTCAATGGCCCAGAAAATCAACACCGGTAACGGCAAGACAACGAAACCCACTTCTTCCACGAGATGACTATTGGGAATGACGTGATCGAGCAGTCGGCTGATCAAAATGCCGGCAATGATGATCACGGTCCACATCAAAACGCCCTTGGGTCGCCACTTCGCCAGGGTGGCACTCTTTGGCAATTTGTCGGCAACGAGCCATCCTGCGAGCGGCGTAAAAAACAACACCGCACCGAGATAGAGCGCCCAGGTGGA
>PLHJ01000026.1:32255-84024 GCA_003138895.1 Acidimicrobiaceae bacterium
AGACCCGAAAGAGAACCCACCATTTTTTCGCAGACCCACGCCCCAAAGAGTCCGCTAATAAGAAGGTCAGAAAACCGCTCCCATAGTCCTTCACGGTCCAGCGTGACGCGACGTCGCAAGGGACGAAGGGCCGCAGCCGCGAGCGGCACCGCAAACCAAACAAGCGCAAGACCCATGGCCAAACGCACTTCGTTCGCCGATCCCAGGTGGCCAGCAAACAACGCGCCAACGATAAACGACATTCCCGCGAGAAAACCCAACGTTGAGTCAAATACCCCAACGCCGAGAACAAGAAGAAAGAGTCCGAGGGACGGTGGCGTGGCGTACCAGCCAGTGCTCGACGACACCAAAAGCCCAATGGCAACGGCAAANNGAGAGTCGGTCGAGCAAACCCGTACCGGGCCAGCGCCAGGTGCGGAATTTTTCTTCGCGATCTTCTTCAATCTCTACTTCTTCGCGGTTTAGTTCAATGTCCGAAAGTGTCGAACCACCAAACCCCCCACCCAGACCAGATCCCACGGCCGCCAACGCGGCGACACCGCCGGCGGTGGTGACGAGCACCGCACTGCGATGAACCGTGGGAACGTACTGAATGTCATTCTTGAGTGGGCCCGGCGGTACGTAGCCCACGGCTCCCAAGCGCCCACCCGGAGCAACCGTGAAGGTTTTTACTTGGTGATACGTCGTGCCGTTAGCGGACGTTGAGGTGACAGCAATATGATGAACGCCCACTGGCAAATTGCTGGGAAGACCTTCGACCAAATTGAACGTTCCTCCCGGCCCGACGCTCGAACTCGCGAGCTGCGTTGGCGAAGAGTGCGCGACAATTGTCACCGTGGCACCGGGTTCGAGGCCCGAACCCTGCACCAACACCTGCGTCTGGCTAATGGGTGCTCCAGGAGGCGACAAGAACACCACGACGACCGTCGGCGTTACTGGCGTTGTGGCCAGCGTGGTGCTCGTTGACGTTGTGGTGGACGGCGTGGTCGTTGTTGTTGTCGACGTGGTCGGTGTCGTCGTGGTTGTTGTGGTTGTTACGGGCACGGCGACGACACTGAAACTTTGCGGCGAGCCCTGCGAACTCGCGTCATTGGCGCTGGCCGCAACCTGCGCTTCGAGCGTGCAGGTACCAACGCCAACAAATTGCACGCTCAGTCCACCAGCCGAACACACGCTCGGCGTGAGCGAAGTAACCGAGGCGCTACCCGTGCTCGTGGTCGAGACATTCGCGCCAAAAGAGCCACCCGTAAAGGGCTGCGATGGCAGATTCGTGATCACCGGCGCCGCGGGAACGATTTTTCCAATTGCGAAACTCTGTGGCGTACCAGTGGCACCGGCGTAGTTTTTCCCCGACGACACAACGGCCGTTAACGTGCACGTCCCGGCGCCAACAAATGACACCGCGAGCCCACTGGTACTGCAGGTGGCGGGCGTCTGTGACGTTACCGAGGTCGTGCCGTCGCCGTTGGTATCGATGGTCGCTGAAAAATTCCCGCCAAAAAGAGCATTCGAGGGCAGATCGGAAATGACTGGCACGTTTGGTGCCTTTTGCGTCACGGCAAAACCCTGGGACGGTCCGGTGCTGGGAAGAAAGTCGGCGCCCTGCGTGACGGTAGCAACCAATATGCAACTACCGGCGCCAACGTAACTGACGTTGAGTCCGCTCGTGGTACACACACTCGGTGTGTTCGAGGTCACGCTCGCTACACCGTCGCTGTTCGTCGAAACGGTTGCCGTGAAGGTGCCGCCGAAGGTCGCCGCGGAAGGAATATTGCTAATCGTCGGCGTCACCGCGGGCGCCTTCGACACGGAAAAACTCTGCGCCGTGCCGTCAGCGGAAAGATAGTTATTTCCACTAGCCACGAGCGCCTCGAGTGTGCAGGTTCCCGCGCCAATAAAGGACACCGAAAGACCCGTGGCGCTACAGACGCCACTCGTAAGTGAGGTCACGGTCTTTGTTCCGTCACCGTTCGTGGTCACAACAGCAGTAAGAGAACCGCCGTAGACCGCGCCATTAGGCACGTTAGAGATCGTCGGTGCGGTCGGCGCGACTTTGCCAACGGTGAAACTCTGGGCCTGTCCGTCAGCGGCGTTGTAATTCGTACCGGTACCAACGTGCGCTGTGAGCGTGCACTGTCCGGAAGCAATAAAACTCACCGTGAGATTGTCGCTGCCGACGGTGCAGACCGACGGTGTGGTTGACGTTACCGATGTTGCACCGTCGCCGTTCGTAGTGACGGTCGATTGAAAACTCCCCTGTACCAAAGCATTCGACGGAATGTTCAATATCGAGGGCGTACTGGCCGTGGCGCTGTGCACCGTGATGGCTTGTTGCGTACCGTCCGCCGCGGCGTAAATGGCGCCCGTCGCAACGTGTGCCGTGAGATCACACGCCCCAACACCAACAAACGTGACTGTCAGTCCATCATTGCCGACCGTACACACGCTGCTCGTCGACGACGTAACTGAAGGCGTGCCGTCACCGTTCGTCGACAACGACGCCGTGAAACTGTCCCCGTAGCTATTGCTCGAAGGGATATTCGAAATAGTGGGCGTCGAAGCAAAACCCATCGGGCACTGGAACGCTTGATCCACCTGGCTCAACGTGGGATTATCAACCAACACATTGAGATCCACGTCGTCGCCGTTTTGATAGGTGTTATTGGTCGTAAAGAGCGTGCCGGCGTAACCGTCGCCGAGATAAAACAGGTAGCCGGTGCCCGACCAGACAAACTGTCCCGTCGTGTCCATGACGCGATCAACCGAACCATTGGCGTAGTACAGATTCAGTTTGAAATTCCCGCCGCCGAGGTTAATGAAGCCAAAGTAATTTCCGTTCGATTCGTCCGATGCCCCGAGCCGGTCGTACGCATACGGGTTCACCGTTGTTGTGTACACCGGATAGTTGAGGGACGAAAGGTGCAGCGTTTCGCTCGGGATTGATCCCGTGTTGTAGAACTGCGTGTCGTACACGTTCGAGGGAGTGAACAGACAGGTGGTGGGATCGTCGCCCACGTTAAACGGCGGCGAAGACGCCTCGTATTCGAACGCTCCCGCGTCGCAGGCCGATCCCGAACCAGGACGCGCGTTACCAAGTTCGTCTGTGTCAAGAACACAATGGAGTGACGGCACTTCTTGATACGCGGCACTGCCGGTTCCGATGGCCAAAGACTTTGGACCAGTAGAACCGTTTAGGGCGAGCGTTGACGCAAGGTTGATGGCGGCATTGTTCACGGCATTTGTTCCGCTCGAGCTGAGTCCGCAGGAGTCGTCGGCTTCGACCGAGTAACCGTTATCGGTAATGGTTCCCGAATTCGCGCAGCTCAACGAACTCGAAAGTATCGAATTGGAAATGGACAACGTGCCCGTATTACTGATTTCGTCACCGCTATTCGTTGACGAAGCACTGTCACTCGCGAAGGTGTCGTTCACGAGCGTCGCGGTGCCGTTGTTTTGTAGTGCGCCGCCGTTTTCTGCGGTGTTGCCAAAGAACGTGTCGTTTTCCAACGTGATTGTTCCCGCGTTGAAGACACCGCCGCCTTGGGCACCGTGACCAAGGTCGTTCGTGGTGTTATTTGAAAAAGTGTCATTTTCAAGATTGGCGGTCGCACCCAGCACGTTGTAGAGGCCGCCGCCGAATTGCGCCGAATTATTAATGAGTGCGTCGTGCCCCATGGTGAGCGTGCTGTCATTAAAGACGCCACCGCCGTCACCGTAAATCGAGGCGGTGCCCGCAAAGTCACCGCCCTCAATCGTCATGCCATCAATCGAGACGTTGCCTCCGAGCATCGTCAGCGCGCTTTCGGACGTGGTCGTCGTTCCCTGCAGAAACGTGGTCGAGGCGCTATCGCCCACAATATTTATTGATCGCGAATTGGAAAGGGTGAACGAGTCATTCTCGACGTACGTGCCGCTCGCAACGTGCACCGTCGTGGTGGTATTTGTGCTCGCGATGGCTGCGTTCAACGCCTCTTGCAACGTGGCGCACGCGTTGGTGCCTTGCTGTGTGCAGCCGCTGGTTTGGGTACCGACGGTGCTCGCGTAGAAATCCGATGCCGGCCCCGCACTGGCGGGCAGGGAAGAAAACTGCAATGAAGCTACGAAAAGAAGCGCCAAACTGGCGAGCAGCGTAACGCTTACTCGCTGCGGGGACATGGTTGGTCTGACTCGTCGCACGATGTTCCTACGAACGCCCCGTTGCCAGTGGCCGAGTCAAAACGAAAGCAAGAAAACGCGCACCATTCTTTGTTGGTGCGAGTAACACCATCTGATTATGGTTCGCCACGTTTTTATGATGCTCCGACAAACAGGGGTGGCGTAAATTGTCCACGTCGACTCCCCCCGTCTCCACAGACGCCACCGGACCAGTCAATGCAACGTAGCACCGGCTTCTCGTTCTTAACAAGAAGAAAACACACCACGAGACGTCTGGCGCGGCTGGCGTCGCCGCGGCATCAAGGACATCGCCCACTGGGACAGCTTTGAGAAAAGGCGAAATTTTTGACGTTGCGCCAATTTCCAACGTCGCAACCGCGTTACTACAGTTAGCAAAACGCTGAAGGGGCAATTCATGATTCAGAAACAACATCGACACGACTGGAGCATCGGGATTACCAGTGTCGCGGTCGTCGTGGCCGCCCTGGTCGGAAAATCCGAATTCGTAGCGTTCCACGAGTCGCAATTTCGAAAGGATCTCGTTGGATGGATTGGCGCCGTCGTTATTGTGGTCGCCGGAGTTTTGGCCACTCGTCGACTCGCGAACGGCTTAGGTGGCGTATTGGCGCGAAGTTCCATTGGCGCGGCTGGCTCGGGCGCCGGACTTCGACTGTTGCTCTTAATCGTTGGCTACTTGATTGTTATTTTTTCAGTCTTTGCCGTTCTTGGCGTGTCGCTCACGCATTTGCTGCTCGGAGCGGGCCTCGCCGGCATCATTTTGGGTATCGCTGCTCAACAGAGTCTCGGCAATATTTTTGCTTCCTTGGTATTGCTCGTTGCACGACCGTTTGTGGTGGGTGATCGCATTCGCATACGGTCCGGTGTACTCGCCGGACCGCTTGATGCCACGGTGCTCGCCATTGACCTCGCCTACGTGACGGTGCAAACAGACGACGGCGTCTTGAAAATTCCCAACGCGGTCATGCTGGGCAGTGGCATTGGCAAACCAAACGCCGACACTCCTCCTGCAACCTCGTAGCCAACGTTGTCGTATGCGTAACATCGCGCATCACTGGAGGCCGAGGATTGGGTGAGAGGAGCCTCCAGTGATGCGCGAGATTATTGACGCGACTTACTTACAGATAGGGATTATCCGAAAGTGGTCGCGACATCGCCGTTGAAGCAAACGCACTCGGTACCGGGTACTCACCGAGGACGAATCGCAAGATGGCAACGTGCTGCATCTCCACTGGTTGAATCGAAGCGGCCGTTGCTTTGGCGGCACTGCTCGTGACTACCGAGAGTCCCTCCAAGTACGTGGCAGCCGCCACGCCCTCCAAGAGCAACGCGAGCTCGGCGAGGCCGGCAATCGTGGTGACCTTGGCAAAGGCGTTGTTGACCGTCACGAGTTCTTTGGGATCAGGTTTCGTGACTTTGGCGTACCCGGCGCTTTTCAACGTCGAATTCCAGACGTCGGCGTGATCAGCGTGTTGGGCCATGGCCGTCGTGGCAAACGTCGCCACCGCCGGTGGCACCGTGCCGAGTTTGCCCGCCGTTGCTGCCTTCAGTCCCGCCGAGTACGTGTACACCGCGAGGTTTTCAAGACTCGCCGCGAGCGCCGCGACACGAACGTCAATTGGTGCGCTCTTCGACGATGCCGCAGCAGCGATGCCAGGCGTGTGCATTTCCACGCCCGCCACCGCGACACCTACGGCCGCGAGCCCACCAAAAGCCAACAGACGTCGTCGACTGAATTCGCTGGACAGCGCCTGCGTGGCCACACCGCTTACTTCTTGCCAGTTGGCCACGGCTTCTCGTGACACTGACTTCGTGCCTTCGTGAGCGTCGATCATGTCCGAGGTCAGCGAGGAGAGTTCCTTTTCGCTTATTTCGAGTGGTGACCTTCTCACGTCATGAATGTTTTTCTTGAACGGCATATCAGTTCACAGCTCCTTCGGTAGCGGGACGGGCTTGGGCAATGGAAAAGAACGGCTGGGGAAAACCCACGCTGCCGGCGACACTCGGCAACGAAGCAAGCGGCGGTGGAAGCGTGATCATCGACGCGTCACCCGCACCAATGAGGGCCTGCACGGCGAGCAAAATCGCCACGTGTTGTGCTTCGACGCCCATGATGGATGCGGTGAGTGACTTGCTCGCCGGATCCTTCAACGTCGCCACGTACTTTACGTAGGTCGCGGCCGCGCCATTTTCCAATTCGAGCGCGAGCGCCACCACCGCGGACGGCGTCGTGAGCTTGGGCTTCGCTGCGTTCACGACTTTCAACAACACTGGGTCGGGATTGTTCTGCGGCTTTCCCTTCAGTCGGCGAAGCGCGGCGTTGAACGTCTGCGCGTGCTCTAAGTGTTGGGTCTTGGTCTGCGTGACGAACGCCTTCACGACGGGGATGGCACTCGAGCCACCAATGAAGGGAAGGGTGAGGGCCACGCCGTAGGTCGCCACGGCCAGGTTCTCGAGCGACGCCTGCGTCTGGAGAATCTGAATATCCGTTGGCGTTCCCGCCGACGCCGCACTGGCACTCAGCGCCACGAGGCCAGCCGCCATAGCGCCGGCAACGCCCGCGCTGGCGAGCATCGAGGAGCTCGACGTTGCTTCGTCTCGCTCGGTGATGCTGGCACGAAGAGCCGCGGCGTGATCGGCCGCTTCGTCGGGGTCAACCGAATGCTGGTCGTCGTGTCGTTCGACGAGTTCGTCGAGTACGACGTTCGTCTGTCGCATTGCGTCGCGGTGAAGGTCCGTGGACTCTTCTAGCAGCGCACGCTGCGACCGATCGGGTTGATTTCTTGTCACAAATGCCTCCTTGGGTCGGTTGATACGTTGACACCACTACGGAGGAAGCGAGCTGCTTGGATGACAAAACGTCGAATTCGTAAAAGTGCCAGAAAACAGCCATAAAACGAGAGACAAGTCACCATTAGGATTTGGAAAAATCTTCATCCAATCATGACCTTGGTGCCGTAGTACTACTGACGTGGAACCATCCCTCGAGAACCAGAGCGACGCCAGTTTGGTGATTGCGGTCGCGAAGTCCGACCAACGCGCCCTTGAAGAGATCTATCGTCGCCACAGCGGCGTCGTCTACGGACTCGCGAACCGACTGCTTCGCAACCAGGCCCCGGCCGAAGAGGTAACGCAAGAAATCTTCGTTCGGCTTTGGAACGAGCCCTCGCGCTACGACCCCGAACGCGGATCATTGCGTTCATTCCTTTGTGCGCAGGCCCACAGCCGCACCATTGATTACTTGCGGGCGGAGACCGCGCGACGAAGGCGACACGATTTGGACGCTGCCACACCGAGCGGTCCGCGCTACGACGTTGAAGCAGAAGTCGTCAACATGCTGGCGGCCGAGACTGTGCGTGTCGTGGTGGCACAACTTCCCGCGAACGAGCGTCGCGCCATTGAACTCGCTTACTTTCAGGGCATGACGTATCGCGAGGTGGCTGAATTCCTTGACGAACCCGAGGGCACGATTAAGAGTCGCATTCGAAACGGCCTGTCAACACTGCACCTACAGCTCGCTCGTGCGGGCTTCACGAGAAACGAGGTCGGCCAATGACGCACGACGAAGTTCGCTCACTCCTTGGCGCCTACGCACTCGACGCCGTTGATCCGCGCGAGCAAGAGGAGATCGCCCGACACGTCGAACTGTGTCCGTCGTGTCTCGAACAGGTCATCCAACACCGCGAAGTGGCCGCATTGTTGGCATTGGACGCTGACCTTGATGCACCGCTTCGCGAACCAAGTGACGCACTGTGGGCTTCCATTGCGACGTCCATTGCCGCCCCGGATGTTGCTGTCGTACTTCCACTGCAGCGTCACGCACGTCGGCGCCAGTTCGTCAAGCCGACGTACAGCGTGCTCGGTGCGGTGGCCGCGGCTTTACTACTGGTCGTGGTGGGACTTGGCACGTACAATCACCATTTGTCGAGTCAAGTTCACAACCTGCAGACAAATTCACTGTCGTATCAACTGGAAAGCGCCCTGGCGCAACCGACACACCAAACCGTGTTGATGAGGTCACCAAAGGGTGTGCAAAAAGCCTCCGCGGTTATAACCAAAACCGGAACGGCGTACTTCGTCGATCACGGACTCGCGGCGACAGGCCACAATAAGACCTATCAGTTGTGGGCAATCTCAAATGGTCAAGTCATTTCGCTCGGGGTGCTGGGATCGCACCCGACGCTCGTTTCTTTCAAAGTCGAATCGACGATGTCGACATTGATGGTGAACGTCGAACCATTAGGCGGCGTTGCTTCTCCAACCACGCCCGTGCTCGCACAGGGTGCCATTGTCAACGTGGCTTAAGCTGCCTCTGCGATTTAGTTCGTCAGTTCAACAACCACGCCGATATCGCCGTAGGGAATGCGGCGGCGGCGTAACGTCCCGACGACGGTATTAAAGAAACTCGACATCGTCACCATGAAGCCGTACTTCTTTTTGACATTCTTCTTAATGGTCTCGAATTCGGTGCTCGACGCTCGTCGAGCCACGGCGTCGATTGGCGAGGAGCCTTCGTTCACGCGCCCTCGCGCGTCACAGGGTTGCACGCTCACTTTGGAAGTGTGCGCGAGCCGTTTCGCCTTCCCCGATCCCGAACTTGTCCAAAACCCGACGTTCGAACCCTCCACCGGCACCACCCACACCGGCGTTGCTATCGGCGTCTGATCCTTTTTAAACGTCGTCAGAAGTATGTATTTTTCGTCGCTCAAACTCATAAACCGAATGTACACCCACGAGTGACGAGCAAGGAAAAGTCCTGGCGACGGCGAACCCTGCTGCGACGTTGTTAGGCCCAGCCAAGTTCCACGAGTCGAGGGTCGCTGATGCCGAAATGGTGGGCAATTTCGTGAATAACGGTCTTTCGTACTTGCACCTTCACGTCTTCTTCCGAAAAACAGCGACTACATATCGTTGTTTGATACAGCGTTATCCGGTCAGGCAATACACCGTTGTAACTAAGAAATCCCCGCTTCGTGAGAGGAACGCCCTCGTACAGACCAAAAAGTGACCCACCATTCGCTTCGCGCTCAACAATGATCGCCACGTTGTCAATCGCTTCGGCTAACTGTGGCGGCACGCCGTCCAAGGCTTCGCTGACCAATTCTTCGAACCGCTCGTCAGTGACAATAAACATGCTCGCAGCGTACTGACGGATATCGCCATATCCTTCAGCGTCAGCGGTCCCTTTACTTATCGAGCGCAACACCGTGCTGCAAAAGCAACTCTTCGTAGCGGGGCTCAAGTTCGTGAAAACGCTGCCAGAAATCAAAGCCCTCGTTGTGCAAAGCCGCATTGAGGTACTCCAAGTGGGTGTGCCAACCAGGCCCGACGCCCGCCACCGTTGAAAGTGGGAGGTCGCGATGAACGAGTTCTAATGCACTCCCATTTTCCGTTGTGCGAAGATCGATCCGCAAAATGGAGGCACCCGACGCTTCTTCCCACGAATACTCAACGACATGGGGAGGGTCAAAAATATTCACGGTTCCCGTGCACGTTCCTTCTTCTCCCCAGTCGTAAAGAACATTTCCACCGACGTGGGGTTCCAACTCCATCCGATCTGTCAACATCCAACGGGATATAGAAATTGGTTCGGTTACGGCTTGCCAAACGTGATTGATGTCGAGATCTAAATCTCGGACGTAGCGCAAAGTAGCCAAGCCTTCGTCAATCGAGAGCAACGCGAGCACCTCGGTCATGACGTCCCCCTTTTCGACGAACTCCCACAAAATAAACCAACTTCTAAAAAAACGCAACTGGGTTTGCGAGGCAGTAACTCATCAACGCGTCGCGACAGAACATTCGACACGTCGTTGCTACTCATTTCGCGTTTGCTCATCTCGCTACACCGAGGAACACTATTAACGACCGTGCCAACCGGGTTTGGTCTTCGTAGGAAAGTTCACCGACAATTTGACCCAACCTCGAACGGCGAACGATTGGAGGTGCGCTTGTCCGGCAAATTCCTTCGATCGAACGTCGGGTAACCAGACTTGCACGGGACGAAGTCCTTTCACCCGAAGACGATCGCGATACGCCTGGATTCGAGCGTTTGTCGACGACGCATCGTGGGGATTTGACATGACCCGATTGTTAAATGCAACAGTCCAATTGTCAAAGGAGATCCTTCAAATCGACTAGTTGGAATCCCTTGGACAAAAAACGGATCTCAGAAAATCTCGACTAGTCCGCGAGAGCGAACGCCTCGGAATCGCCGACCTTTTCGGTGTAGACGTACTTTCCGCCGCGTAACCACGAACATCCTGCGGCCAAGAGACAGAACAACACCGCCGAATCACACGCCGCGTGGAGTCCTGAGCGAAAGGGTGACGTGATAATCGAAGGGAAGAACGATCTGCCGAGCACGACGTGCCGTGCGGCGGGCGTCAGTTGCGCAATGACCTTTGCCCCCAGCAAGTGCTGGACCGGATTGAAACCCAAGAACGACGAAAAAAGCGTCGATACTGGTGGCAAATTGGCGGCCTGACGAGCAGCGCCCGCGGGAACGCCTTCAGCCGTCAATCCATGAAAAAGCGCCGCGGGCAGTCCCGACGAAAGTCCAATAATCATCAACGTAAAGAAGACGCCGATCGAAAGCACCTGGCCCGAATTTTGAAAGGTGGAGTTCATGCCCGAACCAACACCTCGGTGCTGGCGGGGCAAACTATTCATGACGCCAGCTCGGTTAGGCGCCGCGAAGGCTCCCATGGCGAGACCGTTCAACAACAACAGGCCACCAAAGGCCCAGTAGTTGAAATTGACAGGCAACAGCTCCAGCATCCCGAACGAAAATGCGGCGACCAACATGCCGCCGGTCGCGAAGGGTCGCGAGCCGTAGCGGTCAGAAAGATAACCCGACAACGGTCCGGCAATCAAAAATCCGCCGGTTAAAGGAAGTATGGCAATGCCCGCCCACAGGGGCGTCCTCGTGAAGTTGTAACCATGTAGTGGCAGCCAGATGCCCTGGAGCCAAATGACGAGCATGAACATCAGTCCACCTCGCCCCAGGGAAGAAAGAAAACTCGAAACACTGCCGGCCGTAAATGCGCGAATACGAAACAGCGACAATCGAAACATCGGATCGGGTGATTTCATTTCAATGCGGCAGAAAATGGCGAGTACGGCCGTGCCGCCACCAATGCAGCCGAGCACGAGTGGACTCATCCAACCCATGACGTGGCCCCCGTATGGCTGAATGCCGTAGGTCACTCCGATCATGATTGCTACGAGACCAACGGCGAATGTGATATTGCCGGGCCAGTCGATATGCGTATTGATTTTTCGCGGAATTTCCTTCAACTTCGCGTAAGCCCACACCGTGCCAAAAATGCCAATCGGCACCGACACCAAGA
Organism: Acidimicrobiaceae bacterium; assembly: GCA_003138895.1. Lineage (GTDB taxonomy): Bacteria > Actinomycetota > Acidimicrobiia > Acidimicrobiales > RAAP-2 > RAAP-2. Next base: position 43,778 of record PLHJ01000026.1, read on the forward strand.
AAATGAGTCGCCACTGAATTGGTGCCAGGAGACCGCCTAACACGAGGCCAATGAACGATCCACTAATGCCAGCAATCTGGTTGATCCCGAGAGCCATGCCTCGTTGGTGTTCTGGAAACGCGTCGGTGATGATGGCCGAAGAGTTCGCAATCAGCAACGCCGCACCGACGCCTTGGAAAATTCGCATGATCACGAGCCAGAGCGCGGCCGCGGTCCCACTCATCCAGGTGATCGTCAAGAACAAAGAGAATATCGTGTAGACAACAAAGCCCATGTTGTACATGCGAACACGCCCAAACATGTCGCCCAGTCGTCCAAAACTCACGACCAGCACGGCGGTCACGATCATGAATCCAAGAATCATCCACAACAAATAAAAACTGTTCTGGGGAAGCAGGGGATCAATGTGAATGCCCACGAAAATGTCGGGCAACGCAATGAGCATGATCGACATATCGATGGTCGCCATGAGCATGCCCAGGGTGGTGTTGGAAAGCACCATCCACTTGTAGTGGTCGTTCTTCGCGGGTGGTTCGGCGCTTTTGGCCGTCTCGCGAACGGGCGTGTCAACCATGTATCAGCCAGCCGCCAAAAGACCAGCCGGTACGCTCGCCAGTGCATCCAAAATTCCTTGGGCCAACGCCCTCGCACTCACCACGTCCATTTCGAGAGCGACGCGAGCGCTCGGACCCTTCGATGGATTAAGAAAATCGATCGAAAGGGCGTGTTCGGCACGAAAATGCGTCGGGTGATCGAAATACACCGACGCGTCGGTGACGCCAATCCATCCCGTTGGCCCTTTGGCACTTGCTCGAAGAGCGAGATGTTCAGTTTGATAGGTGCACACGGCATTTCCCCTTAGTTCGTCAAATACGTTCCGAAAAATTTCCAAATTTCCGCCCAACCTTCGTTCGCGGCTTCGGTGCGATAACTCGGTCGATCGGGCGCAAAAAACGCGTGGCCCGCGTTCTCGTAGGTATGAAATTCGAAGGTCTTACCGAGTTCTTTTAGCTTCGCTTCGAGAATATCCGTTTGCTCGGGCGAAGGATATTGGTCTTCCGCGCCAAAGAGTCCGAGCAGTGGACACGACAAGTTAGGCAACTTATCGACCAATGAGCGAAAACGAAAGGGCGATTCTTCGGGCGTGTCCATCACGACAAACGCTCCGTAACAATCCACCGCGGCGTCAAGATTGAGTGAACACGCCGCAAGCACCGACTGACGTCCGCCGGAGCAGTAGCCAATCGATGCGACTTTGCCATTGGAGATATCGCGCGAGCGAAGAAATGCCGCGGCACCACCTACATCACCCACGAGACGCTCGTCGGGCACGCCACCGTTCGCGCGCGCTGTTGCCGCCGCGTCATCGGGACTCGCTCCGGGAGCTTCGCGGCTGTAGAGATTGGGGCATATGGCGAGGTAGCCCTCCGAAGCGAACCTGCGTGTGATTTCTTTCGTTGCTTTGTCGTAGCCGGGCAAGTGGTGAATCACGACGACGCCACCCACAGGGTCCGTTGTCAAGGGCTGGGCAAAATACGCTTCAATGGAGTCCCCATTAAACCCTTCAATGGACAGGGTTTCGGCGCGAAGGTCGAGCAGCACAACATCTCCTTTTCGAACGATTGGGTGCTATCGAGCCTACCGTTCGAGCAAATCCAACTATGCGCCTACGACGCTTTTTGCAACTCCGGCAACTCTCGAATGAGCTCAAACAATTCTTGGTCGCGGTCCCAGGTGAGGTGATCGTGCACCTGATCAATGGGAAGCCAGCGCAGTTCATCGACTTCCTCGTTCGGTGAAAATTCACCCTCAATCGACGTCATGAGATAGTAGGCCACGATTTTTGGTTGTCCCTTGCGGTGCGTGTAATTCGTGACACCTATGTAGCGTTCGATCTCGCAGCGAAGACCCGTTTCTTCGGCTACTTCGCGAAGCGCCGCTTCGACAAATGATTCGCCTTCTTCGAGCTTGCCTTTGGGAAAGGTCCAATCGCCTCGTCGTTCACGATAAATACAGGCAACTTCTACGCCGATTTCACTCGATGTTCGATAGACCACGCCACCCGCTGCTCGAATCAAGTCCTCGGGTGCATCGTCTGGGACAATGAGTTCGCCGCTCAAGAGTTGCACGCCTTTAAAGGTAGTGGGGCAACTTCGGGCCCCTTGGGATTATCAACCATCTTAATTAGCCCCTACGGCGTTTTTCGTAAAGTGGAAAGAATGTTGGCTGTCAACCTCGCGCTCGGGTGGCGGCTCGCCATTTATCTCGTCGCCGGGGTAGCGGCCGGTATTGCCAACGGCGTTGCCGGTGGGGGCACCTTCATCACCTTTCCCACGATGTTGGCTCTCAGTGTGCCCGCGGTGACGGCGAACGTTTCTTCCACCGTTGGCGTCCTTCCCAGTTATCTCGGTGGACTTCGAGGGTTTCGCGCACAACTAAAAACCCAGCACGACCTCATTCGCTCGCTTATCCCCGTATGCCTCGCGGGAACAGGCATCGGCTGTGCGCTGTTGCTACTGGGATCAGCCAGCCAGTTTCGATTAATCGTCCCTTGGCTCATTGGAAGTGCCACCGTTTTGTTTGCTCTTTCGCCATGGATCACGAAGCGACTGGCGAACATTGAACACGACCACCCAGCCAAGAAATGGGCACTACAATTTGGCATCTTTGCCGTCGCCGTCTATGGCGGCTATTTCGGGGCAGGTCTTGGCATCATGCTGCTCGCGATTATGGCGTTGACGTTGCCCGACGACATTTTTACCCTGCAAGGTCTGCGAAGCGTGCTTTCGACCATCATCAATCTCGTCGCTGCGGTGATATTTCTGGTGCGCGGACACCTTGAAACCAGCGCCGTCATTATGATATTTATTGGAGCATTCCTGGGCGGATGGCTTGGAACGTTACTTATTAAGCGGTTAGACCCCAACGTGGTGCGCGGACTAATTGTCGCCATGGGAGTCGCCACCACCATAAAACTGGCCATTTCCTAGGCAAAATCGTAATTCCTGACCAATCCAATAGGATTTTAGGGTGAAGCGATTTTTTTCCTTTCCTAATCCTGTAAACGACGCGGCGGCTCGCTCCGTCGCCATTGGTGTTGTCGCCATGTCCGTAACGGCGCTTCTCACCAATTGGGCGTGGTTGTTGCTACCTCTTACCTACGGATTTCTTGCTCGCGTGCTCGCCGGACCAAAGATTTCGCCATTGGGACAATTTGCGGTTCGAGTGAGCGGTCCTCGACTGGTGCGCTGGCAGAAATTTCTTCCCGGCCCACCCAAGCGTTTTGCTCAGGCCATGGGTGCATCGTTCAGCGTTGCAGCAACTTCGTTGTGGCTCTTTGATAGTTGGAGCGACGCACGTTGGCTCCTCTTGCCACTTATCTTTGCCGCCTCTCTCGAGGGCTTCTTTGGTTACTGCGTCGGCTGCGTCATTTTTTCGCGACTCATGCGTTGGGGGATAATTCCGGAGTCCGTGTGCGAAGAATGCGCCAATATCACCAATCGGGCCACAGTGAGCACGAACTCAGAACCCTAAGAATTCAACAAATCCTTAGAAATCTAAGGCTCCTCGCACTTTTTCTAGGGAATTTGGTAATTACGCTTAAGTCATGTCTCGGGGAACGCTCTTTCGTACTGCCGCGTGCATCGCAGTTTCGACATCACTGGGCGTCGTGGGTCTTAGTTCAATCAACGCCGGCGCGTCGACACCGCGAGTTGTCGTTGTCACCTCCACAGCGATTCCCGCGGGTGACCAGGTCATCAAAGCTTCGTCCACCGCTTCCTTTGACGTAACACTCAAGAATCAAAACGCCGCTGCTCTTGCTCCTTTTATTGCCAGCCTCTCTAATCCCGAGTCAACGAATTACCACCACTACCTCACACCAACGACGTTCGCAAATCGCTTTGGCGCCTCGACAAACGTCCAGGCCAGGGTTCGTTCGTACCTTGAGACTTTCGGACTACACGTCGGAGCCATCAGCACTGGACACGTGTTATTTCACGTCAGCGGATCAACCACACAAATGGCCAACGCTTTTCACGCGGCGCTCGTGACACTCCGTCGTCCCAACAATTCAGTGGGCGTTCAGCTAAAACAGTCCGCCACGTTGCCGAGCGACGTAGCAAGCGACATTGCCGGCATCTACGGACTTGGATCGAGCGTCCAGGCGCAGCACGCCTCAACGCCGCTCGTGAAAGCCAAGACAACGTTGCCAACGACGTGTTCACAAATTCCTGGCGCCGCGAGCGCGGGTAACACGCCCATCACGTTCTCGTCCGGCGGTTCATCAAGTTCTGGCTACACCGTGGCCCAACAGGCCAAGTTATATGGACTTAACACACAGTGGGCGAACGGCGTGACCGGCACTGGACAAACCATTGGTCTCTACGAGTTGGAAACGTATGCCGCGAGCGATATCTCGGAGTACCAGTCGTGTTACGGACTGTCGAACCCCATCACCGTTAAGAACGTCGACGGCGGTACTAGCGGTTCGTCGGGTGAAGCAACCCTTGACATTGAAGAAGCGGCCGCTCTCGCTCCAGGCGCATCGCTCCAGGTGTACCAAGGTCCAAACAACTACAGCGGACCACTCGATACCTATACCGCGATGGCTGATCAGGACACGACATCAGTCATCTCAACATCGTGGGGTACCTGCGAACTCGACCCCTCGGGTGACATCGCCGCCGAAGCATCCATCTTTCAACAGATGGCCGCACAGGGGCAAACAATCATTGATGCCGCGGGCGACAGTGGTTCTTCGGACTGCGAAGGCGTCTCGGGCATCACTAATCAGGCACAACTCGCTGTCGATGACCCAGCGTCCCAGCCCTACGTCACGTCCGTTGGCGGCCTACAGGTTTCGAGCATTAGCCCCCTGACCGAGAGCGTCTGGAATGAGTCAAACCAGAGTACGAACTTTGGTTTTAACTCTTCACTCGCCGAGGGTGGTGGCGGCGGCGAATCCTCCTACTGGCCACGTCCCACTTGGCAAACAACGACGGGCGCAACAAGTTCAGTGACGAAGCGCATGGTGCCTGATCTTTCCGTGATGGCGCAGCCGTCAACGGGGTTTATTACCTACTACGACGGTACGTGGGAACAAGCCGGTGGCACTTCCATTGGTGCGCCCATTATCGCCGCGCTCGTTGCAACCGCGGCGCAGTACTGCGACGTTTCGCGACTCGGGTTTATAAATCCGCGTCTCTACCAAATGGGAGTTGCCGGTACGGGCTTTGATGACGTGACCGTTGGCAGCAACGATATTGAGAACCAAGGTTCCTACAGCGCTGGCGTCGGCTACGACATGGCGTCGGGCTGGGGTAGCCCCGACCCGAGCACGTTCATTCCTGATCTTTGTGCCGCGCTACCGTCGAGTTCGCACACCACCGCATCACTTAGCGCGAAGATTGAAAAGGCGAGTACTCCGGCCACCGTGAGCATCGTCGCCCACGACGCACTTAATCTTCCGGTCGCTAACCAAGCTGTTTTGGTGCACGTCAGTGGCGCCAAAGCAAAGGTCTTGGGTTCTGTTTCGAGACTTACGACAAGCGCCACTGGATCGGTGCGATTTGCTGTCACCTCAGCTACACCGGGAACCGTCACCATCAACGTCGTTATTGGTTCGACGAGTGTCTTTACGGGGTCCGTTAGCTTTGTCCGGCCTAAGAGCGTCCTGAGCGTTCGCACATAACCGAGCCTTTTTGCGCGGTGGGCTTTCCTAGACTTATGGCGGGTGGAGTCCTCGAACACATGATTGTTCTAAGCGAAGGACGTACGTGAAAAGACGCAATGGCATCTGGTTTGTCGCGGCGGCGCTCGCCAGTTCACTGCTCGTGGGACTCATTTCGCCACTCGCGCACGCTTCGTCGAGTGCCGCCACCGGACTTCCGCTCTACCAGTTCTCCAAAACGAGCTCTGGTCCTCTTCCCTGGAACGCCTCGTCGCTCAACGCCACGGTTGACGGCACCACCATGGTGGATGGACCCCACAGTGCCACGAGTTCCAACGGCACGACCGCCGTGGCGTATCGCACGACGGCGGGAGGCATTGACGTGCTTGAGTACTTGCCTAACGGCACCACGCTGTTTCTCCCTTTGAGCGCAGCATTTCCTAGCGCAGGCGCGGACCCCATTCCCTTCTTTGATCCTCGCAACAATCTCCACGTGGTCTACGTCAGCACGACGGGCGCACTCGAAGTGTTGTCACCGTCGTCGCCACCCGTCGCGAATTACTTTCACTACTCCACTAATCGATGGGCGCCCTGGACACTGTCCGATCTTTCGGCCGCCACCAACGTCACCTTCGCGAGTGGACTCGCCAGTGTGCAAGTCACCTCTTCCGGCGCCGAAATCGACGCTCGTGCCACGAACAACGACGTGGAGATTTTGACGCTCGCGTGGCCGGCGACCGGCGCAGTACCAACGCTCGCGAGTGCCGCGTTTAACGCCACGACTGCGACTTCAACAACCACCGCGACGAGTGATCCTGTGTCGCTGTCGCTTCCCGCTCAGTCGTTCGTCACAACGTCGTCCGCTGGTCACGTGATGTTCTATTACGTCGCCACGCAAACAAACGCGTGGGCAGAACAAGATCTCACTAGCGCCACCGGAGGACCCACGGTGTCGGGTCCCCTCACCGCGGGCGTCTTGAACGGTGTGTTGTACGTCGCCGGGCTCACCGCCGGAGGACACGTGGCGCTGTACACGACGGGCAACACTGGTGTGCAGAATTCCTCAACGAGTTCGTCCGCCGTTGATGGCTTCACGTGGTCGAGTGTGGATATCACCGCCGCGACGACCAACGCTCCGCCTCTTGGTGGTGCGTTGTTTCTCAGCACGGGCTCGTCGCAGGTCTCCATTGCGGGAAAGGCCTCCAACTGGGGTGACCTCTTTATTCTTTCCAACGCGGGCGCGGGAACTTCGTGGTCAGCTACGGACGTCTCGGCGACCGGAGGTTCGGCCGCGCAAACAGTGGGCGACGTCGTGACGGGTGCCGTCATTAATAACGCGCTGACGCTTTTTGCCGGTGGCGTTGATTCACCACCGCCCACGGGCACGGGCCTTTACGCCATACCCTCTGCCAAATGGTCCCAGTCAATTCATGATGGTTGGCGGGTGCTGGGTGACACCGGCGGACTCGGTACGCAAAGTGCACCCTGGGTGGGTTTCACGAGCGCCACAAACGTCGCCCAGTCGCCGGATTATTTGATGGGCCAAGCCATTGCTACTTCGCATACTCGCGTGACGTGGCTCTCTTTTTGGACAATCAGTGGACCTCCCGCTTCGTCCAAGCCAACGACCGCGTCGTTCTATTCCCACGGTTTCGCCGCCGGTGCGTGGGTCGCCACGCAAATTGACGCTTACCGAGGACTCGGACTTGGACTCAAGCCCGACTGGGTCATTCTTGATCCCGAGGGCTACCCCGACTTGCACTCGGGCCTTGATGCGCCGTCGGGTTCGAGCAAAGCTGTCCAAGCGGTCTACGCCACCTACTGGAGCGCCATGTTGCAAGGTTGGGCCGCGGGCTTAGCTTCCGTAGACCCAAGCCTCAACGCAGGTTTTTATGCCTCACAGTCCGAGTACCGCAATTACGGACTTTCTTCCCAGCCACTCGCGGACTTCATGGCGCTGGCCTTTGGTAACGGGGGGCCAATTCCCGTGGCCGGCGCCAGTGGATCAAACGTCCGCGGTTACATAGCTTTTGGCTCAACCTGTACGCCAAATTCGTCACAGCCGCTCACGGTCAGTGCCCAACAATCAACGCTGCTCAATCCCCCGTGGTCGGGATCGTTCAACACGTTGCAATTCAATTCTGGTGTGTACTGCGCCCCCTAGGCGTTCTAATGTTCTGCCATGAGCGAGAACGAAGCAGCTGACGAGTCGAACGACGAAAAACCAAAGGACCTACGCGATTTCATTAAGAACCTCGCGGCTCCCGTCATGGAAACCTTCGACACCAAGATCAAAGAACACATTGATTCTCGGATTGAGGCGCAAAGTGCTCCTGACCTCACTGCTCGCCTCACCCTGCTCGAACGTGCCGTAGCGGACCTGGACCGTGAAGTTCGAGAGTTGCAGCGCCGACTCGAAGAGGACTAGTCCTTCGACCTTGGGACGTTCCCGTCGGGTCCGCCACGGCGAAAACGGTCCTGACGAATTGCCCAACGCACCGTGAAGACAATCAGCACCAACGTCGCCACAATGAAGATTGAAAAGACCGCCCAGAACATAACTCCAGCGTACGTCGTGTCACAGCGGTTGGGCAGAGTAGAGCCATGCAAGCAGTAGATCTACAAACACCCGCGTCTGTTCTGCGCGTTCTTCGTGGCGACCCCGCGACGCGTCCGACGGTGGACCGAGCACTCGCCGGTGGACTTCGTGCTTGGCTCGAAGACGGCATTTATGACGTTTCAAAAGGCGAAACGCGCGAACGACCCCTGATCCTTCGATCCAATCTCGAGACACCTCGTGAGCTCGTTTCCATTGAATCATCATCAACGGCGCAATTACGCGGCGTGCTCGTTTCCTACGTACTTCGTCTCGCCTGCGCACAGTTCAACTTTGACGATCCGTACCGTGACGCACTATCGGCGTGGCGCGCTGAAGAAAGCAGCGGCACGCTCGCGACGGCCTACGAACAACTTGGCGCGGACGAACGAGCTCGACTCGGTGCTGACGTAAACGCACACGCCAGCACTTTGCTCGGTCACCTCGGTGCCGTGCAGCCCCAGTGGAACGTCCGTATCCACCAGCAAACGTCCCAGCGACTGAGTGGCGGCAACGTTCTACTGCGCGACGTGGTGGATCTTCGCCTCGGCTCCAGTGCCACCACCCGAGCATCGGTGGCACTTTTTGACATCACCACGTCACCGCTCAGCGCACGAATGGAGAGCACGCTTCGCTTTCACGCACTCGTCGAGACCCTTCGAACAAATACACCCCCCCTTCGAGTAGCGACGTTGTCGAGCGCGACCGGTGAATTCTGGAATATCGACGTCACGCCGGATCTTCTCGTTCTCGCCCTCGACGACGTCCTCGACGTGGTGGAACAACGTTGGACTCTGTCGTGAGCACACTTCGTCACGAGCGACTCGGAACATCCGTGCTCGCCGCACTCATTCAACGCGCCCCCAAGGATGTATCCACGCTGAGCGACGAACATCGTGGTGCCCTCGACGCACGACTGCGAGCACTGGCGGGAAAGTCGACTCGTCGACTCGACGCCTGGAGCGTGGAACACGCGGGACTCTCGAACGGCTCCTTCGCGTGGCGTCCCACCACTGCTCGAAGAGCCATTGGCAACGCGGCACTACGTCGACACGTGCTGGCGCCGTCACTCACGCTTCGCGACTGCGTCAACCTCGAAATTGACGATCTCCTCATGAAGAGCGTGACGGGCTACGCGCGTGGCGGTTCGCTCGCTGAGTGGCTCGCGAAGAGTTCGCCCGCAGTGGTGGCGCTCGCCACGAGTGAAGCGTGGTCGTGGGCCAACAGCGTTTTTGAGCTCGCTTCGTCGAGTGGTGTTCCGTGGGAAATGGCGCCCACCGACGCGTATTACGACGTGGCACAAGCTCGCACGAGTCTTAGGGGACGAAGAGATTTTCTAGCCACGACGGGCAACCGTCGAGTCGTCGTTCGCGTTCGTGCAGGAAGTCCTGGGAAGTCAGCGGGTCCGGGACTTCGAAGTGACCTAGTTATCGACGCGCTCAGTAACTCGAGCGGCGTCGTCGCGAGTCGCTTCATTGGCGCGTGGCCCGACGCGGGAGTCTTTCTTTACGTCGATGGTTCATTTGGTGACGTGCGCATGGGAGCGCGTGACCTCGTTCGTACTGCGCTCGCACAAGAGCGCCAGCAACGGGAACTGGCGGCATAGGTTTTTTAAACGCCCGCGCCTAGTAGCGTGGTACGGACATGTCTACGCGTACAACACTTCGAAACATTGCAATTATCGCCCACGTCGACCACGGAAAAACGACGTTGGTGGACGCGATGCTGCGCCAAACCGGGTCCTTTACGGCCCATGAAGAGCTAACCGACCGGGTCATGGACTCAGGCGACCTCGAACGCGAAAAAGGCATCACGATTCTGGCCAAAAACACTGCCGTGAAGTGGCACGACACGATTATCAACATCATCGACACCCCGGGTCACGCCGACTTTGGTGGCGAGGTTGAGCGCGGCCTCGCTATGGTCGACGCGGTCATATTGCTGGTGGACGCGGCCGAGGGCCCCCTGCCACAAACCCGTTTCGTTCTTCGAAAGACCCTCGCGCAACGCCTGCCGGTGGTGCTCGTTATTAATAAGGTGGACCGTCCCGACGCCCGTATTAAAGAAGTCGTGGCCGAAGTCGAAAACCTTTTCCTGGATCTTGACGCTGACGAAGACCAGATTTCCTTCCCCATTCTTTACGCCTCGGCGCGACAAGGTTGGGCCTCACTCGACATTAACGACACGAGTGGCGATCTGCAGCCGCTCTTTCAGACCATTCTCGATTCCGTGCCGGCGCCGGAATACGAAGAGGGCCACGGTCTCCAGGCCCTCGTGTGCAACCTTGATGCTTCTCCCTACTTAGGTCGCCTCGCCCTGTGTCGCGTCATCAACGGCAACCTAGAGCGCGGGAGCACCGTTTCGTGGTGTCGTCTTGACGGCACTATTGAACGATGCAAGATCACGGAGTTGTTCATTACCGAAGCGCTTGAACGAGTGCCGGCTGCGTCAGCGGGCCCCGGCGACATCGTGGCCATTGCCGGTATCCCCGAAATCACCATCGGCGAAACCTTGGCGGATGCCGAAAATCCAATCGCCCTAGAACCAATCCACGTTGACGAGCCCAGCTTGTCGATGACTATTGGTATCAACACTTCTCCTCTCGCCGGACGAGAAGGAAAGAAACTGACAGCTCGCATGGTGAAGGGTCGCCTCGATGACGAACTCGTGGGCAACGTGTCACTTCGCGTGCTCAACACCGAGCGTCCCGACGCCTGGGAAGTACAGGGCCGAGGTGAACTGCAGCTCGCAATTCTGATTGAAACGATGCGACGTGAAGGTTTCGAGCTGACCGTTGGAAAGCCTCAAGTCGTAACGCGCATTGTCGACGGCCACGTGCACGAGCCCATCGAGCACTTGACCATAGACATCCCCGAAGAATTTGTGGGAGCCGCGACGTCGCTGCTCGCGGGACGCAAAGGATCAATGCTCGACATGGTGAACCACGGCACGGGTTGGGTTCGTCTCGAATGGCGCATCCCGGCGCGCGGTCTCGTTGGCGTTCGCACCGAATTCATGACCGAAACGCGCGGCACCGGCATCTTGAACCACGTCTTTGATGGTTACGCGCCGTGGATGGGCGACCTTCGACTTCGTCGAAACGGTGTCATGGTGGCTGACCGTACGGGTCTCACGACGAACTTTGCTCTCGTGGCCCTCGAAGAGCGCGGCACCATATTTGTTGGTCCGGCCACCGAAGTGTACGAAGGCATGATCGTTGGCGAGAATTCACGAAGTGACGAAATGGACGTTAATCCGACGAAAGAAAAGAAGCTCACGAACATGCGCTCTTCGGGTAACGATGATTTCGAGCGTATGACGCCTCCGACGATCATGAGTCTCGAACAGGCACTCGAGTTCATTGCCGACGATGAAGCCGTTGAGGTAACTCCCGCCAGCATCCGCATGCGAAAAGTCGTTCTGGATCAAACGGTCCGCGGGCGCCAACGAAAGTCCAAGAGCAACTGAACTAGAATCTCTCCTCGGAGGGGTGACAGAGCGGCCGAATGTACCGGTCTTGAAAACCGGCGTGGGCTTGCCCACCGTGGGTTCAAATCCCACCTCCTCCGCCACCGTCGCGTGTCTCGAGACACCCGGAATTGCGTGAAAACAATTCTGGGTGCTCGAGGCATCGGTTGAACGTTCGCCCTCGCGGCGAAGCTACAGTTCGAAGTCCTTGTTCGGTCGAATGACAATCTCGGCAATGTGCACGCCCGCTGGTTGACTCACGGCAAAGTACACACCTTCGGCAATGTCCTCAGGACGAATCATTATTTCGCCAAGCGCGGCCTGCGCGGCTTGCAAAACTTCGTCGGGCAGGCGCGCTCCTGGTCGCACCTCGGCTTCAAGGCCCGACATCGCAACGAGACCAGCCACAATTGCCGGGTCCACGTTGCGGCCAATGTTGGTAGCGACAAGACCCGGCATAACCGTCACCACTTGAATGGGATCATCGACCAGTTCCGCGCGCAACGTGTTGGTGATGACGTTGACCGCGTGCTTCGTGGCACCGTAGACACCGGACTCGGGACTGAGCGCCGCCACCGAAGATATATTGACAATGTGCCCCGGATTCGCGCTCGCTCGCATTGCTCGAACGGCGGCCTGACATCCCACCAAAAGCGAAAACACGTTGGTTTCGAGCATGTTGGTCCAGCTCTCAGGTTCCGCATCAAGAATGTTGCCGAGATAAGAGACACCGGCGTTATTGACAAATATGTCGAGGCGACCAGTTTCTTTTAGTGCGGTATCCACCAGTCCCTGGACTGCTTTGGCGTCTCGAATGTCGGTCACGACCGAAACACTCTTACCCCCAGCGTCGCTGATGCGCTTCGCGCACTCGTGCAGTGACGTCGCGTCTCGACCGCTGAGCACGACGAAAACGCCTTCACTCGCGAGTCGCTCCGCGACGGCTCGGCCAATTCCACTCGATGATCCGGTCACCACGGCTGTTCGGCCCCGAAGGTCTTGGGCTGTAGAAATGAGAATCCCCTTGCTCGTTGGTTCGGTCATTCTGCTACACCATGTTGCTTTCGTCCACCCAAAGGTGCTGCAAGCAACGCGGAGCACGGTCTTGGCTTAGAGCAAACCTCTACGATGGAGGCATGGCGAAACACGATTTGACGCCCGAACAATTGGTTCACTACGAGGTGAACGGCTGGTTACTCCTTGATGGACTGCTCGAAAAGAGTCAACAAGAACTCCAAAACATCGTGAGCACCGTTGCCTCGTGGGGCGATGACGGCGCGTGGTTGAACCACTACGAGATGACTGACTTTGGTAAGAAGTTGGCCCGAACAGAGAACTTCACTCCGTATTCTTCGGACATGCGCAGCCTTTTGCGCGAAGGGGCAATTAGCGACGTCGCGAGCCAACTCCTCGGCGAAGAGGCTCTTTTGTACAAAGAGAAGATCAACTACAAATTGGTCGGCGGCGCCGGATTCGCACCACATCAAGACAAGCCGGCCTATCCCTTTGTCGACCAAGTACTAAGTGTCATGGTGGCCATTGACGACGCGACCATCGAAAATGGTTGTCTCTACGTTGTCTCGGGACGACACCAGGTGTTACTTGATCAAGATGAGCGAGGATGTCTCGCGGCACACGTCGTCAAAGAGTTGGACTGGCAGCCCATGGAACTTCGAGCAGGCGCAACGCTATTCTTTCATGCGCTCACACCGCATCGCAGCGGACCCAATAACTCAAAGCGCGATCGTCGAGCGCTCTATCCCACCTACAACGGTGTCAGCGAAGGTGACCTTCGCGAGGCTTACTACGCCGCCAAGGGTGAGGCATTTTCCGCAGTATCGTCCGACGACCGAGTCCGCCTGTCACTCATTGGTGACTTTGAAGGTCGTGCCGTATGAAAGCGCCGGGCAACGTTGATGAGTTACTCGCCCTCTACGAGGAAAAGGGCTCTGAGTCGTATGGCGAACAAGTGACCACCATGATGCACGCTGTGCAGTGCGCTCAATTGGCAAAAGATGACGGCGCGAGCGACGAATTAGTGGCCGCGGCTTTGCTCCATGACGTGGGCCACTTGGTCGCTGACCAGCAGGGTCATCCAGGATTTTCGTTGGAAGAAAACAACGACGACCACGAAGCCATCGGGGCTCGAATTCTGTCACCGCTCTTTGGTCCCAAGGTCGCCCAACCCGTGGCGCTCCACGTCACCGCAAAGCGTTGGCGCTGTACGCGTGAGCCGAGTTACTACGAAGACTTGTCACCGACGTCCAAGGCCACCTTGAAGGCACAAGGTGGCTTGCTTAGCGAAGAAGAATGCCAACGGTTCGAAGCGCATCCTGGTTTTAAGGATGCTCTACGACTGCGCACGTGGGACGACCTTGGCAAGGACGCGGAACAAACGCAGCCCCAACTCGGTGAATTTAGAGAGTTACTACGACGCCTGGCGAAGGATTCTCGCTAGGAGATTCGAGATTTAATTTCAGCGATCCAATCACTGGCCGCACTCTGAGCCGCCGTCACTTCTTCACGCTTATCAGCAGCGACCTCTCCCGTCACTGGATACGAACCAAGGAATTTCACTTGCACCAAATGAGCTTGTAGATCAGCGAGACAATCCGCCACAATTTCGTCCGCGACGTGACCGTCAAATTCGATAATAAAGCAATATTCGCCAAGCCCACGCTTCGTTGGGCGACTCTCCAACTTGGTGAGGTTCAGGTTGCGCGCGGCAAATTGTCCCAACATGCCATAGAGCGAACCCGGTCGGTCGGCACTTTGAAAGCACACAATGCTCGTACGATCGTGGCCCGTTGGAGCTGGCACGCGGGTGCGACCAACCACGATGAACCGGGTCTCGTTGTCACCGTGATCTTCGATGTCCGAAGCGACAATTTCGAGATTAAAAATCTCTGCCGCGAGCGCTGAGGCAATGGCGCCGAGGGGAGCTGATCCCGTGGACACGAGGCGAGCAGCGTCCGACGTCGACGCACAAATTTGCGTAGTCACGTTATCGAGTGAACGAAGAAAGTGTCGACACTGTTCAAGCGCGTGGGTGTAACTGAGCACTTCACGAACGTCTTCGAGGGACGTCCCTTGGCGAGCCAGCAAGTGGAGATGAATCGGCAGCACGACCTCTTGTTCAATCACCAGTTCGTGATCAAAAATGAGTCCGTCGAGCGTCGCGGAAACCGTTCCCTCGATCGCGTTTTCGAGGGGGACTATCCCTCGATCTATTGATTCGTCAGCCACGCCCGCGAGGACGTCGGCGATCGTGGCGAAGGGAACGGTCTCGACGTTTCCAAGTAGTCCGGCGGCTTGATGCGAAAATGAACCCTCGGGGCCCAAATATCCGATTCGTTGACCCGTCCCCATAGCGCAATGTTACTTGGTCAGATTTTCGGATTTCCCGAGACGATCGGCGAGAAACTCACCACTCCGATGGAAATTTTCATTCGTCACTTCACCATGACGACCAGGCGTCGCAATCAATTGCTTATCGCTCGCTCCGAGCCGGTCAAAAAGACTGAAGGCATCGTCACGGGCAAAGAGTTCGTCGTCCCATTGAACCAAAAACATCGTCGGAATCATGATGGTCGAGGCGTCGGCGGCAATTCGCTCACGAGTAGGGCCCGTCAGTCCCATCAGCCCCAGCACACACGCTGCAATCCGTCGTTCGCTCGCTACGAATGGCAGACCAAGAATGGTTCCCATCGAAAGGCCCCAGTAGCCAACATTCACAATGTCGGCAAATTCTTCACGAGCGAGCACCTCGTCAAGAACAAGGTGCCAATCGTCCACCATGTTGTTGGTCAACGTTTCATCGTTTGACCACACCTGCACAAACTCCAAAAACGGCAGTGTCGATTCATTGGAATTCGTCGAAAAGTCAACTCGGCGCTCGCCGTGGACAGGACCATCCATTGAAACGACCGCCATGTCGTAACGGCGAACCAATCCTCGTGCCAGAGCCGTGACGTACTCCTGTCGCTTGTGGCCACCCGCTCCGTGTCCTACGAGCACGAGGTGTCGGGACGTTTGACCATCTCCAGGGGTCCAGATCGCGATGGGCACCAATCCTCGACTGCCTACGATGGAGGCAGTTCTTTCGCGCACTGGTCCATGGTTTTCGTCACTCTCAAACTCCATGATCGAAGCGTAGCGAGTGGTCAGGTCTAGTAATCACCAGAGGAGGTGCACAACGTGGGACATCCAATGTTCGAATTTGACCCTGAATTCAGTGACGCAATATTTGAATACTGCCGACAGCGCCTCCACGTTGATCCAGTACCCCTGGACTTTGGCAGTTTGCACGCCAACGACATTGGCTCGCTCGACGGCCTTATTACTGATGAGGGACGAAGCCCCACCAGCATTTTGGAATTCTTTGAACGTGAACTCGCACCGGCCGTGGTGTCCATTGACTCACCGCGATTCTTGGCATTTATTCCGAACGCACCGACCAAGAATTCACTCCTGTTCGATATGGTGGTCGCTTGTTCGGGACTCAATGGAACGAGTTGGCTCGAATCAGCGGGCGTTGTCGTTGCCGAGAATCAAGCTCTCGAATTCCTCGCTGAGCGAATGGGGCTTCCTAAAGGTGCCGGCGGCGTCTTTGTTTCGGGTGGTTCTATCGGGAATCTCTCCGCTCTCGCGGTGGGACGTGACGTGGGGAGAGCACGTCGACGAGACATCGCGGCCCACGAATTGCGCTTTGCGATTTCTGAGGACGCGCACTCGAGTATTGGCAATGCTCTCCACATCTTGGGCATTGAGCCATTACTCGTTCCGACAAACGACCACCGCTTCACAATCGAAAATCTTCGAGCTGCCTTAGCGAATGACCCCCACCCAGAAACTGTGGTGGGCATCGTGGCCACCGCCGGCACGACGAACGCCGGCATCATTGATGATTTAGAAGGCCTAGGTTCTTACGCGCGTGAACACGAACTCTGGTTTCACGTCGACGGTGCGTACGGTGGCGCCGCCATATTCTCGACGACCGTGCGCGACGAGTTTCGAGGACTTCGCCACGCCGACAGCTTTATTGTTGATCCCCACAAGTGGCTCTTTGGACCCCTGGACTGCGCCGCACTGGTCTATCGCGATCCCATCCAGGCGCGACGAGTCCACACGCAACAAGCCGGCTACTTGGACGTTCTCCACGAAGGGACTGTTGAATCGTTTGACTGGAATCCTTCAGACTTCGCTATTCATCTTTCGCGACGAGCACGAGGACTTCCGTTTTGGTTCTCGTTGGTTACGAACGGCGTTAACGCTTACGAGACCGCGGTGCAATCATCCATTGATCTCGCGCAACGCAGCGCTGAGCGAATAAACGAATTGGACTTTGTTGAAGTAGTACGTCCAGCTAGTTTGTCCATCGTTCTTTTTCGTCGACTTGGTTGGACACCCGAGCACTACAACGAATGGAGCAAACAACTTCTACGCGATCAAGTGGCCTTTGTTACGCCCACTAAGTGGGAGGGCGAGACCGTTGCTCGCTTTGCGTTCTTGCACCCGAACACTACGGACGTGATGGTCGACGAAATTCTCGACACCATGCGGCTGTAGCAACGTCAATGACGTTCTCACCCACCACGACTCCCGCGGCCGAAGGTTTCGCGATGCCGGCCGAATGGGAACCTCACGTGGCGTGCATCATGTCCTGGCCCACGCGTCACGAGCTTTGGGGCGAAAACTTTGCGAAAGCCAAGAACGATTACGCCGCCGTGGCAAAGGCCATTGCGGAGTTTGAACCCGTGTTCATGGTCTGCCAACCCTCTGACGAATCTGAAGTGCACCACAAGTGTGGCAAGGAAATCCGCACCATTGTCATGCCCATTGATGACTCCTGGGTTCGTGACAATGGGCCAATATTCGTGCGCGACGCCCGTGGCGATCTCGCCATGGTCAAATTCGGATTTAATGCGTGGGGCGAGCGCTGGCATCCATATTCAAATGACGCAGTAGTCCCAGAGCAACTTTCAAAATATTTTGACGTTCCGCTCTTTGTCGCTCCCATGATTCTCGAAGGTGGTTCGATTTTTGTTGACGGCGAGGGAACTCTCCTCACCACTGAGCAGTGTCTCTTGAGTACCAATCGAAACCCGTCATTGTCGCAGTCGGACATCGAAGAGAACTTGCGTCTGTATCTCGGGGTAAGTGATGTTGTCTGGTTACCGTACGGCAAATCCACCGACGACGGACCCGCAGGAACCGATGGTCACGTCGATCTGGTGGCGCAGTACGTAACTGCGGGTCACGTTCTCCTCGAAGTAGTTAATGATGCTTCGTCCCCGGAGTTTTTTCGAGAGCATGAAAATCTGTCGCGACTCTCGTCACACACTGACGCGCGAGACCGTAATTTCAATATCTCAATATTCGAGCCCGGCGAAGTGACGAACGTCTCGTACCTCAACCACTACCTCGCCAATAATGCAGTGATTGTTGGTGTCAGTACTTCACAGAGCAACGACGAGGCTCTGGCACAATTGGCCGCTATTTACAAGGGACGCACCATTGTTGAAGTGCCGGGCGAGGTAATTGCCCAGGGCGGCGGCGGGCCGCACTGCATCACCCAACAAGTCCCCGCGGGAAATCTAAAAGGACTTTAGAAAACCGGAATTACGAACGAGCGATGTCGCCATAGAGATCAGGACGACGGTCACGAAAGAGGCCCCATCCCGCTCGGTCGGCGGTGGCTTGAGCGAAGTCCAGCTCGGCATACAAAGTCGTTGCCTCGGAGCGCGACGCCTCAGCGAGTGGCCTGCCCCGATGATCGACAATGAATGACGATCCATAAAACGTCAACTCGTCTTCAACACCAAATCGGTTGGCCGCGGCGAGCGGCACGTGATTACAAACGGCGTGACCATCCATGGCCCGGCGCCACATGTCAGCCGTGTCGTTGTCTGCCTGACTTCCCACTTCACTGCCAATCGCCGTGGGGTAGAGCAAAAGATCAGCTCCCTGTANNTCACCCGGACTGAAGTAGAACTTTTCTTCGTAGCCGGGTCCATCGGGAATATGCGCCTTGCGATACACACCAAGGATCCGGCCATCTTCGACCACCGCGACTGAGTTGTAATAGCAAGGTTGTGCATTTTCAAAAAAAGAAACGGGCACCACTGCACCAGTTCCTTTGGTTATGCGCTGAACATCAGCCACGGCAGGACTTTCTTCAAGCGTCGTTGCCCACGAGAAGTATTCCTGTTTTTCGAATTGCGGAAAATATCGTCCCTCAAAAAGTTCGGGAGGCAGAACAATTTGCGCTCCCGACCTAATGGCCTCCACAACCGCGTCCACCACTGCAGTGCGATTGGCGTCGCGGTCTTCTCCAAACTGCTGTTGCAGCACCGCGAGAACGGTGCTGCTCACTGGTCATCTCCGTGTATCAACATTGCTCGGTACGGTAGCGGTAATTCAGGCTGTGGCGGACGCATAATTATTTCCTCATTTACGACCGAGAATTCGGTCAAAAGAATTGAAGAGTTGGTCCTGATGACTCATCACAATTGAAAAATGTCCGTCCTCAGGGTGATGAACGCCGTGCGCGTGGGGAATATGTTCGCGTAACCACGCCCCGTGCCTTGAAGGCACCATCCGATCTTGATCACCGAACCACACTTCAACGGGAACACTTATAAGTGTTGGCTCGAAACCCCACGGCTTGAGAAACGCTTGGTCATCGTCGAGGTAGCCGTAATAACCCCGATCAAAGGCGTGTACCAAGTCACGGGCCAGCATTTCTTGAAATTCGGCATCGAACACCGCAACATCACGTTCAGAAAGCATGCTGCGAAGGATCTCAACGATGTTCTGCTTGGTTACTTGCGTCACGCCTTCGGCGAGTCCCGCCACGTATCGCTCGTACTCTTCGCCCCCAGTTCGAGAAATTTCGTATCCCGCCAATTCATCGGGTCCCATGCCTTCTGTCCAGTCGAAGTCGGTGCTGGGAGCAACACCCGCGAGAGACCACGCACCGGCGCAACGCGCACTATCAAGCGCGGCGCAGGCGAGCGCGTGGGGTCCTCCCCCGGACCAGCCAACGCTGAGATAGGTACCGCGACCTAAAAATTCGAGGACGGCATGTACATCGGGCACCACGTCACCAACGGATCGACCCTCGTGTCGGCTGGAAAGTCCGTAACCGGCTCGAGACATCGTGACGAAGTAAAGACTTCGCTCATGCGCCCACTTGGAAAAGAATTCCAGCGTGCGCGACGATCCTGGCGATCCGTGGTGGAGAAACACCGTCGAGTTATGGGGATCGCCCACCGTGGCAACTTCCAAAACCCGCCCGTCGCTGGTGAGAATCTCTTGTTCGCGATACGTCACGACTACTCCAATCTGTTGAGTCGTTTTCACCCTACGCTGAAGCCATGAGCAAAAAGAAACTTGTGGCAACGTCGAAGGTCATTCACGCTCCCGCGTCCAAGATTTTTGACCTTTTGGCCGATCCGCGACAACACTCACTTATCGATGGTTCGGGCTCGATCAAGGACCCTCGAAAGGCGCCACCGAGACTCTTTTTGGGCGCCAAGTTTCAAATGGACGTGAAAATCGGTGTCCAGTATCACGTCACCAATAAAGTTGTCGCCTTTGAAGAGAACAAATGCATTGCGTGGCATCACTTTGCTCAGTTTGTGTGGCGCTACGACCTCGAACCTGTTGAAGGTGGAACACTGGTCACGGAGTCCTTCGACTACAACAAGCCGTGGGGATGGGCCATCGAACCCATGCATTATCCAGAGAAAAATTTGGAATCCATGAAAGCCACGCTCGATCGCATAGAAGCCATCACGACTGAGCAATCTGCCTAAATCTTCAGCGATTGTAAGCGGCGAACACCTTATATATAACGGTATGCGGAAGTTGCGTTTCTGGACTTAGATGCTCGGAACCTTCGACGGCAAGCCATCCAGTCTCAAAATAAAACTTCAGGGCAGTGTCTCGACCGTTCGCCCAAAGTTGCTGCACGCTCAGGCCGGCGAGATCATCTTCGGCGACCTTCAATAATCGACGGCCGTAGCCTCGACCCTGCATTGTCAGGTCCGTCGCCAAATAACGGAGTTGATACGTGCGTAGTTCTTGATTTATGGGCGAAGTGGACGGATAGAACGATCCGCAGGCGACGAGCGTGTTACTGAGATAACCGCCGTAATGCATTGCAGTTTCTTCCTCATCTCGGTCATCAATGACCTTCTTGTCTGGATCATTGTTGCGAAGTACCCGTCGTCGCAGTTCGTGCAATGCCTGCGCCGGTACACGACGAACAACAAATTCGTCAGATCTGCTCATTGTGTTCCAAATCGGTTGTCATAACGAGCAATCGAAGTGACGGCTTTCGGGGCATAATTTCAAACTCACCATTGAGACGAAAACCAACCTTCTCGTAAAAGGAGCGCGCGCGTGACATGGTCTCGGTCACGTGTAATCCAAGCGTCGTATAGTTTTCGGACCTCGCCCACGTCGCAACGCGAGCTACCAGCTCTTGTGCGAGGCCAGTTCCTCGATATTCTGGTTGCACGAACATGCCAAAGAGCCAGGCCGTTGTGGTTAACGGTGCGTAGACGTTGCCTGACGCCATACCTACGACATCGTCGACAGTTTCAGCAATGAAATAGTTCCACTCCGTCGCCATTCGGTGCCATCGATCCATCGAATAGCGCAGGCTCTCTTCGTAGGTTGATCCGAACGCGTCGGGTTCATCACGCAGAGCAGCCAGACGGATATCACGCAACCGCAGCGCGTCGTCGCTCGTCGTAGAGCGAATGGTTATGGATTCAGTACTCATAGTGAATCTCGCATGTACTGCGCGGTTACTTGATCGCGCATGCCGCCCTCTTCAAGAGAACGCATGACGTTCTCACGGTCCTCATCGGGCCGATTCTGTGAGAGCTTGTATTTTCCAGTGATAGCGCGCACCGTAATCTCGATACCTACGATGCCTCGCGCCAGTTTTTCAACGTAATTCTCGTCAGACTCAGCCAGCTTCCACGGCACGTCTCGACTCTCTTCGAATTGTGCCGTGAGATCCTTTGCTTGCGAGAAAACCCAGTCGTAGTCATCATGGACATGCAATATGCCGCGAACCTCAACAGCGACGTAATTCCACGTCGGCACTACTTCGGGCTTTTCGTGTCGCGACGGGTACCCACTTGGCGACACGTACGAACTCGCGGCCACAAATAATGCCAACACTTCTTCACCGTTGATTGCTTCTTTCCACCACGGATTAGCGCGCGCGACGTGCGCGGTCAACACGGTCTGATCATCACTAACGATGACCGGTGTGAACACGCTTTGGAGACCCAATTTTCCCTGTGTGACGAGCATGCCCGCACCCGCGTCACGAACCGCATTCCACGAGGCGGCTTTGTCGACGTTGAATTTAAGAGGTACGTACACCTATAAATTCTGTCACAGTCGCCTCCTCGCTACGCCAAGACGTCGTCGTTTGATGCCACGGGCATTGCGTCGCTACTTTGAGCGCCAAGACGACGAGCCGCGGACTGACCTTTTTGGGAGGTGAGCACGTGGTTCGACGCAGCCGCGAGACCAAAGACCGGCATGTTGACGTAGACACTTTCGGCGTTGCCCGCTGGCACCTTGTACGTCTCGTGCCAAATGCCGACTGAGTGGTTGCCTCTGGACCTTTTGTTAAATCGGCGCCACGACGGAAGATGATGGGCGTCGCTCGCTCGCGCATAACTCTCCAACTTCTCAAACGATTCCCAGTACTGGACGAGCAGCACCACGCGACCAGAAATGAACGTTCGCGGTGCGCTTAAGAGACCGAGCGACGGATTGCGACGAAGTTCAATAATCATGGAGGGCATAGCTACAAATACTGGTAACCATTTCCAAAAGCGCCACAGTTGATTGAGCCTCATGCCAATGAGAAAGACAACGATGTCTCGTTCTAAATCTGCCGAATACCTTTGTCCGTACACCTTCGTCATTTATTCCTCTTTCCCTTTACAACTTCAATTGGTTCGCAGGCGCGAGACCTAAGCCCAGAGCGTGAATCGCTGATAAATACGCCTTTTGCGGGTTGGCAGCAAAGTTCATTTGCAAGATCTCGAGTGAAACGTAACCATGGGTAATCGACCAAAATTGCTGTGCAAGGTCGTACGAGTTCTGCATATCGAGAAATCCGGCTTGTTGTGCTCGTTCCACCAACACGACCAGCGAATTGTGGGCCAGAGCCGCCGCACGGGCCGCCTCAATGGTCGGTGCGTAATCTTTTATCCGGAGCATGAACATGATTTGGTAGTGCGCCACGTGTTCAAGTGCGAACTCCCGGTAATTAGCTCCCGCCATTTCCAAGGCCGTGAGAGGTTCTTGCTCCACGTTTGCCTTTTCCATGGCCTCCCGGAGTCGGTCGAAGCCTTGCGTCCAAATAGCGTCAATTACACCGTTTTTGCCCTCAAAATGGTTGTACACACCCATCGCGGCGACGTTGGCTCGCTTCGCAATACCCCGCACCGTTACCGAATCCGGGCCCTCGGTAGTGAGTAGTTCGAGGGCAGCGTCCAGGATCTTTTTTCGCACTTCCGATGAAGATGTTCGTTGACGAGTTGCCATCACGCTCCGTTATGTGTAACAATGTTCTATTATAGTAGCACAACGTACCATAGGAGAAGCATGACCTTCGAAACAAAAAATCAGCGCTGGTGGATTTTGGCGATTCTGTCCTTGTCGGTTTTCTTGGTGGTTGTTGACAACACCATCGTGAACGTCGCACTGCCGACGTTCTCCAAACATTTGCACGCGTCCAATACTTCGCTGCAGTGGATCGTGGACGGCTATTCGTTGCCTTTCGCGGGTCTGCTCCTCGCCGGTGGCGGCCTTTCCGATCGCCTCGGGCGACGACGCGTGATGCAATTCGGTCTCGTCGGCTTCGGACTCTTTTCAGCCTTTTCCGCGTGGTCAACCTCGACGGGAGAACTGCTCAGCGCACGAGCGCTGATGGGCGTCGCGGCGGCATTCATTTTCCCACCGTCTCTTTCCATATTGACGGTCACGTTTAAAGACCCGAGCGAACGAGCCAAGGCCTTTGGTATCTGGGGAGCCGTATCGGGCATGGCCATTGCGTTTGGGCCACTCGTAGGCGGCGCGCTGCTCACACATTTTTGGTACGGCTCAATCTTCCTCGTGAACATTCCCATTGTCCTAATCACGCTCTTGGGCGGATGGCTCATCGTGCCCGAGTCAAAAAGTCCACTCCGTCGAAAGATCGATCTTGGCGGTTTGTTGCTTGGAACCATGGGCATTACCGCGCTTGTACTCGCAATTATTGAAGGACCTACGTGGGGCTGGCTCTCGACGCGAACCCTGGTGCTGTTCGCCGCGAGTTTTGTGCTCCTCGTGAGCTTTTGCCTCGTTGAGCTTCGTCGCCTGCACCCGTTGTTGGATGTGCGTGTCTTCAAGAATCGAGCGTTCTCGTCGGGCGCTGGCGCCGTGGCGACAGCTTTCTTTTGTCTCTTTGGATTCATTTTTCTCGTCACCCAGTACTTCCAATTGGTTCGGGGTTATTCGGCGTTTTCGGCGGGTCTGCACACACTGCCCTTCGCGATTACGACCGCCATCATTTCACCCTTTGGCGCTTTCTTGGCGTTGCGCATTGGTGCTCGCGCGGTAGTCGCCGGTGGTCTCGCCATTATGGGAATTGCCCTCTGGTGGCAAGGGACGCAAGGAATTACGACCGCCTACTTCGGACCCATCATTCTCTCGATGATTCTTCTGGCGTTTGGCTTTTCTCTCATTAACGCGCCTTCAACCGCGGCCGTTATGGGATCACTTTCGCCCGAACAAATTGGCGCGGGAGCAGCCGTTAACAACACCACGCGCGAACTTGGCGGCACGATGGGCGTCGCCATCGTGGGATCGGTTTTCACTTCAATCTTTGGACCCCAAATTGTGAACGCGTTTCGGGGGATCCCCCTCACGTCAGCCCAACTGGGTGTCGCGAAATCTTCAACGCAAGCGGCTCTTGGCACCGTGCACGCCTTACCAGCATCGATGCACGCTTCCTTGACCCACGCGGTGAACCTTGCCTTCATGACGGGCTACCACCGAGGCTGCTTTGCCGCGGCCATGGTGGCGGGTGCGGCGGCCATAATAATTTTTGCGACATTTCCTCGACACACAACGGGGCTGCCCGACGACATTGAGTTTGCGACAAACGCGACACTCAGTTAGTGAGAGCCTTCCATCCGAAAGGCTGACGTTGAACGAGTTGCCTAGTGTGGAGGCGTGCCAGAGGATTTGAACGATGACGGATTAAAGCACCGCTTTTCGATGTCGCCCGAGGAGAGTGCACGAATTCTGAGCGAGCACGAAGATGCGGCGCGCCGTTTTCGCACCGCCATGTCTCCCGAAGACCGCGAACGCCTTCCTTACTACCGCCACCTCGTTGACGCCTTGAGTGTCTCAGATACTGCGCTCGATCTGTTGTTGAGCGTGCGAAGAGAACAACAGAATCCAATGCTCCTGTTGGCGGCACTGCACTACACGGCGTTGCTTGGGAACCCAACACTGGGCCCGCTCTACGCCAACGCCGCGAGCGGCACGGGCACGCCACCGCAAGACTTTGCCACCGCCGTTGTTTCGTTTCTTGAGCAGTCCCCTGACGTCATACAGCGTCAGTTGCATCGCTCAACGCAGACCAACGAAGTTGGACGGTCGGGAATCGTGATTGCCGTTCTTCGAGAGCTACGCCGCCGGGGCGTAGAAAAAATCAACTTGGTTGACGTGGGCATGTCTGCCGGTCTTAATCTCTATCCCGATCATTACCGCGTTGTGCAAAAAGACGACGGCTCGGTTGATGCTCTCATTTGCGAAGACCTCACGGCGTTCAATGTTGAGGGTCCTCTTCCACTGATTGAACAGCGCATTGGTATCGATCCCTCGCCCCTCGACGTGGCCGTTGACGATGATGCCCTTTGGCTACGCGCATGTCTGTGGCCCGAGGACACGCGACGAACACGACGGCTCCAAGCACTAATTCCCGAAGTGCGAAATTGGGAGCGAATTCTTCGTCTGCGAGGAACGGCACTCGAGATGATTGACGAAGCCATTGTTGAGGCTGGAAACGGCGCGCCCACGCTGGTGTTTCATTCGTGGGTCGCGGCTTATTTTTCTCTCGAAGAACAACAGGCTTGGCGTGCACGAATGCTCAAAATCACGCGCTCCAAACCCGTCTATTGGTTCTATCTGGAATGGCCGCAAGCAATCCCGGGTCTCCAACCTCCACCCGCTTCCACCACGTCGCCCCAACTTGGCGGCTCCCAAATTGTGCTGACGTCGCCAGGCGGTGAGCCGCAGCCGTGGGGCTGGTGCCACGCCCACGGGCACTGGCTTTCGTTTGAGCCAGTATCCGACAAGGCCACGCCATTAGCCCTTTCCTTGGGCATCGAAGACGCGACTGATTAGCGGTCAATTGGCGTGTAAGAAGGACTTACGTCACGACAGAAAGAAGTAATGGGCTCGCAGCAAAAAACTCGATTCGAACGCCTTGCTCGTGAAAACGCGCCCGTCGTTGCGAACTATCTGCGCCGACGCATCTATCCTTTAAGTCCGAGCGATCTCGACGACCTCGTCGAAGAGGTCCTCATCATTGTCTGGCAGCGAATTGACAACGTTCCGGCCGACGCCGAAACCGCCTGGATGATTGGCGTTGCTCGCAACGTGCTCCAAAACGCTCGACGAAAAAGGAACCGAGCAACCGCCTTCGAAGCGACACTTCGCCCTTCAATGACCGAGAGTTCGGCCGAGGACGCCGTGGTTGCAGATACCGCCATCACCGAAGCGCTGTTTCTCTTAGCGCCCGATGAGCGCGAGATTCTCATGATGCACTTTTGGGATGGGCTTAGTAGTGCCCAAATTGCGCACATTTTGGGCACTTCGGAAAATGCGGCCGCGGTTCGCTTATCGCGGTCATTAGCCCAGTTTCGTGAACATCTCTTGGTCCAAGAGCACCAGTGAAAGTTTTGACCGCGTGACGACAGAGACCTTAGTGAAGAACCTGCGAAAGAGCTTTTATGAGTGATTTTGAATCCGGCGCCGCCGAACGACTTCGAGCGGCGAACCCCGTCGCCAGTGCCACCTACGAACACGCCGATTTCAACGCAATGATGCGCCGGATTATGAAGCAACCACGGCGAGGCGCTCTGACGTTCGCGAAGGGCTTTCGCCTCAAGATGGCCAGTGCCGTCGGGGCTTCCGCTCTCGTAACCGCTGGTGGCATTGCACTGCTTACGGGGATTGGAACATCACTGCCAATTTTGGAACTTGGTGTCGCCCACAGTGCGCAGGCGCCCTCTTCGTTTTCATCGGCAAGGTCGAGTACGGCACTTGGCACCACCGGGGCGCAAGCGCCAACCTCGATGATCTACCGCGTTCAACCAACGTATTTTGTGGCCGGGAATGCACTGTCGAGTGCAACGTCAAGTGCTCCCGTCTACTTCGAAACTGCACCAAGGGATATTGATGCGGCACTCGAACAAATTTCCGGTGCCCTCGGACTTGGTACTTCAACACCCGTAACCGATGACTACAGCGTTGAAGGATCAGTGTCAGCAACAATTGCCTTTAGCAATGGTGCGCAACTTTTCGGCAGCGAACTTGTTCCCAACAGTGGCGAAGTTGACTGGACCTATTCGCCGGCTACCTGTTTGAACACTTCTTGCAGCGCGGGTTGTGTCGTCACGAGTCCGCCAAGTACGTCATCGGCAATATCGGGACCCGTTACTTGCTTGCCGGTAGCTCCGACGTACCCGAGTGACACCCAGTCATTGGCACTCGCCCAAACCATCATGTCTCGACTTTCGACCACTGTCACCTTCGCCAACCCCACGGTCAGCGAAGGTGACGTTACCTACCCGCTGGAAGTTGGCAACAACCTCACGAACGCAAGCGACAACTTCCAGTTTGCCGCGGACGGATCACTTTCGGGCGCTTCGGGCATCATCACCAACGTGTTAGTGGGCGATTCCTACCCACTCGTCTCGCCCGTGGCTGGCGTAAGCATTTTGCAATCGCAGTATGGAGCGGGGGAAGATTTCACGGGAGGGACTGGTTCGTCAGCACCAACACCTGTCACTTCGCCATCAACCAACGACACCACCACGACACTCGCCCCAGTAACCATCACGCTCACCTCTGACGTCATCATTTACGAGGAGTACACCCTCGCCGACGGTCGTTCCGCTTGGCTTCCCACCTACCAATACGGTGATGACCGCGGGGATAGTTGGACCGTGCTCGCGGTTGATCCGCAGTACATCCAGCTGGCCAGTTCGGGGTCTTCTGGCGGGGCCGTGCCCAACGGTGTCTATTAAACACACCCCCGTGTGATACGAATAACGAATGAGCACACCTCTTCTCGGACTTCGAACTGTTATTTACCCCACCACGACGCTGGATGAAACGAAAAAGTGGTGGACCGAGTTACTCGGATTTGCTCCCTATTTCGATGAACCGTTTTACGTTGGCTTCAACGTCAGTGGCTACGAGCTCGGACTCATCCCCGATGGTGATCCTTCAAAAGGTGCTCACACCTACTGGGGTGTGCCCGACGTGCAAAACGCGGTAGTCGCCGCTTTGGAGGCGGGCTCCACTATTCAGGCGGCGCCCGAAGAAGTGGGTGACGGCATCATTACCGCCATGGTGACAACGCCCGATGGAAGTTTGCTTGGTTTCATATTCAACCCGCATTTCGAAGCGAACTAGGAGTCATCTAACTTCGACGGTTCGAGGTCGTCGAAAACCCTTTGCGCGAAGTTTTTTTCAACGTCGAGCAAGATTCATATTTTGAATGATTGTTAGAGCCACACTTACTAACAAATGCGCCCATAAAAATCGAAATTGGGATGAAGTCTGTAAGAGGCAACCAAGTGCAGTACTCGGGCTTTACAAATCTCGAACGTGTGTTCGCTAGCGTAAAGAAGTACCGTGTGCTACCTTCAAAAAATGAAGTTCCCGCGCATGTTCGTAAGCGTTGCCATTTTGACCGCAGTCGTTTTGACCGGGTTTGCACCTACATTTGCAAGTGCTTCGACGTCGTGGATTCATAATGGTCGATATGATTATTCGCCGCACGTCGCAGGTACGCCTGCTGCATTCACCGTCGTGGGAAACGGGACAAAAATGGAATGGTTGAGCGCCGGTTACGGCGGAATAACGTGCACCGTTTCGCCGTCACTTATTGCACTCGATCCGAGTCTTCTTTTCCCAACAAGTTACGTGAATATTATTGTGCCTAATCTCACAATCTCTCCGAGTGGTGCTTTCTCCTACAGCGGTAACGTCACTCTTTATTACTTGGAAAGTCCTTTGACGCTTTCAACTCCTCTTCGACTGAAATTAAACGGCCACTTCGTGAAAGCTCCGATCGAGGCGAATACCACGATTGCCGCGGTCGGAACCTTTTCCGCTCCGGAAATCTGCAAGGATTCAACGATTACCAAAATGTCGTTCGTATGGACTGGCGCGACACCACGACCAAATTGACGCCAGTGGCTTCAACTTGTGGCTTAAACGCTGACATCCCACAGCAAGCGGTAAAAACGAATCTTCTCTTCGACCGGTTCAATTTCGTAGGCATCGTAGAGAATCCTTTCCCAGCCGGGGCCGTAGTTCCACTGCGTACTCCACGACGCCACGGAAAGATCCGCCCATCGATCTGCGACACCGAGACACCCGAAGTCCACGTGGGCGCACCACAATCCTGATTTGTCGAGCAAGGTATTTGGTGCACAGGCATCGCCATGACAAACGACCAGGTCATCGTCAGTACTCCACGAGGTAAGAATTTCAACAATCTCTTCGTCGCTCAGATTTGTATGTAACTCATGCAACGCTTCACGCTCTACGCCTCGATTGGCAATCAGGCTTAGCGCACTTGCGAGTCGCGTTTCTCGCGACCACGAAAATGGACACTCTTCGCGCGGTAATCGTTCGTGGAGTTGACGAAGGCCAACACCAATTGCCCGAACGGCGACTTCTGGCTCGGCAATCCACTCGGGTGCCACCGCATTCTTCGCGTCAATTGCACGTGTCACGAGCCACGAACCTTCATTGTCATGGCCCACCTCCAGTACTTCGGGAACGGGCGTATGCGGACGCGCCCACTCGAGACGAGCTGATTCCTCACCCAGATCAATGGCCCCCGTCACGGGCATCCACTTCGCGTAGATGTCTTCTCCCTTTCCGTGTAGAAAAAACGTAAGGCCGCCGGCGAGGTTTTCCCACGCCGGAACAATCTCTCGGTCATGAGCAATGGCCCAAATGGCACTCGGAACCGTGATTTTTCCTTGAGGTACTCCGGCGAGCGACACCTTTAGGACGGATTCTTAGGGGGGCGCATGTCAAATTCGAGCAATCGACCAGTTTCTTCAAAGCCGAGACGACGATAAAACGGGAACGATTTCGCGCTCGGATGGACCGCGACGTAGTCCAGATTTAGCTCTCTCGCGGTCTTTATCATCTCGTCGATGAGCAACGCGCCTATCCCAATATTTCGTTGTGATGGCTCCATGTAAATAGCTTGCAAATAGGCCGAGCGACGAAGAAATTGGCCTGGTCCCGGAATGCGTTCGACGAGCGCCAACCAACCTTCGCCAATTGTGACGTCGTCGCGAATTGCTACGAAGCCAAGGTGCGAATGATCGTGTGTCTTCAGCCACTCAGCCATTTGCTCTTGGTATGTGTGTAAATCAAGACCCGTTTCGCCAGCCTCTTCGGTTCGCCAGCGAAAGCGAAGTTGTGCCAGCGTCGCGGCATCAC
The DNA here is from genome assembly GCA_003138895.1 of Acidimicrobiaceae bacterium. Lineage (GTDB taxonomy): Bacteria > Actinomycetota > Acidimicrobiia > Acidimicrobiales > RAAP-2 > RAAP-2. Next base: position 74,302 of record PLHJ01000026.1, read on the forward strand.
TGGCATTGGCCCTTCGAATCGAAACACCAGTCGTCATGTTCCCAATGGTACAAAGTGGCGTGGGGATTATTGCCGTCAAAAAATTCCCACGTCGTGGCCCAAGCGGGTCACGACCTCGTCAAAATATGCCTCGAAGTCACGCACTGAATTCTCGTAGTGCCCAAAGAGCTCGAAGCTCACAAAACCAAAAACCTGCGTCCACGCGCCAATCCCTTTAACGAGCATTTCCGCGGGAACGTTCGGCATGAAAAACCGCAGGTTCTCCAACTCGAAAAATTCTGCCACTCTTTTTTCGCTCGACGGATCAAATGCTGTCGGATGTTCTTGAAAGTGGTCATTGATGATGCGCCCGAGAACATTGGTCACGCGGGTGGCCGCAACAATGGTCTCAACAGGAGCGTGGTAGCCCGGAATGGGCGAGCCGTAGACGAGGGCATACTCGTGGGGATGTTGCAGTGCCCAACGTCGAATAGTCCGAGTGGCGACGAGCCATCGTTCGCGCCGATTAGACCTGGCGACCACTGCTTCGGCATCTTCCGTTGACGCACCGAGATCGTTATAGGCGTCCAAAATGAGGGCCGTCAAGAGTTCGTCGCGATTAGCGAAGTAGCGATAGAGCGCCGAGGATGTCTGATTCATTTCCCGAGCTACTTCGCGGAGGGAAAGTTCCGAGGCGCCACGTTGGTCCAGTAACCGCCTGGCGGTTGCTTTGATGGTCTGAATTTGCAGTTCCCGGGCGACCTTTCGCGTGCGGGGCTTCTCCATACGGCCAGTATTCCACAAATTGAACAAAAAGAGAGCAGTGCTCTTGCTTTTTGGCCCAAGGTGTGCGACACTGGATTAGGAGAGCAGTGCTCTCACTTTGGAAAGGAAAGCAAATGTCAAAATACGTTGTCGTTGGAGCGGGGGCTACCGGTAGTGGTGTTGCCACTCTTCTCAGCAGTCAAGGCCATCAGGTCGAAGTGGTGACGCGAAGTGGCAGTGGACCCATTCGAGAAGGCGTCACGTTGCGAGCGGGCGACGCCACGCACACCGAGTTTTTGACTTCCGTGAGTGAGGGTGCTGCGGCAATCTTCAATTGCGCGAACCCGCCTTATCACCGTTGGCTTGCCGACTGGCCGCCGCTGGCCGATTCCCTGTTGGCCGCGGCACAAAACAGCGGTGCCACGTTGGTCACGTTGAGCAATCTCTACGCGTACGGACAACCAACCGGACCCATGACACCTCATGATCCGCTCAAATCAACGCTTCCCAAGTCCGTGGTGCGAGCAAAGATGTGGAACGACGCACTCGCGTTACACGAGGCGGGAAAAATTCGCGCCGTCGAAGTCCGAGCGTCGGATTTCATTGGCGACTCGCCACAATCGCAATTTGCGTATTTCCTTCCGCGACTCATGAAGGGCAAGAATTTGCAAGTTCTGGGAGATCCTGATGCCGTGCACACTTGGAGCTACGTCGACGACGTTGCTCGAACGTTGGTGGCCGTTGCTCAAAACTCCAGTACCTGGGGTCGGGCGTGGCACGTACCAAGTAATGAACCGCGCTCAGCTCGCCAAGTGTTTAATGAACTCGCCGACGTCGCGGGAGTTGCTCGAACGAAGATTTCCAGTATCCCCACGCCGATTCTTCGCCTCTTGGGCATTGTGAATCCGCAAATGCGCGAACTCTTAAAAACCCTGTACCAATTTCAATCGCCCTTTGTGATGGAAGACGGAGAATCTCGCGAGGTTCTCGGTATTGAGCCGACGTCGTGGGACCTCATCCTGAGCAACACCTTGCGACCATTTCTGTCCAACGCAGGTGCCCTTACGAAGGATTACTAACAGGGTCCTTAGTACTTGTCACTCTTTCGAAGGGCGCCTCTAGTGTTCTGATGTGGCACTTTACGTAACGACAGTTGAATCAAAATGGACGTCGGCACAGACGTTTGACTACATGGCCGCGTTCGAGAACGTGGCAATTTGGGATCCCGGCGTTGAACGGGCAGAACGTGTCGGCGATGGAGCGGTAGGTCTTGGAACCGTATTTCACGTCGTTTCAGTTTTTAACGGGCGAGAAATTCCTCTCGATTACACGATCACGGTGTTCGAGCCATCGACTCGCGTAGTTCTAAAAGCGGAGACGGCCACACTAAGGTCCGTCGACGAGATTAAAGTGGACGCCACGGGAACATCGTCACTCATGACCTATAACGCAAACCTGACGTTCAGGGGCGCCTTGTGGTTTGCCAATCCTATTTTGGCACTGTCATTCAAAAAAATTGGCGACCGCGCTCGCGACGGTCTTCGTCGCGAACTAAACAAATAACCTTTCGTACCTAGCAGTACTTCTCGAGCCCCGACACACGAAGCAGCGTCCTTAATAAAGCGTCTTCGCTCTTGCTCGCGGCCAAACTTTGCGCAGTTGCGGGCGTCGTCGTTGAAGCTGGAGGCGGCGGTGTGTTACCGCCATCAAGCACGCCTTGGAGGGCCTGCGTGTACGCCGAAGAAACCACACCGTGATAGCAGCCAATCGAGGAGCGAGCACCCTTCACGTTCTCGAGGACGTAGTGGTACACACCATTTGCGTAGCCAGGTACGGGCGAGAAAATTCCGTTGCAGGCGTCCAGCGCCGAAACCGGAATCGTTTTGCCATTCATCGCAACGTTGTCGTAGATTCCGTAGCCGTCAAAAGCGAATCCGAGAATGAGGGGCTTCTTTGACGCTGCCGTGGTTTCACTAACGGCAGTTGTCGTCGTGCCAGTGATGGACGTCACGGACGTGACTTTTGGTTTCGATCCCGTCGCGAGTGCCACGAGGCATGCGGGCAGACCATGGTAGTGATACTGCCCACCGGGACCAGGGTGGCCGTCACACGAATCAATGAACGACGCAGAGACGCCATTAACGGTCGTTACAAAATTGTCACTCGTCGCCACGGTTGAATGGTTTGCTTCGTAGGGGTTATATAAAGCACCTCCATCAAGGAGAAAACCAATGGGCCCTTGATTTGTTGTCGTCACTGTCTTTGAGTACTCGGGCTTCAGTGGCAGCGAGTAATCGTAATTTTGATCCTTCACGACATTTGCCGACGCAATCACACTCGCCCCTGTCGCACTGACGTCAAAGGCGTTTGATGGAACGGCGTAATAGGTAGCAATGAGATTCGAACTCGGGAGACCGTCGGACTTGAAGGTCCACGACCCATTGCCAATGGACTCCGTAACGTTCGACGTCCACTTCACGCTCTTTATGGCCACACTCTCGCTTTGCAGCGTCGAAACGGTGACCTTGGGGCTGGTCGCGGCGCCTGACGTCATTGGTGTCGCGACAAGGAAAATTGCCATACCGGCCAGCAGATTTGTCATGGCCCACGTGCGTCGTTGACGGCGCTTCATCTCGTTCTCGCTTCCACTCGGGTTGCACCAATGTACCGGTGCTGAGTCCTCATTTACCAGCAACGAACATAAGAATTAGCGACAAGATCGGCATGCCCCGATGGCGAGGACGATTGCGAAATGCCGGCCTCATCGCAAAAAGATGGTCTACGAGCGACGTGTCTCGACGTACCATCGAACCATGAAAATCCTCGTTACTGGCGCCGCCAGAGCAATTGGAGCCGCGACGTGTCGCGAACTGAAGGCCGCCGGCCATGAGGTAATCGCTACCGCTCGCGACGTTTCCCTTTTGCAAGAGCTGGACGTCGACCAACGACTTCGTCTCGATATCACAAATGAGCATTCCATGAAAGAGGCGCTCGAAGAGGCTGGCGAAATTGACGCCATTGTTAATAACGCTGCCCTCCAGGGTAGGGCGCCACTCGAAACCTATCCGGTTGATTTCATTCGCGACATGTTTGAAACAAACACCATTGGCCCACTACGACTCATTCAGATGGTCACGCCGTCGTGGCGAACTCGCGGAAGTGGCGTGATTATCAACGTGAGTTCGGTTCAGGGTCGAGTGGCATCTCCTCTTGAAGGTGCCTACTCGGCAACCAAGTACGCACTTGAAGCATTGTCAGAAACGCTGCACTACGAACTTTCTCACTTTGGTATTCGAGTTGTCATCATCGAGCCGGGTTACATTGCCCCAGGCATGAAGCGATCGATGGAACTTCCTCAGCCCACGGAGTACCAGCTGCTGTACGAACAGTGGGCCGGGACCGACACCAAGGTCACGGGGGAGTCGGGACGCCCGGGTCCGGAAATTGTGGGAAGGGCGATCGCCAATGCACTCATCGACCCGAGCACCCCACTTCGAGTGCCCGTTGGTGCCGACGCCGAACTTATTTTGGGTGTTCGATCCCAGTTGAGCGATGCACATTTTGAAACAACAATGCGATCAACCTTAGGACTCACGTGGTGATCAGTTAACTCAACGAAAGCATTGGTTCTCTTCACCGAGGAGAACCGAACCCTGCCTGCGCGTGACACGACGCAATGTGTCTTTGTCCTCTAGGCACTCCTGACGCTCTCGACTCAACTGGTTTGAGCCACGTGACTGCTGGCGTGCCGAGGAGATACCAATGAAGCAATCGCCCATTCTCGATCGAGGCGCATTTCCAATCCTCGTTATTGCGGGAGCAGAATTACTTAAGCGGGCTGACGAAACGATGGGCCGCATCACCTCTGAATTACAAGCACTAGAGCATGAAACAGTCTTTTGCACATCGGCGAGTGACGCCTTGGCACTCGTCACATCCGACCCTTCCTTTGGCTGTTTCATTCTTGACTGGAACGTTGATTTAATTGATGGCGTACGACCCGCAGAGTTGATCGTACGGACAATCAAACGTCGTCGATCCCGCGTACCTGTCTTTCTCCTCGTCGAACGAGCCGACCTAGAAAAAATTCCTTTGGAGATTGCCGAAGTTGTGCAAGAGGACATCATTCTCTTCGAGGACACTCCGGCGTTTGTTGCTGGACGAATAGATTTTGCATGGCGACGCCATATGGAAAATCTTTTGCCTCCCTTTTTCCAAGCACTAGCCACCTTCGGTGACTCTCACGAATACTCGTGGCACACGCCCGGTCATGCCGGAGGCACGGCTTTTCGAAAGTCGCAGGTAGGAAAAGCGTTCTTCGATTTCTACGGCGAGAATCTTTTTCAGACTGACCTTTCGAACTCCATCGTAGAACTTGGTCAATTACTCGACCACTCCGGCACCTTTGGCCTCGCCGAACAAAACGCGGCAAGAATTTTCGGAGCTGAAGACACGTACTTCGTGCTCAATGGAACGTCCACGTCGAACCAAATTGTTGCGCACAGTTGTGTTACCGCCGGCGACGTTGTGCTGGCCGATCGCAATTGTCACAAATCCATCAATTACGCGTTGGCGGTTACCGATGCCCTACCCGTCTATCTCGTGCCGACACGAAACGGTTACGGAATCATTGGACCCATCACCTCCAACCGACTTTCAAAGAAATCAATCGCAAAAGACATCGCTGCTAATCCACTGGTTCCAAAGAACCAGATGGACGGCCCTGTCTACGCAGTGATTACAAACTCGACTTATGACGGTCTTTGCTACCGAGCCGACCAAGTGGTTGATGCCCTTCAATCAAGTGTTCCTCGAATCCATTTCGACGAGGCTTGGTTTGCCTATGCTCGCTTTCACCCGATGTACCACCATCGTTACGCGATGCACGACCGTAAACTGAATAAGAGCAATCCAACAATCTTTGCGACTCAATCGAGTCACAAGTTACTGGCGGCCTTTTCGCAGGGATCGATGATCCACGTACGTTCGGGCAATCGAGCTCCCGTTACGCCGTCACGATTTAATGAGGCGTACATGATGCACGCCTCCACTTCACCCTTTTATCCAATGTTTGCTTGTCTTGACGTTGCCGCCGCCATGATGGACGGCAGCGACGGAGAAGCACTCATCGCTGAAACCATCAGCGAAGCCGTCGAATTTCGAAAGCGTGTCATCGTTGTGGGCAACGAACTGGCTGCAAGAGAAAAGGGTGATACTGGTTGGTTCTTTAGCGTATGGCAGCCCGGCGACGTAAAGGATCCCCAAACCGGCCTAACGTCTTCCTTTGTCGACGCACCCACCAAATTGCTTGAAAATGAACCTTCGTGTTGGGTGCTCCACGCGGAGCAAACGTGGCACGGCTTTGGAGATTTGGGCGACGATTACTGCCTTCTTGATCCCACCAAGGTGACCATCACGACCCCCGGCATCGACGTAACGGGCAAACTCGCGCGGACCGGGATTCCCGCTCCGATACTCGCGAGTTTTCTTGACGGCCGGCGGACCGAGGTGGAAAAGACCGGCGATTACTCGCTACTTCTACTGTTCTCGATGGGAACAACAATTGGTAAATCCGGCACGCTGATCGAGGGTCTCCTGGCGTTTAAGCGCGCCTATGACAAAGGACAACCGTTAAGCGAAGCCATTCCCGATCTTGTGAGCAGTTACCCAACTCGCTACGCCAACTACACGCTGCGACAACTCTGCGACGAGATGCACGCCGAAGTGCAAGCGCACGACACGCTGAAATTGCTTGATGAAGCCTTCGACAAATTGCCGGTTCCGTTAATGACACCTGGCGACGCCTACCGACAATTGGTACGCGGTCAAAGTGAGCGCTTGCTCCTCGCACAAATGGGGAACCGCGCCGCCACCGTCATGATTGTTCCGTATCCCCCAGGGATCCCTCTGCTCATGCCCGGCGAAGGCGCGGGGCCGAGTAACGGACCGATATTGCGCTACCTGGCGGCGCTCGAAGACTTCGACCAAAAGTTTCCGGGGTTTAGCCACGACATCCACGGAGTCGAGCGAGACGAGGAGGGCAACTTTCTCATCGAATGTGTGATCGAAAACTGACGGCATATCGTTTTTCACCATTGATTCGATCACTCGCTTTCATTTTTAAAATCGCTGCATCGAACCGCACGCTTCGTTCATTAGATTACGAATGTGCGTTCCAGCGATGTCTATCTCGAAGTCGGAGAAAAGAGGGTTTTTGCGGTCTCACTTGATTGGCCCGGATGGTGTCGCCATGGGAAGACCATCGACCACGCTCTTGAAGAGTTAGAGATTTACCGAGGACGTTACGAAAAGATCGTGCCGGCAATGGGATCTCTGGGGAAAATCTCCGTCATTGGCGAAGTTATTGGCGACGGTACTACTGACTTTGGTGCACCCAACAAGCTTGGGCCATGGGACGCGTCCCCGGCGAGTCGGGCGAATCGTCTGCGCCATATTGAGATTTTGGTCTCCTCATGGAAGTACTTCGACAGCGTCATTAAGAAAGCACCCGCCACCTTGGCCAAAGGCCCAAAGGGCGGTGGAAGAGACCGGGACAACGTTGCGGCTCACGTGCAAGAAGCCGAACGAGCCTATGGCCGAAAAATCGGAGTTCGCGTACCTCCGCGAACTTCCTGGCCACAACAGCGGGAAGAAATTTTGAACCAATTGAAGTTGGGAGCACAAGATTCTGGGTGGCCCCAAGAATATGCGGTACGGCGGATTGTTTGGCACATTGTTGATCACGCGTGGGAAATCGAGGACAGGAGTGTCGAAATGCAGAAAACTCCATTGCAGGGTTAGCGTGGGCACCTCAGGACTATTGGATCGGGCTTACATCGTGACAACCAGCAACTACATAATTAAAGCAATCGATCCCACCATTGCTGATTCGTTACGAGCGACCGCGAGCGTTCAACAGATTGCGGATTCCAATCCCGGTTATCCGTGTCGACAATGTCTTAAAGACGCTGAAGTTGGTGACGAACTCGTTCTCGTATCCTACGATCCGTTTGATCGCGACTCGCCATATCGATCAGCGAGCCCGATCTACCTGCATAAGCACACTTGCGAACCCGCGCCCAATTCGGCAGACATTCCGATTCAATTCTCGCGACGAACGCTCGCGGTTCGTGCTTACGATAAAGAAGCGATGATGGTTGATGCAGCGGTCACCAATGGCAGCGCACTTGACGAAGTTATTCGATCGTTCCTGGTCAATGATCCCGTTGACTTCATTTTTGTTCATAACGCCCCTCAAGGTTGTTGGGCGGGGCGAGTCGAAAGAATTTAATCAAACGTAGAATGCGTTTATGCATTGCTACTCCGAAGCGATGCGAAGATGACTAGTCTCTCAAGTGAAATGTCGGCGCTGGCACCGGCTCTTGCATTCTTGCTGGCTGGCGTGCCCTTAGCGACACTGTTGGACCGCCTTGGTTTTTTTTCCTCCGTGGCCAGTCTCATTTCGAGTCACCAGCGTCGTGGAACCTCCGTTGGTGCACTATGGATCCTCGCTTCTCTTACGACCATCATTTTGAATCTCGACACCACAATTGTTCTATTAACTCCTCTGTACTTGCAGATTGCCCGTCGAAGCAACGTTGACCCGCTACCACTTGTTACGGTTCCCCTCCTCCTCGCAAGCCTCTCCTCCTCAGTGTTGCCGATTTCGAACTTAACGAACCTCATTGTCGTTGGTCGCCTGCACGTAAACGTCGTTGCTTTTCCCATTCACCTGGGTCTGCCGGCATCGGCCGCCACCGGCGTCGCTTGGATTCTTTACCGTCGACGGTTTCCAGGACGCCTCCCGTTGCAAGCACTCGGCACGATTGACCAACGAGCTCTGCGTGTCGGAGGAGTTTGCATCGTAGGTCTGCTTATTGGATTCGTGTTCGGGCCAACGATTCACATTGAACCCTGGCTCGTCGCTCTCATCGGGGACGTGATCTTGATGTTCATACTTCGAGCCAATCCGTGGAAATCAATTCCTTTGTTAACCGCCATCGGAGTGTCATTTGTTGGTCTACTGACGTGGCTCGTGTTTCCGTCATCGATTCTCGGAGTTCTTAATCACGGATTGCCCACCAGCTCCGTGGGGCTCGCATCGCTAGGCGGACTCGCGAGCGCCAACGTTGTGAATAATTTGCCGGCCCTCCTGGTCGGACTAAACGGCGTTTCTCACATGACTTGGGGAATGTGGGCCTGGTTACTAGGCGTCAATGTTGGTGCTGTGTTGCTTCCTTTTGGTGCGCTCGCCAATATCCTTTGGTATCGCATTCTTCGAACGAGCAACGTGCGTGTCTCGATTCGCCAGTACGTCAACATCACATTTCTTGTTGCCTTCCCCGCCTGCTTAGCGGCAATTGCAGTTCTCATGCTTGAACGAAGTTTGGGTCTTCAATGAGCCGCTCACTCCTTAATCATGGCTTCGACAAATTCCTTTGCACCGGGACCTTCCAAAGTTGTAGTCAACGCTGAACGCCCCGACAGCGTTAGTGCGATAGCCGCGCCGGAACCACGCACATCGCTGCCTGCACCGTGCGACCAATTTAAATCGCTCGCAACTAAGTGAACGTCCGGAACCTTCCCGTGGACAAAAGCCTTTCGCGCTTTTTTTGATACGAGTAAATCCAAAACGGGCGACCAATGCTCTAGCGGGCTCGGCGAAGAGAGCCCCAGCGGAATGAAGATATCTTGAATATGAATCATGACGTCAGTAAGCGGAGCCTCCGAACCAAAACCTGGCGGCGTGAATCGGCCATCGGCAAAACTACGCAAGTCTTCGATGAGTTCGGAGTTAGAGCGTTCCGCTTCTCGACGAGCCAATTTTGTATTCACCTTGTCAAAACTTCCGCCCGCCTTCACCATCTCACGAATAAAGCTGAAGATTGTTGTCTTATGCGGAACAATGAGATGAGCCACCACCTCTCGTACGGTCCAATCACTACAGAGGCTTGGCGTATTCCACGCTTCAGCACTAAA
>PLHJ01000012.1:0-12037 GCA_003138895.1 Acidimicrobiaceae bacterium
TTAATGAAGTTCCTCGGCTCGGCTGCATGGTGGTCGCCTTCAAGGGGTGTGAGCTCGCAGCGTGTGACGGATGCGGCCCCGACTCAGACGCCGCGTCGTTACGGACCCGTAGACGTCGCCGGTCTCGTCGACTCCTCGTCGGCAAAGTAGGCAAAAGTGCCAACCAATGAGCATGAGATGCACGTGGTAATTGGATCCGGCCAGGTTGGGCGCTCGCTCGCTGCACACCTGGCCGGACTGGGACTGCCAACGCGGGTTGTGTCGCGGCGTAGACCCGGTCATTTGCCCGAGGGCGTTGAGTGGCGTGGAGCTGACGCCACGGACGTACAGGCGACTATCGACGCCGCCGCGGGTGCCACGGTGATGTATCAGTGTCTTAACGCGCCGTACGCAAAGTGGCCCGAAATGTTTCCGCCGCTCCAGCGTGGCGTGCTCTCGGCCGCCGAACGGCTCGGCGCACTACTCGTGAGCCTTGAGAACCTGTACGGCTACGGTCCAACATCCGGTGTACCAATGACCGAGGATCTCCCACTCGCGGCGACGACAGCACTGGGTCGAACGCGCGCCGTCATGACCGCCGAGTTGCTGGCGGCCAGAGACGCCGGACGAGTGCACATCACAATTGGGCGGGCCTCAGACTTCTTTGGAGCAGGGGTTACTGAGTCTTCGTTAGGCGAGCACGTCTTTGGGAATGCATTGGCCGGACGTCGCGCTGACTTCATTGGCAATCCTGGTCTTCCCCACACCTACAGTTACGTGCCCGATGTCGCGGCCGGCCTCGCAATCCTCGGTACCCGCAAGGGCGCGGTCGATGAAATATGGCATCTGGCCGGGCCAGAAACCGTCACGACGAGTGAGATCCTTGACTTGGTTTCGAAACACGTCGGGCATCGCGTCGCCATTCGTTCAGTGCCAAAGCCACTCTTACGCGCTTTAGGCTTCTTCAATCCGACCCTTCGCGGGCTAGTGGAGATGGCCTACGAATTCGAAGAGCCNNTCGCCGTCGCGACAACGGTGAATGGCTTTAGGGGGGAAATCAATCATGCACCGAAGCATTCAACTATTTCAAATAGACGTTGAAGTGAATGCTGAGGTTGGACAGATCGGGGCGTCGGAAAAGAGTCGTGCAGCGGTGTCAAACAAGACATTTCCCGGAGTCGCGCGTCGGCTTGATTTGTTACTGACCCCTTGCGTTGCGAGCGAATACGTGAAATTTCGGGAAATAGCAGACTTGAAGCCTGCAAGTGGGAACCGAATGATCGGGGATTTCTGTAAGTGGGCCTATCCACTCCTGACTCAAACAAATGGTTAACCCTTCTCAAGGCTCTCTTGGAAGGCCAAAAACAGGGTGATTCCACAGTTTCTGATTATCAACTTCTTGGCTCACTCCGTCAACGACAAAGACGGCTCACTGACGCTCAAGTGACTGAAATGGCTGAGAAATATCAGATGGGAGCCACGGTGTACGAGCTAGCTGCTGAATATGGCTGTCATCGCACGACCGTGGCCGAACGGCTCAAGAAAGTGGGAATAGCGATGCGCGGCCAGTCTCCAACGCCCGGAGTCATCAAATCGGTGAACGACTCGGTTTCTGCGCCAACACTGTGCGGAATGGCCTGTTAGGACACGGAATCCAACTTCGTGACAAGCATGGACGAAATCGTTAATCGCTCGCCACTTTGTCAGTCAACCAGCANNGAAGAGAGAATTGGCCGGAATCGACAAGCTCGGCGACTTGAGCGAGTGCGTAGATCGCGCGACCTGAATCACCACTGCTGAAGCGCACGCCGTATTTCTTGGCGCCAGCGAAATTAGCAATCGCAATGACGTGGTCTTCGCCACCGGCAAGTTCAATGAGTTCAGGCAGTCCACTGCCCCCAGCGTCGAGCGCCAAGGCGACACCCTCGGGAGCTAGAGCACGTACCCGCTCCGTCATACCCTCGCCGTAAGCAACTGGTTCAGCACCCAGTGTTCGCAAGTATTCGTGCGTTGCCGGGCTACCTGTTCCAATGACGCGTGCACCACGTGCAATTGCAAGTTGTACTGCGGCGGTTCCGATGGTTCCGGAGGCGCCGTTTATAAGAACCGTGATACCACTTGAAACTCCGAGTTGGTCGAGTGCGCGTGCCGCTGTCTCGACTGCTGACGGTAGTGCCGCAGCACCAGCAAAATCGAGCGAACGTGGAATAGGTGCCCAGGCCGATAGCACTGCAAGTTCCGCTTGAGCGGCACCATCACTGTTGAATCCGAACACGCGGTCACCGATCGCAACATCGGTGACGCCCACACCAATTTCGTCGACAAGCCCAGCGGCTTCGTAGCCCAAAGTCTGTGGGAGATTCTGGTCCATCAGGCCCTGACGTTTCTTCCAGTCACTTGCATTAACACCGGCCGCATGTACCGCAATACGTATATCGCCTGAACCTGGGTGCGGATCGGGAAGATTTACAATCTTGAGGACCTCCGGGCCCCCGAAGCGCTCGAATTGTGCTGCTTTCATCTTTGAATTGTCTCACACACCAATTGATGTTCAAAGTTGCAATTGTTTTCGTAACGGTGCTGAGGAGAACCATCGGAGAACCAAGTAAAACTTGGTGGAGGTAACGCGACTATGTTCGAACCCCCTTGCGTCCCTGGTCATCCGCTAATGCATAGCAACCACGATGACGAGCATTGTTGCGAGACAAGCGTAGAGCCGCCCTCGTGGTCACCTCTTCGAACCCCGGCGAGCGGTTCCGGGGTCCAACGGGTCGTCGTGGCGCTCGGTGTTAAGCGAAGGCGGTTACGAGGGTCGTCTCATCTTGTATCACGCGTGATACGCTTGCTCCATGACCGAAATAACTATCCGCGAACTACGAAATCATGGCGGCAAGGTCGTCGATCGCGTTGCCTTGGGTGAGCACCTAACAGTGACGCGAGACGGCAAGCCAGTCGCGCAGCTTCTGCCACTGGAGCCGCCTCCGTTGTCATCACTGGCACTGGCGGATCGGTGGGCATCGTTGCCGCCGATGGATCCTGAATCCCTTCGTCGTGACGTGGACTCAATTCTTGACCAGACTTTGTGATGGCGTTAGTTCCCATTGTTCGCGGCGTTCTTGACACCAGCACCATTGTCCTCTTTGAAAGGATCGCCGACGTCTCGACGCTCCCGGAAGTACCGATGATCACGGCCGTAACACTCGCCGAACTTTCTGTCGGTCCGCTCGTCGCGTCCAATCCACGGGAGCAGGCAATACGACAACTACGTCTCCAGCAGGCCGAGGCCGACTTCCAGCCACTCCCATTCGATGCGGCAGCAGCACGGTCCTTCGGTCGCGTCGCCGCATCCCTTCGTCGTGCAGGACGAAAGTCGAGTGCGCGTGCGTTTGATGCGATGATCGCAGCGACGGCAATTGCCAACGATCTACCACTGTTCACTTGCAACCCGTCAGACTTCGAGAACATCGATGATCTTGACCTCAGATCAATCCCACATCCCGATAGCGCTGGGAAGTGAATTGGATCTGCTCGACGGCATTCCCCTCATCACGGACGTTGTAAATTGGTCAACAATTCGTGGGCGCTGAGGGACTCGAACCCCCGACCTGCTGAATGTAAGTCAGCTGCTCTAACCAACTGAGCTAAGCGCCCCGGGGTCACCAGCCTAGAGTGTGTCCGCCTCTAGAAAAGTGGTTAGCAATTCTTCAGAGCCGGCAATGACCGGACGACGCACGATTCGATCAGCAGTCACCAGCTCTTCGCCGCGATAATCAGCAATAAACGCACCCGCCTCTCGTCCGATGAGCATTCCCGCCAGATAGTCCCAAGGGTTTAGTGTCGAGTGCTGCGCCACGGCAAAGGCATCCAGTGAACCATCCGCGACTAAACAGATTTCGAGTGCCGCCGCTCCTAAGGCCCGCATTTGAGCCCAGCCGAGATTACGTGAAGGCCAACCCGAAAAACTTACTAAAGCGTTCGCAACATCCTTCTCGCCACTGGGATGAATTGCTACTCCGTCGCGACTAGCGCCCCCGCCACGTACTGCTTCGTAGAGGGTGCCGGTGGCTTGATTCGACACCACGCCCGCAATAAGTTCGCCGCGGTGAACAACAGCGAGGCTCGTGGCAAAGAATGGAACGCCTCGGTCGCAATTCGTTGAACCGTCAATTGGATCAATCACCACTGTGTAGTCCCCACTGCCCGTGACACCCGACTCTTCACTGACCACCTGGAATCCCGCGGGAACCAGAATGGCCAGGGCGGCGTTGTCAGCCGCGACGTCAAGGTGGTACTGCGTTTCACGAATCCCTGAGAAACCACGGCCACGCACACCCACAATGGCTGTGGCAATGGCGTCAACGGTTTCACGTAGAGGCCGAAGAAGCTTTTCATCCACGCATCAACGCTAGCGGTGATGACGACTAACCTGAGAAGCAATGGCCGCTATTGATGTCGCTGGCTTCGTCGCCGATTTAAAGGATCACGCCGTCGATCACGGTTTCCACGTGCACGATGAACGTCACTTTGTCGAGACGTATTCGCTGCGACAAGCGTGGGAAGTAGATCTACATCCGGAAGACGGTTGCGGCGGCCCGGTTGATCTTCACATAACGCTTGACGTAGATCCTCGGACACTTCTCGCGTTTGAAGACGCGGTGATGGGTCTGCCCGAAGACGTTGATCCGCCCGACGAATTTCACTTTCCGTTGGTTCTTACGTGGGGACTTCCTCCCATGCCGCACTCGCCTGACTTGCTACGTCTCGCCATTGATCTCGCGCCTATTGGTGGTATGGAAATGCCACTCGAAGTCACGGCAACCGATACGTTCGCTTCTGCCACCGACGCGAGCGAACGACGCATTTCGATTGTCGCGCGACACGGAATTTCCTTGGCGCGGGTGGCCAAGGGTGACGACCCCTTGTGCGATCTCTTCGAGCGAGGACGCGGTGTGAGTGACTTTTTGTTGCAAGCGGCCGAGTCATGGCTCGCGTAGTTCGAGGATCTCTCGCACTCCTCGCTCTCGCCTCCTCCGGAGTACTGCTCAGTGCGTGTGGATCCGGTGGAGCGGTTGGTCAGGTTCGCGAATCATGCCACTTTGTAAAGCAAGCCATTGTTTTGCAAAAAGAGAGCGAAGTAAAAGGTGTGAGTACAGCTCGGGCATCCCAGTTGCAAGCGCAAGCCATTGGAGAATTGCTAAAGGCCGAGCCCTACGCCGCCCGCGCAACATCTGCCGATGGCAGTTGGAATCCATTGATGACCACGATTGGCGAAGCGCAACGAGTTTCAATTGATGAACTCATTCCGTCGCTGCAGCAAATTTGTCAGGTGGCGGACTCAAATTCTCCCTATTTGGGCTCCTAAAAATTTATATATAGGACAAGAATTTTCGAACCTCATTCGGCAATTCCACCTCGCATAGGTTAGGTTTTTCTATAAGGAGTTCAACGAAACCGTCGGCGATGATTCTCGAAAAGGAGTTGTATGCGTGTTCAATCAATTCTCAGTAGGTCTGGTCGGGTGGTGGGCGCCATTGGACTCACGGGGTTGCTCGCACTCAGTGCCGTGGCGCCAAGCGGTGCTTCAACTAAGCACCTCGAAGCAGGATTGAGTCCTTTCTGTACGACGTTAACGACACAGAAAATTACGACGGTTTCACCTGGCAACACGCCTGCTTACAAGGCGTACGTCAAAGCAGGGGTGGCGTACTACGGAAAGCTGGCCGCAGAGGCACCAAATGGGTCAGTGAAGTCAGCGTTGCAAGGACTTATCGCGATTCTCAAAACTGAAGAGGGTGCGTCCACGGCGACAAAATTGGCCACTGCCATTGCGCACGATTCAAAACAATTTGCCCAGGATCTTGCCGCATTCATAAAGGCGTCGCTGTCCTGCGTTCTGTCACTGCCGTAATCGCGCAGTAGTACAGCGAAGCGTTAGGCCTTTGCGCCGAATTTTTCGTGCAACCACTTGAGCGAATCAGGCTGAGCCATTGCTTCTTCCCAATCTTCGAGTGAGAAGAGCAGTTTCTCGAGCGTCGCCACGTTGGCAATGACGACGACGTGTAACTCGCCTACTTCTTCGGGAACAACGGAAAAATCCCCGAACGGATCTTGACCAATCGCGGCTTCGGGTCCGAGCATCAGATACAACTCACCGGTGTCTTCTACCCAGGAAAGTTCGTAGTTGTTGCCAGCGCTATCCGTCCATTCGCTGCCGAACTCAAATTCCGCTGAATCCCTGCGCTTTTCGTTCGCTTCGTAAAACTCTTCAATATCCATAACGCCAGCCTACGCCTCGACCGGCGAATGACGAATCCAAAGTTGTTTCGAATATGTGCGCGAAATCGGTAGGAAGCCACGGTCCGGTGTCTCGTGTACTCGAACCATGGGAAACAATTACGACGTACTAACGGCTTTACGAAACGAATGGCTCCGAATAAGCCACGCACCCTATTCATCACTGGCGTGCCAGAAAATTATCGATGGGCACCCCGATTTGGCCCTCGACGGTGTCCACGACTTAGGGGACCTCGTGCGGGTGCTCGAGCCCCGTGGTGGCCGAAGCGTCGAACAGCGTGCTGACATTGTCCGCGCCATGCTCATCGAAGCAACGGACCTGCATATTCGAAGGGCACTTTTGCAAACCCTGCTACCCGGAATTGTGAGTACGTGTCGACAGTTGCGTTGGGGAAACGGGATCTTTGCCGACCCCAGCGAAGTTATGGGAGAAAGCGTGTCGATGGCCAACGAACTATTGACCCAGTGGGCCGGTCAAGCACGCCAGTACGCAGCACCCGATGTGCTTTCGGCCCTACGCGGTCGACTTCGACGTTGGATGTTGAAGGAGAAAAAGAGTCAGTGTCAAATTCTTCGCTTCGAACCAATTGATGTCGTGGCGCGCGAGGCGTCGCCGCTTCTCACCCGACTCGAGAGCTTTCGAGGTGGTCCCCACGACCGCATTGCCACAATTACCTATCGCCGCGTGTTCGAGGGGCAATCTCTCAAGGATTTGGCGGCCCTCGATCGAAGCTCACAAAGAGCCCTTCAACAGGAACTTCAACACTTCGCGTTGACGTTTCTTCTCTAGGGCGACCGGATATTTGATGAACGACGAGATACCTTCTTGTGACCATGACGTTTCGCCGGCCAACGGTCGCATATCGACCGCTGGCTTGGTCCAGCCCACTACTCCTGGTGGCTCTCCTGCTCGTTATTACGGCGCTCCCACACGCGACGCGGGTGCCCGTTTCCAAGTTCGATGGCCCCACAACGACAGTCCAGACTCGCCCCATCAACCAGACCATGCCACTGAAGACCGCATCTCGCCAATTGGTCACCATCGTTCTTCGATCAACTCCAGCGCCTCAACGCGTGACAACGACCGTGAAGCCCTCCGTCAACGTGACCGCGCCGAACGAAACGCTGAGCGCGCGGCTAACGACGAACAACGAGCTTCACGGCGAATTGGATTCGGTCTTTTCCAGCGTCGGCGTGCCCCTCAGCGGACCCGGGTCGTGGGTTCTCGAAACGTCACAACCCACGAGCACCGTGCTCAACTGTCCAAACGTCGCGAGTCAAACCTTGACCAACAACGTGAACATCAACGTCAACGAAACATGCAGCCTCGAGCTCAGCCTGCTCGACCCAAGTCAAAACGCGACGTGGACACTCAGCGCGTAAAGAGCCAACGGGGCGACATTGTCGGAGGCGTATTCACGCTTTTTTACGTTGTTGCACTCCCCTACATACTGTTTCACGCTTGGTCTTCCGTGCATCAACTTTCCCACGCGCTGGCTTTGGAATTCGTCTTTGCCTGCCTCGTTGTTCTTTGGCTCTGGCTGATTGTGCGCGTCTGCATTGACGTCATTCGTCGACGAAGTGGCGTCAACGTGGCGCTCGCCGTGGGAGGTGTCGGGTGGCTGGCCGCCGTCATTGTCATGATCCTTTCACTCTCGACCAACGCCGGCGCGCTTTCGTCGTCGCAAAAGAACTCTGTTCCTGAACCAACCACGTACGTTGTCGAACCAGGTGATTCACTCTGGTCTATTGCCCAACAACAACTTGGCAACGGTCACGAGTGGTCAAAGATTTTTGAACTCAACCAAGTCGCTACGCCTACAACTTCCGCGGTCACTGACCCTTCGCTCATTCGTCCAGGTTGGCGACTACACATTCCTCCGATCGTCACAAGTGGACATCAAACGACGCACGTTGGTGTACCGCCAGCGCCGCGTCGCGTGATGACGCAACTTCCGCCAACGACCGCGACGTCGCCGACGTCGCATGAACCCACTGCGACCTCCTCGACACCAACTTCCTTGCACCGCGGCTCGGGCGAGCGAACACCGTGGAGCGTGGCATCGTTGGGCGCGTTGCCCTTTGCCATGGTGGCCAAGCGACGTCGCGATTTTCTTCAACAATCTCGATTTGAAGTCCATGACGACGATGTCGACGCAGTCACCGACGAACTGCGTTTGTTTGACGAAGTAAGTCTTAAAAATCTGCAACAATTAATTCCTGGTGACCCTGACGGCATTGTCGCGTGGTCGCCCGTCGATCAACCAGAAGAGAACTCGGTCTTTCATGACGATGTTTTGGCCGTCGCTTTTGGCGAAAACGCGACCAACGTCGTCGTCGCGTTTGCTCGTCCCGGCGGGACCCTGCCTTTTTCAGCCAACGCGGCAAGGGTTCTGCTCAGCAACGCAGCGGCAGCGATGCACATTGAAGGGACCTTCAAGACAGTCGAGACGGAGCGCGAGGCGTTGCGGGGTCTCGCACTTCGGACATCGCCCCACGAGATCGTCGTGTATTTAGGTTGCACGTCTGACCTCGACCAAGAGATTGCGGAGCATTGCGTCACGCTCACTGAAGAACCAATGAACGTCCAGGAGGCGTTTTCGTGGCAACTCCAAGCGTGGACACCCCTGCCCGTCCTTGCCACCGCGTCACTGAAGATAAAGACGACTCGCCCGTCGCCGAGCGTCGCGAGCGACGAAAGCTTCGGCATTCGCGTAGAGCTGCTTCGAGCGGAGCCCTCCATTGTTGGCCTCGTCGAAGCCTTTACGCCCACGCTTCGTCGACGCTGCGTTGAAATGACGGCGTATCTCGCGGTGCACCGACGAGAACCCGTGACGGGTGAACGTCTCCGTGTGCGAGTACTCGCCAAGGGCAACGACGACGCGTCGGTACGCATGTTGTCCAACACCGCCACGGCCGTTCGGCGAAGCTTAGGAATGAAGAACGGCTCCCCTCGACTCCACGCCGTGACCGCCGCCGGCCGCTATGAAACTCACGACCTCGGATCCGATCTCGAACAATTCCACGCTCTCGTGGCGCGAGCAAAATCTGATGGTGATGTCGACGTACTTTCGACGTTGCGTGAAGCCCTGGAACTTATTAAGGGCGAACCGATGGCTTGTGCGCTTCGAGGATTCGAGTGGTTTCTCTCGGAGGGACACCTTGCTCGATTGCAGCGAGAAAGCGAATGGGCCGGACTAGCACTCGCTCACGAGGCGTCCGAGCGAGGCGACGTCAATTTGGCATTCTGGGCTATTGAACAAGCGCGTCTGTGCGACCCTCATAATGATGTGCTCATTGAGGCGCTTAACCAAACCCCGCGACTACGCGAGTTTGGCCGCGATGGAACCGGCCGAGCGAAGAACAATTCCGTCAGCACCGACCGAGCTGTAGCGATGAGTTGGTCGTTCGAGAGCCTCAGCAATGAGGTCATCAAGTAATGCGCGAAACGTCACCGGCGGATTAACAAACAGATACTTGGAAAGCGAGCCGGGNNTTCTCAATCGCCGAAAGCGAAAGGATAGGGAATGTTCGAACCGCAATCTGCAGGTCATAAAGATCAGCACGAAACGGTTCCACAATGCATCCAAAGGAAAGATGCGTGTTGCTTTTTAGACGGGCTTTCGCCGTGGCAAAATCCGCCACCACGTCAATACCAATAGAAGAACCGCCAAAACGAGGCTTCAATATATACGGTCCGGCGAAATTTAAAGAGTCTGTCGTCTCCGTCAACAGCGCACGAGGAAGTGTCGACAGTCCGGCGCTTGCTACGACACAACCAAACGC
Source organism: Acidimicrobiaceae bacterium (assembly GCA_003138895.1). GTDB lineage: Bacteria > Actinomycetota > Acidimicrobiia > Acidimicrobiales > RAAP-2 > RAAP-2. The sequence continues at coordinate 10,060 of PLHJ01000012.1, forward strand.
CCACTTATCCATACCGAGTGCGGCGCCCGCGGCGCTCGGGCCGGTGTAGCAAAGTCCAGCGAGATCGAGGGCGCCCTGGAGCGTTCCGTCTTCGCCGGGTCCCCCGTGGGTGGCCACGACGATGGCCTCAAATTCGAGGGCTTTCTCTTTGGCGAGCCGGCCACCACGCTCGACAAATCCCCCATCATCACCAAATCGCAGATCAAGGGGTCGCGATCCTTGGGGCACACCACTGAGAAATGCTTCTGCTTCTACGTCGTCGGGTACTGCTGCGAAAGCGTTTGTCTTAGTCCAGTAAATCCCTGTTGCCTCTCGCCCGGTGCGATTGAGTTCGCGAAGTGCCTGCAGTCCCGTGAGAATAGAAATATCGTGTTCGGGCGACGGCCCACCAAACAAAACACCTATCTTCACTCGACACCTCGCTGCGTCATTGACTGAAAATCAAGGGTAGTGGTCGGGAAGGTCGTTGAGGTACAAGACGCCGTCACCGGCCACCAGCGACGATCGCACCCACGCCACCGCCTCGTTCCGGTTGTCAAAGAGCCGTGTTTTTGCTCGATAGCCGTCAGCCAGCGCTTTCGCGTTCGTGCGCGCCACCGTGACTAATTCTGCGTCCATTGCGGACACCGACTGAGCGAGCACTGCATTTTCTCGGTACTGTTCGCCACCGAGTTCCACCATGCCGGGCGTCACGACCACGCGTCGGCCCGACAAGTTGAGTGCGGCCAGAGCGCTCAATGCTCGCGTCGCACTCGCCGGATTGGCGTTGAACGTGTCATCAATTACGACGACGCCTGAGGGAGCCGTCGCAACGTTCAATCGATTGTCAACGGGTCGTACGTTGGAACAAGCGGCGACGAGTTCATGCGGTGTCCGCCCTAGCGCCACGCCTACGGCAAGAGCACACGCCAAATTGCTCGCCTCAACCCCCACCACTACGAGGGCCTCGCCAACGATTTGGTTGTCGATTTCTATCTGCCAGGTGTCTCCCATTGGCGTGACTCGCACGTCGGCAGCGCTATCGCGACTCGCCGAGAGTACTCGTTTTCCCTCGTCGCGAAGTCGCCCCACCCAAAGCGATAAGCGTTCATCGTCCACGTTCACGACAACAGTGCTGGCGAGTTTCGTAATTTCGAACTTCGCCGATTCAATGATATCCAGTGATTTCATACGTTCGAGGTGCACGGGCCCAATCGCCGTGACCACGGAGATTTCCGGTGTGCACCACGAACACAACGCCGCAATCTCACCGGGACCGTACGTGCCCATTTCCGCAATGAAAACTTGAGTTCCGTCGGCGAGGTTCTCGTTGATGGCCCGCGAAAGTCCCGCGCGGTTGTTGTAACTGCGCGGTGACGCCACGACACTCGCATCACCCGACAACAAGTCCGCCAAATGATTCTTGGTCGATGTCTTGCCGTACGAACCAGTAATTGCAACGACGCGCGGTTCAACACGCCGAAGTCGCTTGGTCGCCGCGTCCACGAAGTTTTTCGCTTGGCGTTCCTCAAAAGGCGCGAGTGCGCGAGTCGCAATGTCCAACGTGGCGGGCACCGCCCAGACCATGACAATCGCAAGCAACGCGGGTCGAGAATCAAACGCTCCCGCAATACCAATCGCCACACTCGCCGCGCTCGCAACAACGCCAATCGTCGTGGCGCGTCGCGTCCAATGAAGTGGACCTGTTCGGCCTTTCATGGAAAGTCTCCACGGACAGAGAAGTCCATAAAGAACGGAGATCCCAANNTCGAGGTAGTTGGCACTTCTCTTCCAAAATCCCTGACGGAAGTGGCACCTACGAAGCGTGGCAAGCTCCATCGGACGAAAAAGAGTCGGAGCGATGCAGGGTTGTAGTGCTCGCGCTGCAACACGCGAAGCCACCGAACAAGTTGCGCAAAGAACGCACTACTGAGGGCAATGCCTTCAATAACGGAGAGCACGACCCGTCCCGTACTCACAGCAACTCTTCAATTATTCG
>PLHJ01000012.1:12054-282771 GCA_003138895.1 Acidimicrobiaceae bacterium
CGCACTGGAATGTGGAGCCGACGAAGTTCGTCTTCGTAGTCCTCGTTCACTGACGCTACGAGCACCCCACGCATCACGCCGGAGGAAGCCAGATAATCGGGCGAGCCAAAACGCTGTCGAACCTTTTCCATTCGTGCCTCACTGAGCCATCCATGTCGGTGAAGCCAACGAGCACTGCGGAATCCCAACGGCGCCTTCGTGTTCGACTTATTTCGAAGCAGCGGCACGCCGGTGAGTACCAATCCGCGAAAGAGCTCAGGATGTTGGGCAGCGAGCACGGCCGCAACCCGACCGCCAAACGAGTGACCGACGAGCACGAGCGGCTCACTCGCGAGACCTTGAACCGTTGGTAGCAGTAACGCCGCGTAGTGACGGGCGCCGCCCGCTTCCAGCGGTGCGACGCTCGCTCCAAAACCTGGCAAGTCCAGGGCAACCGACGTCGTGCCCAGATTCGCCAAACGTTGGCCGGCAGGTTCAAAATCTGCCAATTGACGGCGCCAGCCGTGCAAAAAGAGTACCTGGGGCGAACCTTCGCCGAACTGCTCACCAAAGAGGTTGCCGTCCCCGTACGCGCGTAGCACGTAGTTCAGGTTACTGAGATCGCCCACTCGCCCCGTGGCACGTCACAATTGGCCGGTAGCGTCACAGTACCAATGATTGACAAAATCTCCTTTTCCAATGACCTCTTAGTAGGTCTCACTCCCGAGCAACGAGAGGCCGTCACCTCGAGCACGCCTCGTTTACTCGTGCGTGCGAGCGCGGGTTCGGGAAAGACCCACGTCTTGACGCTACGCATTCAACGCCGTGTGGCCACCGGAGAAATATCCGCCGATCACGTGCTCGCTATGACGTTCACGAGAAAAGCGGGCGATCAACTACGCGATCGACTTCAAAAGGCCGGAATCCGCGACGTGCGAGCGGGTACTTTTCACAAGGCCGCGATGACCATTGTGCAACAGTACCGAGCTGACAACAATTTGAAGCCATTGACCATCGAAGCGAGTCGTCGTCGACTGGTGCACGGTCTCGCCGAACAAATGCGCGAAGCTCACGAACTGCAGATTGAAGATTGGCAATTGCCGCGGCTCGAACAAGAAATTGGTTGGGCCCTAAGCCAGGGACTTAACGGCGCTACGTACGGTCGACAAGCGCAACGCTCGCGCCGGCAAGGTCCATTGCCCGCCGCGCAGTTCGCCGACGTTCTTGATCGCTACGTCGGATACTGCCGTGCACGCGGTGTTCTTGATTTTGATCTCTTGCTCTCCGAAGCAATCAATCTCTTAAAAAACGAGCCAGCCGTGCTGCAGGCGTTTCGCTACAAAACTCGCTCGTTCTACGTCGACGAAGTGCAAGACATGAACCCGCTGCAACTTGCGCTTCTTCGCCAAATGGCGGGAGACGATCCTGACCTGTTCTGCGTTGGCGATCCGAATCAGTCCATTTACGGATTCAACGGTGCCAATCCCCAACTCATTGCCGAAATATTAACAACGTGGCCCGACACCGTCGTACTCGACTTGACGCGCAATCATCGCTCGACAGCAAACATCATCGCCGTTGCTAATACATTGCTCGAACAAGGTGCATCGGGAATTAACCCCGCGCGTGAAGGTGGCAGTCTGCCGCTCGTGCGAGCCTGCGACACTGACGAAGAAGAAGCGCAAAAAATTGTTACGTGGCTTCGACTACAGCACCAGCCAGGATCGTCATGGCGATCAATGTCCGTGCTCGCGCGAACGAATGCCCAGTTGGAACTCGTAGCGAATTACCTCGAGGCTGCTGATATCCCCTTTGAGCGCCTGGGATTCGAACACTCACCCGCTTCCGACCTGGCCGCGACCTTTGAAGCGCCTGTTCGCTGGAACGACAACGAGACGCCCAACGCTGTAGCGCTATCGACGATTCACCGCGCGAAGGGGCTCGAATGGCGACACGTCGTGGCGATGGGTTGGGCCGAAGGTCAATTGCCCAACTACAACGCGACGAGCGAAGCGGAACTTTCTGAAGAGAGGCGCCTTGCCTACGTGGCCCTCACCAGGTCCGAAGAATCGTTACTCATTACGTGGAGCAAAGGAAGAAATGACCCACGGTTTCCCGATCGAACCCCGTCTCGATTTCTTGGACCCATTGAAAACGTCCTCGCCGAACGTGCCAAAGAAGAGGCTCCGCTCACGGGCGAAGCCCGACGGGCCAAAATTCAAGCGATAAAAGAGGAACTTGAACGGGCAACGACACAACTAGCGTTGCATTCCGATGGACACTGACCAACTGCTTCGCGAGCTGCAGGAAATTGTTGGCAAGGAGAACGTCACGTTTGCGGAGACGCTCAACCCGGACGATCTCCACGACGAGTCACTCCACCCCACGCCCCGTCAGCCTCTGGCGGTCGTGCGACCCGCGAACACACGAGAAGTAAGCCTCATCGCAAAATGCGCGAGTGCGCACAATGTTCCCGTGACACCACGTGGTTCGGGCACGGGCCTATCAGGTGGCGCTACCCCCATTGAAGGTGGCGTGGTCATTTCATTTTCACGAATGAACGCTGTCTTGAACGTGGACGTGGACGACCACGTCGTCACGGTGCAACCTGGTCTCACCCTTCGAGAACTCAACGAAGCGCTCGTGGGTACGGGTCTTTATTACCCGGTGTACCCGGGCGAGCTCTCCGGATCCCTCGGAGGAAACGTCAACACCAACGCCGGCGGCATGCGAGCGGTTCGACACGGCGTCACTCGTCAGCACGTGCTGGGACTTGAACTGGTCTTGATTGACGGCACAATCCTTCGCAGCGGCGGCTCCGTCGTGAAATCGTCATCAGGCTACGACTTGACACAATTGGTCATTGGATCGGAAGGAACTCTAGCTCTCGTCACCGAAATAACACTGAAGCTCTCGCCACGCCTCTTGCATGCCGCCACAATTTTGGTTCCCTTCTCGTCACTCGACAACGTCACGTCTATCGTGCCCACCATCGTCGCGAGTGGACTGACTCCTTCGCTGCTCGAGTACGTTGACCTCGCCGCCATGGCCGGCATGGTGAACTCCTCGGATCTGGAATTGGGCATTCAAGCGGATGTCACGTTGAAGACCGCGGCGTATTTAATCATTCTTTTAGAAACGCGAACAAGGATGCAGCTTGATCAAGATCTCGAGGACCTCGCGCTTTTGCTCGACGACGCGGGAGCTCTCGATGTCTACGTCCTTCCCGACCACGCCGCGAGTGCTCTCATCGAAGCTCGCGAGCGACTTTTCTGGGTGAGTAAGTCCTCGGGTGCGAATGATATTTTGGACATTGTGGTCCCGCGATCGAAGGTTCCGTCGTTCATGAATGAAGTTCGGGCCCTCGCCGAACAACACGGTGCTTATATCGGTGGCTGCGGTCACGTAGGCGACGGCAACGTACACCTGTCCGTGTTCCTACCTCACGACGAAAAGCGCGAAATCCTTTTGCAGGCTCTCTTTGGCGCGGGTATTGCCTTGGGTGGCGCGATATCGGGCGAACACGGTATCGGTCGCGACAAACAACAAGCGTTTCTCTCCTTTATCAATCCTCAGAGTTTGGCCCTTCAGCGAAGTATTAAAGACGTCTTTGATCCGAGAAAACTGCTCAACCCTTACCGACTGCTCGACGAGAGGCCACTACCGTGAACGGTGCCGTTTCCCTACTCAATACCCTGCAAACCAATGGCGTAAACGTTTGTTTTGCGAACCCGGGCACGAGCGAAATGCATTTTGTCGCGGCCCTCGACGACGTGCCCGGCGTTCGAGGTGTGCTTTGTCTTTTTGAAGGCGTTGCCACCGGCGCCGCTGATGGTTACGCACGCGTCACCGGCCAACCCGCCACAACGTTGTTGCACCTCGGACCAGGACTCGGCAACGGTTTTGCCAATTTGCACAACGCCCGCCGAGCTCACGTGCCTCTCATCAATATTGTCGGCGATCATGCTACGTTCCACGAGCAATACGACGCACCATTGCAGAGTGACATTGGCGCACTGTCGAGTGCCGTGTCTGGTTGGCACCGAAAAACAGCGCGGCCTGACGACGTCGCCAACGACGCTCGCGACGCGATTAGCGCTAGTTACGGCCCTCCCGGTCAAATCGCGACGCTGGTGCTCACCGCGGATGCTTCGTGGGGAACGCTCATGTCCACTGCTTCTTCGTGGCCACTTGCCATTCGCCCATCGCTCAACGAACCCGACGTCGGGGACTTGGAAGCCGCCGTGAAGGCTCTTCGCGGTGAAAACGTGGCGCTATTTCTCGGGGGCGACGCTCTTGGAAAAGAAGGTCTCGAACTGGCTTCGCGAGTGGGCAAGGCCACTGGAGCACGCGTGATTACTGAGACGTTTCCCACGATTACTGATCGTGGCGCTGGTATTGCGGCGCCCGAGAGATTGATTTATTTGAGTGAGTTCGCGGCAAGTCAATTAAAGGACGTGGCGACACTCGTCGTGGTGGGTTCAAGAGAGCCGGTGGGTTTCTTTGGTTATCCGGATATTCCGAGTCGACTCGTCAGTGAGGCCTGCACCGTGCTGACGTTGGCCGCCCCTGGCACCGATGCCGTGAGCGCGCTGCGAATTCTCGCCGAAGAACTAAAGGCGCCCGCGTTTGAGAGCCCTACTGGTGAACGACCATCCGCGCCAACGGGGGCGTTGACGACCGCGACGATGGCCCAGGCCATTGGCGCAACGATGCCCGACGATGTCATCGTCGCCGACGAATCAAATACGGGCGGGGTGCATCTCTTTGGAGCGACGCAGTTCTGTCCCCCGCATCAATGGATGACACTGACCGGTGGCGCCATTGGCTTTGGACTTCCCGCGGCGCTCGGCGCCAGTGTGGGTGGCGGCGGTCGTCGAGTCGTAGCCATCGAAGCCGATGGCTCCATGATGTACACCTCGCAGGCCCTATGGACGATGGCGAGAGAAGGACTTGACGTGACCGTCGTCGCTCTTTCCAACCGCAGCTATGCGATTTTGAATCTCGAGCTGCAGCGCGTGGGAGCCACGGCCGAAGGCGCCGCTTCACGTCGAATGCTCAACCTCGAAGATCCCACGCTTGGTCTCGCCGCTATCGCGAGCGGACAAGGGGTACCAAGTTCCACGGTGCACACCGCGGATGGACTGGTATCGGCCCTGCAGCATTCGTACGCAACACCCGGGCCCACGTTTATTGAAGCCGTCTTACCCGCCGGCCTCAACTAGTCGCCGATTTCAACAACCACCGGTGCGTGGTCGGAAGGCTTTTCACCCTTACGTGCACCGCGGTCGACGTAACTATTTTTTGCACGCTCGGCGAGCGTCGCATCAAGCAACAAGAGATCAATGCGTAGGCCCCAGCCACGATGAAACGAACCGTTGCGATAATCCCACCACGAATAACACGGTTCCAGGGGGTTGAGCTTGCGCGTGATGTCCACGAGTCCCGTGGCTTCAATCTGACGCAACGCTGCACGTTCGGGTTCGCTGACGTGTGTTGCGCCCCGGAACTTGCTCGGGTCATAAACGTCAAAGTCATTCGGCGCGACGTTGAAATCGCCTCCAACAATCGTGCGCTGTGAGAGTGGTCGAGCGGCGAGCAATCTCTCTAGGGATGAAAGCCAGCGCAATTTGTAGGCGTAGTGCGGATCTTCGAGGGCTCGACCGTTGGGGATGTAACAGGAATAAAACCGAATATCGCCGCAGGTCGCGCTAATGATTCGCGCTTCAGGGTCATCGTCACCAAATCCACGAACAACGTCGTCAATACCATGACGAGAAACGATCGCCACACCATTCCACTGACCTTGTCCGTAGTGCGCCGATTCATAACCGAGCGAGCTAAAACCGTCAAACGGAAACTTGGCGTCGGTTTGCTTGGTTTCTTGAATTAGCAGAATATCTGGGGACTCTGTCTCGAGCCATTCATCCACGCGGGGCCAGCGGGCCGTCAATGAATTGACGTTCCACGTGGCGATTTTCACGGTGCGTCAGCGAGGATGAATAACAACTCGGCTTCGACCGCGACCTTATCTGCAACAATCGCCCGTCCTTTTCCCTTGCCCCCCCGAGCGGACAGATGCGTCATCTCACACTCAAGCAGCACTACATCGCCAGGAACAACCTGGCGACGAAAGCGCGCACTCTGCACACCACCAAAGAGCGGTAGCCGTCCCGCGTAGGCGGGATCAGCGAGTACGGCAACGGCGCCACACTGGGCAATCGACTCCAGTAACAAGACACCTGGTGTTATGGGGCGACCCGGAAAGTGACCCGGGAAAAACCATTCGTCACCGCGAAGCGTCCACGTGGCACTCGCTCGTAGACCCGGCTCAATCGCAACCATTTGGTCGAGCAGTAAGAAGGGTGGACGATGCGGCAGCCAGTCTGCTGGTTCGAGAGAAAGCGCACTCACGAAAGAGCTAACTCCGCAATTCGTCGTTCCTTGTCTACGCTCAATAATCGAAAGGAACGTTTGTCGCCTCGAGCGAGCACGTCACGGGCTCTCGTTGGCGCGGGGTTACCCAACCACATTGTCGGTGCGTAACACTCCACGTGCTTGCCACCTCGTAACGGAACTCTGATGACGGCCCCGTGCGAGGTAAACGCGGTGACTTCCCCTTCAAAAACGGATCGGAGTTTGTGCGTCGTAATAAACGTTCGGAATTCCGCTTCAGGATTTACGGGTTGTCGCCCACGTCGAAGTGCCACCACCGGTGTCGCCTTCGGTGGCGCTTTCTTCGCCGACTTCTCCACAACTTTGGTGGCTTTTCCCGTCTTCGTCGACTTCAAGGTTGTTTTAGTATCGGACTTCTTCACACCGGCAGATTTTTTCGTCGCTTTCACCGTAGATTTCGATGACTTCGCCGGCTTTTCTGTTTTATCCACTTTTGACGAAGGTTTTGCTCGCTTCGCGACAACCTTCGCGGACTTCTCACTCTTCACGGGCGTCAGCGTTGTGCCAATAACGGGTTGGGCACCGTGCGGCAAAGCAACGGAGAGCTTCTTCGCGGGTCGAGCCGTTTTGACACCGCGCACAGGCAAACGCGGAGTGAAGACCCAACCAACCTTGGGGACGGGCTTTCCTCCCGTCAATCGGCCCACCTCAAAAAGCCACGGGTACTCATCATGGAATTCTTGAAATGAGTCGTTACTCAGTACGACTGCATCTATGCGGTCGGCGATCTTCAATATGAACGCGTCACCTCGACCAATGGCGCCCGCCGGCGGTGTGACAATTTCACCGGCAAGTTCCGCTTCCTTAAACCTGGACCTTTCACTGGCCGCTACGCGATGTTCGAAGGTGGCGTCTGCCACCACAATCACTTCGGCATTGGGGTGTTCTTCAAGGTAGGCGCGCACTGCTTCGTCCAGTTGACTGAGGCTCGGAACAGTTCGTCCCTCGGTCGCGATGTTTGATCCGTCCACGACAACGCGATGCCGCGCGGTGTTTTTTGCGGCACTCACCCGATGGCGCGGGTCAGCAAGTCTGCCTGCTCGGCGGCGTTAATGAGGCCGCTTCCCGTTGCTGGTGTCGCCGATTCGGCACGTGCAACGTAGGTCAACTTTTGCTTCTTGCCAATGATTGCCTGCAAACGACGCTGCACGAATGGCCACGCACCCATGTTTTCGGGTTCTTCCTGCAGCCACACGACATCGGTGGCATTGGGATAACCCTCAAGCAAGGCTTCAAGATCTTCGGCTGGGAACGGGTACATCTGCTCGAGACGTACAATCGCCGTGTGGTTGGCCCCCTCGGCACCACTTTCGCGCAACGCTTCTCGCTTGGCCGCGGCTTCGTGCGCAACTTTTCCAGACGCAATAACAATGTGTGTAACTTTCTTCGCTTTGGCGTTGCTGTCATCGAGCACAGTGTGAAATGAACCTTCGACGAACTCTTGCAATGGCGAACGAGTCACTGTGGCTCGCAACAACGACTTCGGCGTGAAAACAATTAGTGGCGTCGTGTGTTCGCGACGCACTTGGCTTCGAAGAAGATGGAAATACTGCGCCGCCGTGGTCGGTTGCGTGATTCGAAGGTTGTTTCGTGCACTCAGTGAAAGGAATCGCTCAATGCGGCCGCTCGAGTGCTCTGCGCCTTGGCCTTCATAACCATGCGGGAGGAGCATGACCAAACTCGACAACTGACCCCACTTGTCTTCGGCCGCGACAAGGAAGTTGTCGATGATGATTTCGGCTCCGTTCATGAAGTCACCAAATTGTGCTTCCCACGCAATCAGCGTGTTCTTTGCTTCCACGGAGTAGCCGTATTCGAATCCGAGTGCCGCGTATTCACTGAGGAGTGAATCTCTCACGACAAAGAATCCCGTGGCATTGTCAAGATTGGAAAGCGGGATGAATTGCTCTCCCGTTTCATAATCAAACAACGCCGAGTGGCGATGTGAGAACGTTCCCCGTCGTGAGTCTTGACCAGTGAGGCGAACGTTCGTGCCTTCCAAAATCAACGAACCAAAGGCCAGGGCTTCTCCAAGCGCCCAGTCGATCTCGCCACCTTCGACCATCGTGGCTCGCTGGGCAAACTGTCGTTCAAGTTTCGGGTGAACTGTGAAACCTTCCGGCGCTGTTGTCGTGGCCTTAGCAATCGCGAGCAGCGTGGACTCGGGAACTCCCGTCGGCGGCGCAGGTACGTCTCGCGGAATTTCGGCGACGGGTACACCATGCAACACCGGCACGGGAATGGTGCGAACTTCGTCGAGCACCTGTTGCAAGCGACCATTGAAATCGTCAAGCGTTGTTTCGGCTTGTTCCATCGTTAGTTCGCCACGGCGCACTAAAGCCTCGGTGTAGATCTTTCGCACGGAGCGCTTCGCGTCAATAATCCGGTACATGACCGGTTGCGTGTAACTCGGGTCATCACCTTCATTGTGACCATGCAATCGGTAACAGACGAGGTCAATCACAATGTCCCGGTTGAACGTTTCGCGGTATTCAAACGCCAAGCGAGCAGCGCGCAAACAAGCTTCGGGGTCATCACCGTTGACGTGAATAATCGGTGCCTGAATCATCTTGGCGACGTCGGTGGGATAGAAACTCGATCGCGCCGATTCGGGAGCAGTCGTAAAACCGACTTGGTTGTTAATAACAACGTGAATTGTCCCACCAACGCGGTAACCAGAAAGCTGGGACAAGTTCAACGTTTCAGCGACCACACCTTGTCCGGCGAACGCGGCGTCACCGTGCAAGAGAATCGGCAAATACGGAAACTGCGTCGGACTATCGCTCGGATTTGTGCCGTCACTGGGTTCCATGACGAGGTCTTGTTTCGCTCGAACAATTCCTTCGACGACCGGACTTACGGCTTCGAGGTGTGACGGATTGGATGCCATCGAAACGGCGATCTTTGATCCAGTCGGACTCTTGAATCCTCCGTGCGCACCCTTGTGGTACTTGACGTCGCCCGAACCCTGGACACTCTCGGGATCGAGGTTGCCCTCAAACTCGGAGAAAATGTCGTTGTACGACTTGCCGACAACGTTGGCCAAGACATTGAGACGTCCTCGGTGCGCCATACCAATAACGGCTTCCTTGAGATTTGCGTCAGCCGCGGCCGTGAGGATTTCACGCAAAACAACNNCGCTTTTGGACGGGGTCCATGATGTGCATGTATTCAATACCTGTTGTGCGACAGTAAGCCTCACGAAGAATCGCCAAGATTTGTTCGAGTGTCGCTTCAGCGCGGCCAGCAAGACCGTCGGTAACGAAAGCGCGTTGCAAATCCCAAATACTTAGACCGTACGAAGCGAGATCTAACTCTGCGGGCAACGACGGTGGCTCAGAGTTCAAAGGATCAAGGTGCGCATTTAAGTGTCCTCGAACTCGGTACATATTGATCAGTTCTTGTACTCGAATCTGCTTAAGAATTCTCTCGTCAACGCCATCGCTAGCAATGGCGTTGTGGTCCTTGGACCAGCGCGAAGGTTCATAGGGAACACCAAGCGAACTAAAGACGTCATCGTAGAAAAGGTGCTCACCCGTCAGACATTCGGCCACGTACTTCAAGAAAAGCCCTGATTCGGCACCTTGAATAATGCGGTGATCGTAGGTCGACGTCAACGTCATTACTTTTCCAACGCCCAGATCCGCCAAAGTGCGAGGATCCGCGGACTCAAATCCGGCGGGCCACGTCAACGCACCAACGCCAAAGATGGCGCCCTGTCCGGGCATCAGACGCGGCACAGACTGCACCGTTCCTATGGTTCCCGGATTCGTCAGCGAAACCGTTGCCCCAACAAAATCGTCGGCACCCACCGTTCCGTTGTGAACCTTTCGAATCAGATCTTCGTACGCCAACAAAAAGCCACGAAAGTCGAGCGTGTCGGCGTCGCGGATAACGGGGACTAAGAGGTTTCGCGAACCATCAGACTTTTCAACATCAACGGCGAGACCAAGTCCTACGTGTTCGTTGCGATGAATACCCGGCGTTCCCTTCGCGTCCACGGCTTCGACGAAGGTGGCGTTCAACGACGGTGTCTGCTTTAACCCACGAACAATCGCAAATGCAATCAGGTGTGTAAACGAAACCTTGGCACCCGTTGCACGTGAGAGTGCTTCATTAAGAGCGATGCGATTGATTTCCAAAAGACGAGCGGGCACGTTTCGAACACTCGTCGCTGTTGGTACGCCGAGACTCGCGGTCATATTTGTGACAATGCGCGCGGCAGAGCCACGAAGGGGTGTTGCGGTTTCGTCGATTACTTTCGTCGACGCCGGCGCCACCGCGGCTGCCACGGGCGCGGTGGCAACGGAAGTTCCCGGCAGCGCGGAAGGCTGATAGTCGGCAAAAAATTCACGCCAGCTGGCGGACACGCTGTTCGGATCCTTCAAGAATCGGTCGTACATGTCGTCAACGAGCCAGGCATTGGGTCCAAATGACCCCTTGTTCGCACGTATTGATGGGCCTTGGGATTCAACAGTCACGCCCTACAGCCTAGAGCGACAACTTCAAGTTTCAGGTAGTTAAACCCGTCGAACCACCGTTCACTCGCAGCGACGGGCATTGCCCACTCACGCCATCAACCACATTCGACCTCGTGGGGGGCGAGGAATCTGCGTGTTGGCCATTGTTCAAAAAGGTCCATCTCGTCACAAATTTCAAACGAATGCAAACTGGACTTTTGTCGAGGTGAGACCTCGAGTCTCGACGTTCGAAAGGTGAGAAATCCTTCGTAATTGGATGCGGAATCCAACACCGTTCACGACGGTCGTAACATTACGAACACATTACGAAAAACCGAAATGGAATCTAAAACACCATATTTACAAGGAAATTAATATCCATTTACACGTTGTTTAGGATTCGGCACCACGAAAAATGCGCTGCAATGCGACTCGATTATTCGACTATTTCGGGAGTGTTATTCCTCTCGCCTGCACTTGTTGACCTACTTACCGTCAAGTACAGTAAACCCAGATCACTGACACTAGTCGGAGACAATTGTGACCACTTCGGTGGCACCGGGAGGATATATGTTTCAAAAAGGGAGAATTCGGACTGCTTTTGTCCTAGGAGCGGCTGTTACGGCCGTTGCCGTAGGGCTAATTGCGCCGTCCATCGCGAGTGGTGCTTCAAAGCCAAACACGATCACGATTGCGGAAGGTGCGAACGCAACGCCGAACTACATTTTGCCGTTCTATCCAGGATCGCAATGTACGGTTGCTAACACATCTCAATTCCAACAGTTGATGTTCCAGCCGCTTTATTTCTACGGCCTCGGTTCCAGCGCTGCAGTTCAGCCAAAGTTGTCTACGGCGAACGCTCCGGTGTACTCGAACGGAAATAAGACGGTAACGGTAACCATGAAGGGTTGGAAGTTCGCGGACGGCCAAACGGTTGATGCCGAATCTGTCATGTTCTTCTTGAACATGTACGACGCGGTGCCTTCTGGCTTCTGTACCTACACCCCTGGTCTTGGCCTTCCCGACGACGTCGCGAGTGCTACCGGCACGGGCAACACGGTGGTCATCCACCTGAAAAAAGCCGTTAGCCCTGGTTGGTTCACAGCCAACGAGCTCGCCGTTATTACTCCAATGGCGAACTCATGGGACGTGACCAGTTCAACCGCGAAGAGCGACTGTGCTTCTGGTAAGTATGGTGCCAAGGCAACAATTGCTGCCTGCATCAAGGTTCAGAAGTACCTGAACGCTCTCGGTGCGAAGACTTCGACCTTTACCAGCGGTTTCTGGCAAAGTGGTGTCTCCGGTGCCTACACCTTGACCAAGTTTGACGACCTGGGCAACGCAACCTTCAAGGGCAACTCGAAGTACTCGGGTCCACAGAAGGCACAAGTTCCTTACGTCAAGTTGGTCGCGTTTACGTCCACGACGGCAGAGCAGAACCAACTCGAAGCTGGGAACATTGACCTCGGTTATGTTGACCCTTCAGTTCTTACCTCGGGCGCACCTAAGCCTGGATTGGCGGGAGCCAACTGGGGACCACTGAAGTCCAAGTTCAACCTGGTTAGTGGAATTCCGTTCTCGGACAACTACATGAACCTCAACTTTGGAACTAACCCTGGTGTGGCGTTCTTGAAGCAGTTGTACGTACGCCAGGCGTTGCAGTCTTCGATTAACCAGCTCTCGATCGTGAAGAACGCGTTCAAGAACTACGGTTTCCCGACGGATTCTGCCGTGCCGGTCAATACGCCTTCGTCAGAAGTCGGAAAGATTACTAATCCGTATCCGTTCAACTTGGCGACCGCGGAAAAGGACTTCACGTCGAACGGTTGGACCAACCAAAGCGGACAACTTGTATGCACGAGCCCCGGAACCGCTGCTGGAGAATGTGGTGCCGGAATTGCTTCTGGTGCGGACATGACGCTTGCTGTTGAGTACTACAGCGGTGTTCCGACTCTCACCGAAGAAATGAACGACATCATTGCTGACTGGACGAGTCTGGGCATCAAAGTGACGCAAGGCACCGGAACATTTGGTGCAGTCGCTGGTGGCTGTCCTGCTGCTTACGGTGGCACGACGTATGACATCTGCAACTGGGGTGGTGGGTGGCTGTATGCACCTGACTACTACCCGTCAGGTGAGCCGCTGTACCTTACGGGTGCTGGTTCAAACTCAGGTTTGTACTCGAACGCAACCATGGACTCGCTCATCAAGGCCTCGATTTCATCGAACGTTCCCTTGACGCCGTACGCGAAGTTCACGGCGAGCAACCTTCCTGATCTTTGGGACCCAGTTGCTACCGGTACGACCGAAGTTTCCAAGTCGCTGAAGAGCAGCATTGGATTCTGGTCTACTCTCGAGACCCTGACACCGGAGTACTTCCACTTCTAAAGGGAATCGCAGTTTGTAGAAAAAGTATTACGGAATTAACACTAAGAGGGGTCCAATTGGACCCCTCTTAGTGTTCCCTACGACGCCGATTGGTAGATTAGAAACGTGTTTGCGTACATTTTGCGGCGACTGGGCCAATCTTTAATTGTTCTCATCATCGTGATCATCTTTACGTTCACGCTGCCCTATTTTCAACCGCACGGAATACTGGCACCCGCCTACGCGGTACTCGGCGCTCGAAGTACGCCGTACAACGTTCACGTTTGGGCTTTCCAGCATGGACTTTTAGAACCATATTGGACACGCCTTTGGAATTACGTCACCCAACTACTGTTTCACTTCAATCTCGGATATTCATACAAGCAGACATTGCCGGTTACCACCATTATTGGTCTGTATGTTCCGCGAACGGTGTGGTTAGCCCTTAGCGCCCTCATCTTTACGGTGATAATCGCTATCCCGCTAGGAATTTTTCAAGCTTCACGACGAAACACTGTCATTGACTATGTCGCCACCGGGACCGCATTTGTGCTCTACGGAATACCCGCGTTCTTACTCTGCATTTTGGTCATCGATGCCTTCGGATTTCACTCGTTTCATTTACCTATTTCGCCCCCAGAAGGTGTCGCACCCTGGGCAATATTTACTGACCCGAAAGCGTTCATCCTTCCGGTAGGTTGTCTCACCCTCTTATCGATCGCGGCTATTAGTCGTTTCATGCGCGGATCAGTTCTAGAAGTACTCGTCCAGGACTACGTCCGAACAGCCCGGGCCAAGGGATGTAGTCCAATGCGAGTGCTGTGGCGCCACTCGCTGCGAAACGCATTAGGGCCAATCGTGACCATTCTGGGCGTATCGATCCCGACGTTGTTCGGCGGTGCCCTCATCATCGAATCCGTATTTAACTACAGCGGACTTGGACTGCAGACGTTGAATGCGGCGCTTAACTTTGACGTGCCCATCGTCTTGGGCATCACAATTCTCGTAACAATTTTTACGCTACTCGGCAACTTGGCCGCTGACATCGTCTTAGGCATCGTTGATCCGCGACTTCGAATCGGAGCCTCAAGTAAATGACAACCACTGTTGCCGACACCGCGGCCTTTAGCGATACTGCCGTTCCTATACCGCTCTGGCGCCAGCGCTTAAAGATATTCATGGCCAACAAGCTTGCAATTGCTTCATGCATCTACGTCTTAATCTTGGCCCTTGCGTGTTTTATCATTCCGCACATTCATCCCACCAACCAAACAAATCAAGCCATTGCTTTCAATACGACACAAAATGGGGCGCCTTCGAGCGGTCACTTATTAGGAACCGACAGCAGTGGCTTTGACGAACTTGGCCGGATTTTTTACGCTGGCGAATACTCCCTCACCCTTGGTTTCTTGGCCGGAATCATTACGATTGTCGTCGGTACCACCTACGGCATGATCTCGGGTTTCTTCGGAGGCGTCGTCGATGCCGTAATGATGCGATTCATCGATGCGTTTCTTTCAATTCCTTACATCTTCTTGTTGATCACTTTGATCACGGTCTTTGGCCGCTCAACGGTCTTTCTTATCTGCATCATTGGATTTACGGGTTGGTTTGTGAACGCCCGAATCATCCGCGGAGACGCACTCTTGATTCGAAACCTTGACTATTCCAAAGCTTCGACTTCTATGGGGGCGAGCAAGTTGCACGTTATTCGGAGCCACGTGTTCCCGAATTCCATCAGCAATATCGTTACCGTAGCCACATTTTCCGTGGCCGACGCAATTCTCTTCTTGTCGGCACTCGGCTTCCTGGGGCTTGGTATCCAGCCACCCCAGACCGACTGGGGAACGATGCTCCAAACCGGCGCCAACCAGATTCAAAACGGTTATTGGTGGGAGGTCTACCCACTCGCTTTGATCTTCATTTTGGTGATCGTGGCAATTAACTACATTGGCGACGCCTTACGCGATGCCTTTGAGGTTCGCCTGCTCGAACGATAGGCATACGACGCTTGTCGAGACGTACAGCGCCTTTGGTTCAAAACTAGTTACAGGAACGTCGCATGGGACGCTAACGTCCCATTTCTAGACGTTACGAAGAGATTTGTACGGGTGTACGCAGAGGAAAGTGGCACGCAGCCATGTGGCGCTCGCCAAAGGAGACCATCGGCGGTTCCACTTCTGCGCAAATGTCCTGTTCGCGCGGACAGCGTGTGCGAAACCGACAACCAGAAGGCGGGTTCACTGGTGACGGCAATTCACCCTTAACCTGGATTCCGCGCTTCTTTCTCGCTTCTTCAGGGTCTGGGACGGGTACGGCATCAAGGAGTCCTTGTGTGTAGGGGTGAGCAGGAGTGCGGAAAACTGACTCCGCATCGCCGATTTCGACAATCTTCCCCAAATACATCACTGCAATGGAGTCGGCCATGTAATAAACAACCGCGAGGTCGTGACTTACAAATACGTACGAAAGACTTCGCTCTCGCTGCAAATTCTTCATGAGATTAAGGATTTGAGCTTGCACCGAAACGTCGAGTGCCGAGACCGGCTCATCGGCGACAATAAGTTTTGGATTTAGGGCTAGTGCCCGAGCCAGTCCAATACGCTGACGCTGACCACCTGAGAACTCGTGCGGATACCGACTCGCCGCCATGCGGTTGAGGCCCACGATGTCCAAGAGTTCATAGATTCTCTGTTGTTGTTCAGCCTTTGTTCCCTGATGCTGGATTTGAAGGGGCTCTCCAATAATGTCATTCACACTCATTCGAGGATTAAGCGACGAATAGGGATCTTGAAACATCATTTGACGGTCACGATATTCTTCGCGGGTGAACTTCAGATTCTTGCTGGTCACCAAACGATCGTTAAAATAAATTTCTCCGGACGTCAGCGTCTCAATGCCGACCAGCATTCTGCCGATCGTCGTTTTTCCACAACCTGATTCGCCAACGAGACCGAAGGTTTCACCTTCCGCAATTGAAAAACTTACGTTCGAAACCGCTTGAATGGCACCGACTTTGTGTCGAATGAGACCACCCTTAATGGGAAATTCCTTGACCAAGTTCTTAACCTGAATTATTTCCTTGCGCGAACGGGCTGTCGTAGCGAGAGCGTCACCACGAATGACTACCTTTGCGGGACCGTTCACGGGGTAAAAACAGGCGTAGGAATGGTCGCCCTCAAACGTCAGACCCGGATCTTCGTTGCGGCACCGGTCTTGAGCGTGACTACATCGAGGCTCAAAGGGGCAACCCACGACTTGTTTCGTCAAGTCCGGTGGCATTCCGGCAATGGAAACCAGCTCGTGTTTGGTGGCGTTCTCTAAGTTTGGCATTGAAGCGAGCAACGCCTGCGAATATGGGTGGCGCATCGAGCCAAACAAATCGTCGGTGGATGCACCCTCGGCTCGTTTGCCGGCATACATAACGACCACACGATCAGTACGTCCGGCGATAACACCCATGTCGTGAGTAATTAACAACAGACCCATGTTCAGTTCTGATCGAAGACGGTCGATGATGTCGAGAATCTGGGCCTGGATGGTGACGTCAAGTGCTGTCGTTGGCTCATCAGCAATCAGCAACCTCGGCTTACACACAAGTGCCATGGCAATGATGACTCGTTGTCGAAGACCACCCGACAACTCAAAAGGATATTGGTCAAGTCGCTCAGACGGGCTTGGCATCTCGACCATTTCCAGGACTTCAAGGGCCCTAGTGCGTGCTTCTGCTTCCGAGGCGCCCTCGTGAATACGAAGCCCTTCACCTATTTGGCGTCCAATCTTCATGGTGGGATTGAGCGAACTGAGTGGATCTTGGGGAATTAGCGCTACACCCTTGCCACGGACTCGACGCATCTCTTTTTCGGGGAGCGACGCCAGGTCGACACCCTCAAAAGTCACCGATCCGCCGGAGATTTTTCCGTTGGGAGGCAGGAGCCGCATTATTGCGAGACCTGTCGTTGTCTTTCCGCAGCCAGATTCGCCGACGAGACCAACACTTTCTCCGGGCTCGATGTTGAGCGAAAATTCATTCACCGCAGTCGCCAGCATGCTTCTTCCGGCAAACTGAACTTGTAGATCCTTCACTTCCAGCAGTGGCGACATAACTCGATAATCCTACTATTTTCGACATAAAGACCTGTTCGCAAAAGGTCTTGAAATCAATCAAGAAGGCTCCAAAAACAACCTCCTTTTCGTAAGTTAACTTTTACGAAATACGGTGCCGGATGCAATGGCTCAGAGCCGCGCCGCAATCCAATTCTTGGGGCCATACATGAAAAGCGGTAATTCGTCGCGCGGTGCCGCTAACAAAATCCAGAGTCGGGGCCCGACCAGAAGCCGGTAGTTTCAAGTCATGTCACCGGACGCTGTGCTCCCCCTGGAATTACGCACGATGACCGAATCGCCCGTGGCTGGACTACGCGTTGTCGAACGAATGGTCGAGGGGGCAACGGCCACCGTCATCGCTATCCACGGGGGTCTCGATCGTGGGGGTTCATTTGCTCGGTTGGCCCGACGCCTACGTACGCTGAACTTGATTGCTTACGATCGACGTGGGTATCAAGGATCCAGAGATCTAGGACCTTTGAGTTTGGACGAGAACCTCAGCGACCTGCAACAACTTGCTAAATATGCCAGTCAGCGCGGTCCCGTGATCTATTTTGGTCATAGTTACGGTGGGTTACTTGCTCTCACGAGTGCGGCAGCAGAACCCGAACTCGTCCAACTTGTTGTTACTTACGAACCTGCCCTCCCGTGGTCATATCGCCGTCAACGTCCCAAGCGCGAATTTTCTCTCGACCCCGCTCAAGAAGCCGAAAATTTCTTTCGTCGCATAGTTTCGAACGCGGTATGGGAGCGACTTAGCGCCCAGGAAAAAGAGTCGCGGCGCCTCGATGGTCCAGCGCTCCTGAATGACTTGCAAACGTTGCGCGATTCTCCCCTGCTGCAACTCCAACGGATTGAAGCACCAACGGTGTACATCTACGGTGACGGCCCAAATAAATCTAACTATGAAGAAGTGGCCGAACGACTCAGCCACGAAATTCAGGACTTCACTATCGTGCAGATTGACCGCGCTCCTCACGGAGCCCACCTTGCTAACCCTGACAAGTTGGCATCCATTATCGAACAGCAGTGGGTGAACACATGAGAATCGGCATAACTGGAGCTTCAGGTCTCATTGGTGGCGCATTGACAAAGGCACTACTCCAACGCGGTGACACCGTCATCCCTTTCGTTCGTCCCACGACCTCGACAAAAGTTGGACTTCGTATTCGTTGGAACCCAGATACCGGTGACGTCGACAGCGCCGATATTGCAGAAGTGGGCGAACTAGACGCCGTCGTGAACTTATCGGGCGCAGGCATTGCCGACAAACGTTGGTCGAACGATCGGAAAAAGGAAATTCTTGAATCTCGCGTTCAGTCAACGTCACTTCTTTCGCAGGTACTTCCCACCTTTTCGTCACCACCACGGATTCTTGCCAGTGGTTCCGCCATTGGTTTTTACGGCTCCAGCGACAGCAAGGTTTTCGACGAGAATTCGCCCGTCGGCGACGACTTTTTGGCCGACGTCTGTCGCCGATGGGAACAAGCTGTCTCACCTCTCACTGGCACGAGTACGGGCGTGGCATTTCTTCGTACTGGAATCGTCCAAAGTACCCAAGGTGGATCACTCAAACAACAGTTGCCACTCTTTCGTTTTGGAGTCGGTGGCGCCTTGGGATCAGGAAGACAGTGGTTAAGCCCGATTTCCCTGAACGACGAAGTTCGTGCAATTCTTTTCATCATCGATCACACGCACACGGGAGCGTTCAATCTCGTTTGCCCCAATCCTTTGACGAACCAAGAATTCACAAGAGAACTTGGCAAAGTTTTACGACGACCGGCAATCTTCAAAGTTCCTTCGATTGCGCTTTCGGCGGTCCTTGGATCCGAACTCGTTCACGAAGCAGTGTTAGCAAGTCAACGTGTCGTTCCGAACCGTCTTTTGGAACTTGGTTTCTCATTCGAACAACCGACGAACAAAGAAATTCTTAGTTTCGTCTTGAATAGGCACTAATGAAAAGGTTCCGAAGAATCCTTCGTTAGTTGGGTTTTCCCGCTCTCCATTTCAACTAATTCACAAATGAGCGTGATTCGCGCAGTTCCATACGCATAAGAGACCCACGACGTTTCTAGACTCGAGTCTGCTGCCTTGTCTATCGAAAAGCCCACCACTAAGGTTTCGGCATTGCCACGAACGGGCACCATTGGGGAATGAGCCAAGGCTCATTCGAGGAGGCAGTTCCAATCAAAGCAAATGGAACATTCCGACGATGCTTGATCACTGGAGTGGCAATCGGGTTGCTTGCGGCAAGTTTTGGTGTTGCCGAAATTTCCGCGAGTGCTTCGTCGAGTGCAAGCTGGACGGTCAAGTTGCCCAACCTCGTATCGTCAACACCGAATTACGAATTTCCCTACGCGACGTCGCCATATTTTTCGCAAACAACTGTCACCGACTTCCAGCAGTTGCAGTACCGACCCCTGTACTGGTTTGGTGGCCCCAACAGCGTCACCATCAATGCGTCGGAATCTCTGGCCACAACACCTGTTTTCAGCAGCAATGACAAGACGGTCACCGTCAATTTGAAGCCCGGCCTTAAGTGGAGCAATGGCGAAGCAGTGACGTCAGCCAACGTGCTGTTGTGGATGAATCTCATGGCTGCCGTGCCGAGCGGTTGGGCCAATTACATTTCACCCCTCAACCGAAGGGTGCTCAGCATTCCAGACATCATCAGTTCGATTGCGGCGCCCTCGGCGACGTCAGTGGTATTTCATCTAAGCACTGCAGTTTCACCGCAATGGTTTCTCTACGACGAACTTTCCCAAATTACGCCACTTCCCCAGGCGTGGGACATCGTGACCACTGGGTGGACCCCTGGAACGACGCCGATTTACACAGCATCAAATGCAGTCAGTGCGAGTGGTGGCAACCTTGCCTACACGAGCGCAATCAGCAGTTGTCCCGCATCGAGGTGGATTGGAGACGGAAACGACGGTCCCGCTTCAAACTTCAACGACATCAACGGGACCGCCACCGTAGTTCCATCCTCAGAAGTTTCAGCAGCGCAATACTGCACTGAAGTGTTTTCACTTATGAGTGCGTACTCGATGGACACAAATGACTATGCCGCGACGAATACCAACACTTACAAGTTGTTCCAAGTGACCGATGGACCATGGCACTTGACGTCGTACAACCTTTCACAAGGCAATTACGCCCTCGCCCGTGTGTCCTCGTACCGGGGAACTGTTACGGGAACCGCGAAAAACCTTGACTTCGTTCCTTGTACGAGCGACCAGACTTGCTACAACTTGGTACTAGCTGGCGCCGTTACCCAGGGGGAACTACCCGCTGAGTACGCCAAGCCCATCGCAAATTTGTCGCTGGTTTCGCGTGCGCAGTCGAGCGGTGCCCAAAAGGCGGGCTACCGACTCGTCGTGAACGACCCGTGGTCCTTTAACTACGCCGTCATTAATTTCGATTCAGTCCTTGGCTCCAGCGGCGATAACGGCAGAATATTGTCACAGACGTACGTGCGCCAGGCTCTCAACGAATTGAGCAATCAAGCGCTCGTCATCAAGAATTACTTGAAAGGTCTTGGGTACGAAACCACCGGACCTGTACCGGCTCAGCCAGCCAGCCCGCTCGGTTCACCAATGACCTCACCGGCATTCCCGTTTTCAATCTCGAAGGCCAAAGCGTTACTTATCGCCAATGGCTGGAACATTGTTGGCGGTGTGATGACCTGTATAAAACCTGGTGTTGGGAAAGGCGACTGTGGCGCCGGCATTAAAGCCAGCGACACATTGAACTTTCAAGTCTTGTATTCGTCTGGTTCCAGCCAGGAACAACAAGTCGAACAACTTTTCCGGACAAACTGCGCCGCCGCGGGCATCAAAATTACGCTGAGCGCCGCGTCCTTCGACAGCGTTCTTGGCGTCAGCTCCGTTGCCGGCGCCACGAACTGGGATTTAGCCGACTGGGGCAACGGTTGGATCTATTTCCCACACTACGACCCGACGGGCGAGAACCTTTTCGCTACCGGTGCAATTGCCAATTCGGGTGCGTATAGCAACGTCACTGCGGACAAGGAAATTCTCGGTACCGTCTTTGGCGGCGTCACTCTTACGCAGTACGACAAATTCATGGCACTTTCTGATCCCGTTATCTATCACGCTGATACGGTTGGGCTCGTAGAAGTGAAATCCAGCGTTAAGGGTTTTGGTGTAAGTCCTCTTGGTACGTTCACTCCCGAAAACTGGTCAGAGTAATTTTGCAACGCTGAATTCGTAGTCTCACGGGCAACTGGATTGTGACCCTATGAGAAAGCGCGAATTACGCAGTCATTGATGGCAATGCCCAACTACGTCGATGCATAGGCGTCGGTCCAAACTGTTTCAAAGCCTCCAAGTGTTCGGGGGCGCCGTAACCCTTGTTGCGGTCCCAGCCAAACCGAGAATCTTGTTCTCCAATTTCCACCATCAAAGCGTCGCGAACCACCTTTGCGATTACGGACGCTGCAGCAATCGAAGCGCACGTGTGATCACCTTTCACCACATTTAACGATGGCAAGAAAATAAACGGCAATTCTGGCAAGGGAGTCGTCGAAAAGTTCATCGCCCCAGAGGGTTGTAACAGATTGAGATTTCCATCGATAAGTGCCGAACAAGGAGTGGTGCCGAGTTTTGACAGCGCCCGATTAGCAGCTACTGCCAGCGCCGTTCGAAGGCCCCAATCATCAATTTCTTCGGCGCTGGCCATACCAACGGCGGAAGCGTCACACCAATCAAGGATGGGCTGCACTAGAGCTTCGCGCTGCGAAGCGGAGAGTTCTTTGGAGTCATCAAGTCCCTTTGGTATTGCATCAAGGGCAGAAATCAGAACCGCGCCGACCGCAACAGGTCCTGCGAGCGCGCCACGACCGACCTCGTCGATTCCCACTACGGGTCCTGAAGCGAGCGCCAAAGCTTCAAACTCTAAATGGGGCGCCACGCCTCCAAGGTACCTTCTAGGACCGTCGCTCTAAGGTTTCTTTATGGACGAGCGCGAACATGACCCCAGTTCGACGTATAACGAGGCCATTGTGATCCCGCTCAAGGGATTCCACGGCGCAAAAACACGCCTGCGTGACGAACTGGGCGAAGCCCAAGCAAGCGCTTTGGCTGAGAAGTTGGCGACGCACGTTCTTGAAGCGTCAAAGCCGCGAACCCGAATAGTGATCTCGGACGACGACGAGATACTTGCATTTGCCGAGTCCGTGGGAGCGGTCGCCTTTCGCACTGCCTTTACGACGCTCAACGGCGCCGTTGATGATGCGTATGGGCAACTAGGACCTTCTTATAAGCGCCTCATCTTCGTGCACGGCGATCTGGCTCGACCTCAGGGCCTTGGAACGACCACATTCAGGGAAAACATCAGTATTTATACGGATCACGCCGGAAATGGCACCAATGTTCTGGTTTTGCCAACGGGCCTTGATTTTCGGTTCGCTTACGGTCCTTTTTCAGCTCAAGCCCATCAAAAGGAAGGCTTTCGTTTGGGAGTCGATTGTGAGGTCATCCGCGATTCTCCTTGGCAATTTGACGTCGATGAACCCGGCGACACTCGCCACCTCGAAAGCCAATGAAAAAAGGGGGGCAAAGCCCCCCTTTTTCCACGTTCCCTTACGGGACACGTACTACTTGCGCTTGGCAGCCTTCTTCGCAGGAGCCTTCTTCGCAGCCTTCTTCGCAGGACGCTTCTTAGCAACCTTCTTAGCAGGAGCCTTCTTCTTGGCAGCCTTCTTCGCAGGACGCTTCTTAGCAACCTTCTTAGCAACTGCCTTCTTCTTGGCAGGAGCCTTCTTCACGGCCTTCTTAGCAGGACGCTTCTTGGCAGCCTTCTTAGCAGGAGCCTTTTTGGCCGGAGCCTTTTTCTTCGCGGCAGTAGCCACTTTCCCTCCTTGGGACTCAACGTTGAATCAACTTGGGACCTGCCGGACACCACCGTGGTGCCAAACAATTTTCGGTACCTCCTTGACCACATGAACTCGATCGTGAACTGCCCAGCCACCCGGCTGTGCAATAACCAATCGCAGTGCACGGCCCTTAGTGATGAAGAGTTATGTCCCGACACACGCATGCATCGCGTTACAACGTTCGTCTTCGTCACACAAGGACACTTAAAGTTCACTCGCTTTTTCATCCAATGTCAAGCATCCTCACTTCGCGACCGTTGTTTTTACTTATGAAGGACTTAGGAAATTATTTAGGACGAACGTCAAATGGTGACGCAATGAGCGGTGAAGAACGCTCCACACTCGTTCTTGGACCGTCTCGCAGTGGAAAAACGTCGTCAATAATTATTCCGAATCTCCTGATGACAAGGCGTGCGGTCGTTACTACTTCCACGAAAGATGACGTTGTTCAAACAATGGCGAGTGCGACGAGTAATCGAGCAACTTTGCTGTTTGATCCAAGCGGAACTGTCCGTGTTCCACGTGGTGTTCATCGTGTCGGATATTCATCTATTCGTCAAGGAAAAACGTGGGACGGAGCAGTTTTGGCAACGAGGACGATGACCGACGTCGCTCGTCGTAACCGCGTTGATCGAAGTGACGACCATTGGACCGAGCGAGCAAGCACGTTGGTCGCACCTCTCTTGCACGCAGCAGCACTCAATGACATCACGATGCCGGCGCTTAGTTCGCGCGTTGATCTGCGTCAAGCGAGCGACGCGTTAGAAGATCTGACACGTCAATACGGCGAACATCATCCGTCCGTCACGTCGTTGCAGGGTGTTCTCGCTACCGAAGAACGCGAACTATCTGGTGTCTGGTCAACCGCGTCGGGACTCTTCGCGGGTCTTCGCACCGAAGCCGCGCGCCAAGCCAGTCGCGAAGCACCACTCGACGTTGCCGAATTTCTAAAAGGACGCCATCATTTACACATTGTTGCGCCGAGTCGACACCAAGCCGTGACGGTGCCTCTCGTGGTTGGACTCATTGATGAACTCGTGCACGCCACCTACGACCGTCACCACGAGGGTGCACAGCTCCTTCTCGCCTTAGATGAGCTCGCGAACGTCGCGCCACTGCCACAATTGGCCAGCATTGTCTCCGAGGGCGGAGGCCAGGGTGTACTGACCCTCGCGTGTTTGCAAGATCTTTCCCAGGCGCGGGGGCGTTGGGGCGCGAACGCCGACGGTTTCTTATCTCTATTCCCGACGACCGTTGTGTTGCCGGGAATTGCGGACAATTTCACTCTCGAAATGTTTGCCAGTTTGGCGGGACGAGAATACGTGTCGTCGCCCGTTTTGCAGCGAAACGCCCGTGGCGCGGCGTCAGGAAGTTCGTTTTCATGGAACGAACGCGAACGAGTCACGAATGCCGAATTGGCCCACGGTCGACCGGGTTTTGCACTCGGCCTCGACGCCACGAAACAATTGCGTTGGATTGCCCTCACGCCGGCACACCGTGACGAACGATTTCAAGGTCACCTCGAGCGGTCGCCGTACGAGCGGTCGAGAGACCGCGCGCGCTGACGCCAAGCATCAAGGTCCATCTCCTTGGTTGGCCGAGGGCCATGTCGGCGCACGTCGTCAATTTGTCTCGCTTGTGGAACACCAATACCCTCTTCTCTGATTCCCCTTGACGTTCGAAGCGTCGGATAGAGCTCGTCCACCATGCCGGTGACGTCACTCGCTCGCACCCCAAAAGTGGCAGCGTTCGCAAACGCCGTCACGATATCTCGTCGAGTTACGCGCAATTGGCCTTCGAAATGTCCTCCAAAGACGTGTTCGTCCAGTTCATTTGGATCACGCGAGGGGCGTTGAGGTTCGAATTCTGCTTCGTAATGCTCAAGGTCACGACCCCACGAGGACGTGGCGTCATCACGCGACCAATGATGTTTCTCGCCGCGTTCACGGTGATGTCCTGGCCACAAAGTTCGATGTCCCGAATCCACGCCTTCCACGTGCTCAACCCCTTGAAACGATCGCCAGATATTTCGACCGGTGCGCTCTCGAATATCGATGCGCAGCGATGCTCGATACAACGCGTCGGCCGCTTCGAGGTGAACGTTGAGTGATCGACTATCGAGGGCATGAGCAGAATCGTGCGGTCGAGAGCCCACGAGCACGTGATCGTGCAAGTGGGGTTCGCTATGACGATTGACGCCGTGGGTAAAAGCCACCACGCTTTCCCAACGTCCTTGTTCGTCACGGACGTCGCCACCGTGCTGAAGGCGTGTTACGACGCCGCGCTCATCAAGGTACTGAATGGCAGAGGCCACCGCGTCACGATGCGCTCGAACAACATCGCACTGCTCTTCGTGCGTGCCCACGGCCAACAAAATCGAGATTGGTCGCGGAGCCGCGACCACGAGGTCAAAACCAACCACGCTGGATCTCTCGGTGGCACACAACACGTGTTCGACGTCGCGTTCATTCGTCCAGTCCCCCGATCCACGGATCCACCACCCGGCGTCGCCCTCTCGCACGCCACTTAGTTCGAGTGCGCGGTCGGAACTCAAATACCTAACGTCACGCGACGTTCGCGGCAACATTCGAATCACGGCACCTCCTACAGAGGTGCCCAACGGTCGCGTTACAGCAGTTTTTCTATCGTCCGCGCGAGTGCCCGACCCGCCGCAGCATATTCGTGGGTGACTACTGAGCAGCCCGGTCCCGCCTTGAGCATCAGTCGATCAAGAAAGTCCTCGCTTCGAATGGCGACCTTCGCGGCCAAGAGTTCATCGGAAACGACAGCCCACTGAACGTTCGTGAGCGTCTCAAACACCCAACGCTGAGCCGGCGGAAGTACCACCACCACGTCGAAACCACCATCGCCCGCTTCGGACAGCCAATTGAGCGAGGTGTCTGCCGGTGGCTGGTTGATTCGTGGTGATTTGGCAACCACGTCAACGATGCGGTCCACGCGAAAATTACGCCAGTCGGCTCGCAGGTGGCACCAAGCTCGAACAAAGAAACGACCATTCAACATTCGAATTTCCGTGGGTTCAATAGAGCGCGTGGTGAACTGACTTTCGCTCTCGGCGGCGTAGACAATCTTCAACTGTTCCTTGTCCGCAATGGCTTCGTGCAAAGCCTGAAGAAATGGCGGCTCCACGACGCCCAGGACTTTGGTCCAGTCGCCGACTGCTTCTTCAATTCGCGCGATGGCGCTCGTAATGGCGTGGTCCTTGTCGAGCGTCGAAGCTTGGTGCAGCGCAATGTTGATCTCGAAGAGGTCGCGCCACAGCAGGGGCGAAAATCGAGAACCCGTGCGGGCTTCGTAATCACTGCCGCGAACGTACGTAGGATCGGGAACATCGTCGTCGGTGTCGTCTTCTTGTTCAATCTGCACGAGGTACGTCGTGGGGTCACTGGCCAGTTGCAGCGCAATGAGCCGACTCATAATGGACTTCACGAGCTCGGTACTCATGGCGAAACGGTCCGCGAGGGCACTCGCCTTAATCCCATCGGGCGCTTGATAAACGGCGGAAATGAGCTGCAACGTCGGACCGAGCGTGTCCGTGCCTGAAGGCGTACGTGGGAAACGAATAGCGGATTCTTCCAACTTTGTCGGCCGATTGACGCCCTTTAACCACGTCTCGAGATCCTTCTTTACGGCTTCAGGGCCGAGGAGTCGAACGTGTTCGGCGCACTCGAGCAATGCGTAGCGAGCAGCGACCAGACCATCGAAATCAATCTTGGCCCTTACTCGCCCATTTTTTGACGAACCCAAACGTACGATGGCTTCGCCGACGGGCAAAACGCGGGCGTAGGCCTCATTGGTTTCAATTGCAACGCGCAAGGGTTCGAGATCTTTGTCGAAATGCGGATTCCATTCACGAGCCAGAGTGCGCTGTTCTTCAGAAACACTGAACGTTTCGCCCAGAATTTCGACTTCTGATTCGATGCGGTTGATCCGAAAGCCCTTTACCTGTTCGCTTCCATCGACCACACCGACCACGTAGCCGTTGCCGCCGTCGACGTGTACGCGAAGTGGCCAAAGGGTTCGCTGCTTACTCGTGCGCGAGCGGTAGCGAAAACGAATGACACGACGGTCGTGCAGGGCCGCCAAAATTGGCGTGTACGCCGCGGAATAGGCGAGCCCCCCGCTCGTGGGTACCGGTCCATCGACAAACAAACGAGCGACGCCCGCCGAACCAAATCCCAAGACGCGTAGAGCCACCGCGACCACGCGTTGTTCGTCATCGGTGAAATCAAGAGGCGGCGCGTACGCGGTGCGCTGATCAATCCAGTAGCCGGTTCGGTCATCGCGAAACAACGTTTCGATCTGAAAACCCAAGTCACGAATATCCGCCTTATCGCGTTCAAATTTTTGGCGTTTGGCGTCGAAGGCACCTTCGTAGGCGAGACGCTTCGTCGGGACCTTTCCCTTATAGGGGAATTCATCAATCCTTAGTTCTGCGAAAATTTCTTCTTGGGTAACTGGAGTCCCACGCTCAAATGCTTCGGTCAGGGTCAAAAAGAGCGCAACCTTGCGCTCTCTGCTTTCTTCTACCCCGCCTCGAAGTCCACTCATTTCGTTCCCGTTCGTTTTGCAGTATCTGAGAGTACCGCCCAGAGGTCAACTCACCAAATGGATCAAGACACAGCACACAACGGGCGCACAATTACCCGAAACAAGCCTCGTTATTCGACGTGGTCCTCGCGTCGCCAGGTCCCCGATCGACCACCCGACTTTTCCCAAAGGGCCACGTTTTCAATGGTCATCGTCGGATCATTGGACTTGCACATGTCATAAATCGTGAGAGCCGCCACCGACACCGCCGTCATGGCCTCCATCGCCACACCCGTGCGATCAACGGTGTCGACGCTGGCTTCAATTTCGATATACGTATCGGCGATCATGAAATTTATGTAGGTGTTGCCAACGAGCACCGGGTGCGCCATTGGCAAAAGCTCCGGCGCACGCTTGGCTGCTTGGATGCCGGCAACCCGCGCCGTGGCGAGCACGTCACCCTTGTTCGTCACGTTGGCCGCCACGGCGGCTGTCGTTTCAGGTTTCATCAGCACGCGACACCGAGCGAGCGCTCGTCGAGGTCCAACCTCGGACGTTCCTACTTCACGAGGGAACGTACTGTCGCGGGCCGAAAGGCGTAGTTGGTGGAAGTCGTCCACGACCCCATGCTACCGAAGTGCCCGCTAACCCTGATGAGGGGGCCGGTAAGATGGCTATCTACGTTGCCCCTAGGAGTTCGCGCAATGCCCACCTACGAATACGAATGCACCCAGTGCCACAAGCGCACCGAAGCCGTCCAAAAGTTCTCTGACGCACCCTTGACCGTGTGTCCCGAGTGCGGAGGCGAACTTCGAAAGGTGTTTTCCGCCGTCGGCATTGTCTTTAAGGGCAGTGGCTTCTACAAAAACGACAGTCGCGGCGCTTCGAGTACCGCAACGCATAGTGCCTCGAGCCCGGCTCCGGCCTCTGATGCATCGTCGTCGACGCCGGCGCCGAGTTCTGCTCCGAGTGCAACAACCACGCCCAGTACGCCTACTCCAAGTTCTGACTGAGAAGAACTACGTCCCCGACACGGCAATATTGGCAATCGCCAGCGACTGCCCCGCCGAAGCGCCTGGTAACCACTCAACGTCACTTCCGACGTAGAGAATATCGAGCAGCATGCGCTGCAGTGTCGAGGCGACAGTAATTTCTCGAACGGGTTCCGCCAATTCGCCGTCGCGAATCATGAGGCCATTTACGCCAACGGAAAAATCGCCGGAGATGGGATTGACGCCCGAATGGACGCCGCTCATTGACTCAACGTACAAACCATTTCCCACCTTCGCCAAGAGTTCCTTTTGCGAGTACTCGCCCGGCACGGCCTGCAATGCTCGACAACCAGCGGTCGGTGAGCCACTGATACCGCCGCGTACGGCACTGCCCGTTGAGACAGTCCCGGCGCGTCGACCGGCCACCGTGTCATAAACAAAGCCCTTCAAGACGCCATTTTCAATCAGAACATTCCTTCGACAAGCGAGACCTTCGCCATCGAATTGGCTCGCGGCGAAATGTCTCGCGTCCGTGGGATCGTCGAGCAACGTAAAACCCGCCATTGCCACTTCTTCACCGACCCGGTCCGCGAAGAACGAACGCCCTCGAACAACAGACTCGCCCGACAATGCACTGCCCAACACCGAAAACAACGTGGCGGCACTTCGA
Organism: Acidimicrobiaceae bacterium; assembly: GCA_003138895.1. GTDB lineage: Bacteria > Actinomycetota > Acidimicrobiia > Acidimicrobiales > RAAP-2 > RAAP-2. Next base: position 41,533 of record PLHJ01000012.1, read on the forward strand.
GGATCAAAAACCACCGTGCATTTCATCGACGCTGGTTTCGTGGCACCCAACCGCCGTGTCGAACGACGAATAGCTTCGGCGCTTGCTTTAGCGAGGTCGAGGTCGCGTGGTGAACGAGCTACTGATAGTCCCCAGCCCGTCTGGTCGCTCTTTCCGTCCGATGCAATAGCTTCCACCGAAATATGTGCGCCCGAGCGCGCGTAGGTGGCTCGCACACCGTTCGTTGAGGCAACAGCAGCCGCCACGTCGTAATCCGAATAATTGGCCGAGTCGACTTGGCGGATACGAGTGTCGCCCGAACGCACCAAGCGCTCGAGTTCTATTGCCCAGGAAATTTTGTCGTCGAGGGGCGTCGTTGCGACCTCGTCGGTTCGAAGTTCCATTGGGACTGAAGAAACGCCGTCCGGTGTCGCAAAAGCGATGAATTCATCCTCCGAGGCAAAGCGAACATTGTCGCGAGCTTGTTCCAGCGTCTCCGCAATAGCGTTCTCGTCGAGTGATCCGACCCACGCCGAACCAACACGGGCGCCAGTGGGCGTATTGGTCAACACGCGAATACCAATGCCCGACGACGAAGCGGTCGAGAGCTTTTCTATTTCACCCTGGTAGGCCTGCACTTCGGTGTCGGTGCCCGACGACACGTACACCTCAATGTGTTCGTCACCCTTGGCTCGCTCGAGTATTTGGAGCGCTTGTTCGAGTAATTCGCTCACGCGGCCGTGCCACCAATCGTGACACCGGTCAGACGCATCGTTGCTTGACCCGTGCCCACGGGAACGGACTGTCCATCTTTTCCACACGTCCCTGGCGTCATCGAAAAGTCGGTGGCGACGGCGTCGACTTTCTTCAAAATGTCGGGTCCATTACCAATCAAGTTGCAATCACGAAGCGGCGTCGTAATCTTTCCGTCCTCAATCAAAAAAGCCGACGTCATGCCAAAAACGAAGTCACCGGTGGCGGTGTTGACCTGACCTCCGCCCAGCTGCGCAACGTAGACGCCGTAGGGTGTCTGGGCAACAATCTCGTCTGCGTCGGAGGTTCCTTCCAGGAGATACGTATTCGTCATGCGCACCATTGGCAGGTGCTGATAGCTCTGTCGTCGACCATTGCCTGAAGACGCGCGACCTTCTTTTTGAGATCGCAAGTAGTCCCACATATAGTCAGTGAGCACTCCATCTTTGATGAGAACGTTTCGAGCACTCGGTCGGCCTTCGTCGTCAATCGCTAAGTAGCCCCATTCGCCTCGAACCGTGCCGTCATCGACCAGCGTGACCAGTGGACTCGCCACCAATTCGCCAACTTTTCCCGCGTACACCGACGCATCTTTTAGGACGGCGTCTGCTTCAAGTCCGTGGCCACAGGCCTCGTGAAACAAGATGCCTCCAGATCCTCCCGCGAGCACGACCGGCAGATCACCCGACGGGGCCGGTCGGGCGTCGAGCTTGGTAATGGCTTGGCGCGCCGCGCCGCGGGCAGCTTCTTCCACGGCTTCATTGGTCAGTATCTCAAAGCCGCGTGTCCCCGCCACGGGCCGATAACCCGTTTGCATGCCGGTATCACCAAGAGCCACGCAGATGACATTGAACCGTGTTCGAACCTGATGGTCGCTCGCAAAGACACCCTCGGAATTTGCAACCAGAAATCGCCGCGTACTGTCGCCGAGTCCCACCTGCACTTGCGTAATGGCCGAACCCTCCGACCTCGCCACGTCATCAGCGTGCAACAGCAGCTCAATCTTCTTTGCCTTGTCGACGTCGCCGGGCTCAATTGCTGCCGTCGTGGGATAGTCCCGCAGCGTGGAAAGAGCGATTTCTCGAACACCACCACCGCCTTCTCGCGCCACCGCCGCGGCCGCCTGAGCAGCAGCCAGCAGACCCTTCTCGGAAAGATTTGCCGTGTGGGCAAAGCCCGTTGTTTCGCCCACGACCACGCGAATTCCGGCCCCGCGATCTCGGCCCGAACTGAGTTCTTCGACTTTTCGCTGGTCGAGCATGGCCGACGAGGTGGACCGGTCTTCAACGAAGACTTCGGCAAAGTCGCCACCTCGCGAGAGCGCACTTTCCAAAACTCGCTCGACGACGGATGACTCAACAAGGGCGGGCGCTGACATGCAGGTATCGTACTGGCGTTCTTTTGGTCTGGGTCCGTCACTGGGAGTCTCGCAACGTCCACCGGTAGGCTGAATGGGTGATTCTTCCGTCCATTGAAACGCCCGCGGACCTTAAGGGGCTCTCGAGCGACGAATTGGAAACCCTGTCGGGTGAAATCCGAGAATTCATCATCAATTCCGTCACCAAGACCGGTGGTCATCTCGGTTCAAACCTCGGCGTCGTAGAACTCACGCTGGCCCTGCACCGCGTTTTTGATTCGCCCAACGACATTCTACTCTGGGATACGGGCCATCAGGCCTATGTTCACAAGTTGCTCACCGGACGTCGCTACGGGTTTAAGCAGCTTCGCCAACGCGGCGGTATTTCTGGCTATCCCAACCGTTCCGAAAGTGAGCACGACTGGATTGAGTCCTCGCACGCCTCCACTGCACTCTCCTACGCGCACGGGCTCTCCGTGGCCATGCAACATCGCCACGAGCTCGCCGGACACGGCGGCAACCGACACGTTGTGGCCATTGTGGGCGATGGTTCGCTCACGGGCGGCATGGCGTATGAAGCCCTCAACAATCTTGGCCACTCCGAACAGCGTTGCGTGATTGTTCTTAATGACAACGGCCGTAGTTACGCGCCCACCATCTCGAAACTCTCGGAATCACTGACGACACTCCGCCTCAATCGGACCTACGTGAGCACCAGAGAACGTCTTCGCCAGTGGTTACGCAGGATTCCACTCGTAGGTCGCTTGGCCTACGTAGGCGTGCACGGTGTGACGAGCGTGGTGCGAGAACTCGTGACGCCGCACACGTTCTTTGAAAACCTTGGCGTTCGCTACGTCGGACCCATTGACGGCCACAACATTGCCGCCATGGAAACGGCTTTCGAAAGTGCCGCCACCTGGGACGGTCCCATTGTGGTGCACGTGCTGACCGAAAAGGGCCGTGGATACGCGCCCGCGGTGAGCGACAACCTCAAGTTGCACGACTACAAGATTCCGGCCAATTATGAGGACGATGAAGTCGTCCCCACTTCGTACGCCGAGGCGTTTTCAAAAACTTTGCTCGAACTCGCTGAACAAGACGACCGCATTGTCGCGCTAACGGCAGCCATGGCCGGCCCCACGGGTCTTTTGCAGTTCCAGCAGAAATTTCCTGATCGCTTTTTTGACGTGGGCATCGCTGAGCAGCACGAAATGACCGCAGCCGCTGGTATGGCCATGGGTGGTCTTCGTCCCGTGGTCTGTGTCTACTCCACGTTCTTTGCTCGGGCTTTTGACCAAGCCAACCTCGATGTTGGTCTGCTCAATCTGCCGGTCGTCATGATTTTTGACCGCGCCGGCATCACTGGGGACGACGGTCCCAGTCACCACGGCATTTTGGATATGGCACTGTGCCTTGCTATTCCCAACATGACGATTTTTGCCCCATCGAGTCCCGACGAAGTCCGCGCGATGCTGACTACGGCGCTCTCGATGACGACGCCGACGGCCCTACGGTTTCCAAAGACGTTGCCGGCGCCCATGGACGGACTCGTTGGTTCCGATCTCAAGGCGCGACAGATTTCGCGCGGGGATGGATCGCTCTGTGTTTTGGCGGTTGGCAAAATGACCTCCCACGCGTACGCCGCGTTGCAGTTATTGGGCGACGAATCAACGAAAATCACGCTGTACGACGTTCGCGTTTTGCCGCCGGATCCTCTTATGATTGACGACGCCCTTACGCATGACCGCGTCGTAACGGTCGAAGATGGCACTCGCCACGGTGGGGCTGGGGCTTTTATGGTGTCGTGTCTTCGCTCGCGTGCTCAAGAACTTGGACGTCCGTTTCCGGTGACCCGCATTCTGGGTGTGCCGCGTGCGTATCTGGAACACCACAAGCCCGACCAACTCCTCGCGGAAATAGGACTCGACCCCGCCGGTCTCGCCGGTGCCTTTCGACGATCACTTAACGACGAACCCGAATTTGCCCGGCCGCTTCCAGAGGCTCCTCGGCCCATTTATTACTAATGGACTTAACGAGATAGGCCGATCTCTAAGTCGCCTCAAGATTTGCCTACTTCGCATCAATTGCTCTACGGAACGCACTGCGGTTGGCAATAGTTCCTTTCCGTTAACGCCTTCGTGCATCCAAAGATGATTTGTCGATATCTGACCGCGCTATTGATTGAGTGCGCCGCGAAGGGCTGAATGGAACGTAAATTGTAAATTTCGCAATCCTGTCCTGATATTGAGAACCTGAACCATGAGATCGGACCTTTCAAACTTCTCCTAGAGCAACCTTTATCGGCTTCGACGAAGCAACAGGCGTGTTCGAATTTCGCAGACCCCGCGCTACATTGACTTCGTGACCTACGGCGTTGAAAAAACTGACGAAGAGTGGCTTCAAGAACTCGGACCGGAACGATACGCGATCCTTCGAAAGGCGGCGACGGAAGCACCTGGTACTGGTTCGTTGCTGTACGTCGACGACAAGGGAACTTTCACGTGCGGTGGCTGCGGACAGGTTCTCTTTACCTCAGAACAAAAATTTGATTCGGGTTGTGGATGGCCAAGTTTCGACGCGTGTGAGCCAGGTTCGATCATTGAACGTCCTGACAACTCATTGCTGCAGCGACGAATCGAGATTTTGTGCTCGAAGTGTGGTGGCCACTTAGGTCACGTCTTTCCTGACGGACCAACACCCACTGGCCTTCGCTACTGCGTAAATTCACTTTCCATCGACTTCGACGAAGCGAAAAACTAAACGTCCAAGAAACGCCGAATGGCAATTGCCGAACCAACGGCGCCAATTCCTGCACCCAGAAGAATCACCACAAGATTTGTACCCCATAGCGCGCTCGTGCTGAGTTGAAACTCATTGTGCAGCGGGTACCAAATATGAAGTGCAGTCACGCCAACAACGGCGACGAGTGAACCCAGAAGGCCTTGGATAAACCCTTCGGTGACGAAGGGAATGCGAATAAACCAGTTGGTGGCTCCTACGAGCTTCATCACCGACACTTCGCGGCGCCGAGAAAAAATCGCCATTCGAATCGTGTTGAGGATGAGTACCGAAGCCGACAGGAGAAGCACCCCGGCCAACGCCAAGAAGACGATCTGCAAAACACGAATGGCACTGTTCATTTGACGAATCTGTTGTTCGGGCGCAGTTACTTGGTAAACACCAGGCTGACTCGTAAACGTTGACTCAACCACGAAGGCGTTCGACGGCACCGTGGGGACACAACGGAACGAGGACGGCATATCCCCCACCGTCAAAGCAGAAAACTCTGAGGGCGGCAACAATTGCTTCGCTTCGGAGTAATCCTGTTGTTGCGTGTCGTACACGCACTGCTTCACGAGTGGAAGATTCGCCAATTGGCTCTGCACGTTCGAAATTTCACTCGCCGAAGCTGTTGGATTCATCCACACGGTGACGCGGGTGCCTTGTTGCCAGTGAGCTGATGCCTGCGCGGCACTTTGTTTGAGTAGCAGCGCTGCTCCTACCAATGACAGTGAAACGGCAACCGTAAGAACAGCGGCCAAGGTCATCATTCGGTTTCGCCAAAGGTTGGTGCCCGTTTCACGAAGGGCATAACGAAAGAAGACCCTCATTACATACTCCCCGCCGGCTCATCGATGCCGTAGACGCCTCGAACTTGGTCACGAATAAGTTCACCCTTGTCGAGTTCGATAACGCGTCGACGCATCCGGTCGACGAGGGCTTTATCGTGGGTTGCCATAACAACCGTCGTTCCCGTTCGGTTAATGCGCTCAAGCAAGGACATGATTGCTTCGGAGTTTGTTGGGTCAAGGTTTCCGGTCGGTTCGTCGGCCAGCAAGATAAGAGGTCGATTGACGAAGGCGCGAGCCACCGCAACTCGCTGTTGCTCGCCACCGGACAATTCGTTCGGAAGGTTGTTTGCCTTATCGCCCAGTCCCACGAGTTCCAAAATCTGCGGTACCTGCGTATCAACCGTCGATCGAGGTCGACCGATTACTTCAAGACCGAAGGCGACGTTCTCGGAGACTGTTTTGTTGGGCAGTAAGCGAAAGTCCTGGAAAACGCAGCCAATGTTTCGTCGCAAGTACGGTACGCGCCACTTCGGCAATGCTCCAATATCGCGCCCCGCCTCAAGAATTCGACCCGAATCGGGTAATTCTTCACGGAGCAAGAGTCGAAGAAAAGTGGTCTTTCCTGATCCCGACGACCCGACGAGGAAGATGAATTCACCCTTTTCGACGTCCAACGAAATGTCCCGCAGCGCCAGCGTGCCGTTCTTGTACGTCTTCGTGACGTTCTCAAAACGGATCATTACTTAGCCCTCTCAGCAGGTGTCGACGAGTCTTTAACAACACTCGGAGTTCAATACAACCATTCTAGTTTGGCACTTCCACCGCCTGGCGCCACGAAAACTCAATGATTTCTTACGAACTCGCTCGTTGTCGGCGTAACTCTGCTTCCATGAAATCATCGATATCACCGTCGAGAACACTGTCCACGTTGCCCGTTTCAAAATCTGATCGATGATCCTTCACGAGTTGATACGGCGCCATGACGTAACTACGAATCTGAGAGCCCCAGGCGTTGTCACCACGGTCGCCGCTCAGTGCATTCATCTCGGCTCGTCGCTCTTGGCGAGCCCGATCGGCCAACTTCGACGCCAGAATCTGCATGGCGCGGGCGCGATTTTGGTGTTGCGAACGCTCATTTTGGCAACTGACGACTATTCCGGTGGGCAAGTGCGTGATGCGAATGGCCGAGTCAGTCTTGTTGACGTGTTGACCCCCGGCACCCGATGACCGGTACGTATCGACGCGGAGATCTTTTTCGTCAATCTCAATTTCCCCGGCGTCATCGTCAAGCAGTGGCGTGACATCAAAGCTCGCAAAACTGGTCTGTCGACGGGCTTGCGAATCGAACGGACTCATACGTACTAACCGGTGTACCCCACGTTCGGCGGCTAACCACCCGTAGGCAAATCGCCCGTGCACGATAAACGTCGCAGATAAGAGGCCCGCCTCTTGTCCCTCAGTTACTTCGTCGACTTCCACGCTGAACCCTCGTCGCTCAGCCCATCGGCCGTACATACGAAGCAGCATTTCCGTCCAGTCCTGCGCATCGGTGCCGCCAGCGCCGGCGTGCAATTCCACGATGGCGTCGTGTTCATCGTAGGGACCGCTTAAGAGACTCTGAAGTTCAAGTGCGGTGAGCGACAACTGCAATTGCGTAATCGTCTGTGCCAATTCGTCCAGTAGCGAGACGTCCGCACTGCCGGCATCGAGCGCTTCTTGTGACATTTCGCGAAGCGTGCTGCCGTCATCGAGCGCTCGTCGTAATTCATCGAACGAGTCCAGGTCATTGGTGAGTCGGCCAAGTTCAGTCGTGACCTCGCGGGCTCGGTCCTGGTTATCCCAAAGATTTGGATTAGCGGCCAACGCCGTCAGTTCCTCGTGTCGCTTTCGCTTGTCGTCGACACTCAAGTATTCGTGCGCGGCGTTCCAGCGTTCTTCGAGTTCCTCTAACGCCACCCCAGCTTCGCGTTGGGCGTTTTCCGCCTTAAGGTCGGCCATGGCACTGCTTGAACTTGCGCCCAGAGCCACACCAGCACGGTTCGTTACGGCCCAACTTGTCATTGGGAACACCGGGCGCTGAGGGCGTCTTTGCCGCAACGTTGTGGGCGGGAAGCCCCATAGCGCCCTCAGCAGCAATCTCTTCGTTGGTGCTGGCCATCGCGAGAGCGTCTTCGGCTTGGGGAGGCGCCGTTGCTTCAATGTGCGTTACGTATCGAACAAAGTCATCGTCCACCGACTCGAGGAGGTGCTCGAACATCGTAAAACCTTCTTTTTGCCACGCCACGAGAGGATCCTGCTGGGCCACGGCTCGAAGGTGAATGCCGTCACGTAAATAATCCATGTCCGAGAGATGGTCGCGCCAACGTTGGTCGAGGATTTGCAGCAAGATGTCGCGTTCAATTTCCTTGGCCATTTCAAGACCGCCCGGATAACCGTCGCACTTTTGTTCGTAGAACGTCTGTGCGTCTTCCACGAGAATTTCCGCGAGATGATCCGTATCCTCACTCGCCCGCAGCGCTTCCTCGTTTACACGAACGGGGTAGTAATTCTGAAGTTCCAAGTGGAGTTTCTCAATGTCCCATTCTTCGGCGTAGGTATTGCCGCAGTAGGTGTCAACGAGTTCAACGACCTTGTCGGTAATAAGTCCCAGTGTCTCTTCGTGAATGTCGTCGCCATCTATGACCTGTTGGCGTCGTCCGTAGATGACTTTTCGTTGTTCGTTCATGACTTCGTCGTACTTCAGAACGTCTTTTCGAATCTCGGCGTTTCGTCCCTCAACTGTGTTCTGTGCTCGTTCAATAGCCTTGGCGACCATTTTTGCTTCTATAGCCTCGTCATCATTCATGGTGCGGTCCATGACCCAACTAACGGCGCCCGTTGCGAACAAGCGCATCAATTCATCTTCCAGCGAGAGGTAGAAACGGCTTTCACCGGGGTCGCCCTGTCGTCCCGCTCGTCCACGGAGTTGATTGTCAATTCGTCGTGATTCGTGGCGTTCGGTACCGAGCACGTAGAGACCACCGAGGGCGCGCACTTCTTTGCCTTCAATATCGGTTTCCGCAACAAGCGCGTCGTAGGCAGCTTGGTAGGCCTCTTCGTAACCTTCGGTACCTACTTCAAAACCCTTCGCGCGAACATCGCGAACGGCGAGCCCTTCAGCGTTTCCACCGAGGATGATGTCAACACCACGTCCCGCCATGTTGGTCGCGACGGTGATGGCGTGCTTCCGACCCGCTTGCGCCACAATTTCTGCCTCGCGAAAGTGCTGCTTCGCGTTCAGAACCTCGTGTTTGATCCCCGCCTTGGAAAGTGCACGAGATAGCTTCTCCGATTTTTCCACCGACGCGGTACCGAGCAGAACCGGCTGGCCCCGGTCAAAACGCTCTAAGACGTCTTCGACAATCGCGGCAAACTTGGCGTCTTCAGTTTTGTAGATGAGATCAGGCTCATCCAATCGGACCATTTCACGGTGAGTGGGAATCGGAACAACGGTCAAGCCGTAGGTGCCACCGAATTCACCAGCTTCGGTTTCGGCAGTACCGGTCATACCCGACAACTTTTCGTAGAGGCGGAAATAGTTCTGCAGCGTCACCGTGGCCCATGTGTGATTCTCTTCTTGGATTCGTACGCGTTCTTTTGCTTCAACGGCTTGGTGGAGGCCATCAGACCAACGACGACCGTCCAGCGTGCGACCAGTGAATTCGTCAATGATCTTTACTTCACCGGCGTCAACCAAATAGTCCTTGTCGCGGTGGAAGAGTTCTTTCGCGCGAAGCGCCTGGCCCAACTGGTGGACGTAGTTCGTGGACACCGCGTCGTAGAGATTGTTCACGCCGAGAGCTTTTTCGACTTTTTCGATGCCCGACTCCGTTGGCATGACGGACTTTTTTTCCTCATCGACTTCGTAATCTTCGTCGCGCGTCAGCGTGCGCACAATGGAAGCGAATTGGTAATACAACTTCGTGACGTCCGAGGACGGCCCAGAAATAATGAGCGGCGTACGAGCTTCGTCAATCAAAATTGAGTCCACTTCGTCGACAATGGCGTAGGGGTGACCGCGTTGCACCATTTGGTCGCGACGTCGGGCCATGTTGTCGCGCAAATAATCAAAACCAAATTCAGTGTTCGTGCCGTAGGTTATGTCGCTCGCGTAGGCAATGCGCTTTTCGTCAAAGTCCGAAAGGTCCGGTCCGACGCGACCAACCGTGAGTCCCAAGAAACCGTGAAGTTGACCCATCCAGTTCGCGTCACGTGTCGCGAGGTAATCGTTCACCGTAACAATGTGCACACCTTTTTCGGCGAGCGCGTTCAGATAGACCGGCAACGTAGAGACCAACGTCTTTCCTTCACCGGTTTTCATTTCCGCAATCCAACCAAAGTGCAACGCCATGCCACCCATGAGTTGCACGTCGTAGTGGCGCTGTCCAAGAACGCGTGTTGACGCTTCACGAACGACGGCAAAGGATTCAATGAGCAAATCGTCCAGCGTTTCGCCGGCTTTCAGGCGGCCTCGGAATTCGTCGGTCTTGGCGCGAAGTTGGGCATCGCTCAGGGCGGCCATTTCCTCAGCGAGGTCGTTGATGGGCCCCACGAGTTCGGCGAGTTGCCGTACTCGCTTACCTTCACCTGCTCGAAGAACCTTGCTAAAAACGCTCATATCGACATTCAGCCTACCGGTCGTGGAAGAAAGTTAAATAAGGGGCTGCGGGTGACTGACCTGATCTTTTACCCCACACTTGCCTGCAGCAGTGTCCGTACGGGCTTCGGCAGTTAAAAACTCTCCCAAGCCTTATTCGCACACTTCACCGTCTTTGGGCGTCGCCACGTTGGTAACGCCCAAGCAGGACCTACTTCTAAACCGCGCCATGCTCAACGTCAAAAAGACGTCTTACGTGGGTCGTTTTGCCCGCGGCTGGCATCGACTTTCAACCACAGACTCACCCGCAGCCCTATCCGGAGTCTAGAACCAGGGCTCACTACACTTTCTTTGTATGCATCCCTTGTCCGTAATCCTCAGCATTTTCTTCATCATTGTCTGTTTTGCGACGTCGGCAATGGATTTTCAGCACAACCCACGCATTGTGGAGACCATGAAGCGCTTTCACATGCCGACCAATTTCGAATTGGTGGCTGGCGTCGTAAAGGTCCTGGCGGCACTGGCACTACTCGCGGGACTCGTGCGCGGTCATTCACACGGCTCGATCGTCATTACAACCTCAATATGTCTAACGCTCTACTTCTTCATCGCCGTGGTGTTCCACGTACGAGCTAAGGACAAGTTTTTGGACATCGCACCCGCGTTCGTCCTCTTCCTTCTGGCCTTTATTCTCGCCGTTGGCTAATCGTGCCCTTTGCCTACGAGCAAAACGAGGCCAAGGCGTAGTAACAAAACACTGATAGCGAGTGGCGCCAACAAACGGCGCCAGCCACTCGCTGTCTGCCATTCAAAACGGATGGCACTGCGGTGATGGGCAATGGTCATGGCCCTGGGAGCTCGCTTGCGTGAGACGCCCTCAACGTGCGTGACCACTGCATCAAGGTCCGCGTCAACGCGGTAGTTCGAATGTCCAACACGCCAGCAAAGATCCATATCCTCGCCAAACATGAAATACCTTTCATCAAAACCACCAACTAGTTCGTACACCGAGCGTCGAACAAGGAACAACGCGCCCGAGACCCAATCGACGCGCCCGTTTTTGCCGGGCGAACGATACTGCTTGGTCCACGGATTGTTCTTCCACCACGGTGAAAGAAGCGCGTGCGTACCAGCGAGAAAAACATTCGGAAATCGGCGCACCGATGGGTACGTGGAGCCGTCAGAACTGACAATTTTTGGCCCGACGAGACCTACGTCAGGGTGTTCATCCAAAAAAGCGATCAGCGATGCCACGGCCCCTTCGTGCACGACGACGTCGGGATTGGAAACGAGCAGATACTCACTCGCCCGAGTGAACGCCACGCCTCGATTAACTCCTCGTCCATAGCCAAGATTGACGCCGGGCTGCACCAAAGTTACGTCGATGCCGCTGAGAACCTCATTCGCACTCCCCTCGGTTCCGTTTTCAACGACCACGATGTCTGAGACACCATTTTGGCGAAGTGACGAAATGCAATTGACCAACGAGTCGCCGGCGTGGAAGTCGACAATGACGGCAGCAACGCGAGAATTTGTCATTTACAACTCGGCTCTCGCCGCTAACAACCGCTCGACACCGTCGTGCCAACCCGGAAGCGGTTCCCAGCCGGCGCCGCACCATTTGTCGATTAACAAGTCGCTTCTAGCGGGACGCGCGGCCGGTGGCGCGGGATCAAGTTCGTTGGTCGAAATTGCCGTTACGAAATCGGGACCTTGTTCGAGCAAATCACCCGTGTAACGGGCAATGTCGTACCACGTGGCGTCACCGACATTCGCCACGTGCCACCGACCACCGGGGCGATCTCGAATCATGGTTACTATTGCTCGCGCCAAGTCAGCCGCGAACGTTGCCGTACCGCGCTGATCATTAACAAATCGCACTCGCTCATTTTGTGCCGCACGAGAAGCGATCACGTGGAGAACATTTCTTCCGCGTACGCCCATTACCCACGAAGTGCGAACAATGGTGTCATCCGGTGCGCAGAGTTCCTCGCCCGCCAACTTTGTTCTTCCGTACACGTTGAGAGGACCCGTCGCGTCGTCTTCGACGTAGCCGGCACCTTTTTCACCGTCAAACACGTAATCCGTTGAAATAGTGATGAAGTGTGCTCCGACACTTTGACAGGCCTGGGACAAAAAGCCCGTGGCGCTCGCGTTCACAGCAAAGCAGTTGGATTCGTCACTCTCCGCTCGGTCCACGGCCGTGTACGCGGCGAGGTTCACCACAACGTCGGGTCGCACGTTCGTAAACGAGCGTCGTACTGATTCGTCATCGGTGATGTCGAGCTCGTGATGACTAAGGGCCAGCACTTCGAACTCTCGACTGTCGACTAAGCGTCCGTCAGGTTCAAACGTTGCACTGGCCCCGGGAGGTCGTACGCCCGCCAACGTGTCAATAAGGTCAAGGCCCACTTGCCCATTGGCGCCAGTAACGACCACACGTTGGGCTCGGCTCACGAGACATCCTCATCAATCGTGCGAAGGTGCACCACGTCGCCGGTCACCAGCGTCATCTCGTCGCCATCGGAAGAAACCACGATTAAATGACCTTCGTCGGTAACGTCGGTGGCCACTGCCTCAAATGACCGCTCAAACTGTTCAATCCGAACACGTCGCCCCATGGTCGCCAACGCGCCGCGGTACTCATCGCGCAATTGACTTCGTCCTTCGGGCGAGTTCAATTGATCACAGCGAGTTTCGAGTTCTTCGAGGACCAAATCCAGAAGACCTCGAGGATCTAGCGTGACGCCCACTTCGTCTTTCACGCACGTGCCGTTCGCTTCTGGGGGACCCGGCCACGTCAAGTTGAGGCCCACGCCCACCACAATGTACGAGCCTTTCTTCGGCGAACGCGACGCCTCTGCTAAAAGACCACCGATCTTTTTGTCGCCCACGACCAAGTCATTAGGCCACTTCAGTTTCGGTCGAACGCCGCTTTGTCGAACGAGTGCCGACCGCGTCGCGAGGGCTACCGCTGCCGTAGCGAGTTGGGCATCTTCGATTCTCAGTTCACGACGAAGTAGCACGGAAGTAAGCAGAGAGGCGTCTTTCGGCGCTTCCCAGCGCCGGTCGAGGCGGCCGCGACCGGCGGATTGGTGACGAGCGAGCGCGACCAATCCCTCGGGTTCTTCGTCCATGGCCCGAGCCACCAGCCACGTATTCGTCGAATCAATATCGTCGAAGACGTTGACGCGCCAAATAATAGGAATCACGCTCAAACACTAGAGTTTTGCCATCGGGTGGTAGAAAAGAACCGAAACTATCCAGAGGATTCCCGTGCTGAAGAAAGTCTTGATCGCCAACCGCGGCGAAATTGCCGTTCGCGTTATCCGAACGTGTCGTGAAATGGGTATCGGCACCGTCGCCGTGTACTCCGAGCTTGATCGAAACGCGCTCCACGTGCGACTCGCCGACGAGGCCTACGCTCTCGGTGGTCAGACGGCCGCCGAGAGCTATCTCAATACCGAAGCCATCCTTGACGTGATTGAGCGTTCCGGCGCCGACGCCGTGCACCCTGGTTACGGATTCTTTTCCGAAAATACGGACTTTGCGCGAGCTATTACGTCTCGTGGCGTCACGTTCATTGGACCACCACCCGAAGCCATTGAAGTGATGGGTGACAAAATTTCCTCACGATTGGCCGCCGAAAAAGCTGGTGTCCAAGGTGTGCCTGGACGATCGCAGACGTTAGAGAGCTTTCAAGAAGTTATTGATTTCGGTAACGAATTTGGCTGGCCCGTCGCCATCAAGGCTGCGTTTGGCGGTGGGGGACGAGGCATGAAGGTGGTGCGAAGCGCCGACGAAGCCGAGGAACTGTTGGAAAGCGCTCAGCGCGAAGCGCAAAGTTACTTCGGTCGTTCCGAGTGCTACGTCGAGCGCTATCTCACCTGGCCTCGCCATGTCGAAATGCAAGTGCTAGCGGACCAACACGGCAACACGTTGTGGCTCGGCGAACGCGACTGCTCCGCTCAGCGACGTCACCAGAAGTTGATTGAGGAATCACCGGCTCCTAATTTTCCCGAGAAGATTCGTAAAGCCATGGGTGAAGCGGCCGTCAAGGTGTCCAAGGCTTGCGGCTACGTGAACGCGGGCACGGTGGAGTTTCTCTACCAAGACAATGACTTCTTTTTTCTAGAAATGAATACCCGTCTGCAAGTTGAACATCCAGTGACCGAACTCGTCACGGGGCTTGACCTCGTGGAATGGCAACTGCGCATTGCTGCTGGCGAGAAATTGACGTTCGGTCAAAACGACATCGAGCGACGAGGACATTCCATCGAAGTGCGTATCAACGCCGAAGATCCGAGCGGTGGACGTTTCTCGCCCTCACCGGGCACCATTACGCGATTTGACCAGCCGTCGGGTCCGGGTGTGCGTCTCGACGCCGGCTACGCCGCCGGTGACACCATTTCGCAGTACTACGACAACCTCATTGCGAAACTCGTGGTCTGGGGCGATACTCGCGAAAAGGCTCGACGTCGGCTCCTTCGTGCCATTGAAGAAACCGTCATTGAAGGCGTGGCCACCACTTTGCCCGCGGACGTTGCCATTCTTGAGAGCGAAGAATTCGTCAAGGGTGAACACTCCACCAAATGGGTCGAAGAGAAGCTTGATTTGTCGAACCTCAAGGTCGCTCTGACTCCTGGCGTCGAAGTAGGTGACGGCACCGTTCGTCGTGACGTCACCACGGAAGTCAATGGACGTCGCATTGAAGTTGCCATGTGGCTACCCGAAGATGCGGGTGGCGCGAGTGCCAGCACGGCACAAAAGCCGAGGCGCGCGCATCATGCGGGTGTTATTGGCAGCGGATCGGGAAAGGTTACGGTGCCCATGCAGGGCACCATCGTCAAGGTCGTTGCGGAAGTCGGCCAAGCCGTTGCGGCTGGTGACACGATCGTTATCCTCGAGGCCATGAAAATGGAGAACAGCGTCAACGCGGAAAAGGCCGGCGTCGTGAAACAAATCATGGTGGCAGCGGGCGACAGCGTGGGCGGAGGCGACGTCGTCGCGGTTGTGGAATGAGTCTGCACGACAAGGCCAAAGCCGCCATTTCCAACGCACGGACATCGTTGTTGGAACTCAGTCACGATATTCACGCACACCCCGAAATCGGTTACGAGGAGTTCTACAGTTCCGCGGCAACCGCCAAAGTCTTAAAAGAGGCGGGCTTTAGCGTCGAGGCAAACGTCGCGGGACTCGCTACTGGATTTCGCGCAACCAAGGGAACCGGCGCTTTGCACATCGCGCTGTGCGCCGAATTTGACGCGCTGCCCGACGTCGGACACGCCTGTGGTCACAACATCATCGCCTCATCGTCGGTCGGGGCCGGCATTGGTCTCGCGGCTGTTGCCGACGATATTGACGCCACCATTGTTGTGCTCGGAACACCGTCCGAAGAAGGTGGCGGCGGCAAAATTGACATGATTAACGCCGGCGTCTTTGACGATATCCACGCCGCAATGATGGTGCACCCTTGGCCCACGGAGCGCTTAGAAGCCACATGTCTCGCGGTGGATCATTTCGATGTCACGTTCGTTGGTAAAGAGGCACACGCCTCCGCCGCACCATGGGAGGGCATCAACGCGCTGGACGCCATGACAATTTCTCAGGTGGCCATTGCTTTATTGCGTCAACAACTAGTTCCCGGTGACCAAATTCACGGCATTGTCTTAGAAGGTGGCAGCGCGGCGAATATCATTCCCGCCAAAGTGATCGGACGTTATATGTGTCGTTCCGTTACCGCCGAGCGACTGGCGAAACTTCGCACGCGCGTAAAGGCCTGCTTTGACGCGGGAGCGCTCGCGACGGGTGCCACCGTGCACTACGAAGAGATCGGTAACCCCTTCTCACACATGGTTTCTGACGTCGACATCCTCGCTCACTACCGAACGAGCGCCGAAGAACTCGGTCGGAATTTTTCTCTGGATGACGAAGGAGCGGCAAAACCGACAATCTCAACAGACATGTCAAACGTGTCCTTGGTCGTGCCCTCCATTCATCCACTCATCGCTATTGATACGCACGGCGCCGTAAATCACCAGCCCGAATTCACCGCGTCGTGCATTACGCCTTCAGCTGATAAAGCCGTTATCGATGGGGCCCTCGCCCTCGCTTTTACAGGCATCGATACAGCGAGGGATGCCCCCCTGCGAAACCGACTGTTGAAAAGGACTGCCCAATGATCATTGAGCACGCGTTGTTACCAGTGGCACCGGGTGAAGAAGAAGCGTTTGAAGAAGCAATGCGACAGGCGCTACCCATCATTGAATCGGCGAAGGGCTGTCACGGTGCAAGCATCCAACGGCAAATTGAAAACCCCACAACGTTTCTGTTGCTCGTTCGTTGGGAATCCGTTGAAGCACACATGGGAGTCTTTCGAAACTCTGAAGTATTTCAGCAGTGGCGATCGCTCACGCACCATTTTTATGTGACGCCACCTACGGTGACACACTTCGAAGAACCGATTCGTCGCTAAATTGATTGGTCGGTTCAATACTCATACTGGCAGCAACTTTGGACCAACATCGCAAAGTTAAGGTCATTCACCCGTTTTCGCGAAAGCCCGAGTCAGAAAAGGTCACCGAACGAAACTAGCTTGGCTGGTAGGTTCCGAACTCTCCTCGAAGCACGTCAGCAACTTCGCCGAGCGTGGCGAGGCTACTGAGCGCTTTTTTCATGGGATATAACAAATTGGCACTTCCCCGTGCGGCGATGGCCAAGTCGTCAAGAGCAGCGCGCACTCCGTCATTGGACCTACGAACTTTTAAGGCCTGGACTCGCTCCACTTGGCTGCTCTGTTGTTCCACGTCCACGGGAAAGACTTCCGTTTTAGTTGACTGAGTTTCTATGAATTTGTTGACACCGACGACAACCTTTTCGCCTCGGTCCACGGCTTTTGCAAATGCGTACGCCGCGGATTCAATTTCGTCTTGCATGTAGCGAGCTTCAATGGCCGCCACGGCTCCACCCAAGTCGTCAATTGCTTTGATGTACTCGCGAGCTCGCTGCTCGACCTCGTCGGTGAGTGACTCCACGAAGTATGAACCACCGAGCGGATCGGCGGTGTCGCTGATGCCTGATTCGTAGCCCAGAACTTGTTGAGTGCGAAGCGCTAACTTGGCCGCTCGTTCGGTGGGCAACCCCAGCGCCTCATCAAAACCATTCGTGTGCAGACTCTGCGTGCCGCCCATCGCAGCCGCAAGCGCTTGCACCGTGACGCGCACGATATTGACCTCAGGTTGTTGCGCCGTCAAAGTGGAACCGCCAGTTTGCGTGTGAAAACGCAGCATCATGGAGCGGGGGTCCGTTGCGCCAAAGCGGTCCTTCATGATTGATGCCCATAGGCGCCGCGCCGCACGGTACTTCGCCACTTCTTCGAACAAGTTGTTGTGGGCATTGAAGAAGAAACTCAATCGGGGTGCGAAGTCATCGAGTGCCAATCCCGCCGTCAACGCTGCTTCCACGTACGCAATACCGTTCGCCAACGTAAAGGCAATCTCTTGCACCGCTGTCGATCCAGCTTCTCGAATGTGATAACCCGAGATCGAAATTGTGTTCCAATTGGGAAGTTCTTTTTGGCAATACGAGAACGTGTCAACAATAAGCCGCATCGACTGACGAGGTGGGTAGATATACGTTCCTCGAGCTACGTATTCCTTCAAAATGTCATTTTGAATCGTGCCGCGTAGTCGGTCACCAGGAATACCTTGTTCTTCAGCCACCAGCTGGTAGAGCAACAAGAGTGTCGAGGCAGTGGCGTTGATGGTCATTGACGTCGTCACTTCGTCAAGGGGCAAGTCCTTTAGGAGAAGGCGCATGTCTTCGATCGATGAGATTGCGACACCAACTTTTCCCACTTCGCCCTGGGCCCTTGTGTGGTCGGCGTCATAACCCATCTGCGTGGGTAGATCAAAAGCGCAGGACAGGCCAGTCTGACCAGCGTTTAACAAGAACTTGAAGCGCTCATTGGTAGCTTCGGCGGTACCAAATCCCGCGTACTGACGCATCGTCCACAGGCGTCCCCGGTACATCGTGGGATGTACGCCTCGCGTGTAGGGATACGTCCCCGGCTCACCGAGACGCTCGGCGGGGTCAAATCCGGCAAGGCTCCTCTCGTCGTAGACGGGATCAATTTCAATGCCCGAATCAGTGCTTCGTTCGTTCGTATCACTCACGATTGCCAAGGTTAGGCGTTGTTCGTTTCATTGAGAATCGCCTTTCGTAGACGTCCCGCTGGCCAAATACCTCCGATCGGAGGGACCCTCGCGTAGCGGTAAAGATAGGGGGATGAAATGCGCCCAATGCGGAACTGAACTTCAATCGAACACCTGTAGCAACTGTGGCACAAAGGCACCGAAGTTTGCACCCTCGGGAATAACGGACGAAGTCACGGGCGTCATGCTGGCTGGTTGGGGGCGCCGCATCGGTGCCACCTACGTGGACTGGGTACTGATCTTTCTGCTGGTACTCCTGTTACGAGCGTTCAATGTGAGCACCGCGCTTAACTTCGTGATCACGATCACTGCCCAAGCGGCATATCTTGTGATTCTGCTTGCCGCGGGACGGCGCCAAACCCTTGGCAACTTGATTGCTCGCACGCGAGTCTGTGACGCGACGACGGGTAATCCAATCTCATGGCGTCAGTCGGGGCTTCGCTGCCTGCCAATGTCGGTAACGGCCATCTTGTTGGTCGTGGATTTACCGGGCCTCGTGATTTTTGGTTTGGTCTTTATGCTCTTTGACCTTTTCTATCCACTGCGTGATCTACGAAATCAGACCTTGCACGACAAGTTCGCGGGAACGCTCGTCGCGGTGAACGTCTAGACCTTCAAGGTCGCGTGCGGCATGCACAAGTCGTCGTACTCGGCGATCACAATCTCGCCAGCGTTTTCGCCACAGGCGGGACACGCCGGGTCACGACGAACCTTGAAGGTGCGAAAACTCTCGTCCATTGCGTCATAGGTCAAGAGACGACCAATGAGGGGCTCGCCGAGGTCCAAAATCAACTTGATGGCCTCGAGGGCTTGGATGGAACCAATGATGCCGGGCAGCACGCCGAGAACACCCGCTTCAGCACAACTCGGGGCGAGTTCGGCCGGCGGCGGTTCGGGGATCATGCAGCGATAGCAAGGTCCGACGTACGGACTAAAGACGGTTACTTGACCTTCGAAGCGGAAAATCGATCCGTGCACGACCGGAATATTCTTTAGCAAGGCTGCGTCGTTGACGAGATAACGAGTCGGGAAATTGTCGGTCCCGTCAACAATGACGTCGTAACCATCGATGATCGACAAAATATTGTCGGCGCCAAGGCGCGTGTCATAGGTCACGACATTGACGTCGGGGTTCATTGCCGTCAGCGTTTTCTTTGCGCTGTCGACCTTGCGATCACCAATGCGGTCCATGTTGTGAAGGATCTGTCGTTGAAGATTCGATGAATCCACCACGTCCATGTCAATGATGCCAAGGGTTCCCACGCCGGCGGCGGCGAGATACAGCGCCGCGGGCGAACCAAGTCCGCCGGCACCGAGCAAGAGCACCTTCGCATCGAGCAACTTCATTTGACCCTTGTCGCCAACTTCTGGGAGCAACAGGTGGCGCTGGTAACGATTGCGCTGGTCGGGCGTTAAGACGCGAGGCGTCGACCAAGGAAGACCGTCGTCCTTCCAGCGGTTAAAACCACCGATGACCGAGACAACATTTTGGTACCCGAGTTGTTGCAACGTCCGAGCAGCGAAGGCCGAACGAACGCCGCCCGCGCAGTACACCGCGACGGGCTTTTCCTTATCGGGCAGACGACCTTCTACCGAAAATTCGAGATTGCCACGTGGCACGTGCACAGCGTTGGGCAGAGCACCTTGTTCGTACTCGTCGGGCTCACGGACATCGAGAATTTGGTACTTGGAAAGATTCGCCGCAACTTCGGATGGATCAATTTCGGTGATCTCGGCCTTGGCAGCGTTAAGTAGATCTCTGGGGGTTGACACGTTTTCTCCTCGTGACTGGGTCTAAATCTTACCCGTTGAGTCAGGAATTGCAACCAGCTCATCTGGTAGACCCAACTCATGCAACTGCGAGCAATTTTGGCGTCTCGACGAATGGTTCGCTCGTTTGACGGAACTCCGGTCGATCTTGATTGGCTCGAGGGCCTTTGCGAGGACGCACTGCGAGCTCCTACGGCGGGCAACACCGCCGGGGTGTACATGTACACGGTAGGAGCGGCCGACGTTGCTACGTATATGTCACTTTCGACCGACGAAACGTGGCGAAAAGCGGCGAATCGAGCACCGGGATTAGCCCGAGCGGGTGGAGTCGTGCTGATTACGTCGAGTCCAAAACTCTACGCCGAGCGTTACCGCGAGGACGACAAAGCCAACTCCGGTTTGGGCGACCTTTCGATGTGGCCACTTCCCTACTGGCACGCCGACGCCGCTATGGCAACGATGGCGCTGTTGCTTCTCCTTGAAGAAGCGAACTGGCAAGCAACGCTGTGGGGAAGTTTTCGACGAACGAGCGACGTTCTGCCCTGGATTGGTGCCGGCCCGGATGAAGAACTTTTTGGAGCCGTGTTGGTGGGACGTTCCGACGGCCATGGCGTACGTTCTCGCTCACTCGAGCGAAACGTTCCCACGCGCAAACAGCGAGTACGCCGGGTGAGGACCTAGTCGACGCTGGCGCTACTCGCGAGGTCGGTGAGGTACGAAAGGATCGTCCGCGCACCAAACGCGGTGGCACCCTTGGTTCGGTAGCCCCGAGCGGCATCGGACCTGCCCGGACCGGCGATGTCGAGGTGAGCCCAGTTTTCGTCACCGACGAACCGTCGAAGAATCAACGCGGCCGAAATAGAGCCAGCCTTTCCGGGCTTGCCGATGTTTTTCATATCGGCCACGTCGGATTCGATGTGGGATTCATAAGCATCAAAAAGAGGCAGACGACAGAAGGCTTCGCCAGACTCTCCGCTGGCCTTCAACAAGTCTTCGGCCAATTCGTTACTCGTTGAAAAAAGCGCTCCAATTTCGTCACCAAGAGCAACCGCTTGGGCACCCGTCAGAGTGGCCACGTCGATAATCGCGTCAGGTTTGGCTTCTACCGCCAAGCTGAGCCCGTCAGCGAGAATCAAGCGACCTTCCGCATCGGTGTTCAGCACTTCAATGGTCATATTATTTCGAATCGTTAAGACGTCACCGGGCTTGGTGGCGGTACCACTCGGAAGATTTTCGGTCACAGGTGTAATCGCTGTCACCTTGACGGGAATGTTAAGACGACTGGCCGCCGAAAGAACGCTGAGCACCACTGCCGCACCCGTCATGTCCGTCTTCATCGTCATCATGCCTTCGCCCGATTTAAGTGACAAGCCTCCAGAATCAAACGTCACGCCTTTTCCCACCAAGACAACGTGAGGCAACTTGTCCTTCGGTCGTGGATCGTACGTAGCGTAAATGAGACGCGGGGGTTCTTCCGAACCTTGGCTCACGCCCAGCAGACCTCCCAGACGCTCGTCCTTGATCTTTCCTTCGTTCCAAACATTCACCCTGACGTGCGCATCGAACTCCAGTCGCGATTCAGCAATTTTCGCGAATTCCTTTGGCGGCAGATAGCCCGCCGGTGTGTCAATGAGGCACTTCGCCCAGTTCACCGCGTCGGCTACCACGACACCATCACGAAGACCAACCTCGAGGTCGTCGTGGACAGCCACTGGAGGAAGCGTTGAGCTAAGAGGGACAACGGCGAACACCGTGTCGATTGCGTCAGCGACCTTGTAGCGATAGGAACTGAGAAGAGCGCCTTCGCCCAGCGACTGTGCCACCGACCGGAAGTTTGTAATGTCATCAATATCGAGCAAAAAAGCGACGGACGTTTTTCCAGCGCCCTTAACGGCGGCGGCCGCGAAAAGGCGCCAATCGTCGAGAGAGACCGTGCCTTTGCCGGTGCTGATAAACGTCACGTTGCAGTTCCCGAAACTGCGAACGACGGCGAACGAACCAATGGCACTCGTCAAACCTTGTTGCGTGCACCAGGGAACCTCGAGAACCCTTGGAATCGTCAATTCGCCAATGGTGCTCGGAACCAACGGTGAAACGCGGGCAACTTCACCATCAAAACGAACCGGGATGGCTACGCTCGAGAACTCAACGAGTTCGTTGATGGTGGCTAAAAGAGCATTTCGCGACATGAGACTGCCTTTCTACTTGCTTAACGAACGCGCGCCGGGCGATGCATCGGACCCTCGGCCCAGCGGGCCATTGTCCAGGCGAGGTCACTCAGTCGGTTGAGGTAGTGCACGACGAGGGAATTCTCGATGGCGTAACCAACAGCCGTTCTCTCGGCACGGCGGATTACGGTTCTCGCCACGTCGAGCGCGGCGGAAAGTTGATTCTCCCCCGGTACCACAAACTCTTTGGGCATCTCAATCTCTAAAGAAAGGCGATCAATCTCTTGTTCGAGGCGATCAATCATGGACTGCGTGACCAGTGATTGCTCAGGCTTCAATTTGTGGCGGTTCTCTGGCAGCGTGGCGACCTCGGCCATCAGCACCCACAAATCACGCTCGAGTTGAATCAGTAATTCGTTGATTGGACTTCCCGTTTCACTCAGCGAACGAGCCCAGCCCAAACATGCTTGGGCTTCGTCGACGGCACCGTTTACTTCAATGGGATCAGAGCTTTTGTCGACACGACCACCAAAGTAGAGACCGGTCGTACCGTCATCGCCGGCTCGGGTGTAAATCTTCATTCGTCAAGCGTACCGTTAGGCTTCTTTATCTCTCCAAGAACACGTTGAACGCTCTGAGTTCGCCGTGTCGGGGGTAGCCTAAAAGGCCAATGGAATCCGTTTCCTTCCTCCCTTACGCCCAGGTGGACCCCGCAGACCCCTATCTCAGCGCGCTCGCACGTGGCACCGTCATCTACGACGGCGCCACCGGGACGAACTTGCAAATGCTCAATCTTGGTGCCGATGATTTTGGTGGCGCTGCCCTTGAAGGTTGCAACGAAATTTTGGTGCAAACGAGACCCAAGATCATTGAAGACTTGCACCGCTCGTTCTTGGAAGTTGGCGTTGACGCCATTGAGACTGATTCGTTTGGATCGTTTTCGGTCGTTCTCGCCGAATACGGCATTGCTGACCAGGCGCATTCTCTGGCGCTCGCTTCCGCACAAATTGCTCGACGAGTAGCTGACGAATACGCGAGTCCGGGTTCACCTAGGTTTGTCGCTGGTTCGATTGGACCCGGAACCAAATTTCCTTCGCTCGGACAAATTTCCTACCAGGATTTAAGTGCCAGCTACGAAGAATTGGCCTACGGACTTCTCGAGGGCGGCGTGGACTTGCTGCTCGTCGAAACCATGTACGACCTTTTATCGGGGAAGGCCGCCATTGCCGCGTGTCACCGAGCCATGGCCCGTCATGGTCGTCGCGTTCCCATCCAGGCCCAAGTCACGATTGAACTGACCGGACGAATGTTGCCCGGTACAGAAATTGGCGCCGCAATTACGTCACTCGTCCCCATGGGCATTGACGTGCTCGGCCTTAACTGCGCCACCGGACCAGTCGAAATGTACGAGCCGCTTCACCAACTAAGCGACACGGCACCGCTGCCCCTGGCGTGCCTGCCCAACGCTGGTCTTCCCAGCGTCGTGGACGGCTTGATGCACTACGACCTCACACCCGAGGCGCTCGCTCAACACCTCAGCCGTTTCGTCGCCGAGTTCGGAGTCGCCGCAGTTGGTGGGTGTTGTGGCACGTCGCCAGAACACTTACGCCACGTCGTCGACGCGGTTCGAAGCGTGAAGCCCGCACCGCGTACACCCATCTTGGAACCATCGGCAGCATCCATTTATTCGGCGACTCCGTACCATCAAGACCAGTCAGTGCTGCTCGTGGGTGAGCGCACGAACGCCAACGGTTCAAAGAAATTTCGTGAAGCCATGCTCGAAGGTGACTGGGATACTTGTATCGCGATTGGCCGTGATCAAATTAAAGAGGGTGCCCACATCTTGGACGTCTGCGTTGACTACACCGGCGCCGACGGCGTGGCGGACATGCACGAACTAATGAGCCGACTCGCCACGCAGTCATCCGTACCAGTCATGGTTGACACCACCGAAACCAAAGTCGCGCGAGCCGCTCTTAGTTGGTTAGGCGGAAAAGCCATTCTCAACTCCGTCAACTTAGAAGAAGGCGACGGACCCGGAACTCGCTTGGATGGCTTTCTCTCGCTGGCCGCGGAATTTGGCTGTGGCGTCGTCGCCACGTGCATCGACGAAGAGGGCCAAGCCCGTGACGCCGATTGGAAAGTTCGCGCCGCCAAGGCCATTACTGATCTCGCAGTTGAACGTTACGGCCTCAGTGCCGAAGACATATTTATTGATACGTTGGCGTTGCCGCTTTCAACGGGCATGGTGGATTCACGTCGCGACGGCATTGAAACGATTGAAGCCATTCGTCGAATCAAGACCGAACTGCCGGGCGTGCAAACAATTCTCGGACTTTCGAATATTTCCTTTGGCTTGAACCCAGCCGCTCGACAAGTCTTGAACAGCGTGTTTCTGCACGAATGCGCCGAGGCCGGTCTCGACGCCGCCATTGTGCACGCGTCAAAGATTCTCCCGCTCGCCCGAGTGGATGAAGAAGCGAGGCGAATTTGCCTCGACCTTATTTATGACCGTCGAAGTGATGACTACGACCCCTTGTCGGCTCTTCTTCATCTCTTTGAAGGCGTGAGCGTGTCGTCGTCGTCGGGTCCGAGTTTGGAGAATCTCTCCCTACGCGACCGACTACGCCGAAGAATCATTGACGGCGTGCGCGTCGGACTTGAAGTTGATCTCCAACAAGCGCTCGACGAGCCCATCTTGCCGCTCGATATCGTGAACGACATTCTTCTTGATGGCATGCGTGAAGTCGGCGAACTCTTCGCGAGCGGAGAAATGCAACTTCCCTTTGTCTTGCAGAGCGCGGAAACCATGAAGATGGCCGTGGCCTATCTCGAACCATTCATGGAAAAAAGTGACCAGGGTGGAAGAGGAACGGTCGTACTCGCGACGGTGAAGGGCGATGTTCACGACATTGGAAAAAATCTGGTGGACATCATTCTCACCAACAATGGTTACGAAGTCGTCAACCTTGGTATCAAGGTGGGCATCAATGAAATGTTGACCGCCGTCGAAGAACACAATGCTGACGCGCTCGGAATGAGCGGTCTACTCGTGAAATCAACGCTCATCATGCGTGAGAACTTAGAAGTCATGAACGATCGCCAGTTCGAGAAAATTCCTGTGTTGCTCGGTGGCGCGGCACTGACGCGTACGTACGTTGAACGCGACCTTCGAGAAACCTACAACGGTCGAGTTTTCTACGGGAAAGACGCCTTCGAGGGTCTGCGCGTTCTCGACCGTTTGGGTGAGCTTCGCCGTGGTGCAGAAGATGACCCCTTATTCGGTCGTGAAATCTCAGAGCGACGTGTGCCGCGTCGTAGTCGCGATGGCCAAGCACCTGCGCCTGAGGGGCTTCCTTCGCGCAGCCCCTCAGTGCCGTCCGATACCCAATTGTTTCCGCCGCCCTTTATTGGAAGTCGCGTGGCCAAGGGTGTCTCTCTCGATGACATCAGTGAATATTTGAATCTGACGGCGCTGTTTCGAAACCAATGGGGATTTCGACCAGAAAACGGTGAAGACGACGGTGCCTTCAAAGAGCGCGTTCGTTCGGTGCTTCGCGACCAACTCGCCATTGCCAAGGCCGACGACCTTCTTATTCCCCAGGTCGTGTGGGGACATTTTCCGGCAGCGTCCGAGGGTCAAGATCTCATCATTTACACCAATGACCAACGTGACACCGAAGCCTGTCGATTCCATTTTCCCCGCCAGCATCAAGACCCTTTTCTCTGCATTGCGGATTTCTTCCGGGAAGACCAAAGCCCCGATCATGATTACGCGAGCTTCATGCTCGTCACCATGGGCTCACGAGTCTCTGAACGCTGCCAAGAACTTTTCGAAGAAAATCGTTACACCGACTACCTCATGCTGCACGGCCTCGGTGTTGAAATGGCCGAAGCCTTGGCCGAACTTTGGCATCACCGAATTCGTGAAGAACTTGGCTTCGTAACAGAAGACGGTCCTACGCTCACGGGACTTTTTCGCCAGCAATACCGCGGCGGTCGTTATTCGTGGGGCTACCCCGCGTGTCCCGATCTCACCGATAACGCAAAAGTTGCCACGTTGCTCGAAGCAGGTCGCATTGGCGTCAGTGTCTCCGAGGGCTTCCAGCTGCATCCCGAACAAACCACCGACGCCATCATTTGCCATCACCCAATGGCGAAGTATTTCGTGGCGTAGCGATAACTCCTTAAAAGTTCTTATCGCCCGACCATATTGCTGGGTGCGTCAACCGTAGTATCGCTCAGGTGCCTTTCTCGCTCAATCGACGTCAATTACTCGGAAGTATTGGCATTCTCGCCGGATCGACACTCTTGGAGAGCAGCTCGAGCGAAGCGTTCGCCAGTGCACTCGGCGCGACATTGCTTCCTAAGTCCAAGTGGTTGCAACACGAAAATAGTCGTGCGGGATCAACGGAATGGTTATCGCACAAAGGAGCGTCCATAGGTGCGCTTGATGGTTACGCGAGCACCACCAGTGTGAATCGTGGCGAGTCGCTCAATCTGTTTGTTTCCACGACCTATGCAAGTTTCATCGTAAAAGTATTTCGCATGGGGTACTACCAGGGACTCGGTGCGAGACTCATTGAAACGTCGTCGAAGGTCACGGGACACGTGCAAACGATTCCCAGTCCCGACCAACTGGGCACGGTCGATTGCAACTGGGAATCTTCGCTACAACTCTCGATTGGCCACCACTATCCGCCCGGACAGTATCTCGCCCTGCTCGTGGCGCCCGACCAGACGGGACGCTTCGTGCCGTTTCTCGTTCGTGACGATTCGTCCAAGGCCGCTTTCGTGTACATGAGTTCCGTGACGACGTGGCAGGCGTATAACGCGTGGGGTGGCTTCAGTCTCTACCGTGGTGCCAATCAAGACGGCGACGACGGTTTCAATGACGCCACGCGGGCTGACGTTGTTTCCTTTAACCGACCGTATTCACGGTCCATGCAAAACGGTGCCGGTGACTTTCTCGGTAATGAGTTTCCATTTTTGTTCCTGGCCGAACAACTTGGTCTGGACATGACCTACTGGACAAGCCTGGATCTTCACGAGCGAGGAAACTTATTGTCCTCACACAAGGCTTTGTTATCCCTCGGCCACGACGAGTATTACTCCCCCGCGATGCGCGATGCCGTCACTACCGCCGTGAGCAATGGTCTCAACGTGTCCTTCTTTGGTGCCAACTTCATTTACCGAAAGATCCGTTTTGAACCAAGCGCGAACGGGCACTGCCGACTCATGGTGAACTACCGATCAACTGCCGATCCGATCATGGCAACGAATCCGCAGCTCGCGACCGTCAATTGGCAGGACTATCCATCTGGCATTGCTTCAAGCACCTTTACTGGGTCGTACTGGGGTGGCGTTGACGGCGCGGGTTCACTCGAAGTTGAAAATGCGTCAACGTGGTTATGGGCCAATACTGGACTGAGCAACGGTGCCGTTCTTCCCAACGCCCTCGGTGGCGAGTTCAATCACTATGTCACCACGGCCGTCAATCCGGCGAACGTAGAAATTCTCGCGAGTTCGAATGTCGGAGGCGGCGAAAGCGACGTGACGTACGTTGCTGCAGCCAACGGAGGTGGCGTTTTTTGTTCCGGTACGGGTCACTGGATCTACGACCTCTCGAATTTCCCCAAGCTCTACGCCCTGCAACAGGGTTATATGTTGGCGCCGCCAATCGCCAACGTCACGTTTCCTATACGCCGAGCAACGGTTAATGTTCTTTCGCTTTTTGGTTCTGGCCCCGCCGGCGCCAGTCAACCCTCTACGTCAACGCCAAACTAGCGACGAAGCGAAACCGACACGGGTGTCGAGGCCGCCAAGGCCTCACGCGCGTGATAACTCGATCTCGTGAGCGGTGACGACTGCACATGGGAAAGTCCGAGCGAGCGACCCACCTGCGCCAGTTGCTCAAATTCGTCGGGCGTCCACCAACGCGCTACTGGCAGATGGTGCTCGCTGGGACGTAAATATTGACCAATCGTGGCGATTGACACGCCCACCGAAGCCATGTCCACCAAGACCTCTTCAACTTCGTCAGCATTTTCACCCAGACCCACCATGAGGCCTGACTTCGTCGTAATTCCCGCCTTCGCACTTCGAGCGAGCACGGCCAACGACCGTGCGTAACCCGCACTCGGTCGAACAGCGTGTTGCAGTCGCGCCACCGTCTCCACGTTGTGACTCAGCACATCAGGAGAAGCATCAATCAGCAACCGCAAAGCTTCGGGGTCCCCCTTTAAGTCACTCGTCAATACCTCGACGGACGTGCCGGGCTTACGCTCGCGAATGGCTCGAATCGTGGCCGCAATTGCACCAGCGCCACCGTCGTCAAGGTCGTCGCGTGCCACACAGGTAATAACTGCGTGCGAAAGATTGAGGCGCACCACCGCCTCAGCCACGCGGTCGGGTTCCGTTGGATCTAGGGGCATGGGCTTTCTTGTATCGACGAGACAAAATCCACACGCACGGGTGCATCGCTCACCGTTCACCATGAACGTGGCCGTACCCTGCGACCAACACTCGAAAATATTCGGACAGCCGGCTTCTTCGCAGACCGTTACGAGTCGCAAATCTTCCGTGAGCGTGCGTAGCGACTGATATTCATTTCCCATGTGTGCGGGGATACGTAGCCACTCAGGCTTACGTTCATGAATGGAAAGGCCGTCTTCGGGATTGACGCCCGCTTTTCGTAGCCGGCGAAGCAAGGGACGCTCCGACGTCCACGTCGCCGATGCGCGTTCGACGCTCGCGTAGGAATTCTCCAAACTCAACCGACTCGTGAGTTCGAGGTCCAGTTGGTCCTCGACGTCGCGCAGCGACACTTCTAGTCCCAGGCTGGTGAGAGACCCCACGGGCTTTCCCACGATGCCACAGGGCACGATGGCGTTAAACGCGGCGAGATCAACGTTGACGTTGAGGGCCACACCGTGCAACGTGCGCCGACGGCCTTGCTCGTCTCGTTCGGTGCGAACGCCCACGGCAGCAATTTTGTGGGGGATCTCGTCAAGTCGTGCCCACACGCCAGGAAATCCTTCGAGGCGACCGACTTGCCCGAGCCATCCATCGACGTCAAAGTGCTGCACCGTCGCGATAACGGCATCTTCGAGGGACGTGACGTGCTTTTTTCCGGCCGAGGGATCGTCAGCAACGGTGACAATGGCCCACGCCACGATTTGTCCCGGACCGTGGTACGTAACGTCACCACCGCGGTCAGCGTCGACCACCACGGCGTCAAGTTCACCTTCTGGCACGAGAAAGTGCTCGTTGAGCGTTCGAATGCCCTTCGTGTACGTCGGTGGGTGCTCCATGAGCAACAAATAATCGTCTCGTGAATGGAGCAGCGCTCGTTGTAAATCGTTCGCCTCAAGGAACGCAACGCGTCCTAGGTGGCGACGTCGAAGCACTTAGCGTTCACCCTCAACGTCAAATCCCGCGAGGAGTTCTCCGACTCGTTGCAGGTAGTTCGCGGCAATTGTCGGTTCGCAGACTCGGTGATCAAACGTGAGGCCCAACATCATTCGTCGACCAAGCACAATGCTCGGTGCACCGTTCACCATCTCAACAACGGGCACCAATCGAGCGGCACCGGCGGACAAAACAGCTACCTGCGGTTGGATGATGATGGGTTGCGTCCACAGCGTCTGCTCATTAGGCGCTCCAAGAATCGTGAACGTTCCACCCATGAGGTCGTCGGTCGTCAATTGGCGAGTTGAAAGGCGCTCGTCAAGATCAGCTACTCGGCGCGCAAGCGCACGAAGCGTCAGACCAGCAGCGGCGTGCACCACCGGAACGAGCATGCCGTCGTCTTTTTGGGTTCGAACGAGCCCCAGATTGATGGTGCGATGCACGACCAATTCGTCATCGGCGTAGGTGGCGTTGAGGAACGGAAACTCACCAAGAGCCCGAACGGCAGAAAGAGCAACGAGCATCTCGTCACTCAGGTGCGCACCATCACGGGTTTCTCTTCCCACGAGGTCGAGTCGATCAACAATGCTGGCGTCTACTTCCACGACAACAAAGCCGTGCGGAGTGGTCTGTGACGACGCCACCATATGCTCGCCCATGCGCTTGCGGCCATTGCTCAGCGGCACGAGCAATTCGTCGGTGGGACCGTTGGCGACGGCGCGCTCGGCGTCTCGTCGCGTTATGGCACCACCAGGTCCCGTGCCCTTAATGGCCGCTGGTTCGACGCCGCCGTCAGCCAAGATGCGACGAACGACAGGCGAGGTGACGACACCCGCCTCGCCATCACTCGTCGCTTGACGAGTGGGAACTGCAGCAACCGGTGGCGCTGCGGGGGCAGGCGTGCTTGGAATTTCGGGCGCCGCGGTAGGCGTTGGCGTACTTGTTTCGTTCGAAGCTGTCGGAGCGGAAGCGGGCGCAGGACTTGGCGTGGCACTTGCGTCGCCTTCGCCAATGACGGCAACTCGTCCACCAACGAGAACGGTTTCTCCTTCGGGCACCAGAATCTCGAGGAGTACTCCCGCACTCGGCGAGGGCATTTCGGAGTCAACTTTGTCGGTGGAGATTTCGTAGAGCGCTTCATCGCGTTCAACACGATCACCGACGTTCTTCATCCACCGAGTAACAATGCCCTCGGTAACGGATTCGCCTAGCGACGGAAGAAGTACGTCAGCCAACGTGCAAGCCTCTGCCGGCGAGCGCGAGCAAAGTTTCGCCAAACGTCTCGGACAGCGATGGGTGTGGCTGGATAAGTCCCGCTGCTTCTTCGGCGGTGGCTTCCCAGTTCACGGCGTAGTAACCCGCGCCGAGTTGTTCCGTGACCCAAGGGCCGGCCATGTGCACACCAAGAATTTGACCCGCCGTACCGTCAGCACGTTTTTCCGCGATGATCTTCACGACACCGTCCGTGTCGCCAATGATTCGCGCACGTGAGTTACCACCGAAGGGATCTTTCTTGACTAACACTTCGTAACCGCGTTCTTTCGCAGTGGCTTCGGTCAAACCGCAAAACGCCACTTCCGGGTTTGAATAGATTGCCCACGGCACGCGGTCGTAGTCCACGGGTACCACGGACTCGCCAAGGATTGTCTTAATGGTCACAATGGCTTCGGCGAATCCCACGTGCGCCAATTGCGGCGTATTGGCAACGACGTCGCCAACAGCGAACACGTTGGGCGCGCCCGTGCGCTGGTACTCGTCAGTCACGACAAATCCTCGCTCGTTGATCTCTACGCCCGTTCCGTCAGCAACGAGGCCCTCCGTGCGAGCGCGACGGCCAACAGAGACGACGACCATCTCAACTTCCACGTCGTCACCACCTTCGACGTGAACCTTGGTGGTGTTGCCCTTCTTTGAAGGTGTGTGACCCGTCACCGATGCGCCAACTTTGATTTCCATGCCGCGTTTCTTAAAAGCGCGTTGCACCACACTCGCTACTTCAGTGTCACAGCCGGTGAGAATCGCGGGCAGTCCTTCGAGGACCGTGACCTTCGTTCCCATGTCCGTCAGCATCGACGCGAACTCACAGCCAATCGCTCCGCCACCAATGACGACAGCGGTCGACGGCAACTGCTTAAGGTCAAGAAATTCGTCGGAGGTCACGACGAGCGAGCCGTCAACTTCAAATCCGGGAAGCGTACGTGGTACGGATCCTGGCGCCAAGACAATGTTCGTTCCCTTAATTTCTTTACCCTGGTCTTCACCGTCGAGAACGCGCACCGTGAGTCCGGGTTGCAATTGTCCCGTCCCCGAAAAAACGGTCACGTTTCGTCCCTTGAGAAGCCCTGAGAGTCCCTTAAACAAAACATCAACAACTTCGTTCTTTCGATTTTGGCTTACCGAGAAATCAACACCAACGGTGCCGGTAGTAAATCCAAAATCCGCCGCGTGCTCAATAGTGCGATTAACGTGCGCCGTTTCCAAAAATTCTTTCGCTGGTACACAACCACGGTGCAAGCACGTGCCACCTACTTTGTCGCGCTCGACGAGCGCCATGTTCAGTCCCGCGGATGCTCCATAGAGCGCGGCGGCGTAACCACCTGGCCCCCCACCAATGATGACGACGTCAAATTGTTGGGTTTCTTCAGCCATGGCACATTCCCTTCACGAACTATTCAGCCGATGTAAATCCTAATGAATTTGGCCAGTTGTAATACGGGATCAGAGCTGGCGACGGCCCCGTTGCACGTCGGCGGCCTCGGTGGCCAATTGGTCCACGAAATCATTCATTCGGTCGCCCGAGTGGCCCTTCACCCAAGAAAACGAGATTTCGCGGGGACTATCGAGCGTCAGAGCAAAGAGGTCTTCCCACAGGTCCCGATTCGCGACGGGCTTTCCCTGGGAGTTCTTCCAGCCACGACGGAGCCAGCCCACGTGCCATTTCTCCTCAAAGCACTTCACGACGTAATTGGAATCCGAGACAATTTCCAAGGGGTCATCGGGGTTGTCGCGCAACGCCTCAATTACCGCTAGAAGTTCCATTCTCTGATTGGTTGTGTGGACATCCGCGCCACTGGCGAAGTGATCGTGGTCTCTCGCCCACGCCCAACCCCCCGGTCCAGGATTACCGCGACAAGAACCATCCGTATGGATGCGAACGGTCACGAACGCGTGTGCCACGCGTCAGGATCGTTGGTGAAGCGAGTAACGGCGTCGGGCAGATTGCCTTTTTGCACGTCTTCCAAAGTCACGTGTTCCAACACTTCTCGAAGCGCGGCTCGCACCGCGACCCACACATCACGTAGGTGCACGGCGGCGCCGTCGTATTCGAGCGTCTCAGGACGCATTCCTCGAACCCCGGCCATTGGTCCGCCAATGGCGCGCAGGACATCGGCAATCGTGATATCCGCCGCCGGTCGAGCCAATTTAAAGCCACCCTCGGGACCACGATGAGAAATGACCATTTCACCTCGTCGCAACTCGGAAAGAATTGCTCCGAGAAATTTCGGCGGCAAATTCTGTTCTTGCGCCAAATGTTCAGCACTCACTGACTCGGTGCTCTCGGCCAACGTCAAAAGCGCACGAATGGCGTAATCGGCCTTGGCGGGAATCTGCATTGGCCCATTCTGCACCACTTGGCTCAAAGAGTTGGCAATTCCGTCCATGAACTTGCGCCCTAGGGTTACGGGCGTGTTTGAGCTCCGTAATCGCCGCCTGTACCTGTGCACACCGCTACGCGAGGATCTCGCAGAGTTTGTCGAAGCGGTCATTCGTGGTGGCGTGGACATTGTGCAACTTCGTGAAAAAGACGGCTCCGCCGAGGCAATTCGTGAAGGTGCTCGCGTACTACTTCCGATCTGCCACGAGGCCAACGTGCCCTTTATTTTGAACGACGATGCTCAACTAGCACTCGACGTCGGCGCTGACGGGGTCCACGTGGGTCAAGACGACGTGTCGGTGAGCCAGTGTCGAGCATTACTCGGGAGTGACGCCATTGTTGGACTTTCGACCCACGCCGATGACGAATTTGATCAAGGACTGCTCGAAGATGTCACGTACCTCAGTGCCGGCCCGATTGAAGAAACACCAACCAAGCCGGGTCGACGTGGCACTGGCCTCGACTACGTGGCTCGGGCGCAGGCTCGAAGTGATCGACCCGTCTTTGTTACCGGTGGCGTCACCGCATCAAGTATTGCGCTGCTCGCCAATGCGGGTGTACAGCACTTTGTCGTCGTGCGTGCTCTCACCCAAGCTCGTAATCCCTACCAAGCAGCTCGCGAACTTCGAGCGGCGATTGACCTCGCACTTGGCTAGCGGTGTCGGTCCATCCAACCAAGCAGTGTCGCCACCATGCGAGGGTCGGCACGCAATTGGTGACCGGCGCCTTGAATTAGTCGAAGTTCGGCCCGTCCTTCGGCCGCGGCAAAGAGTTCTCGCGCGTCGTTTACGGGCACTTCGGCATCGTCGGTTCCGTGGCCAATCAAAAATCTTCGCGGCGGCAGCATCGCGGCCGCGTGCAGCGGATTAATCGCGAGCGTGTCCGCTAACAATGTTGCGGGATCAAGTAGTTGTACAGACGCGTCCGCCACGCCGGCGTTTGCTGCGACGCGGTGAAACGATTCAGCATCACCGCACCAACGCTCCATGCTTGACGGTGTTGCAAAAACAGCGACGTCGCGAACTCGTTCGTCTACTACGGCCGTGGAAAGAGCCAGCGCGCCACCGAAACCAAAGCCCGCGAGCGATATCCAATGATCTGGAGTATGCAGACGATTAAGAATTGCTCCTAGATCCGCCAGCCACTGTGACGCTGAAAACGTCCCAGTACTTTCTCCAACACCCGAGAGTGTCCCCGTTGCCACCATCCAGCCCGACTCGTTCGCCAAGTGTTCGGCGAGTTCGGGAAGCAACGCCGCCGCTTGGCGGCCCATACCAAAGGACCTGGGCAGACCGTGCACGAGTACGAGGACGCGTTCGGCACTCGGACGCGAGGCAGTGGAGGCTATTCGCAACTCGAGGGTCGAAGGACCGCTCGTGAGTTGCTCGTGGGCGAGCATGAAGGTTTCTAGATGCCGAGTTCTTGTGCCAGTAGTTCTCGGTGGTACGCCGGATCACCTAGCAACAACTCTGAACTCTTAGCCCGCTTGAAGTAGAGGTGCGCGTGGTGTTCCCACGTGAAACCAATTCCTCCGTGAATCTGAATGTTCTCGGCGGCGCAGTGAAAATATGCCTCCGAACAAAAAGACTTAGCAAGACTCGCGGCGATGGCGAGTTCCTTATCGTCTTCTTGGGCTGCCCACGCGGCGTAGTACGCCGCGGACTTCGCGGACTCAACGTCCAACAGCATGTCGGCGCACTTGTGCTTGATGGCTTGGAACGATCCAATGGGCCGACCGAACTGCACGCGGTTCTTGGCGTAGTCAACAGCGTTATTGAGAACGCGTTGTGCACCGCCGACTTGTTCTGCGGCCAGTGCCGACGCCGCCATCTGCAACGTCTTTTCGAGACCAGCCTTGGCTCCTCCGTCCACGCCAATCAACGTGGCGGGCGTGTTCTTGAACTCAAGTCGACTTTGCTTTCGCGTTTGGTCCATGGTTGGCAGCGCCGTCCTCGTCAGTCCATCGGCGTCGCCCGCAACCGCAAACAACGAGAGTCCCTTTTTGGTCTTGGCGGGAACCAAAATAAGCGAAGCCGTGTTGCCGTCGGTGACGTAACTACGAACACCGGAAATTTGGTAACCGCTCTTTTCCGCTTTGGCTTCCGTAGACGTCGTGTCGAGGTCCCAGTTGCCGGCGTCGTCGGTGAGAGCAACGGTCGCGATGGTTTCTCCTGAAGCAATGCCGGGTAGGTACGTGGCCTTGGCCGTGTCGTCGTCGGCGTTTAGTAACGCATTCGCGGCGAGTGCGACGGTGGAGAAATACGGCGAGCAGAGGAGCGACGCGCCCATTTCCTCGAACACGACGTAGAGCTCAACGGGTCCAAAACCCTGGCCGCCAAATTCCTCGGGAATGCCGAGGCCCTGAAGACCAAGTTCTTCAGCCATCTGCTTCCACACCGCGGGGTCATAGCCCTCGTCGGTGGCCATCAAACGGCGAACCTCGGTTTCGGGCGACTTGTCGTCCAAAAACCGCTTCACCATTTTTCGAAGTTCTTCTTGCTCGTCGCTAAATCCAAAGTTCATTATGGGGCCTTTGTTCGCTGGTTCAATGGTGTTCTAAGAGGTCGTGTAAGAGACTACGTGAGATTATCCAACCCCGACGTAGCCCGTCGCGTGGGAGACTCGGCCTATGGAAAACGTCGAAATCGTCTGGCAGAATGCGCAGGCCGAAGTCCATCGATTCGTCGTGGGGCCGGTCGCCAACAACGTCTACGTGGTGCGCTGTCGACGAACCGGACTGGGCCTTCTTATTGATGCCGCAAATGAGCACGACCGCCTCTTAAAAGTCGCAAAAAACCTGGGCGTTACGAGCGTTGTCGAAACCCACGGCCACTGGGATCACATTGGCGCCGTCAGTGAAGTCCGAGAAGCGGGTATCGAGGTGTGGGTCCGCGAAGAAGACGCCGGCATGCTTCCCAGTTATGACAAATTGCTGGGCGACGACGAGGTTATGAACGTCGGTGATCTGCGAATACGCACACTTCACACGCCCGGCCACACCCCGGGCTCAATATCCTTTGCACTGGAGGGCACGCCACTGCTCTTCACTGGCGACACCCTTT
This sequence comes from Acidimicrobiaceae bacterium, assembly GCA_003138895.1. GTDB lineage: Bacteria > Actinomycetota > Acidimicrobiia > Acidimicrobiales > RAAP-2 > RAAP-2. The sequence continues at coordinate 78,108 of PLHJ01000012.1, forward strand.
TTCCAGGAGGACCAGGAAACACCACCTTCGAAGGCGGCGATTTCGCCACGATTATTACGTCCATCGAAGACCGAATCTTTCGAACGTTTGCGCCGAACACAATTATTTGGCCGGGTCATGGTCTCGAGTCCACGTTGGACGTTGAAATGCCCCACCTCGACGAATGGATCGAGCGGGGTTGGTAACACGGACGTAGGACTTATTGCTTCGTGACGTTAAGATGACTGGGTGTCCGCACCTCTTTTAGAACTCCGTAATCTGCATGTTCGCGCGGAAGGTAACGATATCCTTCGCGGGGTCGACCTCATTGTTCGAGCAGGCGAAGTCCACGCCTTGATGGGACCAAACGGCGCGGGGAAATCAACCCTCGCGAACGTCGTTATGGGGCATCCGGGTTACGACGTCACCGAAGGACAGATCCTTTTGAACGGCGAGGACATCGCGACGTGGTCCACCGACGAACGAGCTCGTGCCGGTATTTTTCTGGCTTTTCAATATCCTGAAGCCATCAGCGGAATATCGGTGGTCCAGTTTCTACGCCAGGCGATTGCCGCGAGAAAACAGCTCGAAGAACTGAGCGTGCTCGAAGTACGAATGGACCTCATGGAGTGGATGGACCGATTGGGCATGGATCCCGCATTCGCCGAACGACACCTCAATGACGGATTCTCGGGTGGCGAGCGAAAGCGCAACGAAGTTCTGCAGATGGCTCTGCTCGATCCCGTTCTCGCGTTCCTCGACGAAACTGATTCGGGACTCGATATTGACGCCCTGCGCGTCGTAGCGCGAGGTGTTCGCACTGTTCGAGAAGCGAGACCGTCGATGGGCATTGTCGTGGTGACACACTACGTCAAACTTCTGGAAGAAATACTCCCCGACCAAGTGCACATCTTGGTCGATGGTCGTATTGAGCACTCGGGCGGACCTGAACTCGCCGAAGAAATTGAAGCTAAGGGCTACGACGCGTGGCGTCCGGTGACGACGTGACAAGTTTTGACGCGCGTTTGGTTCGACAAGACATCCCACTGCTCCATCGAAGCGTCAATGGTCATCCGATTACCTACTTGGACTCTGGTGCAACGTCACTGACGCCACGTCCGGTCATCGAAGCGATGTCGCGCTACTACGAACAACACCACGCCAACGTGCACCGCGCGGTCTACGTCACGGCCGAAGAAGCCACCGCAACCTACGAAGGTGCTCGTCTCGCCGTGGGCGACCTTTTCAATGCGCGAAACGCCAGCGAAGAAGTCGTCTTCACAAAAAACGCCACGGAGTCCTTCAACCTGCTGGCCAAATCGTGGGGACGGGCAAATTTGCAGGCCGGTGACGCGGTGGTGCTCACGCAAATGGAGCACCACGCCAACATCGTGCCGTGGCACATGCTGGCCGAGGAGCGGGGCATCGTCATCCGCTGGCTGCCCGTCGACGACGAGGGCCAGCTGGTCCTGGACGACCTCGACCAGGTGCTGGACGGGGCCAAGCTGCTGGGCGTCACCTGCATGTCCAACGTGCTGGGCACCCTCAATCCCATGGGACGGCTGGTCGAGGCGGCCCACGCCGCCGGCGCCGTGGTGGTGGCCGACGGCGCCCAGTCGGTCCCGCACCTGCCGACGGACGTGGCCGCCCTGGGGGTCGACTTCCTGGCCTTCAGCGCCCACAAGATGCTCGGGCCGACGGGCATCGGTGTCCTGTGGGGCCGAGAGGAGCTCCTCAGTGAGCTGCCGCCGTTCCTCGGCGGCGGCGACATGATTTCGTCGGTGACCTACGAACAATCGACCTGGGCCGCGGTGCCGCACAAGTTCGAGGCCGGAACGCCGGCGATCCTGGAAGGCATNNCACGCCAACATCGTGCCGTGGTTTCAGTTGCGCGATGAAATTGACATTGACGTGCGATTTCTCCGCGTCGACGACGAGTATCGACTCGACCTCTCAAACCTCGACGAACTCCTGAAGGGTGCCAAATTACTATCGGTGACGGGCATGTCCAACGTGCTCGGCACAATCAATCCACTCCGCGCTCTCGCCGACGCTGCTCATCACAACGGAGCACTCGTCGCCGTTGACGCCGCCCAGTCCATTGCGCACGGCCCCTTTGACGTGCAGGCGCTGGACGTTGATTTCATTGCCTTTAGTGCCCACAAAATGCTGGGGCCGACGGGCATTGGGATTTTCTGGACTCGTGAAGAGATTCTTCAGGCGATGCCGCCGTTCTTGGGTGGTGGCGGAATGATTGCCGACGTTCGCCTAGATGGTTACACGCCGGCGAGCGGGCCCACGCGATTTGAAGCGGGCACACCGCCCATTGCCGAAGCCGCCGGGCTGAACGCCTCCGTCTTGTACTTGCAGGCGCTGGGAATGGACAACATCGCCAAGCACGAGGCGGAATTAACCGCGGACGCTCTCGCGCGACTCGACGCCGAATTTGGTGACGTGGTTCGCGTTATTGGACCCAGTTCCACGATTGATCGTGGTGGCGTTATCAGTTTTGTCGTGCAAGGCGTGCATCCGCACGACGTGGCTCAAGTACTCGATCAATTTGGCGTCTGTGTCCGTCCCGGACACCACTGCGCCAAGCCTTTGATGAAACGATTTGATCTCGCCGCGACGGTTCGAGCTTCGTTTGGTCCCTATTCCCTTGCCGAGGACACCAATGTCTTGCTCGAAGCGTTGGCTCACTCCGTGAAAGTGTTTGCTTAGATCTATGTCGGATTTTGAAAATCTCTACCGAGAGATCATTCTCGATCACTACCGCTCCCCCCGCAACCGGGGCGAGTTACCCGAGCCCGCCAAGAAAGTTGAAGGCTTTAATCCTTTGTGCGGTGACGAAGTCGTGGTCTATCTCGACGTCACCGACGGTGTCCTTACCAACATTAAAATTTCAGGTCATGGTTGTTCAATTTCGCAGTCGTCGGCTTCACTGATGAGTGCCGCCGTCAAGGGAAAACCAATTGATCAAGTGCGCGAAAAGATTGCCACGTTCAAGCAACTGATGATGGGACACGAGAAGAAACTCGTCAACGAAGACGAGCAGCCAAAGATTGACGTGCGTGCGCTCGGTGAACTGGCTGCCTTACAAGGCGTCGTCAAATTTCCAGTGCGTATTAAGTGCGCCACGCTTTCGTGGAACACGCTGAGTCAAGGACTCGACGAACTGTCGCTCTAAAAATTACGGCGTGCAGTTCGTAGGGTCAAAGTACGGAACGGTGACGCCCGGCACTGTCGTAGTTGTCGTCGCGACCTTGGTCGTAGTTTTCGTCGTTGACTTCGTTGTNNGAACCAAAAATATTCACGAGTAGTTGCTGACCTTCAGGTTGCTGTTCAACGAGAACGTCACCGTAGGGCGAAATATCCCCGGCTGAAATTGTTGGCAAGGTGTACGTCGCCAATTCCGCTGGGTTGAGGCTGTGAAATTTGAGCGCCAAACCTATAAGTTCGTCGAGTGACCATTCGTTGTCGAGGGTTATGCCTTGGGGTAAGTCAGAAAGGAATGAGTTAAGTGTCAAGGGGTTGTACTTACCCTTCGCCGATTGAATCAATGCTCGGATGAACGTATTTTGGCGATCGATGCGGCCATAGTCACTCGTACCGTCATAGACCCATTGACCATTTTGGAAGTACTCGTAGTGTCGACTGCGAGCTACGGCGAGTGCTTGAAATCCATCCACCAATTGACATCCGGTGTGCTTGACATTGAGACCTGAGTAGGCGTCCTTCGCGGGATAGGGGAAGTTTAAGTAGACGCCGCCTAGTGCCTCCGTCGCGTTAATGAGGCCACCGAAGCTCACTTGCACGACGTGATTGATTGGAATACCGAAGTTAGCTTCAATCGTCTTCACCAAAAGATTCGGGCCACTTCCGTAATTAACGTTGATTCGGTTGTAATTCGTATAAAGCGACTGGTTAGCGAGCAGTGTTACCAGGGTGTCACGAGGAATCGACACCATTTGAATTGTTCCTTTGCCCGGATCAATGTGGGCAATTTTCACGACGTCACTGCGCTGACCCTGAACAGAGGAACCACCCGTTTGTGCAGCCTCGTTTCCGGTCAGACCCGCTCGAGAGTCCGAACCAATGATCAGGACATTGAAGGGCTGGCCCGAAATTCGGTGGACTTCGCTCGGTACGGCGACCTTGGGAATATTGTCGAACTTCAATTGGGCGTAGAGATAGACACCGCCAATGATTCCTCCGAGCAGAACAACAATGCCAAGCGACCAGTACGACAAGCGTCGGCGCAAGGAACGCTTCGCTCGACCCCGGCGGGAAGTGGGAGCAATGCCCGATCGCTCGTTGACTGCTTCTCCAAGGGCCAAGAGGCGCTGCTCGTTCGCAAGTCTGCGACGTGACGACGTGCGTTCAGCGTTTTTTGGGCCACGTGGGGCTCTATGACGACCTTGTGGCATTACACAAACTTACTTGTTGATTTTGTCAGCTTCGTAATCGTTTCTTAACGTGAATTCAGTCTGAAAGACTGCGAAATGGCTCGTAGCCATCACGTTCGAGCGTTTCGGCGAGTTCGGGCCCACCGCTCGTGACGATGCGACCTTCACTCATCACATGAATGACGTCGGGCGTCAACTCCTGAAGAAGACGTCGAAAGTGAGTAATGGCGAGAACGCCGCACGACCACTGCGTCGTTGCAAGTTGCAATCGGCGAGCCACAGCGCCCAGAGCATCAACGTCAAGACCCGAGTCAATCTCATCGAGGACCGCGAACTTCGGGCGAAGGATTCCGAGTTGCACCATTTCGGCACGCTTTCGTTCGCCACCCGAAAGATCGACGTTGACGAATCGATCGAGAAGTTCGGGGCGTAAATCTACGAGCTCAGCTTCTTCGCGAATTCGTTCTTTGATGCCCACAGGATTTGCTCCTGCCGCGACGAGGAGTTCGACAGGGCGAACGCCCCGCACTTCCAGCGGCTGTTGCAAGGCCAGCATCAGTCCAAGTCGAGCTCGTTCGTCCGGGGGAAGATTAAGCAGCTCGGTTCCGTCGAGTTTGACGGAACCTTTCGTAATCTCATAACCCGGCCGTCCGGTGAGAGCGTGTGCGAGCGTTGATTTCCCTGAACCGTTGGGACCCATAATGACGTGTACTTCGCCCGAGTGCATCGTAAGACTGACGCCACGAAGAATGTCTCGTGAGGCCACCTTGACGTGAAGATCGTTAATCTCAAGAACTGAACTCACGGCACACTCACTTCAACGCGACCATCTTTAACAACGACGTCGTACGACTGCACTGGTCGAGTGGCGGGAAGTGACGCTGGCGTCCCGTCGACCAAGTGGAACATCGCTCCGTGTCGGGCGCATTCAATTTCCTTGGTCGCAACATCAACTTCGCCTTCGGCCAAGCTGAAGTCCTCGTGCGAGCATCGATCATCAAGTGCGTACACGGTATCGCCGATTCGCACGAGAACGAGAATTCGTCCCTCGATTTTTGTTTGTTGGGGAATACCTTCCACGAACGTCGAGAGTTCACCAACATCGATCGACGTCACGATGCGACCACGTGGGTGCTCGCAAGGATTTTGCCGACTTCTAGCTCGACAAGATGAGCGACTTCTCCGGGGAGCGAGTCAGTCATTTCATTGAAGAACCCTTGAATCATGAGGCGTTCGGCCTCGTCGCGTGGAACGCCACGCGATTCCAAGTACCAGCGCTGCATCTCGTCGAGTGGACCAACACTCGACGCGTGGGCACACACGACATCATTCTCTCGGATGTCCAGATTTGGAACAGTGTCGGCGTGAGCTGTAGAAGACAGCAGCAAATTGTGATTTGTTTGGCGGGCGTCGGTTCGACGAGCGCCGTTTTCGATTTCAATGAGTCCTGTATAAACGGAGCGGGAGTGATCACTCACAGCTCCTTTCGAAAGCAACGTCGACCTCGTGCGACCAATTTTGTGCAGCTGGTGCGATCGAAAGTCGTGCACCTGCTCACCAGATCCAAGGAACGTTGTTCGCAGTTCATTTTCTGCTCCAGTACCTAGGAACTCTGCATCGTTTCGGGACCGGTTGTAATGAGACCCGAGCCCAATGACCGATTGATGCAATCGCGAGTCACGGTGCAAGAGTGCCGTAGACCTAGCAACGTGCCAGGCCGTCGCATTCAATTGTTGATACGTGGCCAAATTCAGCGACGCATTGTCCGCCAATTCATATTCACTCAACGGCACGACCAAACTTCCTCGACCGCCAACGAAGCATTCAATGATGTCAATGTGCGCTCCGACTTCCACGCAAACGTGCACGCTAGGAAACGATGAAGAATTCGACGCCGCGTGGACTAAGAAAATTGGTTCTTCCACGTGCACCTTGGCAGCAACACGGATTTCAAGCGTTCCAGGAGACGACGCGCCGTTCAAAAGAGCGAAGGCATCGTCGCCGTAGCGGTCGAGGAAAGATCGTTCTCCTAGACTTACACCACTTGAAACGACGGTTGCGGTTACGCCCGATGGTAAAGACGGCGAGTCCGTCAAAAAACCGTCAATCGTCCGAATGACAAACGAAGCGTTTTTGGTCAATTTATCCGACAGCGCGGATGAGGGAAATGACCCCGGTGAAGTTGGAACCTGGAACGAGTCGAGCGTCAACTGAGAAAGTGGCGCGTAGCGCCAGACTTCGTCAGAAACCGTTGGCAAACCCACCGAACGAAATGCATTCCAGAGGGCTAGGCGTTCCGCAGCGCCAGGAGTTGACTCTATATAGGTTGTCGCGGAATCGAAAAATGTGCTCATATGCGGTTTTTGGACCTTTTCCAGTGTAACGGCACGGCCCATCAGGGATTCATGAATCAATGCACCTAGGCTCCAAGAGCGAAACGTCGAAAGGATTGCCATGACTTTTTCCTCCACTGTCCTCGACTTGGACGTTCAAGGCCCCGTTGCCACTTTGTGGCTGAGCCGAGTAGATGCGCGCAACGCCCTCGGACGAGCGCTATGGCACGACCTGCCGCTCGCGGCGCAGGCCGTTGCGAGTGATCCGGCAATCCGCGTACTCGTTATCGCAGCTCGGGGTGATCACTTCACCGTTGGACTCGATCTCAAAGAGATGGGGTCCACTTTGGGCGGAGGCGGTGGTACGCCGGCGTCACACGCTGCCGCGAGCGCCACGTTCTACGAAGCGGTCCGCACCATGCAAGATTCCATTACGGCGATTGAAAAACTCAAGATTCCCGTCATTGCCGCAGTGCACGGTTACTGCATTGGTGGTGGCATCGATCTAATTTGCGCCGCCGACATTCGGTTGGGTTCGAGTTCGGCAATATTCTCCGTCCGCGAAGCGAAGGTGGCCATTGTGGCCGATCTAGGAACGTTGCAACGCTTACCAAAAATAGTCAGTGCCGGCCACGTCGCAGAACTGGCGTACACCGGTAAGGACATTGATGCGCAATATGCGATGCGCATTGGACTCATCAATAATGTCTTTGGAGAAACGGGCGACGATGTCGTGGCAGCTGCGCTTGAATTGGCGCACGAGATTGCGCGAAACTCGCCCCTCGCGGTGCAAGGTACGAAGGCCGTACTCGCCGCCAATGACGGACGAACTGTTGAAGAAGGACTTGAGTTCGTGGCCCGCTGGAACACCATGTACTTGCAGAGCAACGATCTAACCGAAGCCATGACGGCGTTCTTAGAGCGACGACCGCCCCACTTCACTGGAAACTAACGACGCCAGAATTTCCAGCCGCGTCGGTCTCGACGTTCCATCTCGTCTAACTGATTTCGGCGTTCTTCAAAGAGTTCGGGCGCCACAGCATTAACAATTGCTTCAGCGGAATTCAAGATCTCTCGTCGGTCGCCGACCGGGACGTCAGGTGCGGGCAGGTCTCCAACGGGCTTGTCAACCAACGTGCCATGCGACCAACCCACGTCAACGAGACGTGGCTCATAGGTGAGGCAATTTTCTGGACAGGCCCAAGGTTGATCGGGAGCATTTCCCAGCACGCAAAACCTCGCCACCTCACCCGAGGCGTACGTACGACTCTGAAAATGCTTGCATTCTTCTCGCATACCCATTGGATACTTATTCTACGGGAGACGCCCGCCGTATGATCGCCACGTGTCCACGATGAACGTCCACTTGAACTTTGATCCGCTATCCAAAGACGAGTACGCAGAGGCCGCCGTCGTCGCGACTCGAGGTTTCTACACCGACCCATTTTTCGTCTATCTCTCCGAAAAGGCTCTGCAGAGGAATCGCGGTCTCGTTTTTTTCTTTCGTGGAGCGCTTTTGCACATGGGCCCAAAAGCTCACATTGTGACGGCTCGCGACGAATCGAATCGCATTGTTGGTGTTTCGGCGTGGCTACCAACGGGGGCCTACCCACCTCCGATTCGTTCACAATTAGCCCAGGTACCGAGTTCATTACGAGCCCTGTTTCGAAGTAGTCGGGCGCTGCGCGTTGGCAATAAATACATCGCCGCAATTGCGAAGGCGCACCCTAAAGAGCCGCATTGGTACTTGTTGCTGCTGGTGACTGACCCGGAGCTGCAGCGGCACGGTATTGGAAAAATGCTCATGGAGCACGCGATTCCACAAATCGATGAGCAAGGCGTCGCCAGTTACTTAGAAACGCAAAAAGAAGACAACATCGCCTACTACCGACGATTCGGTTACGAACTTCACGCCACGCTTCGCCCCGTAAAAAACGGCCCCCCACTTTTCACGATGCGTCGAGCCCCTCGTTAACCGATTGAACCTTCCATTTGCAGTTCAATCAGGCGGCTCCACTCCACGGCGTATTCCATTGGAAGTGTCTTCGTCACTGGTTCAATGAAACCGTTTACGATCATGCCCATGGCCTGAGCCTCGGTGAGACCTCGACTCATCAAATAGAACAACTGGTCGTCGCCAATCTTCGAGACGGTGGCTTCGTGACCGATAGAGGCGTCTTGTTCGCCGACTTCCATGTAGGGCTTGGTTTCCGAGATTGACATTTCGTCAAGCAGCAAAGCGTCGCAGCGTACAAACGCCTTGGCGCCCTTTGCACCCTCTTCCACTTTCACTAAACCGCGGTAGGTTGTCGCACCTCCGTCTTTGGAAATGGACTTCGAGATGATTGTTGAAGTGGTCTCGGGAGCACAGTGCACCATCTTCGCTCCCGCGTCTTGGCGCTGTCCCGGTCCGGCGTAAGCAACGGAGAGAACTTCACCAGAGGCTTTCGGTCCCATGAGATAGACCGAAGGGTACTTCATGGTGAGACGCGAACCAATGTTGCCGTCAATCCATTCAACGCGCGCTTCGGCTTCTGCCCTCGCTCGCTTGGTGACCAAGTTATAAACGTTATTGGACCAGTTCTGAATCGTTGTGTACGTGATGCGAGATCCAGGTAGGGCAATGAGTTCCACCACCGCCGAGTGCAGTGAGTCGGTGGAATACACCGGAGCTGAACAACCTTCGACGTAATGAACCTGCGAGCCCTCGTCCGCGATAATGAGCGTCCGTTCGAATTGACCCATGTTCTCGGTGTTGATGCGAAAGTACGCCTGAAGCGGCTGGTCGACATTGACGCCCGGTGGAACGTAGATGAAAGAGCCACCCGACCACACCGCGGAGTTCAGCGCAGCAAATTTGTTGTCGTTGGGAGGAATTACCGTTCCGAAATACTTCTGTACGAGTTCGGGGTACTCGCGAACAGCCGTGTCCATGTCACAAAACAGCACACCGAGACTTTCAAGGTCCTCACGGTTGCGGTGGAACACCACTTCTGACTCGTACTGCGCCGTGACGCCCGCCAAGTATTTGCGCTCGGCTTCGGGAATACCAAGTCGCTCGTAGGTGTTCTTGATGGCGTCGGGAAGATCTTCCCAGCGATCAACTTGGTTTTCGGTGGGCTTGATGTAGTAATAGATATCGTTGAAATCGAGATCGGGCATCCGGTCAGCGAACCACGGCAACATTGGCTTCTTCTCAAAACGCTTTAGAGCGCTGAGGCGAAAATCCCGCATCCACTGGGGCTCGGACTTGATGTCGGACATTTCTCGGACGATGGCTTCGTTGATGCCCTTCTTTGGTTTGAAAACGGGGCTCATTTCGTCGCTCCAACCCAGTTGATAGCGACTGAAATCCAAATTGTCGATTGACATACCAGCTCCTTTGGGATTACCCCTACGTCCATAGTACTAACTCAAACGCTTGGTGAGTGCGCCAAGACTGCAAGAGTGTCCTAGTGAGTTCAGCCCCGAAAGCCCCAAAACGACCGTTCGAAATTACTCGTCACGACGATACGCGAATTGACCCCTACTACTGGTTAATGGACCGTGAAAACGAAGAGGTTCTTCAACACCTCCAGGCCGAGAACACGTTTCTCGCGGAGTCCTTTGCTGCACTTAAGCCTTTGGAAAACGAGCTTTACAACGAGATAAAGGCTCGCATCGAAGAGACGGATATCTCGGTACCGGTCCGAAAAGGTGATTGGTGGTACTACGAGCGCACCAAAGAAGGTCTGAACTATCCAATCAGCTGTCGACTTCGCGTGTCGGGCGAAGGCACGACGCCGCCAACCATTGACCCCAACATTGCCATTGACGGCGAACAAATTATTTTGGACGAGAACGTCGAAGCGCAGGGCCATGACTTCTTGTCGGTGGGAGTGCTCGCCGTAAGTCCCAATGACGAGTGGCTCGCCGTTGGCGTTGACTTTGAAGGCAGCGAACGACACACCGTGACCATTCGATCGCTCACCGGTGGCGAACCCCTGCTCGACACCCTGGAGGATGTTTATTACGGCTTCGCTTGGGCCATGGACAGTCGACATTTCTTCTACACGCGCGTCGACGAGGCGATGCGACCGTGGCAACTATGGCGACATGAACTGAGCACCTCAACGGCGAGCGACGTTCTGGTGTACGAAGAACCCGATGCTCAGTACAGCGTCAGCGTTGGCCGGTCTCGCGACGACCGTGTCATCGTGAACTTTCTTGGTTCTTCCACGACCACCGAAGTGCATTTTGTTGACGCGTCACGACCCACCGATGAATTCCAGCTCCTAGAAGAACGACGCCACGGTATTGAATACGGCGTCGAGCACTTTGTCGACACTTCTAACGTCGCTTGGTGGCTAAAAACCACGAACGAGGACGCCACAGATTTTCGTCTTCTCGTTCGAGAAGTAGACCAAAAAACGTGGCGAGAGTTGATCCCGGAACGTCCCGGCAACCGTCTCGACGGTGTCGAAGCATTTTCAAACTTTCTCGCGTTGAGTGAACGGGTGGACGGGTGCGCCGCCGTCAGGATTGCCAAACTTGATTCCGGTACCGATCCTTTTGGCAACGACCTTTTAGAACGTTCGACTTTGGTGCAAGGTGACGTGCGGCCGTCGACCGTGGGACTGGGAGCTAATCCGAACTATGTGACCACTCAACTTCGCGTCGGCATCACCTCACTCGTTACCCCTCGGCTCGTCGCCGATGTGGATATCGCTTCTGGCGAGACGATCGTTAGAAAGCAGCAAAAAGTACTCGGCGATTTTGACGCTAACAATTACGTGACCACGCGACTGTGGGTTACGGCCAGCGATGGACAAAATATTCCGGTGTCACTCGTCGCGCGTCGAAGCGTTGTTACATCAACGCCGAACGGCGAAGTGCTTCCGGCTTCCCCCGCCCCGTTTTTGCTCTACGGCTACGGCAGTTACGAGATTTCTATTGATCCATCATTCTCCTCAATGCTCTTATCGCTGCTAGATCGCGGCGTGATTTTTGCTATTGCGCATATTCGCGGAGGCGGCGAAATGGGTCGATCTTGGTACGAAACAGGAAAACTCGCACAAAAGCCGACGACGTTCAGCGACTTTGTCACGGTCGCACGTTTCTTGATTGACAACGGATGGACCACGGGCGAACAATTAGCGGCCCGCGGAGGATCAGCCGGAGGACTGCTCATGGGTGCCGTTATGAATCTTGCACCTGATTTATTTCAGTGCATCGTCGCCGAAGTTCCATTCGTGGACGTTCTCACCACGATGTTGGACGATTCACTTCCACTCACCGTCGGTGAATGGGAAGAATGGGGCAATCCAGACGCGAGTGCGAGTGCGTATCGAACGATGAAGTCGTACTCCCCTTACGACAATGTCCTAGCTAGTAATCCTGATGGATCGACGCGAGAGTATCCCCACCTCTTCGCGAGTGGTGGACTCAACGATTCTCGTGTTGGCTTTTGGGAGCCTGCCAAGTGGGTATTGAAACTACGTGACGCGAACCCAAAAAACATGGCGTACTTAAAAACGGAGATGGGCGCTGGCCACGGCGGTCCCTCGGGTCGATACGACGCGTGGCGCGATGAAGCCCAAGTTCTGGCGTTCATATTGAGTGAAATTACAAAGGTCAACTAGCCGACGACGTAAAAGTCAAGGTCATTGACGTTCCCGCCGACGCGGGTAGCACGACATCACTTGAATGCAACGTAATGACGCCGTCAGCGCTCGGGTCAATAACGACCGTCGTGTCACCCGACAGCGAGAGCGATTCGCTCGCACCCTTGGCTAAGTTGCCCTGGTACACAACCGATGACGGGGTCCCACTTCGCACAGTGAGGTGCAGTGCTCCACCTTCAGCGGTCGTTACAAATGTGTAACTACCTGTCGGGATGTTGTAGGTCGCTGTAGAACTAGTCGACGACGTGGCCACCAATTGACTCGGCCACTGGGCCGCAACGGTCGATGTTGTCGTTGTGGGAGTTTTATGGTGATGCATTGTCGGATGTCGCTCGAGGAAATATCCCACAATTAGCAAGATGAGAATGACGAGCAGGGCGACGCCCACGACTCGCCACGACGATTGGCTAAGTCCTCGTCGGCGCGAGGCTCGATCAAGTGCCCACATTTGGTCGTGTCGGCGGGCACTTGCGGCAATATCTTCGCCGAAGGATGGCGTCGTCTCGCCAAAAACGTAGTGAGCATCCGGATCAAGTCGTGGACGCTGCACGTCACGTGGTGCCGGAAGTGTCGTTGATCCATCCAGCAAACGAAATCCCTTGGAGGGTTGGTAGGGCGAAGGCGGCGGAAGAAAATTCTTGGAGTGTCGTTCCAAAATACGAATCTCGTCTCGGCGCAATTTTCGCCAACGAAGAAATGCGATTGCGCCGCCCAAGAAAACAATAAGTATCAGCAGTATCAGGGCCGCGAGACGTATCACGGAAGCCCACAATGATAAAAGTCTCGAGTGCGACTGCTCACGCTCACGAGCGTACCGAAATCCGCCTTACGAATTTGGAACGCCGTAACCCCCACGGTAGAAGAGCAGTGGTACGCCCGAATTGGTTTCGCAGTAGTCAATCTCCACCACCGCGATGTCGTGATCGCCGTAACTTCCGACTTGCCGGACGACGCCTTCAAGCCGAGCGAGCGTACCGTCAAGAAAGGGCGAGCCATTGGGCGCCTGGGTCCACGCCACGCCGTCAAACTTGTCGTCAACACTGGTCGCGAAGTTCCGAGCCAGCGCCTCTTGATCCTGCGAAAGAATATTTAGGCCCAGTCGACCCACTGAACGTATCTTGGGCCACGTGCGACTTGAAGTCCGCGCAGAAAAGGAAACAAGTATGGGATCAATCGACAAAGAGCCAAAGGTTTGGCACGTAAAGCCAACCGGTCCATCGCTGGAGATCGCCGTAACCACGACGACGCCCGTCGCGAAGTGGCCAACCACCTCTTTGTAGTGTTCCATTTCAAGGACATTCACGGCTCCGACACTATTGGCGAGAATTCACTATCGTTCGAAACATGCAGACACTTGAGATTGCGCTCGATGACACCACGCTCGTTGTCGACGTTGGCGGGCCGACCAAGGGCCCGCTTGCCCTATGCCTCCACGGATTTCCCGACACGCGCTTCACCTGGCGCTACCTCATGCCGCACTTGGCCGAACGCGGATGGCGAGTCGCCGCACCAAATTTGCGCGGGTACGCCCCCTCGACGGTGGCGACCTCAGGTAATTATCGCGTCGCCGCACTCGCCGACGATGCGATAGCGCTGCACGATCGCCTTGAGGGCGACGAAAACGCACTGCTCATTGGTCACGACTGGGGAGCTTCGGCAACGTACGCCGCAATCAACGGCGCTCCCGAACGCTGGAGCAAAGCCGTAACGTTTGCGGTGCCACCGCTTAGTGCAATGGCGGGTGGTCTTTCGAACTACGAACAGCTACGTCGCATTTGGTACATGTTCTTTTTCCAGTCGCCTCTGGCAGATTTCACGGTACCGGTCGACGACTACGCCTTCATAAAAGGTTTGTGGCGCGACTGGTCACCGGGTTACGACGGCCACCTAGACGCTGACCACGTCATCAAGGCGCTCACCAACCCAGAAAACCTCTCGGCGGCCCTCGGTTATTACCGTGCAATGTTCGGAAACTCAGTGGTTGCCGAAGAAACAAAACACGACTACATCCAAGCAAATATCGCGAACATTCCTAGCCAACCAGTTCTCTATCTGCACGGTGAAAACGATGGCTGTCTCGCGAAGAGTGCTATCTCGAATCCTCTGGACTTTTTGTCGCCAACTTCAAAAATGGTCTACGTCAAGAACGCAGGGCACTTCTTGCACTTGGAACAACCCACCGAAATTCACGAACACATCGACAGCTTTTTAGGCGAGTAGCGACCAACGACCATTGCGCTCTTCAATGAGCCCGTCGCTGCGAAGGTCGCTCAAAACGTCGAGCGTTTGATCACCCAATTTTTCTCCAACGACTGCCCTCGCCTGCGACAACGAAAGTGTCTCGATTCCAAGTGCTCGAATGATTCGTCCCCGGGCCTGGCGACGCGAACCTTCGAACGGCGATTGTGGCCTTGAGACGCCAGCGCTCTTTTTCGACGGATCAACACCGCCTTCTTGGCGCCAGCGACAAAGTGCAGCAATCGGACATTCTTCACATTTGGGAACTGCGCGACAGTACTGAGCGCCTAGGTCCAACATGGCCTGGTTAAAAATTACTGATTTTGCTTTTGGCAGAAGTTGCTGAGCTAGATCTTGTGCTTCACGACGCTGCAATGGCCGATTAGCGAGCGCACGAGACAACACTCGGCCCACGTTCGTATCAAGAACTGCGACGGGCTCGCCAAAAGCAAACGACGCCACCGCGTTGGCCGTGTACTCGCCCACACCTGGCAAACGTCGAAGAAGGTCGGGGCTGGTAGGCACTTTGCCACCAAAGTCGGAACAAATCATGATCGCGGCACCGTGCAGCGACCGCGCCCGTCGGTGGTAGCCAAGCCCGGCCCAATGTCGAATGATGTCGGCCTGAGAAGCGTTGGCGCACGCTTCCGGCGTCGGAAATGATTCCAAAAATTTGCGCCAGGGTTCGAGCACTCGAACGACCTGCGTTTGTTGCAGCATCACTTCGCTCACGAGAATCGCCCAAGGACTTTCGTGGTTCGTCCACGGTAAGGCGCGATCTACCTTTGGCGCGCTCAACACAATTCGACGACGAATCGCCGAAAGATTGTCAGTCCCAGACGTCGTTCGGGTACGGACGTCGACGTTGGGGAGCAAACTCACGCTTCCAGACCATAACCTTCCGGCGGAAATAACACACCTCAAGTCCGTCTTGTTTAAAACCCTTCGTCTCAACGGTCACGATGCCGCGATCGTTTTTCGACGACGACTCTACTTTTTCAAGTACGTGGGTTTCTGCATAAATCGTGTCGCCGTGAAACGTCGGATTTTTGTGCAACAACGTTTCGATTTCCAGGTTCGCAATGGCCGCCCCCGATACATCAGGCACGCTCATGCCGAGCACGAGTGAATACACGAGGTTGCCCACCACGACATTTCGTTTGTGCACGGTTTCGTTCTCCGCGAACCAGGCGTTCGTGTGGAGCGGGTGGTGATTCATTGTCAACATACAAAACAGGTGGTCGTCGGCTTCGGTGATGGTCTTACCGGGCCAGTGTTTGTAGACATCACCAGGTTCGAAATCCTCGAAGTAACGGCCAAAGGGGCGATCAAAGGTGGTCATCAGAGATCTTTCAACTCTTCTTCCAACGCTGGACGGGTTCCAAAGGCCACCAATGCTCCTTGGGGCGTTTCGCCATCGATAACGAGTCGCCAGGTGAAGCGTTCACCGGTCTTTAGCGGCAAGGGGCCAAAATTGATGGCAATCGGCACGTCAACGGGTGTTCCCTCGGGAACGCCTTCGGGTTCACCAACACTAAATTCCCCACGTACTTCAACGGGTTGAGGCACGTCGTCACCCACCAAGACGGGGCGACCATCGGCGTCCTCCAAAAACAACTCCCAGTGATGCACGCCGCCAATCTCGTGGCGTTCGACTTCAATTTTTATGCCAACGGCTGAGGGGGCGGGGTCGGGACCCGTCACCGACCAGCCACCGCCCAATATGTAGAGCTTGCCGTCGGCTACTTGCGCAGAATCTGCGAGGAGCATCGTTACTTTCACATTCGTAGCCTAGAAGGAGACCGGGTCTGGCTCGGTATCTATTAGTTTTGCCTTCATGGCATCTCCTGAACTGAGTCTGACCGACGTCGCCGAACTCATCTCGCGCGCCCAGTCAATTGTTGATCACGGACTTGACCGACTCGCCGCCAACGGTGGTATTGATGCCAACCAGACCTTTGCCTACGATCTTTCCCATGCCGCCAGTGCCATCGCCACCGCTCGAGCAAATCTTGATTACGCCGCGAAGGGTTCGCTAGAAGCAACGCTGACCGGCGCGTTCTTGGCCCAGGCTCTGAGCGATCTCGCCGGTCGAATCCTTGGTCGAGAAGAATTATGGGGCGTTTCGGCCGACTGGTTCTTACCATTTTCAAGTTTTGTCGCCACCTACCGAAGCCCTGGCGTGCTCAGCTCACTCGCGGAAACACCGGGGCCTCGACACCTCGACCAAGAATTCGCCATGGTCTCAGACGTCTTTCATCGTTTCGCCGAAGAAAAAGTTCGCCCGCACGCCGAACACGTGCACCGCACCAACGGCGACATACCTGAATCCATAATTGAAGGGCTCAGCGAACTCGGGGGCTTTGGACTTTCCGTACCCGAAGAATTTGGTGGCTTTGCCGCTGGTGGCGAATCCGAATACATCGGCATGGTCATTGCCACCGAAGAACTCTCGTGGGGTGGACTTGGTATTGGCGGATCACTCATCACCCGACCTGAAATTTTGACACGAGCGTTAGTCGCTGGAGGGACCACGGAACAAAAGCAGTACTGGCTCCCACGACTTGCTTCCGCCGAGACATTGGCGGCCGTGGCGGTGACGGAGCCCGATTACGGAAGTGACGTGGCGGGACTCACGACGTCGGCTACAAAAACTGACGGGGGCTGGTTAATTAACGGTACCAAGACGTGGTGCACGTTTGCCGCGCGCGCCAACGTGTTGATGTTGCTTGCTCGCACTGACCCTGACCGCAAAAAGGCGCATCGCGGCTTATCACTATTCTTGGTGGAAAAGCCCGTCGGCGACGGACAAGGGTTTCTCTTTTCTCAAGACGCCTCCGGTGAAGGGCGCAGGGACGACAATGGCCGTCTCGAAGGTCGGCCGATTGACACCTTGGGTTATCGAGGCATGCACTCCTACGAACTGAGTTTCGAAAACTGGTTTGTCCCTGACGCCAATCTGGTCGGCGGCGAAGCCGGACTCGGCAAGGGCTTTTACTTCCAGATGGCGGGGTTCGAAAATGGACGCATTCAAACCGCCGCGCGCGCAGTGGGTGTCATGCAGGCCGCGTACGACGCGGCACTGGACTACGCGAGAAACCGCACCGTCTTTGGCGAGCCAATTATCAATTATGAATTGACCCGTGTGAAGTTGGGCACGATGGCCTGCATTATCCAAGCCACCCGTCAGTTCTCCTTGGACGTCGCCAAACTCATGGGCAAGGGCGAAGGAACGCTCGAAGCATCCATGGCCAAGGCCTACGTGTGCCGAGCTGCTGAATGGGTGACGAGAGAAGCTATGCAGATTCATGGTGGCATGGGCTACGCCGAAGAATATCCCGTCAGTCGACTTTTCGTGGACGCGAGAGTTCTTTCCATCTTTGAAGGCGCCGACGAGACCCTGTGCTTGAAGGTCGTGGCGCGTCGTCTCTTGGATCAGCGCAAATAAATCTTTCCACCTTTAGGTGCCAAGATCGAACCCCCGTCAACTTAGTAAGAGTCAAAAACGAAGTTCGATTGTGTTCACGTCGATGTCGAGTGCGGACAACCGCATTGTTGTCGTCATGTTCTTGGTCGGGAGCAAATGAAATGCTCCACGTTCGGAGAACTGTCAACGTCTCGAAGGCGGCCACCGGGTACTTTTTGAGCAACTAACGGAATTATTTGGAACCGTAGCGCCAGGACTCGTAGTTGGGAATTTCGCCTCTATATCGAAACAAGTCGAAGTCCATACCGTGCAAGTAGTGAGCACTGGGATGACACATAAGTTCGTCCTTTTCACAACCCGTCACTCCAGACCTCGGTGACATTTTCCTTCTGAAGGAGTCGCACGAAAAAGAGTCTTGAATATTCCAAAATCTGGATCAAAACGATGTTGATACATCACGAACGGCCACCGTGGTTCATTGAGAGCAAAACCGTTGGGCCGCTGGGGCCGAAGAATGGCTCCCAAGGCTTGATCAACTCCCCGATGTCCGTTCAAAACAGAGTCGCGCGTTCAATCGACCTTTGCCCTATTCGAGCAATTCCCTTTTCCGGGTCCTTTTGATGAGACCAAGGAACACCGTTGGTCGACAATTCGCCTCTACTGGAACGAGATTGTTCATCAGTTTTGTGGGCATCATCCTTCTCATCGGTTTCGTTGCCTCTCCGGTTTTGGCGGCGTCGCCGACCTTGGCATCCCAAAATTCGATGGCCAGTGGGAGCCTCTGGTCGAAAGGCCAACTACTTGTCACGACGAATAAGCAATACCGACTTGACTTACTCAATAATGGATCGCTGGTCATCGAAAATGCGAACTTCAACATTCTCTGGTCTGATGAAGTCAACAGTTCTTCTGGTGCAGGCCAGATAGAACTTCAAGAAAACGGCGATTTGGTCGCCAAATCAAGTTCAGGACGACTTGCGTGGTCGACAAAAACACTGTCGCGCACCACGAGCACGCTTGAACTCCTCAATGACGGTGATCTGGTACTTCGTAATACTTCAAAACTCTTGTGGACGAGTAAAACAGCGGCGCCGACCCGATTGCCTGAAGGACTCTCGAACATTGACAGTGCTCTCCAAGTCATCATTGTCACGTCGGACGTTGGATCATCCAGTTATGCGTGGCTCACTTCCTATCAATGGACGGCTGAAGGGTGGACTTCGGAATTTCCAGCAATGGCGGCTCGTGTTGGAGCGCACGGATGGTTGAGTGGATCACAACGCAGGGAGGGAGATCTCACCACGCCCTTGGGTGACTTCTCGATTGGAACTTCAATGTACGGAAATCAACCTGATCCCGGGGTTCTTTATCCATACCACCGGCTCGTTCCAGGTGACTACTGGGACGAGAACTCTCAAGGAGGACGGTTGTACAACTCTTTTCGTCACTCCGTCATCACGAACTGCGCCCATAACCCGTTCGGTGCAAATACTGAATGCCTCTGGGAAGAAAAGGCGGCGTACCCATACTTCGCAGTCATCAACTTCAACACCCCATCCGCGGGCGATTTCGGCTCGGGGATTTTCTTGCACGCAACAGAAGCATCGACCGAAGGTTGCGTGACTATCCATGTGCCAGATCTTTTGAAATTGCTGCGTTGGCTGAATCCTTCGGACAATCCTCGAATTGTTTTGGCGGGCGCTTCGCCATTGCACAACTTCTAAGCTCAGAGATTTTCGGATCGGCGTCATGGACTGGGAAATGTCCATGAGGTCACACAACGGCTTCGTGCTTCTCTCAAAATGGGTTCTTGCAAAGCGACAACATTTTCTTTACTGGTGAAGCTCGAGGCGATAGTTTCAATGATTAGTCATGCGGCGTCGAGCGAACAAGCACGATCACGTCATATCGAGCGGTGTCAACCAGAGCAGGGGGCCGAGGAGTGCTGCAAGTACCCAACCGGGTCGAAGTGTCGCGACGGATTGAAGCGCCGGTTCGGCGAATTTTCGAGATTTTGGCAAGTCCGCAGCGACACACTGAATTCGACGGATCCGACATGCTCCGAGGAGCCGTCGGAAGCGGCGTCATCACGACAGTCGGCGAAATCTTCACCGTAAAGATGCATCGGCTTGGTCGCGACTACACGATGATCAATTATGTCGTCGAGTTCGAACCCAATCGTCGCATCACGTGGGAACCCGCTCCCGGAGACATCGACACCGCGGGTGGTGACCCATTAAGAATTGGCGTTCCGGCGGGTTATCGATGGGGCTACCAACTCTCTCCGGATGGCGACGATGCCACCGTTGTCACCGAGACTTTCGATTGCGGCAACGAGAAAAATAATTGGATTCTCGAGCAAGAAAGCGGCGGTTGGATTAACGGTTCGAATTCAGTGCGTGATTCCATGTTCGCGAGTTTGGAAAAACTCGAAACTCTTAGTACGAAATAGCACCACGCTCGTTAAAACCTACGACTAAAGCAAGAGAACAAAGAGGGCAACCGCCCTTTTATTCTTCGATCGTGAAGGGTGCGTGCACCGCACCAAGTTCAATACCCGCCGAGTGCAGATCGGGACGCTCGCCTCGAGAGACTTGTGCCCTAATTGCGGCATTTTCCCAGCGGCTCTCGACACGTCCGTATTTCCAAACAAGCAGTGCTCCAGCCCACACAACGACGAACATCCCCACAATGATGAAGCCAGCGGTATTGATATTGAAGTTTTTGGCGTAATTCCAAAAGCCGCCTGAAAGCTTCAGTTGGCTTGACACCACTTGCAAGAGTTCGAGTGTGCCAATAAACAAGGCCACGAACACCGACAACCCCGTAATGGTGATGTTGTAATAAACCTTTCGCACGGGCTTGGAAAATGCCCATCCGTAGGCAAAGTTCATGAATGATCCGTCAATGGTGTCGAGCAAACTCATACCCGCGGCAAACAAAATCGGTAAGCAGAGAATCGCCCAGAAAGGTAGACCCGCTGCAACCGCGGATCCTGCAAGGACCAAGAACGCGACCTCAGTGAAGGTGTCGAATCCCAATCCAAAAAGAACGCCAATGGGATACATCTTCCAAGGCTTGTCAACTGACCTCGCCAGCGGACCAAAAAAACGCATAAAGAATCCGCGTGCGTTGAGGTGCTTTTCTAACTCGGAGTCATCAAATCGTCCACGTCGCATCTCAAGAAACACTTTGAAAATTCCCACGAGAACAATCAAGTTCAATATCGCGATGAGGTACAAGAAGCTTCCCGACACCGCGGTGCCAACAAGGTTTCCAACGACGTGCAATGTCGAATTCGAATTCTTCACTTGACCGCCCAATGCTCGAACACCGAGTCCGAGCAAGATGGTCATAACAAAAACAATGGTGGAGTGACCTAAGGAGAAAAAGAAGCCAACCGACATTGGTCGCTTGCCCTCGGACATGAATTTTCGCGTTGTGTTATCAATCGCTGCAATGTGGTCCGCGTCAAAGGCGTGACGCATACCAAGCGTGTAGGCCAAAACGCCTGTGCCAATACCTAGTTTTCCGGTCGTACCTATCGCGTAGTGATGCACTGAAGCAAAGATGAGGATGCCAATTCCCAGCACGTGCAAGAACAGAATGAATCCAAACATTCCGTACAAACGACGCCACTCGAGCGGCGAAAACGAGTCCCGGATTTTGGCGCTGAGAGCGGGTTTTGCTGATTCGATGGTCGCCATGGGGCTACCTTAATGGGAACTATTCGCAAGTACGAACGTTTCCTTTGAAAAACTAAGGGGTCTCTATGACCGCTTAAATCCAGCGCGTTCTCCGCGAGTTACGAACTTGGTGGCCATTTTGCGACTCGCTTCGTCAATCATTTCATCACCGAACATGACGGCGCCGGTGTGATTGTCCTCAGTTGCGGCCCGGTACGCCTCAAGAATGTCCCAGGCTTTATCGAACTGCTCCTGCGTTGGCGAATACACCTCATTAAGAACGCCAGCTTGATCGGGCGTGAGCGCCCACTTCCCGTCGTAACCCAAAACTCTTGTACGCTGCGCAAATTCGCGAAGGGCGTCTAGCTCGCGAACCAGCAGGAACGGACCGTCGATGACCTGCAAACCATTGGCTCGGCCCGCCATCAAAATGCGAGAGAACACGTAGTTGAAGTGGTCGCCCGGGTACTCCGGTATGGCCACTCCTCCAGTTAAAACAGGCATCTCAATCGAAGCTGCGAAGTCCGCTGGGCCAAAAATGATCGTCTCCAAACGCGGTGAGGCAGCACAAATATCGTCGACATTGATGAGTCCTCGTGCCGTCTCAATCTGGGCTTCAATGCCAATGTGGCCTATCGGCAGACCAGCGTTTTTCTCGACTTGCGTAAGCAGAAGGTCCAATGCCACAACCTCCGCGGCCGTTTGGACCTTGGGCAACATAATCTCGTCCAAACGCGGACCAGCATTTCCGACGACCTCGATGACATCGCCGTAGGTCCATTCGGTGTCCCAAGCGTTCACACGGACACACAGCACACGGTCGTCCCATCGTTGGTCGCGGATGGCGGCAATGACCTTTTGTCGCGCGGCGACTTTCTCGTTCGGCGACACGGAATCTTCAAGATCGAGAAACGTCATGTCGGCCGCGGCCGTTGGAGCTTTAGCGAGGAAACGGTCTGATGACCCAGGCGTTGAAAGACAAGAACGTCGTGGCAAATTTCTTGATCGTGCTGACATGCGCGAAAGCCTATGCGCAACATGAAACGTCTTGTGAATTACGAGATGCCAACAAAGCGATGCGCAAATTCTCTCTGTTTCTAAGCCGCTTGATCAGGTACTTTACGAAGTTTTAAAAAACTCGACAGGTAATCGCGCGCCTAAACGAAGTAGCCTTTACTTCGTGACCGACGTCGAGCGCCTTGCGCGCTTTTCGACGCCGCGGCCATTCAAGGGGCTTAGGCAGTTCCGGTGGGTGACACCCATTTTGGCCGTAGTCGCAGTGTGTTCAGGCACTGTGACAATTTTCGGCAACCCTGCTTCCGCGAGCTTGAAATCCGAGCAGGCCGCTGCCGCCGCTATTTACAGCAAGATTCAAACGATTTCGGGTCGGGTGTCATTGCTTGGCCAAAAGTACGACCAGGCCCAAATTGCGTTGCAGGCACTAAACGCCAAGATTTCCAATTCACAGCACGCCGTCGCCCAGGACGAACAACAAGTAAAACAAGGCAACAAGCAATTGGAACAGGCGGCTGTTTTTGCCTACGTGACCAACGGTTCAGAAGCGGCCACGAATCCCCTTTTCAACAATGACGAGAGCAAGATTGGCTCCACCAACGTCTACAACAGCATCGCTGAAGGAAATGTTGCCTCCACCGTCGCGAATCTCAAGATCTCGAAGTTGGTGTTGACCCAAGAACGACAAATTCTTCACCAAGAAGATCAGCAAGCGGCGACTGCCGCAAAGACCGCCGCGACCTCTTTTCACAACGCACAAGCTTTACAAAGTGCGCTGCAGCGAGAACTTAGCCAAGTAAAGGGCGCGATCGCTAGTTACTTGGCCCGCATTGAAGCCAAAGCAGCCGCAGCCGACGCAAAAAAACTTCACGGGGCGAAGCCCAAAAAGGGCTACCCAATTCCGCCCACGAACGCTCGTGCTGAAGTCGCCGTACGGGCGGCCCTCAGTTACCTCGGCGTTCCCTACGTTTGGGGTGGCGCCTCGCGACGAGGCGTCGACTGCTCGGGTCTCGTCATGCTCGCGTGGGATGCAGCCGGGGTTTATCTGCCCCACTACTCGGGATCACAATTTGACGACACCATTCGAGTTCCTCTTTTTGACATTGAACCCGGCGACTTGTTGTTCTACGGTTACAACGGTGACGAACACGTGGCCATGTACTACGGCCACGGCTTAATGATTGAAGCCCCGGAAACGGGTTACACCGTACGAATTACGCCAATTCGCCTGGGTTACGGCTTCGCCGGAGTCGGTCGTCCGCGCCTCTAACGTGGCGTCGTGGAACCCGTCCCAACTTCGTTTCACGTAGGGCCCCTCGTCTTTCACACGTACGGCTTTGGGTTAGCCATCGCCGCGTACGTCGCCTATCTCTACGCACGGCACCGTTTGGTGAAAGCGGGCATCAGCGTTACGCCCTTTGGCAAATTCACTGCCGTCATCATCGTCGCTGGCTTGGTGGGAGCACGTCTCGCCCACGTCGCTACCAATTGGTCGTACTACCAATCGAATCCCTCACAAGTATTTTCTTTGTGGCACGGCGGGCTCGCGAGTTTCGGCGGCATTGCTCTGGCACTGCCGTTCGGCCTCTGGGCCAAAAAACACTGGTGGCCCGACGTTCGATTATTGGCCTTCACCGATGCCTTGGTGCCGGCACTGGTGGCCGGCTGGGCTTTGGGACGGGTACTTGGACCACAGTTCATGGTGAACGGTGGCGGTCACGCTACGCATCAATGGTTTGGGCTTCGTTACGCCGGTCAAGTCGGCAAACGTGTTCCGGTTCCCCTCATACAGGCCCTCGAAGACGGCGCTCTATGGCTCGTACTTCTTCGTATGGAACGATCGACGCGCGTTGAACAGGCACCGGGAACCGTGACAGGTGTAGCGCTGGTGGTGTGGGGTTTGGTTCGAGCACTCGACGAGCATTTGCTGTTGGGCCAGGAATCAGGATCAGGGTCCGTAGGAGTACAAATCGCCGGACTTGCGATGGCGCTTGGAGGACTTGTCATTTTGGTGTCCGTCGCCCGAAAACTACAAAAGGCAGAACTGATTCACTAGGCGAGCAGATTCCATTCTTCGTCATTGAGCTGACCTAAACGTGGCAGCGACTCGTCGGTGTTCCACGAAATCGCGATGCGCGCTCCGTCAACGTAGGACGGGCGATCAAGGCCCAGACGTCGCCAACCACTGAGCAGCATCCTGGTCGGCTGCATCTTCGAATACACCGGTTGCACCAAGAGTTCATTTGGCGCCCCCGCGATGACCACGGCCGGCCGAAGTTTTGAAGTGACGTCGGGAATCTCGGGGTCCGTGGCGTCAAAGGGAACGTCAGCCAAAATCAACCAACCAGCCTGTGGGTGCTCCGTCGAAAAACGGGCAAGTTCAGCGGGTGTGAGTGGCAGGCGCCGGCGTGTCGTCAAAGTCGAACGCGGAACCACCACAGGAGGCGTCGAGGATGCCGCGACTTTCGCAAGACTCTTCTTGGGGCGCTGTGCCAAGGGGCGTTGTTCTTTCTTTTTTTGTTGACGCTGTACTTCTCGACGCTGGCGTCGTTGTTCTTTTATCGCCGGGTCAACCTCGTGTGAAGCAACTGCTACGGGACGAGCGGCCACTTCTTCCAATTCTGGCAATGCCAAATCTGGTCGTTCATCCAAGAGGCGCCAACAGTGCGGGGCGGCCGCGAACTGTTCTTCGATGGCGAAACTGAGCATGGCCGTGATTTCGCCGCTGGTTACGCCTTCGGCCAGGCACTGGTCAACGGCGTTCGCCAATTGTTCGAAAGAGGGATCGTCGGAATTTTCACCGAGGAGTTCAATAACGCGTTGTAGTGCCGTAGCTCCGAGCAACTCCGAAAGTGCTCGCACCGCCGCAACGGGCGCGGTTGCGGCGAAGTGAGTCACGTCACGCTTTTGTTGCAAGATTCGAAGTGGTGCACCGACCACCACGCTTACTCGACCATTCGGGCGTAAGTTCAATCCGTCCACCGTCTGCAGAACAAATTCTGGAGGGCACTTGAGGATTCCTCGTCGCAAGACTGTCACTACGTCGTTGCCCGCCACTTCAGCCATCACCGCTCCTCAATCACCGTTTCGTTAACCACGCTAGTAATTTTGAGTCAGGCACAACGAAGAATCGTCCGAAACGCGGGCTAGTCGCGACCTTTACCCAGCCAGCGAAAGGTCCGCCAACATAGCGCCGACGCGACAATTGACCACGCCGCCAATATCAAAAATCCGCGACCAAATTCAAAACTCTGAGCTACTTCGTGGCTCGAAAAATTTGCGGGAAGAAACACGCCACGCATCGATTGCGCTAGCCATTTGAGAGGAAACACCGCTGCTATATCCTGCATCCACGTTGGTAAGGAGGCGTAGACAAAAAAGACTCCCGACGTGAACTGGAAAAAGAGCACCAAGGGTGCCGCCAGCGCTGAGGCAGATTTTCCATCTTTAGCGAGCGAAGAGAACGCCACACCGAGCAGGGCACTCGATATGAGACCCAAGATGCTCACGCCAATAAATATCAACCACAGATGAGCCGACACCGGCATGTGGATGTTGTAGAACAAATGCCCTAAACCAAGCAGTGCAATCGCTTGGAAAATGTATATGAAAGCCGACACCGCAAGTTTGCCAACGAAATACACACTCTTTGGCATCGGCGTACCTACGAGGCGTTTCAAGGTTCCGTTACTTCGCTCTTCGGGAATAGCGATGGCCAACTGTTGAAATGCGCCGTATATCAAACCTGACGCGAGGAGACCCGCGACCATGTACTGCGCGAACGTCACGTTCGAGCCGGCGTAAATGGAACCTTTGCCAAAGACGGAACCAAAGATAACCAATAGGAAAATTGGGAGGAGCACCGAAAACATCACGGTCCCTCGGTCACGAAGTGTCGTTCGAAGTTCGAATCTTGCGCGGTCCGCGCAGAGAGCGGCGTAGTTTTTCATTGCGTCTCTTCGTCCAGGAGTTCTAAGTACGCCTGTTCGAGCGTGGTCCGACGAATCTCAAGACCGGGAATCTCGCCTCCAATTCGGTCCGCCAACCCCGCCACAAAGGCCGTCGGCGTCGAGGTTCGCTCTTCTCGAGCAGCGCCGTTCTCCAACCAGTGAACACTTACCGTTGCTTCATTTCGATGACCGAGTTCTCGAGGCGTCGTATCTGCCACTTTTACCCCTCGAGCAATGACCACAACTCGATCCGCGAGTGTGTCGGCTTCTTCCAGGTAGTGCGTCGTCAGCAGCACCGTGACGCCCTCACTCTTCAATTGCTCAATCAACTGCCAAAATTGTTGGCGAGCTTCGGGGTCAAAGCCTGTTGTGGGTTCATCAAGGAACAACAACTCCGGGCGACCGACGACGCCCAAGCCCACATCCAGACGACGACGCTGTCCCCCAGAAAGTGTGCTCACTCGTGACGAGGCCTTCTCCGTCAAGCCCACCAAGTCAATGGTCTCTTCAACACCCCTCGTCTGGCGGTAGAAACGAGAAAAGTGATGAATTGCTTCACGCACCGTCGCGTCGCGAAGGTCATCAGAGGACTGCGCCACTATCCCAATTCGGTTGCGCCACGCACGATTTGGTTGCGCGGGGTCCACGCCTAAGACGTTGACGCTGCCGCCATCTCGGTGTCGGTACCCTTCCAGAATCTCAATGGTGGTGGACTTACCCGCCCCATTGGGGCCAAGTATGGCCACGCATTCGCCGGCGGCTACGTCGAGGTCGAGGTCATGAACGGCCGGCTTCCCACCGTATTGGCGTATGAGTCCGCGAACTTCAACAGCTTTCACAGTGCCAAATTTAGGGTATTTCGACTAGTCAAGAAAACCACGGTACTGCGTACGGTGAAGTGACGATCACTAGGTGACGAGAGAGGGTTGACCGTGTTCGCACGTTCCAGAACCGCCAGCAAAAAAGGCGACCGAAAGCCGAACACCAAGAAGCACGCACGATCGAACGGCTTGGATACTCTCCCCGTTGAAGAGTTAATGAAAAGGCTGGCGACGTCGCCAAATGGCCTTACGAACGCCGAGGCCAAGAGTCGCCTTCTTACCTACGGTACGAACGAGATTGCCGAGAAAAAGACAAATCAGTACCTGAAATTTCTTAGTTATTTTTGGGGACCAATTCCTTGGATGATTGAAATCGCGTCCTTGCTCTCAGGAATTCTTCGCCACTGGCCAGACCTCATCATCATTCTCGTTTTGCTCTTCACGAACGCCTTCATTGGCTTTTTCGAAGAACACCAAGCCGGTAAGGCCGTCGATGCCTTGAAGGCTTCTCTCGCGATCAAGGCGCGAGTCATCCGTGACGGTACGTGGATTAACCCTCCCGCAACGCAGTTGGTTCCGGGCGACGTGATTCGCTTGCGCCTCGGCGACATCGTCCCCGCCGACGCACGATTGCTGCAAGGCGATCCAATTCAGGTGGACGAGTCCGCACTGACGGGCGAATCGCTTCCCGCAACGCGAGGCCCCGGCGACCAAGTTTTTTCGGCTTCCATTGTTCGACAAGGTGAAATCGGCGCTCTGGTGTATGGCACCGGCACCAACACGTACTTCGGTAAAACCGCCGAACTGGTGCAAGACACCCAGACCACGAGTCATTTCCAAAAAGCCGTCCTGCGCATAGGCACGTTCTTGATTTATCTTGCCGTCGCAATGGTGGCCATCATCATTGTTGTGTCCGTCGTGCGCGGCGATCCATTCTTGACTACGTTGCAGTTCGCACTGGTCTTAACGGTGGCCGCTATCCCCGTAGCTATGCCCACGGTTTTGTCCGTGACGATGGCCGTCGGTGCACGAAACTTGGCGAAGAAAAAAGCCATCGTCAGCCGTCTCGTCGCAATCGAAGAACTCGCTGGTGTCGATATTCTCTGCACTGACAAGACCGGTACTCTCACGCAGAACAAACTGACGCTCGGCGACCCGTTTGCGGTGGAAGGGATTGACGTTGAGGAAGTCATTCGCGACGCCGCGCTCGCTTCTCGGGCTGATGACAACGACACCATTGACCTAGCGGTACTCGCAGGCGTCAAAGACACCAACGCATTGCGGGGATATGGCGTCACCCACTTTCAACCATTTGACCCGGTAAGCAAACGCACCGAGGCAACCGTTTCAGGAAAATCGGGATCTTCATTCAGAGTCACGAAAGGAGCGCCACAAGTCATTCTGGCACTCTGCTCGGATTCAAAAACCATTCACGCAAGCATCGAAAAGGTCGTGAACGAGTTTGCTTCACGCGGATTTCGCGCCTTAGGCGTGGCTCGGGCATCGACGCGGGGCGAGTGGCAATTCATTGGCGTTCTCCCGCTGTTTGATCCACCGCGGATGGACGCCAAAGCCACAATTGCCACGGCACAACATATGGGCGTGAAAGTGAAGATGGTTACCGGTGACGCTCTCGCCATTGCTGACGAAACGGCAAAGGCGCTCGGTATGGGTACGAACATTCTTGACGCTGCGACCCTTCGCGGGGCGAAAAGCGGTGATAGCGCCACCGCGCTCAAAACTATTGAGTCTGCTGACGGTTACGCCCAGGTATTCCCCGAAGACAAGTTTCATATTGTCGACGTATTGGAAAAGCACAATCACATTGTGGGCATGACGGGAGACGGCGTTAACGACGCCCCAGCGCTTCGAAAAGCCAACTGCGGCATTGCGGTCTCCGGCGCCACCGACGCCGCTCGAGCAGCGGCGTCCATTGTGTTGACGACGTCTGGACTCTCCGTGATCATCGACGCCATCAAGGAAAGTCGAATGATCTTTCAACGTATGAACAGTTACGCCATTTATCGCATTGCCGAAACCCTGCGAGTGCTCTTCTTTGTCTCGGCGGTGATATTGATCTTCAATTTCTTCCCCGTAACGGCCATTCAAATCGTGTTGCTCGCCCTCTTAAACGACGGCGCAATTCTTTCCATTGCCTACGACAACGTCCATTATCGCAACCAACCCGAGGCCTGGAACATGCGCATGGTGCTCAGCATGGCGACGTTGCTCGGGATCATTGGACCTATTGCCGCCATGGGAATGTTCTATTTGGGCGACCGCGTCTTTCATCTCGGCCACGACGAAGTACGAACCATGATGTACCTCACGTTGTCCGTCGCAGGGCATCTGACAATTTTTCAGGCGCGAACTCGCGGTTCCTTTTGGTCAATACGACCGGCGAAGATTCTCTTGATTGCGGTGTTTGGGACTCAAATCCTCGCGACACTCATTGCGGTGCTGGGCATCTTCATGACGGCCCTTAACTTCAAATATGCCCTCCTCATTTGGGGCTACGCGATTCTTTGGTTTATCTTCACTGACCGAATCAAAGTCATGGCGTATCACTTTTTTGACCCCTCCGACGCGAACGCCGACAAGGATAAGCGCAGCGGTCGCTTGCTGACCGACCTCGACTTGATGGCGGCCAATGTCGCACCATTTCACAGTGAGACGACACCAAACAATGATGGAGCGGTCTTCCACGATTCCATCTCGTGTCCGTACGCACGAGAGATCGCCCACGACCATCACGAAGTGGTGGGCGCTGAAAATCGACAACGTTGTGACTGGTGCGAACGTCACGCTCACGTCGCACCCTTCCACACCGAAGTCAGCACTGCACCCGACGACAAGGTGTTTCACGACGTCGTCTCGTGTCCTTACGCCCAAGAAATCACCCACGATGAGCACGACCGCGTTGGTACCGGCGGCCAACGTCGTTGCGCATGGTGCGAAGCGCACGACTCGAACACGCAACTCGTCGGCGCGTCTACAAGCCAAGTTTCTTCCATTTCGTGACAAATTCCACCGAAGTTGTGAAGTCCAAGGTTCGACGTACGAGGCCCGCAATGAAAGAGATCGAATGAAATTATCCAAAGACATCTTGGACGAGTTGCGCGTTGAGCCGGGCGCGCACGCCAATCTCCGAAAACGAAGCACCTCGACAACAAACGTCAAGTGGCTCCACGCACGTCACGGCGACAAGATGAAGAAAGAACTTGCCAAGAAAGACTTGGCTTCTTTCACGAAAGAACTTAAGCGCGCCCAGGAAACACTCTGGGCGGATAGTTCCCACGCGCTGCTCGTCGTTCTTCAAGCCATGGACGCCGCGGGCAAGGACGGAACTATCAAGCACGTGATGTCGGGCGTCAATCCCCAGGGATGTCAAGTTACGTCGTTTAAAGAACCGTCAACCGAAGAACTGAATCACGACTACTTATGGCGCAGCAGCGAGTCGTTGCCTTCACTCGGAAATATTGGTATTTTCAATCGTTCGTATTACGAAAACGTGCTCGTCGTCCGCGTGCACCCCGACCTACTCGCTAAGACCCACGAGAAGCCAAAGAAGAACGACGAAGCAAGTTTCTGGCTCGATCGCTACGAAGACATCAACAACTTCGAGCGACACTTATATCGCAACGACACGCGAATCGTAAAGGTGTTCTTGCATCTCTCCCCCGAAGAGCAAAAGAGTCGATTTTTGAAGCGACTCGATGATCCCGACAAGCGATGGAAATTTTCTGCCAACGACCTCACCGAACGCCAGTACTGGGATGATTACCAACGAGCGTACGAAGAAGCCATCAGCGCCACCTCAACGCCGTGGGCTCCTTGGTACGTCGTGCCGGCGGACCACAAATACGATCTGCGCGCGCTCGTTGGCGGCATCATTGTCGAAGAGATTGACCGAATGAAACTCGAAGCACCACACGTGCCCGACGAAAAATTAGCGTCTTTGAATGCGGCCAAGAAAGAACTCCTCGCGCAGCCATGAGCAGCATCTACTTCAGCAAAAACTTCGATATCACGACGCGTTGCACTTGGTTGGTGCCTTCGTAGATTTGCGTGATCTTCGCGTCGCGCATGAATCGTTCAACTGGGAACTCTTTCGTGAAGCCGTAGCCGCCGAGGAGTTGTACCGCGTCCGTACTCACGCTCATCGCCGTGTCACTCGCGAAGGACTTCGCCGCGGCGCCGACATAACTGAGATTGTGATCGGGGTCTCCCCCGTCGATGAGTGAACACGCCCGGTACACGAGCGCCCGAGCTGCCTCGGTTCGAATTGCCATATCCGCCAACATGAAACGCAGACCTTGCAACTCGCTGATTGGTCCACCGAAGGCTTTACGTGTTTGCATGTAGCCACCGGCGTAATCAATAGCGGCTTGAGCAATACCCACCGCTTGTGCGCCAATGGTCGGGCGCGAGCGATCAAGGGTGTGCATGGCAATCTTGAAACCTTCGCCCTCTTCACCAATGCGATGCGATGCGGGTACGCGAACGTCGTTAAAGACGACTTCACCGGTAGGTGACGCACGAAGACCGAGCTTGTCTTCGTGTTTGGGAAACTCAACACCCCAGCCCTTTTCCACCAAGAAGCAAGAAATGCCGTGACTGCGAGCTTCGGGTTTGGTGGAAGCAAACACCGTATAGGTATCGGAGATGCCCGAATTCGTGATCCAGTACTTCGATCCGTTCAAGACGTAGTCGTCACCGTCGCGCACGGCTCGACAGCGCATGGAGGCGACGTCACTTCCGGCATCAGCTTCGGACAGGCAATAACTCGCTTGGATCTCGCCCGACGCTACCCGCGGCAAATAGGCCTGCTTAAGTTCTTCGGATCCAAAGTTCATGACGGGCAACATGCCGAGTTTCGATATGAGTATCGTCACTGCCGTTGAGGCACACCCGCGCGCTACTTCCTCGGCCATGATGGCCTGGGTGACCATGTCGGCTCCCGCGCCGCCGTACGCCTCGGGAATACCCAGCGACGGCAACTCTATGCTCTTGCAAGCGTCATAACTCTTCCAGGGAAATTCCTGCAGTCGGTCATATTCGGCTGCGTTCGGGGCAACCTGCGTGTCCACGAAGTCGCGCATCATGTCTCGAAAGGCCCGCTGTTCGCTCGTCAAGTCAAAACTCATGTGTCCTCTTGGAGATAGTTGTGTTAGCGAAAATGTAAGAGGGGAATAACTTCGCCGGGCTTTTGTCGAAGAGCGTGCTCATTCACGTCATCGACGAAAACTCGCTGCAAGAAGTAGCTATGTGCGATACCGCGAAAGCGCTGCACTCGGTCTGCTCGCACGGCTTCGTCCTCGGTGCCACGAAAGCCAAAAAGATCAAGCACGACCGACACGTCGGTCTCACACGGTGCGCGTCCCACCAAACTGGCTCGCTTGGCACTTAAGAGCGCGACGCCCCACTCAACGTCGTGCTCATTGAGTTCGGACTCAAGCACGAGATGGTGGACGACATTTTTGGAAAGAGTGAGCGCGTAACCAGCGTCGGGGCCGGGCGTTCCACGACTGGCTCCACCGTGCGCGCTCGGTGCACCGAGCAGGCCAGCCTTTTTGGGACGGCCTATTTCGGGCGTCTCCATGGGCATAGTGGGTCGTACGGCGCTCGTTGAAGCAACGGGAACAAACGTTGGTTGTGTCACGTTTTGAGACTAGCCCCCACAACGGACGACCAAAACGTCAGACGCGCGTCAACCAGTGCTCGTATTCGGGACGCTTTCCGCGAACTGCCTCGAAGTACGCCTCTTGAATTCGCTTGGTAATCGGTCCCGGCTTGCCGTCTGCCAACAAACGATCATCCACCGACGAAATCGGTACAACTTCTGCGGCGGTGCCCGTGAGGAAACCTTCGTCAGCGAGATAAATGTCCGTTCGAAGCATCGTTTCAAAACGTACCTCGTAACCCAGGTCCTTCGCGATAGTCACGACAGTGTCCTGCGTGATGCCCTCTAGGGCTCCCGCGTCCGACGGCGGTGGCGTAATCAGCACGCCGTTGTTCACGACGAAGAGGTTCTCACCGGTGCACTCAGATATTCTGCCGTCGGGTCCCAGCATGATGGCCTCGTCGTAGCCGGCCTTGACTGCTTCAATCTTGGCGAGACCAGAGTTGATATACATACCCGTGGCCTTCGCGGCGGTCGGCATGGCGTTGGGACTGTGGCGGTGCCACGACGAAATTTTCATACGAACGCCGTTCTTCACGCCCTCGTCACCGAGGTAGGCGCCCCACGGCCACACGGCAATCGCCGCGTTCACCGGAGCGGGAAGCGGGTTCACGCCCATTTCGCCGTAGCCCAAGTAGACAATAGGACGGATGTAACAACCCTCGGGCAAATCGTTGACCCGAACCGTCTCCACGGCGGCGTCACAGTATTCCTCCACGCTGAAAGGCGACTCAATCATGAGCACCTTCAAGCTGCGCACCAGTCGAGCCATGTGCTCTCGAAGTCGAAAGATCGCCACACCCTCACTCGTTGGATACGCGCGAATGCCTTCGAAGGCGCCCGTTCCGTAATGCAGTCCGTGCGTGAGGATGTGAATATTGGCCTTGTCCCAATCGACGAGTTTGCCGTCCATCCAAATCTTTGATGTCGGGGTAATGGGCATCTACATCCTCCGTAGTAGTTCGTCAGTGACCCCACTTGTGCCAAGCACGGTCACGTCTCCTTTAAATTCTGCCACCGCGGCGGCTACCTGTCGAGCCGCGGCTTCTTCTCCTAGGTGTTCGAGCATCAACACAATGGACGAGATGGCGGCAATGGGGTTCGCCAAATTCTTCCCCGCAATATCGTGCGCCGCCCCGTGTACGGGCTCAAACAACGATGGACCGGTTCGCGCTGGGTTGAGATTGCCGCTTGCGGCGTAACCAATCCCGCCCGTCACCGCCCCGGCGAGGTCACTCAATATGTCGCCAAACAGATTGTCCGTGACAATTATTCCGTATCGTTGGGCGTCATCTACGAGATAGATGCACGCGGCATCGACGTGCTGGTAGTCAGTCTCGACGTTAGGAAATTCGGTCGACACTTCTTTCACCACGCGCTGCCACAGGTCACCGGCGAAGGTCAAAACGTTCGTCTTGTGTACCAAGGTGACTTTGGGGTGGTGCAGACGCGAGGCACGTTCGAAGGCGAAACGAACACAGCGCTCGACGCCGTGGCGGGTGTTCACCGAGCCCTGTGTCGCCACCTCGAAGGGCGTACCATAACGCAACACGCCACCCTCACCGGCGTAGGGGCCCTCGGTGTTCTCACGCACAATGGCGAAGGAGCAACCTTCGGCAATCGATCCCGCAACGCCGTGAAACGGTCGGTAATTGATATAAAGGTCTAGCGAGAAACGAAGTTTCAACAGCAGGCCACGTTCGAGCGTGCCACCGGGTATGCGAGGGTCACCAATGGCCGGACCAATGGCACCCAACAAAATGGCGTCGTAATTTCGAAGTTCTTCCAGTGTGGCGTCATCTAAAACAAAGCCGTCACGGAGATACCGTGCGGCGCCCAAATCAAAATCTGTGGTTGAAAAAGAAACTCCGGTCGCGTGCATGACGCGAAGGGCTTCGCTCGCCACTTCGGGCCCAATGCCGTCACCGCCAATGACGGCAATCTGGTGAAGCTTTTGTGCGCTCACGGCATCTCCTTTTGTACAGTTTCGTGGTTGGGCATAGCCCAAGGCAAACTGGGACTTTCGGCGTTTCAGGGGTACCAGTAGAATTGTCGTTCGAACCCGTTAGGAACCATCGTGGCAACAGAAATCCACCGCATCACCCAAGAAACCTTGGATAAATTACGTGCCGAATACGAGGAATTGACGACCGTCGGACGCGTAGCCATTGCCCGAACCATTGAGGCCGCCCGGCTCCTTGGTGATCTCAGCGAAAATGGCGACTACCACGCCGCCAAGGACGACCAGGGAAAGATGGAGGCGCGCATTCGACATATCGACACGATTATCCGCAATCACGAAATCGTGGAGAAGGATCAGGGTTCGAGCACCGTCACGTACGCCAGCGTGGCCTCCATTGTCTACGAAGGAGATAACGAAAGCGACGCTCAAGACTTCTTTATTGGCTCGATTGAAGAAAAACCCGAGGACGTGCTCGTTGCCTCGCCGACGTCGCCACTGGGCGAAGCGCTCCTCGGTCACGCCATTGGTGACGAGGTTTCGTACGAAGCGCCTTCGGGCGTTTTGACCGTGAAGATTATAGGAATCCGTTAGTGGCTCCAGGAAAAACGCTGTTCAAAAAAATCTGGGATAGCCACGTTGTGGCAGCGCCGGACAATGAGATGACGATTCTCTATATCGATCTGCACCTCATCCACGAAGTGACGAGTCCTCAAGCCTTTGAAGGGCTGCGCATCGCCGGTCGCGGTGTTCGTCGACCCGATCGCACGCTCGCTACCGCCGATCACAACGTGCCCACCGACCCGCCGGGTACGCCCATCCTCGATCCAATTGCCCGTCGACAACTCGAAGTGCTGAGTGAGAACTGCGAAGAATTCGGCATCACCCTTTTCCCAATGGGTCACGAAAATCAAGGAATCGTGCACATCATTGGTCCCGAACTTGGTGTCACCCAACCTGGCATGACAATTGTCTGTGGTGATTCGCACACGTCGACGCACGGCGCCTTTGGCTCGCTGGCCTTCGGCATTGGCACGAGTGAAGTCGAACACGTTCTGGCGACGCAGACGCTTCCCCAACAGCCGGCCAAGACCATGGCCGTCAACGTCACGGGCGTCGCGCCCTTGGGCGTCACTGCCAAAGACATTGCTCTCGCCATCATCAAAAAATTAGGTACGGGTGGCGGATCGGGTTACGTACTGGAATACCGCGGCGACGCCATTACCGCTCTCAGCATGGAAGGTCGAATGACCGTCTGCAACATGAGCATCGAAGCCGGTGCGCGAGCTGGTCTCGTCGCGGTCGATGACACGACAATTGAGTATTTGCGCGGTCGACCCGGCGTGGCGACAGGTGATGAATTCGAAAAGGTTGCTACCCAGTGGCGAACCTACGTTTCCGACATTGATGCGGTCTTTGACGCAGAAATCAACATCGACGCCTCCACACTCTCGCCCTTCATGACTTGGGGTACGAATCCATCCCAGGTGGTCGCGGTCAATGGCACGGTCCCCTCGCCCGATGACGAAGAGACCGATAGCGCCCGCGAAGCCGCCGAGCGGGCTCTCACCTACATGGACCTCGCGCCGGGAACGCCACTTCGCGACGTGACCGTTGACATTGTCTTTATTGGCTCCTGCACGAATTCAAGAATTGAAGACCTGCGAGCTGCCGCCGGTGTGGCCCACGGAAAACACGTGGCCGAAAACGTCCGCGCACTCGTGGTTCCTGGCTCGCACCGCGTGAAGGCCCAAGCCGAAAGCGAAGGGCTCGATCGAATTTTTCTCGACGCCGGATTCGAATGGCGCGAGCCCGGTTGCTCCATGTGCCTTGGCATGAATCCCGATCAGTTAAAGCCCGGCCAGCGCAGCGCGTCCACGTCGAATCGCAATTTTGAGGGTCGACAAGGCCGCGGTGGAAGAACGCATCTCGTGTCGCCGGCCGTTGCTGCCGCCACGGCAATTAAGGGTCGTTTCGCTACGCCCGCGGAAGTGCTCGCGTGAAACCCGTCGTGATTGTGGAAGGTCGAGCCGTTCCCCTTGACCGTTCGGACGTCGACACCGATCAGATCATTCCGTCGGATTGGTTAAAGCGTGTGGAACGAACGGGTTTTGGTCGAGGCCTCTTTAGTGAGTGGCGAGACGACTCGAATTTTGTTTTGAACCAAGCCGAATACCAAGGAGCGACCATCATGCTCGCTGGTCCTAGGTTCGGTACGGGTTCGTCGCGCGAACACGCCGTGTGGGCGCTCATGGACTTTGGCTTCACCGCGATTATCGCGCCGTCATTCGGGGACATCTTCAAGAATAATTCATCGAAACAAGGTCTCGTCACCGTGCAGCTCGGCGAAGACGACGTCACGGCACTGGCCAACCTTGTAAAAGCCGATCCGTCAACGTTGGTCGTCATTGACGTGGCGGCCCAGACGGTTGAAGTGCCGGAGCATCATTGGCAGCGCAACTTTGACATTGCTCCCATGACCCGCGAGCGACTCATGAATGGTTGGGACGACATTGGTCTCACGTTGCGACACGCCAATGAAATCACTGTGTACGAAGAACGCACACCACATACTCGTCGCTCGATGCCGGAGATCTTTGACCCCCGCGGCCACGTAAACGCCTAAACGCTCTCCGTAGAAAAAACGCTGGCCAAGCGATAGCGCACGATGCTGCCGTGTTGGCGCCAGGCGGCGAGTCCAGCAATTATGGCTGTACCCGTAAGGGCGAGGACATTGACAATGATCGCCGCGACCAGGCCTTCGCTCACGTAAAACGCGACCCAGAGCGAACTACAAAGAACGCCCACCATCCACGCACTTGTCGAAACGCCGTCGACATCATCATCACGAATAAGTTCAAGAATCTGGGGCAGTCGGTTAAACACCATGGCGACGCCGGTGCCCAACACACCAACGGACCAGCCAAAGGCCAGCGTGGTGAGACCACTGGAAACGGCAATGGCTCCCGCGCAACGAAAAATCACCGCGCGATTCTTCCAAGGACTGAGGTAGCGAATGATGCCGAGCTGCCAAGGAAAAACAAGCGCACTCCCGGCAATCATCACAATTGAGTGTCTCGCGACGCCGTAGGCAATCCAGAAGATACCCATGCAGGCAAATACGGCCCACGTCGGAAGAGAGATGCCGTCAATGCCAATGTTTCGGGCCCGATGATATTGGAAATACGTCATCGCGAATCCCAATGAAACGCCCGCCCAGCCGACGAGGTTGGCAAATAGGGCGTGGGACATAATCATCAATCTTAATTGTTGAAATTTCCTATTTCTGAGACCGTCTTAGCGGCGGCGATTAGCAGCTGAAATGACAGCCTCCAAGGACGCATCAAGGATTGATGAGCTCATGCCCACGCCCCACCACGTTGTTCCATCACTCGCTTCTGCTTCCACGTACGCCACGGCGGACGCTTCAGATCCTGCCGTCAGTGCGTGCTCGTGGTAGTCGCGAACTCTGAACTGGACATCGAGTTCATCTCTAAGTCCTGCCATCAAGGCATCAATGGGGCCATTTCCTTCACCCTTCACCGTGATGTTCTTTCCGTCGACCAACACTTGGGCAAAAATACGGGTTTGGTTCTGGTCAGCGGCTACCTCGCTCGACAGCAATTGCAGTTTTGGGTTCGTTGGCAGGTACGTGGTCGTAAAGACGTCCCAGATTTGCGCTGGCGAGATCTCTGTCCCGGAGGCTTCAGTGATCTCTTGAACTTGCTTTGAGAATTCCACCTGCATGGCGCGAGGAAGACTTAGCCCGTGCTCCGTATCGAGAAGGTACGCAACACCACCCTTGCCGGACTGTGAATTCACACGAATGATGGCTTCGTACGTGCGGCCCGTGTGTTTGGGATCGATGGGCAAATACGGAACTTCCCAGAAGTCGTAGGTCTCTCCCAAGGCGGTCATGCCCTTTTTGATGGCGTCTTGGTGCGATCCCGAAAAAGCGGTGTAAACGAGTTCGCCCACGTAGGGATGGCGCGGGTGGATCGGCAAACGATTGGCAAATTCCGCCACGTGTCGAACCTTGTCAATGTCGTGAATATCCAACTCGGGATCAACGCCCTGTGAAAACAGGTTAAGGGCCAAATTGACCACGTCCACGTTGCCAGTTCGTTCGCCGTTGCCAAAGAGCGTGCCCTCGACACGGTCGGCACCCGCCAAGACTCCGAGTTCCGCAGCGGCAACGGCCGTGCCTCGATCATTGTGGGGGTGGAGAGAAAGGATAATGGAACTTCGATTCTTCACTTGACGCAGGAACGACTCAATCGCGTCCGCGTAAAGATTCGGTGAATACATCTCAACAGTCGCCGGGAGATTAAGAATCAGGGGTCGTTCCGGCGTGGGCTTTATGACGTCAATGACGGCATTGCAAATTTCCACGGCGTACTCAAGTTCAGTGCCCGTGAAACTCTCGGGCGAGTACTCGTAGAGAAACTTCGTCGTGGGAGACGTGCTCTCGAGCGTGAGACAGAGCGCGGCGGCTTCCGTGGCTATCGACGTAATGCCGGCTTTGTCGAGTCCGAAGACCACCCGACGCTGCAGGGTTGACGTGGAATTGTAAAAGTGGACAATCGCCTGTTTCGCGCCGTGCACGGATTCGTAAGTTCGACGAATCAAATCCTCGCGACACTGAGTCAGAACTTGAATCGTGACATCATCGGGAATCAAATTCTCCTCAATGATGTGACGGACAAAATCAAAGTCCGGCTGGGAGGCCGAAGGAAATCCAACTTCAATTTCCTTAAAGCCCATATCCACCAGTTGCGAAAACAACACTGACTTTCGCTCGAGATCCATGGGGTCAATCAGCGCTTGATTTCCGTCGCGAAGGTCAACACTGCACCATCGCGGAGCGTGATCGAGTCGATTGTTGGGCCAGGTGCGGTCACGTAGGTCGACGGGTACCGTCCCGCGGTACTTCCCAAAGGGCATCCGGCTCGGCTGTTGCGGATTTGCCACCATAACCACTACTCCATTCACTTGTGACTGACATCTAGAAACGAAAAACCTCCCGCATTGCGGGAGGCAGGGGGCGAGAAGGTGCTCGCCCTATCGCAGTAGAAGACCGTCGTAACTCTGTACCTTCACAAATGCAATGGTACTACCAACATGGTCGGTTGGCTAGTTCGTTTATGGACGAGCCAATTTCAAGAGTCTTGAGGCCCGAGGCTTGAGTTCTTGCCAGGAGTTCTCCTGCGTTCCAAATTGCAGTTGCCAATTGAACTCGCGACACATTGTCGCCCGTTCTAACATTTCCTGATGAACAGGAGCGTCCATGCCACAAATCACACCTAACTTTCTTTTCGAAACACAAGCCTTAGAAGCGGCGGAGTTCTACGTCGGAATTTTTCCAAACTCCAAGATTGGCACCATTAGCTACTACGGCGAGGAAGCGCCGTTGCCAGCCGGAACTGTTCTAGTCGTCGATTTCTCCCTTGATGGGAACGACTTTACGGCAATCAACGGAGGACACTTCTTCGAGTTCAATGAATCCGTGTCGTTCCGGGTCGTCTGCCATGGACAAGAAGAAGTCGACCATTACTGGGATGCCTTGTCGGCTGGCGGCAGCGAGGGTCGCTGTGGTTGGCTGAAAGACCGCTTCGGCGTCTCGTGGCAGGTCTCGCCCGTTGACATTGCGAATTACATTGGGCATCCGGATCCCGAAAAAGCCCAAAAGGCCATGGCCGCCATGTTGCAAATGACCAAACTGGACCTCGCAGTATTTGAATCTGCGATTAATTCATAACGCACTACGCAACGCACACTTTTGTGGAAGGGCAAAAGTGCCAGAAATCAAAATTGTGAACCGGACATGGCGACGAAATCACTTGGGTTATTTTGGTGGACTCGAAGGCGTGCCGAAACAGTGCCCGGGCGTATTCCAAGCAGGGCTTGGACTCTGACTCGCCACTATCCTCTACAAGTAATGAAGCCCATCAAGTTCCTTTTCAAGTTCGTTTTCAAATCTCTCTTCAAAGTCCTGAAGCTCGCCATCCTCAGCAGCATCATTGCTACGGTCGCTCAGTACTTCAAAGAAAAAAAGTCCGCCAATCCGGTCTCGTTCCAAGAGTGGCCCACCGTCCCCGAGAACCCTAACCAGGCCGAATAACGCATTGCTCTCGCCGAGTGCGTGTCAAAGTCGCAGTACACCCATCAAGGAGAAATTATGGAAATGGAATATCGACGCCTCGGACGTTCGGGCCTTAGGGTCAGCGTCTTTTCGTTCGGATCTTGGGTAACGTTCGGTTCGCAATTGGACGTTTCCTACGCGGCGAGCTGTTTAAAGGAAGCTCGTGATGCCGGCGTTAA
Source organism: Acidimicrobiaceae bacterium (assembly GCA_003138895.1). Classification (GTDB taxonomy): domain Bacteria; phylum Actinomycetota; class Acidimicrobiia; order Acidimicrobiales; family RAAP-2; genus RAAP-2. The sequence continues at coordinate 119,589 of PLHJ01000012.1, forward strand.
CTTCTTTGACAACGCCGAGGCATACGCCGGTGGCGAATCCGAAAAAATTATGGGTGAAGCTATTCGCAAACTTGGATGGGCTCGCCATGAGTACGTGGTTTCCACCAAGTTGTTTTGGGGCCTCTACCCCGACGTCAACATGCGCAACACTCTTAATCGCAAGTATCTGTCACAAGCGATTGACGGTTCGCTCAAACGATTTGGTCTTGACTTTGTTGATTTGGTGTTCTGTCACCGACCAGATGCAAACACTCCGATTGAAGAGACGGTCTGGGCCATGTCAGACATGGTGAGCGCCGGAAAGGCGCTCTACTGGGGTACGTCCGAATGGAGTGCTGATGAAATTCGCGCAGCGTACGACATCGCCGATGCACACAATTTGCACAAACCCCTCATGGACCAGCCGCAGTACAACATTTTGTGGCGCGACCGCGTTGAGAAGGAATACAAGCGACTTTACGAAGACATTGGACTCGGTCTCACCATTTGGTCGCCACTGGCGTCAGGCTTGCTCACCGGAAAATATCTAAACGGTATTCCCGAAGGCAGCCGGGCGACGCTCCCCGGTTACGAATGGCTGAAGAACACCCTGACTGACGAAGGACGAAACAAGAAGGTGGCACTGTTGAAGGAGATTTCCGACGAGTTGGGAATCACCCTTACGCAACTTTCACTCGCCTGGTGTGCGAAGAATCCCAACGTCTCGACCGTCATTACCGGAGCCTCAAGCCCAGAACAAGTTCGTGAAAATATGACGGCGCTCGACGCCTTGCCGCTTTTGACGAAGGACGTAATGGACCGAATCGACCTCATCAGCCTGTTCTAGACAGGTTCAACAACACCGGCGTAACGGTTTCAGTTCAGCGGACGGCGGAAGTAATGAATGATGGCCGTCGTACGACTTCCTGAAATTCCAAACCACCACGCGGTGAGAGAAATAATCGGAACCGCCATGAAGAGTTCCCAACCTTCGGAGGGCAATTCCTCAAGAGTTGAGCCGAGTTCCTTCCAGCCCTTCTTTCCTACGGGTATGTAGATCTCTTTGTATTCGTAGTTCACGACGCAATCCCTCCAAAGCAATCGTTGAAACAGAAACCAGAGAAAACGTCGACGAAGCTACGGATTAAGAAATTGCTTGACGGCTTTTTTATATTGCATCTTTGCGACGCGCCAACAAATAAGCGGTGCGATGCCGAGTGTCCACAAAAGAACGCCAATGTAACGAAGTGCGCCGCCAACCGGGACGAGCATCATGACCAGTGCCACGAGGTATAAGTAGCCAGTGATTCGCTTCCAAATTCTCATGACACCGTAGAGATTCGCAATTTCATCACCTTGCGTCGCCCGTTCGGGATACTTGTCGCGCCAGTGATCGGCACCGCTTTGCTCGATCCGGTCTACTGCTTGCATGAGTCCTATTGCCATGAAATTTTCTCCGTACGTACTGCGTTCACGTCATTTTTCATCCCTGGAAAGACTCGCCGAGGAATCTCACAACACCCTAACGCAACAAAACCATCATTCTTGGGCCGCCAGTGACCGCGAAAAATCAACAAATTCAATCGTTTGTGGCGACGTTCAATTACAACGAAATGACGTGTACGTCAAGAATGCCACTGGTTGCTCGAAGTATCTCTAGAACATCGTGCGACGTTGGCGAACTCGTCGAAAGCACCATCATGGCAGTCCCCGTTGCTCGGCTTGGCCCTACGGCCATCGACGAAATTGATATCTCACCCGTACCAAGCGCCGTGCCAACGAGTCCAATCATGCCGGGACGATCGTCGTTTCGAACAACGAGCATCGACGCCGCCGGCGGAATCTCTACCGAGTGGCCATCAACCGTCACAATGCGAGTTTCAACGCGCGTTCCAATTGACGTCAAAGTTCCTGAAACCTCGTGGCCTCCGGAACGAACGGTGATGAGGCTCGCGTAATCAGGAGAATCAACCGAAGCCGACTCACTCCACGCCACACCGTGCTCGCTCGCCAACTGCGGCGCGTTCACAAACGAAACACCGTCGTGTCCGGTTGCTGCGAAAAGTCCCTTTAGCGCCGAAAGCGTCAGGATCTTGGTGCCAGACCCAGCGAGTTCACCGCGGTAATGCACTTCAAGGTCCGTTGGTTTGCCGTCAAGAAGTCCACCAATAAAGCGTCCAAGAATTTCGGCGAGACCCATGAACGGTCGTACGACGTTTGAAACTTCGCCAGCGGCCACGTTCACGGCAAACGGCACGAAGTCACCCGCAAGAGCCAACTGCACTTGTTCGGCGATGGTGACGCCCGCCTTATCTTGCGCTTCGACCGTTGAAGCACCAAGGTGCGGAACAACAACAACGGACGAAAGTTCAAACAGAGGCGACTCGGTTGTTGGTTCTTTTTCAAAAACGTCGAGGGCGGCACCTTGTACGTGTCCACTCTTGATGGCTTCGGCGAGATCAGCCTCATTAACAATGCCACCACGGGCCACGTTGATAATGCGCACACCAGGCTTTGCCTTCAAGAGCGCCTTGGCGTCGAGGAGATTCGTTGTTTCCTTGTTCTTCGGCAGGTGGATTGTAATGAAGTCGCTTTGCTCAAGAAGCGCGTCGAGGTCCATCAACTGCACGCCCATGTGACGGGCGCGATCTTCGCTAATGAACGGGTCGTAGGCAACGATACGCATTCCAAACGCCAGGGCACGTTGCGCCACGAGCGCTCCGATTTTTCCGAGTCCGACCACACCCAAGGTCTTGCCGTGTAACTCCACACCCTCCCACTTTGAACGCTCCCACTTTCCTGCCTTCAGTGCAGCGTGCGCCTGGGGGATGTTTCGTGCTTGGGACAAAAGAAGTGCCATGGTTTGCTCGGCGGCAGAAAGAATATTGGAAACGGGAGCATTGACGACCATCACGCCCAGTTCGGTGGCCTTTGCCACGTCGACGTTGTCGAGGCCAATGCCTGCTCGCCCAACAACGACCATGTCCGTTGCCGCGGTCAGAGTTGGCGCATCAACCTGTGTTGATGAGCGGATGATAAGCGCCTGTGCGCCCTTGACCGCTTCCAACAATTGTTCAGGAGTAAGTCCAAGTTGAATATCGACGTCGTGACCCGCGTCACGAAGTTGCTGCAATCCGGAGTCGGCAATCTCTTCCGTTACTAAAACTCGAGCCACAATATTCCTTTCATTGGCTGCACTAAGGCTAGGGGAATCGACAACGTCGAAGATCAGCCAGCCTGAACGAAGTCTTTAAACCGCTGGAGGCCTTCCGTGAGATCGTTGTCACCCAGGGCGTAGCTCAATCGAAAATAACCCGGCGTCCCAAAAGCCTCACCCGGAACCACGGCGATTTTTATGGTTTCGAGCAATAGTTCAGCGAGTTCCGCCGACGATGCCGCTGTTCGACCACCGAAAGATCGGCCCAGTAGTCCGGTGACATTGGGGAAGCAGTAAAAGGCACCCTCGGGCTCGGCGCACGTCACGCCGTCGATCCCGTTCAGCATCGCGGTCATGGTCTGGCGACGAAAATCAAACGCCGTGCGCATTTCGTCGACGGCCTTTAAGTCGCCGGTGAGTGCCGCCACCGCGGCGCGCTGGGAGACATTCGAAATGTTGCTCGTCGTTTGACTCTGATAATTGACTGCTGCATTCATGACGTCGCTAGGTCCAATCATCCAGCCAATGCGCCAACCGGTCATGGCGTAGGTCTTTGCCACACCATTCACCACCACCCAACGGTCACCTAATTCGGGAGTCACGACGGGCAACGACACGTGTTCGGCGTCACCGTAAACCAGGTGTTCGTAAATTTCATCGCACATAACCCAAATGTCGTGCTCGGCAGCCCAAAGACCAATGGCGCGAACATCATCGGGTCGAACAACGGCTCCGGTGGGGTTCGACGGTGAAACAAAAACCAGCAACTTTGTTTTGGGCGTGCGAGCTCGTTCGAGCTCATCAACGGTGACCCGAAAACCATTGGCCTCCGACGTTGCCACAGCCACGGGCTTGGCCTTGGCGAGGTACACCGCTTCTGGATACGTTGTCCAATAGGGCGCCGGAATGAGAACTTCATCGCCGGGGTTCAGCAGTGTCATAAACGTCGTGGCGACGGCGTGCTTTCCACCGTTCGTCACGAGTACTTGCGCCGTGGTCGTGACGAGTCCTGAGTCGCGACGCGACTTTTCAACAATGGCGTCGCGCAGGGGCTGGATGCCGGCGGTCGGCGTGTACTTGTGGTTGGCCGGATCAAAGCAGGCCATCGACGCCGCTTCGACAATGTGCGCGGGCGTTGGAAAGTCTGGTTCGCCAGCGCCGTAGCCAATAACGGGCTCGCCCGCGGCCTTCAGTGCTTTGGCCTTGGCGTCGACCGCCAACGTTGCCGAGGGCGCTAACCCTGCCAAAAGTTCACTTACTCTGGACGACATGACACGCTCCATCTCGATTTCTATAAGAATGAGTCTATGAGTTCCTCCCCCGACATCCGAATCCCTTCCGAGCTTCTTCCCTCTGACGGTCGTTTTGGCTGTGGCCCCTCCAAGGTCCGCACCGCTCAACTCGATGCTCTCGTGGCAGACGCGTCGACGTACCTCGGTACATCGCACCGACAAGCCACCGTGCGTAACAAGGTTGGAGAAGTCCGCGACGGACTTCGAACGCTCTTCAATTTGCCCGACGGTTACGAGGTGCTGCTCGGTAATGGCGGAACAACTGCATTCTGGGACGCCGCCACGTTTCATCTGGTGTCCGAGCAGAGCCAACACCTCAGCTTTGGTGAGTTCTCCTCCAAGTTCGCTACGTGTGTGAAAGACGCTCCGCATCTGAAAGATCCCATCATCATTAAATCTGACGTCGGTACGCACCCGGTTCCCGAAGCCAATTCGGACGTCGATCTCTATGCCCTGACCCACAACGAAACATCGACGGGGGTCGCTATGCACATTGAACGCCCCAAGGGCGCAACCGGCATCGTGGCCGTCGACGCCACGTCCGCCGCGGGTGGTCTCTACGTTGATCCTTCGCAGTTCGACTGCTACTACTTTGCTCCGCAGAAGTCCTTTGCCAGCGACGGTGGACTTTGGTTGGCGCTGTGTTCCCCGGCCGCGGTGGAGCGAATTGAGTCCATTGCTGCTTCAGGAAGGTGGACACCGGCGTTCTTTGATCTAAAGATTGCTCTAGACAACTCGCGACTTAACCAGACCTACAACACGCCCGCTCTGGCCACCATCCATCTCTTGGCCAGCCAAATTCAGTGGATGAACGAGAACGGTGGTTTGGAATTTACGACCGGTCGCACCGCGCGTTCTGCCGAAATTCTTTATTCGTGGGCCGAAGCCTCGCCCTTCGCTTCGCCGTTCGTCACGAACCCCGATGACCGAAGCCACGTTGTGGGCACCATTGATTTCACGGACGAGATTGACGCGACCAAGGTGGCATCAATTCTTCGAGCCAACGGTGTGGTGGACACCGAGCCTTATCGCAAATTGGGTCGAAACCAATTGCGCATCGCGATGTTCCCCGCCATTGACTCCGAAGACATTGCGCTGTTGTGTGGGTCCATTAACTACGTGGTGGGCGCACTGGCGAATTAGTCGCCGCCGGAAACGTCCTCGACGCGTTCTTTGCCCGCGGAAACAAACGGCATCATCTCACGGAGCTTCGTACCAATTTGCTCAATAGGGTGACGTCGTCCGGCTTCTTTTAGTTCGCGGTAGCGCGGCCGACCAATTTCGTTTTCTTTAATCCACTCTGCCGCGAAGCGACCATCTTGAATCTCATTCAGAACTTCTTTCATCTCGGCTTTCACGGCCGCCGAGATGATTCGTGAACCACGCGTGAGATCGCCGTATTCGGCCGTGTCAGAAATTGAGTAGCGCATGCCCGTGATGCCCTGTTCGTACATCAGGTCAACAATCAACTTCAGTTCGTGCAAGCACTCGAAGTACGCACTCTCAGGCTGATAGCCCGCCTCGGTCAAGGTCTCGTAACCAGCGCGAACGAGCGCCGTCACGCCACCACAGAGCACTGCCTGCTCACCAAAGAGGTCCGTTTCCGTCTCTTCTTTAAACGTCGTCTCGAGCACGCCCGCTCGCGTACCGCCAATACCGTGCGCATACGCAAGCGCCACTTCTTTCGCGTGACCACTCGCGTCTTGGTGCACGGCAATCAGACAGGGTACGCCCCCACCTTCTACGTAGGTGCGACGAACGAGGTGACCCGGACCCTTAGGGGCAACCATCGCAACGTCGACGTCGGCCGGTGGCGTAATGAGATCAAAGCGAATATTGAATCCGTGCGCGAACAACAACGTGTCGCCCGCTTTCAGGTGCGGCGCAATCTCCAATTCGTAGACACGCTTTTGCTCGGTGTCGGGAAGAAGAATCATGATCACGTCAGCTTCCGCTACCGCGTCAGAAATGCCGAGCACCTTGAGTCCTGCTTCTTCGGCCTTTTCGACCGACGACGACTCGGCGCGAAGTCCAACGCGAACGTCGTAGCCGGAGTCCTTGAGGTTGCGTGCGTGCGCGTGACCCTGGGAGCCGTAACCCAAAATGGCAATCTTTTTGCCCTTCAGGGCCTCGGTATTGACATCTTTTTCGTAGTACATCGTTGTCATAATTTTCCTTTGTAGTCGATCTTCAGTCGACGAGACGTGGACCGAGTCGCGGAAGAGCAACTCGCCCCGTTCGGTGGATATCCACCTCGTCGTAGTTGTCGAGCCGTCGCTCCAGTTCGTCACACGCACCAGGCGTCCCAGCGAGCATAACGGTTAGGCCAAAGGCGTCCACATCAACAATGGAGGCACCGAGGCTTTCGATGTCATTGAGCAAAGCTCGACGATTATTTACGTCCACTTGAATCGTCGCAATCAAGAGTTCGCGCTCGAGTGCGTTTCTCGGCGCCAGATCACTTATCGCGACGACGTTGACCAGCTTTTCGAGCTGCCCCACAATTTGTTCGAGCGGCGCCGATTCGGCGTCCACCACAATGGTGACGCGCGAGAAGCGTTGATGACGCTCAGCGGGTGCTACCGCCAACGAATAAATGTTGAAACCCCGACGTGCGAAGAGTCCCGCAATACGCGACAATGCACCCGCCTTGTTTTCGACCAGTACCGAAAGAATGTGGTGACGAACGGGTGTGGAACTCGTCGCACCAACGAAGGGCTCGGCCGCCGGACTCACGACGCACCGCCACGCTGGGATGGGTGCACCATGATGGCATCGTTTGTTTCACCCGAAGGGACCATAGGAAACACCTTTTCCGTTGCGTCGGTTCGAAAATCAATAACCACGGGAACATCGTTGATGCTGTTTGCCTCGTCAATTACGCGCTTCATTTCGTCGAGATTGGTCGCACGAAGTCCCACGCAGCCCATTGCTTCGGCCCACTTCACGTAGTCGGGCAAGTCCGGTGACAAGTAAACCTCGCTGTAACGCTCGTCGTAGAACATTTCTTGCCATTGACGAACCATGCCGAGATACGCGTTGTTGAGAATCGCGACCTTGATGGGGATACCTTCGGAACGTGCGGTCACGAGTTCTTGCGCCGTCATCTGGAAACAACCGTCTCCGTCAATAGCCCACACCGTGCGATCAGGTCGCCCGACCTTGGCGCCAATGGCCGCGGGCACACCAAAGCCCATTGTTCCCGCGCCACCGGAGTTGATCCACGTGCCGGGCTCTTCGTAGCGCCAATGTTGCGCGGCCCACATCTGGTGTTGACCCACGCCGGCCGCCACAATGGTGCCCGGCTCGGCGCGCTGCGCAATTGCCTCCACCACTGCTTGGGGACGAAGCGGTCCATCTGCCACCGGTTCGTCGTAAGCCAGCGGATACGAAGCTTGCCAATCGCGAAGTTGTCGCCACCACGATTCGTACTTCGAGGTTTTCTTGAGACCCGCGTCGAGTGCAGAAATAATGGCCGCCACTTGACCGTGCAGGGCAACGTCGGCACGGCGCACCTTGTTGAATTCAGCGCGGTCAATGTCGACGTGAATAATTTTCGCGTCTGGCGCAAAGCCGTCAAGACGTCCCGTCACGCGGTCGTCGAACCTCGCCCCGAGAGAAATCAATAGGTCGCTTTTTTGCATGGCGGTGACGGCGGTGTAAAAACCGTGCATGCCGGGCATGCCGAGGTGTTGCGGGTGAGAATCCGGAAATGCTCCGCGCGCCATCAACGTCGTGACCACGGGCATATTTGTTCGTTCCGCAAAAGCAAGTAGTTCCTTTGAAGCTCGAGATTTGAGTGTGCCGCCACCGACGTACAACACCGGACGTTGCGCGACTTCAATGAGCGCAATCGCCGCAGCAACGGCATCGTCGTCAAGTTCGACGTCGGGGTGATAACCCGGCAAATCCAAGTCTTCAATGCCGGACGGCCACCACCACTCCATCTTTGATTGACTGACGTCCTTTGGCACGTCGACGAGCACGGGCCCGGGTCGTCCGGTGGTCGCCAAGTGAAACGCGGCGGCGATGGCGCGCGGCAGTTCCGCGGCACTTTTCACGAGGAAGTTGTGCTTCGTGATGCCCGACGTGATGCCTGTGATGTCGCATTCTTGAAAAGCGTCCGAACCAATTGATCCCGTAGGGACTTGGCCCGTAATAACAACCAGAGGTGTTGAGTCCATGTGAGCGTTCGCGATAGGTGTGACAATATTCGTGGCTCCCGGACCACTCGTGACGATTGCAACCCCGGCTCGACCGGTGGCGAGGGCGTAACCCTCGGCCATGTGGCCGGCTCCTTGTTCGTGTCGAACGAGAATGTGGCGAATGGTCGAGTCAATCAGTGGGTCATAGACCGGAAGGATGGCGCCACCGGGCAGGCCGAATACCGTCTCGACCCCTTCTTGTTCGAGACTCTTAATGAGCGCTTGTGCTCCGGTGAGTTCCACGATGCTCCTTTGGTTTTGTGTCGGGATAAAGAAAAAGGCCTCCCGATTTCGGGAGGCCTTCGGTGTACGCGCGCGTAGCTACCGTCGGCTCTCACCTACTACTACGAGGACGAGGGATAGATTACGCACGAGGACATTGTTGCACATTGGCCCGACCTTTGACAAGCCCTAGCGGCGAGCCTGTAATTCAGCAATAACGTCCTTGCCATTGGCTTGACCCTTAGTGGCCTTCATGGCAAGACCAATGAAAAACTGAGCCAATTTGTCATCGCCCTCGCGGTAGCGCTGCCATTCGTCGGGGTGTTGTTCGAGTAAACCCTCGACCATGGTGACGACTGAATCGGCAGACATTTGTTCAAATCCCTTGGCGGCCGCAATGGCCACGGGATCGCCACCGTGCTCGAGTAGTTCGCCCAGGACGGTTTTTGCTTGCGTCGAAGATAGCTGACCGCGTTGTTCCATTAACACCGTCCGGCTAAACGCTTCGAGACTGAGATTTTGGTGGCCCGTGGTGGAAGCGGCAATTTCGTTCGCCACCCGAGAAAGAGCAATGTTCGGATCAGCCCCCGCGTCGACGGCCGCGTGCACGAACGACTCCAGACCTAAATCAATTACCACAATGACCGCATCACGCTGCGCGGGCGCGGGATCAACAATGCGCTCCAACAATGCAGTCCGGCGTTCGGCGGGCATGGCCGGAAGATTCACTCGTACTCGTTCTTGCCAGGCGTCGTCAGGGATGAGATCTACCAGGTCGGGTTCACGAAAATAGCGGTAGTCCTCTGCTTCTTCTTTGGATCGCATAGTCGAGGTCGCACCGAGGTCTTCGTCCCAGTGGCGAGTTTCTTGACGTACGACGCCGCCTCCTTCAATGAGTTCGACTTGACGAAGTGCTTCGTAATCAATGGCTCGCTGCAAACTGCGCAGTGAGTTCAAGTTCTTTATCTCGCAACGAGTCCCAAAAGGAGCCCCGGCTTTTCGCACGGAGACGTTGGCGTCAATTCGCATGGAACCTTCTTCCATGCGACCATCCGAAGCACCGGTGGCAATCAAGATGCCCCGGAGTTCGCTCGCGTAGAGACGAGCTTGTTCGGAGGAGCGAATATCTGGTCCCGACACAATTTCGACGAGCGGCACGCCCGACCGGTTGTAATCAACGAGCGAGCGGTCCGCCCCGTGGATGCGCCCGGTACCACCGAGGTGCGTGGTTTTCCCCGTGTCTTCTTCCATGTGGGCTCGTTCAATGGAAACCGTGGTGCCGTCTGGCAAATCCAGGTGGCCCCCCGAATTAATCGGCAGGTCGTACTGCGAAATCTGAAAGTCCTTCGGCATATCCGGATAGAAGTAGTTCTTTCGATGAAACGTCGACGGCGCAATGGTGCTGTGCAGCGCCATGCCAATCGCCATCGCGAGATCAACGGCGTGTTCGTTGAGCACGGGTAACGAACCCGGAAGCCCTAAGCAGACTGGACAAATGTTGGTGTTGGGCTCGTCGCCAAAACTATTAGCGCAGCCACAGAACATTTTGGTGGCGGTACGAAGTTCCGTGTGGACTTCAAGTCCGACGACCATTTCCCAGCCGCGCGGAAGTTCACTCATTCGCGACCATCCGCTCGTTCCAAGACGCGCGCGGCCGAGAACAACGAGGCTTCGCTTCGACCCGGACCCAAAAGCTGCACTCCCACGGGAAGGTCTGCTTCACCAGTACCAAATGGCACCGAAATGGCGGCGTCACCCGACAAGTTCGTAGGGATTGTAAAAACGTCAGAAAGGTACATCGCCATTGGGTCGTTCGTCTTGGAACCAAACGCGAAGGCAACCGAAGGCGTTGTTGCACCAATGAGCAGATCCGCTTGCTGGTACGCACGCTTAAATGCTTCAATCGTCATTGTTCGAACCTTCAAGGCCTGACCGTAATAAGCGTCGTAGTAACCCGCCGATAAGGCGTAGGTGCCAAGCATGATGCGGCGTTTTACTTCTTTGCCAAAACCCGCGGTTCGCGTTGCTTCGTTCATCGCGGCCACGTCATCAGCGTCAACGCGAAGTCCGTAGCGCACGCCGTCAAAGCGTGCCAAATTGCTCGAGGCTTCCGCGGGCGCAATCAAGTAATACGCACTAAGTCCTAAACGTAATTCGGGTATTGAAAGCTCGAAAATGGTTGCACCTGCGGCGCGCAATGTTTCGACGGCCTTCATAACACTTTCGACCACGTCCTCGTCGGCTCCGTCGACGAGTTCACGAACGAGTGCCACGCGTCGCCCTTTGACCCCGTCTTCGACGTGGGCCACGAGTGACGGTGATGGTTCCACCAGCGACGTCGAATCTCGCGAATCGTGGCCAGCCACTGCTTCGAGCAACGTTGCAGCATCGGTTACGTTCGATGCGAACGGTCCAATTTGATCAAGCGAACTCGCAAATGCCACGAGGCCGTAGCGAGAGACCAAGCCGTAGGTGGGCTTCACGCCAACAATCCCGCACAAAGCCGCGGGCTGGCGAATCGATCCGCCCGTGTCGCTACCGAGCGACAACGTGGTCATCTGCGACGCCACCGCCGCAGCGGAACCGCCCGACGAGCCGCCGGGAACGCGAGAAGGATCAAGCGGATTTCTCGTTGGTCCAAATGCAGAGTTCTCCGTTGAAGAACCCATCGCGAATTCGTCCAGATTCGTCTTGCCAACGGGCACCGCACCGGCGGCCAAGATCTTCTCCACCACTGTGGCGCTGTAGGGCGGACGCCACCCATCCAAGATCTTTGACGCACACGTCGTTGGAACATCCACGGTGCACAAATTGTCCTTCAGGGCAATGGGAACACCCGCCAGTGGCCCCGCGTTTTCGCCACGCGCGACAATTTCGTCAACACGCTGCGCGGCGGCTCGAGCACCTTGTTCGTCCACGTAGAGAAAGACATTCAGTTCGTCGTTTTGTTCCTTGATGCGAACGAGTGTTTCTTCCAACTCGAGCGTCGCTGAGGACCCGTTGTTGACATTCTTGGCGATATCTCTGGCAGTCTTCACGGCGCTTCTCCTACGATTCGCGGAACGGCGAAACGTCCATTTTCGGCGTCGGGTGCGCTTCGCAACACTGCGTCGCGCTGAAGGCTCGCCGTTACCGTGTCACTTCGTACAACATTCACGAGACCAAAGGGATGTGCCGTCGGAAGTACTCCCTCGAGGTCAAGGGACTCTATGTCCTTTGCGTGCTCCAACACATCGCCGAGCTGCTTTGTGAATTCATCGAGTTCTGTTTCATCTAAGTGCAAACGAGCCAGTTTGGCCACGTGGGCCACGTCCTCTCGACGTAACGGTTTGCTCATGAAGCAAAGGCGCGAATAAGAAACGCGAGGGTTTCGGCTTCGACGAGCGGAGCGTCGTTGTCCATCGTGGCGACGTGGTACGAATCTTCGAGCCAAATTCGCTCAATTGGTCCTGACACCATCGTCATCAAGTCGTCGCCGTTGTCACTGGTCACGACGTGGTCTTCTCGACTCGAAAAAAGTAACGACGGCGCAGAGATCTTCGAAAGATTTGCGTGCACGTCGTCGATGCCCTCAAACAGACTCTGCACGCACGAAAGCGGAGTGGCGTTATAGGAGGCCTCAATCGTGTCGGCCTTTTTTATATCCGAACCAATGGACTCGAGTTCTTCTACTCCCCCGTCAATCAGAGCCTGGAGACCATCGCGAAGTTCCTCGGGCATGGGTTTTACCAACGGATTGATGAAAACGTTCCCCGCCACGTCGGAACGGTGTTCGTTGACAAAGGCCGTGAGTGCTCCGCCCATCGAAAGGCCCACCACGGTCACGCGCTCGGTCCGTGCTCGAAGTTCGTCGTAGGCGGCAAGTGCGGCCTTGGACCAATCGGACCACGTCGTTGTTTTCATGTCCTCAACGCTCGTGCCGTGTCCGGGCAGGCGGGGCAACAAGACAGAAAATCCCGCCTCGGCAATAACGGTCGCCAAAGGTCGCATCGAAGCCGGGTTGCCGGTAAAACCGTGCAACACCAGCACTCCGTCACTGTTTCCCGAGGACGAAAATGGCTCACAGCCGGGCATAATTGGGGTACTCATGACATCGCAGCCTACCGGCACCGGTACCCTTTGAACGAAGCCCCCCGAGGAGATCACGTGCCCTACGAATTTCTAAGCCCCGAGTGGATCGAGGCCGCACGCACGCTTCGAAACGAAATTGGCGACCTCGGCCCGGCCCCCGTTGTAGTTGTGATCAACCTCGACGTCAATAACGCGCCCTTTTCAACGTCAACGCTGATGGCGCATCTCAACACCTCGTCGGGTCCCCTGGCAATCGACGAAGGGCACCACCCCTCGCCCGACCTCAGCGTCGTGATTGAGTGGGAAACCGCGAAGGCACTGCTTATTGAGGGCAATCCTCAAGCGGTGATGAGTGCCTTCATGGCGGGGAAAATTCGCGTGGAAGGCGACATGAGCAAGCTCGTCGCTTTGCAAAACGTGTCGCCCGATGAACGAGCTCACGAAGCTGTTGCGAAACTTCGCGCCCTTACGGCGTAGTCGACCGGTCGAAGGGTCGAAAGAAACAAGCACTCACGATTCCCACAATGGCGACGGCCGCTCCCACCTGAAATGGCAAATGAAAAGTATTGAGGATGGCGAGACCCGGATGCGAATGGGTAAGCCCGCGTTGACGAGCGAGAGCCTGCTGAATCGATACCAGCACTTCAATCCCGGCGACTTCTCCGACCTGCACCGACACCATTTGTGCTGCGGACATGACACCAAATTCCGAGGGCAGCACTTCGTTCGCCATGGTTGAACTTGACGACGGCATCGCTATACCCATACCCAGTCCCGAAAGTCCGAGTGCAATAACAATGAGCCACGCCCCCGATGAGGGTTGCAGCAACGAAAATATCACGAGTGACATCGCAAGAAACGTGGCCCCCGCAACGGCGCTCACACGTTCACCAATACGAATCGCGACGTACCCCGCGACTGGTGAACTGATAGCGAACACGATGGGCCGCGCAATGGCGATTGCTCCCACGTGAACAATGCTGTAGCCGTACGCCTTCTCCATAAGAAGTGGAAACAGGAAGAAGGCGCCAAAGTACGCAAAGTTGGCCACTGCTCGAAGCACCATTGGCATCACGAAATTTCGCTGGTGAAAGTAATGAGCCGGAATAAGCGGATGCGCCACGTGATTGAGCCGGTAAACGAAATTAGAAAAAAGCAGGACGGTAAGTGCGAGCGCCACGAACGACACCCAGCTCGTCCAACCAAACGTAGGCGCGAGCGATAAGCCAAGCATCAATGCGGCTATCGCAAACGACAGCGACCAACTGCCGATCCAGTCTGTTTCTCTGAACTCTTTGATAGCGCGTTGCTTTGTTGCTTCAGATTCTTCTGGTGCACCTCGGCGTCGCGGCAGAACCACCGTGACAACAGCGAACGCAATGACAATGAGCACCAACTGCACCCAAAACAAAGTGCGCCAGCCGAAAGCTTGGATGATGGGCGAACCGAGAGACACCCCCAACACGGGACCTCCCGCACCAACGAGCGACCACCAGCCCATGGCCTTCACTCGTTCCGCGGGACGAAACGCCATATTGATAAGCGCTCCTGACGCCGTACCAGTGACGGCGCCTTGGACGCCGTCGAGCGTGCGAGCAAAGAGCAGCATCGTGACGTCGGGAGCGAGGGCCGTGAGAATTGCGGACAACATGGCACCGAGCAACCCAAAAAGATAGAGACGACGATGACCAAATATGTCGCCAGCTTTCCCGAACATCGGCGCGGCGATGCCGTACGCGAGGAGCGGTCCAATCATTGTCCACGACAACACCGTGATCGACGTGTGGAACTGCGTCGCGACTTTCGGTAGTTCGACAATGAAGACGGTGAACGTAAAATTCAGCGAAAAAAGACCCGCTAGAAGTGACCACAACACCCACCACTGGTGGCGCATTGAATTCTCCGCTCGGTCCTGCACCCGAGTCGTGAGCATCTTGAACCAGTTGAGATCGCTACTGGCTTCTGCGCCCATCACACCAAAGGCGGCACTCCCGGGATCAGTTCGGGCATTAAGCAGTCCTTCAGCGTCGTCTCGGTCGACGTGCGTCGTGGACTTGTCTTCGTTCACTAGATCAGGGTGGGTAGTTTCTCCGCTAGTTCCGCTACGGACCAACGATCGTTCTTTTCTAGTGTCTCCATCATCGTCCAGTTTTGGAATCGACGAACGGTGCCGCCCTGCACAAAAAACACCTGACCGTTAATCTCACTATCTTCCATGGCGAGTGCGGCGACCAACGGCGAAATATTCGCGGGGTCCCAAGAGTCAAAGACGGCAGCGTCGCCCGGCTTTTGCACGACGTCCGAAAGTCCGGGCGTTGATTCGGTCATGCGAGTTCGCGCGGCCGGCGCAATCGCGTTTGCTCGCACCCCGTAGCGCTTCAACTCTTCATTGATAATCACGGTGAATGACGCGATGCCCGACTTGGCGGCACCGTAGTTGGACTGGCCAACATTACCGAGAAGCCCCGAGGTCGACGACGTGTTAATGATGCTCGCCTTGACAGTCTTTCCAGCCTTTGCTTGTTCACGCCAGTACGTCGCGGCGTGACGCGTTGGAACGAAGTGTCCCTTCAAGTGGACCTTGATGACGGAGTCCCAGTCGTCTTCGCTGAGATTCACGAGCACGCGGTCGCGAAGGATGCCAGCGTTGTTCACGAGAACGTGCAAATCGCCAAAGGTCTCGATGGCGGTTTGGATGAGTCGCTCACCACCGGACCAGTCGGCGATGTCGTCGTGGTTGGCTACCGCTTCGCCACCAAGCGCCTTGATCTCTTCAACCACTTGTTCGGCGGGCGACGCCTGCGTCGAGGAACCATCAAGTCCGCCACCCAAGTCATTGACCACAACTTTGGCGCCTTCGGACGCGAAGAGCAGCGCGTGTTCGCGACCAATTCCTCGTCCCGCACCAGTGATAATTGCAACGCGACCGTCGAGGGTACCCATACAGACTCCTTTAGAGAGGGGAAAATGCCCTCCTCATAGTAACGAACCTCGGCGGCCGACTCGCTTCGCTAGCGACGCCAAAAATAGGGTGGGCGAGCGTGGGCGTGGTAGTGGTCAGGGATATTTCGCATGTGGTCATCGACCTTCCAGCCATCTGAACCAAATATCTCATCAGCGACCACTCCCAAGCGTTCAATCATCAAGGATTTGAGCTCAACCGAGGGTTCAGGCGAATGCACTTTCCAGACCACCATGGGCACGAGGCAGATTTCACAGTCAGCGATCCAACACAACTCATCGTCGGCGTAGCGGTGGGTTATTGCCGCGGCTTCACAGAGGTCGCAGGAATTATTCGGCAACGGTCAACAAAACATTCGAATGCCATTTGACCATCGTGCCCGCGGCTGGACTTTCGGAAACAACGGTTTTCCACGCCGACGTACCGTGACCCGGTCCCGTCGTGGAGTAATAAAGGTCCGCCGCTTTCATCGCCGCGTAGACCTGTGCTTGGTCGTCGCCCACGACGTTTGGCACAGCTCGGGGACCTTCACCAGCAATTGTCGTTGTGGTTGTGGTGGTTCCCGGCTTGGTTGTCGTTGTCACCGGGGCAGGGCCCTTGCTGATTTGCAAAATTACCGTCGAGCCAACGGGCACGGCACTGGGATTCTTTTTCGTGCCCGAGACAACGAACGCAACGCGACCAGCCGGTACGCTTCCGCTATAGGCGTCGTCCGTCGAAGGACACTCCGCGGTAATACCAATGGTCTTTAGTTTTTGCGTGTCGATCACGCACGTCGAACCAACGAGACCGAGGGGCAAGGTCGTTGTGTTTGGTCCGGTGGAAATAGTCACGTACACCACGCCGCCGGATTTAAGGCTCGTGTCGGCGCTCGGACGTTGCGAAACAATATCGTTCGCAGGCACAGTGGCCGAAGGTGCGTGAGCATTAATCGTGAGCGAAAAATTGTCGCTACTGAGTAGCGACAAGGCCTGCGCTTTCGTGAGACCCACGAGCGAAGGGACCTTGTAGGACGAAGTGAAGAGTCCGACTTTGTACGCAGCGGCGGCACCAACGGCACCCAAGAACAAAATCAACACGGTAAGAATCCCGACCAAACGTCCTCGCCTACGGGGTTGACGGGGCGGCCGCGGGCCGCGCGATTGCGTTCCGAGCGGTGCCGAGGCCTCCGGATCAAAGCGGCCTCGCGGAAAATAGGCGTCGCCCCGGCGAAATTCATCAGCGCCGTGCTCAGCAAATTCATTTGCACCCAGCGCCGCTGCTCCCAGCACCACCGCCGGCGAGGGGGCCTGAAATCCAATCGACGTTCGTGGCGGCGTGGAAAGAAATCGTCCGGAGTCTTGGCTGGGCGTGCGCGGTTCCCATGGCTCTTCGACGAGCGCGGGCGTTTCGGGAACGTTCGCGAGTCCACTTATTCGATTTGCCAATTGACCGGCATCAAGACGAAGACGAGCGTCGGACAGGGCTGCCTGTGCCAACACCATGTCCAAGGTGCCAAGATCACTTCGAACGGGCAGCGGAGCGCCAACTCGTGCATTAAGCGTCTCAGCGGCTGTCGGCTCTATAAACGGAACGACGCCAGTCGCACACTGAAAAAGTATGAGGGCTAACGCGTAAACGTCGGACGACGGATCCGACGCATTTCCTACGGCTTGTTCCGGACTGAGATAGAGCACTTCGTTTCGCGTCATCTCACTTACGGGCACATCGGATAATTCCGCAAAACCCATATCGCTGATACGCACGCGGGCATCAGCGTCAAAGATTAAATAGTCGGGCGAAAGTCGACCGTGTACGAGACCATTGGTGTGTGCGTACGCCAAGGCGTTTGCCGCATCGAGACCGAGTAGCGCTACTTCTTCGAGTTCTAACGTGCCAAGTTCGGAGAGCATTTCCGTAAGCGAGCCACCCGGCAGATATTCTGAAACCATAAATATGGTTCCGTTTTCTTGGCCACCGTCGAATACCTGGACCAGATTCGGATGGTTGAGCGTCGCCGAGGTCACAATCCGTTCACGAAAGAGGCGACGTCGCTGAGGATCTTGAGCGAGTTCTGGCAGCAGCACCTGAATGGTGACCTTGCGATTGAGCGTGAGGTCATCAGCGAGGTAGGCCTCGAGCGTGGCACCGATGCCCAGCAGTCGTTGGATACTGTACCGACCGACCAGAGCACGGCCAAGAGCAAGCGATGGCGTGGTCATTAGCACTAGCAACCCTAGTAAGGGATTGTTACGAAGTGGTGGCCTTCCATGTACCCGTCGTTAAAAGTTCCTCAAATTGATCCGCTCCAATTGTCGGAATTCCAAGTTCGGCGGCTTTGTTGACTTTGGAAGCTCCGGGTGCTTCTCCCACCACAACGCAGTAGGTCTTTTTTGACACCGAACCGGGCGACGTTCCACCACGCAAAACAACCGCTTCTTCCGCTGATTCTCTGGAATAACCATCCAAAGATCCCGTAATAACGACCGCGCGACCGCTGAGCGTTGGCGCCACGTCGGTGCTGAGACTCGGCTCACTCAGTGCGAGACCGGCATTTTTGAAGCGCTCAAAACGCTCGCGGTTTTCGCGATCTTCAAGGTAACGAACGACGGACGCCGCAATCACTGGGCCCACACCTACGATTCCCTCAATGTTGTCAAAAGAGGAGTGCGAGAGTTCGTCGTAGGTGGGAAACGATTGAGCTAGCGCCCGCGCAGCGACGGGACCCACGTGACGAATACCAAGGCCCACAAGGACCCGACTGAGTGGCATGACTTTCGAGTCTTCAATTGCTCGCACCAGCGAGTTGGCGGACAATTCGCCGAGACCTTCGAGCCCGCTCAATTGTTCAACACGCAGTTCATAAAGATCGGCCACGTCGGTTATCAAACCTTCACCCAGCAGTTGGGCAACACGTTGTTCGCCCAGGCCTTCTATATCCATCGCACCACGCGAGCCAAAATGAATGATCTGCTGCAGTTGTTGGGCGGGGCACGCCGGATTAACGCAGTAGGTGTCGCTTTCTTCGCCGACGCGAGCAAGCGGCTGGCCACAATCGGGACAATCGACGGGGAATAACCAGGCTCGTGCGCGCCGCCGTCCTTTTTCGAGTACTGGTCCCACAATTTCGGGGATCACATCACCGGCCTTTCGCACGATAACCAGATCGCCCGGGCGTACATCTTTTTTCGCGACCTGGTCCTCATTGTGCAGGGTTGCCATCGCTACTCGCGATCCCGCGACCACGACGGGCTCTAGCACCGCGTAAGGCGTGGCTCGACCCGTGCGACCAATGGAAACTTCGATCGCGAGGAGTCGCGTGGTGCGTTCTTCGGGCGGCAACTTGCGAGCAATTGCCCAACGTGGCGCCCGTGACGTCGTGCCCAACTGCTCTCGTAGGGCGAGGTCATCGAGTTTGATCACCACACCATCTATTTCGTAGGCCAAATCGTGACGGTGAGTTTCGAGCCAATCCACTCGTTGCAACATGGCGTCAACGCCGACCTGCGTTGTAGTTTCTGGCGCCGTGAAAAAGCCAAACGCGTCCATGGCCCGAAGTGTCGCGGCGTGCGACGTCATTGTTGCTTGCAGTTGTGGTGCATCATCAAAAACCATTTGGTACGCCAAAAATGACAATGGACGAAGGGCAGATTGTCGCGAGTCTTTTTGACGAAGGCTGCCCGCGGCGGCGTTTCGGGGGTTCGCAAAAAGCTTGAGCCCCGCCGCTCGTTGGCGCTCGTTCATGTCGAGAAAATCGGCCTTGGCTAAATACACTTCGCCACGAATCTCGAGGACCCCCGCCGTGTTCTTACCCAACAATTGTTGTGGCACATTGTGAATTGTTCGCACGTTGTCAGTGACGTTTTCACCAACTCGACCATCCCCGCGCGTCGCGGCAACCACGAACTCACCGTCTTCATACGTAATCGACAGCGCGAGTCCGTCAATTTTTGGTTCAACGGAAAATGCCAACGAGCTGACGTTGCCACCAATGGCCTTCACCAGCCGATCCGTCCAGGCTCGAAGTTCGTCTTCGTCAAAAACGTTGTCGAGACTAAGCATGGCGGTGCGGTGCTGTACGGGTTGGAACACTGTAGAAACCGGAGCTCCGACGAGCTGCGAAACGGAGTCTTCTGTTTTTAACTCAGGATGTTCGGCTTCGAGAGCGCGAAGTTCTCGAACCAATGCGTCATAGTCACCGTCGGGAATCGTCGGAGCATCATTGACGTGGTAGGCAACGTTGTGTTCGGCTATTTCAGCACGAAGTTCAAAAATTCGAGCCGCGACGTCACTCACGACGTGACAATAGCGGCGCCCTCGACAATCGAGGGTTCATCCTCGCGATAAAACACGACCGTTTGACCGGGAGCGACTGGACGCGCCGGAGCATCAAGTTCCAGGGACCACGTCGTATCAAACGAAAGTGTCGCTTCCATGGGACGCCCGTGCGCACTCCACTGCGCCAGCACGCGCGTCTGATTCGCCAGCGCGTCACGCGCAAAGCTCAAGGAGTTGACGTCGAGTTTCAATTTTGTGGAAAGCACGTCTTTAAGGCGACCAACTTCGACGCGTCGGGCTTGCAAATCGACACGAGCCACGTAGCGCTTTTCGCCGTCACGGCCCGGCAACACGCCGCGTCGTTGTCCCACGGTCATAAGTTCGGCGGCCGCAGTCTCGCCCAGTTCTTCGCCCGTTACCTGATCAACAATGGTGGCGGGCGTGAGAGAAATGCGTTGGCCCAAAAATATGCTCCGACCCTTTGATGCCTCGATGAAACACACGTCTTGGCTATCGGGTTTGTCCCAGGTACGAAGTTGCAGGCGCTCAGCGTGCTGTCGCACTTCGTCCTTGTTCATGGCACCAATCGGCAAGAGCAGTCGGCGAAGGATTGGCTCTTGGAGATAACCGAGCACGTAACTCTGATCTTTCTGGTTGTCTTCACCACGAACCAGATAATGGTGTCCCTCTCGTTCGAGCACCTGCGCGTGATGACCCGTGGCGACAGCGTCAAATCCCAGTCGCTCGGCTCGCTGGAAAAGCAGATCGAATTTGATGTGGCGATTGCACTCAATGCAAGGATTCGGCGACGTCGCGCCCGCGTGCCCTTCGACAAATGGCGTCACGACACTACGTTCGAATTCTTCGGTGTAATTAAAAACGTGGTGATCTATGCCGAGTATCTGAGCAACGCGACGTGCGTCGTCAACGTCGGCCACCGAACAACAGCCGGAGTCTGAAGCCCCGCCCCATAACTTCAAGGTCGCTCCAACGACTTCGTGGCCCTGTTCGATCAGCAATCCGGCGGCTACCGACGAATCAACGCCGCCACTCATCGCTACGAGAACTTTCACTTCCCCAGTCTGCCAGTCGTTCGCCGGGTACTACGCGTCGCCGCGCAGTTGGTGGACAACGCCCGAGAAAATTCGGATAAGTTCCGTTACTTCGTGCGCGGTGGTCTCTGCACCCATGGTGAAGCGAATAGCCCCCTTGGCCCTCACAGCCGGCACATCCATCGCCGCGAGAACGTGACTCGCTACGGCCGCGCCACTCGAACAACTCGACGCCGCCGACGCGCAAACGCCGCTCTGATCCAACATGAAGAGCATCTCGTCACTCGCGAGCCCGTCAACGGTGACGTGCACGTGACCCGGCAACAGACTCGCGCCACGCGCGGTCACCATAACGCCGGGAAGAAGTGACAAGGCATTGGAAAGGCGCGTCTGAAAGTCCGTGACGCGCTCGTATGTTTCGATGCGGTCGGCCGCAGTGGCTCGAACAGCGGCGGCGAGACCAACAACCGCGGCCACGTCTACTGTGCCGCCGCGCTTGCCGCGCTCTTGTTCACCACCGGGGACCACGGCATTGAGCGCCACGGGTCCTCTCGATATGAGAGCCCCGACGTTCACCGGTCCACCAAGTTTGTGACCACAAATGGAAATCAAATCAATTGTGCTCGTGACGACTGATAAGTCAAGCCACGGTGCGGCCGCTACGGCATCGGTGTGGGTCACTGCTCCTCCGGGAACGCCACCCTTCGCGACCGCGCTCACGGCATCCAAGGGTTGGCAAACTCCCGTTTCGTTATTCGCCGTCATCACGCTCACGAGCGCAGTATTGAAATCCACGTTTTTCCAGAGTGAATCAATCTCGACCACTCCGTCGGCATCGACGTCGACAAAACGAAGTTCGACGTCGGCAAAATGATCGGCGATTTGTTCTGCCGCCGCAATTACGGCGTGGTGCTCGACGGGCGAAATAAGAATGTTCGTTTGTTCGTGCGTTTTTCGATGCGCGTGCGTCACGCCCACAACGGCGAGGTGGCACGACTCGGTACCTCCGGCCGTAAAGATAACGTCGCCCGGTTTGGCCCCGATGAATTCGGCAACGGCGTCTCTCGACTCTTCGACGGCCGTGCGAGCCAGTCGCGCAGCCTTGTGGCTTCCCGAGGGATTGCCAACAATGCCCGTTTGCCACGGTGCCATGGCCTCGGCCACTTCGGGCCGACGCGGCGCGGATGCGGCGTGATCGAAGTACAAAATTTCGCTCATGCTACGAAGAACGTCTTGGCGTTCACAAACTCGTGGATACCCTGGCTGGAGAGTTCGCGTCCGTAACCCGAATTTTTGATGCCACCAAACGGCAACTCCGGCGACGATGCGACGATGGCATTCGCATAAACCATGCCCGCCGCAATTCCGGAGAAGGCTTGTTCAATTTCGTTGTCGTCACTCGCCCAAATAGATCCACCGAGTCCCCAGGGCGTTTCGTTCGCCACCGTAATGGCTTCTTCGAGATTAGAAACAACACGCACGACGGCCACGGGACCAAAGAGCTCTTCACTGCCCGCGCGCGAGTTTGAGGGAACATCCGTTAACACCGTCGGTGGATAGTAAAAACCAGTGCCCTCCATTTTTTGGCCACCGGTACGGGCGGTGGCTCCCTTGGCGAGTCCGTCTTGCACTTGTGCATCGAGCAAATCACGCTGTGCGCTGCTCACGAGTGGACCGACCGTCGTTGCTGAATCCATGGGATCACCCACCGCGGCGGCACCCATTTGTTCAACGAAGGAAGATATGAACTCGTCGGCCTTGCTAGCCACCACAATGAAGCGCTTAGCGGCAATGCAACTTTGGCCGTTGTTTTGAATGCGAGCCGTAACAGCGAGCGGCACGGTGTGGGAGAGGTCCGCTGACGAAGCAACAATGAACGCGTCGGATCCACCCAACTCCATGACGCACTTCTTCAAATTTTGTCCGGCCACCGCACCGATCGAGCGACCCGCTCGCTCGGAACCCGTCAAGGTAACAGCGGCAATGCGCTCGTCGGCAATGATTTTCGCGATCGCATCGTGTTCTACAAAAAGATTGGTGAAGACACCGTCCATGAATCCGGCGCGTCGAAACAGTTGCTCGAGAAAGTCCGCGGTGCCTGGCACATTGGCCGAGTGCTTTAAGACGCCAACATTGCCGGCCATCAATGACGGCGCGGCGAATCGAATGACCTGCCACAGAGGAAAATTCCAAGGCATGACCGCCAGCACCGCGCCAAGCGGCTCATAACGAACGCCGCTTCGCGAAGCGGGAGAGGTAATGACCTCTTCAGCAAGTAGTTCTTCGGCGTGCTCTGCGTAATAGCGCATAGTCATTGCACATTTGGCAACTTCGCCCTTCGCCGCCGCGAAGGTTTTTCCCATTTCGGACGTCAGCAACTGGGCAATGACGGGTACCTCGCCCTCTAGAAGTTCTGCGGCTCGATTCATGACGACGGAGCGTTCCGCGAAGGAGGTGTGACGCCACTGCTCAAATGCCTTAGCGCTCGTCGAAAGAGCGGCTTCTATCTCGGCGGGTCCGTGCGCCGGATATTCGTCGAGGACCTCTTCGGTGGCGGGGTTAACAGCAACGAACGGCATAGAACCATTCTGCCAGAGTGCCGGTCCGCATCAATCGGCGCTTCGTTGGCAATATTGCCGCTCGGCATCGCAAATGACGAGCGAGACATGGACGCTTTAGTCGTTCTTCTTTCGACGGGGGCGAAGAGCAAACCACCACACGGAAACAATCGTCACGAGTGCTCCCACGATGCCGATTGTCGACTTTACGCCCTTGCCTTTTGCGCCATCTGCCATAAATTCATCGTAATAGGGAAACGCCGGGGACCAAAATCCCCGGCGTTTCCCAAAAACAGGTGATGCTTAGGCTTGCAGCGCTGACTCAATTGCGAGTTCAAGGCTGATCTTGTTGCCAACGACCAAACTGCCGTTTTCCAACGCACCTTCGAAATTCACGCCAAAATCACGGCGATCAATTTCGGCCTTGGCTTCGAAGCCGGCCACCAAAACGCCTGGGGCCATGCCTGGACCGGTACCGAGGTACTCGAGTTCAAACGCCACTGACTTGGTGACGCCCTTGATCGTGACGTCGGCCACCAGCTCGTAGTTGTCGCCACCCTTTGACGTAATTGACGTCGACTTCAGTTCCCAAGTGGGGAACTTCTCGGTCTCGAAGAAGTCGGCACTCTTTAGGTGACCATCGCGCATGTCATTGGCGGTCGTGATGCTGTCGGCTTTCAGCGAAGCAACAACGGTTGACGTCTCAGCACTGTCACCAATGGTGATGGCACCCGTGAAGTCCGTGAAATGGCCACGAACCTTGGACACGAGGTGGCGAGCAACGAAACCAATCGTTGAGTGGACGGGGTCGACGTTGTACACGCCGGGAGCGGGAAGGTTGCTCATGGTACATCTCCTTGATTTTTGAACACTTGTTGTGTCGTCCCATAGTAGTTGCATATGCAATAGTTTGTCAAGCAGTAATTGCATAGGCATATAACTGGTACACTATTGACATGACTATTTCGGCAGCGGCGTGTCCTTCGGGTGATGAACGAGTAACGCTCTTTGCCCTTTTGCTCGACACGAATGCCCGTTTATCAAGGACCTTGGGAGTCGCGCTCGAAGAGAGTTGCCAACTTCCCCTGGCCTGGTTCGAGGTGCTTTTACAGCTTCGAAGGTCACCCGAGGGCATTCTCACGATGTCCCAGATTGCCGACGCCATTGTGCACTCCACGGGCGGCACCACCCGATTGGTCGACCGTATTGAGGCTGCTGACTATATCGAGCGTCGCACGTGTCCTTCAGATCGACGTGCTGTCAACGTTGGTATTACGGCACTTGGAAACGCCAAACTCGACGAAGCACTCAGCGCCCATTTATCGTTCCTCGACGTTCACGTTTCAAACCGATTGAGTGATCAAGAACGAAAGCAATTAGCGGCGTTACTTGAAAAACTCAGCGTCGACTAGTTCTTCGCGGCCCACGCGCGAGCTTCACGTTCGTCATCGAGATCAAGCGCCACGCCCTCACCGACGCCGGACGTCGTCAGAATTTCGCTCGCGAGTACTTCGCTCGCCAACAACGCGAATCCATCACTTAAATCGTCGATACCAACGAGATGGAGCGTAATCCGGTCCGAGACGTCAAAGCCCGAATTCTTTCGAAGGTCTTGCACTTGACGAACAACGTCACGCAAATAGCCACGCCGACGAAGACCATCATCAATTGCCAGATCAAGGGCGACGACTTCGCCGCCCGCTCGAGAGACAGCAAAACCTCCCTGACTCTGCACGCGAAGCTCGAGGTCTTCTGTCGTTAAAACAACTTCACCATTGGAGAGAAAAATTGAGACACTTTCGCCTTGCTCCAATGCCTGCGCCGTTGCCACTGAATCCAACGCCGCTAGCGCGGGCTTCAATTCCTTCACTGCCTCACCCAGGCGAGGACCGAGCGTTCGAAAACTGGGTACCAATTCAAAGGTCAATACGTCGGCGAGTTCTGAACTGAATTCCAACGTGTCGACGTTTAACTCTTCTTCAACAACGCCCTCAGGAGGACGCGGTGAACCCGTTGGCAAGAACACGAGAGCTCGGTGCAGCGGTTGGCGAACTTTGACGCCGGCGTCGGCCCGAGCGGCGCGGCCAAGCGACGTCAAACTACGAGCAACGTCCATGGATGCCTCAAGCGCTTCGTCGCGGTCGAAGATATCCGTTGCGGGCCAGTCACGAAGATGAACACTGTCCGACTCGTCAGCGTCAAAAAGCTCGTGGAAAAGCCGATCCGCCACAAACGGACAAAATGGCGCCAGAAGAAATGTCAATTGTTGCAGTACGTCGAGCAGCGTTGCCTGTGCGGCGAGCGAGTCCGACGCTGGCGCGTTAGGGTCCGTTCGCCAAAAGCGTCGTCGGCAGCGTCGTACGTACCAATTGGAGAGGTCGTCAATCAACTTGGCAATGGTTTCGGTGGCCCCAAGTGGTTCGTAGCCGTCAAGGGCATTCGTGACCACTGCGGTCACGTCGCCCAGTCGAGAAAGAATCCAGCGATCCATTTGCGAACGCTCTGATCGCTGGGGAATATTCGCGTCGTTGGGATCAAAATTATTGAGTGATGCGTAGGTCGTAAAGAAACTGAAGGTGTTCCAGAGTGTCGCCAACGTTTCGCGCAGCGAAGCGTCTATCGATCCCAAACTTGCGCGCGTGGGAGTCCAGGGTGAACCTTGCGAAAACATCCACCAGCGAAGTGGATCGGCACCTCTCGAATCAAGGATCTCCCAGGGGTCAATGACATTGCCCAATGACTTGGACATTTTCTTGCCGTTTTCATCCACGATGTGACCAAGGCACAGCACATGCTGATAGGGCGTCGCACCAAACACCAAGGTATTGACCGCTAACAACGTGTAGAACCAGCCTCGCGTTTGGTCAATGGCCTCCGCAATGAACTGCGCAGGGAACTGCATTGCTTCCTTGGAACCTTCGACGTGGGGAAATCCCACTTGCGCCGCCGGCATCGCACCAGAATCAAACCACGCGTCGATAACCGGTTCAACTCGCTTAGCGTCATCACCGCACGTTCGACAATGAATGATGACGTCATCAATGGCGGGTCGGTGGGGATCAATATCATCAACGTCGCGACCGGCGAGTTCGGATAATTCTTTTCTCGAGCCCACGCACGTGAGGTGATTTTGCTCACATCGCCATACGGGCAGCGGTGTGCCCCAGAATCGATCGCGCGACAGGGCCCAGTCGACGTTGTTCTTCAACCACTCGCCCATTCGACCTTCACGAATATGGTCAGGATGCCAATCAATCGTCGCGTTCTGCGCCATGAGTTGTTCGCGGTACTGACTGGTGGCAACGTACCAACTCGGCTTACCCCAGTAAATAAGCACGGTGCCACATCGCCAACAATGCGGTAACGAGTGCGAATAGTCAAATCGCCGAAACAAGAGCCCGCGTCGTTCCAACTCATCATTGATGGCGCTATTGGCCTCACGAACGGGTTGACCCTCGAGCCAGGGAACTTCGCTCGTGAACGTACCGTCAGGTCCTACCGGATTAACTGTCGGAAGACCATTGTTCCTCGCTACTTGTCGGTCGATTTCACCAAACGCTGGCGCTTGGTGCACGAGTCCCGTACCTTCATCCGTCGTCACGTAGTCCGCCTCGACGACGTAGTTGACATCGACGCCGTCGGGAAAAGCAACATCGGTAAAAGGTCGTTCGTAGTGCAGTCCCACGAGGTCCGCGCCTTTGACCAATTGGCTAATGGTCGCGTTGTCACCAAACACACTCTCCACCAGAGCTTCCGCGACAATGAGACCGTCAACCACCGCGTAGGTCACGTCAGGGTGTACCGCCACCGCCACGTTGGAAAGGAGCGTCCACGGCGTGGTTGTCCACACGACGAGGTGCGTTGCTCCGGTGAGCTTGGCACTTTTCTCATCGTCGCGAATTGGAAACAGGACGTAACAACTTTCGTCCACTTCATCGGTGTAGACATCGGGCTGACCAAGCTCGTGACTTGATAGGGCAGTGCCACAGCGAGGACAGTAGGGCACGACCTTTAAGTCTTCGTACAGCAAACCACGATCAAAGAGCTGTTGGAGTTGCCACCAGACGGATTCGACGTAGCTGGGGTCGTACGTCCAGTACGCGGTGTCGAGATCAACCCAGTAGCCAATTCGTTCTGTTAATCGGGCGAAGTCGCCAACGAACGTAAGCACAGATTCACGACAGAGTCGAGCAAATTCGGCGATACCAACTTCATCCTCGATTGCTTTTTTCCCGGAGATGCCCAATTGTTTTTCGACTTGTACTTCCACGGGAAGTCCGTGCGTGTCCCATCCGGCTCGTCGAAGCACGTAGTGACCGCGCATGGTTTGATAACGGCCAAAAAGGTCCTTGTACACACGAGCCCATACGTGATGCAGTCCAGGTTTACCGTTCGCGGTGGGTGGACCTTCGTAAAAGACCCACGGAGATTCGCCCTCGCGTTGGCGGACCGATCGTTGAAAAATATCATGCTCGCGCCAACGACGGAGTTCTTCTTGCTCAATCGCTACAAAATCGATGTCGGCGCTGACGGGGCGAAACACTGTTCTCCTTACATGGATGTCTGTAATCGTAGTTACTGAGCTTCAATTGGTAAGAACCCCCTCCTACAGTGTTCGAATGACACAACTTGAACTCGCCATTGAGGCTGTGAAGGGAGTGGCCGTGCAAGCGCTGCTGTACTGCGCCAGTGAGGAACTGGAGCGACGCTATGGCCAGGGGGCCGATCAAGAACATCTCGGCTTCGATGAACTCGCGCCACCCTATGGCGCCTTTATCGTTGCTCGTCTTGCCACTCACTTGGCGGGTGGCGTCGGCCTTCGGCCCATTGGCACGAAACTCGGAGCATGCGCCGAAATAAAGCGACTTTGGGTGCGCCCGGACCTTCGACGAAGTGGCGTCGGTTTGGCACTCATGGAGGCCATCGAAAAAGAAGCCCGACGAATTGGCTACAGCGAAATTTTCTTAGAGACCGGTGAGCGTCAACCCGAGGCGGTGGCCTTTTACGAGCGTCATGGGTGGCAGCACATCGACGAATATCCTCCGGGTTCTTTTGGCTACCCCGAAGGCATCAAATTTTCTCGAACGCTCTAACGCCCAAATTCTTCATCGAGCCAACCCGTTGTCAACTCTTCGAGCGACGGAAGCACCAAATCAGCAATGGCGAAGGAAGGAAGCAAGCGCTCACCCAGTGCTGGCACGGCCACGCATCTCATGCGCGCCGCCTTGGCGGCCAAGAGTCCGGCCGCTGAATCTTCAAACACCAAGCACTCGAGTGGTGAAACGTCCATGAGGTCAGCCGTGGTAATAAAAACGCCTGGGTGCGGCTTGCCGTACGGCTCAAACTCCGCTGAATGGACCACGTTGAAGCGGTCTCGAAGGCCAAAATTATCGAGACACCTATATATCAGTGCTTGCGGCGTCGAACTTGCGAGCCCCAGCGGTCCACGTTCACTCGTTAAATCAAGCGCCCGCAGAGCGCCCGGCATTAAGACGCCTTCTTCTTCAACTAAATCGCCAACGCGCTGCAACAGTTGCGCCGAGACGTCACTGGTCGTAGGTCCGCTCCAGGGATACTGCACAAACCAGAAATCCACGACCTCACCAACGAACATTCCCTTGGTGGCCCGTGTGCTGTTCTCGTCGAGGGGAACACCCAACGATCCAAAGATTTCGATTTCGGCTTTGTGCCAGAGAATCTCCGAATCGATGAGCAGGCCATCCATGTCGAAGAGCGTTGTCGTTACTTTCACTCAGTCACTTTTACACAGGTGTACCTACCGGCCAGTTACTACGGTGTGAAGGTGACAAAACTTGAGCCGCTCAGCAGTGCAACGGTCGAGGCCGTAGTTGCACTTGTGGTTGCACGACAGCGCGCTCTTGCGGTTGCACAACCTTTAATTAGTCCGCACGTCGACGCTGAATTTCTCGCGAGTGCCCTCCTCTCCGCCGCCTCCGACGTCCTGGTCGCGCTCCAAGCTCGTCAAGTTGTCGGGCACCTTCGAGGTACGACGCTCGAAAACGAAGTCTTTGGAAAGTCCGTGTGGATCAATCCAGAAGGATTGACCTATGACACCACCGACATTCTCGCCACGCTCTACAGCGAACTTGGAGCGCGTTGGTTGGCGAACGACGCAACGAGACATTTCGTCTGGGTACCAACCAACGAAGTTGACCGAGAACCGTGGCTCGAACTCGGATTCTCGTTTATGCACCAACGTGGAACTTTGGCTCTTAGCAAGGTGACGCCACTGTCACTACCCAATGGCTACACCATCCGTCGCGGATCTCTCGACGACCTCGATGCAGCCATTGAGCTCGATCTCATAATCCAACGCGCCCAAGAACAAGGACCGAGTTTTTCGCTTAATTTTCCGAATTCGCAGCAACGAAACGAATGGACTGAGACGCTCGAAGATCCCGACGTCACTCACCTCTTTGTTGAAAGCAATGGCCTACCGATTGCCCAGTGCGCAACTTTCGCTCTTCCCCAACGCCTGGGTTCATTCCCAGAGACCGTGCATCTAAGTGCCGTAAGCGTTCGAGACGATCATCAGCGACGAGGAATTGCCCGAGCCATGGTGTCGTTTGCACTCCACCACGCGCGATCGCAGGGTTTCATTTACGGCGAAACGAATTGGCGCGTCACGAACCGCTACGCGGCTCACTACTGGACAAACTTTGGATTTACACCTACCTACACGCGTCTGCAGCGACGCGTGGGAACTGACTAGGCGATTGAGGCCTCAATCGCGCTCACGATGCTGTCGTCTTCGGGTTCCGTCTGGGGCGCAAAACGCTGCAGAATCGTGCCGTCGGGACCCACCAGAAACTTTTCAAAGTTCCAACGAATGTCGCCGCTGTAACCCTCGGCGTCGGGAAACGCGTTGAGTTCTGCGTACACAGGACTTTGATCGTCGCCGTTCACCTCAATCTTTTCGAACAAAGGGAACGTCACGCCGTAGGTCGTCGAACAGAATGTTTGAATCTCTTCCGCGGTACCCGGCTCTTGTCCCAAGAACTGGTTGCAGGGAAAACCCACGACAGAAAAATTCTTTGCTTCGTACTTTTTTTGCAGTTTTTCGAGACCTTCGTATTGAGGCGTGAGTCCGCATTTGGACGCCACGTTCACGACGAGCAGAGTCTTACCAGCAAAGGAGCCGAGTGACGTTGGTGTTCCATCAAGGTTGTTTAGTGAATAGTCATAGAGAGCCATGGCGTCACTTTAACGCCTGTGCTCAAAATCTGTCCCCGTAGGCTGAACGTATGAGGGCAGCCGAAATTTCAAATGGATTACTCGTCATCGGTGAGGTGCTCACGCCCACGGCCGGACCCGGCGATGTTGTCGTGCGTGTCCACGCGGCGGGACTTAACGCGGCGGATCTCATGCAGGTTCGCGGCCACTACCCCGCGCCACCGGGATGGCCGTCCAATATTCCGGGCTTAGAGTTGGCGGGCGAAGTCGTGGCGTTGGGCGAAGGCGTAAATACCGTCGCAATAGGTGACCGCGTCTGCTGTGTTGTCGGCGGCGGAGCCCAAGCATCGCATTGCGTAGTTCCCTCCGAGCACTTACTCCTCGTACCTCCGAACGTTTCCTGGGAGGCGGCAGGAGGCTTTGCCGAAGCATTCACCACGGCGTACGACGCTTTAATTACCCAAGCGGGCCTCCAAGCCGGCGAGCGCGTGGTCATATCGGGCGCGGCGGGTGGCGTGGGACTCGCCGGTGTCCAGATAGCTCACGCGTGGGGAGCGCATGTCATTGCGGTAACACGCGACGACGAGCATCACGAAACCTTGAAGCTTCTTGGCGCAGACGAAACAATCACGCTCGAACAAGTAGGCGACGTCGCACCCGTCAACGTCATTCTCGAACTCATCGGAGCTGCTCATCTTTCGCTGGCACAACGTGTCCTCGCGCCGAGGGCGCGTGTCGTGGTCATTGGTGTCGGAAGTGGGAGTCGAGTCGAACTCGAACTCTTGGTCTTCATGACAACTCGCGCCACGCTTACTGGTTCGACACTGCGCGCTCGAAGCCGCGAAGAAAAAGCCGAAGTAGCACAACGTCTTCGAACTGATCTCTTGCCTCTTTGGGAGCAAGGAGGTCTGGAAGTTCGCGTCGCCCACGTTTTTGCGTTCGACGACGTCAACGATGCTTACGAATCCTTCGCAAAGCCTGGAAAATTTGGAAAGATCATCCTTCGCGTTGCGTAGGTAGAGACGATTCAAACCATGTCAGCACCCATTCGTCGCCCGCACGTAAGCCGCTGTGACCCTCTACGTCCCGATTACGAGGCCATCATTGCGGCGCACGAAGATGCGGTACTCAATCATCGCCCCACGTACGTTGACCCAACGACTGGCCTCTACGTGTTGACCGCCGAGTCTCACGAACTACGCGGTGACTGTTGTGAGAGTGGCTGTCGCCACTGTCCCTTTCTTGAGGACTAGTGACCGATTCCCACGGGCGAGTCGTGTTGTCCAAGGTGATGGCGATCCACGTTCACGAGGAAGAAGAACGACGCGGCTCCCGCGAGCAAGATGAGAGAGCCAACGACAAAGGCCCGGTCATAGCCGTGGACCAGTGCTGCGTCGTGCAGCGCCACCGATACTGAACCATGGACGCGACTAAGAAGAAACGCGGAGGTGGCTGACACCGCAATCGTGCTTTGTAGGGCTGTGCCAAATGATCCACCAACTTGCTGGGTGGTATTGAGCACCGCTGCGGCAGCTCCCGTGTCGTGGGGTTGCAGATTGAAAAGCGCGGTCGACGATACGGCCACGAATGTCATGCCGAGCCCCAGACTCATGAGAAGCATGTAGGGCAAGATGTGCGCGGTATACGAGCTATCCGCCTGCATTCGCGAAAGCAGAAACAATCCAGCTGCGGCCATCGTAAGGCCCGTTGTCGCAATGGGGCGGGGGCCGAACTTTGGCAGAAACTGGCCCGCTGAGCCCGCCGAAACAATGATGCCTATTGAGAATGGCAAGAAGCAAAGTCCTGTCTTCACAGCCGAGTAACCGTGCACCGTCTGAAAATAAAACGTCATGAACAAAAAGAATCCGTAGAGCCCGAGCCCAACGAGCAGTTGGCTGACGTACGCTCCGCCTCGAATGCGGTCCGTAATGAGGCGCAGCGGCAAGAGAGGGTGACTCACTTTTGTTTCCAGCCAGAAGAAGAATCCGAGGAGTGCTGCGCCGCCAATCATGAAAGGCCATGCCTGAATTGAACCCCATCCATCACTCGATGCTTGATTAACGCCAAAGACAATGGCCACCATCGCCACCGTCACGCTGATCGCACCGGGAACGTCGTATCGAGTGTCGCCTTCAACTTTGGATTCACGAAGATTGGGTATTGCCAGCACCAGCGCAATAAGGGCCATAGGCGTATTTACGAAGAGGCACCACCGCCAGCTGAGATACTGCGTGAGAAGTCCGCCCGCGATCAATCCAATGGCGGCGCCCACGCCAGAAAGCGCACCGTAAACGGCAAAAGCTTTGGCCCTCTCCTTTGATTCCGTGAAGGTCACTGAAATTAGTGACAGCGCCGCCGGTGCTAGCAAGGCGCCAAAGACACCTTGCAGAGCGCGAGCTCCAAAGAGCATGCCTTGGTTTTGGGCAAAGCCGCCAAGCAGCGACGCTCCCGCAAAGCCAGTCAGTCCAATGAGAAAGACCTTTTTACGACCCGCGAAGTCACCGATTCTTCCGCCGAGGAGGAGAAGCCCACCGAACGTTAAGAGATACGCCGTGATTGCCCACTGATAATTCTTTGATGCAATGTTCAGTCCGCCCTGGGCGGCAGGCAATGCGGCGTGAGGCAGTGCGATGTTGACGATTGACGCATCCAACACCACCATCAATTGGGCAATGGCAATAACAAACAGCGCGAACCACCGGCGAGGGTCCGGCGTGTCGGCGTGAACAACATTGTTCATAGAAAGATCGTTTGTCGATGACGTGCTCAAAGTAATTGCCCCTCCGGCGATCGTAAAAACAGGATGTTAACGGGAGCGACGTTCAATAGGACGTTCTTCGTGTTACAAACCTGCGATAAAGCTAGTCACAAGAAGGTCGACAGCGGTGTGGTCGAAAGTCCGTGCGCTTCACCTACTGGTCCGTAGGTAATGGCGCCATCGACGACGTTTACGCCTTCGGCAAGAGCTTCGTCCGCACGGACGGCTTGCTTCCAACCTAAATTCGCCAATTCCAACGTGTAGGGCAGCGTGGCGTTGGTCAAGGCAAAGGTCGACGTGTGCGGAAAAGCACCCGGCATATTCGCGACACAATAAAAAATTGAACCATTGACTTCATAGACGGGGTCCGAGTGCGTCGTGGGTCGCGTGGCCTCAAAACATCCGCCTTGGTCAACCGAAATGTCGACGAGGACGGAGCCCTGACGCATTCGCGCTACCAAATCGTTGCTCACTAATTTGGGAGCCTTCGCGCCTACGACGAGGACGGCCCCGATCACGATATCGGCAAGAACGCAGGCTTCTTCGATCGCGTGTGCCGACGACGCCACGGTCTCAAGCGCTCCGCGAAAATGATGGTCAACTTGGCGAAGTCGCTCCAAATTTCGATCAAAAATCTTAACGTTGGCCTGCATTCCCACGGCAATGGTTGCGGCGGCCATTCCTGCGACACCCGCGCCCAACACCACCACGTTGGCGGCCGCCACACCAGGTACCCCACAAATGAGCGTGCCCCGTCCCCCACCCGCTCGCATGAGGTGATGGGCGCCCATTAACGGTGACATCCGTCCGGCCACTTCGCTCATTGGCGTAAGCAAAGGTAGCGAATTGTCCACCAAGCGCACTGTCTCGTAGGCAATGGCAACATTGCCAGCGTTTACGAGCGCATCCGTGCACGGCCGTGATGCCGCTAAGTGAAGATACGTGAAGAGCACCTGGTTCGACCGAGCTCCCATGCGTCCATACTCAGCTTCAACGGGTTCTTTTACTTTCAACACCATGTCGCTGCTGGCCCAGACGTCATCGGCATTTGGAATGATTCGCGCGCCCGTTGCCACGTAATCGTCATCTCGAATCGACGATCCCATCCCCGCATCACGCTCGACCAAAACTTCGTGACCGTTCGCCACTAATTCGCGCACGCCCGCGGGCGTAATCGCGACACGGAATTCGTCGGTTTTAATTTCCTTGGGTATTCCAACGATCATTCGTGATCAGCCTCTCTATGGATGGAACTCTGATCTCAGTCAATTGTGTCGTACGCAATCTGCGGTTGCGAGAAGAACGGTTCCTTGTCAATCGTACGCTGTCGAACAAGTATCACCAGTGGTAGACCCATGAGCAAAATCACATCATCCCAAATCGCCGACATGCCCGCTGACTTAATGACCTGGTAGCAAACGAATATCAAAACGGCGCCACCTATGAAGGGCGCAACAACCATGGTCAAGTTTTTCCACGTGCCTTTTCCAAGCGTCCGACGAAACGCCCACGCACAAGCGAGGCCGGTGATGCCGTAGTAGAACGCCACGAGCACGCCGATGTTCAGAACCAAGTTTTGGAAAAAGGTATTCGCCGACGTACTGAGCGTGGAGAGCAAAATTCCAAACAACGAAATCATCGCCAGCACCACGGTACCGAGAGCCGGAGTCTTGAACTTAGGGTGAATAGTTCCAAAGAGCGCAGGAAACACTTTGTCTCTCGACATCGCGTACGAAATTCGCGCGGCCGGCAGCAACGTGGTTTGTGTCGTGGCAACTGTGGAGCTGAGTACCGCGAAGATCATCACGTAACTCGCCCACTTACCAGCAAATTGCTGACCGAAGAAAAACAGCACAGCGGATCCCTGGTTAGCAATCTGCGCGGGAGACAACAGCATTTGAATCGCCACGATATTCATCGTGAATACGACGAGCAATAGCCACATCGCAATGATGCCGGCACGACCCGGTGTCTTACTTGCGTCCTTCGTTTCTTCGTTCAAATTGAGAGCAGTATCCCAACCCCAAAAGAAGAACACGCCTAACGCCAGACCTTGCGCTATCGCGCTCCAGCCGTGCAAGTGGAAAGGATCGAGCCACGAAGCATTAAACGACCTCGAAAAGTGCGGGTGCGAGACGGCGACTTTGATGATGCCACCGAGCGAGAAACCAATCACGCAGACGTATTCAATGATCACCATGACCCACTGCGCGTTGGTGGTCCATCGAATTCCGTACACGCAAATAAAGGTGACCAGAATTAGCCAAAGCGCCGAAACAATGCCAATCGGACCCGCGCTGTGAATGGTGTGATTCGAGAATGCGTGAAACGCTGAGTGCAAGAACTGCAAGGTATACGTGCCAGCTAACAACGGCGCTGTCGTGCAAAACAACACCGACGTTGCAACTTGCACCCAGCCGTTGTACCAACCGACGGTTGGATGGACAACTTGGGAAAGCCACGAATAACTCGCCCCACAATTGGGGTTGCGGCGATTCAGGTGGAAATACGACATCGCCACAAACAGAACGGGAATAAACGACAAAATAATTACGGCCGGCGAACGAAGGCCAATACCAACGATGACAAAAACCGCCGTTACCGTTGAGGCCAGCGAATACGCCGGAGCCACTGATGACACTGCTACTGCGGTCGCGTCAAAGAGATTCAACTCATTGGCGCGTAATTCAGCTTCTACAGACTCTGGAACAGGTGCTCCGAATGGACCTGTCACGTCATCAATGGACATATCACTTCCCTTCGTTTAGATAATTCGGCCGATACTACATTTCAACGTTGTGCATCACGTGCTTAATTCGCGTGTAATCCTCAAATCCGTAAATCGACAAATCTTTCCCATATCCTGAACTCTTAAATCCGCCGTGCGGCATTTCCGCCACCATCGGGATGTGCGTGTTGATCCATACGCATCCAAAGTCAAGGTCGCGGGCAAATCGCATTGCGCGTCCGTGGTCCTTCGTCCACACAGACGATGCGAGACCGTATTCGACATCGTTGGCCCACGTCAATGCCTGTTCTTCATCACTAAATTGCTGAACAGTGATAACCGGTCCAAACACTTCGCTCTGAATTAACTCGTCGTTCTGGTGCAGATCAGCAATGACCGTCGGAGCAATAAAGTACCCCTGGTCGCCGACTCGCACGCCACCAGCTACACCGCGTGCGTGCTTGGGCGCTCTATCAATAAATCCCGTGACTCGTTCGAACTGATTGATGTTGTTCACCGGACCAAGCGCTGCGGTGTCGTCAGTTGGTACGCCGAGCACCGTATTCGAAGCTTCGACCGCCAAGGCGTCAACGAAATCGCCGTAGACGTGAGGTGCCACAAGAACTCGCGTCGCGGCAGTGCAATCTTGTCCCGAGTTAAAAAATCCTGCCATTGCAATGGCTTCGGCTGCGGCCGCAACATCGACGTCATCAAAGACAATGACGGGAGCCTTTCCTCCAAGTTCGAGGTGTACGCGCTTCAACGATTTTGCCGCGGAGCTGGCGACTTCGATGCCCGCGCGCACCGAGCCCGTTATAGACACCATCGCCGGAACGCTGTGCTCGATCAGTGCACGTCCCGTGTTGCGATCGCCACAGATCACGTTAAAAACACCTGGGGGCAGTACCTCGGCCATCAACTGCGCCATAAATAAGGTCGAAGCAGGCGTCGTGTCCGAGGGCTTCAGCACCATCGTGTTTCCCGCGGCGATCGCTGGCGCCCATTTCCACACGGCCATCATCATTGGGTAGTTCCACGGCGTGACTGCCGCGCACACCCCTATTGGTTCGCGGCGAACGTAACTCGTAAATCCGGACATGTACTCAGCGGCACCTCGACCTTCCAGCATTCGCGCCGCGCCAGCGAAAAACCGAATCTGGTCAATGAGCGGCGGAATTTCTTCATTCTTCGTGACCGCAATAATCTTTCCGCAGTTTTCAGCTTCGATGGCGACGAGTTCATCCGCCCGCGACTCGAGAATGTCGGCAATTTTTTGGAGCGCTCGGCTTCGCTCGGAAGGAGTTGTCCGTTTCCAAGAAACGAAGGCCTTGCCCGCCACGTTCATTGCGAAATCAATGTCCTTGGCGTCCGAAACGGGCGCTTCGACAAAGGCCAGTCCCGTCGTGGGATCGAGCAACTCGACGTACTTTCCGCTCTTTGGCGCAACGCTCTCACCGCCAATGAAATTTTCTAAACGGCGCACGTGTCCTCCACGATCAAAACCCAGTACCGACGGCGTTACGAAGCCCACTCTTTCAGAAAGATCCCGCCTATGCAAACGCTGAAACACAGAATTAACAATGAAATCGGACCGAAATGGACATTTGACGACGCTTATCGACGCAATATCCGTCTAGCATGTACTTATCCGCAGCCGGTTCTCACCGTGAGATTCGGTTCAGGGGCCACACAATGCCAAAGCGAACAACCAATCAAGGGACCTCCAAGGTTTCCGAGCGCACCGCCAGTGAGGCGGCGTCGTCACAAATCACGCTGGACGACATTGACCGACGGATTATTTCGCTCCTCCAAGTCGATGGTCGGCGCCCCTATGGAGCGGTGGCGGACGACGTCGGTCTTTCCGAGGCTGCAGTTCGTCGGCGTATTCAACGTCTTCGCGACGCCAACGTGATGCAAATTGTCGCTATCACCGATCCATTGCAATTGGGTTACGGTCGCGAGGCTCTGGTCGGGATTCGAGTCCACGGTGACGTACGGCTCGTCGCTGACAAAATCGCGTCGATTAACGAAGCCAACTACGTCGTTTTGACGGCGGGCAGCTTTGACATCATCGCGGAGTTGCTCGCGGTCGATGACGACGACCTCGTGCATTTACTGAACGATTCGGTTCGAAGCATTCCTGGCGTCACCGAAGTCGAAACCTTTCTTTATCTGAAACTGGCCAAGCAAACGTTCTCCTGGGGGACAAAATGACATTGCACGAAATAATTTCGGACGGCGTAGCTGCTTCGAACTCGTCACGAGAAAGCCATACGTTGTCCGAGCGTGCTCGGCGAAACCTCTGGCTCGAGGTGTCGCGCATGGGCGCGTATTCGGAGACAAACGAGATTCCGATCATCGTGCGTGGCGAAGGTACCCACGTGTGGGACGCGAACGGCAACCGATACTTTGACGGCATCTCTGGTCTTTTTACGAACCAACTTGGACACGGGCGTCGCGAAATTGCCGAAGTTGCCGCTAAGCAGATGACTGAGTTGGGCTATTTCCCGCTGTGGACCTACGCTCACCCCAAGGCCATTGAGTTGGCAGAGAAAATTGCACAGCTCGCCCCCGGCGATCTCAATCGAGTCTTCTTCACCACAGGTGGCGGCGACGCGGTAGAGAGCGCCTGGAAGTTGGCGCGTCAGTACCACCGCCTGCGAGGCGATACCGATCGCTACAAGGTAATTAGCCGCGACATCGCGTATCACGGCACGACCATGGGTGCGCTCACTATCACGTCGCTCGACAGTTACCGAGAACCCTTCGAACCGTTGGTGCCCGGAGCAATCAAGATTCCGAACACGAACTTTTATCACGCCACTGAGTGGAACTCAGATTACGAATCCTTCGGTCTCTGGTCGGCCCGACAAATTGAGGAGGCAATCCTTCGCGAGGGCCCCGACACGATTGCCGCAGTCTTTTTGGAGCCGGTGCAAAATGCCGGTGGTTGCTTTACGCCGCCGCCGGGCTACTGGAAAGAAGTACGCGACATTTGTGACCGGTATGGTGTCGTGCTCGTTTCCGACGAAGTGATTTGCGCTTTTGGTCGACTCGGAACATGGTTCGGTGGTCAAAAGTACGACTACGTGCCCGACATCATCTGTTGCGCCAAGGGGCTGACCGCGGGGTACGCCCCTCTCGGCGCCATGATTGTCTCTGATCGCCTCGCCGAGCCGTTCTTGCAAGGTGATACTTCGTTCATTCACGGATTTACGTGGGCGGGTCACCCCGTGTCGTGCGCCGTTGCCCTCAAGAGCATCGAGATTTTTGAGACTGAGCACATCCTTGAAAACGTGCTGGCGAACCAAGATTATTTTCAAAAGAGTCTCGAATCGCTATACGACCTTCCCATCGTCGGTGACGTACGAGGAACGGGGTACTTCTGGGGCATTGAACTGGTCAAGGACCAAGCGTCGCGTGAAAGTTTTGAAGGTGACGAAGCCGAACGTTTACTGCGCGGTTACGTCTCGCCCGAGATGTTCCGACGAGGACTCATTTGTCGTTCGGACGACCGGGGCGATCCGGTTGTTCAGCTCGCCCCGCCGCTGATTTCGACTCGAAACGACATTGATTTCATGGTCGGAACGCTTCGCGAGGTCTTCGACGGAGCCCTGAGCCACATTTAGTTCGTGCTCAACCCACCAGCGTCTCTGTGGTGGTCAACGCTGAGCGAACCAGTAACGCCGCGCGTGGCGCTTCGCGCCCACCTGGACGTCGACGTGGCCATTATCGGAGGCGGCTTCACCGGACTCTGGACTGCTCGAGAACTACTTCGTCGCGATCCGTCGCTACAGGTAGCGATACTCGAACAATCTGTGTGTGGCTTTGGCGCGTCGGGAAGAAACGGTGGTTGGGCCTCAGCACTGTTTCCCGTGGGCGATCAAGCAGTTATCGATCGTTTTGGAGTGTCCGCGTGGATGAGCCAACGTCGATTGCTCGAAGATTCAGTAGTTGCCTTCGGTGCGGCTATTGCTGACGATGGCATCGACGCTCACTTCCAAAAGGGTGGAACCCTTTCGTTCGCTCGAAGCGAGGCGCAACGGCATCGCCTCAAGCAATTTGTAGAACAAAGCGTCCAACGTGGCGTACCACTCGAAGATTTCCGTTGGCTCTCAAAGGCGGAGGCCAACGAACATGGCGTTGTCAGCGACGCTCTTGGCGCAACCTACAGTCCGCACTGCGCGCGAATCAATCCCGCCCGCCTCGTACGTGGGCTTGCCGATACCTGCGCACTTCTTGGCGCCAGAATTTTTGAACAAACCAAGGTGACTCGCGTTCGTGGCGCCACTGCCACACGACGCGCGCAGGTACTCACCACCGAAGGAACCATGACGGCCGACTTTGTTGTCCAAGCTACGGAGGGCTTCACGCCGACACTGCCTGGCAAACGTCGCAGCGTCGCACCGCTGTACTCACTGATGATTGCCACCGAACCCCTGTCGTCGTCCTTTTGGGACGAAGTTGGCTTTCGCGGCTACGAAACCTTCAGCGACGGACGACACCTCATCATTTATGGCCAACGAACGAATGATGACCGTATTGCTTTTGGTGGGCGCGGAGCGCCTTATCATTTCGGCTCCACGGTTGAAGAACGATTCGACAACAACCTTCGCGTTTTTTCGCTTCTAGAAAAAACGCTTCGCGAACTCTTTCCTTCCTTGCCCGCTAGTGTGACGCACGCCTGGGGTGGTCCGCTCGCAATGCCACGCAACCAGTTCCCCTTCGTCTCCGTCAATTTCGAATCGGGACTGGCGTCAGCGGGCGGCTACACCGGCGACGGAGTGGTGCTTAGTTACGTTGCCGCCAACGCCTTGGCGGATCTCCTATCGCACCCCGAGAAAGACACCGATTTCACGACGCTTCCTTTTGTGCAACAACCCATTCGACCCTGGGAGTTTGAGCCATTTCGATGGCTGGGCATTAATAGCGTGACCGCGCTCGCCGCTCGCGCCGACCGCGACGAAGCGCGTTCGGTCAAACCAGGCCAAAGCGCTCGCGCGCTTGGCCGTTGGATTCTGAAATGAACCCAACTACTTAAGAATATTGACGGCCCGGGCAGCGACGATGGCAATGGTCACCAAGGAAACAATTGATTCACTCGCCATAAGGAATTTGGCCGTCGGTGTAAAAGGCATGGCGTCGGCGGGTGCAAAGCTGGTGCCATTAGTGAACGCCACGTAGAGATAATCAATAAAGGCCGGTCGCCAATTCTTTGGAGCTTGATCGGGTGTCATCATCTGAGGAAATTGAAAATCAATTGGCTTTTCAAGTGAAGTACCTCGAAGTTGTGGTCCGCCACGGTCAATTTCCCAGTACCAGAGTCCAAACACAATCACGTTCGTTACCCACACCAAAACCGCGGAGTAAATGAGACTTCGACCTTGCGTCACGTTGGTGGCGAGCAATCGATGGACGAGCAGAATTACGGACGTTACGTTGGCAATATTAATAAGCGCAATCAGGGAAATTGAAGCTCGTCGAACGTGAACTGATTCGTCGGGTTGCCGGTGCTTTCGAAGCGATAATGGGATGAGCGGAAGCGCAACGAGAACCGGCAATAACCACTTTGGTCCGACGGAAATTCGCCCAGGTAACACGACGTAAAGACCAGCGCAGACGAGAAGAGCGAGTGAGGCCGGCCAGCGGGGTTCGCGGCGCTCCTCAGGCATTCGCGGCCGCCACAAAATCGTGAAGAACTCGTCGAAGTTCGAGCGTTATCTTGTCCGCTCTTGTGTGGAGTTCGGCCGTACTCTCGAGTGGCAACGCTAAATCTTCGTAACGTGACTGAAGTCGCAAGTCTTCATTTACCACGCGGACTTCAAAGTCAATCGCGTCGGCCATACGCTCCAACGAACCTTCAAGGTCATTTCGCCATAACGAAGAATAAATTCGCACATGTTCGTCGTCCTCGGGCGTCAAGAAGAAACCAATCACGTTGGTTCCACCAGCGTCCAAAAATTCAATTTCCAACTCCAAGTGGAACGGCGCGTGGTATCGATACGTAAGACGGCGAGTTTGCACCAAAGGTCGAATGCCGGCATCGACGCCCGGATCTTCCCGATTGGCAAATTGGTGTTCGTACGAAGCCTCAAACGTAAAGCCATCTCTTTGCACTTTGTAATTGGGTACCTCTTTCGCTTCACCCTCACCAAACGTTCCCACGTGAACGAAAGGGAAATGAGCCATATCAAGAAAATTGTCGGCGAGCAGCCCCGCGCTTGCTCGTGCAGTGAACACCGGCAAGTCCCCCTTCATGTACGACGGATTATTCGCTGCCTCAATCAAGGGAAGTGGCATCAACGGCTCATCAAGAGCAACAAAAACCATGCCATGTGACTCCGCAACCCGAGCGGGCGAGTTAAGCACGGCTTTTGGAGGAATTGTTGCTGCAGATCCCAAGGCCGGAATTTCGATGCATCGACCAGATTCGTCAAAGCGCCATCCGTGATACGCGCATTGCAGCACGTTGTTCTCACAAGTACCGAGCGAAAGAGGAGCGAGTCTATGAGGACATTGGTCGCGATATACACGCATGTCGCCGGATGCCACACGGAACGCCACGTAGTTCTCGCCAAGTAAACGAAACGATGCCGGTCGTTGCGTAATTTCACTGCTTCGAGCCAAACTGATCCAACCGCGTCTTAAAGCGCGATCACAGTTTCGTAGCGCAGATGGCACGAGCGTCAATCTAACGGACAAATCAAAGTGCAATGGAACTGATTGTGACTCTCCCGAGAAGTGACCAGTAATGAATACATGCCCGTAGTTGTAATAATTGGGCCAATCTGACGCTCGTTAGAGGTAATTCCCGAAGAAAACTTAAAGCGACGAGAGGCCGCTCGAGGAAAGTAGGCCACCAAGCGAACCGGTGTTTGCTCCCAATACCTTCTTCGTGTTAGCCGACGACAGCGGCTTCACGTCACCGGGTTTCGGGGCGACGATGTGAACAGGCTGGTTATACGCAAGCACCTTGGCGGTAACGGTCACATCGGTCTGCTTCGAGGTCCAACCAAACGATGCGCCGACAACTTCGCCCTGCTTGCCTACCGTGATCGAATAGTGCGCAGTAGCCCTCTTGGGAACGGCAATGGGCAAACTAAGCCCAATACCGAGCGAACTGTCGAGTTGTTTGTACGAGTACGTGGTGTAGAAGCCATTGTGCGAAATGCTCGAACTGGTGTAGGCCGTTATGAGAGCGAGATCAGGTTTCGTCATCTCGAGTGAAAGCCCGAAGAGGTTTGGTGTCGACAAACTGGTCGACAACCACGATGCTCCCAGCAGCCCAGCAAAATTTGGAAGACCGACGTACAACTTGTTTTTGAGCATCAAAAAATTGAGCGACGTCGTCGAAAAGCCAGCCGGAATGTCGACTTGCCCACTTAGTGCATTCGTGACGAAATTGATATTGACTTTGGCCGAGACTTCGTAGGCGCCGCCGGTATTGACGGTGACGAGCAACGTGGCAGTCTTAGGTGGGTAGCCGTTCAGCGCCAACGTATCGTTGGGTACTCCCGAGGGGTTGGGATCCGTCGCGGCAATGACGATGCCCGTCACCGTGAGCGCGAATGCGACAACACCAATAATGATGGCCAAGAGGCGTTTGCGTGCTTCCACTCATTCAGCCTACCGGCCCTACTTTGGCTGTTTTACTCAGGTATTACAGTCCATCCCATGGAAAAAAGCGAAGAACGCTCGCTTGCGGCAAAACTCTATAACGAGTGCTGGGAAATTCTTGAGTCCTTTGACGGCACGTCGGATCAGATCGCGACGTTGCTGACGTACGCCTTCACGTCGCGTTACCACTGGCTATCCGTTGGCGAAGCGCAGCAACATATTTGTGCTGATTGGATGATTTCTCGCGCCGCGAGCGCTGCTGACTTTGGAGACCTCGCGG
Source organism: Acidimicrobiaceae bacterium (assembly GCA_003138895.1). Lineage (GTDB taxonomy): Bacteria > Actinomycetota > Acidimicrobiia > Acidimicrobiales > RAAP-2 > RAAP-2. Next base: position 163,921 of record PLHJ01000012.1, read on the forward strand.
TTCTTTTTGCGCGACGCGCTTTCGAAGCTGCAAATGGTGCTGCGGTCGACGATTGGTTAAGCGCGAGTGTCGCCGAAGGTCTCGCGCGGGCGTACGCGGCGGCGGGTGACGAAACACTGCGAGAACAGTGGCGAGAAACAGCGAAGGCGTTGGTGGACGCCATTGGCGATGATGAAGATCGCGACATTATCGCGGGTCAACTCGCGACGGTGCCGCGCTAACGAAAGTCCCTGGACGGTGGCGCGAGTGCTCTAATTTCGAGAGCCTCTACCGACTCCGCTAACAGGGCGAGCGTTCCTTGTCCTCGCTCCAAACTTCCCCGCACCACCAGCGCCGGAGAATGTCGAGCCGTCTCTCGCCAACGAGCCCACGCGCCTTTGGAGAAAATGACGTTGACGTGACCGGTCTCGTCTTCCAAGTTAATAAAAACTGCTCCGCGAGCTGTTTCGGGATGTTGACGGTGCGTCACGATTCCCGCAACGCTCACGCGCTTACTCTCGGCCGCTAGAAGCGAACTCGCCTTCACGACACCACGCTGATCAAGCAACGGACGAACAATTGCGATAGCTCCCGCGTCCGGAGTGAGTCCCATTGACCAAAGATCATCCGCCACACGTTCAAGTTCCGAAGGCGCGCGAAGTTGCGGCGCGGTACTTCCCGTCACCACACCCGCAAGGCGATCGGGAGTGCCCTGCGCCGCGGCGCCCGCCGACCACGTGAGTGCTCGACGAGACGAGCCAAAACAGTCCAGTGCTCCGGCGGACGCCAGTGCTTCGAGATGCTGTTGCTGTGCACCAGCTCGTCGCACGAGATCTTCACTATCGCGCCACGGTGCGCCATCGACAATGGCCTGCGCCAGTGACGTGCCAACAGAACGCACACCACGAAGACCAAGACGCACCCACGCCTCGTCGTTGTTGTTCTCGAGGCACGCTCCGACCTTTGAGCAATTGACGTCGGGACGAAGGACGTGCACACCGTGACGTTGCGCGTCGGCAACCAAACTCTGGGGTGACCAAAAACCCAGTGGTTGCGCGTTCAACAGCGCAACGAGGAACGCCGCTGGATAATGGTGCTTGATCCACGCCGAGCAGTACACGAGGTGCGCGAAGGAAACCGAGTGCGACTCGGGAAAACCAAAATTGGCAAACGCCGCGAGTGCCTGATAGAGATGGTCGGCGTTCTCGCCGGTAATTCCGTTCTCGGCCATACCGGCATAGAAACGACTCTTGAGTTTCACCATACGAATCTCGGAACGTTTGGCGGCCATAGCTTGGCGAAGTTCGTCGGCCTCGGCCGGTGAAAAGCCAGCCACGGCGACCGCCATCTCCATGAGTTGTTCTTGAAACAACGGCACGCCGAGTGTTCGACGAAGAATCGGTTCCAGTCGTGGATGCATGTACGTCACTGGTTCGTCACCACGTCGACGGCGAATATACGGATTCACGGCGTTTCCCTGAATGGGGCCCGGCCGAATAAGCGCAACTTCAATAACGAGGTCGTAAAAGCATCGTGGTCGTACGCGCGGCAACGTCGCCATTTGTGCTCGTGACTCCACCTGGAAAACACCAACGGTGTCCGAGTTGCACAACAAGTCGTACACCGCGTCTTCTTGAGGCAACTTACCCAGATCGAGACTGACGCCGTGAAACTCGCGAACGGCGTCCACCGCGCGGTGCAGCGCGTCCAACATGCCCAGACCCAACAGGTCGAACTTCACGAGGCCAATTTCGGCGCAATCATCCTTGTCCCACTGCAGAACACTTCTGCCCGGCATGCGACCCCACTCCACCGGACACACTTCAATAACCGGTCGATCACAGATCACCATGCCCGCCGAGTGGATACCCAGGTGACGTGGTCGGTTCTGCAGCTCTTTTGCGAGTTCACGAACCAGACTCGGCACGTGATTGACCACGTTCGAAGCTTCTCGAAGGTCGCCGTAGCGCTCCACACCCTTGGAAAAACTCGCCACTTCTTTCTCGTTGTAACCGAGCGCACGCCCCACGTCGCGAAGAGCCGAGCGCGAACGATACGTAATGACGTTGGCCACCTGCGCGGCGTGGCGTCGGTCGTAGCGTTCGTAGACGTATTGAATGACTTCTTCTCGTCGTCCGGATTCAATATCGACGTCAATGTCCGGCGGGCCATCGCGCGCCGGTGACAAAAACCGTTCAAAGAAAAGATTGAGGCTGACGGCGTCGGCGTTCGTAATGCCCAGTGAGAAACACACCGCCGAGTTCGCGGCTGAACCTCTTCCCTGACAGTAGATATTCTCTCGTCGACAAAACTCCGTTATATCCCAAACGATGAGAAAATAACCGGCGAACCCCAAGTCGCCAATGACCTTTAGTTCGTGATCGATTTGTCGCCAAGCGCCCGGAACACGTTCCTCCGTTCGTGGCCCGTAACGCAACGTCGCGCCGCGCTCGACGAGTTGTTCGAGATAACCCTGCTCGTTCAGTCCGTCGGGGGTCGAAAAATCAGGTAGTCGCGGAGCTACGAGACGTAAGTCGAACGCCATGGCGCAAGCGAGTTCACCGGCCTGATCCACCACGCCGGGCCAACGAGCAAATCGGCGACGCTGTTCCGCGTCACTACGCAAGCACGCCATGGGCGACGACGGCAGCCAGCCCTCGAGTTCGTCCAGCGTGCGTCGAGCTCGAATAGCCGCAAGCACGCTGGCGCGCTGGAACCCCGAGGGGGTGGCGTAGTGCACGTTGCCCGTAGCAACAATGGGCACGTGACGCAGCGTGCCAATTTCTGCCAGCGCGTCGTTTCGAGCAATGTCCTCGGGCGTGCCGTGATCCCATATCTCTACCGCAACGGCGTCGCGTCCGAACACGCTCGTCAAGTGATCGAGGCGTTTGGCGGCGGCCGATGGCCCACTTTCGTAGAGCGCTCGGGTGAGTGGGCCCTTTCGACAACCCGTCAAGATGAACCACTCGCCCGCTGCTTCGGCGAGTTCATCAAGGGTGCACCGCGGCGCGCCCTTTTCGCCACGACGAAGGTGCGCCTCGGCGAGCATCGTCGAGAGCCGGCGGTACCCTTCGGGCGAACGGGCGAGTACGACCAGATGCTCACCGGATGGATCAGCCACCCCCACGCGGTCGTCGTTACCGGCGAGGGTAATCTCCGCGCCAAAAACGCTCGCCAGACCCAGTGCGCGCGCCGCCTGCGCGAAGCGAACCACGCCGTAAAGACCGTGGTGATCAGTCAGCGCGAGTCCCGATAATTCCAAGCGCACGGCTTCGGCCACGAGTTCTTCGGGATCGCTCGCCCCGTCAAGAAAGCTAAATCCCGAATGAGCGTGTAGTTCGCCGTACGTGGCCATCAGTCGTAAATTCCCGCGAGCCACCACGAACCACCTTCGGCGTACAGCAAAAACGCCTGATTCGTTGCGAGCACGACTTGTACGTGAGCGCGGCGCCGACGCGCGCTCCACCACCGCTCAATCTGCGGCCAGGGACCAGCGAACCACGTAATGGCCTGGGAAGCACCTGCTCGAAAAACCAGTTGCGTCGGGGTATCGCTCAAGAGTCCTCGCGCGTCAACACACACCGCCCGTGAAGAAGCGTCCAAGAGCCCCACGGTGACGGGATGGCGAAAGGCCGTCGCGGGCGTCGGGGCGGGTAACTGCCCCGGCCAAGGTTCGGCCTCGTTGGTGGTCGTAGGCGTGGGAGCGTCCCAGGGAAGTAGTACCACTCGGTCTTGTGGCGCACGGCCGCCACGAACGTGAGCCCGAAGAACACCGTCGGGTCCGAGTCGTTCTCGCACCCGGTGCGCCGCGGTGGTGGCGCGAAGATCGTGACCACGGCGTTCACCAAAAAACCCCGACTGTGCGGCGCGGACGTCGTCATCGCCGCACAAGGTTCGCAGGCGTTGCTCCATACGCGCATCACGTTGACCGAGTAATTCACTTTCTTCACCCCGTGCCACTCGGTGCACGTGCAGCGCGTGGCGATTGAATCGTTCGCCAACGCGAGCAACTGGCAAATCACCGAATTCGCCCACCGTGTGAATTCCCAAGCGGCGACCCACCGTGGCGAGATCGTCGCGACCGAGCGCACTGAGCGGAAGCGACCGTACAAAATTCATGGTGTGACCCACCGGCACCACGAGGTGAGCACGAGCGGCGGCTTCACCAGCGAAGAGCCCATCAGCAATGCCGAGATACGGCGCTATATCAATAATGCGTACAACGGTCTCTCGAACAATGTTCAGTACCGCCTCTTCACCACCAAAAAAACGACTGGGGCCGCGAACGGGTAAAGCAAAGACGCCAAATCGAATTGGTTCAACGAACGGACACAGTGCGCGTAGTTCTTGAAAAAGCGTGAGGTACTGACGAGCGTTGGCACCATCGGCACCTTCGCTCGCGAGTGACGGCAACCATAAAACGAGTAGTCGTTCCACGACTAGCTCGCGAGTACCCGACCCGTTGACGACGGAAGATCAATGGCATATTCCATCATTCGTCGCGCACTTCCTCGACCCGAGACGCGAACCGTTGCCGTACGCGTTGTGAGACGCGACGAACTGTTCCACTGCGCCTTCGTTATTTCCAACGTCAGATCAACCGGCAAAGGCCACTGCGCGTTGGGTTCACTGAGGACAATGAGCACGGTCGAGCGTTCACGCACGCGACTCATGAGTCGTCGCGCCGACGCGAGTGCGGGGCGACTGGGCGGACGCACCACCAACACGTCAACGCCGTCGAGTAAATCAGCCGCGCACTCGGCCCACGCTCCTCGAGGGCGCGGTACGAACAACACGCGACGTAAATCAATGCCGAGGTCCACCATTGCCACAACACCGGGATCATCAACGCCCACGACCGCGCACCAGTGTTCACTGGCGCTAAGACCGCTCAACAAACTGAGCGCGAGGGTGAGGCCGCCCGTGCCCGGAGCCGCCTCCACACAGACCGTGCTGCCGCGTCGCAGTCCGTGTTCGGGCAGGATTTGCTCCCACGAGGGGTCCACCGGAATTTTGCGACTCGAGGCCGCCGCCACGGGTCGAACTTTGGCGGCGAGAGAAGCCGGTAATTCTGGGCGATTTTGAGAAAAAGCGAACATACGTTCGTAACTGTACACAGTGGGCGTTACATGCGCCAATGCACCTATCGTTGGGGGAAAGGAGGGGCTATGTGTGGCCGAGTTGCTCTATTTACGCCCCCCGCCCGCATTGCGCGACTGCTCGAAGCAACCCTGGCCGCGGGCATTGACCCTGAGGGCCGAGCGAGCTGGAACGTGGGGCCCCAACGACGTCTCTTCGCCCTGCACACTGAGAGCACTGGCAACGTGCTCGACCAATACAAATGGGGACTCGTGCCAAGTTGGTCCAAAGACCCAGCGATTGGGAATCGTCTCTTTAACGCGCGCGGCGAAACCGTGGCGGAAAAGCCTTCGTTTCGAACCGCCTTTGCACGGCGCCCCTGCGTGATTCCGGTTGACGGATTCTACGAATGGGACCACCGTGAGGGACAAAACAAGCAGCCGAATTATTTCTCGCGTACGGACGATGACTTGCTGTTGCTCGCCGGTCTCTACGAATTCTGGCGAGACCCCACACTCCCCGATGACGCCCCGCTCGTGCAAACCTGCACCGTGATAACCACCACGCCCAGTGAGGACATCAATGGCATCCATGACCGGATGCCCGTCATTTTTGAACGCGACGAAATCGCGTCGTGGCTTGATCTAGAAGAAGATCATCGAGCAGAGCGCGCCGCAATGCTTCGACCCGCGCCCAAGGGGACTCTTCGACACCACGGTGTCTCAAAAGCAGTGGGCTCGGTTCGAAACGATGGTCCCGAACTCATTGAACCTGAAGAGCCCCAGCAATTGTTCTAGTCAGATTCCCGCAAAATCTCGAGCAAGAGTTCTTCAGAAATATTTCGACCACACGCTACGAAACCCACGCGACGCTCCTTATCGTTAATCAAATTGTTCGTAATGGCCGCGTAGGAAGCGCTGGCCGATCCCTCGAGAACCACGCCGTTTTGCAGCGCCGCTTCTCGAACCGCGGAACGAATTTCCTTTTCCGGTACGAGAACAATCGGAACCTTGTTCTCAGCGACGATGTCATTAGTCACCGAATCTTCGTCACCGCCACCGGCGAGCCCGTCGGCAATCGTGGGCTGGTGAACAACGTCGCTCATTTTCATGCCGCGTAGTACGTGATAGAGCGACGAACTTCGTTCGGGTTGCACGCCGGTCACTTCAATGTCGTCACGATTGCACTCACGACGCGCGAGTAAGAACCCCGACAGAAGCCCACCACCACCCACCGAAATCACGACGTGCTCCATTTCGGGAGCTTGCTGCAGCATTTCAAAAAATGCCGTGGCTTGCCCGGCAATGACGTACGTGTCATTAAACGGTGATACGAAATGCAACGATCGTTCGTCCGCTAACTGTTTCGCGTGGGCTTGGGCACCGTCGTAAGAGGTGCCGGCCTGGATGAGTTCAATGTCGTAGTTGCGAAGTTTTTTTATTTTGGCGTCCGACGCGTTTGTCGGCACCACGACCGTGGCGCGCATACCGAGCAGTTGTGCGGCGTGGGCGATCCCCAGTCCGTGGTTACCCGCCGAGGACGTAATGACCGCACCACCAGGATCGTCGCGTCGCGCTGCGTCGAGCGCACTGAGGGCGCCTCGAATTTTGAAAGCGCCGGTGGGTTGGAAGCTCTCCATTTTGGTGGCCACTGGTCGACCACGAAGCATCAGCGTGACCGTGGGTGTGGGTTCCAGATAGTCGGCAATAACCCGACGCGCGTCTTCGAGCTGCGTCGACGTCGGTGGCTGTACCTGGCGAATCATCATGTTCTCCACACATTGCTTCAAAGCGGTCTGTCCACCTTACCGCTTAGCCAAAATTCCTTAAAGGGATAGAGTCGCAGCGTGCCCGCACTCGTGACGACTATCGCGGTCGCCGCGGCCGCATTCGTTGGCACCACGTTTGACAATTTCTTTGCGCTCGCGGCGCAACTGGCCCTCACGGACGCCAAGGCCTTTCAGCGGATTGGTCGAGCGCACATCGCCGGAATCATGGGTCTCGTGGCCATTTCTGCCGGGGTCGGTAGCGCGCTCTCCTCGATTCCACTGAAGTGGGTGGCGATTTTGGCATTGGCGCCATTCACGTTGGGCGTCGTTGCCTGGCGACACCGCAACGACGACGTTGGCCCCGTTTTTAAGCGAGGTGCGACGACGACATTTTTGGTCGCCGTTGCGTTGGGCGGTGACAACATTGCGGTGTGGACGCCGCTACTTCGCGCCGCTGGCGTGACGAAGGGCCTCGAGACCGCGGCGGTGTTTTTCCTGCTCGAAATGCTGCTCGTCCTACTGGCGAAGAAACTGGCGAGTCGCCCTCGCATCATTGCCTGGGGACAGCGTTACGCCCGCCACTTGACGCCGTTTGTCTACGTGGCTCTTGGCTTCTTAATAATTGGCGAATGCGGGTTGTTTTAGCGCCATAAGGTTGGAGCGTGAGTGTGTCATTGGACAGCCCAGCAACGGTGAAGCCTCTGTGGCGCGGGCGGCTGCATTTCGGTGGTTTTTTTGTACTTTTGGCGTGTTCACCCATCCTTTTTGTTCGTACTCGCTCACCCGAGCAGGTGGCGTGGGTGCTTTGCTACCTCGTTGGCGTGGGATCCATGATGGCAACGAGCGCGTCCTTCCATATCGTCAATTGGAGCCCGGCTGGGCGTGAACGAATGAAGCGCGCCGATCACTCGGCGATTTTTCTAGCGATTGGTGGCAGTTACCTGGCCATTGCGGGACTGACAATGCACGGCAATATCCGATTGGTCCTGTTGCTGATTATTGGTGTGAGTGCACTCGTCGGTATCGCCATTCGTCAACTCGCTCTTCACGCGTCAAAGTGGGTCAACACCATCCCCTACTTGCTCGTGGGTTGGGCCGCCGTGATTGTGATGCCTCAAATTTATCGAGGCGGCGGACCGCTGTGTTTCGCGCTCATTATCGCTGGTGGTTTGGCGTACTCAATTGGGGCCGTGGCCTACGGTGCAAAACGTCCCAAGTTGTCACCACGCGTTTTTGGCTATCACGAACTTTTTCACGCCTTCACCATTGTTGGTGCGGGCTGCCACTTCGCCGCCATCGCCGTTGCGTTGCGGTAATTAGATAACCGGCGACATCCCGCCATCAATGCTGATGCCAACGCCCGTGATGTAACTTGCGCGGGGCGAAAGCAAGAACGCGGCGAGGTCCGCAAATTCTTGCGACTTGCCAACTCGTCCCAGCGGGATGGTTTGTGACGACGCAATCATTGTGTAGAAGTCTTGGTCACTCACATTGGCTTCGCGCGCTCGCCTCGCCCACTGTCCCGACTCAATGAGCCCAATCAAAATCGCGTTTACTCTAATCCCCTTAGGTCCGACCTCGTTTGCCAATGCCTTGGTGAGCGCCAAACCCGCCGCTCTCGAGGCAGTGGTGGGAGTGGAGTTGGCTTGGGGCGAACGCGCCATAATTGCTAACACGTTGATAATGGCACCGTTCGTTTTTTCGAGTTCGGGTAAAACTCGACGACATACGTGCAGCGCGGCAATCACTTTTAGTTCATAGTCATCGCGCCACACTTGGTCGTTGGAAGAAGCAACCGGTGAACCCGCCGAGCGACCTGCGTTGTTGACGGCTCCATCGAGTTGGCCGAACCGTTCCAGCGTGGCGTCAATGAAACCATCAACATCAGTCTCCCTGGTGACGTCCGCCTTAAAGCAAAGCGCGTTAGAGCCGAGTTGTTGTTGCGCCGCTCCAAGTCGATCGTCGTCGCGACCACACACGGCCACCGATGCTCCTTCGCGAATGAGCGTTGAAGCGAGTGCGAGACCAAGCCCATCGGTACCGCCAGTAATCAAATACGTACGATTTTTCAGGTCTAAGTCCATGACCTCATCCTACGAAGCGAATTCCAATTCTCTAAAAATGTGGTCAGCAACTTCACTCGTCGGACGGGTACTTTGCACTCGAAGGAAACGAATGTCTCGTTCTTTGGCGATTTTTTCAAGCCACGCGGCGTGTTCGGCGCGACGGTGGTAGCTGGTCCAGGCCCAGCGAATGATTGACTTTTCAGGGTCCCAGGCAAACAAGTTCCGAACCTTTTCATGGTTGCCATTCCACAATTCATGACGGTGCCACGCGCGATTTATTGTGCGCCGTACGACGCGTCGCATAATGGTGGAACGCGATAAATCAAATGCCACGATGACCTGAACATTCTCGAAGACGACTTCTTGCACCTGACGGTAGTTTCCGTCCACAATCCAGGCATCGCCCGCCACGAAATTCTTTACGCGACGCACGAATTCTTTCTCCGGTATCGTCGTCCACGCTGGTTGGTGAAACGTTGCGTCAAGTTCGTGGTACGAAAGGTCAAGTTGCGACGCAAGATGTCGAGCCAAAGTTGATTTTCCCGAACCAGAGCAACCTGTTACCCACCATTTTGTTGGGATTGACTCGTGCACCACGGGACCAAAGATAGCGTGGTGCCATGCCGGCAACGTCGCCACGTAGCACCCTCAATAGCCTCACGATCATCGTGGCCATCCAGTGGATAGGGGCAACGCTTGGTCTACCGCTGCTGCCTCTCTTTCTCGAACATCGAGGAGGAACACCATCAGTCATTGGTTTCATCATGGCCGCTTTTTTCGTCGCGGGCATAGTTACGCAGTTCTTCCTTGGTCACCTCGCGGACAAATTTGGTCGACGTCCCGTGCTCATCGCCGGACTCGTCGCGTACGGCATTGCGAGCGCTACGTATTTGCTCCCCATAAGCGCGCCGTGGTTTGCATTGACGCGCGCGGTGCAGGGTTCTGCCGCCGGCGCTGTTGAAGTTGCGACGTTTTCGGCAGTGGCTGCACTTTTTCCCGAGAAGGAACGAGGTCGAGCGGTTTCTCGAATCCTTGCGGCACAACTCTTGGGAATTGCTGTGGGGCCCTTATTGGGTTCGCTCGCGTCGGTGAAAGATCTGGGTTGGGCCTTTCTTGCGACGGGAGTAGCCAGTCTTTTGGCTTCGAGCCAAGCAGTTCGCGCCAATCTTGGTGACAAGGCCTTTGACCCCACGCCGCTGCCAAAACTTCAGTGGAATTCGCAAATTATTGGTGCAGTGTTTGCGGCGATATCGTCCGGTCTCGCCATTGGCGTCTACGAAGCGTGCTGGACTTTGCTCATGCACGCTCGCCACGCGAGCACGCTGCAGATCCGACTGAGTTGGACCTTCTTCGCTATTCCCTGGGTGGCCTTAAGCCCGCTTGGTGGTTGGCTCGGTGACCACGGCAACCGCCGTTACATTGCGCTCGCGGGAATGCTGAGCAGCGCTTTTTTCTTGTCGCTCTATCCACATTTTGCGAGTCCCAACACGTTGTTAATTGTTGGCCCGATTGAATCCATTGGCGCCGCACTTTCGGTTCCGTCCATCCAGTCGCTACTCACCGAAGGCGCGGAGAATCGAGAACTCAGTCGACGTCAAGGCATCTCGTCAACCGCAAACACGGCCGCACTCGCGGGTTCCGCTGCAGTGTCGGGCGTGCTCTTTTCGCGAGCGCACTCGCTTCCCTTTACCGCGATTGCACTGCTTTCGGCGTCGTGCGCGCTCTCGACGTTCTGGTGGTGGCGACACACGAAAGGAAATCTCAACTCGCCACGACGCGAACGAACGAACGCCTAACTAATCCAGGTCTCCGTGAGTCGAATGGCGCCGGCGTCGGGGTTAAGAACTGCCGTCTTAGCGTCAGCGGCCGTTGATTTAGCCCAGTTCTGCACGGTGGTTTTCGCACCCCACGCGTAGACGGTTGCGGCCATGAACAGATAGGGGATGTCTTTGGCGAGTTGCGTATTCACTTTGGCCCAGTTGCTGATGTACGAAGCCGAGTAGGGCTTCGCCGCCATGGCGGTGAGCATCGCTTTCGTAAGGACCGGGTCATCATTCTGGGCAAAGTTCAAGAAGTTGCCCGAATCGAACCACACAAAGTTGAGCGATGGTTCCGTTCCACCGAACTGATTCCAGGTGACTGCCTCGTAGGTCTTGAGAATTGCCCCATTGATTTGCACCGACTGCTGCACCGGGCGTGAAGTGATTTCAATCCCCACCGCGGCCAATTGACTCTGGATGAATTCGAATTCAGTGATTTGCTCACTAGAAGATCCAACAATGTCGAGAACGAATGAGACCTTTGTGGCCCCGGTCGCCTTCTTGTACGCGGCCACGAGCTTTTTCGCTTCAGCTGGGTTGTACGAAGGGTATCCCGGGTTCTTATAGAACGGCGAAGCCGGACGATAGATTCCGTTCATCGTGAAGCCAACTCCTCCGTCAACCACCGACAGGTACTGATTTCGATTTATCGCGTAAGCGCAGGCTTGACGGATACGAATGTCCGTAAGTACAGATCGACGCGAGTGATCGTATTGCAGTGTCGAAGGGTTCACCGCGCCGGACTGACCGGTGTAGTCCTTACCCGCAACGTTCAACATAATGCAGTCGCTCGCGGGGTCGCGTGCTTCAGCTTCACCGGTGATACCAACAATTCCTCGCGTGTTCAACATTTGTTTAATGACCGGACCAGCTTCGGTGAGCATCATGTCAATTGATCCACTCTGCAAGGCTTCAAATCGAGCAGTGTCATCAACAATCACCTTGAATTCAATTTCGTTGAGGTACGGTAACTTGCGACCAGCAGCGTCCTTGCGCCAATACTTCGCATTCTTTACCCACGTCGAGGTCTCGTTCAAAATCCAACTCTTGTACTTGAACGGTCCGGTGCCTATCGGGTTGCTCGGACCAGCGAGCGCCGATGGTGCGGCCATGTAAGCAATCTGCTGCTCGGAGAGGTTGACGGGGAACGTTGTGTACGGCAACTGCAGGGTGTACAGAACGCTGTAATTATCAGCAGGATTCGGTTGGGTGACGTCCTTAATTAGTGGCGCGATACCAAGTCCCACCGTGGCATTGGCGGCCGCTGACTTGTAGTTGGCAACGACGGCCGCCGCGTTAAACGGTGTCCCATTGTGGAACTCAACGCCTCGTCGAAGCACAATCGTCCATTCGGTGTAGTTGGCGTTGGGCGTGGCCGAGAGTGCCAAATAAGGAAGCCATCCTTTGCCGCTGGTGGGCGTGACAAAGAGCGGGTCGAAAACCGTGTTGGCGAGTGTGAAACCAGCCGAGTCGAGCTTGCCTTGGGCCCCGGAGAACGTTTGATTGCTCGACTGCTCCGAAAGCAGACCGACGCGAAGCGTTCCTCCGATTTTTGGAGCACCGACTCCGATGCCAGTCGTGGCGCCCGCTGCGGGAACCAGAATTTCGTCGACTACTGAACCCGCGAGGGCAATACCACCGACCGTGGCCGCCGAATGAGTTAGAAACGACCGGCGATTAAGCGTGCTCGACATACTGATCTGCTTTCGTGCGAAGTGAGATTTCGAGAATCTCAACAACTGGTGTACACGCGTGAACTTAGCAACTCCTAGGAAAAACTAAGTCGCACGCGCGTACACGCAGAGCAGATTTAATTTGAATTTCTTACTTCGCGCAGCGAAGTTATGAAATCCAGACCTCAGTCACACGAATGTCACCCGCGTCGGGGTTGAGAATCTTGGTTTTCCCGTCGGCTGCTGTACCGCCGGCCCAGTTCTGCACGTTCGACTTAAAGGCCCACGCGTTCACCGTGTTGTCCAACCACAGGTACGGGATGTCCTTACCGAGTTGCGTATTGACCTTGGCCCAGTTAGCGATGAACGCTGCGGAACCTTGCGGTGCAGCGAGACCTGCTTGCATAGCTGCCTGCAAGACGGGGTCGGCATTTTGCGCGAAGTTCACGAAGTTGCCACTGTTGAACCAGACGTAGTTAAGCGACGGAGTCGTTCCACCGAACTGGTTCCATGCTGACGCTTCGTAGGTCTTCAGGATCTTGTCGTTAATCAGCACCGACTGCTGCAGCGGTCGTGACGTCACTTCAATACCCACGGCTGCCAACTGGCTCTGAATAAATTCAAAACCAGTAATTCCGGCTGAGGAAGATCCCACGATGTCAATGACGAAGGAAACCTTCGACACGCCCTTGGCCTTCTTGTACGCCTTCACGAGCTTCTTGGCTTCGGTTGGGTTGTACGACGGGTAGCCGGGATTCCGGTAGAACGGCGAAGTCGGACGATAGATTCCGTTTGCCGCAGTGCCAACTCCATCGTCAACGACGCTGTTGTACTGGGTTCGGTTAATCGCGTAAGCACACGCTTGGCGAATCCGGATGTCGGTAAGTACTGACGTCAGTGTGTGGTCGTACTGGCCCGTCGATGGATTGACGGCACCGGTGTGCCCCGTGTAGTCCTTGCCGGCCACGTTCAAGATAATGCTGCTGACCGGAGGGTCAAGCGGCTCCGCCTCGCCAGTAGTGCCCACGATGCCATGGGTACTGAGCATCTGCTTAATGACGGGACCAAACTGGGAAATCATTGCATCGATGGAGCCACTTTCCAGGGCCTGGAATCGAGCGGTGTCGTCAACAATTGGCTTGATCTCAACGGAGTTCAGATATGGCAACTTACGTCCCGCGGCATCCTTGCGCCAGTAGTGCTCGTTCTTCGTCCATGTACTCTGCTGGTTGAGCACCCAACTCTGGAACTTGAAGGGTCCGGTACCAACGGGGTACGACGGAGTCGCGAGTGCCGCAGGTGCAGCGATATAGGCAATCTGCGACTCGGCCAAGTTGGTCGGGAAGGTCGCAAACGGCAGAACCATTGTAAAGAGCACCGTGTAGTTGTCCGCTGGGTTCGGTTGGGTCACCGACTTAATTAAGGGTTTAATAGCAAGACCAACAGTGGCATTGGCAAACGCAGCGGCGAAGTTAGCGACAACGGCGGCGGCGTTGAACGGAGTGCCGTCGTGGAACGTAATTCCCTGTCGAAGGGCAACGGTCCACTCGGTGTAATTGGCACTCGGTGTGGCCGAAAGTGCGAGGTACGGCAACCAAGCCTTACCGTTAGCGGACGTAACAAACAGTGAGTCATAGACCACGTTGGCAACAGTGAACCCAGCAGCGTCCAGCTTTCCTTGTGCACCACTGAAAGTCTGAGGGTCGGGCTGCTCCGAAAGGACACCGATCTTTATTGTGCCGCCGAGCTTTGGTGCGCCCGTTCCGATGCCTACTGCCGCACCAGCGGCTGGTGCCAATAGGTCATCAACAACGGTTCCGGCGAGAGCAATTCCACCAACCGTTGCCGCAGAGTGAGTTAAGAACGATCGACGATCGAGCTTGCTTGACATACGTCCCCCAATTTTCCCCTAGGAGAGAAGGCCTTGTGCCCCCTCACCCCATTTACATCTCACGTGAACTTAGCAACTCTGGCGACCGGCGCAAGTCAAACTATTGGAAAATCGAAGAAATTCAAAGTTTCGGTTTTGGCCCAGATGTGGAGAGATCTGTTCCGATTTCACCGTGCGAGTGGTATCAACGATTAGGCCGAGCAATAACGGCCCGAATTGTTAATAGTTGTCGCAAATTCACCGCCCCTAAGCACTGTTGCGCAATACTGACGACCATCGCAAGGACCCTACGGGCTCGGGCGTGATGACAAAAAGGGAGGACTTGAGTGTCATTAACTATGGATCCAAGCGCGGATCTTCCTGAGGAAGATCAAGCGTTTCATATAGAACGGCGAGGAATTGACTTCGTTCCCGAATCAGAACGCTGGGCCACGCCACGCAATATTGGCGCCTTGTGGACGGGCTCGGCAATCAACGTCGAGTACTTCGTTTACGGGGCGCTGCTCATGGGATTTGGCTTCAGTTTTTGGACAGCCCTGAGCCTCATCATCATTGGGAATCTTTCCTTCTTTCTTTTGGGTGTTGCCTCATTGCAAGGTCCAGAAACTGGTACGGCGGCATTCGCAATTAGTCGAGCGGCGTTTGGTACCAGAGGATCACGTTTGGTGAGTTTCTTTAACTGGGTCACACAGTTGGGTTTTGAGACCGAGGGCCTCATCTTGATTGTTGGTGCCGCCATTGTTCTGTTCCAACTCGCTGGCGTACACGTGTCGAGTCCCTTGAAAGTGATCTTCATCGTCATCGCGGCTGCTATCCAGGCCGTCATGCCCTACTTGGGACATGCGACCATGGTGAAAGTTCTACGCTCACTCATCATTCCTTTCGGCATCATCTTTTTGGTGCTCGCTATTTACGACTTCCAGCACGGTGCGACCAACATCAAGTCGTTTGGCAGTGGATGGGAGCTCTACTCGGCCGGTCTCGCGTTCGTGTTCGCGCTCTCTGGTCTCGGCTGGACGGAGTGTGGCAACGACTACACGCGCTACGTACCTCGTGATGCAAAAAAGAGTTCCATCGTCGGATGGATTTTCTTGGGAACGGCGATTCCCGAAATGCTCATGATGGTGCTTGGCGCACTCACGTTCACCTTTCTTTCCACGAGCACCATTTGGAACGGCGCCAATCCCTTTGAAGCCTTTCACGGTCAACACTTCATTCCCACGTGGATCGTCGTGATCTTCTTGTTGTTGGCCATCGTGCAGCTCTTCGGAATTAACTCGCTGGACCTTTACTCCTCGGGCGTGTCCTTGCAGGCCATGGGACTGAACTTGAAGCGCTACCAAGCAGTCATCTTGGACAGTGTCATTGCCTGCGGCCTCACCATCTGGGCTGAATTCCAGTCAACGTTCTCCCTCTATATGAAGGAGTTCGTCGGTGTGATCATTGTCTGGATTGCCCCGTGGCTCGGCATCTATCTCATGGACTGGATCTTGCGTAAGTACCGCTACAACGCTTCAGAGTTACAGCGCACGGACTCGGGTGGTTTGTATTGGGGCATGGGTGGCTTCAACTGGAACGCGATTATCGCGTTCTTCGTCGGCCTCGTCTGTTCCACCATTGCGTTCTCTAAAGCACCACCGCCCGTTAATTTTCCGTTCCACTGGATGACGCCGATATCGAATCATTACGGTGGCGCCTGCGCGGGAAATCTTGTTCACGGTGCCTGTACGGCTGGTTGGTACGGCGGTGCCGACTTTTCTGTACCAACGGGCATCATTATTGCCGGCTTGTTGTATTTCATTTTGGAAAAAGCCACGGGCAACGTGAAAAAGCAAGTTGCCCGCCAGCACGAGCTTGAGCCAAATATTTAACGACCTTGTACGTGCCAACGCCCCGGACCTACGGTTCGGGGCGTTGTGCGTTTAAAGGACTAACCGTGCCAGTCTTCAACCAGTTCGTCACCGTCAGGGCGAAAAACGGGGATCGCACCGAGCGCGTGAACCAAGTGTGCATCGTCGCCGAGGGCTTCTTGCCAAAGCGACGCCTCCGTCACGAGTGTTCCCACCGCCACCACGTTGGCGCCAACGCCACGCAGAAGCCGAAGGGCTGCACCGGTCGAAGCCCCGGTGGACACCACGTCATCAACAATGGCCACGCGCTTTCCTTTCACCGAAGGAACTCGCTCACGATCAAAAAGCAAGCGTTGCTCACCTTTCGTGGTTATAGATCGCACCGGCTCGCTGATTGCGTCAGCGAGGTGGATTTTGGGCGTTTTGTGCAAGACCACGTACTGGTCGAACTCCAAATACTGCGTAACTTCAATGGCTACGGGAATACCCATCGTCGCCACCGTGGCCACGATGTCAACGTCAAAAGGACGAAGAATATCGGCCAATTCTTTTCCCGCGGTGGCCAGAAAATTAAGGCCCATATCGACCGTGATTAGAAGCGCGAGCGTCAATTCATCGCTCAACGCAACGAGAGGAAGTTCGACACGTTGACTCCCCACGTCAACCGAAAAGGTGCGACCACTCACGGGCATGGAGCATACTTACCTTCGTGACACCAACTCCTCGCCCACCGCTCGACCACCATCTCGCCACAACCATGCTCGCGACCGCTTATAACGAAGCAGTTCTCGGGCGAAACGAAGGCGGCATACCGATTGGAGCCGCACTCTTTCACCGCGACGGCACCTTGCTTGGTTTGGGACACAATCGACGGGTGCAAGAAGATGACGCCTCCGTACACGCCGAAACTGACGCCTTTCGAAAGGCCGGTCGTCGACGTGACTACCCCGATTGCGTCATGGTGACCACGCTTTCACCGTGCTGGTATTGCTCGGGACTTGTTCGTCAGTTCAATATTGGCGCGGTCGTCATTGGCGAGGCGTCAACGTTTCACGGGGGCCACGACTGGCTTGAAGAACTGGGCGTTGAGATAATCGTGCTTGAGGACGAAGCTTGCACGACACTGCTCCAAACGTTTACGACGCAACACGCAGAACTTTGGAACGAAGACATCGGTTTGTAATCGAAAAATAGCCGTCATTGTTGCCCATTGACATCAACATCGACCTCGCCTAAACATGGTTCATGTCCTCAAACGAACTTGACGTCGACCGCCTTTTGCAAACACTGACGTTTGGCGACGACCCGTACGCCCACTTCAACGAGCGAGCAACCGCTGAAGACATCCCGCCCATCCAGGTGGCTCCAGTGTTTGGTCGCCTCCTCCAGATTCTCACGGAATTACTTGACGTTCGTGTAGCCCTAGAAGTTGGCACACTCGCTGGCTACAGTGCCGCGTGGATTGCCTCAGGATTCGGTGACGGTGGACGTCTCATATCACTCGAACTTGAACCTCACCACGCCAAAGTTGCCCGAGAGAATCTTGCGTCGGTGGGACTCGACCGCGCAGTGGACATCCGCATTGGTTCAGCACTCGATACGCTGCCAGGACTGCACAATGACCCGACGGTGTCTGGCCACGTCGACTTGTCGTTCATTGACGCCGATAAGGCAAGCAACGCGGCATATCTTGAACACGCGATTGCACTCAGTCGACCCGGCGCACTCATTATCGTCGACAACGTGGTGCGCCAAGGTGAGGTGTTGGATGCGTCGTCAACGGATCCCAACGTCATTGGAACGCGCAAAGTTCTCACACTCCTCGGCTCTCACCCTCGTCTGCACTCCACCGCTTTACAGACCGTTGGCCTGAAGGGCCACGACGGCTTCGCCGCGGCGATTGTGTTGCCGTAGCTTTCTCTTACGATTCCTAAATGACAGATCCTCACGCCCCTTCCCATGAGCGGGCCTACCTCGGCGTCGACGAAATTTTAGGTGCCTTTGACGACGGAACCCTAACGAGTCTTTCGCTCGTTGATACCCTTCTCGATCGCATTCGCGCACTAGACCCGCCTTCATCGGGCATTGGACTTCGCGCGATTGCGGCGCTCGCTGACGACGCTCGTGAAGTGGCCTCCGAACGAGACAGCGAACGACACGCTGGTATTCGTCGAGGCGACCTTCACGGCGTACCGGTGCTCGTCAAAGACAACATTGAGGTGTTGGGACTTCCTGGCACGGCGGGGTCCACGGCACTGATTGGCCGGCCCGCGCACGACGCGCCACTCGTAACGTCACTCCGCGACGCTGGGGCAATCATTCTTGGCTCAACCAATCTCAGTCAGTGGGCAAATATCCGCTCGAGTCGCTCGACGAGCGGTTGGAGCGCCACGGGAGGGCTCGTTGGTAATCCGTGGATGCTTGACCGCTCAGCAGGCGGATCCTCATCAGGTTCAGGAGCTGCATTGGCCGCTGGTTTTACGCCACTCGCAGTTGGTACCGAAACGGACGGATCCATTATTTGCCCAGCGTCGGTGAATGGAGTGGTGGGTCTAAAGCCAACGGTCGGCACCGTTTCCACGAAAGGTGTCGTGCCCATTAGCGCGAGTCAAGACAGTCCCGGACCGATGGGAAGAACCGTGCGTGATGTTGCCCGCCTGTACTGCGTGCTCAGTGCCACGAAGGCGCCGACGCCTGATGCATCCGCGGCGCGAATTGTCTTCGCGCATAACTGGGTCATCAGTCACGACGCGGCCGACTCACTGGTGGCGTCGACGGTTTCGCAGCTTCGATCATCGGGCTTTGACATTGTCGACCGGTATGTTTCAATGCCTGGCCCTCAGGCGTACCAAGACGAGCTGACCGTGATGCTCGCCGAACTCGTAGACGATCTTGGAACCTACCTACAAGGGCGACCGGGACCGGGTGTGAAGTCGCTGGCCGATGTGGTGGCGTACGAAAACGCTCACGCCGAGACCGAACTGCCTTTTTTCGGTCACGACTTTTTTGATCAAGCCTTAACTCTCGAAGGGCGCGCCGGACCGGAGTACCAACCGGCGCGCGAACGAAATCTCGAATGGGCAATCAATCAAGCACTTGTGCCAGGCATTGAGGGAGCCGACGTCATCATTTCTTCGGTTTACGGCCCCGCGTGGAAGAGTGACCTTATTGTTGGGGGTCATCCCAATATCGCGAGTTGCGCGTCAATGGCCCCGGCGATCGCGGGTTGGCCCGTCATGTCGTTACCAATTGGATTCGTACACGGTTTACCCATTGGCTTGGCGTTAATTGCGCGCCCCCACGATGAATGGCGTTTGTTGGATATCGCTCAACAGATAGAAGAGGCTCTCGCCGAAAACGTGGGATCACTTCTTCCGACGTGGATTTCGCCGTTTCGTGGTTAATTCGCTTGACAGGTCGTTCGAGCCAAAGGTCCGAATACGACCAATCCTTTGCGGGTCATAATGGTTTAATAGTACGACTTCGACGTTTAAGCAAGGACAACCGACGATGACCGCAACGCTGAAGCTGACACATTCTTCAATTGGCGTTGAAGTCCGCCGCGGGGTCTATGACATCATCATTGACGGGCAGCCCTCGGGGGCTGTCGCTATGAACAACACCATCGAGATTCCGGTGGCACCCGGTAGCCACACCCTCCAAATTCGAAACGGTCGAAATTCCAGCCGAGCAACGAACATCGAGATGGGCGAAGGTCAAATTATCGAATATCGATGCACCGGAAAAAGCTTCCTGCCTATCTTTCTTGCATCCTTTTTTGTCCCGAGCCTGGCGCTCCATCTACGCCGCGTCGACAAGGGCGGGTCCGCGTAATTCGAATATCGCGAATCACACGAGCCTGCGCGTACTTCCACAGAGGAGCACTTCCAGGCCATCCACTTTTGGTGCTCTAGCGAGCGGGAGGGCCAAACAAGCGGTCACCGGCGTCACCGAGGCCCGGCATGATGTAACCCACGTCATTGAGCACCGGATCAAGTGCCGCCGTCGCAATCGTGACGTCGCCGTGGTGTTCGTGTACGTGAGCTACGCCCTGGCGCGAAGCGATAAGACACAGCACGGTTATTTCGCCCGCACCTCGCTCGCGCAACATATCGATGACGCACACCAGTGAACCGCCGGTCGCGAGCATTGGGTCACAGAGCACAATGCTGGCGTCCGCTAAATCTTCGGGAAGTCCGTCCAGATAGACGTCCGGTTGCAGCGTGACTTCGTTTCGTCGAAGGCCAACGAGACAGACGCGGTGGCGTGGTAACACCTGTTGTATTGCGGGGCTCATGCCAAGTCCGGCGCGAAGAATCGGCACTATGACGTACTCACGGTCAACTCGGGTGGCGATCGCACCCTTTTGCACCGGCGTATCGACGGTCGTTTCTACGGTAGGGGCATCGCGAAAAGCCTCATACGTCAAGTAACGCGTAATTTCACCCGCGAGCCTTAAAAAATCTGCGTTTTTCGTGTTCTCGTCGCGGAGCTCTCGCACCTTGTCAGCAATTAGAGGATGTTCAACCACTAGAAGTTTCGCCACGCGAACACGATACGCCCGAGACAACCTCGAGGCGGTAATGCCCGTGACTATGCCGCTGTCCTGCTCCATTACGCTCGAATCGATGCGTTCTGCCGTGGTGACCCCGACTCAACTCGAAGGTGAGTTGCAGCAAAGGCCCGAAAGGACAGTCGTTCGCTCCAAGTACAAAGGGCCACGCGTTCGAATTTCTCGTGATACGTCACTACCGTGGTGGCGACGAATTCTTCCGGTCATCAACTCACACCGATGGAGTTTTTTCACGGCGGTAATACTGTCGTTCGCTTCGCTGGTTTTTCAGACGCTAGTTCCCAATCTTTTGAACCACGCCTTTGACAACTTGCAGACTCACCACAACGCTGCTCTTCGCGGCGAAGTAATAACCGTCATCGTCTTTGCACTGGTCGCGGGTATCACTGGCCTCATTTCGCGCCAGTTCGTCTTCAATACCGCGTACAACGTAGAGGCTGATCTTCGTTCGCTTATTTACGAGCATCTCTCGTGGTTGTCGTTCAGCTTTTACGACCGTGTGCAGTCGGGTCAATTGGTGAGCCGAGCCAACAGCGATATTCGAAGCGTCCAGATGTACTCAACGTTCGCCCCGCTCATCATCGTGCAGTGCTCTATTGGTGTTTTGGCCTTTGGTTTCATGCTCAAGATTGACGCCGAGCTCGCTCTTATTGCCATGATTGTGATGCCGATTCTTTACTTCGTTGGTATCCGCATGAGAAGAATGATGTTCCCCATTTCGTGGATCACGCAAGCCCGACTCGCCGACGTCGCAACAATTGTTGACGAAAACGTGAACGGCGTGCGCGTCGTGAAGTCATTCGCGCAAGAAGAAGCAGAAGTCAACCGCCTGGCCAATTCCGCCGAACGCGTGGCGTGGGCCTATATAAAGGACGCGGAGATCCGCGGACAGTGGGCTCCTTGGGTCCAGAACTTGCCGCAACTGGGTCTGGCGCTGGTGTTGTTCTTTGGTGGATGGATGGTGATTGACGGCCACCTCGGCACCGGAGCCATTCTCGCGTTCAATGCTTACCTGCTGATGTTGCAGGCGCCGTTCATGATGCTCGGACAACTCGTCATGATGGGACAACGCGCCAAAGCCAGCGCTGAGCGAATTTTTGAGATTCTGGACGAGAATCCTGAGATCGTCGAACGGCCCGGCGCGTTTGATCTCACCAACGTAAAAGGCAAAGTGCATTTCGACCACGTTCGTTTTGCTTATGGTGACGGCCCCGACATCTTGAAGGATTTCGACGCGGTCATTGAACCAGGTGAAACGGTCGCCATCGTTGGTCGCACTGGGTCGGGCAAATCTACGCTGGCGCGACTGTTGACTCGTTTCTACGACGTAGACGAAGGTTCGGTGAGCATTGATGATCACGACGTTCGTGACTTGACGCTTCCTTCACTACGAGAAGGTGTCGGTGTAGTTCTTGACGAGCCGTTCCTTTTTTCGGTATCCATTCGCGACAACATCGCTTACGGACAACCCGATGCACCGCTAGAAGCGATTATTGCTGCGGCGAAGGCGGCGAACGCTGACGAGTTCATTGTGAGACTTCCCTACGACTACGACACGGTCGTGGGTGAACGTGGTTACACATTGTCCGGCGGCCAGCGCCAGCGCATCGCCATTGCGCGCACGCTGCTCGTGAATCCACCGGTGCTGATTCTCGACGATGCCACGAGCGCCATTGACGTGCACATCGAAGCCGAAATTTACGACGCACTAAGGAATCTGCTTCGCCAGCGAACCACGTTTGTTATCGCGCACCGAATCTCCACAATTGCCCTGGCCTCGCGGGTGCTGCTTTTAGATGAGGGCCGCGTCGTCGCGCAGGGCACCCACGAAAAATTGCTCGCCACCACACCGCTCTATGCGCAGGTGCTCGCCCAAACCACGCCGGAGCGTCCCTAATGGCGTGGGGCGGCGGCTGGGGTGGTGGTGGCGGGGGTGGCATGTTCGGAGGTCCCGCGGGCGCCGGCTCCAATGGACTCCCCTTTGGAGGCATTCCCACTGAGTTAATGGACGGCGTCAACAAGATTCTCGCCACCGAACCCGAACACGCGCCCGCCGACATCACGTTCACTCAAATCCCGAGCGCCGCCGAAAAGCGACGCTTGACGCTTCCTCGATTGCTAAGGGTGTATCCCGGCATGCTGGTGAGCGGCTCTGTACTCGTCATTCTCATTAGCTTGCTCTTGCAGGCAGGACCGACGCTTACTGACATTGCGGTCAATCACGGCATGGTGCCTGGCCACCATTCGCTCACCGTCGTCGCGGTCTGCGCTGGCTTGTACTTAGTCATTGCCGTTGCGAGCGCCATGTTGCAGCGAGTGCAAGTCGGGGTGACGGGACGCCTTGCCTCACGGGTGATGCACGACCTTCGCATTCGCGTTTTCACGCACTTCCAACGACTCAGCCTCGACTTCTTTACCGAAGAAAAGGCGGGCGTGCTCATGAGTCGCATGACGAGCGACATCGAAAATCTCCAGCAATTGATTCAAGACGGCATCAGTCAATTCGCGCTCCAGGGTCTCACCATGATTGTGATCATCGTGATACTGTTCACGCTCAACGTCACGCTCGCGGCCTGGACTGTTTTGTTGATTGTGCCCGTTTTGACGGTGCTCACTATTTGGTTCCACATCTCGTCCGAAAAGGGTTACCTACGCAGTCGTGACGGTATTGCCAATGTGCTTGGCGATCTTTCGGAATCTCTCTATGGCGTACGCGTCGTCACGGCCAATAACCGCCAACGACGCAACATCAAGAACCACCAACAATTCGTCGGTGCGTACCGCGACGCCAACCTTTACACCGGGCGAGTGAACGCCATCTACGGACCCACGACCATCATGATCGGCATGCTGGGACAAGCCTTGTTGCTGGGCATCGGTGGCGACATGGTCATCCGCGGAAAACTGACACCCGGTGCTCTCATTGCCTTCTTTCTTTATTTGAACCGATTCTTTGGTCCCATCCAACTTTTGGTCCAGCAATACAACTTGCTCCAGCAAGGTCGGTCCTCAGTCATTCGACTTCGCGAATTGCTGCTGGACCCTCCATCGGTTGACGAAAAGCCTGACGCATTGACACTGGCGCCGATTGACGGGCGCATTACCTTTGAGCACGTTTCCTTTGGCTACGACCCCGCGAATCTGGTACTGCACGACGTCGATCTAGAAATTGCTCCGGGTGAGTCAGTTGCGTTTGTCGGACCAACGGGAGCCGGTAAGTCAACCATGGCCAAGTTGGTGACGCGTTTTTACGACCCGACGATTGGGCGCGTCTTGGTCGACGGTATCGACATCCGTGACGTGACGCTTCATTCACTGCGTAGTCAACTTGGCGTTGTCCCCCAAGAAGCATTTTTGTTCGCTGGTTCCATTCGGACGAACTTAAGTTTTGGTCGCGAAGCCATTACCGACGACGAAATTGAAGAAGCGATAGACGTCGTCGGTCTACGCGAATTAATTGATCGCTTGCCCCAGGGCGTTGACACGATTGTTCACGAACGAGGACAGACGCTTTCGGCGGGTGAGCGTCAACTCCTCGCTCTCGCGCGAGCGTTTCTCGCCCGTCCTCGCGTATTGATTCTCGACGAAGCAACGTCGTCGCTCGATCTTCGCTCAGAGACTGTTATTGAGCGGGCGCTCGACCGCTTGCTCGAAGGACGAACGGCCATTTTGATTGCGCACCGACTCACCACGGCACAACGCGCCGACCGTATCGTCGTCATTGACCAAGGTGGCGTCGTGGAAATGGGAACGCCTAGCGAACTCGTTACTCGAGGTGGCGTCTACGCCGGTATGTACTCGGCCTGGTTGGCGTCGGGCGGTAGAGACGCCGACGCCGGAAGCGTGGCCTAGGTACCAACGTCGTACTTTCGTGTTAAAGCAGCGACTTCACTTCTTCGATGAGTGACGCTTGTGTTTGTCCGAGTTGTGGCAGCGGGTGCACCTGCAGGTGGGTCACACCGGCTTCTTTAAAGGCAGCAATACGCTCGGCGACGTAACTCTTGGGGCCACACAATGTGGTCAGTTCCAAGAACTCGTCGGGTACGGCAGCTTCGGCTTCCTTCTTCTTACCGCTTAGATAAAGGTCCTGGATTTCTTCGGCTTCTTTTTCGTAGCCGTAACGAGTCGCCAGTTCGTTATAGAAGTTCTTTCCCTTGGCGCCCATGCCGCCGACATACAGCGCCACCATCGATCGCTGTAGTTCGCGCAACTTTGTAACGTCCTCGCCCTCGCCAATAGCCAAGAGGCCGCCGGCCGTGATCATCAGCTCACTGAGCTTCGGGTCACGCTTTTTTGCGCCCGCCGCAAGGGCTGCGCCCCAGACATCATTTGCTCGTTCGGGGATGAACAGAATAGGAATCCAACCGTCCGCGACTTCCGCCGTGAGCTCGACGTTCTTTTCGCCGAGCGAGGCAATCCAAATTGGGATCTCGCTTCGAACCGGCTTCGCAATGATCTTCAACGCCTTACCAAGTCCCGTTCCCTGATCGGCCGGTAGGGGCAACGTGAAGTTCTTTCCTTCGTGCACGAGGGGCGCTTCGCGCTTCCACACGTCACGGCAAATCTCGATGATCTCGCGCGTACGACCCAGAGGGTTCGTGTAGGGAACGCCGTGAAAACCCTCAATAACCTGTGGACCCGAAGCTCCCAGGCCCAAATGAAAGCGGCCATCAGAAAGTGCGTCGAGTCCCGCCGCGGTCATAGCAATAAGCGTTGGCGTACGCGTATAGATCGGAAGAATCGCCGCGCCGATCTCCACTTTTTTCGTCAGAGCAGCCAAGTAGCCCATCAACGAAGGGCCGTCGAAGCCGTACGCCTCGGCAACCCATACGAGGTCCAGTCCCGCCTTTTCCATATCAACGACTTCCTGGGCCGCTTCTTTAAAACCACCGGCGTAACTGAGCTGCGTTGCGAGTTTCATGGTCTCCCCTTTGACACAATCGAACTACTGAACAGTAACGTAATCGCCACCCGACAATTCGCGCGAAAATTCCGTCTCTGCCCTACTCTTGAATTTGGAGACAACGAGGCCTCTAAAAAGTTTTAGGAACGGGTGGAATAGTCATGACGGGCGCGCCGCAGCAAGAGCCAGAGAATTTCAACCCTTGGGACAACGTGGTGGGGCTCATCGAACAAGCCGGTTCGCTGTTGGGCCTCAACGCTGGCCTGGTGCAACGCATTGTAAAACCCGAGCGAATCTTGGAAGTGGCCGTTCCCGTGCGACGCGATAGTGGCGACGTTGAGATGTACACCGGATGGCGCATTCAACACGACACTTCGCGCGGTCCGGGCAAAGGTGGGATTCGATTCCACCCGAGCGTTGACGTCGACGAAATTGCGGCCTTGAGTGCGGACATGTCCATCAAGACTGCGGTGGTCAATATCCCCTACGGCGGGGCAAAAGGTGGTGTCCGCGTTGATCCCTCCCAACTTTCGATTGGTGAATTAGAGCGACTCACTCGTCGTTACGCCTTTGGCATCGCCCCAATAATCGGACCCGACCGCGACATTCCCGCTCCCGATATCAATACCGATTATCGCGTCATGAGTTGGATCATGGACACGTTGTCAATGATCCGTGGCTACAACGTGGGGGGCATTGTTACTGGTAAACCCATTGCGATCGGCGGCACCTTTGGTCACGCGGGCGCCACGTCACTCGGTGTCACGATATGCACGGAAGCTCTGCTCAAGAAACTCGGTCGACCACTCAACGAACAGCGCGCCGTCATTCAGGGATACGGCAAGGTCGGCGCGCCCCTCGTAAAGTTATTTGCCGACCGAGGCATCAAAGTGGTCGCCATTGCCGACGTGCAAGGCGCCATTCATGATCCCGACGGAATTGATCCAGTCAAACTCGCGAAGCACTTTGAAGAAGCCCGCACGGTGGTGGGATACCCCGGCGCCATCGACATTCCCGCGAACATGTTGTTTGCAATGCCGAGTGAAATCGCCGTACCGGCCGCTCTGGGTGGTGTGCTCACGGAAGAGATTGCTCAGACGCTGAGCGCAAAATTTGTCATCGAAGCTGCGAACGGCCCCACTACCGGAGAAGGTGCGGCCGTGCTGAAGGAGCGAAACGTCACGGTTGTTCCCGACGTTCTGGCCAATGCGGGTGGCGTCGTCGCATCATATTTTGAATGGGCCCAGGATCTTCAGGGCTTCATGTGGGAACGCGAACTCTTCCAGCAGCGTCTAGAAAAAACCATGCGAACGGCGTTTGACCACGTATGGACTCGTCAACAGCAACTGGGTGTCACCTTGCGCGAAACCGCTATTGCGGTGGGCGTTGAGCGAATTGCCGAGGCCACGGAACTTCGTGGTCTCTTTCCCTGAGCCAACCTTTTGGTTTAACTCGCCACCGCGCAACGATTGGGGCCAAGTTCCATCGCCGTGACTTCTTCCAAGGTCAACTTTGATTCGCCAGAGTTGAAGAGCACAATATTGGCGTAGTTGGGCGGACGCTCCTTCACGTGCGACACCGCCCAGGCGACAAATTCTTCTTCACCCATCGACAATGAAGTGAGCGACGTACGCAGTTCGCCAAGGGTCTTCGTGATCAATTCGCCGTAGTGAACATCCACAGCTTCGCCGTAGTGCGCTGGAAATATTTTGACATCATCGGATAGTTTTAAAACGCCGTGGTGCAGCGTCTGAAAAAGCGTTCGCGCAAACGGTTCGGCTTGGTCGGCAAGGTCAGGGCGGCCCACGCTTTCGAGGAACAACGTGTCACCCGAAAATAAAGCACCCTGATTCAAGAGAAAGGCCGTTGAACCTTCCGTGTGGCCCGGCGTACTCAGCGCGACCAACTCAACGTCACGGCCCTTATCAAGCGCCAACCGAAAATCCGGTGTCAATGGTCGAAAATCGTAATGAAAAGTGTCGGCGGCGTTAAGTACTAATTCCGCGCCCGTGCGGCGCGCTAATTCGCGAGCACCGCTCAGGTGATCCGCGTGCAAGTGCGTATCAAAAACATGCGTTATGACGTAGTCGTGTTGCTTAGCAACTGACAAGTACACGTCAACGTCAACGGATGGATCGATGACGACGGCATTTCCCGTCGCACCCGTCGAAAGGCGACGACTCGAACCCACAACGTAGGAAAGACACCCCTTGCCACGACGGCGAATTTGGGAAACGGTCGCCGCACCAATATTCGTATTTACGACTTCGTACGTGTGGCCCCACTCTTCCATGCCGCCTTCGAGCACCACGGACCGGTAGTTGAGGTGACGAAGAATTTCAGAAGCTCGCTCGGCTCGCGCACCCTTGGCGCAGACCGTGACAACAATCGCGTCTCGTGGGACTTCACTCAGTCGCTGTTCAATCTCACCGAGGGGAATATTGACGGTTCTTGGAATACGCCACGTTGCAAATTCGTCCGGTTCACGCACGTCTAGCAAGAAAACGTCTGGCGAATCATCCAGCAACGAAAGGAGTTCGTTCGTGCTGAGCGTGGCGCTCGGGTGGATTACGGCCATATAAAAAGGTTAGAAGTAGATTGTTAGCAGACGACGTTCAATTGGTTACAGTCCGATTAATCTCGTTCACTTCGTTACAACTACATGAAGGTAAAAGGTTGCCATGGCGTACGCCCCCGAAAATATTGACGTTGCCGCTGCCGTGGAGTTGTTGCAAAACGGTGCGCTGCTGCTCGACGTCCGAGAAGACGACGAGTGGGAGGCGGGCCACGCGCCCGACGCTACGCATATTCGCCTCAGTGAGGTTCCCGACACGTTCGAATCGCTGTCTAAGGAACGCCCCATCGTCTGTGTCTGTCGCGCCGGTGGCCGTTCCGCCAGGGCCGCCGCGTTTCTCAGTGAACAGGGTTTTACGACCTACAACCTGGACGGCGGCATGAACGCGTGGTACACCGCCGATCAGACCGTCGTGACAAATGATGGCACGGTAGGCGACGTCATTTAGTCGCCGATCTGCTTACACTGAACCGCCCTCAGGGCGCTCCGTGTAAAAGGCGGCGTTTCGACGTTCCATCCACCGAGCTGGTTCCGGTATCGCTTCGAAGCCGAATTGACGATAAAGCCCATGAGCATCTCTCGTGCCGAGCACGAGTCGGCGAACATCTAAAACAGCAGGGTGCTGCAGCGCCGAACCGACCAAGAATTTTCCCAATCCTTTGGACCGATCACCTTCGTCAACAAAGACGTCACATAGCCACGCGAAGGTTACGGTGTCGGTAATCCATCGGGCAAAACCAACTTGTTCATCCGCCGGGCTATAACAACCAAGCACCACGGAGTACTCAATCGACTTCTTCAGGTCATCAAGAGATCGACCTTTCGCCCAGTACGACTCCTCACTGAGCCAGCGCTGCGTACGAGAAAGGTCCAGACGCTTTCGTTCATCAGTAACGACGTAGCCGTCATCGCGGGTCCACTTCATTAAGAAAATTTAATGCAAACTCTGGCAGCCAAACAAGTGTGGCACGACTTCGTCACAGCAAAAATTAATGCTGCTCTTAACTAGGACGATTGATATTCATCACGAAGTGATGATCGTTAAGCAACTCTCAGTTCGGGCATTCGTAATTACCTTCTTCTTACGCTCACTACATTCGGGCTTCAAGTTCGACGGGCACGATGGGTTTGTTCGAGAAACTCTCGTGCGTATGTAATGAAAGGATCATCATGTACAGAAGCAAGAAAAAGGTCGTCCGGCGAGTTGCCGCAACGGCGGCCGTCGGTGTAAGCCTCGCAGCGGGAGCCGTAGGCGTGGCCTCAGCAGCAACTCCGCACGCGACCCACGCTAAGGACAGCTCCACCGCCACTACCAATGCCAACAGTTGCGTCGGCGGTGTGGTGACGGCCATTAGTGCGACGTCCATCACTGTTCAGAGCATTAGTGGAACGTCGACGACGTACACCATTAACTCGGCGACGACGTTTAGCGAAGGCCAAAAGACGGTGACGGCATCGTCCGTTGTCGTTGGTGAGCGCGTGGGGATTCAAGTGTCCTCAACAAGCGCCACGACGGCCACGTCGATTGACGTGCAGTTGGCCGGCATCGCCGGCAAAGTGGTGAGCGTGAGTGGCAACACCATCACCGTCACCGACCCCCAGGGTTTCACGCGAACCATCATCGTGAACTCATCAACCACCTACACAAAGTCCAACGCAGCTTCGACGCTGAGTGCCGTCACTGTCGGTACGGTTGTCTCGGCTCGGGGCACCGTTGACTCCAACGGCACCACGCTCGATGCGTCCGCGGTGACCATTGGTCAACTTGGCGGACCCGGCATGGGCGGTCCTGGCGGACCCGGCGGACCCGGCATGGGTGGTCCTGGTGGACCCGGCGGACACCACCGTTAATCGCGGTGCACCGTCACAGCAAACAGAACGAACGCCCCGTGATCTCAAGAAGGAGTTTCACGGGGCGTTCTTCTTGTAAGTACTTACTTTTCGAGTTTGGCCAGTGCTTGGTTTAGTTGGAGCACATCGATGTATGCGGTGCCCATGAAACCGAGTTCTGGACCCGATGTCTCCTTGACAATCAACTTGTGCAGCACGGAAGCCGCTACACCCGTTGCTTTTGAAACCATCGGAATTTGAACAATGGCATCAAGCTGTGAAATGTCCGGGTCGTAACCGGAACCTGAAGTCGTCACCAAGTCAGGCGTCGGGTTCACACCCAACGAGTGCCAGTAGCTCACCAGTGCAATAGTGTTCGCTTTCAGCGTTTTTGAGCGCGGACCAAGATTGGTAGCCCCTGACTCACCGGTATTGCCAGAGGCAACTAACGGATTGTCGCCGCCACCCGAGTGCGTTGTTAAATTCGCGGCGTAGGGACCGGTGTCGTCGGGACGGCCGTGAAACCACTTTGGACTGGACCAGTTTTGGCCAATCAACGTGGAACCGTTCTTGCCAATGGAACCGTCCGCCTGATACTTGAAGAACAACTGGGACACGCCAGTGCCCGCCAGCGCGTAGACGAATCCAAAGAGCACCAGGCAAATGACCGCCATGACGAGCGATCGACGTAAGTGAATGAGCATCAGCAGATCCTTAGTAAGCGTGCAGCGCGACGAGCACGAGGTCGATGAGTTTGATGAAAATAAAGGGCACGATGATGCCGCCGACGCCGTAAATCAAGACGTTGCGTCGTAGAATCGACGTCGAGTTCGCAGCTCGGAATTTGACACCGCGAAGCGCCAACGGGATGAGCGCAATGATAACGAGAGCGTTAAAGATTACGGCTGACAACACGGCACTCTGTGAACTGTGCAATTTCATGATATTGAGCGAATTCAGTTGCGGATACGTTGCTACAAACAACGCCGGAATAATCGCGAAGTACTTTGCGACGTCGTTTGCAATGGAGAACGTCGTAAGAGATCCCCGAGTAATCAGCAACTGCTTTCCAATTTCCACAATGTCAATCAGCTTCGTGGGGTTGGAGTCGAGGTCAACCATGTTGCCCGCCTCTTTAGCGGCCGTCGTACCGGTATTCATGGCCACGCCCACGTCGGCTTGGGCAAGTGCCGGCGCGTCGTTCGTACCGTCACCGGTCATTGCGACAAGCTTGCCGCCTTCTTGTTCTTGCTTAATGAGGGCCATCTTCGCTTCAGGTGTGGCTTCTGCAAGAAAGTCGTCAACGCCAGCTTCTTGCGCAATGGCGGCCGCGGTGAGCGGGTTGTCGCCAGTAATCATCACCGTGCGAATTCCCATTTGACGCATTTGGTCAAACTTCTCCTTGATGCCCTGCTTCACGACGTCCTTCAATTCAATGACGCCCAGGATGTCTGAACCATCAGCAACCGCCAGTGGCGTCGAGCCCGCTCTTGAAACGCGCTCAACAATCGCGTCGAGGTCGCTCGGCACGGTGCCACCTTGTTCCGAGACCCAACGTTTCACGGACTCCGCAGCACCTTTTCGGATTTGACGTTGATTGATATTCAGTCCCGACATGCGCGTGGTAGCCGTAAAGGGAACAAACTCGTGGTCGCCGTCAAGTTGACGTTCGCGAATATCAAAAAGCTCCTTCGCCAGTACGACAATGGAGCGTCCCTCTGGGGTTTCATCGGCGAGCGACGCGAGTTGCGCAACATCAGCGACCTCTTGTTCCGTGTGCGAAGCCACGGGATAGAAAGTTGACGCCATGCGGTTACCAAGCGTGATGGTGCCAGTCTTGTCGAGCAGCAACGTCTGCACGTCACCGGCGGCTTCGACAGCTCGACCACTCATCGCCAAAACGTTTCGTTGAACGAGACGGTCCATACCGGCAATACCAATGGCCGACAACAACGCGCCAATGGTCGTGGGAATAAGACAGACAAGCAATGCCACCAACACCACGACGGACACGGAAGCGCCGGCGTAGTGACCAAAGGGTTGCAGCGCGACGACGACCGGAATGAACACAATGGTGAGTACGGCCAGCAAAATCGTCAGCGCAATTTCGTTCGGGGTCTTTTGACGATTCGCACCTTCGACCAACGTGATCATGCGGTCAAGGAACGTCTGACCTCGTTCGGCGGTAATGCGAATAACGATGCGGTCGGAAAGCACCTTCGTTCCACCAGTGACGGCCGAACGGTCGCCCCCGGATTCGCGCACGACGGGAGCAGATTCACCCGTGATGGCGGATTCATCCACCGAGGCAATGCCCTCCACGATCTCGCCGTCAGAAGGAATGACGTCGTTTGCCTCACAAACAACAAGGTCACCCTTCATGAGCTCAGCGGCGGGTACGAGTTCTTCGCTGCCGTCTGCCTTCAAACGACGCGCTTCGGTGTCCGAGCGCATTTTTCGAAGCGTGTCGGCCTGAGCCTTTCCTCGACCTTCCGCCATGGCTTCGGCGAAGTTGGCAAAGATCACCGTCAAGAACAACCAAATCGTGATGGACCACGTGAATTTGCCCGGGTGGGAAATGGCTTCAATGAACGTGATGACGGATCCAACGAGCACCACGAACATCACGGGGTTTTTCACCTGGACGGCGGGATTGAGTTTGGTGATGGATTCCTTCAGCGCCTGCTTCAGGATCGGTCCATCAAAGAGACCCCGCGCCTCGGCAACGCCGTGCGCAGAGGTCTCTGGTGAGGGGGTCGAAGTTACCGTGGTCATTAGAAGAACCTTCCGTGGCTGAGTTGTTCGACGATTGGTCCAAGCCCAATGGCGGGGAAGAATGTCAAACCACCAATGATGACGATGACACCAATCGTGAGACCGACGAACATGGTGTTGTCAGTCTTAAAGGTGCCGAGTGATTCGGGCACGACATTCTTCGCGGCCAGCGTGCCACCGAGTGCCAACGCCGGGATCATGATGCCAAAGCGTCCAATCAACATGTCAATGGCACCGATCACGTTATAAAAAGGTGTATTACCCGTTAGACCGCCAAACGCCGAGCCGTTGTTATTGCCTTGGGACGTGAGGGCGTACAGAATTTCAGTGAAGCCATGAGGTCCGGCGTTTTCTGGACCGAGCCTTCCCGCCCCTACCGATACCGCAATCGCTGTAAAGATCAGCACCGCAATCGGCATGACGAGGGCCCCAAGACCCGCGAGTTTGACTTCTCTCGCCTGGATTTTTTTACCGAGATACTCCGGCGTTCGCCCAATCATGAGGCCACCTATGAAGACCGCAATCAATGCGTAAATCAAAATGGTGTAAAGACCACTGCCCGTGCCACCGGGTGTCACCTCCCCCAGCATCATGCCAGTAAGCAGACCAAAACCGCCTATGGGAGTGAAGGAGTCATAGGCCGCGTCGGCCGAACCCGTCGACGTCATTGTGGAAGAAACACCAAACAACGCCGTTGACGTGTCGCCGAAGCGAACTTCTTTACCCTCAGTATTACCAACCGTTGAGTGAATACCCGCTGCTGCCACCGCGGGGTTGTTCTGGTGTTCCGCGTAACTTGTAAAGCCCACCCACACACCAAAAAGGAGCACCATCGCGGCCAGCAGTGCCGTACCGTGACGCACGCTGCCGACCATTTTTCCAAAGGTGTAGGTCAAGGCAAAAGGAATTGAAAGCAACAAGTAGATACTGAGCCAGTTCGTGAGACCCGTAGGGTTCTCGAACGTCGTCGCGGAGTTGGCGTTCAAAAAGCCACCGCCATTCGTGCCGAGCTGTTTGATGGCTTCCATGAAACCAATCGGGCCGCGAGGAATCGTTTGGGTTACCCCGTTTAGAACGTCGTGGATGCTGGCCGTTCCGGCAAGCGTCTCTACCGCTCCTTGACCCACGAAGATGATGCCGGCGACAAAAGCTATCGGCAACAAGATGTAGAGCATGCAGCGTGTGATGTCGACCCAGAAGTTTCCAATGGTGGGTGAGTTACGACGCGAGAAGCCACGAACCAACGCAATCGCAACGGCAATACCAACCGCCGGCGTCACAAATTGCTGCACCGTCAAAGCGCCGATCTGAGAGAAGTACGACATTGTCGTTTCTCCGCCGTAGTTTTGCCAGTTGGTGTTCGTAACAAACGACGAAGCCGTGTTGAAACTCAAGGCTTGACCCACGCCTCCCAAGTGCTGAGGGTTGAGCGGCAGCGAACCCTGAATGCGCAAGATGACGTACGTGAAGACGATGGACACCGCGGAGAAGATGATCAGCGCTCCGGCGTAGCGCTTCCAGGTCTGCTCCTGCTTGGGGCTCGTCTTTAGCAGTCGGTAGATCGGCGTCTCGATGAAACCGAGGAAATGGACACGGCCCTCAAAGACCGCGGCCATGTAGGAACCCAAATAACGCCAGGTAAGTCCTAGCGCGATGATGAGCGTGATGATGGTGAAGGTAAAGCCCATTAGAACTTCTCAGGCTTAAACATTGCGTAGCCGATGTAAATGAACATCACAACAGCGACACCGAGCAGAATGCCTTGGGTAGCCGTCATGCGCGGTCCAAGGCCCAAATGAGACCGAGCATCGCGGCCGTGAAGGCCACAATCCCCAGCGCTGAATAGAAATCTCCCATGTGGTGATTCTTTCGGGAAGCGTCTAAACAGAACCTTTAAAACGCCCGAAGGCTCTTAATAAAATCTTAAAAGGACCATCTGTCCCCGAAGGATCCGATTTCGTAGGACAATAGACAGGTGCGTAGGTGGCTACTTGGTTCATTTTTTGGCGTTTCAGTCGCCGTGGGACTTGGCGCGTGTTTACTGCCCATTCGCTCGCACATCAGCATCTCGACCGCGGCTCTCATACTCGTTATTCCCGTGGTCGTCGGGGTGGTGCTTGGTGGCTTTCGCGCGGGCATACTGAGCGTCATTGCCGGATTCCTCGTCTACGACTACTGGTTCATACCGCCCTATAAAACACTCACCGTTGGAAATGGTCAAAATTGGGTTGCCCTTGGTGTCTATGTCATTGTCATGTTGCTCGTGGCGCGCGTCGTCGCGAGCTTTGAAGCCGCACGAGCTGAAGCGCTGCGTCGAACACTCACCACCCGACGCCTCTACGAACTTTCTAAATTGCTGGTTGAAAATCGTTCCGTTGACGACCTCTTGCAGACCATTGTCCGCGCCGTCAGCATGGACTTTGAAGTTCCCAGTGTGTCGCTCCTCGTACTAAAAGACGAGCAACTCGTCGTGGCGGCGAGCGCCGGTGACGCCTTGACGACGGAGGAACTGCGCCAATTGGCTCCGCGGTCGGGACTACCCGTCGCTGTTGGCACCGCGTCGGGCGCGGAAGGTGAACTTCGTACGATTGCACTATCCGCGGCTGGTCGGCCCATTGGCATGTTGGCGCTTCGTGGAATCCCAGACTCGAGCGCCGATAGAGCGCTACTCACAACCTTTGCCAACCAAGCCGCCCTGGCGCTTGAGCGCGCGCAACTACGGGACCAAGCCATGCGTTCGGAATTGCTCGAAGAAGTGGACCGTCTGCGTCACGTTTTGCTCGGCGCTGTTTCGCATGATCTTCGAACGCCTCTGGCTACCATCCGCGTGGCATCGTCAACGCTCTATAACCGAGCGAGTTCGCTATCCGTGGACGACACACGCGAACTCCATCACCTCATTGAAATTGAGTCCGCTCGTCTGACGCGCCTCGTCACGAATCTCTTGGACATGACGCGCGTGGAAGCCGGCGTTTTAGAAATTGTTCGAAACCCCATTAACCTTCGTGCCCTCATCGACGACGCCAAAGCGGCGCTTGGCGTCAGTCTTGACGAAAGTCGCCTCAAAATTGAATTGCCCGTCACCGTACCCGTCGTCGACATTGACCACCTCCTCATTGGTCAAGTTCTCATTAATCTCCTTGACAACGCCATTCGCTTTGCGCCCCCGGCGACGCCCATCGTTATTAGCGCCACGGTAGAAGACGGCCACGTCGTGCTTGCCGTGGCCAACGAAGGGCCAAGTATCGAAGAGAGCAAGAAAGACGCTCTGTTCGATCGTTTCGCCCAATTCGATACCGGAGGTCGAGCCGGCCTTGGACTCGCCATTGCACGAACGTTCGTCGAAGCCCATGGCGAAACCATCTGGGTTGAGAACACTGACGACGTAGGTGTTCGTTTTCTCTTTACGCTGCCTCTAATAACCGCGCAGGAGGAGTAGACAACATGGCAAAGGTATTGGTCATTGACGACGATCCTTCGTTGCTGCGCGCTCTTCGCGTGGGATTGCAAGCGGGTGGTCACGACGTAACCACAGCCACCAACGGTGAAACCGGAATATCCCAAGCTGCTCTCAGCGCACCCGATGTCATTGTTTTAGACCTCGGCCTACCCGACATGGACGGTCAGACCGTGTGTCGTCGGGTACGCCAGTGGAGCGAGGTGCCAATCATCATTCTTTCGGCGAGTGGAACCGAGCACCTAAAAGTCGCCGCGCTCGACGGCGGTGCGAATGATTTCGTTACGAAGCCTTTCAGCATGGCTGAACTCGAAGCCCGAATTCGAGCGGTCATCCGAAGTCGCACGACCGAGTCGACCGCGGCGCTTCCCAGTTCACTTTCGCTTGGTTCGCTGGACCTTGACCTTGTGCACCACGAGGTTCATTTGGCTAACGAGCCAGTGGAGCTGACGTCCAAAGAATTCGACGTCTTATCGTTTCTTGCTCGACACGTCGAAAAAACTTGCACGCACCAAATGATTCTCGCGGCCGTTTGGGGCAAAGGTTACGGCGAAGAAGCCCAGTACGTGCACGCATACATTCACCGGCTCCGAGCAAAGCTTGGCGACGAAGAAGGCCAACTTATCCAAACTGCGCCGGGGGTGGGCTACAGCCTTCACCCCGAAGTCTTAGGGAGTAAGTAGTACTCGCCCGAAGGCTTGGCGAGATTCGATATACGCGTGAGCTTCACCCGCGCGTTCAAGCGTGAACTCCTTGTCCGTGACGGCTTCGAGAGAACCCTTCGCCATGTCGTCCAAAATGTCCGCCACCATTTGATGGGCCCGTGGGGCGAGGAACAATTCTGCTCCAAGAAAATAACCTGTGAGCGATTGATTGTTCCCTCGCATCGTCGAAATATCGAGCTTCGTCGTTTCTTCTCGACCAGCATCACCAAACGTGAGACAGCGCCCTCGGTACGCGAGACAATGCAAACTCTTTTGCAAATTTGAACCGCCGATAGAGTCAACGATCACGTCGGCTCCCCTACCTTCGGTGAGTTCACGCACCTTCACGACAAAATCTTCTCTGGCGTAGTTGATGCCGTGGTCCATTCCATAGGCGCGCAGTCGCTCAAGTCGCTGATCACTCGACGCGGTCGCCAGGACCGTGGCACCAGCCCGCTTTGCCAGTTGGATAGCGGCAATGCCAACGCCACTCGCCCCAGCGTGAATAAGAGCGGTCTCGCCGGCTTGTATTCGACCAAATTCAAATAGGCAATCGTGGGCCGTACCCCACGGCACGGGCACACTTGATGCGGCCCTCGTATCAAGTCCGTCGGGAATCTTCCAAGCAAACAACTCGTTCACGGACCGCAGTTCCGCGTGGGAACCGTCTTGTCCAACGGTGACAACGCGGTCGCCCTTTTCAAAGTTGGCAACACCACTGCCAATGCTTTCCACAACTCCCGCTGCTTGATAACCAACAATGTGCGGGAATACTGGGTGTTCTCCCCTCAAGCGATTGAGCGTGTCGCCACCTTCAATGCTCACAAATTGCATTCGCACGAGAAGATCCTTGGGCCCCACCTCGGGATCGGCGACAACTTCGTAACGAAAGACGTCGGGCCCACCGACTTCGTAAATAACTGCTGCCTTCATCGGCACTTCCCCCTCAACTAAGGACGTGAAACGTCGACGTCAGCCTAGGAGGTGGGGTCTACTTCGTTACCGTGACGGCTTCGCCGACCACGGGTAATTCAACCCAGGTTTGACCAGGAGTCATGGGGATGACTTTCCCTTTCAATGTCTTATAGACAGCGGGTGACGTTTTGGAAGATCGTGACCACGTGCCAACAATTTCTTTGCCGTCTTGGAACACTTCCGCCTGACCAGTTCCATAAAGATCGCCGACGGAATTCATCGTGCCGACGCCACCTTCATAGTTAATCCACATCACCACCACATTCTTTGGCGATAGACGAACGCCGGTACCGGTGATGTCGGGCGCTCCAAAAATGGTGCGGTCCCACGACTGCGTCTTTGCATCCCACGTCCACGTGACGGGATAGATGCTTGGAAAATTAACGGTGAAGCTAGCAACGGTGCTGCCTTTGACTTTCTCTTTGGCGGTGAGATACGTAAATAAAGGCGGCGGTGGCGTCGGAGTTCCCCCAAAGGCGAACAGGGAGGGTGCCACTGCATAGAGATTGTGGGGTGGTTGACGATTCGGATCGCGGAACATCGCGGAACCCGCATTTGATTCATCAATCAGTTTCACCGGTGCCTGCGAGATGGCGTCGACCGCGTACTGGGCTCCTCCGGAATAGGCAAAGATGCCGCCAATGGGCCACACCACACTCGCGTCCGTCGGGCGCACTGATCGAACTGGACCGACCTTCGCGGGCGCGTTGGTATTGAATATGGCCGCTAATCGAGTGATACCACCGTTGACGATTTCTTCGTAGATAACGTCAGCTTGATCAACACCCCAGAGAGGTCGAGCTTCGGGAGTATTTTCGATTTTGATGGTCAGGGCAGAGCGAGTGAAAGCAGTTCCGGAAGGATCGGGGAGTCCCGAGAGTGGGGCGTTGCGGATAATGGCGGGCGAAGTGGTCGTGGTGGCCGGCGACGACTTGGAACTGTGCACCGCAAAGTAGACACCCACCCCGATGGCAGCGACAACGATTATCAAAAGAAAAAACTTACGGATACCAAATGTTACTCGGCGACTACGCCGAGTTCAGTTTCCTTGTCGTTACGATTTTCGCAAATAACGAGAGGAATGTCTCGCTTGGAACGTTTTTGATAACTGGCGTAGGGCTTGTACGCAGCAACGACGTAGGGCCAGAGTTCGATCTTCTCGTCAACCGTGGCAGTTCTTGCAAGCATTGAGCGTCGTTCTCCGTTGATGACCATTTCAATGCTGGGGTTTTGTTCGAGATTCAAATACCATTCAGGATTGCGGTCATCGCCACCCTTCGATGCAACCAGCACAATTCGATTTTCGTCAGCAATGGGAGCGGTCAACATCGTCACTCGCGACTGGCCCGTTTTTCTACCCGTAGTTCTCAGTTCAACTGTTTTCATCCCAAAGGCTGAACCACCGACGTGGCCCGAGCTCAATTTCAGGACAATACGGTGAAATGCATTCAAGGCCTTAAATCCGAGATCAGTAATTGTGGAACGAAAAACCACCAAATTCACCTTTATATCTACGTCAACTTCCGGCCATATCCTTTGCGACGATGCAACGACAATACGCAATCTGCGATGGTCCACTACTTCTTTGTGCTGTATCCCTTCGGGCATACGGGTTTGGTCCCGGTAACTTTTTTCGTAAGTTTGCCCTTGTAACAGGTAATGGTGTGCACGGCTGGCTTCTTAGGAACTGTCGTCGTTGTCGCAACAACGTTGCCTACCGTGAGAACTACCGGCGTTGAAGCGATACCGCTCGCAACGATTCGTAGGTCATAACTACCGCTGGGCACCGAGGAGGGTATTTCAAACTGGGACGTTGAACTTGTTCCCGGTGCCACGGAATACGAGCCAATCATTGTTGTTCGCGCGTAATAAACATTGCTCGTACTCATATTCGTTAGCTGGGCAATCGGATAATCGGTTGCGCTATTCCAGTCATCGCCGTACGCCGCGCCCGTAGTAATTCCCGATAGTTGCGTGCCAGTGACCGAGAACGCAGTTCCCTGCTGCACCGAATTTGGTGCGGCGGTAATTGCGGGAAGCCACGATGCATTAGCGGTACCACTCGGGGTGTACACAAAGAGACTTTGCGCGCCGCTTCGATTGTCAAAAAGAACCTGACCGTTAGGTAAGTCGAGGAAGAATCCACAGTACGAAGCGCAATTAGAGGTATTGGCATTGCTCGATGGATCGGGAATTTGCGCGATGGTCGTACCGTTATAGAGGAAGAAGTGCGCCGGCGGATCTTGGTTACCATTTGTCTCGTAGGGACTCAGGTCCATCAGAACATTGCCATTTTGCAAGACGGCCGAAGGCGCGTCGGCGGCCGTGTACGTGAGGCCGTTGATCACCGGCATTGAGGGCCCCGCGGTCCACGTCTCCGTCGTGGTGTTAAAGACTGCAGTATTACCGTTGCTGCCTTCGGCGAAAACTTTTCCACTAGGAAGAAGTACCATCGGGCCTAATTCACCGGCATTATTCAAATCTTCCGGCACTGGGAGCACCAAGGGCTGGGGAAGATTCTGTTGCGTCCACACACCAGTTGTTGGGTCCAGAATTTCAGAAATGCCAAGACTTGGCAGATAGGAAGGAATCGTCAAAACATCACCATCCGGCAACAACGTGAATCCTGATTCAGGATTGCTTCCAACCCGGCCAATCGGGCTGATCACGTTCCACGTGGCGGATGATTCGTTCAGCGTCGCGACTTGTTGCTGTAACCAATTGCTGACCTGATTATTAAGTTCCAAGCACGGCTGTGAGCACCCACCCGACGGTCCAAACAAGAACGTTCCGTTCGCCAGCATGACGGAAGGCGCATCGCCGATGTGTTGAAATTCGCCCACGCCATTGTTTGGAGGAGCGATTGACGTCCAGGAATTTGCTACTGGATCGTAAATAGCTCCTTGATTCGTCCAGTCAGCGCTGGTTCCATTGTTGTCGCCACCTTCAATGATGAATTTTCCGTCAGGCAGAATTCCAGTACCGGCGTTTTCTGGCGCATAACCACTAGGCGTTGAGGCTGCCTGTTGCCACGTGCCATTCACGTAACTACCTTGAGCGTTGGGAGTGAGTAAGTACCACTTTCCCGTGTCAGTGGCGTTCGGACCAGACTGATCCGAAAAGAGTACTGATCCATTGGTGAGCAGGATCATGCCGTCGGGTTGAAAATTTGGAACACCTTGCAACTGGGTCCAGGTGCCTGCCGAAGTGTCCGCATGGGCGAGGCTTGAAGGTATGACCCAAGCAACAAGCAACAAGACGAAGGCAACAACAAGTTTGCCTTTCGAGAAGAAAAATTTCACAGGCCACCCCCGATGAACTGACCATACAGCAGTCCCGGCTAATTTTGGCAAATGATACGTCTAGTTCCAATGTCAAAGCAAGACATCAATGTTTTTCTGGCAGCAACGTGGGATCACTACCGAATCGAACTACGAGGAGCCGGATTATCGGACGAGCAGGCATCACGAAACATCGCGCAGAACAAGGAGGATTTGTTCGTTAACGGCGAACCGAATGACGCGCAAAGATTCTTTGACGCAATGAGCGATGATTTAAAGGTTGGGGTCCTCTGGCTTGCTTCTAGAGAGGAGCTCAATCCAGGAGAATGGTTTGTCTATGACATCGCCATCGATGAGCCGTTCCGTGGCAAGGGATTTGGTCGGGGCACTATGCAGGCTGCAGAGGAATACGTAATGAGCCAAGGCGGGAAAGCAATTGGTCTCAATGTTTTTGGGCAAAATTCGGTCGCTCGAAACCTCTATGAAGCGATGGATTACCGGGCAACTGCAATCATTATGAAGAAGCATTTATCCTAAATCGAGCGCGATGGCGACTCAGTTCACTAACTTCTTCAAAACGTAAATTAGAAGGCGGTTCGATTGGATTGTCGCCATCAACGCAGACGCCACCCACGTGCGACCCAACGTCATCGAGTCAACGAGAGATTTGAAACGCTATCGAGCGGCTTTGACCTACGAGCTTTTGGGAACTCTAATCAAATTCGGTTCCTTGAAATCAAGTGCATTTCTCGGATGTAACGAACGTCTGAAGTTGGCATGCTTACGAAATTGCTACGAGCCATACGACAAAGATGACGTAGCCAGAAATGATGATCCAACCGGCACGTCTCCTCAAACCGCACTGAACAAATGTAAGGACAAGTACCAACGCAGTGAGTACAACGTAGAAAATCGCGGTGAGATTTCCTGACGCCGAAGGCGCTGCCAACCCAATCACCGCCCCAGGGATCAAAAGACCCGCAACGACATTTAGATTGTTGCTCGTAAGCGCGGTACTGAAAGCTGCCGCACCTCGCCCGGTGGTCGCCAAGTGCACGGCGGCGACAGCATTAGGCAAACTGGTAACCGCCGCGAGAACAATTCCGCCGATCACGGCGTCAGCGACATGAAAATGATGGCCCAATTCTGACGCACCCCGTTCCATTGCAACACTCGACAAAACGACCACAGCAAGTGCTCCCAAAGCAACAATTGCATCAATTGGACGACCTCGAGAAGGACGAACGGACGCTTCGAGTTCCAATTCCTCTTCTATGACGGCAGATGAAATCCACTCGCAGAAACCCCGAGGCAAGTGGAGGCGTTTAAGAGCATTGCGATGAAGTCCGAGAATGCAGAAGTAACCGACAAGAACTGTGGAAGCAAGAACGAGGCCAAACAGCGGCGAAACGAGCCCCGTAATGGCGACGATACAACATCCGGA
Organism: Acidimicrobiaceae bacterium; assembly: GCA_003138895.1. GTDB lineage: Bacteria > Actinomycetota > Acidimicrobiia > Acidimicrobiales > RAAP-2 > RAAP-2. The sequence continues at coordinate 206,564 of PLHJ01000012.1, forward strand.
AATCCACATAGCGACGAAGCCACCAAGAACCACAACTCTTCGGTGAAGTGCAATGAAGCCAGAGATTACTGCGCCGAGACCCAATAGCGCAGCCAAATTAAAAACATTGGAACCAATTACGACACCCGCTCCTATTGCGCGTTGGTGCTGAGAGAGCGCTGAAATTGAAGCCGTGATCTCGGGAGCATCGGCGGCGAGCGCGGCCGCCACTCCAAGGAACGCTTCGGAAAGTCCGAATCTCTCGCCAACTCGTTCAAGTCGGATGACGAGAACCCAGCTCGTCGCAAGGCTAACTAGGGCACCAACAATGAACGCAGCAACCGCGAGAGCCAAGACGGTCTCCTCCTTGAACAGGCACTTTGCCGACCAGACTTCCCGGCTCTCCAACAGAAATTCTAATCCAAGTTCGTCATGTTGAAACTGTGGTGAATGGGACTGCTGTCGATTTGATTGACGCTGTCGCTAGTCTTCTATTTTCAATTGAGTCCTTAGACGTAGTGCAGGGCCCACTAAGTCAAAACGATCCGCACCGCTTCAATGAAATTGGACTCTGCACGATGACGTCTGCCTGCAGTGATTTCATGCCCGATACGAACCAAAATTCATCGAGAAAGCAATCAGCGTCGTTAACCCACGACGGAACCAAAACTCGGTGAGTCGCACAGGCGTATCCGACAATGCCCGCCAACATTGCGTCATAGCTTTTGCTTCCCGTCGGCTTCGTCACCGACTCACCAGCGAGCAACAGTTCGCAGACTTGACGACGAAAGGTTTTCGGATAACGCTGAGGCAGAATTACCTCCAAGTGGATCATGACCAAATTCTCATAACCGTGGACCGCTTTTAGGGGTCTAGGTCATAGCGCATTCCCGGCAGATTTCAAGCGCAGTCCCAACGGGATTCGAACCCGTGNNGCCACTAGACGATGGGACCATGATTTGCTGAATGCAATAACGCACCGGCAATTCGCTCGGGGGCAAGGACTCGAACCCTGAATAACTGGACCAGAACCAGTTGTGTTGCCAATTACACCACCCCCGAAGGGCTTAGGAATCCTACCCGACACGTATCTATTCGTTCCAACGAACAAAGGAATGCTAAAGAGAATTGGAAATCGTGCTCAAAGTATGAAAACCAATAACCCGGCCCACACCCACTTCAAATGTTTCCTTCAAGTAGTAGAGCCACAAGGAATCCTTGGACGTTGGCGAATTCGCCACGGGTGACGGGTACGGCGTGAGGCCCTGAGACGAGGCCGTGGCCATCGCACGATCTTCGTGAAAAGGGTCCGTCACCGTGAGAACAGTCGTAATGCCATGCGCCTTCAGCAGCGGAAGCACCGTTGCCACATTTTGCCACGTGTCCTTGCCAAATCCCTGAAGAATCTTTGAAGACGGTACTCCGTGCGCTATCAAGAATGACTTTGAAACGCCCGACTCGGTATAGATATCACCTGGTCGATTAGCACCGGTCACGGCAATGTAGGGCGCACGACCAGCGTGAAAGAGCGCGAGCGCGGTGTCCAATCGATCAGTGAGCTCCTGAGAGGGCACACCATTATCTTCCGTTGTTCCAAAAACCAAAATCGCTTGAGCTGAACTTGCCGAGTGCTCTCGCCCGGTCATCCACACCTGAACGAACGTTATGGCGAAGTAGAGAATCAACAAAGTAACAATCAAACTGACAATGCGAATTGCTAATTTAAACGGACCCAGTATCACGCGTTCACCCGCTCAAGAGCCAAACGAAATCGTTCCACAACAAGGTCACGACCTAAAAGCACGAGTGATTCAAACAAGGGTGGTCCAATGGTCGTGCCAGTGACAGCGCACCGAAGAGGAGCCTGCGCTTTTCGAAGGGGCAGCCCCAATGCCTCTCCCAGCGAAAGTGTCGCCTCGTGGAGAGAATCAGTGTCCCAGGGCACACTTGCAAATCGTTCAATCGAAGAACGAAGCATCTGCTGGGCGACTTCGTCATTTCGAATGGTCTTATCAAATGAGGCTTCGTCAAAGGGAACATCAGCCAAAAAGAAAAAACTCACCATTTCGGGAATTTCGCCAAACGTCGCAACGCGCTCTTTGATCAGTTCGGCAATGTCTTCATAAATCTTCTCGTCAAACTGCTGTTCGGTCCAAGGAACCGCCACCGAGCTCGGGTTCCAAGAGGTCGACCACGGGCGAACCCAGGGAGCGGAGCGTTCTATAAAATCGTTGACGCTTAAGCGACGAATGTATTCACCGTTCATATGCCTCAGCTTCTTGACATCAAAAAATGCCGGCGAGTGTGAAACGTCCTCGAGACGAAACTCTTCGATTGACGTAGCAACCGGAACAATTTCCTCTTCGCCCCGTGGACTCCATCCAAGCAGTGATAGGTAGTTGATCAGCGCTTCGGGCAAGTAGCCCTCATCGCGGTACGACTCAACGGCCACTGGGTCTTTTCGCTTCGACAACTTCTTTCGCTGTTCATTCACCAACATCGGCAGATGCGCGTACGCCGGGAGCGCCACTTCGTCGATGTTTTTGCATTCGTTAAGGGCCAACCACATCATCACCTGTTTCGGCGTGGTCGGAAACAGGTCTTCGCCACGAACGACGTGCGTAATGTTCATTTCGCGGTCATCAACGGCGTTAGCGAGGGGAAATAGCACCGTCCCATTCGAGCGAACGACCACAAAGTCTTCGTAACTATCGTGAGGAAATTCAACGTCACCACGAATGAGATCGTGCACCACCGTGACGCCCGTGTCCGGAACGCGAAAACGAAGAGCCGTCGTTTCTGAGCGGGGCACACTTCGATCGCGACAGAAGCCGTCGTAACCAGGCTTCGCGTTTCCTTTTATTCGCTCGTCAATTTGTTCGCGAGTGCAGTCACACGCGTAAAGGTAGGCGCCCTCCCACAACGCCTCAGCGGATGCTTTGTGTTGAGGTAAAAACGAACTTTGCAAGTAAGGACCTTCATCAATGTCGATACCGAGCCACGTAAGCGTCAGCGGAATTCCCTCTATGAGGTCAGGTCGATTGCGTTCGGCGTCCGTATCTTCGATGCGAAGCACCAACGTGCCATCGTTGTGACGGGCGAAGAGCCAATTGAAGAGGCAGCTTCTCGCGGAACCAACGTGGAGAAAACCAGTGGGTGAAGGCGCGAAGCGGACGCGCGGCCCCGACATTACCTACTCGCCAATGGAGATAGCGCCCGTCGGACAGCCATTCACGGCCTCTTGCAACTTCTCGTCGAATTCGGGCCCCGGGTTCTCATTGAGCACGTACATGAAACCATCGTCACGAACTTCGAAGATTTCGGGGGCAATGCTCATGCAGACAGCGTTACTGGCGCAGAGATCGTAATCAACGGTGACCTTCACGGGAGCTCCTTTAGAGAAATGGTTGTACTCATCGTAGTTCCCCGGTACTAAATCTCTGGTGCCCGTTCTTCTTTCAGGAGCGCTTCCAAGAATGGGCGGTCCGAGAGTATCGCTCGGTCGGCCAGATAAAGACGGCCATATCGCTCGAAATACATCAATTGCTTGCCCAGCAAAAAATTTCCCCGGTCAAAATCGTTCATGAGCCCGCCACCTTCGACGGCCATGCGGTGAATCTTTCGTTGCAAACGAAGACGGTGGAAGATTTCTCGCCAATTTCGATTTTGGAACGAAACGCCGTTGGCCTTCGCCACTTGAACCTGCGTCATATTCATCATCTCGGCAAAGGAAACCTCGCCAAAGGGTCGAAGAAGAATTGGTTCAATCATCATGCGCATGAACTGCGTTAACTGCGCGTCGTCCATGCCCATGGCCTCACGAATCGAAGGACCATAGTTGCCAATGATGTATTGCGTGACGTCGTCCCAGGCTGATTCGTCGCCGAGGACCGCGCTCAACATCCGCACGAAGAATCGGTGCGTATCAACGTCGAGCCGACCCACGATGCCCCAATCTATGACGCCCACGCGACCATCGCGCAAGAGCAGCAAGTTGCCAGCGTGGATATCGCCGTGGAATGTTCCCCAACGAATGGTCATCATAAAAAAGCCGCGAATCAGTTGGTCAATTGCGGGCGCGGGATCAAGGTCAAGCGCTTGGGCCTGATCAATATCGTCAATCGGGATGCCGTCCAAGAATTCCATGGTCAGCACACTGGTGGAACAAAAATCATGGAACGGCAACGGTACGGCGACCAAGTTGAGCTCTGAATCATCCGTCAACTTTCGAAAGTGGTCAAGAGCACGTGCTTCGTTTCGAAGGTCCAGTTCCTCACCGATTTGAATCCGCAGACCGTCGAGTTGTTGCAGTGTCGCCCCGGCCAGTTGCGCGCCGGTCTGGCGGACCAACACTCGAAAAAAAGGTTCCATGAGATCAAGGTCAGTGGCCACCAAATAATCAATGCCTGGTCGAAGCACCTTGACCGCCACGTCAGTACCGTCGTGCAACGTGGCCCGATGCACGACGGCAATAGACGCACGACCAATCGGATTGGGATCAAAGAAGGAGAACATTTGATCGAGCGTTCGTCCAAGTTCCGTTTCGATGACTCGCTGAATCTGATTGAAGGGAACCAATGGTCCCGTGTCCAGACACGAACGAAATTCATTGCTCAATGCTTCGCCAAATAAGCCCGGTGATGACGCAATGATTTGCCCGAATTTTACAAAGGTTCCGCCAGCGTCTTCAAACGCAACGCGCAAGGGCTGAGCAAAGACTTCGGGCTCTAAAGGACCCTTCGTGATCTTGAACAATTGACGAAAAGCGAGAGGTCCAATGGAACGTCCAAAGATCCAAAGCAGTCGCCAACCTCGTCGCACGAGGGCGATTATTGACGGCTTTGGAAGTATGCGAGCTTCGTAGAGCGGCGCACCCTCGTTCGTAGGTAGAGGCACGCCTTCACCTTACGGGCGACGGGGACTTCTTCCCCCAAGTGCCAGGCTTTGCGTACACTACGAAAAACAAGAAAGAGGATGCGTATGGAACAGCGCCACTTAGGCTCTCTCAAAGTCTCCGCCGTGGGCCTCGGTTGCAACAACTTCGGCATGCGTATCAACGCCGAGGAAACCAAAAACGTCGTCGACGCAGCCATTGAGTCGGGCATCAACTTCTTTGACACCGCCGATATCTACGGTGGTACCAAATCTGAAGTATTTCTTGGCGAGGCCCTGGGCGCTCGAAGGCCCCACGTGATTGTGGCGACCAAGTTCGGCATGCCCATTGACGACTCGCACTTTGGCGCGAAGCCCGACTACGTTCGAAGTGCTTGCGAAGATTCGCTTCGTCGACTCAATACCGACTACATCGATCTCTACCAACTCCACTCTCCTGACGACACTGTGCCCATTGCCGACACGTTGGGCGCACTGCACGATCTCATAAGCGCGGGCAAAGTGCGCCAAATTGGTTGTTCAAATCTTTCGGTGGCCCAGTTGCGCGAAGCCAAGGCTGCGGCCAGCGACGGACCCGCGTTCGTCTCGGTCCAAAACCAGTATTCGCTCCTGTGGCGCGAACCCGAAAACGACGGCGTACTGGCTGAGTGCGACAAGCTCGGGCTGGGTTTCCTTCCGTATTATCCGCTCGCCAACGGACTCTTGACCGGAAAATTTCACCCCGGTGAGCCAATTCCCGAGAACACTCGCCTCGCACTCATGCCGTCGTCGCGCAGTGCGCACTGGCTCAGCGAAGAGTTTCAAGCCCACGTGGCCACCCTGCTCGCTTACGCGGCCGAAATTGAGGTTCCAATTTTGACCTTGGCTTTTTCGTGGTTGCTCAGTCGACCCGAAGTGAGTTCGGTCATTGCCGGAGCAACCTCTCCCGAGCAGGTGCACGCGAACGCGGACGCGGTGTTGGATCTACCTGAAGACGTCATTTCCTCACTCGACGCCCTTACGGCCTAATCATTTCTACGTTCGTGACATCAAAATGGGTGTGAGCATTTCTGAACATTGGAGCGTCCGCGACGTTCCTGATCTTCTCGGCAAAACCGCGCTCGTCACCGGCGCCAACACGGGCCTTGGTTTTGAGATCGCGCGCATTTTCGCGCAGCACGGTGCTCGCGTGATCCTCGCGTGTCGCAACGAAGAAAAAGCCCTGAAGGCAGCAATTGCCCTCCGCGATTTGGCACCCAACGGTGTTGTTGAAGTCCAACTTCTTGATTTGGCGAGTTTGGCGTCCATTGAAGCCTGTAGTAATCGTGTGTTGGCTTCGGAAAGTCGACTGGATATTCTCGTCAACAACGCCGGACTCATGGCCATCGACGAAAGTCGCACGGTCGATGGATTCGAAATGCAATTTGGCGTCAATCACCTCGGCGCGTTCGCGTTAACGGCGAGACTCATGCCCTTGTTGCTCGCTACTCCCGGTTCTCGAGTCGTTGCGATGTCGAGCATGGGACACTACGGCGGCCATATGCACTTTGACGATCTGATGTTCGAACGTCACACGTATCATCGTTGGCCGCCGTACTTTCAAAGCAAACTCGCGAATCTTCTTTTCACGGCGGAGTTGCAACACCGCTTGGGACCAAACGCTCCGACCAAAGCGCTCGCCGCTCACCCCGGCGGCTCACGAACGGAACTTGGAGCCGAAGGAAGTGGCGTCTCTAACTTTTTGATGCGTTACCTCGCTCCCCTTGGAACGCAACCAGCTGCACAGGGTGCACTTCCGGCCGTGCGAGCAAGCGTCGACCCGACAGCCAAGGGTGGGGACTACTACGGACCGCGCTACATGGTGATAGGTCGAGCAGTGAAACAGGTACCCAGCAAGCGAGCACGAAACATGAAGGACGCCGCGCAACTATGGGATATTTCAGAACAGCTGACCCAGCTGCACTTTCCAACGTCGCTCTAGATTACGAAGCTTTTACCGCGGCGAGAAGTTTCGTCAACGTATCTTTCGCGTCACCGAACAACAACACGGTCTTGGGATCAAAGAGNNTTCTCCGCGTCACCAGCGTTAATAATTGGCATACCGTAAATCGGTGACGAAGGATCATTTTTCGCCGCGGGATTCACTGTGTCGTTTGCTCCCACCACAAGCGCCACGTCGGCCGTCGTCAGTTCTTGATTCGCCTCGTCCATCTCAATCAATTTCTCGTAGGGAACATTCGCTTCGGCGAGCAGTACGTTCATGTGCCCTGGCATACGGCCGGCTACGGGGTGAATGGCATAGAAGACTTCGACGCCCTTTGATTCAAGTTCCTCGGCCAGCTCACGAAGCACGTGCTGGGCTTGGGCCACGGCCAGACCATAACCAGGAATGATGACAACTTTGTTGGCGTAGGAGAGCAGAACCCCAATGTCCTCGGGCGTACCCGAGCGCACCGTCTGTCCGTCGGGACGAGACGAGTCACCACTGGCACTAACGACGGATCCAAAGGCTGAAAACAAGACGTTCGCGAGGCTTCGGCCCATGGCCTTGCTCATCATGCGCGTGAGCAAAATTCCCGAGGCGCCGACCAGTGTTCCCGCCACAATGAGCAGGTTGTTGCCGAGCGTGAAACCCGACGCGGCAACGGCCAAGCCCGTAAAAGAGTTGAGAAGCGAAATAAGAACCGGTACGTCGGCGCCACCAATCGGGAGAACGAAAATAACGCCCAGAACTAAGGCGACCGCAAGAAGAATCCAGAGCAACGCAGTGGACGAGCTCACGAGAATGATGATGATGAGGGCGAGGGCGCCTAGACCAAAGATGCCGTTGATGATCTGTTGGCCCGGATAGGTCACGGGTCGACCGGTCATGAGTTCTTGCAACTTCGCAAAGGCAATCGCCGAACCCGAGAACGAGACGGTACCAATCAACACACCGAGGAGTACTTCCAAAACGACGTACGTCGCGGGGTGTGAACCCTGCAGGTGAATGAACTCGGTGATTGAGACGAGCGCCGCTGCGCCACCACCCACTCCATTGAAAATCGCCACAAGCTGTGGCATTGCGGTCATCTTGACGAATCGGGCGGTTGGCACGGCGACAATAACGCCAATGAACATGGCGAGCAGGATTAATCCAACGTGACGAAGACCTTGGCCTGACGCGCTCTCGTGAAAAAACGTAGCCACAATCGCCACCAACATGCCAAAGGCAGCAACGGCATTACCGAGCCGGGCGTGCTTGGGACTGCCGAGGCCCTTAAAGGCCAGCAAGAACGTCGTTGCCGAAAAGAGATACAACAGATCAATGAGCGTGCCCCGGCTCATTTGGATTCCTCATCGGACTTGGCCTTGCGCACCGGAGCTTTACTTTTAAACATTTGCAGCATGCGGTCAGTGACGACAAAGCCACCCACCACGTTGAGCGTCGCGAGAATGACGGCGATGAAGCCAAGGATTTCGGTCGTGGTCGTCGCTGCGGTACCGAGCACCAACATGGAGCCCACGATGATGACACCGTGAATGGCGTTCGAGCCACTCATGAGCGGTGTGTGCAAAATGCTCGGCACCTTGGAAACCACTTCAATACCAACAAAGATGCTCAGCACGAGCACAGTGGCGTATTGCAATAATGCGTTACCCATCATTCGCTCGCTTTCGCTACGGGCACGATCGCGACGTGGGCCACGCCAAGCGCGTTCGCCGTGGGCTCGTGATTCACTTCGCCATTTCGCGCCACCGTGACGCCAATAACAATTTCGTCGTTCCAATCGGGTTGCAACTCACCCTTGGCGCCAAACAACGCCAACAATTTCTGAACATTGTTGGCGTACATAAAACTCGCGTGCGTGCCCATCTCCGCGGGCGGGTTGGACAGTCCGACCACGCGTACGCCGTGGTGCTCGACCACTTCGCCAGGCTTGGTGAGATCGCAGTTGCCACCACCGTCGGCGGCCATGTCAATAATCAGCGAACCTTCACTCATTGCTTCCACCATTTTGGTAGTCACGAGAATCGGCGCCTTTCGTCCCGGAACGGCGGCCGTCGTAATAATGACGTCGGCATTTGCCACTTCGCTAAGTAACGCAGCTTGTTGCGCGGCGAGCTCGTCGGGCGAAAGTTCACGGGCGTACCCACCCGACGCGTTGGCGCTGACGCCAAGGTCGACGAAGGTTGCGCCCGCTGATTCGGCCTCTTCTTTGGCGGCCGTTCGCACGTCGTAGGCGCGAACCTTGGCCCCAAGACGTCGCGCCGTTGCAATGGCCTGCAGTCCCGCAACGCCCACGCCCATCACGAGCACCTTGGCCGGTCGAATGGTGCCGGCCGCCGTGGTCAACAGCGGAAAGAAGCGGTCAAAGTACGTGGCCCCCGCGAGGGCGGCTCGGTAGCCTGACACGGTGGACTGGGACGAGAGAGCGTCCATGTACTGGGCCCTCGAGATTCGCGGCAGAAGATCAAACGACAAAATCGTCACCCGACGATCGTTCAACACCTTTACCACGTCCAGGGCCAGCAACGGCGAAAGAAACGACAGGTGCACGGAACCTTCGGGCACGAGTGCCGCTTCTGAAAGCGTCGGAGCGTTCACTCGAATGTTGACGTCGCCACTGGGGGCGTCGCCAATCGTGGCGCCTGCGAGCTCGTAGGCCGCGTCGCTGTAGTGCGACAAAGTTCCCGCGCCGCGCTCAACCGCGACCTGCCAGCCATCGGCCACGAGTGCCTTCACGACGTCTGGAGTAAGCGCCACTCTGGTCTCGCCGGGGCGCGACTCCTTCAACAGTGCAATTCGCATTGGTCAGTTCTACCAGCCAGACAGCGGGTGTTTAACCGCTCGAGAACTTCAATCGCTATGGCGACTGAAAAAATTCAAGGATTATCTCCGCCACGAGCCCCGGTGCTTCCAAGAGAACCCAGTGGCCAAAGGCTTCAAGTCGCCGGTACGTAAAGCCCGCATCGCAGTACTGCGCCGAATTTTTCATCTGCTCTTCGCTGAGTGCCACGTCGCCGGTGGACCAAACACCGAGCGCCGGCACTTGAATGGGCGGAAGAATCGGCGGGTCCGAAACAAACGCTTCCGGAGGCAGATTGGCCCGGTACCAACGTAAGTGCGCCGACATCTGCCCATCTCTTTCGAGCTCCGCTATTACCGCGTCAACGTTCGGGTGTCCCAGCCATTCGCGCATGGCTTGGTAGTCATTCCTTCGCAGGAACCGTTCTCCTAAGCCCTCGTGCCAAAACAACAAGGTGTACCAGCTCTTGATCTGCTGACTTAGTCCGGCGGAGCGAAACGATGTCGGGTGACCAACGGACAGTACCGCGACTTTTTGCACCAATGCCGGCAAAAAGGCCGTCGTCGCCCAGGCCAAATTGGCTCCCCAGTCGTGACCCACGAGCAACACGGGCCCCTCGCCTAACTGATCAATAATCGCTGCAACGTCACCTACCAGTTGGGCCATTGCGTACGCCTCGGTGGCGTCGGGCTTAGAACTCATGCCACATCCGCGCAGGTCAGCAAGAAGTACCCGGTAGCCAGCTCGCTGACAAAGCGCCGCGACGTCGTTCCACACGATGCCCGTGTCGGGCCAGCCGTGCAAGAAGAGAATCGTCGGTCCTTCTCCTTCCACGCGAACACAAAGTTGTACACCGTCTCTTTCCACGATGTGCGTAGGCATACTGGCGAGAGTACTCCGAGCACAACGGGCCCTAGGGTGCTAGAACAAAACCATGACACTCTCTCGCACAATGGTGCAATCACCCGTTGGTTCCTGGTGCGTCGAAGGCGACGACAACGGCATCACTCGCATCTACCTACCGCACGAACGCCAACAAGCCTCGACGGGCCCCGTGGCTGCGCCAGTGAAAAATGCCGCCAAACAACTCGAGGAGTACTTCGCAAAGAAGCGCACGCACTTTGACGTCGACTTGCACTTCGACGAGGGAACTTCGTTTCAACACGAGGTGTGGACGGCGCTTGGTGAGATTCCCTACGGCGAGGTTCGCACATACGCTGACGTCGCGACGTCCATCAACCACCCCAACGCCTACCGAGCTGTCGGAAATGCCAACGCCGCTAATCCCTGGCCGATTGTCGTGCCGTGTCACCGTGTTGTGGCGAGCAGTGGAATGGGCGGTTACGCGGGCGGCCTTGATGTGAAGCGCGCGTTACTCGAGCTCGAGGGCGTCTCCCTCTAAGGGACCAAACACTTCGTCAGGACCGGGCAGTCGCACTTGCCACACTCGCGGTGGTTCTTCGTGGTGCGCTTGGCGCAGCCACGCCCCATTTAAACGGTGCAAACAGCGAACCGACACCCAGTACAGAACGACCGCTCCAGGAATCTCAAGTAACAGGGCCATCAACAGACTCGTCTGAAAATCACCGGCACGAGCGGTCGTGACGTCGTACCAAGCATCCATAAGAAAGAGCGTCCCCGCCACGGCCGAAAAGAGCGTGAGGATCGTTCGTCGTCGCCACGCGGCCCACGAGGTCGCAAGCAACATCAAAGCCTCGGCGCAGTCGAGTCCTACCCAAACAATGTCCCAGTGATCAGCGTTGTAGTGACCCGGCAGATCTTGGCCCAAGAATACTGTCCAAATAATGAGCGAAAAGACTGCGCCGAACGTAAGAACAAGAAAGACCTCGCGACGCCGCTCTTCGCGGGTTCGTAGGGTCTCAACATTCACGTCACTCCTTTAGACAGATGCTCCCGCTGCGTTCTTGATTGCTTCGTCCATTGCGAACGCTCCATCATGAACAGCCTGACGCTCAGCGTCACTGAGGACATCAAAAAACTTGGCGATGTAATCCGTGGTGATCTCTTCGGCACGCTTCTTCTTGGCTTCCAGCGCCGCGTTCACCTCGGAGACCTCCGAATCCTGATACCCATGCATCTTAAAGATTGTCGGATTTTCTAAGTACGCCGCGTCAATGGGCGAAATCTGGGCTTCCTTCACCGCATCAATGTGGACACAGCCTCGAAGTTCGCGCATCAAAATCGCACCGAGGTAGGCCTGATGACGCGCATTCGCTGCTTCGTATTTGCGATAACCGTCGACGAGATGGTGCTTTCCGTAGGGCACCGCCGCGACCACTTTTCTCGTCGCGTCAGCAAACGCTTGGAGTTGTCCTTCGTCAAGGTCGGCGAAGGTCTTATCCGCGTAGGCGTACGCTGACTGCACGTGCTGAATTGCAACCTCGACGGGGTCCGCCTTCTTCTTGCTCTGCGTCCAGAGCATGTCAATGGCACCGGGCGAAAAGAACGTAAAGGCGTCAAAGACCACTTCGGTGTCCACGTTGCCGAGCGTGCCTCCACGTCCAAGTCCGTAGTACTCAAAGACGTTCAGCCCGAGTTCGCTCGCTCGCGCGGCGGTCCCGGGATCAAAGTAATAGGACATGCCGATAACTTGGATCGGAATGGCGATGGCGTCAGCCAGTTCGTGTGAGTTCATTTTAGAACCATAGAACCTGAGAAGGCTTCTTGCCACCCCTTTCGTGGGCACTCTCACTAGCGTTAGCGTTAGTCGAATGCGATTGGTCCCCATTGCCACCTCTTAACCTCGAATCCTGGCGCCAAGCCCTTGACGTGGCGGGTTATTCGATCCGCCGCGAATTCGACCAGCGTAAAATGGGTGTTCGCTTGCCCGGTGAGGCAGCTCAAAAGCCATCACCCATTGAGTGGGACGTCATCAATCGCCAGTTACCCGGCGGGCGCTTTCGTTACCGCGTTACGAACAACATCACCGTTTTTGACGAGCAAGGCATCGAGCGTGAACCCATCTGGGCCATCAACATCCACGGCTTCTTTGCCGGAGGCTCAATGTACGCGCGAGAGTCCGAGCAACTCGCGGCCCGCCTCGGTTGGCGCGTCGTCAATCCGTCACTGCCGGGTTTTGGAGGTTCGGCTCCTTTAGCGGAAGAGGAAATTTCGCTTGATCGCCTCACCGATTTTGTCGATCTCGTGCGCGACGAATTAAGCATCAAACAATGTGTGCTCTTGGGCCACTCCATGGGTGGTGCCGTCGCCGTGCAGTACGCGATGCGACACCCCGAAGAAATTTTGGCGCTCATCTACCGTGACGGTGTCGCCACTCCCCAGTGGCAAGTGCGAAGTGGCGTATCGGCTCGAGCACTTTCACACATAGTTCCCGACGCTGCCCAAATGGTTGACCTCGTTGGCGCCGTGGCACTCGACGTGCCCGACCTATTAGTAGGCCACCTCTTCACGACGGTCAAGGCGCTGTTGCCGGATCTTCGCTCGAACTTCAGCATGATTATGCGAGCCGCGCCCGTGGCCGAAATGCTTCGAACAATTGATCTCACCACGTCCGTGAAAGAACTCGTCAGCGCTGAAATACCCATATATCCAGTCTGGGGATGTTTTGACCGCGTCATCGCCAATGAAACGGCCGAGGCGTTTTCCGAAGTTGCTGGTGTACCCATCCAGTGGGTGCCGGGTGGACACTCGTGGATGTTGGCTCGACCAAGTGGACAATCGGACTTATTAACGATCGTGCCTTCGGGCGTGAGCTTCAACGAAACAATCCTGAAGCGAGCACGCGATCGTCGAGCGACGCCCACAATCAAATAATTTCTCGCTTCACGCGTAATTGCACACATGCGCCAATTGGTACCTGCAGAAATTGAGCATTGCCCCCGTGGCGCTGAGCAATGTCCTTCACAATTGCCAGTCCAATACCCGTGCCGCCTGACTCTCTCGTGCGAGCGTCGTCGGCGCGAACAAACCGATCAAAGAGCCTGTCGCGGTCAAGGTCACTGACACCTGGTCCATCGTCACCAATCGTGATGACGCCGTCAGTGCCGTCGTAGCGACTCGTGAAACGAAGGCTCGACGACGCATGACGTCGGCCATTATCCACCACGTTTCGAATCATTCTTGTGAGCATCGCGCCATCACCCATCACGCGTACCGGTGTCACCGCGGACGTATCGACCGAAATACCGCCCAGCGCTCGTACTCGACGAGCCTCTTCCAACAAAATGTCGTCGAGGTCCACTTCGCGAACGTCACGTAACTGACCTTGTTCGTCGTTGCGTGCGAGCCAGAGCAAATCGTCAATCAGCGCGTCGAGGCGACGACCCTCGAGAACAACCCTCGCGGCCGTGTCGTCCCACCGGGTCCACGAAGGGTCACTGGCCGCTCGTTCCACGGTCGCGAGCAGCGTCGTGAGCGGACTTCGCAGTTCGTGACTCGCGTTTGAAATGAACTCGCTTTGCGATTTCGAAGCAATTTCGAGTCGAGCCAACATGGCGTTCAACGTGAGTGCCAGCATCGAAATTTCGTCGTGTCCCGACGGGACCGGCACCCGACCTGAGAGATCTCTCGCCGCAATCGCGTCAACGCGGCGGCGAATTTCATCCACCGGACGAAACGCGAGGCCGAGCGCGAGCCAGATCAGCAGGGCCGAAATAACAAGGAGTAAAGGAAACGACAGCGAAATGGTGGCCAACAAGACCGTCGTGCTGTGAGCCACGTTATTGCCGTAAGCAAAACCAAAGAGATAGCCCGTACCTACGTCCGTTCGCACCTGACGAACGACGCCGTAGGTAAAGAGGTCATTGCGATCCGCGCTCGTAACCGAAGGCGTGAATTGGTACACCAAGGTCTTTCCCTGCGTGACACCCGTGGCCAACACCGGCCGATACAAGATTGAAGGACTAGCAGCCCAGACCTGTGTTCCTTTGGCGTTGGTCACCTGCACAACAACGCCCGGAGCGGTGTGAATTTCCGTGGGCTTATGTGTGTTCAAAAAACTGTCGTCGAGTGACGCGGCAACGTTCGCCGTCGTTACATTTACTTGGCTTTCGACGCCGGTGACCAATGATCGGTGCACCAGACCTACGAGCAACGTCGCCGTCAAGACGAGACCTACGGCAACGGCCCCTACAGAAATTACAGTGAGTCGGGAGCGAATGGAGAGGCGCTGAAGCCCCAGCATTACCGCGCCGCGGTCATGGTGTAACCCACGCCGCGCACAGTGCGGATGACCGATTCGCTGCCCGCTTCGTCAAGCTTGCGTCGTAAGTAGCCGATGTAGACCTCAATGATATTTGGATCACCATCAAATTCGCTCCCCCACACCGCCTCGAGTATCTCCGATTTTGCCACAGACCTTCCGGCGTTAGACATGAGGTGATTGAGGAGCGAAAATTCGCGGGGAGTAAGAGCCAGTGATTCTTCACCGCGCTTCACGCTGTGCGCTACTGGATCAAGAAAAATTTCGCCGACGTGCAAAGTAGGCGGGCGCTCTCGGTCGCGTCGACGAAGCAACGCGTGAACGCGGGCAATAAACACCACTCGTTCAAAAGGCTTGCGCAAAAAGTCGTCGGCGCCAACGTCGAGACCTTCGGCTTCATCGAGTTCACCCTCTTTGGCGGTCAACATAAGTATCGGTGTCGAGACACCAGCGTCACGCAGGTCGCTACATACCTGGAATCCGTTTCGCTTGGGCAACATGATGTCGAGCACCACAATGTCGTAGTCACCTTGCGTGCCGAGTAGGAAACCGCTGTCGCCGTCGTAGGCTTCGTCGACTTGGAAACCTTCGTCGCTTAACTGGTCTGCTACCGCTCGAGCAATGCTTCGATCGTCTTCAATGACGAGTGCGCGCCGCACGACGGACATCATTTCACGTACAGATTTCCATCGGTCGCTTGGTTAATTGCAACTTTGCTAAGTCCGTGCGGAGCCGGTCCCGAAATAACGTCACCGGTGGCGACTTGGAATTCCGAACCATGACAGGGACATACGAATATGTTACTGGCCTTGTAGTAACCCACGGTACAGCCAGCGTGAGGGCAGACAGCGTCGTATCCAAGGAGCTGCGTTGACGTCGGGCGCACGACCACACCGGGATCACCCGAAGAAGGAATGGTGAACGTCGCGGATTCTCCGACGGGGAGTGAACTGATATTTCCGATCAACGTACCGAGGGACGATGACTTATTTCCCCCACCAGCCTTTAACGTCGCCGACGATCCCTTCGCGACTTTCGCGCCTCCGACGAGGCGTCCACCTTCCGCGACCGCGCCAGCCAAAATTGCGCTACCGATTCCAACGACACCTGCGGCGATGCCACCGAGAACTAGCTCGCGGCGATCGACAGAATCAATTGCAACACGCGTGGCAATGGGTTCTCGCGGCCCAAGCAATACGGGACACGATTCGGGACCACATTTTTTGCCTTGTTGGGCGTTGCATGAACCTTTATTGAACTGACCGCACAACGTGAGAACTTGAGAAAAAACAATGGGTACAACTTCTGGGGACGGAAGACCGTTTTCCTTCGCCGCCAGGCGAGCAATACGTGCGTCCAGTGACAATTTGGTGCCGCTGCCCGAGATGATGAGCGGCATCCAAGCAAAAAAGAACACGATGTCCGCGCCCGTGAAATATGGCGACGAGTGAAAACTCACGGTCAAAAAGAGACTGAAGGACAATATCGCTCCACCGAGTGCGGCAATACGTCCCCACAGACCAATGAGTGTTCCAATACCAATGGCAATTTCCGACAACGAGATAATGATGCCAAGGGGCTTCGCAAATTGCAACAAGTGACCAATTAGAAGATGGATGGGACTAATCCGCGCGGAAGCAATCAACTGCGCCTGAATGGAACTTCCACTCGACGCGTTAAAAAAGTTTGGGTTGGCGAGCTTTTGCAGTCCCGCGTATAAAAAGGTGACGCCAAGAAAGAGGCGCAAGGGAAGAATCGCCCACTCCGAGGACAACCAAGCTCGAGGCGGAGCTCCGAAGGGAAGCGTGCGAACGGGTCGGGCAGTACGACGAACAGGTCGATGATTGGCCATGGCTCTATCGTAAGACCTTCTCTTCGACCCAAGACTCTTTAAGAAGCGTGGTCGCCAAGAGTCTTCTCAGCCGTAACCTTGGAGTAATGCTTATAGCGTCGCTGCTTTCGTGGCCAGTCAACGAAATTCTTAAAGTACCTGGCGGTGTTGTTTATCCCCTCGTCTTCTTCTTGGTGTTTGGTGAAGCCGCGTTGTTCATCGGATTTGTTCTTCCCGGTGAAACATCCGTTTTAGTCGCCGGTGTCGTAGCAAGCCAAGGTCGAGTGAACATCGTTTTACTTTGCGCATTAGTTGTTGTCGCCGCGGTAACCGGTGACTCCGTTGGTTACTTCGTTGGTGAACGCTACGGCGAAAAATTATTAACCATATCGATGATCAAGAAACGAAGAATTGCGATTGATCGTGCGCTCGCGGGTCTCGAACGGCGCGGAGCGACGTACGTTTTCATTGGACGTTTTACCGCGTTCTTGCGAGCAGTAATGCCCGGTCTCGCGGGCATCAGCAAAATGCGTTATCGGCGTTTTCTCGCTGCGAATATGTTGGGTGGAATTATCTGGGGAATTGGTTACACGCTCCTTGGCTACTTCGCCGGCTCCGCCTTGAAGACAATTGAAAATGATGCCAGTTACGTTGGCATCGCCCTACTCGTCGTAGTCGCGGCCGTTCTCATTGGGCTTCATTATCGTAGAAAGAAAAAAGATCAACAACGAGACGAGGAATTCTTAGAACAGAATCCCGACGCGCTAGCCGAGGATGAATTCGGAAAAGAAACTCAGTAACTCGGGATTGGCGCGCACTCGCCACGCACCTTCATCGTTCACGAGTAATCCCGATGGACCTTTGGTGGGACCAAGTCCATCAGTAAGCGACCGAAGATGAATCTCTTGGGCGCCCCCGGCGTCTCCCACAAGTTCTCGCATGGCCTTTGCCGTAATGTTGGCGGGAACTTCGTGAAAATTGGAAACCCATTTTTCACCCATTGATGCGTCATCGCGCATCAATGCCGCAAGTGACCCGAGCTGTTTTTTCGCCGACGCGGCATCATCACGAGCGTCCTTTCGCCACGGTGGCGAAGTGCCGAGTAAATAGCCATCGTTCACAAAGGACGTCGCTCGCGCAAAGCCAACCACGCCGTCCACGCTGTCGCCCAAATATTCGAGCGTTCGTTGCACGTGGGTGCGCACGTATGGGACAACCCACGGCAACAGCCATGCTTCAAGACCTAGCCAGGACGGCCACGCGGCATCAATCAAGACCACCGTGACGTGGAGCTGTTGGGCATGCGCGTGCGCAATGACCTCTTTATAACGTTCGTATGCCGCTTCGTTAACTTCGCCGGGTCGAGGTTCTAGGCGAGCCCATTCCAACGTGAGACGAATTCCGTCGATACCGAGGTTTGGAACAACGTCAAGGACGTCTTCGTAGTGGTGCCAAAGGTCAAGAGCTTCACCGGGTCCGTCGTGACGACCTAGGGCAACGGTAGGCGAATAACACGTGGCGGGTAGAAACGTTCCGTCAAAACCCCCTTCCACCGCGTACCCATCAAGGGTCGCTAGAAGCAGGGGGCGAGGCGTCACGTCCGTCAGTTTCTCACGACTCGACCTTCCCCATTCCACTAGCGTTTATTGGCGGGCGCGAGGACAGCCCCTCAAAAGGAGAGCCATGGCTGACGAAGTATTGCGCGAGCGACGTGGACACGTCGAACTCTTGACCATTAATCGACCCGAAGCGCGTAACGCCATGAACCGAGCGGCCGCAATCGCCCTCGGTGGTGCACTCGATGAGTGCGAAGGCGACGATGACGTTTGGGTTGTCGTACTAACGGGTGCCGGTGACAAGGCGTTCTCCGCTGGCATGGACTTAAAGGCGTTCGCGACGGGCGAGTTCCCGATCACGGAGCAGGGTTTTGGCGGCATTACGCAACGCGAATTCTCAAAACCACTGATTGCCGCCGTCAATGGATCGGCTCTCGCGGGTGGATTTGAAATGATGCTCAGCTGCGACATGGTGATAGCTGCCGATCACGCAAAGTTCGGTATTCCCGAGGCCGCTCGTGGTCTCGTGGCGGGGGCGGGTGGACTTATTCGTCTGCCCAAGCGTGTGCCCCTCGCCGTGGCCTACGAAATGGCGTTAACCGCAGATCCCATCGACGCCACGCGCGCGTACGCGCTAGGTCTCGTCAATCAGGTAGTGCCGAGTGACCAGGTGGTGTCGGCTGCCATGACGCTGGCAGAGCGCATCGCCAAGAACGCGCCACTCGCCGTTCGAACGTCCAAGAGCATCATCCACCAGTCCTTGGAACTCACCGAAGAAGCATCGTGGAAAGTCAACAACGACGCGTTCGCCATGATTGGTCGTTCGGCCGACGCCATGGAAGGCGCCATTGCCTTTGCTGAAAAGCGCGAGCCCAATTGGCAAGGTAAATAGGTCCAAGCGCCGGCGATCAAAACCCGTCTGGCCTCTGACTCGCAAAATGAGCATCCACTAAGTGGAACGCTCCGTAATAGATACAAGAGAAACTGCTTATTAAACGAGCGCGGCACGAACAAAGCCGCACCCCCGCGCTGGTCGAAGAGGCACTACTCTAAGGAGAGCCCTTACTAGAGGAGTACGCCATGTTTATTGGTGAAATTTTTGGCCCAGATCTATTGATCGTTGTAATTGTCGTCGCGGTACTCGTCTTTGGTGGCGCGGCTATTCCAAAACTGGCGCGCAACCTCGGTTCTGCGAAGTCTGAGTTCGAAAAGGGCATCAAGGAAGCAAAGACCAGCAGCGATGCCAAAACGGGCAGCGATGCTGACGAAAAAAAGGCTTCCGAAGAGAAGTAACCGACGTGCGTCACGACGTACGCTTTCGCGATGGAAGATATTCTCGGTCTCGCTGACCGTCTCTGGACGGGTGAAGCCACCACCACAGAGCATCACCCTGTCGCTCTTAATTCCGGACTCGCCGAAGTCACCGATGGCGTGGCGTTTCTTCCAAACCTAGGCAACGTCTCGGCTTTTAAGACGAGTGGTGGACTCTTCATGGTCGACACGGGCTCGTCGTTAATTGCGCCTCTCATTCATAAAGAAATTCGCCACTGGACTCCGTTGGCGCTCAACACTGCCGTCTATTCCCACGGACACATTGACCACGTTTTTGGCGTTCCTGTTTTTGAAGAAGAAGCCAAGTCAAATGGCTGGCAAGCGCCACAGGTGATTGCCCACGAGGCTCTGCCGCACCGTTTTGATCGATACATCTTGACCGCGGGGTATAACCAAACAATCAACAGACGTCAATTTGGTTTCAAAGATCTCGTGTGGCCCACCGAATATCGCTATCCCGACGTCACCTACGTGCTCGACCATGAACTGCAAATTGGCGACACGACCGTACACCTGCATCACGAAAAAGGCGAGACCGACGACCACACCGTGACGTGGATTCCATCGAAGCGGGTCTTGTGTTGCGGTGACCTCTTTATATGGGCCAGTCCCAACGGAGGTAATCCTCAAAAGGTCCAGCGCTACCCACGTGAGTGGGCAAAAGCACTGCGCCGAATGATTTCGTTAGAACCGGACTATCTCCTTCCGGGACATGGTTTTCCCATTGTTGGCCGCGACCGGATCCAACAGGCGCTGGGCGATACCGCCTCGTACCTTGAATCCCTGGTCGAACAGACTCTCGCGCTCATGAATGAAGGCGCTCGACTCTCGGACATCTTGGACGCAGTAAAACCGCCAGCGAATCTTGCGGAACTGCCGTATTTGAAGCCCGTCTACGACGAGCCGGAATTCATCGTTCACAACATTTGGCGTCTTTATGGCGGCTGGTACGACGGCAACCCCGCCAACTTGAAGCCCGCCACGGACCGGGCAATTGCGCAAGAGATGTGCGACTTAGCGGGCGGAGCTTCTCGTCTGGCGGACCGGGCGACCATGCTCGCCGCCACCGGCGATGAAGCCCAGCTTCGCTTGGCGGGGCACCTCATTGAATATGCTTGGCTCGCCCAGGGTGATGACGACGCCATTGCTCAAGCCCGACAGATCATTTTCACCCTGCGTGCCGAGCTCGCCACCTCCACCATGGCGAAGGGAGTCTTCAACTGGGCTGCTCGAGAATCCGCCGGTGAGCAATTCTGATCTGATTTCTTAGTTCCGAACAGTAGAAATGTCGGCCACTTTGGGTCTGATGTGCCGAGACAAAGTTAAAAACTGACTAAGGTTTGCCCAGTGGAACTGACGCCCCAATCCCCCAGGGACGCAGCAGGCCCCAAGCGTGCGTTGAGGCGCGTTCGAAACCTGCTCGCGCTTCCAATAGCTGCCATTGTCCTCTCGGGATGCACACTCCCTTCTTTTGGGGCATTCAAATCTGACACTAAGACGGGTCAATCGACGTACCACCTTTGGCAGTGGTTCTCGGTAGGAGCCATTGTCATTGGTGGCTTCACGCTTCTCTTGATGGCCTACGTAATGATTCGTTACCGTCGACGTAGTGACAGCATTCCCAAGCAAACGCAATATCACTTGCCACTGGAAATTACGTACACAATTATTCCGATTCTGATTGTCATTGGCCTCTTCGTTTCTACGGTGGTGGTAGAGAATAAGGTCACGGCAAATCCGCCGACGAACGTCAAGATTGACGTCAACGCGTTCCAATGGGGCTGGAAATTCACGTACCCCGGCTACAACGCAGTCGTGGTTGGACAGACAACGCAGGCGCCAACGATGGAAATGCCCGTCAACACGAACGTGCATATTTCACTGACGTCGAGCGATGTTATTCACGGTTTCTACGTGCCGAAGTTCAATTTTTCTCGATACGCTTTACCTGGTGTTGACAACATTTTCACGTTTGACGCCATTAACACAGGCACTTTCTTTGGTCAGTGTTCGCAGCTCTGCGGCCTTTATCACTCACTCATGTGGTTCCATGTGAAGGTAGTTACCATGAGTCAGTACAAAGCGTGGCTTGCATCCTTTAACACGCCCGCCGGCATTGCTGCGGCAAAGGCCGCAAACGAAGCTACGAATCAGCAGACGTCTACGGGCGTCGCCACGAAGAATGCTTACGGAGGTAGTTGATGACTGATCTGCTCGATCCGCCCGTCGTCGTCCACGGTGATGACCACGGCCACGACGAACACCACGGTCCTACGGGGCTAGTCAAGTGGCTGACGTCTACCGACCACAAAGTCATTGGTCTCTCCTACACCATCACGTCAGTCGTGATGCTGGTCATTGGTGGTGCGCTCGCTGAAGTCATCCGCGCGCAACTCATTTCGCCCAACAACCACCTGGTCTCTCTGGCGCAGTACAACGAGTTGTTCACAATGCACGGTTCAATCATGATTTATCTATTCGCCGGACCGTTCGCGTTCGGGGCCCTCGCCAACTTTGTCGTGCCGCTGCAAATCGGCGCACCCGACATGGCCTTTCCACGACTAAACGCGCTTTCGTACTGGCTCTATCTCTCGGGTTCCATCACGATGTTGCTCGGTGTGTTCACAGCTGGTGGCGCCGCAAACTTTGGTTGGGTCGGTTACGCACCGCTTTCGAACGCCGTTAACACTCCTGGTGCTGGTGCGGACTTGTGGATCGGTGGACTGTTACTTACGGGCTTTTCCGCCATCTTTACGGGCGTCAATTTAACCGCGACAATCTTCTACTTGCGAGCGCCCGGAATGACCCTCTTCCGGATGCCCATTTTCACTTGGAACATGTTGGTTGTCGCAATTCTGATTCTGTTGGCGTTCCCCGTGCTCACGGCCGGTCTCATCATGCTCTACGCCGACCGTCACTTTGGCACTCACATTTTCACGGTATCGGGAGGTGGTGTACCCGTTCTGTGGCAGAATATATTCTGGTTCTGGGGCCATCCCGAGGTATATATCCTGGCCCTACCTTTCTTCGGCATGGTTTCTGACATCATTCCCGTCTTCTCGCGCAAGCCAATGTTCGGCTACAAGGGAATGGTTTTTGCCACACTGACCATCGCAGCTCTGAGCCTCGGCGTGTGGGCCCACCACATGTTTACGACCGGAACAGTGCTGCTTCCCTTCTTCTCGATCATGAGTTTGTTGATCGCCGTACCAACGGGTATCAAGATATTCAACTGGATAGGCACGATGTGGGGCGGCACCGTCATCTATTCCACTGCCATGTTGATGTCTATTGGCTTTGTCATCACCTTTCTTATTGGTGGTCTTACTGGTATCTACTTGGCCAGTCCTCCGCTCGACTTTTTTACGCACGACACGTACTTCGTCGTGGCACACTTCCACTCGGTGGTAGTTGCTCTCGTCATGGGTGGCATGGCTGGGTTGTACTACTGGGGCCCCAAGATCACTGGTTACATGCTTAACGAACGACTTGGGAGATGGCAATTCTGGTGGTTGTTCATCGGGACACAATTGTTCACTTTCCCGATGTACCTTCTGGGTCTTAAGGGCATGCCTCGACGCATTGCCGTGTACCTCCACGATCCATCGTGGGCGAATCTGAACATGTGGGCCTCTATTGGTGCATTCATGATTGGTGTTTCTACGATTATCTTCGTGATCAACTGCGTTTACTCGTGGAAGAGGGTCCCGGCGGGTGACAATCCATGGGATGCCAACTCGTTGGAGTGGTTCACGACGTCGCCCCCGCCTCACCACAACTTTTATCGCCTCCCGAAGATTCGCTCTGAGCGTCCGGTATGGGACTACAACCACCCCGAGGCTCGTGCGCTGCACCACGGTGAGGACCACGAAGAAATCCACGACATGGCGAAGCACGTATGAGAATAGAAGCTCGCATCCTGCTGCT
Source organism: Acidimicrobiaceae bacterium (assembly GCA_003138895.1). GTDB lineage: Bacteria > Actinomycetota > Acidimicrobiia > Acidimicrobiales > RAAP-2 > RAAP-2. The sequence goes on from PLHJ01000012.1 coordinate 230,033, forward strand.
CCTTGGACTGTTCTTCGGCATCATGTGCGCCGTCTACTGGCCCACCAGCAACGAAGATGGCGGATCAGTAATGATGTTCGGGGCCATGTTGCTTGGCTTCTTGCCCGGTGGTTATTACTACTACTGGAGTCGCCGCATGAAGCCGCGTCCAGAGGACCGCGACGCGACACAAGAAGAGGGCTCCGGTTTCGTCGGGGCGTTCCCCAGCACGTCGATCTTCCCTTTCTTACTCGGCATGGGCGCTTGGTTCGTTGTGCTCGCCATCGTGTTTGGTATCTGGCTCTTAATTCCGGGTTTTGCTCTCGTTCTTTGGGCGTTCATCGGCGGTACCCACGAGAGCCGCCGCGGCGGTCAGCGCTAAATCCTGAGTTCCTCAATCAGTGTCGTCAGTTGATTGAACTTGGTTGCACGCCAATACCGCCCTTGGCACTACTCTCGTAGATCGCTAGAGCGAATTTAAGGATCTCGAGGGACTCTTCAGCGCAGTAGAGCAGCCGACCTTCACCGCGTCGCAGCCAGTTAATCCAGTGACGGCCCGAGTCTCGAAAACTGCTTGCCCAGTCGTCATCGAGGGCGTGCTGCGAACGCATTTCGCCATCGAGATAAAGCTCAAAGCTTGGTTCTTGAATTCCTCGTCCGGTGCATCGATTCACCCGAGCAAAACCACGCCGTCCCGTGACTTCCCACCGCTCGTCGTTTGTGTAGTAATCAGAACGCAAGTACATATCAACAGCCAGCGTGATATCCCACACTCCGCGAATTCCATTTTCGTGCTCCCACACCACCGTCGAAGGGGCATCGACGCTGATGCCCGGAACAACTTCCGTCGAACCAACCCACGCTCGAACTTCCCGTACTGGTCCAAAGAGCCACAGAGCAGTCGCCAACTTGTGCCAGCCATCGTCAAATACCAGAACACCCCGGCCAAGTTCTGCTTGCTCAAATTGCCACTGGTAGGTGTCGCCCGGCACGTCCCAACCACCGCGTCCACTGGCCACCATCTTTAAGACGTATCCGCTAATGGTTCCAATTTCACGTTGGTCGACGACCCGCTTCAAGTGAAGGAGCGGTTCATAAAAGATGTAGTTCTCCATCACGCGTAACCGACGTCCTGCCAGTTTCGCTGCGGCAATCATTCGATTCGCACTGGCCACATCGGTCGCAAAGGGCTTTTGCAAGTTGACGTGCCAACCATTCGCGAGGCACGCGAGAACGCCTTGCTCGTGCAGCGCTATGGGCAACAGCACTTCAACGGCGTCGATAGCCAGCCCGCTGCTCGCTAATTCATCAATGGACAAAAATGACTCGGCCTGAGGCCACTCGGCGGAACGCTCGAGCAGACGCTCGTCATTGGAGTCGACCAGAGCAACGACGTCAACGTCAGGATTATCGACGTACGCGAGAATATTGAGGTCGTAGATGCGCCCCAGACCAATAATCGCGACCCGAATTGGTCGGTCGTAAGGCACGAAGGACGAGGTTTGGTCACTTCGTGGCATACCGCATAATAGTTCGACCGAGGAAATCGTCCCTTCAGAGCAGTCTTTGAAGGTTGCGTATGCTGCAATTGCGCGAATTCGCTACTGCAATTCGCCTAAAAGGGAGACGAACAATGGCCGCAACGGGGAACGAATCAAAGCAGGTCCGAGGACGCCTCGTAGCGCCAGAACCTTCCGTCGATCCCATTGCCGGAGTCGCCGAATGTCCGGCGCCCAATCGCGATCCCAGATTCGTCGTGGGCAACCGGGACGCCGAGGCGAAGCGCAAACTTGACGAATTCGTGGCTCGCACCGGCAAACGACCCAACGTCATGGTGATCTTGATGGACGACGTGGGCTGGGGCGATTTTGGCTGTTACGGCGGTGGTATTGCCGTTGGAGCACCCACACCCAACATCGATCGACTCGCGAGGGAGGGCCTCTTGCTGACCTCGTGTTACAGCGAACCGTCCTGCACGCCCACACGAGCGTCCATCATGTCCGGGCGTCTCCCGATGCGACACGGGTTGCTCGTACCGCCGATGTACGGCATGCCCGGCGGGCTGCAAGGAGAAGTGACGCTGCCCGAGATTCTTTCCGAGGCGGGCTATCGAACCCAGGCGGTGGGCAAATGGCACATGGGAGAAAATATTGAGAGCCAACCCCAAAACGTTGGCTTTGATGATTTCTACGGCTTCTTGTCCGTGTCCGACATGTACACCGAATGGCGTGATCCGTACTTTTTCCCCGAGATTGTCTACAGCGAGGCTCGCACGGACTGGGTTAAGAACATTCCCTTCAACAAGTGCTTTGTCCACGCCGAACGAAATGGCGAAATTGAAGAAGTGGAAGAGGTGGACATTCCCGCGCTTTCATTACTGGACGACAAATGGTGCGAATACTCACAGTCTTTCATTCAGTCAATGGCGTCGTCAGAACAACCTTGGTTTCTCTACCACTGCACCCGAGGTGCTCACTTCGACAACTACCCTCATCCGGATTTTCTTGGACGCTCACCCGCCAAGCACCCATACAAGGATGCTCTCATTGAACTCGACGACATTTGCGGTCGCCTCATTGAGACGTTGGAACAAACGGGTCAACTTGACTCCACGCTGATCTTCATCTCGTCGGACAACGGTCCAGAAATGGAAACCTGGCCTGACTCGGCTTACACGCCGTTTCGTTGTGCCAAGGGATCAACCTGGGAGGGTGGCGTTCGCGTGCCGGCCGTAGTTTCGTGGCCCGGCATGATTGATTCAGGTCGCACCAGCGATGGTCTCGTGCACTTGATGGACCTCTTTGCAACGTGCGCCACGTTGGCGGGCGCGGAAGAAAAAATTCCTACCGACCGCTACATCGACTCGATTGATCAGTCGTCGTTCTTACTCGCGCCAATCGACGAAGGTGAGATCGTCTCCAATCGAAAGTTCCAACATTATTGGTTGACGATTAACTATTCCGCCATACGACTAGGCGAATACAAGTACATGATGTCGTCTATCTCCGACAACGACACCGACGTTCTCAACCCTGGAGGTTTCACTGGTTCGATTCAGCAGTACGCGTATGGTCGGCTCTACAACTTGTACCTGGATCCAAAGGAAAGCCATTCGTACATGATTCGAAAGCTCGTCTACATCGACATGATCCAGCAAGAAGTACGTCGACACCGGATGACGTTTGGCCAATGGCCCAACAAGCCGCCAGCGACGCCGGGAATTCAGCGCTAGGAAACCAAGGAGTACGTGTTCTCGAACTCGTCTTGGATGACCGTCGCGAAGGACTCCGTGGTATCAATCTCGAGTTCGTGATCCAAGGACCGTGTCCGGTAGGTCCAGCCAGCGGGTAGCGCCAGTCGCTCGCCCAGCGTCTCGAGGGTCTTCTCGCTCATTGCGGGGTCAACACCGGTGCAGTAGGCCTGCATGACATAGACCTTGCCGTCGGGACTCAGAAGTTCGTGGACTTTCTTTCCGGCGTCGAAGAGCCAGATGGCCCCGCGATTGACGTGACGCTCAGTGTAGAACTGGCGTTCCATGTTGCCCTCTAGTTCGAGAGTCGCGACTCTACGCATATCAATGCCACCAAAGTTCCGAAGAATCGGCTCGACGGGATCTACTTTGCCAATGCCGTCCATCAACCAATAACGAGGGCCGTTCAAAATGACGACCGCGGCCCCGAATTCTTCGGCTATTCCTTCGTGCGTCAATTTCGTCCACTGTTCCTCAGGGCAGTCATTCATCGGAAACGAGTTGTAGACCTCGAGTCGAATGCCGTCGTCGACGAACGCCATAAGCACTTCGCCGTAGCGCTTGCCTCGAAGATTGCTTAAAAGACGAGGGGTGGCTTCTGTCGTCACGATGTTCTCCCGGTTAGGTTCCCTTGCTGGTTTAGCAGAAAGCAAACCTAGCGAAGACGCAAAACTAGCAACAAGCCCTTTGGGATACCTCCACCAACTGGCTTTCGTCACTCGTAACGCAGCATCCTTCACCAACGAGGGGTGTGTCCGCTGGAGCGTCCGCCAAAACGGTGTAGTACTCCCATGGAGCACCGTCAGGGTCATTGACCCACACCTTGTCCTGGACGGCGTAGCAGCAGGTCGTTTCGAGTTCGTCGCGGGTAAGGAGCCCGGCGTCAGTGAGGCGTTGGGCGGCCAGTGTCACTTCGTCGGCCGAGAACACCTCAACTCCGAGGTGATTCATGGTTCCCGCTTCGGATGGGTTCTCGATCAGCACGAGCTTGAGAGGTGGCTCCTCGATCGCAAAATTGGCGTAACCGGGTCGAATTTTGCTAGGTCTGGTGTCAAAAACCTTGGAATAAAAGGCAATTGCTTCATCAATATCGGAAACGTTGAGGGCGAGTTGAACACGGGACATTGGACTTCCTTTCTCTCAATAATGCAACCGTAGCCTATACATTGATACTTGTCAATGTATACTCCTGCCATGACCAAAATTCCTGTCGACGTACTTTGCTGCGAACCGCTCTCGAGCCAGGATTTTTCCGCGACCGAAGCAATGGATCTCGCTAGTGCCTTTGGTGCATTGGCCGATCCCATCCGACTTCGATTGTTGTCCATTGTCGTTGCCCAGGATGAAACGTGTAGTTGCCACCTGGAAGGTCCACTGCAGCGCAGCCAACCGACGATTTCGCACCACACTCGCGTCCTCAGCGAAGCTGGACTCATCAGTGGTGAAAAGCGAGGACGCTGGATGTACTGGCGGGCGAATCCTGAACGGATTGCTCAATTGAGGAGCGTGTTGGTGACACGATCATTGGCGACCAAATGAAACACGATCACATTGCTCGGCGTCTTAGTGCAGAATTTCTCGGTTCGGGTCTACTCGCTGCGATTGTCATTGGTTCGGGTATTGCCGCCCAGCATCTTTCGCCCGGCAACATTGGTCTTGAGCTCTTGGAGAACGCCGGTGCTACGGCTGCGGGGCTGTACGCGTTAATCGTTACGTTGGGTCCCGTCTCAGGGGCGCACCTCAATCCCGTTGTTTCCATCATGGACGCCGTCACCAAGAATATGCCCTGGCGAACCGCGATTTCGTATATTCCGGCGCAAGTAGCCGGCTGCACGGCTGGTGCCATCCTCGCCAACATTATGTACTCGAAGCCAGCCGTCACTCTGTCCACTCACCACCGCGCGAGTGCGCCGCACTTCTTGTCCGAGGTGATTGCGACGGCCGGTCTTTTGATCATCATTTTTGGATTGTCGAGAAGCGGCAACGACCGACGTACCCCCGCAGCCGTCGGTTCCTACATTGGCGCTGCCTACTTCTTTACGAGTTCAACGAGTTTCGCTAACCCGGCGATTGCGGTCGGGCGAATGTTCTCCAATTCATTTGCAGGCATTGCACCCTCGTCGGTCCCCTCGTTCGTGGGGGCCGAAGTCGTTGGGCTCATAGTGGCACTCGGGCTCGTGTTTTTCTTGTATCCGGCGAATAGGAAGGTACCGGCGTGAGTGAACCGGTCGTTCTTTTTGCGTGCACGCATAACGCGGGACGTAGTCTCGCTGCGCGGGTCTTGCTCGAGCACTACGCGAAAGGCCGCGTGCAAGCGCTTTCTGCCGGTTCTGAGCCTGGATCACAACTGAACCCAGCGGTTGTTACCATCCTCGCTGAACGAGGACTCGACACGAGCCACGAACGAACGAAGCTACTTGCCCCCGACATCGTGCGAGAAGCCGACGTTGTTGTCACGATGGGATGTGGCGAATCGTGTCCGGTATTTCCTGGCAAACGTTATCTGGACTGGGAACTTGATGATCCCGCCGGCCAACCAATCGACATCGTTCGACCCATTGTCGACGAGATAGACCAATTAGTACAGGATTTGTTGCAAGAACTACTGCAATCCGAGAGTTGTTGAAATTTAGGTTGGTCTGATAAAAAGACGTAGTGGTTGACGACGAAAAAGTAGTGCCCGAACAAGAGCATTGCGAAGTCTGCAATTTTGTTTGGGATCTCATAACGATTGACGAGATTCCGTCGCGCTTAGATGCGGCCACCAGCCAGATGATTGACGTTGTTCGTAACAACATTGCTCGCTGTTCTGAACGACCTTCGCCTGAACGCTGGTCAATTCTTGAGTACGTCTGCCACACGCGCGACGTGCTGTTGAACGTCAGAGATCGTTTGATCGTGGCCTGTGTCGAGGACACGCCCGTTCCCCCACCGCTGTACCGCGAAGAACGAATCGCGATGGGTCTGTATCAATTTGACGAGCCTGATGATGTTTGCACTGAACTCGCCGTAGCGTCGGGGCTCTTCATAAAGTTTGTGAAAACGTGCACGCCTGAACTGCTTCGTCGTGAACTCTTTTATGGTTACCCAACACCGGTAAACCGAAGTGTTCTTTGGGGCTCGGCCCAAGCACTGCATGAATGCGAACACCATCTCACTGACGTTCAAGAGAACGTGCGACTACTCGGCCACTAGGCGCTCACACCTTTTGCTGAGCGTCAGAGATTTGACGCTTCAAAGTCCAAGGCGTTCTTGATGGTCGCGCGTCCAATTGCTTCGTAGGTAGCGCGTCCCGAACGACCAAGTTCAGTGAAAAAGACGCCAAACAGCACAGCCCAACCCACGGCGCGCAGTGTCATTGCCGGATCAGATGCACCATACGAATCAAACAGGATGCCCCACGTTGGTCCCGGTAGCAACATCAGTACCGCGCCCAAATCCGTGGCGGGGTCGCCTTGACAAAGATCCCCAAAATCTAAAACTCCTGTTGGGATGCCATCTTCCAAGAGAATATTGCCGGGATGAAGGTCGCCGTGGAGCCAGACGTTGGGGCTTGTCCACAACGGTGCAAAGACGGCCCGTTCCCAGAGAGAACGAATCGCTACGTGATTAACGCTTTCGCCCAGAATGGCTAATCGTTCGTCAATGATGTACGAACGTTGTTCCAAGGGAACGCCACGCCACTCGTTGTGAGGCGCGGATTTTGGCGCTACTTGGTGCACCGCTCGCAAGAACGCAACCATTGTCCGAGCAGCGTCGGGGCCACTTCGAAGAACCCCTTCGTCAGCGGTCGTTCCGTCGAGCCACGTCAAAACGGCCCAGGGCCACGGAAATTCTTCCGACGGTTCACCTCGTCGAACAATCTTGGGCACCCGAAGGTTTACCTTCCTCGTGACTTCAGGCTGCCAGCGAAGTTCGTTGGATAATAGATTTGCGCCGATGGCGTGACGCGGTAATCGAAGTACGAAGTCGTCACCAAGGCGCCACACTTCGTTATCAAAACCAAGTCCAACGCGCGTAAACGGCAGTTCCGCGAGATCGCCGTGCTGCGCTACCAGCAGTGTACGAATGAGCGCCTCGTTAATCGTCATTTCGTCTTTGGGCCAAGGCACATCTCAATGTTACGAAATTCGCTGCGCCTTCACGGTCGCAGCCACTTCACGTTGAAAATCTACGCCAGTTCACCGATGATTTCTTCAGCAGTCGTCGTCACCAAACCCTGGCGAACAAAGTCAGCGGCGGCTTCAAGTTGTGGCGAAACGTAGCGATCAGGTCCCGGCCCAATCCCGAGGGCTGCGACTTGTTTCACGAGAGCTTCGCCAACGGGAGCGGGACCAGGTATCCCTCGAAGCGCAATGGCCCGCGTCGCCGTCACCAGTTCAATCGCGAGAACGTAGTTCAAATCCTCCACGGCCTTTCGAAGTTTTCTCGCCGCGTGCCAACCCATCGACACGTGATCCTCTTGCATCGCCGAGGACGGGATTGAGTCAACGCTCGCTGGTACCGCGAGTCGCTTCATGTCACTCACGAGTGATGCTTGGGTGTACTGCGCAATCATCAAACCCGAATCCACGCCGGGATCGTGGGCCAAAAATGCATTCAGTCCATAGTTTCGATGTGGATCAAGCATGCGGTCGGTGCGGCGTTCCGACATCGAAGCAACGTCCGCGAGCACTATGGCGCAAAAATCGAGCACGTACGCAATGGGGGCGCCATGAAAATTTCCGTTGGACGACAGATGACCGTCGGGCAGCACTGACGGATTGTCAATATACGAAGCGAGCTCGATATTCCCGACCTTCGCGGCGTAATCTAGAGTGTCTCTCGCTGCTCCGTGCACCTGAGGAGCACAACGAAGCGAGTAGGCATCTTGGACCTGCGTGATGTCGCCACTGTGCGAGGCGACAATGGGCGAGTTGGCGAGCAAGGCACGCAGATTCCGGGCACTTTTTTGTTGTCCCGGGTGTGGTCGAAGCGCCTGCAGGTCTTCGCTGAAAACCTGATCTGTACCGAGGAGCGCTTCGATACTTAGTGAAGCCGTGACGTCCGCCGTGCGCATGAGCTCACGTGCATCACCCAGCGCCAGGACCAACATGCCAAGCATGCCGTCGGTGCCATTGATAAGCGCCAGACCCTCTTTTTCGGCCAGAATGACCGGCGCCAATGCGGCCTTCGTGAGTGCATCAAGTGCCGGCACGAGGTCACCATCAGCGTCTCGTACCGTCCCCTCTCCCATCAAGGCAAGCGCGACGTGCGCGAGTGGCGCGAGATCGCCCGAACAGCCGAGGGAGCCAAATTCGTGGACCACCGGCGTGATCTGCGCGTTCAGCAGCGCTGCGTACGCGAGAGCAGTGTCGGGTCGAATACCCGACACGCCCGAGCACAATGTGGTGAGCCTCGAGGCCATCATGGCCCGGACGACTTCCTTTTCGACTTCGGGTCCCACGCCAGCGGCGTGCGAACGAATAAGCGACTGCTGTAAGCCTTGGCGCTTCTCCTTGGAAATAAACGTCGTGGCGAGTGAACCAAAGCCCGTTGAGACGCCATAGACCGGACGCTCCTGCGCCACGAATTCTTCAATCATGGCTCGACGCTGTTCGAGCATGGCGAGCGTCGAAGGCGCAATGGTGATCGTTTCGCCAAACCGAGCGACCCGGACTATGTCTGAGGCGCTGAGGGGCGTTTCACCGAGAATCACGCTCATTGTGCGACTCCTGGTTCGCGACGTGTAAACACAAAAAGCGTTGGGGGGCAATGCAACAAGGGCATGCGGCCATGCTAGGCAAGGCTCGACCTCGTGCCTACAAATGCCTTCGAGGCTCACTTCTTTGGTTTTACGACCTTCTTCTTTGGCAGACAGTCCGTGCCGAGCAGTTTCACGTTATGAGTAACTGGCGGTTTTGAAAAAATGGACGCACCGACGGTGCTGGTGGTCACCACACTTGAAGAAGGGTTGGTTGTTGTGGTCGTCGAGGGTGTCCAACCCGTGGAGGCAATCGTGCACGTGGCACTTGCCGGTTCGGCCATCGCGACAAAGAAGTCTCGCTCCCAGCCGGTTTCAAATACTTGAGGACTGTGTTCCGAACCGGGCAACGTGACGTCAAAACTCTGAGTCGGCGCGTGCAACGGCGAAGACGCGAGGCCCATGATGGGCCAGAACGGATTCATGTCCAACTGCATACCAATGACCGCTCCCGCCTTCACGAGCGCTTGAGCCAGTTGTCGAGGCAGCACTTTGCTCATTGTGGCCACGTAGATAACGTTGCCTTTCGCGTCGATGCCGATGCCCGTTCGAGGCTGCAGCGGAAAATGGTTGAGCGGCGATCCCCACACGGGCCAATCGTCATCAAGCGCCGTCGTCGCGATGAGTCCGTGATTCACGAGAATCCCAAGATTTTGTCGGTACACCAATACCTTGGTGTTGTGCAGTGGCATCGTGGTGCCCCACTGGCCAATACTCAGATGGCCGTACTGATCAATTGCGATCGTTGCTTCACCGCTTAGCATCGGCTCTAATTGGTGGCCATCAAGGATGATCCCTCCGGCGCCTCCAATTGACTTAAATCCACCGTTGAAGGCGCCGACGACACCCGCGAGGCCTTCGGTTGCCCAATCAATGCTCGGCGCTGCCTCACTCGTCACGATGTCCGTCGCTCCAGGAGGATCAATGGATCCGACGTGCCAATGAAACGCAGTGGTCGTGGCTCGAAACCGAGCGACGGTGAAGCCAGAGGGAGCAATTGAAGTGGCCACTCCGTGAAATGTGAAACTCGAACGAGGAATATTGATGACCTTGGTGTCGACCATGACGCCCCGTGTCGACGTCGAGACCACGGTCCAACCAACCTGAGGTAGTTGGGGTGGCAGGGTCGTGGTCGTGGTCGTGGTCGTGGTCGTGGTCGAAGTATCCAAAGTGAAAACGGCGCCGGTACCGAGAATGACGGCGACAATAAGGGCACCACCGATTCGAAGGAGCACGTGGCGTGGCAGGTACCGTTCGAATTTCGCCACGATTTAGGTTACCGAGAGGGAACGGTTCCGATCAGCGCGGAACTGTGCGAACTCCGCCCGGACTCTCAGGAATCTCTGGCTCAACGACAAACTTGGGAACCGGAATCGCTTCGAGTTCATTGTGGACGTCGTCTTCATAATGAGGGGCCGACACCGAAACGTATTCACCTTCGGGCGTTCGCGAAACGATGTTGGCGGTCTTTCGCTTACCGGCGTTCGCGAATCCCTGCAATTCCTTGCAGATGACGTAGGCGATTGGGTACGCCACAAACGGCGACGCAATAATCAGAATTCGCATTGCCACCAGTACGTCGTTAAGCGGCAAGTCCAAGAAGTGGGCTATCACATCGGTCGCACTGGCAATGAACGTCATGCCGAGCAACGCCAACATCGCAACACCCGCGGCCGTTCGCTTTGGACGGTCCCTTGGTCGATCGAGCAAGTTATGCAGGGCGTAATCCTTGGTATAGCGACGTTCAAGCGCCGGCCAAACGTAACAAATATTGAAAATGATGCCTGGGAAAATAACTGAAGGGATGGTCACTTCCCAAGGGATCGTATGACCAAAAACGACCGTTTCCCATGAGGGGAACACTCGCAGGGCGCCGTCGAGCCAACCCATGTACCAGTCCGGTTGCACCGCGTAGGAGATATGGTCCGCGACGTAAGGACCGAACTGCCAAATTGGATTTATTTGTGCAAAGGCACCGAGGAGTGCGGTAACACCCGCCACGATGAAGAAGAAACCATTGGTCTTCGCAATAAACACTGGGAACATCGGCGATCCCACGACGTTATGTTCTGTTCTTCCCTCTCCCGGAAACTGGGTGTGCTTTTGACGGACCAGTAAAAAGAGGTGCGCTCCAACTAATCCCAAAATTATGAGCGGAATGATCAAAACGTGGATAAAGAAAAAGCGCTGGATGATATCCGTGCCAGGAAAATTACCACCAAATAAGAAGAAGGCTACGTACGTACCAAGCAGTGGTATCGAAAGAATAATCGAGTACGCAATGCGGATACCGGTTCCTGACACGAGGTCGTCGGGCAACGAATAACCAATGAAGCCGTTGACGATTGCCAGTGTCAACAGCGTGACGCCAATAGTCCAGTTGAGTTCACGGGGCTTACGAAAGGCACCCGTGAAAAAGACTCGCGCCATGTGCACCACGATGGCGCCGACAAATATGTCACACGCCCAGTGGTGCATCTGACGCATCAGTAGTCCCGTGCGCACTTGGAAACTCAAGTTCACCGTTGAAGCAAACGCTTCGGAAACTCGCTGGCCGACCAAGGGAGCGTAGCTGCCGTGATAAATCGTCAACGCCTGACTCGGCGTGTAAAAGAAGCAGAGGAAGATTCCAGTAATCAACAACACGAAGAATGAATACAGAGCAATCTCGCCCAACATAAACGACCAGTGGTCGGGAAAAATCTTGTCGAGAAACGTTCGCCCGCCCTTGGCGACACCCAAGCGGTCATCGAGTTCGTTGAGCGTTTGTCCTAATTTCCCGTAGGGGCCGAGTGCCTGTTTCTTGGTCCGTTCCGTGTTCACCTCGGTGCTCATGCGCGCTCCCAGAATCCAGGTCCAACGGGCTGGTCAAATCCATTTTGCGATCGCAGATTGCCACTCGCATCCACGTACAGCGGCAACTGCGGAAGTGGTCGAGGCGCGGGTCCAAAAATTGGAATCGCCGCCTTCGTCACGTCAAATTGCGACTGGTGACAGGGGCAAACGAGCAGTTCTAATTGCTGCTCGTAGAGCCCAACGGGACAGCCGAGGTGCGTACAAACCTTGGAATAGGCAATGTAGCCATGGGGTCCCCAAGTTTCTCTGCCCTTACCCGTCACGACATCTTCGTTCGAAATTCGAATCAGCACCGTCTGGTCAACTGCTTGACCGTTCTCGCTATTTTCAAATCCCTGGGGAAAGACGGTCACGATGGAACCAATACCGAGGTCGCCCACTTGCACCCGTCGTCCCGTGGAGTCAACGAGGTACGAACCCTTTTTCCAGTTCGTCTTAAAGAGCGTGCCCTTGGGTTGTGGACCAAAACTCCGCATTAAGGGAATGAGCGCTACGAGGCTGAAAATCCCCACGCCTCCTCCGAGCAAGCCAAAGAGGAATCGACGACGCTTGACCGTGCCGCCGCCGCGGTCGACAATCGCGGCCGCGAACGCGGAGCGCTCCGTCTCAGAACTCGCCAACTCGTGACGCTCTTCAACAAACGGCCCGCGAGGCATCAAGTACTTGCCCCACGCCACTTGGCCGACGCCCATGAGAAACAGACCCATACCGAGAGTTGCACCGTACGTCCACGCCGGCGCGTCCAGGAAGTACGTCACCGCAAAACCAATGAAGCAGGCAATACCAAGAACGAACAGCAGGCCAATGACTTGTTCTACGCGACGGGGATTCTTCGCTGCGGGCTGCAGGTGAGGATCGTCCGCTCGAACATTCGCCAACGACACGGGCGTTCGGTGTTCCATTTCGTCGCTCATTGACGCTCTCCTACCCAGAATCCAACGAGGGCCAAGATGCCGACCCCTAGTGCTAATCCAACAAATCCTTCAGCCACTGGGCCCAGTCCACCAAGTCCGAATCCTCCGGGATTGTTCGGGTGTTGGATCTCGGTCGTGACGTACTTCACAATGTCACGCACCTGGGCGTCACTGAGGTTGCCGGTGAAACGTGGCATGTTGCCCGGTCCCGTGCGAATGGCTTCCACTACTTGGTACGCCGGGATGTGGCGAAGCGATGGTGCGTAGGTGTCGAGCGCTAAGGCGTCGCCGTCACCTTCGATGGTGTGGCACGCCGCGCAGTTCAACGAAAAGAGCGCTTCGCCGTCGGAGACGTTCGCCGTCTTCAAGTTAGGCGTTGGAATGTACGGGTACGAAGGATCAAGTGAATTGACGTACGCAGCGAGCGCCAGGGCTTGCTTGGCGTCGAGGCGACCAGTCTTGCGTCCGGCTTGTACCGAACGAGGATCGGCCGCGGGCATGCGACCCGAAACGACCCAGAAGTCCACCGTGGCGGGTCCAAGACCACGAAGGTTCGGGTAGGCGCCCGCCGTGCCGTTCGCCGGCACACCGTTCGCGTCCGTGCCGTGACAGCTCGCGCAGTTTTCTTCGAAGAGCGCCTTGCCCAGCGGAATCAGGGCGCTACTTGGCAACTTGTAAATAATTGCGCCATCACCGTATTTCGTTACGGTGCCGGCTTTGTTCTTCACCACGATCGACGAATTGGGCGTTCCCGAATTCGATCTCGTTGTTTGCAGTGGGGAATTGTTCGCCGCACCGGCGCTCGACTCGTAGAGCGAAACCGTGCCCAACAAAAGAACGAGCAGTGCGGCGACCCAATGGAAGCGCTTAAGAGAAAGTGTTCGCACGTTGTTCACTTACTTCAAAAGGAAGAGGGCGGAGTAGAGACCTACCCACACCACGTCGACGAAGTGCCAGTAATAGCTAACGCCCTGAAATGCCGCAAGTTCACCGGGGTCACCCGTTTGACCCTTCATGCGAACGAGCAAGAAGGACATGGCGACAAGACCAATGATGACGTGTAGTCCGTGCAGACCAGTCGTGATGTAGAAGACGGAGCCGTACGCATTGGTGTACCAACGAGTGGTGAGGTGAATCCATTCGTACGCTTGATTGCTCACGAACAACGCACCCATGATGATGGTCGCAATGATCCAACGTCGTGCTTCTTTTCTTCGACGGTGCTCGACGAGCCACACCGCCCACTGCATGGTGAACGATGACGCGACGAGGATGATCGTAAAAATCCCCGATTGCAACGTGTCGAGTTTCGTGCCGGCGGGCGGCCACGAAACGAGGTGGGCACGAATAGTGAACAGCGCAGCGAAAAGCCCTGAGAAAAACATCAACTCCGAACCGAGCCAAATCATCACACCGATAGCCAACATCGGTGGACGATCGTGAACGATCTTCTCCGGCTTCGCCGAGCTATCGAGGGGAATAGCTTGACTCACCCCATTAGTTCTAATAGAAATCGAGTGACCAATGCCACATTTGAAAATGGATACTCACACCAGCGTGTGAGGAAGTGCCAGAACATGGACCAGGCTGAGACGGCGGGTGGGACGGGTCAGCGCAACGTAGAGGGTTCGAAGACCTTGGGGGCTAAGTTCGCCCGGTGCGGCCCCTCGAGAGGCAATCTCAGCAGGCTCCACCACCACGACGGCATCGAATTCCAGCCCATTTGCCCCTTCCGCGGCCAAAACCACAAGGTCGGCCCCAAGACCCTTCGAGTCCGCGACTCGGGGGTCAATCGCGTCGAGACCGTTCACGCGCAAGATATCCACAACGTCAGCCACTCTTCTCGCCGCGACAATAACGGCGACTCGGCCAGGAGCAACTGCCTCAGTCTCACGCTTCGTGGCAGCGACCAGCGTGGCGGCAAACGTGTCCTCGCGGGCCCCTTCAATAATCGGCGACGTTCCCGCCCGACGAACCGGTCGAGGTGGCTCAAGATCGGGCGTCGATGCTCGAAGCGTCGCGCGAGCAAATTCCAGTACCTCTTCGGGTGTTCGATAACTCACCGTGAGATCAACTCGCAAAGGAGCCCGGCGAGGATCAAGGAGTCGCAACACCGTGTCCCACGACGCCGATGAAGCGGGCGTCGTCGCCTGACCCATGTCGCCCACGATGGTCATGGAACCCGTGAGATCGCGACGCTTCAAAACACGCAGTTGCATCGGTGAAAGATCTTGTGCTTCATCAACGACGATATGACCGTACGTGATGAACTCCGCTTCGTCAAAGTCTTGACTCTGAGTTGGGGCATTGCGGCTTGCTTCACGCAGCGCGGCTTGGCGAACGTTTCCTTCGTACGCATCAAGATCAATGCCGTCAAGCACGCCTGACGTATCAACACTCTTTATCGGTGGTCGGGGCCTGCGTCGTGGCCCAAGTAGCACTCGCGCCTCATCAATCAACGCGGCGTCGGCCGTGGTCCAAGGAATCTCCTCGAGTGACGACGAACGAGGGCGAAACAGCATCGCCATTTCCTCATCATTTAGGACATCTTTCCCTGCGGCCTTTATGAGAGCCGGGGCTCCAAAGAGGTCGTGCAAGAGTTCTTGACCCGTAAGGCGAGGCCACATACGACGCATAGCGTCGCGAAATTCGGGCGAAAGTCGAATCATTTCAGCTAGTTCGCTCACGACGTTCGTCTCTTCAACCCCTTCTCGGACAAAGCGTTCGTGGTACTCGTTCGCCAATCGATTCGCGAGTTCACGGCCGAGGGCTGAACGTCGCTGGTTGTGATTACCCGGGCGTCGGCGCGCGTGTTCCACGGCGTCGGCTGTGTACTTCGCTTTTAAGACAACCGTGGCTCGGCCAACAGGAATACGAACGTCTTCGCGAAGTGGCCGCTCCCTGATGCGAACTGCCCGGGCAATGAACGTCGCCATCCGCTCAGAACCCTTCAAACGGTCCAGTTCTTCTGGCTCTTCGGCGCGCACTTCCACGTTCTTTACGAGGCCAGTAATTGTTGAAAGCGTTACACCCGACTCGCCCAGCGAAGGAAGGACGTTTTCAATGTAATTAAGAAACAGCGGATTGGGTCCGACGACTAGGACGCCCTGGCGCTCGAGCGTCACACGGTGCGTGAACAACAAATACGCCGCTCGGTGCAGCGCTACCGCGGTTTTGCCCGTTCCCGGACCACCCTGCACGAGCAATAATCCCGCGAGAGGAGCGCGGATGATCTCGTCTTGTTCACCTTGAATCGTGGCGACGATGTCGCCCATGCGACCGGTGCGGGCGCGACCCAGTGCGGCAAGAAGGGCGCCCGGTCCACCGAGCGCTAAGCCACCATCGACCAAGCCCTCGTGCGTGATGTCGCGCACGTCACCGTCGGGAAGTACCAACTCGCCGTTTGCGTCGGCAAAGTATTCGTCTTCCACACTCAACACCGTGTGTTCGCGAATGGAGACGTGTCGGCGACGAGCGAGACCAAGGGGCTCCACGCCGGTTGCGCGATAGAAGGCTTCGGCGACCGGCGCACGCCAGTCCACCACCAGCGCGTTTAGGTTCTCGTCGGACACCGCGAGACGACCTACGTGGTACACCGGCGATTCGCCGTCGGCATTTTTGACGTAGTCAATGCGGCCAAAGAAGAGGGGCTGATCGCCGATTGCCAATTGATCCAACCGGTTGAGCGCTGTTCCCATAACAACGTCACGCTCGACCAAATCGCCAGCGCCACGCATATTGGCCACCATGGCGCTGTCGCGAAGCGACCGGGCCTCTTCGCGCATTTGCTCGAGGGCCGAAAGAGCGCGACGAAGAAATTCCTGCTCTTCGCCAATCTCTCGCTCGTGCGCCATACTTCTTTCCTCTCATCGTCTAAAAGACGGATTGACCATTCTAGGACGTTTTGTCTCTGAAGTCTCCTCGCCTCCCCCAGGTCCGGTGCGCCCTACGATGAAAGGGCCAAAGGAGCAGTGTTGAGCGATCCAGTCTTTCTTCGAGCCTGTCGGGGCGAAAGCGTTGAGCACGTGCCGGTGTGGTTCATGCGCCAAGCGGGACGTTCCTTGCCCGAATACCGAGCCCTTCGAGGCACCGGTTCAATTCTCCAGGCAATTGCCGATCCGTTTATTGCCGCCGAAGTCACCCTGCAACCCGTTCGACGCTACGGCGTTGACGCCGCAATTCTCTTTTCCGACATTGTGGTTCCGTACCACGCGATTGGCTTTGGTGTTGACGTCGTTCCGGGTCGAGGTCCCGTTATTGCACATCCGTTTCGAAACGAATCCGACCTCGAGCGCCTTCGTCCTCTCACCGCCGCGGACATTTCGCACGTTACAGCAACGGTTGACCTCGTGGTCAAAGAACTCGCCACCGACGACACTCCACTCATTGGCTTTGCCGGTGCCCCCTTCACGGTCGCGAGTTATCTCATTGAAGGTGCCCCCACCCGTACCTTCGACGTCATTAGGGCCTTCATGCACGAAGAGACGTCGCTCTATGAACGAATGGTCGAGCGATTAGTCGACATCACGATTTCGTTTCTTCGAGCGCAGGTCGCCCACGGTGCTCGCGCCTTGCAGCTCTTTGATTCGTGGGCGGGATTTCTCAGCCCTAGCGAATACGAGCGGTTTGCTTTACCCGCCACTAAACAGGTTTTTGAGGGCGTGGCTGATCTTGGCGTACCGACCATATTGTTTGGCGTTGGAACGAGTGAATTACTTGCACTCATGGCCGGCGCTGGTAGCAGCGTCGTAGGCATTGATTGGCATATTGGCATCGACGAAGGACGACGTCGCGTCGGGAACAAGCCAGTGCAAGGGAACCTCAACCCGAACCGTTGCCTCAACGGCGTCGAAGAAGGCGTCGAGGCCGCTCGCGAGGTACTCCGTCTCGCGGGCAGCCGCGCCGGTCACATCTTTAATCTGGGACATGGCGTACTGCCCGAAACCGATCCCGACGTGCTCAGTGCCGTCGTCGCGGTCGTGCACGAAGAAGGAAAGGCTGGAGTCTCTTGAAGAAAACCGGAGTTTTGGTCATGGCGTACGGAACGCCCTCGACGCCCGCGGACGTCGAGGCGTACTACGCGCGAATTCGACACGGTCGTGCCCCCACCCCGGAACTACTCGCCGACCTCGTTCGTCGCTACGACGCCATCGGCGGCACGTCACCTCTCGCCGAACGAACCGCCGCCCAAGTTGACGGCATACGTCGCGCTCTCGAAAAAAAGCGCCCCGGCGAATTCGACGTACGATTTGGCTCGAAGTACGAGCCGCCCATGCTTGAAGAAACAGCAGCGACCTTCGTCGACGATGGTTTCAGCAACGTCATCGGACTTGTCCTCGCGCCCCACGAGTCGTCAATGTCGACGGTGCAGTACATGTCGCGAGCCAAAGAGGCGTTGGGAAGAGAAATCGCTTTCTTTGAAATTGGTGCATGGTGGCAATCCCCTGGGTTCTTGGAGCTCATTGCCGCGAGGGTGATTGAAGCTCTCGCGCAGATCCCCACTGAGCGACTTGCCACCACGCAGGTGCTCTTTAGCGCGCACTCACTGCCGATGAAGATCCTCGAAAATGGCGACAACTATCCCGAGCAGTTGCGTGACAGCGCCGAACAAGCGGCAAAAATTGCCGACATTGCGAACTGGGATATTGCCTGGCAGTCAGCGGGTCGAACGGCCGACCCGTGGATTGGTCCGGACATTTTGGAAGTGCTTCGCACGAAACACGACGCGGGAATTACCGACATCGTGTCGTGCCCCATTGGCTTCGTGGCCGACCACTTGGAAGTCCTCTTCGACATAGACCTCGAAGCCCAAGGAGTTGCGAAAGAAATCGGCCTCAATCTGGTGCGCACTCGGTCCTTGAATGACGACGCGACGTTTATGGACATCTTGGCGGACGTGGTGCTGAGTGCCGAGTCCAGTGCCGCGTAATTCTGTCGTCATTGTTGGCGCCGGCATTAGTGGCCTTTCGGCCGCGTGGGAACTTTCCGGTGGCGCGAATGGACCAACTGATGCAACACCCCGCATCGAAATTATCGAAGCCAGTGAACACGTGGGTGGCCTTACCGGAACTCGGGAATTCGCAGAACGTACCGTTGATCTCGGTGCCGATGGCTTTTTAGGACGACGACCCGAAGTCGTCACTCTGGCGCGTGAACTTGGTATCGAGAATCAATTAGAAGCCATCAACGCGAGTGGCGCGTCACTCTTTTTACGAGGAAAACTGTACGAACTACCAACGGGACTCATTCTCGGTGTTCCTACGTCACCAAAATCCTTGCGATCGCTTCGCGGTCTCAGTTGGCGTGCTCGTCGAGCCGCACGACGCGACTACTACCTGCCACGAAAGTTCAAGGTCAATGGCGACGTCAGCATCGGCGCCATCGTCCGCGCGAAACTCGGCGAAGAACTCGCACTTCAAGTTATCGAGCCGATGATTGGTGGCATCCAAGCGGGTCGCATTGACGACCTCAGTGCGCAGAGCGTGTTTCCCGCTTTAGTAACGGCCGCCAAGTCCGGCGGATCCTTGATGCGAGCGATGGCCAAACTTGGCGCAGCGCAACCTGGTCCATCGAACGCTGCTCCTAAAAGCCAAGGTGCAATGTTTTATTCGTTGCAGTCCGGTGTGGGTTCACTCGCCACCGCACTCGCCGAGCAATTAGAAAGTCGCGGCGTCGTGCTGCGACGTTCGACCCCGGTCACCGCTCTTCGACGAAGTGTTGACGAGCACTACCCCTGGGAAGTTGACACGGCGTCCACCACCACGCGAGCTAATGCACTCATCGTGGCCACACCCGCCGTCGTCACGGGCCAACTCTTGGGATCACACGATGCTCGACTAAAGGCGCTTTTGCAAATCGACAGCGCAGGAGCGGTCATGGTGTGCTTTCACGTACCGCGTAACGAAGCAAATTTGCCGAGCCACGGGACTGGCGTCTTAGTACCACTCGCCACTCCCTGGCACGACGGCGAAAGCATGATGATTACGGCTGTGACATTTCTTGATCGTAAATGGCCGCGACTCATGCGCGACGACGACTGCGTGCTGCGTGCGCACGTGGGCCGAATTGACGACATTCGCTGGGAAGGAATGTCGGACGCCGACTTGACGACCCGCGTGGCGAAAGAACTCGCCACGTTGTTTGGTAGTTGGCCCCTCGAAAGCGACTCCTTCGTTGCACGATGGCCAAATGGACTACCTCAATACCGAGTCGGGCACGAAGAATTGGTTCGCAATGCCAAGGATGCCGCGGGGAAACTGCGGATCGCGCTCGCCGGAAATGCCTACGACGGTGTAGGGATTCCGGCGAGTGTAGGTTCGGGGCGAAAAGCGGCCCAGCACGTTAAAACGTTTCTTGACGCTTAATTCAAATTTTTCAAATACAGATGTCGATTACGAAGCGACTCGAACGGTTTTGACAATTGGCATTTGTTTTGCCAACTCGTCACCGTGCAGGTCCATTCCCTCCAAATGAAATTCGATGGCCTCTCGCATGTTTTCGACAGTGTGGCTGCCCCGCTGTCTCGAAAGGAACCTGCCTTGATTTTCGAGCTCATGGATGACTTCGCGAATTTTCACAAGTTCTCAAAGCTTGCAAGTGCATCAACGTTCAAAGCTGAACATGCAATCATCCGATTGCCGCCACTAGTCGACGACCTACTGGTAGTAGCCGGAGTGAATGTAAATACAGGGGACGCCTTCGGAAACGTACATCACGTGATTTTTGGGATCGTCGTCAAGCGCTAGTCGCAAATCGAAGCCGTAAGCCAAAAGGTCGCGCACCACGCGGCGTTTGAAATCATCTACACCCGAGTAATCGCCGTACTCTCGCATAATTAAGAGGTCCCAACGAATGGCGTAACGCGATAACCATCCGAGAGTGTGCGGCTGCACCCGGTGCGGTCGCCCCGTCACGAGAATGACCGTGAGCGAAGCGTCCAATAGTTCGAGCAGACGTTCAATTTCTTCAATAACGGGGTCATCCCCACAGGCGTCAAAGAAGCTTCGCCAGTCTCCCCAGTCGAGGTAGTGCTGGCGACCGGCAGCGTCAGCCAGGACGCCATCAATATCGAATATGACGGCCGGACCAGTGGCGCGGGGTTCTTCGCGCCAGCGCCAGTTTTCTTTGGAATAGTCAGGTAACTGCGACATTTTCTCAGCGATCTTCTGAATTGGGTACGTCTATCTCTGCGAGACTAGACGGCGTGGCATTGACTGATCGGCGGACACTTCCCGTCCCCTACGGACACCGCGTTTTCGTCATCAACGATCTCCTTCTTTCACCCCAAACCGACCCGTCGTCTCGACCGGTACACGAACTGGTGAATTTGTTAAATGACACTGACGACGCCGCCATTGTGGTGTTGGCCGGCAATATCTTCGACGTCAGCCCCACGACTGATCTTCGAAAATTCATTAACGCGACATTTGCGCAACTTTCCGAACTTGATGCAGCCGTTGCTCACTTCGTATCCGGCGGTCAACGCGCCATCGTTCTCCTGCCCGGCGCTGTTGACACCGAGATCTCGACCGACGACCTGGCCCACGCAGTTCTTAACGAACGACATATTCAAATCGCGAGCGATCTCATCTTGCAGGTAGCCAGCGCCCATGACGTACGCGACGTCGCGATCGTTGCGGGAAGCAGTTTCGTCGACGAACTTCGCGTTCATCCCGCCGACCGTGCCGACGCTCGCCGACTCGATGACCCAGAAGCACTTCAACGATTTGTCGCCTCGCGCGTGCTGTACCGGAAGCTTTCAAAATGGGTGTGGTTCCCACTTTGGGCCATGGCCATTTTTGACTTGACGTCGACCGTGCTTCGAGTTGTCAATCACTTCACCCGTCATCACCTCAGGGTTCGAACATTTCACCCTTCTAACTTGTGGGCTGACGTTTTTATCAATTTGATTATCATCGCGGTCTTTGAAGCAGCGGTTGTACTCGTTGCCGGCCTCACGGTGCGTTGGCGTTTTCGAACGGCTTCAAAGGTCTCCGCCTTGGTCGCCACCGTCGAACCTTTAAGCGCCACCATGGTCGATGACGTTGACGCTCTCGAACTTGCACGGCGAATCAACACTCGTGGTGGTGTCGGTGCTGTTGTTGGCGGTGCACCACGACCAGCGCTGGCTTTTTTGGATAATGGCGTCAGTGCGGCGGCGGGACCGTCGCGCATTGTGTTCATTGAACGCGAAGGACGTCTGGGCCTTCCGCCGGTATTTACACCCGTAGAGCGGGTGGGCATTGTTGAAATCGAGGCCGCGAGCGACGTCCAAGTGCGCTTATACGTCGGTGGCACCACACACGCTCCGGCCACGTTGCTCGAACGATTGGTCGGCGGCCGAGCTGCCCAGCCAACACCTCCCGACACGACGGCCATTGTTGGTTCATGGCCCACGGGCGATCCTTGGCCGATTCCTTCGTCGCGACTTCGACTGCAGCGTCGTCAACGGACGATTCGTCGCCTCGTGAGCTTTCTCTTGTTCTTAACAGGAGTAGCGAACGTCGTCGTCGCGGTGTCCCCGCCTTTGCGTTCACGCTTACACACCGTGCTCTCCGTACTTCCCATTGGTGTTGCTCAGTCCGCCGCTGCCGTGACGGCGGTCGCGGGCGTCGGGATGATCATGATGGCTAGAGGCGTGCGACGTGGACAACGCCGCGCGTGGTTAGTTGCCTCGGGACTTCTCGCGGTCACGATTTTTGCCCACTTAGCCCGTGGTGGAAATCCTCGAGATTCACTCCTCGCACTCTTCGTCCTTGGTTTCTTGATCGTCGAGCGTCGCTACTTCAAAGCCACCACCGACCGAGGCAGCATTCGTTCAACGTTCCCACGTTTAGCGCTCATCGGAGCCACCGCGGTTATTGCGGCGACGATTGGCATTGAACTTGGACAGCGCCACCATCACCTTCCTTCGTGGCCGACAGTCATGTTGGCGTGCGCCGAACGACTTGTCGGCATCTCGCTTATTTCGCTACCCGACGCGGCCGCAGACTTTGTTGGTCCGGCGCTCTTGTTCGTCGGTGTTTCGTTGATTGTTACGGGGCTCTATCTCCTTACCCGACCCGTCGTCGACCGACGACTTTCACTGCAAGGCACGAGTACGGAACGTCGCATCGCCGAGCTACGAGCACGCGATATCGTTCGTCGCCATGGTCGAGGCAGTCTCGACTACTTCGCGTTGCGTGACGACAAGCAGTTCTTCTTTTTCCGTGATTCCCTCGTTGCGTACGCCGTATACGGCGGAGTCGCGCTCATTTCGCCCGATCCCATTGGTCCCGTGGCCGAACGCACCGAGGTCTTCAGCAATTTTCGATCCTTCGCCGAAGCCAACGGCTGGACCATTGGTGTCATGGCCGCCGGTGAAGATTGGCTGTCGATTTACCATGCCGCCGGACTTCGCTACCTCTACTTTGGTGACGAGGCCATCGTCAACTGTTCGACGTTCTCGCTCGAGGGTGGAAAGATGAAGGGGCTTCGCCAGGCCTGCACGCGACTCGAGCGAAAGGGCTACACGATCGAGTTTCTTGATCCGGCAACGATTGAACCTCGTCGGGTGAGCGATCTCGTTGACCTCATGGGTCTTCTTCGTCGCGGCGAAGGCGAACGTGGTTTTTCTATGATGCTCGGTCGTCTCTTTAATCCAAAGGACAAGGGTCTTCTTCTGACGGTGGTCTATGGGCCCGACGAAAGACCAGCCGCACTTTGCCAGTTCGTTCCCTCACCCGCCATCAACGGATTTTCGCTCGACATCATGCGTCGAGACCCGGGTGATCACCCGAACGGTCTAATTGACTACGCGCTCTGTTCCACCATTGCGCACCTCGCTCGCCACGGTGGCAGTCACTTGAGTCTTAACTTCGCGGCGTTTCGTTCCGTGCTGGACGGCGAAAAAGGCGAGGGTGCCTTCACTAAGGTCGAGCGATGGGCGCTTCGACGCTTGTCGGGCGTGCTGCCCATCGAAACTCTCTGGAGCTTCAATGCGAAGTACCACCCAGACTGGCTACCGCGGCACATTTGTTACCCTGCCGCCGAAAGTTTTGTTCCCGTGGTTACGGCAATCCTTCGAGCCGAGTCGCTGACTGAGATTCCTTTGCTCGGTCGATTACTTACCAATGATCCAACGAATCGCCCCGCCACTGTCGTACCCGACGAAATTCTCGAACAAGCGAGAAATTCGGACTCGTTGCAATAGCCGCAAGTTTTGATATTCGCCGCTGGGCATCCGAAAAATTTTGGCATCGTGAAGTGAGCGCTGAACTCCACGCCACAATTTTTTGTACCAGAGCGAAGGCTAAAGACTGAGGCGACCACGTATTGCTGAGGCCAAGCGAGTAGCGGCATCGGGCACAAAGGTCAAAAACAGCGAGGGTTCGACTAGTTCAAGTTCCATCACGGCCCAACCTTGCGGCGTTGACACAAAATCAATACGCGCGTACAAAAGATCTGAGAATCCCTTCGTCTCCAAAATATGTTTGGCAATGGCCGCAACTTCGGGTTCGACGGTCGCGACGGACATCTGCTCCATGCGAAACAAGAAATTCCGATCGACTTCTTTTACGTTTAGCATCGCGCGCTTGGTCATGGCGTGCGAAAACGTTCCGTCAATGAAAATCACTGCCCGCTCGCCCATTTCATCGACCGACGAAACATACGGCTGCACGAGAACATCACGGCCGTGTTCATGAAGAGCCGCCACGTGTTCGCGAGCCGTCGCCACTTCACCCGGTCGATAACGCGCCGCGTCCCACGAACCCGCTCCCACCGCTGGCTTCACGACAAAATCGCCCGGCGGAAACGTGGGCGTCGTGCCAACATCGAAGAATTGCCCGGGTATTACTCGAACGCCAAGGCCTTCGAGGTCGAGCAAGTAATGCTTGTCGCTTGAGTATTCGAGCACGGGATAGGGATTCACGAGTCGAGGTACCGATTGTGCCCAGCGCAAGAACTCTGCCCGACGTGGTGAATAGTTCCACGTTGAGCGAATGACGTTCACGTCAAAACTGTCCCAATCGACGTTTTTGTCGTCCCATACAACGAGCTGGGCGTCGAGACCCGCGACCTCGAGCGCCGTGAATAGTGTTGCATTGTCGGGATCAACGTTCTCGCCCTCGCACGTGACGATGGCCACGCGGTTACTCACGGGAGAAAGAGCAGCGTTGCCTTGTGCGCGAGGTCGGCAAAGGGACCCACCCAAATACCAAAGACGATCGTGGTCACGACGCCAAAGGCAATGACCAAAGCGGTAGGCCAAGGCACCACGATGCGCGGTGCGTCAAGTGCGTCTTCGGCGTAGAGCGAAAGCGTCCATCGCAGGTAGAAGAAAAAGGCAATGGAAGCCGCCACCATCGCAATAATCGCAATAGGGGCACCGCCCGCGTCCACGGCTGCCGACAGCACGGAGAACTTGGCGAAGAAGCCCGTAGTAAACGGTGCGCCGGCTTGTGCGAGCAGCAGTATGGCAAAGGCACCGCCGAGCCACGGTTGGCGTCGGGCGAGACCGCGGTAACTTTCGACGGCGTGCGAAGTGTCGTTGGGTCCACCCATGAGCGTCACGATGGCGAACGTCGCGATCACCAAGGGCGCATACGTAATGAGGTAATACAACGTCGCGGCGGCACCTCGAACGGTTCCCGCCCAGAGTCCAAGCAGCATGAAGCCCGCGTGGTTAATAGACGAATACGCGAGCAGTCGTTTTGCGTCACGCTGGACGAGCGCGAGTCCCGCACCAACGAACGTCGTGAGAACAATGAGGACCCAGAAAATTGGACGCCACGTGTCTTGTTGGGTTCCCAGCGCTGAAATAAGCACACGAACGAACGCGGCGAAGGCTCCCACTTTGACAATGGATGCCATAAATCCTGTAACGGGCGACGGCGCACCTTGGTACACGTCGGGGGCCCACGAGTGAAACGGTGCCGCGGCGACTTTGAATGAAAACCCAACGAGCAATAAGGCGCCACCCGCAATCAGGAGACCGGGTCGCAGCAATTCATTTTTCCCAAGAAAATACGAAATGCTCGAGAGATTCGTCGTACCGGTGGCGCCGTAAACAAGCGCCGCTCCGTAGATAAACACGGCGGAGGCAAATCCACCCATCAAGAAATACTTCAACGCGGCTTCAGATGAAGCGGCGCGGTGACGATCAAAGGCCACCAGAACGTACAAACCAATCGACAATATTTCGAGAGCGATGAAAATGACCACGAGGTCGTTCGCCTGCGCCATGATGACGGCGCCCGACGAAGCGGCCAGCGCCAAAATACTGAATTCACCATTTCGAACGTTGGCTCTCTTCGCCCAGTCGTGGGCCACCAACGTCGAAAGAAGTAATCCAACGCCGACAATCGCGCTCGCGACGATCGAGAACCCATCGAGCGCAATCGCGTGGTCAATCGTGGTGCGGGCCCCATGACTCGCCACGTCCGACCACTGGAAAAACGCAATGACGACAACGGCAATCGAACTTGCCGCCGTTACTACGGTGGCCTGCAGGTTCGAGATGCGAGAAGGACGAAGTGCGCTCGCGAAGAGCAGCAGCAGCGCGCCACCCAGTAATGCGAGCTCGGGCGCTATGGCGAGGTAGTGAATCGAGGGGGCGACGAGCTTCACTTGCTTACTCCCGTCGGCGCCACGTGCACGACGATTTGCTGCACGGAGGGTGTTATGCGATTGAGCAGCGGCTGTGGAAAGACACCCAAACCAACAATCAGCATGATGAGCGGAAGGATGATCAAGCGTTCGCGACCCGATACGTCCTTAATAGTGGCGTTGGGACCCTCGGCCTTGCCCTGGAAGACCTGCTGATAGGCCCAGAGTAAATAGAGAGCGGAGAACAACACGCCCGTCGTCGCGACAATGCCCCACCACTGGTGCGTACCAAAGGTGCCGAGTAAAATGAGGAATTCGGAAATAAAGCCCGAGAGCCCCGGCAGTCCAATGCTCGCAAGCATGACCACCGTGAACAGTGCGGCCAACACCGGAGCGGGACCCTGGAGGCCCTTCAAGTCCGCCAACAGGTACGAACCTCGTCGTTTTTCGATGTAACCAATGATGAGAAAGAAAGCCGCCGTAATAACCCCGTGGTTGAACATCAACAACACGGCACCCACCATGGCCAGTTTGGAGCCCGTCACGGTACCAAGCGTGATAAAGCCAACCTGCGCAAGTGAGGAATACGCGACGAGCCGCTTCATATCCTTCGAGACAGCAGCGAGAGCGGAGCCGTACAAAATTCCAATGACGGCGAGCGTTAAAACGTAGGGCTGAATGGTGTGCAACGCGAGCGGAAAAAGACCGACGGCAAATACCAACAAACCATACGTGCCGAGTTTCGCCAACAATGCGGACAGTACCATCGAACCCGACGTGGGTGCTTCGGCGTAGGCAATGGGTGACCACGTATGAAACGGGAAAATTGGCGACTTAATGGCAAACGAAATCGCGAACGCAATGAAGAGCCAGACTTCAGTGCCGTGCGAGAGCGACGTGCCCGACAGTATGCCGTAGGAGAAATTGAGATCGCCGCCGGCTTGATGGAGGTGAGCAAATCCCAGATACAAAATTCCGACGAGCAAGAAGCCTGATCCAAAGAACGTGTAGATAAAGAACTTCAACGCGGCGCGGGCGCGTTCAGGTCCACCCCACTGGGCAATGAGGAAGTAACTCGGGACCAGCGTGAGCTCAAAGAACAAGAAGAATTCCAAAAGGTCGTGCGACACGAAAGCACCCATGGTCGCCATCAACAAGAACAGCATCCAGCAAACGAACGCAACTTCGTGTTTCGTTTCTCTCGCACCCAGCAGCGCCACGACAACGACAATCGCCGTCAAAACAATCATGACGATGGAAATGCCGCTCACGGCCACGTCGTAGGCAAGTCCAAACGGCGCCGCGACAATCAGGCGGTAGGCGAAGTCGAACGTTCCCGCACCCTTGATGCCGGAGTTATAAAGAAACAGGACAACGAGCGAAATTGCGAGTTCTACAGCAGCAGTCGCCACCCCAACGATGTACGCACCCTTCGTGACTTTACGAAACGCAATGAGCAGCGCCATACCAAGGAGTGGCACGACGAGTAGCGCGGTGAGCCATAACGAAGAATGCATGGCTACCAGACCCGTCCAACAAGAAACAGCACGATGACAGCGATGCCGAGCACCATGGCCACGGCGTAATGGCGAACAAGACCGTCCTGCAGTTTTCGAAGACCTTCGGACGACTTGCGAACTGAGACCGCCGTTCCCATCACGGCACCATCGATGACGTCGGGTTCAATAACGTCACTCGAGAAATCAGCGAAAGCGGTGAGCGGTCGACCAATTGTGGCGTCGTAGAAGTCATCCCAGTGCCATACGTGATAGAGGAATGACGATTCGTAACGAGGCCACGGCTCGGTGCGTCGCCACAGAGTGAACGCAGCCAGGAGGCCAAACACTGCCGCGATCACGTCAACAATCCCGAGACTCCACTGCACGGTCGTGCTCGCGTGACTCAGCGCCGGCAAGGCGCCAAAGACGGGATTAATGAAACCCTCGATTGACGACACGTGTATCCACGGCAAGCCGAGCACGCCACCCAGTACGGACAGCACCGCCAAAATGACGAGCGGCGCCGTCATCACCCACGGCGACTCGTGGGGATCGTGGTCGTGCGTGATGCCACGGAAGCGTTCGGTGCCTCGGAACGTCAAGACGAAAAGACGACTCATGTAATACGCCGTAAGTACGGCCGTGAGAAGACCAACGACCCACAATGCTTTGTTGTACTCAAAGGCATTGACCAACACGTCCCCCTTCGCCCAAAAGCCAGCAAAGGGCGGAATGCCCGAGATCGTCAACCATCCAATAAGAAACGTCGGAAACGTGAGTGGCAAGTATTTGCGCAGACCACCCATGAGATGCAGATCTTGTTCACCGTTCAAAGAGTGAATGACGGAACCGGAACCAAGGAACAAGAGTGCCTTGAAGAACGCGTGCGCAACCATAAGGAAAATCGCCGCGGAATACGCGCCACAACCAACCGCCAAAATCATGTAACCAATCTGAGATACCGTCGAAAAGGCCAGTACCTTTTTGATATCGCGTTGCGACGTCGCAATTGTTGCCGCTACCAACGCCGTCGCCGCACCGATGATCGCAATCGTGAGACGGCCGCTCGAAGAAAGTGCGAGGACTGGACCCATCCGGCACAACAGATACACACCCGCGGTGACCATGGTGGCGGCGTGAATCAACGCCGACACCGGCGTGGGGCCTTCCATGGCGTCGGGGAGCCAGTTGAACAGAGGAATCTGCGCTGATTTTCCGGCGGCCGCGAGCAGCAGCGAAAGCACCACCAACGTGGCTGTTGTCGGCGAAAGCGATGACGTGTGGCTAAAGATTGTCAGATACGTCAGCGAGCCGGTGTGGTGAAACAACAAGAACATGGCAAATAAGAGCCCGAGGTCACCAACCCGGTTATAAATGAACGCCTTTTTGCCCGCAGACGCGGCGGCCGGCTTTTCGAAGTAGTAGCTCACGAGCCAGTAGGAACAAACTCCCACACCTTCCCATCCCACAAACGTAAAGAGCAGAGAGTTCGCGAGTACGAGAACCAGCATTGAGAAAACGAACAAATTCAGGTAGATGAAAAACTTGTTGAAATCCTTTTCGCCATGCATGTAGCCAATCGAATACAGATGAATGAGCGCCGATATACCGGTGACGAAGAGGCACATAGTGATGGAGAGCGGATCAAGCAGCAGTGCGACGTGTACGTGAAAGTTCCCTACTCGTATCCAAGAAAAAAGATTGACCGTCGCTTCTCGCGAGTGTCGGTGAAGAAGCAGGACAAAGGCAATAACGGTCGCGATAAACGATGCGCCCACGACCGACGTCGCAATCCATCCCGACGTCGGCTCCTTGATCTGATTACCCATAGTGATCAGAATCAAAAAGCCCACGAGGGGCAATAACGGAATCAGTACGGCTACGTGCGCCATGTCAGTCCTTCAACTCCGTCAATTCGTCAACGGACGTCGACGCGCGCTTTCGAAACACCGCGACGACGATCCCGAGCCCAACGGTGACTTCCGCCGCGGCCACCACCATGACAAAGAACACCGTCACCTGTCCACCAATGTCGCTGAAACTACGAGAGAACGTGACAAACGTCAGATTGACGGCGTTGAGCATCAGTTCAATACACATGAACATGATGAGCGCACTGCGCTTTGTAAGAAGGCCAAAGGCCCCGATGCCAAAGAGCACAGCCGCTAAGACGAGATACCAGGCAATGGGGATACTCACGCGTCGCTACTTTCAAGCGTGCTCGCCCGTTCGCGTCGCGCTAAGACAACGGCTCCTACGACGGCAATGACGAGCAACGCTGCGGTTGCTTCAAATGCGAAGAGATACGTCGTGAACACCGCTCGACCGAGCTCTTGCACGTTCGAGTTATTCCCCTTGGTCGCCACGCCCGTCGCCACGTGGGGAACACCGGTAATCCAGTGTGAACGGGCCATCAAGAAAATGATTCCAGCAATGGTGATGACAACACCGACGCCCGCAAATGCTCGTTGGCCCACCAGTGGGTCAACACGAACTTCATCTCGCCGGTCTACCCCCAAGAACATGATCACGAACAAGAAGAGAATGACAATGGCGCCCGCATAGACAATGATTTCCACCGCCGCCAAAAACTGGGCTTCTTGCTCAATGAATGCAATGGCCACGCCAAAGAGCGTCATGATGAGACTCAGCGCACAATGGACGGGGTTTCGAAAACTAATGACGCCGAGCGCTCCCACCACAATCATGAGGGCCGCCACCACGTACACCACGACATCGGGAATGGTCAGCGCGACAGCAATCATTCGTGCAACCTTCGAATTTGAATCTTGTTACGCAGTTCTTTCAAATCGCTGATGAGCTTCTGGGGTCCCTTGAGGTGCAGAGGCACGTCTATGGGTTGGAGGTGGCGAGGGAAACTTTCTCGAATTTGCTTTGAGCCCGTGGCGTCATCGTCTCGGTTCTCTGACTGGCCGCCTTCGGCCGCTCGAATCCCGACGCCCAGGTCACCGGACCACTGCGTCAGACCTTCGTAGGCCGCAGAACCTGAAGGTGACGTTGCTCGCATCCAGCCACCGGTCATGGCGGCTTCGCCCTCGCGCCAGTCTTCCCAGGGCAGGTGCTTAGGTAGTCCGGCGTCGTCGACAACTAATTCGGCTTTCGTGTAGATAGCGTCGGCACGATTCGTAAACGAGAACTCAAACATCTTTGATTCCGTGATGGCTTCAGTGGGACAGGCCTCCACACAGAGGTCACAGTGAATGCATCGCAAGTAATTGATTTCGTAGATGTAGCCATAACGCTCACCGGGACTGACCGGGTGATCGGGTGGATTGTCAAGACCGCGCACGTAGATGCAGTCAGCGGGACAAACGCCGGCGCACAATTCGCAACCGATGCACTTTTCCATACCGTCTTCGTAACGATTAAGAACGTGACGACCGTGTTGGCGAGGTTGCTTGGCGCGCTTTTGTGCGGGGTAGCCAGTGGTGACTCGCGCACGACCAAGGTGCTGGAACGTGAGTTTGAAGCCCCCGAAGAAACTAAGTGCGTTCGCCATTACGCCTTCTCCCCGTTGCTACGTTTACGAAATAGGTCGCCGCGCACGGGACGTTCGCCCACCGTTGGCAAGAACGAATCGAGACTCGCTGCTCGTTTTTGGCCCAAGCGAAACGCCTGGTCGAGAAGCAACCAGCCAAGCAGTAGTGCCGCAATCATTCCAAAACCCCAGGCCTTGGAAGCAATGAAGCCCGCGACAATAAGCATCCAGCCGAGTGATAACGGAATGAGTTTCTTCCAGCCAAGGTCCATGAGTTGGTCGTAACGAAGTCGTGGCAGGGCGGCTCGAAACCAGATGTAGCAAGCCGCAAACGTTGTTGTCTTTAACAGGAACCAAATGATTGGGAAAAGCCATCGCAGGTGAGGAATGTTCGGCACCCATCCCGCCGGTCCACCAAAGAAGAGCGTCACCATGATGGCTGACATGGTGATCGTGTTCATGAACTCCGCCAAAAAGAACAGTGCGAATCGCAGCGAGGAATATTCCGTGTGATAGCCGCCGACGAGTTCGCTTTCCGCTTCCACTACGTCAAACGGTGGCCGACCAAGTTCGGCCGTAATGGCCGTAAGGAAAATCAAGAAGGGAACAACGCCGAGTCGAATGACGTTCCAGTGCCAAATCCCGTCAGCCTGTGTCACCACGATGTTGTGGGTGGAGAGTGAACCCGACGCCAAAATGACGGTAACGACGGTGATGCCAAGAGCGGCTTCGTAGGAAATCATCTGCGCACTTGCTCGAACGGACGACAACAGCGGATACTTGGATCCCGAGGACCAACCCGCCAGGATTACGCCGTACACAGAAATTCCCGACATGGCGAGAAGTAACAAAATGCCAATCGGCGGATCGGCAACCTGCAATAGGAACGTGTGATGAGCGACGGTAACGCTGCCACCAATGGGCACAATCGAGAACGTGATGAGCGCCGGCACGAGCACGAGGTACGGCGCCAACTTGAAGACGAAGCGGTCCGCTTGGTCCGGAATGAGATCTTCTTTAAAGAACAACTTGATACCGTCGGCCAACGTCTGCAAAATACCGAAAGGACCCCAGCGCTGCGGTCCGATTCGACTTTGCATATCCGAGATCAGCTTTCGTTCAAACCAAATCATCAAGGTCACTGAACCCATGAGTGCCGCGAACGCAATCAGCACACGCGCCAGCGCAATGATGACCACCGCGAGCGTCACCCCGTGCGCATACAGAGGATCAACGGCAAACTGGTGCATCACCGAGACTCCAAACGAACTTCACTCACGAGCGCGTTGGCCGAAATCAACGTGCCGACAACGTTTTCACCCGTGTCACTTAGAGTCCCAAAGGCCAGCTCAATGCAGCCTCTTGGAACCTCGTCACTGGACTCAACAGTGAGATCGAAAGAGCCTCGCTCACTCGATAGTCGTGCCACGTCGCCCGTCTTTAGGCCCAGCCGGTCGAGGTCGTAAGAATGCGCCAGCACGCGTGTGGTCGCGATGAGCGCGTGCAGTGCCGGCGATCCCTGCATGGCAATGCCTCGGTCGTAGAGACGACGAGTCACGTTCAAGAGGACAGAATACGAATCAGGCTGAGGAAGTTCGGGGGCGGGAACGCCCATCACGTCACTCAGTCGCGCGCTGGCGAGCTGGATGCCTTCCCCTGACGCGGGCAATGAAACATCGCCGGCCCAAGGGGATAGTCCGACCTCATCGGCGGAGCGCACACCGGGATTCGCCATCGGGTCAAGCAGTGTGCGAGTAGCGATTTCATTCTCACGCCCCACCAACAACCCGTCGCTGGGAGCTTGGCGAAGGACACTCGTCGCTGGGTAGCCCGTCGACGATTCAATGGCAGACGAGGCAGCTTCAAGTGAATCAAGATCGAGACGCTCGCCCATCTCCAAAGCCAATTCGCTCGCAATCGCTACGTCCGACCACGCGGATCCTGGCGCTACTAACTTGGCGGCCACGGCACTCACGCGACCTTCAATATTCGTCACGGTGCCAAAGCGCTCGTGCTGAACGTGGGCGGGCAGAATCACATCGGCGTAGGCGAGGCTTGCTCCACCATGACCCGTCACGGCGATGACGCGCGCTTCAGTCAATGCTTGCGTCGCGAGTGCGCGGTCACCAACGTTGCCGAGCAAGCAACCACCAAGCAACACGAGTGCCGACTGTTCACCAGAAACAATGGCCTTCAATTGTTCGATGGCACTTCGACCGCTCTTGCCGGTCGTGCGGCCCGGGCGAAGTCCGGGGGCGAGTCCCATATCGAGTGCACCAAAAACGTTGGACCGACGAAGAGCCGGTAAGAACTTGGCCTGAGGATAACGAGTAGCAAACGTGCGGATGGCGGATTCGACAACGGCACTCGATTCGGCCAAATTGGGTCGACCAACAACAAACACAACACCTTCGCCGGTATCACCAATGAGCTGCTTTGCCAGGTCAACTTCCTTCGAGCTAAAGCCTGCACCTTGGGGGTGCGTGTTG
Source organism: Acidimicrobiaceae bacterium (assembly GCA_003138895.1). Lineage (GTDB taxonomy): Bacteria > Actinomycetota > Acidimicrobiia > Acidimicrobiales > RAAP-2 > RAAP-2. The sequence goes on from PLHJ01000012.1 coordinate 263,849, forward strand.
AGTTTCGTCAACGCCGCTTCGTCGCCGGCCAGCACGCGCGCCACGAGGTGGGCTTCGCCCGGACGGGTCGCGAGCGCGACTTTTGAAAGTCCTCGAAGCGCACTTGTACCGGTAGCGAATTCCACAATCGACGTCGAACCCTTGACGGCTCCCTTTCGAAGTCGCAAGAAGAGAATCGGTAGTTCTTCTCGAAGATCACCTGACAGCACAACCACGGTGCACGCCGCGGCGGCTTCGTCAATAGTTGCCTTGGGAAGTGCCTGCAACAAAACAGGATCCAGCCCATCACCGTATTGAGCGTCAATGTTTTCTGTACCGACAACGCCGCGTAGGAAACGCTCCCAGGCAAATGCCCCTTCGTTCGTGAGTGCGGCGCCGCCAATTGCCCCCACGTTGTTGGTTGATTGTTCAGAAGCCAACTTCAAAATGTTCGCGGCTTCAGCGAGTGCTTCTCCCCAGCCCACGGATTCAAAAGCGCCGCCACGGCGGATCATTGGTTCGCTAATGCGAGTCGCCGCGTCCAAAATGTCGCCAGTAGCAATTTCTGATTGCACGGCCTCAATAGTGAATCGTCCCTTATCGCACAACCAACCGTGATTCACGGGCTCGGAATCAATACCGAGCACTCGTGAAAGGCGACCACCAGCCGACTGCACGGCCTCGCGACAACCGACGGCGCACGTGGTACACGTACTTTCCACTTGTTCAAGGTCCCAGGGCCGTGCGCTAAATCGGTAGGGCTTGGCGGTGAGTGCTCCCACGGGACAAATCTGTACCGTGTTGCCCGAAAAAACCGAATCGAAAGGTTCCGTGGGAAACGGGGCAACTTCAATCTCGTCACCGCGGCCTGCGAAGTCAATTTGGGGATCACCGGCAACCTCGGCGGCGAATCTCGTGCACCGTGCGCACTGGATACAGCGCTCACGGTCTAACAGCACCAACTCACCAATACCTATGGGCTTAGCGAAGTGTCGTTTTTCCTCAACAAATCGAGTCTCACCCGATCCGTGCGTCAACGTTTGATCTTGCAGAGGACATTCGCCACCCTTGTCGCACACGGGACAGTCCAAGGGGTGATTGGCGAGGAGGAACTCGAGGACACCGTCTTGTGCCTTCTTCACTTTTTCTGATTCAGTGTTCACCACCATGCCCTCAGCCACGGCTACAAAACACGAAGGCTGCAACGTCGCTCCGCGGGGACCTTCTACTTCCACCAAGCACATGCGACAAAACGCCACGGGCTCCATACGGGGGTGATAACAAAAGCGAGGAATGTAGGTGCCAGCATTTTCGGCGGCGGTGATGATGAGTTCACCCTTTTGTGCTTCGACCGTTCGGCCATTAAGCGTCAGTGAAACCGTTGTTCGAGTTGGCGCGAGGTCAGTCATACGTGCATCCATCATTGTGTACGTGGGCTAGGTACTCGTCGCGAAACATCACAACACTGGAATGAATCGAACTCGGAATAGAAGAACCCAGCACACAGATTGTTGTTTGCTGGGGTGGCCAACCAAGCCCCGGCGCGATGTTGTCGCAGAGATCCAAAAGAAGATCCAAATCCTGGGTCCTGCCTCCTCCGAATTCGAGGCGCGACATCACTCGCTCCAACCATCCAGAACCTTCACGACACGGTGTGCATTGACCACACGATTCGCGCGAGAAAAACTTCGTAATCCGCCACGCGGCCCGAACAGGACACGTCGTTTCATCAAAAACAACAATGGAACCGGATCCGAGCATTGAACCCTTTTCTCCCACTTCGTCTTGTCCCAGTGGGAGATCCAAAAGATCGGGTCCAAACCACGGGGCCGAAACGCCACCCGGTATAAACGCCTTCAATTGTTTCCCGTCAATGATGCCGTTACCTAAGCGTGGATCATAAATAAGGTCACGGAACGTGTTCTTCACCATTTCGAGCTCGAACATATTCGGGTTATTGACGCGACCCGAAAGAGCAAAGAGTCGGGTGCCTGTAGAGCGCCCCCCTCCGAGAGCGGCAAAGGCCGCGCCGCCGTTCAAAACAATCCACGGCAAATTGGACATGGTTTCAACGTTGTTGACCACGGTGGGCGCACCGTAAAGACCAATTGCCGCGGGAAAAAACGGCGGCTTAATACGCGGAAATCCCCGCTTGCCTTCAAGAGCCTCAATAAGTGCTGTTTCTTCACCGCAGATGTAGGCACCTGCTCCGGGCTGGAGAACGATATCGATCGAGAAACCGGAACCGAAGATGTTTTTTCCAAGCGCTCCTTGGTCGTACGCGTCGTTGATGGCTTGTTGAACGTGCTCAAGTCCGAGTGCAAATTCGCCGCGCAAGAAAATGAAAACTTGTGAAACTTGCAACGCGTACGCCGCGATGGTCACACCTTCCACCAATTGGTGGGGCTCTCGCTCTACGAGGTAGTGATCCTTGAACGTCGCGGGCTCCGATTCGTCACCGTTGATGACCAAGTAACTAACAGGAGCCTTCCGAAGCATCGACCATTTGCGACCAGCCGGGAAACCAGCGCCACCGCGACCCAGCAACGACGCGGCGTCGACCTGGGCCGCCACGTCTTCGGGGTACATGGTGAGGGCCTTTTTCAGTCCCTCATAACCACCGGTCGCGAGATAGCGCTCGAGCGTGTACGAATCGACGAATTCACGACGTGACGAAACGATGGGGGTTGCATCCAGCGTTGCCACTACTTGTCTTCTTTCGGCGTTCGAGCTTCGCGCGCTTCTCGGGCAGCGGCGCGCTCGGAAACTAACTCTTGTTCACTGACGCGAAGTCCCCCTGAACGTCGCACGCGAATAAGAGTGCCGTGAGGCGGGACTTCACTTTCGCGTCGCCCACTTCGCAGATCTGTCACAAAGGCATCGAACGTTTCCGGCGTCGTTGTTCGCACGAAACGGTGATTTACCTGCACGCAAGGTGCGATGTCGCAGTCCGCTAAACACTCCGTTTCTTCGAGCGTGAATAGACCGTCGGGACTCGTGGATCCAACGGCGCAGCCAAGCGTGTTCGATGCGTGCTCCAACATTTCGAGTCCGCCCGCCAAAAGGCACGCAACGTTGGTGCAAACGCCGACAACGTATTTGCCAACGGGCTCAAGGTGGTACATGTCATAGAACGAAGCGGTACCGCGGACCTCGGCCGGCGACGTATCGGTCAATTCGGCGACCTCCGCCATTCCTTCATCGCTTAAATAACCGTCTTGTTCTTGCGCGAGGTGTAGCAACGCGAGCATGGCCGAACGTTTCTTTGGATACAGCGTCACAACTTCTTCGGCTCGTTGCCGAATATCTGATCGAAAATAACTCAACGGTCAACCTCACCAAGTACGGGGTCAATGGTCGAAATGATAGGTACGGCGTCGGAAAGAAAGCCGCCACGCATCAACAGAGGGATGGCCTGCAAGTTCACGAAACTCGGAGCGCGCACGTGAATTCGGTAGGGCTTGGGTCCCCCGTCAGAAACGAGGTAGCAACCCAGTTCACCGCGGGGTGACTCCACCGCCGAGTACACCTCGCCCGTTGGTACGTGAAAACCTTCCGTGAAGAGTTTGAAGTGATGAATCAAGGCTTCCATTGATTCATCAATGCGAGCTCGCGGCGGCGGCGTCACTTTAGGATCTTGTGATCGGTAATCGCCACGAGGCATTCGCTCGATGCACTGGCGAATAATGCGAATCGATTCACGTATCTCATTGAGGCGAATAGCAAAACGATCAAAGTTGTCCCCGTACGTACCAACGATCACGTCAAACTCAACGTCGTCGTACGCGAGATACGGCATCGTTCGACGAAGGTCCCAGGGCACGCCCGTCGAACGAAGAACGGGTCCCGTGACGCCAAGAGCCAGCGCTTCTTCGGCGAGAATCGCTCCGACACCCACCATGCGGTCTCGAAAAATCGGCTGACCAGTCAGTAATTGGTCGTACTCGTACGTGCGCTCAAGAATTGTGTCGCAGATAACGAGAACGTCGTCTTCCCAGCCGTCGGGTAGGTCTGCCGCGACCCCGCCGGGACGGACGTAATTGAGGTTGAGTCGAAGGCCCGCCGTCTTTTCAAAAAACGCGAGAATTAGTTCTCGTTCACGAAGGCCGTAAATCATCATCGACGTGGAGCCGAGGTCCATGCCGTTGGTGGCCATCCACACGAGGTGCGAAGAAATGCGATTGAGTTCGGACATCATCATGCGTATCCACGTGGCTCGAGCCGGAATTTCGATGCCGAGCAATTTCTCAACGGCCAGCGAATAATTGAGTTCGTTAATCACCGGCGAGAGATAGTCCATGCGCGTCACGTTCGTCGCGCCTTGTACGTAGCTGAGTTCCTCACCGGTTTTTTCCATGCCCGTGTGCAAATAACCGACGACGGGCTTCACGCGCAGGACTATCTCACCGTCGAGTTCGAGCATGAGACGCAGCACTCCATGGGTTGACGGATGCGCCGGACCCATGTTGATAATCATTGTTTCGTCGTCACTGCGCTCAATGTCGATTGACGAGGGATCAAGAACGCGACCGTCGACCTCCAAAATGGCGCCGACCTCGCGCCGAAGCTCCGTGGGTGGCGTCAGTGCTCGTCGTTTAAGTTCTTGGGCTCCTTCAGACGTTTCACCCACCAACAAATCCGGACGTTCCGTTTCGCGAATTGTTAAGTCGCTCATCGTGGGCCCGGCGCTTCTTTAAATTGCACGGGGACTCGACCAACGCCGTAGTCCTTTCGAAGAGGGTGACCTTCCCAGTCCTCGGGCATCAAAATCCGTGTGAGATCAGGGTGTCCCGTAAACAAAATTCCAAAGAGGTCAAAAACCTCTCGCTCCAAGGCTTCCGTACCCGGATAGATGCTGAACAACGAATCAACTTCAGGGTGCTGGTCGTCAGCTTGCACGCGTATGCGAACTCGCTCTCGCTTGGAGAGACTGAGCAGATTCACCACGACTTCAAATCGTTCGGGCTTTACGCCCTCGGGCAATACCCGTCCTGGGTGCGTCAAGTAATCAACCGCGCAAAGGTCGGCGCACAACTCAAAACCATCGTCGCGAAACGAACGCACCAAGTCGAGGTACTGCGCGCGCTCGGGAAAACAGGCCAAGTCCGCATTAAGTCCGGCCTCGGTCAACACGCCAGTCGGAGCACCTGGAGGCAATTGCGTCATTTAGGTGTTCCGAGTCGGACCGATACGGGCACTTCGGGTGTCCAGGGGCTTTGCGCGTTGTCGTCGTTAATGCGTAGTCCCGCACCGCGACGCTTGGTGAGTTCTCCGGTACGAATCTGTTCGTGCAACGTCAAGATTGAGTGCATCAATGTTTCTGGGCTCGGAGGACAACCCGGCGCGTACACGTCGACCGGCACGATCTGATCAACACCTTGCACAATTGCGTAGTTGTTGAACATGCCGCCACTTGAGGCACATACGCCCATGGAGATGACCCACTTGGGCTCCATCATCTGGTCGTAAACCTGACGAAGAACCGGCGCCATCTTTTGTGAAACGCGGCCGGCCACAATCATGAGATCGGCCTGACGAGGTGAGTTACGAAACACTTCCATGCCGTAACGCGCGAGGTCAAAGTCCGCGCCGCCCGCCGCCATCATTTCAATCGCGCAGCACGCCAGACCAAACGAGGCCGGCCACACCGATGCCCGTCGTGCCCATTTGACGAGATCCTCGAGACGACCAGTAAGAAAGTTGTGCTGGAGGTCTTCGAGTGCCACGACTACGCAGCCTTCTCTTTGTCGCCCGTAATTCGCGTAATGGTTGAGTTCGTCGTGCGTTCGGGTACACCCTTGGTGAGCCGCTTGACGGGTCCCCACGAAAGGGCGCCTTCGGAAACGAGGAACAACAGAGCTGCAAAAACTACGACGGAAAATGTCAGGACTTCCACGAGTCCAAAGACGCCTAGTTGGTGAAACACCACGGCGAAGGGGTACATGAAAACGATTTCGATGTCGAAGATGACAAAAATCATGGCCACCAGGTAAAAGCGGACTGGAAACCGCAATGGTGGCTCTTCTTCGGGGACAATTCCGCACTCGTAGGGCGCTAATTTCGCGTCCGATGGTCGCTTTCTTGGCGCCAGCAAAGCCGACGCCACGAACGACCCCGAAGCAAACAACGCTCCAACAATGAGGAGTCCCAGTATGGGGAGGTACTGGTCCACTCCGTAAGTTCTATCAGAGATTTTCGACCAGTTTTTAATTGACGCCACCTCTCGCCAGTCCACCTAGGGTGTGCTCGTGGCAAAATCGAAAATTTTTGACGTCGTCATTGTCGGGGGCGGTCCGAGCGGATCGAGCGCCGCGTATTGGCTCGCCAAAGCCGGCTGGTCCGTCTGTCTCGTCGAGAAAAAGACCTTCCCAAGGGAGAAGACTTGTGGGGATGGGCTCACACCGCGGTCAGTCCACCAACTCCAAGAGATGGGCCTCACCTCGGTGCTCGCCGCGAAAGGGCACCGGTACAGCGGTCTTCGAGCCTTCGGGTTTGGTGCCTCACTGGAGCTTCACTGGCCCGAGCACCCCGTTTTTCCCAATTACGGCTACACAATTACGCGTTTCAACCTTGACGAACTGGTGGCTCAAAATGCCGCCGACAACGGAGCAGTGGTTCTCACGGGCCTCGAGGCCCTCGATCTTTTGGAGCCAACAACGCCGCACGACGGTGCCCTTCGAGGTGCTTCGGGAATACTGGCCAAAGAAAAATCCACTGGCGAGATTCGCGAGATTCGAGGTCGTTACTTGATTGTCGCCGACGGGCAAAATTCTCGAATTGGTCGTGAACTAGGTGCGACTCGACGTCGCGACTGGCCAATGGGCATGGCACTTCGTGGCTATTACACGAGTAATCGTCACGACGAACCCTGGATTGACTCACACCTCGACATTCGTGACTCGAACGGCGCCGTTGTGCCGGGCTACGGATGGATTTTCCCTTTGGGCGATGGTCGAGTGAACGTCGGCGTTGGCCTCCTCTCCACGGGTGGTGCCTGGAAGGGCGTTAATACGACCAAATTGCAGGAATATTTCGTCGCCCAAACTGCCGACGCGTGGGGACTCAACGACGAAAGTTGTTGTGGACCCGCCACGGGCGGACGCCTGCCTATGGGACTTTCGGTTGGTCCGCACGTCGGACCAAATTCCATCACGATTGGTGACGCCGCGGGCACCGTGAATCCCTTTAATGGTGAAGGGATTGCCTACGGTTACGAAACCGGGCGCTTCGCCGCGAGTGTCATTGGTGAAGCCTTGCTCGAGAATGATCCAAAAATCTTGCACCACTACGAGGAGCAACTCGAACTCGCCTACGGCGACTACTACAAAGTTGCTCGCGCCTTCGTTCGATTAATTTCAGAACCGAAAATTCTCGCCGCGTGCGTGGGGCTGGGAATGCGCGTTGAGCCACTCATGCGTGAACTGTTGAACATCATGGCAAATCTCATGCAGAACGACCGTCAAGGACCTTCCGAGATTGGCTACCGCGCACTCGTTCGCCTCGCGGACGTCATTCCCGACCGCGCGTTTGACCTGTTGCTGGGTAACGAAAAGGTATCGGCCTAACCAACAAAATGCGTGTCGAAGCGAGCTCGTATTGCCTCGTTGTCTAAACGGCTCGAACCGATCCGCTAGAGGTCATGCGTGCTAAGACCGTGTTCACCACGCCGTCTAGGAATGCTTCGGACTTTGGCCATTGCACGACAATCGCCAACAACGTCTCTTCCACGTGTCCCGCAGAAGCTTGCACCGCAACGAGATGCAATGGTGACGAATTAACTGACAAGGTCAACGTTGCCACGGCCGCCCTTCGAAAACCTTTCGCGAACGTAACGGGCACCCACGGCGTCGTGTCCACTCTTTTATCCACATTGGAGGGCTTGAACGATGCGTACAGTTCATCGGCGAGGTTCGCCGTGAAACACGACGCGTACTTTGGATTCTCAAATTCCTTGGTGTCTTTTTTCACCATGGTCGTCGTCGCGTAGTACTGCGTCGTCGAAACTACTTCGACGCCACCGAAATCTGTCGATCCATACACCGGCGACGACACCTGGTAATCCGGCGCTTGTCCTGCGCTGCCGTAAGCACGATCCTTGGCGTACGGGATGCCAATGCAGGATTCAAATTCAGCAACCACTTTTTTGAAAAGCTTTGTCGCCGTGGTCGGAGGTTGTGAAGTGGTCGTCGTTGACGTTAAAACTACGTTGCTTGGCGCCACTAAGTTCGAAAGCACCGCGGCCGACTGGGCGCTGTAGCCCGCAGGGAAATCTTTCAGCGTCAAATTGATTGCGCGCACCGTCGCGAGTTCTGACGATGGTGCCGACGACGACGTATTGACAATGGATCCAATAAGTCCACCGAGTGACGCAAGAAGAACGGCCAACACCAATAACACAGCACCAATGCGGCGGCGGGACCGCACACGTCGACCGCCGTGAGCGGCGACGAAGGCGTCAAGATCGTCAATCTGCAACACGTTCGAAGCCGTCCAACGGTACGTGACGGCACCAATCGTGGCACTTAGGACCGTGCGACGTCGCTGCGTGCGCAGTTCTAACTGGCGCACTTCGTCCCACGGCGTCTGCCAGGCCACGTTGGGCTCACCGGCAAGTTGTGTCAAGTGCGCGTCGTCGAGCAGCAGCGTCACGGGCGACGTAGGCGCGTGCGGGGCAAAACTCGGCTGCACCTTCCATCCCTCAATGCGAAGTGCGTCACTCATGACTTTGCGACTTCCTTCGCGGCATCAGCAGCGGCGAAGAGTGCGCGCTCGAGGTCAGCTTGCGAATGGGCCATTGAGACAAACAGGATTTCGTAAGCACCGGGAGCCAGCGCGACGTGACGTTGCAGCATTTCGTGAAAAAACTTCGGGTACAAACCGTTCTCGCAGTACACCTTTGCTTCGCTGAAATTTTTTGGTTCGACGATGGGCTCACCCGAAAGAAACAGTCCCACCAACGGCCCCTCCACCGGCGCGCAGGCGTAAAGTCCCGAGGCCGAAATGGCGTCGACCAATTCGGTCGCAAACGTCTGGGCGCGTTTCGTGAGCAGTTCATAATCGGCCCGCGTGACGTTGTTGAGCACCGTGAGACCTGCGGCCGTCGCCAAAGGATTTCCCGACAACGTGCCGGCTTGATACACGGGTCCCGTTGGAGCGAGATTTTGGAGAAGTTTCGCGCTGGCGCCAAAAGCACCCACGGGAAGTCCTCCCCCGATGACTTTTCCAAAGCACCAAATATCCGGCGTCACGCCAAAGTATTCCTGTGCGCCGCCTGGAGCGAGCCGAAAGCCCGTGATGACCTCATCGAAAATTAAAAGCGCACCAACCCGGTCGCATTCGGTACGAAGCGCGTCGAGAAACCCCGGTACGGGACGAACCAAATTCATATTCGCCGCGACGGGCTCAACGAGTACCGCAGCGACCGTTTCGTCGAGCGTCGGCACTTCGTTATAGGGCGACACGATCGTGTCCGCTACCGCGCCCTCGGTCACGCCGGCCGATCCCGGCAGACCTAGTTGAGCGACGCCACTGCCCCCGGCCACCAACAACGCGTCCGAATGTCCGTGGTAACAACCATCAAACTTCAAAATCTTTGAGCGTCCTGTCGCGCCACGCGCCAAGCGCACCGCCGACATCACCGCTTCGGTACCTGACGAAACAAGTCGAACTTGTTCGAGCCCGGCAACACGACTCGTGATGGCCTCAGCAAGCAACACCTCGCCCGGCGTTGGAGCACCGAACGTGGTGCCGCGAAGCGCCGCCTCTCGAATGCGCTCAATAACTAACGGATGAGCGTGCCCGAGCAGTGAAGCGCCGTAGGACTGGACAAAATCGAGATACTCCTGTCCCTCCACGTCGGTGACGTAGGCACCGCTTCCTGACGCCACGGTGTAGGGCGTGCCTCCGACACTTCGAAAAGAGCGCACCGGTGAATCAACACCACCGGGAATGACACGAACGGCGCGGTCGAACCACGCCTGGTTGGTTTCACTCACCCCTGAAGCCCTTCAGCAATCTCTCGAGCGAAGTAGGTCAAAATGAAATCGGCTCCGGCTCGGCGAATGGCCATCAATTGTTCGAGCGCCACCGCGTCAGCGTCAAGCCATCCATTCGCGCCGGCTGCTTTCACCATGGCGTATTCGCCACTCACGTGGTACGCGCATAACGGCACATCGAATTCTTCTCGAAAGGCGCTCAAGATATCGAGGTAGGTCATTGCGGGCTTCACCATCAAAATATCCGCACCTTGTTCAAGGTCCGCGCGCGCTTCGAGCAAAGATTCCCGAGCGTTGCGGTAATCCTGTTGGTAGGAACGCCGATCGCCACCATCGGCGATTTCAACACCCACGGCTTCACGAAAAGGACCGTACAGCCCGCTCGCGTACTTCGCGGAATACGCCAGAATGATTGTGTCAAGAAATCCAGCGTTGTCGAGCTCTTGTCGAATGGCGCCGACTTGACCATCCATCATGCCGCTCGGCGCAACGATGGATGCACCGGCGTCCGCCTGCACCACGGCGGTTCGTGCGTACAACTCAATAGTCCGGTCGTTGTCAACGGTGCCGTCGGAACGAACAATGCCGCAGTGTCCGTGCGTGGTGTACTCATCAAGACAAAGATCCGCCGCGAGCACGATGTCGTCACCAAATTCATCTCGCAGGGCTCGAAGCGCTACCTGTGCGATCCCGTTTGGATCGTAGGCGCCACTTCCCCATTCGTCTTTTGCCTCGGGAACGCCAAAAAGAATGACACCACCAACGCCAACGCGTTGCAGCGCGCCGACTTCTTCAACCAACGAAGCAACGGTGTGCTGATACTGGCCCGGCAAGGAAGAAATGGCTTGTTTCTCTGTACGCCCTTCTGCTACGAAGAGTGGCGCCACGAGATCATCGGGCGAAAGCGTGGTTTCAGCGAGCAGTCGGCGAAGGGCCGGCGTGCGTCGCAAACGACGAGGGCGATTGTGGGGAAACACGCATCTAGCCTATTGCCCGACCGCGAGTAGGCCCTCGGGTCTAGGAATGTTGAGTTTCAAGAAACAATCGCAGGTCATTTCCCCACGCCACACGTACGCGCTCATGTTCATGACGAATCTCGTCAGCGGTGGTTTCGCCCGGAACGACTACCCATGTCGACGCCGAGACGAACGGCTTCGCGACGTGCCACGCGGACGGCGCGCCGATTACGACGACGTCCGCTTCTTTCAGTGTGGCTTTTCCAGCTGGACTCAGATTGAGCGGTGTCGTCTCGTAACACGTCGCGGCAAAAAACTCGAAATCCCTCGCTCGCACGCTTTCTTCGAGTTCGGGTCGCGGATCCTTGGCTCCGACAAAAAGTACCGGTCCTTTGGTCACCATCGCACCGAGAGCTCGGGCGTTCGGTACTTCGGGCGCCAACGCCACGACGTAGCCGAGGCCTTCGAGAGTTTTCTTCGTAACGACACCCACCGCTCCAATCACGGGAGAAGAAATCGCGTAGTCAAGGGCCACGTCAACGTAAGGCGTCGCGCGAGCACTCGAGAGCACAATGGTCTGGTAGTCGCCGGCCCACGTCGAAGCGGCGATTGACCTTCGGACTTCGTCTCTCGCGGTCATGGTCGTCGTCGTCATGGGAACTTCGCGCACTGTCATGTCAGGTGGTACGTGCGATCGAAGTTCACCGTTGAGACCAGCTTCACGAGTGAGTACCACGAGTGTCATGCGTTAACGCCAACCCGAGAGTTCGGCGCCACCCATTTCGTCGCGCAAGGTCATCGCCAACTTCGTGCCCAGGGCCTCCGCATTTTCGCCCTGCAGTGTTGCGCGAAGCACCGTCGAGCCATCAAGAGAGGCCATGATGCCGGAGAGTTCAATGAGTGCACCTCGAAGGGTGGCGTACGCACCGACCGGCACGCTGCAACCAACACCGAGTTCACGAAGAAATGCCCGTTCGGCTCGAACGCACGTGGACCATTCGTGATTGTCGATCGAGTGAAGCGCCTCCAAGGTGTCGACGTCCATCTCACCTGCTTCGAGCGCGAGCGCGCCCTGTCCGACCTGGGGAACAAACCACGATGGCTCGAGGCGTTCGGCAACTTGATTCGTTAAACCAAGCCGCTCGAGAGCAGCGGCGGCGGCCACGACAGCGTCTATGCCGTCACGTCCCGCTTTCGCGAGTCTCGTGGCCATGTTGCCACGAAGTTCCACAATGGTGAGGTCAGGTCGACGCTCCAGTAGGAGTGAGCGTCGTCGAGGCGAACCGGTAGCGACCGTGGCCCCGGGACCGAGTCCGGCGAGTGATCGACCAACGAGGACGTCGGCCGGGTCTCGCCTATCGGGCACGCAGGCCAGCAGTATGCCGTCGGGTGTCACGCTCGGCAGATCCTTCGCCGAATGCACCGCGACGTCAGCGTCACCTCGTAGCACGGCCCGTTGGACTTCGACCGTGAAGATACCTTGACCGCCAATTTGCGAAAGCGGAGCGACATCATTCGTGTCACCCGACGTTGTTACGGGGACAAGCGAAACCTCGTGGCCCTTTTCACGAAGCAGCGACCCGACGAAATTGGCTTGAGCAAGCGCGAGCGGCGACGAGCGAGTGGCGAGCCGCAATCTGCTCACAGATCAAACAGTGTGCGTGTTGCGTCTGCCAAACGTTGTCCACGATCAGTTCCCGCGGCCTCTTTCAGCGCGATGGTCGGATCGTGCGCAATTTTGGCGACGATAGACCTCGTCAACGAATCGACTCGCTCGTACTGTTCAGCCGTCAAGTCACTCAGATCATTTGCTCGACGTTCCAGTTCATGAAGGCGAAGGGTGTCGAGATACTCACGCAGCTCCGACACAATCGCGGCGGCACCGCGGCTTCGCCGGTCTTCGTGGAATTTTTCCACTTCCTCGTCCAGTATTGCGTTGGCTTGATCTAACGCGTCGTAGCGACCGACCAGGGCTGCCTGCACCGTGTCATGGAGAGCAGAAATATCAATCCGTCGTACGTTCGAACGAGCGTCAATGCTCGTTGAAACAACGCGCGGCATACCTAGATCAATGACGAGCAGCGATCCCCTGTGGTCCGCTACGTGTTCATCCAGCAATAGCGGCTTCATTGACTCAACGGCGGTAATGACAAGTTGTGCTGCTTTCACGACGTCCGCGAAGTCGTCGAGGCCCTTCACGTCAATTCTTGGATCAGCCAGTTCGTCGCGTAAAGCGTTGGCTTTTTCAGGCGTTCGATTCACAATCGTGATCGACGCCAGTGGTGCCGAACCGGTCACGAGATTTCGGACAATGCCACTCGCGAGTTGTCCTGCGCCAAAAACAACGACGTTCGCGCCGTTGAGTTCTTCTCCCAGTTCGCGCTGCGCCATAGCCACCGTGGCCTGGGCAAAACTCGTCGTACCGCGCGCAATCGTAGTTTCGTGTCGAACTCGTCGCCCCGCCACCAGCGACCTTCGAAACAGTTCCGCTAACTCGGGCCCAACGGCGTGTTCTTCGTCGGCTCGTTCGAGAGAGCGCCGCAGCTGTCCTAAAACTTCGTGCTCGCCAGGCACGACCGAGCGAAGTCCTCCGGCAACTTGAAAGAGGTGACTCGCTACGCCGCGGTCAAAATGAATGGTTAAAAACTCGGTGAGTTCTTGGGTCGAAACGCCAGTGACGTTCGAGAGCGTTTCGGTAATTTCCTCGACGGCGCCGTGAAAACGGTCAATGGACGCGTAGACCTCGGTTCGAAGACACGTTGAGAGAAACACCGCCTCGTGAATATTCGCGTTGGCGAGCAATGCACCGAGAACCTTGCCCCATTGATCTTCGACGACCGTCGCGCGCTCCAACAGATCAAGCGGTGCGTGTTCGTGATCAATTCCAACTGAAATGAATGACATAGTCCTCCGGCCCTAATGCTAGGTGGAGCGAAGAGCAACCGGCGGAGTGATGCCCAAGGTGTGCAAAATGCCTCCGCCCAAGGGGCCAGTTCCGTTCGTCAGGTGGTACATAACTATTTGCAGTTCGATCGAGAAATCCACGTAGCGAACGACCGTACCAAGAGGAACCGTGAGTACTTGCGGGGCAAAATTCAATATCGCGGACACCTTGGACGCGACGAGTTTTTCGGCAACGCCCTGCGCTTGTTCGGGAGGAACGCAGATAACACCCACCGCCGCTTGTTCTAATCCACCATCAACGGATTGCACCTCGTGGTCACCGACCTTTGTTCCAATCACTTCAGGATCAATGTCGTAGATGCCAGCGATTCTCGCTCCGTGCACGAGAAAGCTCGTGGAGTTAACCAGCGCCCGACCTAGATTGCCCATACCAACCATCACCACGTCGTAGTGCAGTTGGCTGCCCAGAACCTCGCTAATTTTTTGAAAGAGGGTGTTGGGGTCATAACCCGATCCCCTCGTGCCGAGCGGCCCCAAATACGAAAGATCTCTTCGAACGGTGGTTGAACTCGCTCCCGCCAAATCACCCAAATTCGTTGAGTCGATTTGTCGTTCCCCACGTTTGGCCCACTCACCGGCGATCCGCTGGTAGATCGGGAGTCGATGCAGCGTTGGCTCGGGCAAATGCTTCGGTCGTAGGAGTCGGGCCACGGCCGGTTAACTCACTACCGGCCCAGTTGACGTGAGCGTTCGGCGGCGGCGGCTACGGCTTCTAAGAACGCCGAGCGAACCGCTCGACTCTCGAGGACGCGAAGACCGGCGGCCGTCGTGCCACCGGGCGACGTAACTTGCGCACGTAATTCCTCGGGTGATGATCCCGTGCTCTTTAGAAGAGCGGCGGAACCTTCAAACGAATCAATGACCATGGCTCGAGATACATCACGCGGCAAACCTTGGTGGACGCCCGCTTCGATGAGTGCTTCCACAACCAAATAAAGATACGCCGGCATTGGTCCGGACAGTCCGGTCACGGCATCCATATGTTTTTCAGCGAGGCGTACCACCGAACCAACCGACCCAAGAATGGACTCGGCCCAATCAAGATCGTCTTTTTTCACGTGCGAGCCGCCAGAAATGGCACTCACGCCCTTTCCAACGAGCACCGGCGTGTTGGGCATCGCTCGAATGACGGCCACGGGACCGGGGAAAACGGCTTCGATGCGAGCGCACGATAATCCGGCCACCACCGACAAGATGCGAAGTGCGCCGCACGTACCCGCGAGTCGCGCGGCGCCTTCGGCTTGATCAGGTTTCACGGCGAGCACGACGCCCGTGCTGGGTGACACCTGATCCAATTCCATCGCCGCGAATACCCCAACGCCCGGAAATTCCTTTTCGAGCTCTTCTCTACGAGCTTTAACGGGTTCGATAATGGCCAAGTCGCTGGAATTCGCCCACGATGAATCGAGAAGTCCCTTCACGAGGGCACTGCCCATGCGCCCACCGCCGACCACTACCAATTCGTACGCCATACAACAACGCTACAAGTTTGAGTTCCTAGGTGCGTGACCGAGGTCGACGGCGATATAAAGAGGCCAGTCCCATGGACATTGCCGTCGGGAAAATCTCATCAACGTAGTGGAGCGCCGCTCCGCAGAGCTCGTCGAGACGTTCAACACTAAGTTCGCCAACCGGAACGCGACCTACCAAATAAATAGCGGACTCGGGACCCAACGCCAAGTGCAGGCCGTAGAGATCGGCATTCTTTGCAAGCAAATAGCGATAGACCGCTTCAATGTTTTCTTCGGGCGCCGGCATGACTTGCGTCTCAATGTGCACGGTGCGTTGGCGCAACGTGAGCCACATAGTCACAAAGTCCTTCTCGTCACCAGAAAATCGAAGGAGCCAACGATAGTGACCTCGTTCGTCGACGTCACCGGTTGTTTCAATGGCTTTTAGAACGCCATTAGCGAACCATTCTTTTGACCACGACGAAAGAACGTCGCCGATGTGATCAGCGCTTCCCGCTGCAGCAATCGGAGTGGAACTCACCTCAGCAACGAACGAGTTGCGAAGACATAAGGGTCGCCACAATGTCAGTTAGTCGCTCCGCTGCAATGCGCCACGTGTACTCTCGAGCTCGAAGCACCGCACTGGTGCCGAGACTGCGGGCGTGATGTTCATTGAGGAGACCTTCAACGGCATCAGCCCACGAAGTAACGTCGCGATCTTTTAGTAAAACACCATTCACGTTGTTTTCAACGAGCGTGGTTAGTCCGCCTACTTCGCTCGCCACTACAGGTGTTCCACAAGCCGACGACTCCAGAGCAACGAGACCAAAACTTTCTGCCCTGGACGGCACCAACGTAACGTCGGCCGCTCGAAACCACGTGGAGAGTAGTTGGTGTGACTGTGGGGCCACAAAGTAGACGTCGTTAATCACGCCCGCCTCTTGCACTCGCTCATGCAGTGCTCGAAGCGTGCTGACGCCGTCAGGTCCACTGGGTCCACCCACGATGGCCAACTTCGTCGGCACGCCACGTCGACGAAGTTCGATATGCGTCTCGAGCGCTAAATCGACGCCTTTTAGTTTCTGGAGGCGGCCAACGAAGAGCAGCAGCGCGCTTTCGACGTTGTGGCCGAGGGCTCGTCGAGCCTGGGGGCGATAGCCCGGCGCAAAAAAAGCGTGATCCACTCCTAGAGGAACCACGTGCACGCGAGCGGGGTCAGCCTTATAGAGAGAAATAATTTGTGCGGCTTCCACGTCGCAGCTCGCGAGCACGGCTTCAGAACAACCAATAATCCGTTCTTCCTCCATTGCTCGCTCATCGGACTCCGCCTCGTAGGTTTCGGCCTTGATGCGTTCAAGTGTGTGAAAGGTTGTGATCAGCGGTACGCCTAGTTCGTGCTTCAATCGGTGTCCCGCGATTGCGCTGAGCCAATAGTTCGCGTGAATGGCGTCGGGAACGTCACTCGCGCGTATCAAAGTGGCGACAGCGTCGGCGAATTCGTCGACGAACAGTGGCAATTCTTCGCGGGTGAGCTCGCGCACGGGCCCGGCATTGACGTGGTGCACCCAAAATCCAGGCTCAACGAGTACAGAACCAGGTTGATGGTCGTTTTCTTTTCGCGTATAGACATCGATGTGATGACCACTCCGGGCGAGGCCCGATGAGAGTTCGCGAACGTAGACGTTCATGCCGCCACCGTCGCCCGTGCCTGGCTGCGCCAGGGGCGACGTGTGAAAAGAGAGAACGGCTATTCGGGCCATACAAAAAGCCTAACGGTCTGGTGTTTCGTCTTCACTTTGAGCGTTATCAGCGAGAAATGAGCGATACACCGTCAAGAGCGCTTGACGCTGGGAATCGCTGATGCGATGGTCCGTCATTATTGCGTGCTCAGTTGATTCTGCTCGCTCTTCGTCCAAAATTCCTGCTTGCACGTAGAGCGACTCGGCCGAGATTTCCAAGGCCTTGGCTATTTTTTGCAGAATTTCGGCGCTCGGACGTTTCAGTCCACCTTCAATCTGGGACAAGTACACATTGGAAACGCCGGCGAGTTCGCCTAATTTCCGAAGCGAAATTTGGGCTTTGGCGCGCTGTTCGCGAAGGAACGGCCCCAAATCCTTGACCCGAGGGGGTCGCTCGTCCGTCATTTCTCCATCGTAGGGCGCGAGCGGCACTAATAAGGAGGTCGTGGATGAACAACAATCCACTTGATCGACGAACTCGCAATCAGTCCAAAATCTCGTGAATCCACGGATATTGCAGCGTTGTCACCTCGGACGTCGAGTCTTGATCCTTGGCGAGCAACACAGCGCTTCAGCAGAAAACGCTGTGCATTCTCGGGATCCTCAAGCGCCACAACGTCGCCTACGCGAACCCGGCGCCATTTTCGTACGGCGCTGACGCGTTCGCCGGGCGCGTAGGTGGGAATCATGGAAGGACCCACCACCTCGAGTCGACGAACCACGACAGAGAGAAAAAGCGTGAGCACCAAGGCGAACGCTACCCCAGCGCGCTCGCTAACCTGCCTTTTGGGATTAGCCCACATCACGAAGGTTCGTGATTAGTTCGAAGAAAGGCTTTACCATGAGTCTCGAAACACGCATTGCTTCGTTCCTTGACCGGAACACCGCACCTCTCCCCGTCTTTGCCCACTGTGACTTGCCTTGCGGTGTCTACGACCCGGCGCAAGCCAAACTCGAAGCGCAGTCCGTCAAAGCGTGCATGGAAAAGTACGCCGCGTCGAGCGACCCCGATTTCAAGGTACGTGCAACGTTCATTAAAGAAGAGCGTGCTGACCTAGTGAAGCATCACCTCTGGGTTCTTTGGACCGACTACTTCAAGCCCGAGCACTTGGCTGCGCACCCCGACCTGCACGACTTGTTCTGGAAGGCCACCAAAACTGCCGGTGAGACAAAGAAGACCAATGACGTCGCCGTTGGTGATCGTTTGCTCGCCGAAATTGACGGTATTGCCGAGATCTTCTGGGCGACCAAAAAGTAGAACCCCACGAAGCGGCTGTTTCGTCGTTTCAAACAACTGAATCCTGGCTACGCCAGTTAGCGCTATCGAACGACGGTTACGTGTGTGTTTTGCACGTGGTCGAAAATGGGTTCCCAGCGAGTATGGACTCTTCGATTTCGCCACCGCAAACGATGCACGATCGGTAGGTGCCCTCGCGAAGGCGACCGAGGGCTCGATCAACGCTATTGAGCGTTACCTCGATGTTCTTTACGGTTTCGTTGGTCAAGTCACTCACGTCGTCAAAACTACTCCGCTCTCGATGGTTCGAACCGGGTGGATAACGCCCCTTCAACTAACATCTCGACGGGCCGCTAGCTCATCCGGTAGAGCAGAGGACTTTTAATCCTAAGGTGCGGGGATCGAGACCCCGGCGGCCCACTGAAGATCCAGGATTCAGACTGTCAATATATCTATCGATTTCGACGGCGGCGATGGGGCTTTGTGAGTACCGACGGTGCCCATCCGGCATCTTCAACGTTGACGTTCGTTCCCGGTGGCACAATCTGATCGATTTTGTCCAGAACGTCCTTGCTCAAACGCACGTCAGGTGCCGAAAGCTG
>PLHJ01000005.1 GCA_003138895.1 Acidimicrobiaceae bacterium
GCACATGGCTTCGGAGGCCAATGCTCTATCCGCTGAGCTACGGGAGCGGCTGGTCAAGCCTACCGGTCACTCTCAGGCGACATCAGAGACGATGATCCTTGAGGCTCGTAGAGTTCATGCATGGGCCAAGGACCAATCGAGAAGTCGTTGCTACCAGATACGACGGTGCTGGCGCACGGTGAAACCTTGATTGGTGGCGTCTCGTTGACCGAGCTTGCCAAAGAATTTGGCACACCGCTGTTTGTCTACGACGAAGCGACGCTTCGCGCACGTTGTCAAGAAGCCGCACAGATTTTCAGCGACGGTGTCGCGTTTGCTTCGAAATCGTTCTTGTGTGGCGCCATGGCGCGACTCGCGGTGGAAGAAGGTCTCTACATTGATGTCGCGACGGAAGGCGAGATGGACATTGTTCTTCGCTCCGGTGTTTCCGCGCAACGCGTCATTGTGCACGGGAACAACAAATCTGACAACGAACTTCGTCGCGCTTACGACGAAGGGGTTCACCGTCTTATTGTCGACAACTTTGACGAGATTGATCGACTCGAGAAATTGGTCACGTCCGAGAAGGTCTTGCACTGCCTGGTGCGGGTAACGCCCGGTGTGGAAGCGCACACGCACGAATTCGTGCGAACGGGTCAAGAAGACACCAAGTTCGGGTTTTCCATTAACTCCGGGGCCGCTCGAGAAGCCATCGACCGACTGAAATCAATTGCTGGCATCCGCGTTCACGGCATTCACGCGCACATTGGCTCCCAGATTTTTGAGGTTGACGCGTACCTCGAAACGCTGGCCATATTGGCGGAGTTTGTTTTTGAAGACGGTTTTGACGAGCTTTGCGTTGGTGGCGGCCTGGGTGTGGCCTACACGACGGGTGAAGTGGCACCAACAATTACCGAGTGGGGAGAACAAGTACGCCAGGCCGCCTGGGCGGTTGGTTTTCCCGCGAGTGTTCGTCTAACGGCGGAGCCTGGTCGTGCCATTACCGCGCAGGCGGGGGTCACGGTCTACAAAGTGGGAGCCGTAAAGCCCGTTTCGCAACGTACGTACATGGCCGTCGATGGTGGAATGAGTGATAATCCTCGGCCCGTTCTTTATGGTTCAGGCTACGAGGCATTTGATCCGAGTTATCCCCTCGCCGAACGCACTCAGGCGGTTCGACTGGTAGGAAAACATTGCGAAAGCGGCGACGTCTTGATTGACGAAGCGTGGCTACCCGAACAGACGGGTGTGGAAAGCTTCGTGGTCACTCCCGTTACCGGTGCGTACGGTTATTCCATGGCGTCGAACTACAACCGTTCGACGCGCCCAGCCGTGGTGTTTGTTCTAAACGGCGAAGCGCGACTGGTGCTTCGTCGTGAGACGGTCGATGATCTTGCTCGTCTTGAGGTCTAGTTCCGATTAAGGAATCGGGCGGATTAGCCTTGAGGAATGACTGAGCCCGTTGTTCGCGTTGGCATTATTGGTGCCGGCAACGTCGGTGGGGCTCTCGTGCGCTTATTGGCTGATGAGTCGCGGTCGTCGGCGCTGCTCGACGCGGCGAGGTCGCGTCTCGAAGTCGTTGGCGTCGCCGTGAAGGACGAGAAAAAGGAGCGTCCGGATATTCCTGCGTCGCTGCTTACAACGGATGCCCAGGCCTTGGCTGCTCGCGAGGACGTTGACGTCGTCGTGGAATTGATTGGGGGCGTCAGTGACGCTCGTACGTATATTGAAACTGCTCTTCGACGTGGCGCGTCCGTAGTGACTGCCAACAAGGCGCTCATGGCTGAGGCGGGTACGGAGTTAATTGAAATCGCCTTCGCCAACAACGCCGATCTTTACTACGAAGCGGCGGTCGGTGGCGGCGTGCCCATTCTTCGCTCGCTTCGCACGTCACTCGCCGCTGAGCGAATCACTCGCGTCATGGGAATCGTGAACGGCACGACTAATTTCATTCTTTCCAAAATGACGAGTGACGGCACTGACTACGCGTCCGCACTCGAAGAAGCCCAGGCGCTCGGTTACGCGGAAAACGATCCGACGGCCGACGTAGAGGGATTTGACGCTGCCGCGAAGGTCGCTATCTTGTCCTTTCTTTCTTTCGGCACCGTTCTTGACGGTGCGACCATCGAACGTGAGGGTATTTCGACGATCCGAGCGGTGGACGTCGCTTTTGCCAAGCGTTCGGGCTACGTCATCAAGTTGCTCGGTATTGCCGAACGCGTAGGCGACCACGCGATATCTCGTCGGGTGCAACCAACGCTGGTGCCTGACGAGCACCCGCTCGCCTCAGTGCACGGTGCCTACAACGCTGTTTTTGTCGAAGGGGTTACGACGGGTCCACTGATGTGGCTCGGCCAAGGCGCCGGGGGAGAGCCTACGGCGGCGGCTGTTCTCGGCGACATTGTCGCGGTTGCTAGAAATAAGGTGAGCGGTCGTCACGACACTCCCTTCTCGGTGGACCGCACCCTGCAGTCATTTCCACCCGGCGAACTCCAAAGCGCCTTCTATCTCAGCATCGACGTGCTTGATAAGCCGGGCGTCTTGGCTTCGGTGGCGAGCGTGTTTGGCGACCACGACGTATCAATTTTGTCGATGGACCAGTCGGGCTTTGGCGACGAGGCTCGACTCACTTTCTTTACCCACCGGGCCTTTGCTTCCGACGTGAGTGCCACGCTGAAAGATCTTGAACACTTGGACGCTGTCGACGCGATTGGTTCGTGCTTATGCGTCATTGATGGGGGAACGGCATGAAAGCCTGGGATGGATTACTCAACGAATACGCCGATTGGTTCGATCTGCGAGACGTGAAAGACGTGGTTACCTTGCAAGAGGGCGCGACGCCACTGTTTCACGCGGAGCGCCTTTCCGAGCGCGTTGGTGCTGACGTGTGGCTGAAGTTAGAAGGTCTCAATCCCACGGGTTCGTTTAAAGACCGTGGCATGACAATGGCGATTACGAAGGCCAAGGCCCACGGCGCGACAACGGTGGTCTGTGGTTCAACGGGGAATACGTCAGCTTCTGCTGCTGCCTACGCCGGCAAAGCAGGTCTTAATTGCGTAGTGCTTATTCCCGAAGGAAAGATTGCTCTGGGAAAATTAGCCCAGGCCATTGTCTACGGGGCCGACGTTGTTCAGATTCGAGGCAACTTTGACCGTGCGCTCAATCTGGCGCGCGAACTCACGCAGCATCTTCCCATCACCATTGTGAACTCCATCAACCCAGACCGCATCGAGGGCCAAAAGACTGGCGCCTTCGAAGTCGTTGATGTTCTTGGTGAGGCACCGGACATTCTGGCAATTCCCGTTGGTAACGCCGGCAACATCACTGCGTACTGGCGCGGCTTTACCCAGTACGCCACCGCCGGAAAATCAACGGTGCTACCAAAGATGTGGGGCTTTCAGGCAGCGGGTGCGGCGCCCATTGTCCTTGGTCACCGTGTCGACGAACCAGAAACNNCTTCTCGCGAAGAACGAGTCGGTTTTCGTGGAGCCTGCGTCGGCGGCGTCGGTAGCCGGCCTCTTTCGTTACGGGGTTACGCCCGGAGCAAAAGTCGTCTGCGTGCTGACGGGCAATGGCCTCAAAGACCCCGACACGGCTGTGCAAACCACTTCAACGCCGGGGGTCGTGGACGCGACCATCGAAGCGTTGTTGGAACGACTTGCCTAACCCGTGACACACTGCGTCTAAAAGCGCTACAATGTACATGTCGTCCGCGACCGGCCTTGGGGGCCGACGTGCGGAAATCTTNNTTGATGGCTTCAACGCCCGCCCAGGATCGCAGCGTTCTCGAAAGTAAAGAGCGCGACGAACTTCAAGAGATCGCCCAAGCAATCGGTGTAAAGACACCGCCTCGTGCTTCGAAGGCCTCACTCATCAGCGCCATTATTGGCGGCCCCGAATCGAGCTCCGACTCTTCGGAATCATCATCCAATGGTGATACATCGGACTCGGGTTCACCTTCTTCGAGAGGCGCCAGCGCCGTGAGGTCGCGTCGTACGGTCGCCACGCCGGACACCGATTTTGACGAGTTCGTAAAAGAAATTACCGGCGACGAAACAACGTCGGAAGTCGCTACCGAAGAAGGTGTCACGCCTTCACCCGGTCCTTCGATCGCCCCGTCGGAGCGCACCCCGCGCAACGACCGACAACCCCGTGATTACAACAACGGCGGTGGCAACAGCAACGGCAACGGTGCTGACGGCAACCGCAATCGTCGCAATCGTCGAAACCGCAACACGGGTGGCGGCCGCGAACGCTTTGACCGCGAACCCCAGAGTGGCGCCGACCAGCCCTACACCGGCGAACTGGTGGAAGTACAGGGTCTACTTGATTTGCGCGACGACGGCTACGGCTTCTTGCGCACCAAGGGCTACCACCCTTCGCCCAACGACGTCTATGTCTCCATCAGCCAAGTGCGTCGGTACCAACTTCGCAAGGGAGACACCATCGTCGGCGGCTTTCGACCCGCTGGATCAAATGAGAAGTACCCGGCGTTGTTGCGCGTTGACACCGTGCAGGGATTTGATCCCGAAGTGGCTCGCCTTCGACCCAAGTTCGAAGATTTGACGCCGCTCTTTCCGGACGAGAAACTGAAGCTCGAGACCAACGAAGGAAAGATGGATCTCACGCCTCGCATTGTGGATCTCATTGCCCCTATTGGTAAGGGACAGCGCGGACTCATTGTTTCGCCGCCCAAGGCCGGTAAGACAACCGTCGTCAAGCAGATTGCTCAGTCCATTGAGGCCAATAACCCCGAAGTGCACCTCTTGGTGCTACTGGTTGACGAGCGTCCTGAAGAAGTAACCGACATGCGACGAGGCGTGCACGGTGAAGTGGTCGCTTCAACGTTTGACCGTCCCGCTGACGAGCACACGCACATTGCCGAACTGGCCATCGAGCGCGCCAAGCGTCTCGTGGAACAAGGTCGCGACGTGGTCATCATTTTGGACGGCATTACCCGACTGGCTCGCGCTTACAACCTCGCCCAGCCAGCAACCGGACGCATCATGTCCGGTGGTGTGGACTCCGGTGCGCTCTATCCGCCTAAGAAGTTCTTCGGTGCGGCGCGCAACATTGAAGAGGGCGGTTCGCTCACGATTCTCGCCACCGCGCTCGTCGAAACCGGTTCCAAGATGGACGAAGTTATCTTCGAAGAATTCAAGGGAACCGGCAACATGGAACTGAAGTTAGACCGTCGCCTCGCCGAACGCCGTTTGTACCCAGCAATTGACGTCAACGGGTCATCGACTCGACACGAAGAATTGCTCTTTGACCGCGAGCAATTGGCCCAGGTCTGGAAGCTTCGCCGCGTGCTGAGTGGTCTTTCCGCAGAGGGTCGAGAGGCCGCCGGACTGGAGCTGCTCATTGACAAACTGAAGCAGACGAAGTCCAATGACGAGTTCTTGGCCGAAATCGCCAAGGGCGCGAATCCAACCAGCTAACAACCGATTAGAATTACTATTCGCAATAAGGAGCACCTATGAAGCCAGACATTCACCCCCAGTACGGCGTCGCGAACGTCAAGTGTTCGTGTGGAAACACGTTCACGACGGAGTCGACCAAGTCGTCGATCTCGGTCGAACTTTGTAACGAGTGCCACCCCTTTTTCACCGGTAAGCAGAAGCTTGTGGACACCGGTGGTCGCGTGGAGCGCTTCCAGCGTCGTTACGCACAAAAGACCAAGGCTCACGCCCCGAAGGCGTAGAGCTTCTGGCTTTTCTTCTACGTGCGTTCGGTTGACGACACTTTAAAGTCCCTCTCCGAGGAACTGGCGAGCGTCGAAACCGCGCTCGCTGAACCCGACGTCGCGAGTGATCTCACTCGTCTTCGAGATCTTTCTCGACGACACAAGGAACTGGCCGAAATTGACGCCGCGTGGCAGTCATTGCAGCGCGCCCGCGAAGATCTTTCCGGCGCCAGAGAAATGTTCAACGAGTCTGCTGGTGACGACCGTGAACAGTGGCGTGACGAGATCAACAAGGCTGAAGAAGAAATCGCCGAACTCGAACAACGAATTGAGAGGCTGCTGTTGCCGCGCGATCCGAACGAAGGCCGAAACGTCATTGTTGAAATTCGCGGGGCAGAAGGCGGCGAAGAAGCGAACCTCTTCGCGAGCGACCTCGCCGAGATGTATCGGCGCTACGCGGCCATTCGTGGCTGGAAATTAGAAGTCGTCGAAGAACGAGCTAGCGAACAGGGTGGCATTGATGAGGCGACGTTTCTCATTAAGGGTGACGACGCCTGGGCCCGGCTCGAACAAGAAGCCGGCGTTCACCGCGTCCAACGTGTGCCAACGACCGAAGCAAAAGGTCGCGTGCACACGTCGTCAGCCACCGTGTCCGTACTTCCCGAAGCTGAAGAAGTAGACGTTGACATCGAAGCAAATGATTTGAAGATTGACGTGTATCGTTCGTCGGGTCCCGGTGGACAAAGCGTCAACACCACCGACTCAGCGGTTCGCATTACACACCTGCCTACGGGAATTGTGGTCTCAATGCAAGACGAGAAGAGCCAGATTCAAAATCGTGCCAAGGCAATGATTGTTCTTCGATCACGGTTGCTGAAGGCTGCCCAGGACGCGCAGGCCAGTGAACAAGGTGACCTCAAGCGCTCGCAACTGGGCGGCGGGGGACGTAGCGAAAAAATTCGTACCTACAACTTCAAAGAGAATCGTGTTACTGATCACCGAATTAACTTGACGCTCTATGACTTGGAAGCAACGCTGGGTGGTCAACTTGATCCCTACGTTGACGCATTGCTGAGTGACAAACGAGCGCGCCAGTTGGCCGAGAGTGACGGACGTTAACGCCGCCTTCGTTCGCGACCTCGTTGGTCGGGGTCTCGAACGCCGCGAGGCGATGTGGCTCGTGGAGGAATTTTCACCAGGGGCCGACGCCGACGCTGCGCGAGCGGTGGAATTGGCCGGTACCAGGCGCTTAGCGGGCGAGCCGCTTCAGTACGTCATTGGTCACTGGCCGTTTCGCACACTTGATTTGGACGTTGATCTTCGTGTCTTAATTCCTCGTCCCGAAACCGAAGAACTCGTTTCGTTGGCGCTGAAGGCACTCGTGAGCTCGCAAGCAACCTCGCCACTCGTGTTCGATATGGGGTGTGGATCGGGAGCGATTGGCCTTTCGATTCTCAGCGAACTCGCCGAACGAGGAATTTCAGCCACGGTGGTGGCCGTTGATTCTTCGATCGACGCGCTGGACGTTGCTCGAAGAAATGCCATCAAGCACGCACTCCATGCCGTTTCGTTTGTGAACTCGTCATGGTTTAAAGATCTTGATCCCTCGCTCCAGGGGCACGTTGATCTCGTGGTGTCGAATCCTCCCTATGTGGGCGAAAGCGAATTCGAAGCACTCGACCCCGTCTTGCGCCATGAGCCCTACGGCGCACTCGTGTCACCCAGTAGTTCGGGCGTCGAAGGTTTTAAGGATCTCGAAATCGTGGTGCGTGAAAGCATCAACTGGCTTCGTCCCGGCGGCTCACTGGTCTGTGAACATGGGAGCACGCAGGCGGATGCCGTAGTGCAACTCGCCACTTCGACGGGTTACGCCAACGTGGTTGACGTTGCTGACATGGCGGGAAATGCACGCGTGCTCATTGCCAGAAAGCCACTGACGTGAACGTCGTTAGCCCCAACGCCGCAACTTCGCTGTTGCTCGAAGGAGCCGTTGTGGCAATTCCGACGGACACTGTCTACGGTCTCGCCGTCCGCCTTGATGACGGACAGGCAATCGCCAAGCTTTTTTCGCTAAAGAAACGACCCTTGCACGTTGCGCTCCCGGTCTTTGTGACGTCGCTCGATCAAATCAATGTCCTTGGCGTCACGTGGCCAGCGAGAGCAAAAACGCTGAGTGACGCCTTGTGGCCCGGTGCTTTGACGATTGTCGTAGCGGCGCCGATTGAACTGGCAAAGCGGGTGGGAGCCACGTCGGCCACGATTGGTTTTCGTATGGTGGAAAACGAAGTTGTTCAATCCATCGTTGCATTGACCGGACCTTTGTGCGTGACGAGCGCGAATGAGCACAAGCAACCTCCGTGCACGTCAGCGAAGGACGTAATCGATATTTTCGCGGACAGTTCGGATTTGGACGCCGTCGTCGACGGAGGAGTGTGCAACGGAACAGTGTCGACCGTGGTTGATCTTTCGGATGAACCGTGGCGCGTTCTTCGAGAAGGCGCACTGAGTGCTGAGGTGATTTCGTCACTGCTCGACTAGAGCAAAAACAATCCGTCACGCACGCTTCCACGCTGTCCAATTAGTTCCGTTGTTTCGGCGTCGTTCATGAGTGACGATTCAGTACTTGTCGCCCACACTCGATCCCCGTTTGAGTTTCGCGCGACGACGACCAGCCGATTGGGCGAATCGTCGCGGTTGTGGACGACGGTGTACGTCTCGATAGTGACGTCGCCGTCTCCCTGCTGGTGCGCACAGACTGGTTGCATATCGACGTCATCTTGGACGTTCTTCCAATGGAACGACGAGGCTGGCGGCGTCGCCGAGTACGTACCCCAGGCGTGCTTCGTCGAAAACCAGCCCAGCCCACTTACGAGTCCGGTTGATTGTGATTCACGGAGCAACGACACCATGGTGGCAATGGAGTGCGTCACGTAGTTATTGCCGGGACCGCCGCCGAAGGTGAGACCTCCGGTGACCGTGGGTATGCGTGAAGGATCAAAGGCGTCGATGCCCGCAACGTCGCAAGCGGTTTGCACAACCGTGGGGAAGCAACTGTAGAAATCAATATGCGACAGGTCGTCAGTGCGCACACCAAACGACTGCAGCGCTGACCAAATGGCGGTCATCGCAGGAGAGCTGTCGAGTTGGGGTCGGTCGGAAATGAACCAGTGGTCGGTGGCATCGGCGCCGGCGGTTGGGAAAATCATTTTGTCTGACGCAACGCCCAACGAGGTTGCCTTCTCGTAACTCATCATGATGTAGGCCGCACCCATGTCCACGGGCATATTGGCGACCAGCATCTTCGTATACGGAAACGACACCATGCGATTGTTCGGTGACGGCGTCGCTATCTCTTGAGCACTGGGCGCCGTGCGTATCCAAGCGTACGGATTGTTCGCGGCGACCGTCGCAAAGTTCGCCCACAGCCGACCGAGTTGTTGTCGTTGCTCATCAATGGTCCAACTGAGCCGCGCGCGGCGCGCGTTTTCGAACAGTGGATACGCTTCGACGGGCAACGTGATCCCGTTTTCGTATTCGTCCTTCGTCAGGGGCGCGCGGTTTTCTTCGACGAGATCGGGTGCGGCGACACTACCGTCTTGCTTGAGCCAGCCCAGGGGGAGGCCTTGTTTTCGCGCGAGTGAACTCGCGTACATTGCCTCGGCACCAACGACCGCAATAGCATCGATTTCGTTGGCCAAAATGCGACGGGCGCTCTCGTGGACCAACTTTTGTGGGATGTTTCCCCCGGTTGGCGTGAGTCTCGTTCGGACATTGCTGAGACCAAGGACGTTGGCCACGAGGAGTGCGGGGTCCGTGGTGTGCCAGGTGAACGATCCAATGGCTACGAGTTCGTCGAGTGAACGAAGCACGCCGTCAGCACCCGAATCCGCACTTGCTCGCTCGAGCGCCTCAATCATGAGATCGAGGGGGTGGGGTCGCGATTCGTACGCCGCGTCGTGGTCAGGGTGATCCGTTATTTGACCGACGCCCACCATCACGGGGGTTCGAGGTTCAATTGCCACGCTAGGAAGTATTGCCGCTCAACGGTCTGGCAAGAAGTTAGAGAACTAAGGTGGGCGTAATGCGTATCGCTCTTGGTTCTGATCACGCTGGATTTGACCTCAAATCTCTGCTCGTAGCCACGCTTTTGGAGCGTGGCCACGACGTCTTGGACCTCGGCACCGATTCAGACACCGTCTCGGTGGACTATCCCGACTTCGGAGCTGCCGTTGGCCGAAGTGTTGTATCGGGCGAAAGTGATCTCGGAGTAGCTATTTGTGGCACGGGCATAGGAATGTCAATTGCCGCGAACAAAGTGCCCGGCGTTCGCGCCGCCGTTGTTCACGATGTCTCGAGTGCACGACTCGCTCGAGAACACAATCACGCCAACGTTTTGTGCATGGGCGCGCGTCTCATTGGAACGGTCACCGCCGTCGACGCTCTGGACGCGTGGTTAACGTCACCGCTGGGTGAAGGTCGTCACCTCCGACGAATTGAGAAGATTGCTGTGCTTGACGAACAAGCGCAGTTGTAAGAAAGGCGAATCCCATCGTGGGCTCATCACCGTTTGATGCTTGGATCACCGGCGACGATCAAGTAACGGATCTCTTGTCCCAAGAGTGGAACCGCCAAACGTCGACCCTGCAACTCATCGCGAGTGAGAACTTCGCTTCGCCCGCCGTGATGGCGGCGACGGGCTCCGTGCTTACGAACAAGTACTCCGAGGGTTACCCGGGACGTCGCTACTACGGCGGAAATCAAGTTGTCGACCAGGTCGAAGATTTGGCTCGCCGTCGGCTCGTGGCGCTGTTTGGAGCAGACCACGCCAACGTGCAACCTCACAGTGGCGCAAACGCCAACGTCGCTGTGTACCAAGGGCTGCTCGAGCCCGGGGACACGATTCTCGCCATGCGTCTCGACCAGGGTGGTCACTTGACGCACGGTTCGCCGGCGTCAATCACTTCAAAGATTTGGAATTTCGTTTCCTACGGTGTCACGCCACGTTCGGATGACCCGTCGGTCGCTGGTGAAGTCATTGACTTCGACAATGTCCGCGCTCTCGCATTGCATCATCGACCTAAATTGATTGTCGCGGGCGCCACGGCGTACTCGCGTTTCATAGAACCAGCACCGTTTCGAGAAATTGCCGACGAAGTAGGTGCGCTGTTGATGTTTGACTCGGCGCACGTGGCGGGCCTCATTGCGGGAGGATCGCACCCCAATCCGGTTCCCTTCGCCGACGTGGTCACCTTCACCACGCACAAAACGTTGCGTGGTCCACGAGGCGGCGCAATCCTTTGTCGCGAAGAACACGCGAAGAAGATTGACATGTCGGTCTTTCCTGGCATGCAGGGCGGCCCGCTCGAAAACGCCATTGCGGCGAAGGCCGTGGCGTTTCGCGAAGCGTCGCACAAGAGCTTCTCCGAGTACACCGAGCGCATTGTTGAAAATGCGAAAGGTTTCGCTGGCGCACTGGCAGCGGAAGGGTTCCGCATTGTCTCGGGCGGTACTGATAACCACATGGTGATTCTCGACTTACGCGACTTTGACGCCGATCTCACTGGCAAAGTTGCCCAAGAAGTATTGGACCGAGCTGGCATCACTACAAACCGAAATCAAATTCCCGACGATCCACGAAGCCCCTTCGTTACGTCAGGACTTCGTTTGGGTACGCCAGCTGAGACCACCGCGGGCATGGGCGTAGGCGAGTTTTCCCAAGTGGCGTCGCTAATAGCACGGGCCCTTCGTGGTCGAGATGAGGAAGCGCACGTCGAGGGTGTGCGAGTTGACGTGAATGAATTGTGCTCCCGCTTTAATCCGTACGCCGACTTTGGTAAGTAAATCGTCGTGAGCAATATCGCTTCCTACGTCCTCGTCATGGTCGTAGGTGTTGTGACCACCGTTCTCGTGGATGGACCTGCGCGACGTGTTTCACTTCGCGTGGGCTACACCGCGCTGCCGGACGAGCGAAAAGTTCATAAGGACGTCACGCCCTATGGCGGTGGGGCATCGATGTTCATAGGTCTGTGTGTTGCCTTGGTGGTTGCGGCGTTCATTTCTCCGCTTCGTCAAATAATTTCGTCCTCGCACGAAATGCTTGGCGTGTTGTTGGCGGCCACGGTGATCTTCATTGTCGGGATGGTGGATGACTTTCGTGACATGTCGGCACCGGCAAAGACAGCTGGCCAAGTGTTGGCGGCGAGCATTCTTTATTTCAGCGGCTGCACGATGTACCAACTAAAGCTGCCCTTTGCTGGCTTCATTGTTCTCGGCCCCTCAATTCTTCCGTTGATTACCGCCGTATGGGTGTTCGCGCTCACGAACGCCGTGAACTTGATTGATGGTCTTGACGGTCTCGCCGGAGGAATCGTGGCCATTGCCTCGGGCACACTCTGCGTGTACGGACTGCGTCTTGAGGACCTGGGCCTTCTTCCGTCAAATAATATTGGGCCCTTGGTGGCGGCCATTACCTGTGGCATAAGTCTCGGGTTCTTGCGAGACAACTTTCATCCCGCTCGACTTTTCATGGGTGACGCCGGCGCACTGATGCTCGGTCTTCTCATGAGTGCCTCGACCATGGTGATTGGCGGACGTACGCCGCCGACCAGTGGCGTCACCTTCTTCTTTTTCGCGCCCATTCTTATTCCGGTCTTTATTTTGGGTGTACCCCTCGCGGATGCGGTCTTCGCCTACGTTCGCCGCATCGCGTCGGGGCAAGGTTTTCATACCCCGGACAAAAACCACATTCACCACCGCTTAATGCGCCTCGGCCACGGGCACCGGCGGACCGTCGTGATTCTTTGGGCGTGGACTGCGCTGTTGTGCGGCTTTGTGCTCTTTCCGCTGTTTGCGCCACGGGCGAACGCGCTTATTCCTCTGGGTGTCGCCCTCTTGATCGTCGCCCTCTTTACCTGGTTCTATCCGGGTCTCCATCGACGCCGCACGGCCGCCGAAGCGGCGAGCGACGAAGAGGTGCCGGTGCGGTGAGTGCGGAACCCCCCGCGACACCTCCGTCTCAAGAATCTCCTGATCAAGGCCAAATAAAGGATCTGCCGGGATTGGTGGCTTTTGCCGTCATGGGAACCACCATCGCCAGTTGCGTCGCCGTCGGAGTATTGCTTGGGATTTGGGCTGATTCGGTGTGGCACACCGCTCCTGCGTTCTTGCTAATTGGATTACTGTTGGGTTCGCTAGCCGCCGTGGTCAGCGTTGTCAAACAGGTCCGGCGCTGGTTGTAAGAACGAAATCCTGTGCTCGAAAACCTACCCCCCGATACATTGCCGCGCCTCCTGCGCCGGACCTCCTGGTCCGCCTTAATTGTCGCAACCATCGGGTTCATCGTGGCTCTCGTGATTGATCAGCCCTGGGCTGCGTTGGGCCTCGTGTTTGGTGTCTTCCTCGCGGTGATGAATCTTCGTTTCCTCGACCGTCAAGCGGCGAAGGTCGAACTGAAGGGCGAACAGTCCTCCAAGGCCATCCGTCGCCAGCTCGGCTCTAGAACCTCAGGACGCCTTGCCGTCGTAACCGTTATCGTCGTAGTGGCCCTTTTAATTACCGCCCCCTTGGGAGTCGGTATTGTGACAGGGCTTGTGTTGTATCAGGTTGTTTTCGTCATGAACGTGTTGCGCGTCGTGGCGAGCCAAGGAGGAATTGAGTGAGGACGCTGCTCGCGGCGAAGCAGATTGACGTTGGGGTTCACCCGACGGCGCATTTGCCCATCATCGGGACTATCGATCTCGACGTCTTGGCTTCGACATTGCTCGCCGTCGCCATCTTTTCGTTGCTTGGTTATTTCTTGGTGCGAAAGGTCACGCCTGGCGTGCCCGGCAAATTTCAACTCATGTGGGAAATCATTTACGAGATGGTGAGTGATCTCGCACTGTCCGCCATTGGACCAAAGGGTAAGCGCTACATCCCAATTGGCGTCACGATATTTATTTTCATTTTGATCTGCAACTGGATTGGTTTCATCCCGTCAGCGCTGCACCCGGGTGGATCGTTTGAACTTCTTCCGGCGCCGACCGCCGACGTGAACTTGCCTCTCGCCTTTGCCCTGTTTGTCATTGTGTGGGTACACATAGATTCGGCGCGCTCGCGAGGCTTTCGTGGTTACTTCGCGCACTATAAACAGCCGTTCACGGCGCTGCTACCGATCAACATCATTGAAGAAATAACCAAGCCCATAACCTTGACTTTCCGACTTTTTGGCAATCTCTTTTCCGGTGGACTCATGGTGCTCGTTATGACCACGTTGTTGCCGGTGTTCGTAGTTCCATACGGGGAATTAATTTGGAAGCCCTTTGACCTCTTTATTGGGGCCATTCAGGCGTACATCTTCATGTTGCTGACGGTCATCTACTTTGCGATGGCCACGTCGAATGACCCCGAACACAATGAAGTTTTAGAAAAATCGCATTAAATAACCAGGAGGAAAGTACATGGCAACGAATCCAAACGACATCGCGGCAGCGGTCCGTAGTGCCGGCGCGCTCGTCGGTGGCGGTCTCGCCCTCGGTGGAGGCGCTATTGGAGCAGCAATTGGTGACGGTTTGGCGGGTAGTCAGACGATTGCCGCTATTGCCCGTCAGCCCGAGATTGAAAACAAAGCACGTCAGTACTTCTTTTTGACGGTTGGTTTGGTGGAGGCAATGTACTTCATCAACCTGCTGTTCATGGTTGTCTTCGTGTACGTCTTCAAGAAGCAATAGTTCGCGCGTTGGGTGGTTTTTAGCGAAGCCACCCAACGTCCAAAAATCAAAGTAGATAGAGAAGGTCAATTGAGATGATTGCTGAGTCAGTCTTTCTGTTACCGAATGGAACGTTCTTCGTCGAGTTAATCGTCGTTGCCGTTGTGCTTTTCCTGGCGACGAAATACATCCTGCCGCCCCTTAATAAGGCGCTCGAAGAACGACAATCCAAAATCAAGGCCGCACTGGACTCCGCCGACGAAGCGCGAGCCGAGGCCGAAGCCGCGGGTGGCGAGCGCCAAGAAATCTTGAACACCGCACGAAACCAAGCCCGTGACATCATCGCGGCTGCCCAGGCCACTTCGGATCAGGTGAAGGCGGAAGCGGCCGGACGAGCCCAGGTCGAAGCGGACCGCATCGTCGCCGCCGCGAACGGTGAAGTTGATGCCGCGCGCCAGCGGGCCATCGACGAAGCATCCGCTCGCATTGGCGAAATCGTCTTTGACCTGGTCGCCAAAATTGTGGGACGCGAAGTTGATCAGTCCTCGCACCAAGACCTCGTTCGAGAAGCCGTTGCCGCGCTTAATTCTGAAGCGCAAAAGGCGAGTGGTCGTTAATCATGCTGCCCAAGGTTCAGGGATTCGTTGCGGCCGTGCTTGGTCCCTTGGGCCAAGGCGATCTCTCGACGGTTGCTCGCGAAATTCGAGAGTTTGACTCTCTGGTTCGCTCGCGAAACGACATTCACGATGTTTTAACTGACACGTCGATTGCTCACATTGCACGCGGCAACATTGTCCACGAACTCCTGAATGGCAAAGTGCAACCTTCGACGCTCCGACTTCTTTGCTACGTCGCGGTCCAATCGCCCGCGCAGCACGTTCCCAAAGAAATCGACGACCTGGCACACACCGCTCATCGAATGAGTGAAGGCCTCGTTGACGAAGTGCCGAGTCTTTCGCTCCTTGAAGCTCGCCGCCGGGTTGGCGGATTTGCTGACGCCCACCTAGAAGACGTCTCGACGGACAACTTCACCGGTATTGAAGACGACCTCTTTCGCTGGGCGCGTTACGTCGAAGCAAACGGCGCACTTCGTCGTGAACTCGTTGACCGTGACGCACCGCTCGAAGCGCGCGTTTCTCTCACGACGGAATTACTCAACGGAAAAGTAAGTGCGACGGCGCTGGCACTTGCGACCTACGTCATCATCGGCGGCCGTCCACGCGACGTGGTGGGAACACTTGATTTCCTCGTTGACTACGTGGCCAAGTCGCGAGACTGGCGAGTGGCGCGGGTCTTTACCGCACGGGCCATGGATGATCAAACTCGCGAGCAGCTCACTGCTTCGCTGCGAGCGGTATCGGGGAAAAACGTAGAGTTAGAGGTCGCCGAAGACCCTTCACTCTTGGGTGGAGTGCTGGTGGAGATGGGCGACCTTCGAGTGGACGCGACAACGCGAGGTCGGCTTGGGTCACTTCGTGATGCGGTGAGCCCCGGACATTTTTATGAATCAAATAGCGATCGTTAACGGAAAAGGAAAAGGAAAAAGTGATGACTGAGCTCACGATTAGTGCCAGCGAAATCACCGATGCGCTGAGGCGCAACGTAACCGAATACACCCCAACGGTGGGCACCGAACAGGTCGGCCGTGTGGTGGAAGTGGGCGACGGTATTGCTCGCGTTTCGGGTTTGCCATCGGCGAAGGTGAACGAGCTCCTCGAATTTGCCGACGGAACCGTAGGTCTCGCCATGAACCTCGATGAAGAGACCATTGGTGCCGTGGTTCTTGGTTCCGTGGACGGAATCGAAGAAGAACAGATTGTTCGCGCCACGGGGAAGATTCTCTCGATGCCGGTGGGCGACGCCCTGCTGGGACGCGTCGTGAACGCTCTCGGTGAGCCCATTGACGGCAAGGGTCCTCTCGTCAATCCGACGATTCGACGCATGGAAGTTCAGGCGCCGGGCATCATCGGTCGCCAGCCGGTGAGCGAACCGTTGCAGACAGGTATCAAGGCTATTGACGCCATGACCCCAATTGGTCGAGGGCAGCGCGAACTCATTATTGGTGACCGCAAGACCGGTAAGACGACGGTTGCCGTTGACACGATCTTGAATCAAAAGGGCCTGGGTGTGAAGTGCATCTACGTGGCCGTTGGTCAAAAGAACTCGTCCGTCGCCCAGACCGTGAAGATCCTGGAAGACTTTGGCGCACTCGAGTACACGGTGGTCGTCGTGGCTTCAGCCGGTGACCCCGCACCGTTCAAGTTTCTCGCGCCCTACGCCGGTTGCGCCATTGGACAAGAGTGGATGGAAAATGGCCAGCACGCATTGGTGGTCTACGACGACCTCTCTAAGCAGGCCGAGGCGTACCGACAGATTTCGCTGCTGCTGCGTCGTCCACCGGGCCGCGAGGCGTACCCCGGTGACGTGTTCTATTTGCACAGTCGACTTCTCGAGCGCGCCGCCAAATTGAGCGACGAACTCGGTGGAGGGTCGCTTACGGCTCTTCCCATCATCGAAACCAAGGCCGGCGACATTTCGGCGTACATCCCGACGAACGTAATTTCGATTACCGACGGACAGGTGTTCTTGGAAGCCGACCTCTTTTATTCGGGTGTTCGTCCCGCCATCAACGTGGGCAACTCGGTGAGTCGAGTCGGTAGCGCTGCTCAGATTAAGGCCATGAAGTCAGTATCGGGAACCCTCAAGATTGACCTGGCGCAGTTCCGAGACCTGGAGTCGTTCGCGACTTTTGGATCCGAACTCGACAAGTCGTCCCAGCAACAATTGGACCGTGGTTACCGTCTGACCGAACTGTTGAAGCAGTCGCTCAACGCTCCGGTGCCAGTAGAAGAGCAAGTCATTGTCATCTATGCGGGTACCAAGGGTTGGCTTGATGAGGTGCCCATTAGCGACGTTCGAAGGTTCGAGAGCGAAATGCTGACGACCTTTCGAGCCAAGCACAAGGACCTGCTTGATCAGATTCGCACTACGGGTGCACTGCCCGACACGGCAGCGATTGACGCGGCGCTGGAATCATTCCGCCACGGCTTTGCAATCAGCAACTAGTCAGTAGTAGTCGAGCGAGGAAAGGAGGCAACCCATGGCTGGAGGACAAGAACGAATCCTGCGACGCCGTATCAAGTCGGTACAGGCAACCCGGAAAATAACCAAAGCGATGGAACTCATTGCCGCCTCGCAGATTGCTCGTGCCCAGGCACGCATTGCGGCCAATCGTCCCTACCGCGACGGTATGGCTCGGGTGATTTATGAAGCGGCGAAGTCTGATCCGCGAGCGGCGGCGAAGTTGCTCGGTACGCCCGACCGCGTGCAAAACGCTGTGGTGCTTTCCATTGTTGGTGACCGAGGACTTTCGGGTGCTTACAACTCGTCAGTGCTTCGAGCAACGGAGCGCCTCGTGGCACAATTGAAATCCGATGGCACCAGTGTGCAACTCATCACCGTTGGCAAAAAGGCACTGGCGTACTTTCGCTTCCGTGGTCTTGACGTGCAACAGAGTTTCCAAGGCTTCTCTGATCGCCCGACGTTCTCCGATGCTCGCGAAGTAGCGAGAGTCACCGCCGCACCGTTCGTCAATGGTGAGGCGGAACAAGTCATTATTGTCTACAACCGTTTTCTTTCGGCCGCGAGCCAACAAGTCGAGTCACGACAAATTTTGCCGATCATCGTGCACGAAGAAGCCGCCGTCG
This sequence comes from Acidimicrobiaceae bacterium, assembly GCA_003138895.1. Classification (GTDB taxonomy): domain Bacteria; phylum Actinomycetota; class Acidimicrobiia; order Acidimicrobiales; family RAAP-2; genus RAAP-2. The sequence continues at coordinate 18,060 of PLHJ01000005.1, forward strand.
ACACCAAAAAAGACCTCGAGGGCTACACGGAGTTTGAGCCCGAGGTGGAACAGCTGCTCGGTGAACTCGGTCCCAAGGCCATTGAGAGTGAAATCTTTACTGCACTCCTTGAAGGTGCGGCGTCGTTTCACACCAGTCAGCAGCGGGCAATGGCCGCCGCGACCGACAACGCAGACGAATTAGGGCGCAGCCTTACTCGCATCATGAACCGCGCCCGTCAGGACGCAATTACAACTGAAATTATGGAAATCGTGAGTGGCGCGGAAGCGCTCCGCGAAAGAAAGTGAGTATGAAATGACCATTGCCCCCGAGAAGACCGCGCTAGAAACTGGACGGGTCGTCGCCATTGCGGGACCGGTGGTTGACGTAGAGTTCCCACCCCACGCGTTGCCCGAGATCAACCACGCCGTGGAGATGGACCTCAACCTCGACGGCGAGACCGTCACAGTCGTGGCCGAAGTCGCACAACAGATAGGTGACGGGCGAGTGCGCTGCGTCTGCATGAAGCCCACGGACGGTCTCGTTCGTGGCGCCGTAGTTCGCCAGACTGGTCGCGGTATCACCGTGCCGGTAGGAGACGCAGTGCTCGGTCACGTGTTCAACGTGCTCGGTCAGCCCCTTGACACGAACGACATTGGACCAGTTGAGGACCGATGGGAAATTCACCGCAATCCGCCGGCATTTGACCAACTCGAGCCTCGCGCGCAGATGTTTGAAACCGGCATCAAGGTCATTGACCTACTTGAGCCCTACGTACAGGGTGGAAAAATTGGTCTCTTTGGTGGTGCAGGTGTGGGAAAGACAGTGCTCATCCTCGAGATGATCAACCGCGTGGCTCTCCAGCACGGTGGTGTATCAGTATTCGCTGGCGTAGGCGAGCGAACCCGTGAGGGCACTGACTTGTTCCTCGAAATGAAAGAATCAGGCGTTTTGCAAAAAGCGGCCCTCGTGTACGGACAAATGGACGAACCGCCGGGCGTGCGACTTCGCGTTGCCTTGGCAGCCCTCACGATGGCGGAATATTTCCGTGACGTAAAGAACCAGGACGTGCTGTTGTTTATTGACAACATCTTCCGATTCGTGCAAGCGGGCTCGGAAGTATCAACGCTGCTTGGACGTATGCCGAGCGCCGTGGGTTACCAGCCGACGTTGGCTGACGAGATGGGCGAATTGCAAGAGCGCATCACCTCAACTCGAGGTCGTTCCATTACCTCAATCCAGGCCGTCTACGTGCCGGCGGACGACTACACCGACCCCGCGCCGTTTACGACGTTTACCCACCTTGATGCCACGACCGAGCTCAGCCGACAGATTGCTGCGCTGGGCATCTACCCGGCTGTGGACCCCTTGACGTCGACGTCGAATATCTTGGCGCCTGAAATTGTTGGTGACCGTCACTACAACGTGGCCCGTCAGGTCCAGCAAGTGCTCCAGCGTTACAAGGAACTCCAGGACATCATCGCCATTCTCGGACTCGACGAGCTTTCTGAAGTCGACCGCGTGACGGTGTCGCGAGCACGAAAGATTCAGCGCTTCATGAGTCAGCCGATGTTCGTGGCCGAAGTCTTCACCGGTATACCTGGTGTCTACGTGAAGTTGGAAGAGACCATTGAGTCCTTCGAGGCCATTGTGAAGGGTGATCTCGACAACGCTCCAGAACAAGCGTTCCTCAACGTCGGTGGTGCCGAGGGCGTCCTCAAAAAGGCGCACGAACTGGCGAACGAGTAACACAGTGCCCGTACTGCACGTTGAGATAGTGACACCAGAATCGTCGTTGTGGGAGGGAGACGCCACGGCGCTTATTGCTCGATCCTCTGACGGCAACTTCACCATCCTTCCTGAGCACACGGCCGTCATTGGCGACTTGGTGCCCGGCGTTCTTCGGGTGGAAACAGCGGAGGGTGAACTTTCGTTCGTTGAACACGGTGGCTATTTTCAAGTTAATACTGATCACGACGCCGACGCCACGACGGCAACGGTGTTGGTCGGAACAGCCGAGCGAACCTCGGACATCGACGTAGCTCGCGCCGAAGCGGCGAAGGCAACCGCCGAAGCGGCGCTCGCGGCGACGAATCGTGAAGGCGACCTTGACGATGCTGTTCTTCAGTCGGCTCGTGATGCGTTGGCGCGCGCTGAACTGCGCCTCGGTGCCGCGAAGTAATTAACGCGCGGAGACGTACTCCAGCAGTTCCGTCTTCTCACGTTCTAACTCGTGAAGTCGAGCGTGAACAACGTCACCAATGGACACAATGCCGACGAGTGATTCGCCGTCGGTTACTGGGATGTGACGTACGCGCATCTCGGTCATGAGTTCCATTAACTCGAGGGTCGTGGAACTGGGTGAGCACACCGTGATATTCACCGTCATGAGTTCACTTACTCGCTGGTCGAGGACGCCTTCTTCGCCATTGGCAAGTGCTCGCACGACGTCACGCTCGCTCAAAATTCCCACCAGTGGGGGCGTTGCGCCCACCACAACGAGCGCGCCTATGCCGCGTTCACGAAGCAGTTGGACGGCGTCGCCCACGAGTTGTGACTGATTGATTGTCGCAACCGCAGAACCCTTTTGCTGCAAAAGTTCAGACACCTTCATAGATCCTCCTTGACCTACGACGCGCTGCGCGCCAGGAGATTCGTCTCCTTATTGGACACTACGCCTCAAAAGTGGCGGCCGCTCGGGTCTTTAAAAACCCGCGATCGTGAACTCATTGAGCTTGTTATGGCGGTGAAACGTCTCAATGGTCCGCACCGTGCCCGACTTGGAGCGCACGACCAGGGACTGGGTGGTGGCGCCAAAATCGTGAAATCGAACACCGCGAAGAAAGTCGCCGTCGGTGATGGCGGTGGCACAAAAGAAACAATCGCCGCCCACGAGATCATCAGTCGTCAAGATTTTTTGCGTGTCGTAGCCGAGTGAGGAAGCACTCTTTTTGAGTTCCTCGTCTTCGGTCCAGAGGCGGCTCTGAATCTCGCCTCCGAGGCCCTTTAAGGCCGCCGCGGCGATTACGGCTTCGGGTGTTCCCCCGACGCCCATCAGAATGTCGGCACCCGAATGCGGCCACGCAGTCGCGATGGCCCCGGCGACGTCGCCGTCGCCAATGGACACCACGCGAGCACCGGCGTCACGAATCTCCGCCACAAGATCGTCGTGGCGCGGACGTTCGAGCACCACCACACCCAATTCTTGGACGGGCTTGTTGAGGCACTTTGAAAGCTCCGTGAGATTTTCTTTGACGGTGGCTTCGAGACTCACGACGCCACGACCCTTGGGTCCGACGGCGAGTTTCTCCGCGTAAAAGAACGGTCCCGGGTTGAACATGGTGCCTCGTCCAGATATGGCAATGACCGACAGTGCGCCGTTTTGGCCCTTGGCCGTGGGGCGTGTGCCATCAATGGGATCAACGGCGACGTCCACGAGCGGGGGTCGCCCGTCGCCCACGTGCTCGCCGTTAAAGAGCATCGGCGCTTGGTCTTTTTCACCTTCTCCAATGACCACGACTCCGTCCATGGTCACCGAGGTAAGAACGTGACGCATGGCGTCCACCGCAGCCTTATCGGCAGCAATTTTGTCGCCCCGTCCCGACCATCGGGCCGCCGCGATGGCCGCCGCTTCGGTGACACGAATGAGTTCGAGGGCAATGTTGCGATCGGGGCGGGCGGGCGTCTGCACCCCAAAAGAGTAGTGGGGAGCGACTACGAACGCGCTAAAACTATGCGATTCATGCCAACTTGCCGCAGCGACAATACTTGAAGGCATGACGCAACTCGTAGTGAAGCCTGCGGGACCGCTTTCGGGTGTTGTGCGGGCGTACGGTGCCAAAAACGCGGTCTTGAAGGAGATGGCGGCCTGCCTATTGGCAACCGGCGAGCACCATCTCACGAACGTGCCGAACATTACTGACGTCGCTACGATGGCCGAACTCTTGGTGGCGCTTGGTTGTCAGGTTCGAAGAGACGACCACGAACTCTGGATTTCCGTGCCCGAAGCGGGGGCTCTTTCGCCGGTCGCTCCCGCGCATCTTTTTGAAGCCATGCGCGCGTCGCTCGTGGTACTTGGACCGCTACTGGCGCGCTGTGGACAAGCCAACATGGCCTTGCCGGGTGGCGATGACTTTGGCCAGCGACCAATCAATTTTCACACCGACGGGCTGAGTGCAATGGGCGCGCGTTTTCACAACAATCGAAGTTCTATCCACGCAACGCTCGAAGGACTGCGACTGCAGTGCGCGCGAATCACACTCGAATATCCCAGTCATACCGCTACGGACAATTTGCTCATGGCAGCAGTGCTCGCCAACGGCCGCTCCGTTATTGAGAACGCTGCTCGAGAACCAGAAGTCGAAGACCTTGGTCGACAGCTGCAGGCCATGGGAGCAAAGATTGATGGTCTCGGAACATCTCGTTTGACGATTGAGGGCGTGGAAGAACTCTCTCCGGCGACGCACGACGTCATTCCTGACCGCGTAGTGAGCGCGACGTACTTGGCCGCGGGGATTATCACCGGCGGCGCCGTACGCGTGAGTGACGCTCGAGCTGATCACATGGAAATGTTGATTCGAAAGTTCGAAACTATGGGAGCCGAGATTGATGTGTCGGGTGAAGGAGTGCTCGCGAGAGGTCCCGATCAACTCTTAGGCTGTGACGTGGCGACCTTGCCGTATCCAGGAGTGGCCACGGACTACAAGCCCCTCATTACGACGCTGCTCTGCGTGGCGAGCGGGGTGTCGGTCGTGACAGAAAATCTCTTCGCAGGACGATTTCGCTATGTCGACGAATTGGTTCGCTTGGGCGCTCTCATTACGACCGAGGGGCACCACGCCTTGATTCGCGGGGTGAACAAACTCAACGGAACGTCGGTGAATGCTACGGACATTCGTGCCGCGGCAGCGTTGTCCCTCGCGGGACTCGTGGCTGAGGGCGAGACAATTATTTCTGGTCTCGAGCACCTCGACCGGGGCTACGACGATTTCGTCGGTCGCATTAAATCCCTAGGCGCCACGGTAGAACGCACCTCGTGATTCCTCGCGAACCCGACACCCTGGTAGCCCTCGCGAAGCAGGGATCGCGCACAGCTCTCGCTCGCCTCATGACCTACGTGGAATCCGGTGGCGACACGCAGCGTGCCACGACGGCACTGGCGTACCTGTCAAACGAGCCCTACGTCGTCGGAATAACTGGTCCTCCCGGCGCAGGGAAGTCCACGCTGACAGACCAACTCATTACGCGCGCGCTTAACGAAGGATCGTTCGATGGCGAGGGAGCGTTCGCTGAGGTGGGCATTCTTTGTGTCGATCCGAGTTCGCCCTTCACGGGCGGTGCCATTCTTGGTGACCGTGTTCGCATGCAGGATCACGCGACGAATGAGAAGGTGTTTATTCGTTCCATGGCCACGCGTGGGCATCTCGGCGGACTTTCCTTAGCCGTACCTGACGCTCTCCGGGTGCTCGGCTGTGCCGGGTTTGAATTGGCGCTCGTAGAAACGGTGGGCGTTGGTCAGATGGAAGTGGATATTGTCTCGACCGCTGACACAACCGTCGTGGTGACCAATCCAGGATGGGGTGACGCCATGCAAGCCAACAAGGCCGGCCTCTTGGAAATTGCGGACCTCTTTGTCATCAACAAGGCTGACCGCGCCGGCGTGCGTGAAACCCGTCGTGACTTAGAGCAAATGCTTGATCTGGGAGAAGAGCGTTCGTGGCGACCCCCGATTGTGGAGACGGTGGCCACGGGAGGATCCGGCGTTGAAGAGTTGTGGCGAGCGCTGAGCGAACATCGCCAGTACTTGTTGAAATCAGGAGATTTCACTCGTCGACGTCGCCTGCGAACGCGTGTTGAATTTGACAGAGTTCTCTCGGCCATGGTCCAATCGACCGTGCAAACAATTGCCGGCGGCGCCGCTTACGAAACGCAACTCGAAGCCCTCGAGCAACACGTCATTGACCCGTACAGTGCGGCTGAACTCTTGTTGGATCTTTAATGCTGGCGGTCAGCGTGGCGTCCGATATTTTGTACGTGGTGCACATCATGGTTGCGCTCGCCACTTTTTCGGTGCTCATCGCTATGCGTACGTCGGTGGCGATGCTCGTTAAGTCGCCCGGTAATGAAAAATTGACGAATAGGTTTCCTCCGGGACGTAACTGGGCGGGTCGCATTATCCATCTGCTCCCTCTTTCGGGACTAGCGCTTTCACTCAGTGAAGGTCACGACGACTCGCTAGGTCATCCGTGGATTGGCGTGGGATTCCTTTGTTATCTCGCGGCCGCTGGATTACTCGAAGCTCGCGTATTCCCCTTGGAGCGGTCAGTCGCCTCGACCCTCGCGGCCGGTGAGGATGTTTCGAAGAGCGTGGGACGTCAACTGGGAAGTCGCTTGGACACCGTTTTGACGATTCTCGCGATCGCGGTCATCGTGATGGTGGTGCAGTTTTAAAGAAACGAAGCGCGTCCGACCATGCCCGCAGCAACGGTCGCGTTTGATTTCTCATCAATGAGCACAAAACTGCCGGTAATCCGGTTTTCTTGGTACTCGTCGACGACAATCGGGTCGGCCGTCTGAATTTGTATAACCCCAATGTCGTTGGTGGCGAGTTGCCCTGCGTCGTGAATTGAAAGATTGGAAATGTCCACGACGCCTTCAATGGCACTTATGCGCGCTGGTGTCGAGCGCGTCGTGTGCTTCAGTCGTAGGCGCTGTCCAGTGGAAAGCGGCTGTTCACCGAACCAGCAAACGGTGGCCAGCACCTCTCGCGTCACGCGCGGCAAAGGAGAAACGGCTAAGAGATCACCGCGTCCCGCGTCAGTATCGTCGGCCAGGTCGACGTCCACGGAAATTCCCGGCGGCGCTTCTTGCACGTCACCTTGTGGTGACGTGATTGCGCGAATTGTCGTCTTGACGTTGGCGGGAAGAAGTGACACCGTGTCACCAACGTGAATAGTTTTGCCACTCACCATGCCGGCGTAGGTGCGTCCGCCGCCGGATTGGCGAAGTACCCACTGGATAGGAAGTCGTGCGCCACTGAGTGACGAGGCCCATGATCCGGTGTAGGCCTGCTCGAGGGCACTGAGCACGGTCGGGCCGTTGTACCAACCGGCCGCGGCCGAGGCGTCGACGACGTTGTCGCCGTTCAGCGCCGAAACGGGAATAACGAGTGGATTTTCAAAACCCAGTTGTTCGGCGAGCGCGTGCACTTCTTTCACCACGAGATCAAAGGGTTCTTGTTCCCAACTCGCCACGTCCATTTTGTTCGCGGCCACAATGACGGTGCGCACTCCGAGCAATGCCGCGATGCAGAGGTGGCGACGCGTTTGTTCCTTGAGACCTTGGTTGACATCGAGAACCACGAGCGCGAGGTCCGCGTTCGAAGCGCCCGTGGCCATGTTGCGCGTGTACTGAATATGACCAGGACAGTCAGCGATAACAAATTTTCGAGTGGGGGTCGCGGCGTAGCGGTACGCCACGTCGATGGTTATTCCTTGTTCGCGTTCCGCGCGAAGACCATCGGTCACAAAACTCAGGTCGAGGTCACCCACTCCGCGTTTCGACGACGCTTGTACCACGGCGTCTAATTGATCGTCGAAGAGTTGACGAGTGTCGACGAGTAATCGACCAATCAGCGTCGATTTTCCATCGTCCACGGAACCAACCGTGGCGAAACGTAGGAGTTCCTTGCTTGCTTGGGTCACTTAAAAGTAACCCTCGCGTTTGCGATCCTCCATCGCTGTTTCAGAAAATTTGTCATCGGCGCGAGTCGCGCCACGTTCTGAAACATTGGCCGTTGCTACTTCGTGAATGATGGCCGCGACGTCGTCGGCATCGGAAACAACTGCACCAGTGCAGGAGGCGTCGCCAACGGTGCGATAGCGCACGCGCTTTCGAATCACCGTTTCATTTTCGCGAGGCACAATCCATTCGCACAGTGCCAACCACATGCCGTCGCGTTGGACGAGGTCGCGCTCATGAGCAAAGTAGATCGAAGGCAAATCAACGTTCTCGCGTTGGATGTATTGCCACACGTCTAGTTCGGTCCAGTCCGACAACGGGAACGCCCGAAGATGTTCGCCGGGATTGACCTTTCCCTGGTAGAGCTGCCAGAGCTCGGGACGTTGGTGACGCGGATCCCACTGTCCAAAGGCATCACGGAACGAGAGAATTCGTTCTTTCGCGCGCGCTTTGTCTTCGTCGCGACGAGCGCCACCGAAGGCGGCATCAAAACCGTGTTCATTTATTGCATCGAGCAAACTCACCGTTTGCAAACGATTGCGCAGTCCAAGCGCACCGGGGTCAGCAACGCGACCTTGATCAATGGAGTCTTGAACCTTCGCGACGACGAGTTGAGCACCCAACTTCTTCACGGTGGCGTCACGAAAATCGAGCACCTCTTGGAAGTTGTGTCCGGTGTCAACGTGAAGAACGGGGAAGGGAAGGTGCTGAGGCGCAAATGCTTTGACCGCGAGGTGCAGCAGTACGGCGGAGTCTTTACCTCCCGAAAAGAGAAGCACCGGTCGCTCGCATTCAGCGGCTACTTCACGCAAAATGAAGATGGCGTGGGCTTCCAATAAGTCCAAGTGGTCGATGCCTCGGGTGGGCTGGGGGAGGGTCGTCGTCATGAGAAGATGGGTCCTACGAAGTGTTGTAGTCAATTCTATAAACCTGATTGATACAGTCAACTCTTCGATTAGAACATAGGTGGATATGAGTACTTCGACGCACGACTTTTATGACGAACTTGTTACAACGTCACAAGGCTTTGAAACGGCGACGCCGAGTGAGATTCTTCACTGGACCTTCGAACGCTTTGGTGCCAACGTCGCGATGGCCTGTTCCTTTGAAGACGTCGCACTGTTGCACATCTTGTTGCAACAACGTCCTAAGACGGAGATCATTTTTCTCGACACGCTCGGTCACTTCTACGAGACCTACAAATTCGTCGATCAAATTGAACGAGAGTGGAAGCTCAATCTCACGAGAACGAAACCAGGTCCCGACGCTGACGCGTGGCCCTGTGGCACCGAGCAGTGCTGCGCTCTTCGAAAGGTTGAGCCCTTAAAGCGCGCCGTCCAAGGTAAGGCCGCGTGGATTACCGCGGTGAAGCGCTCGGACGCAGCAACCAGGGCCACGATGCCGATTGTGTCCTGGGACGACAAATTCGGACTGGTGAAAGTAAATCCGCTCGCTAATTGGAGTGACGACGATGTGGCGTATTACTTGCGCGATCAAGGGCTCCCGGAACACCCCCTGTGGGCGAAGGGCTACGCCTCAATTGGTTGTGCCGCAATGACCGTGAAGCCAGCGCCAGGAGCTGATCGAAGGTCAGGCCGATGGGCGGGCCTCGACAAGGACGAATGCGGGCTCCACGAGGCCTAGTATCCACTAAAAATAAGGCTTTTCGCACTACCGTTTTTATGACATGTCAACGGTGGTGGGACAAGGGATTGCCGGATGCTGCTGATAATCCTCGCTGTGCTTTGGATTGCGGTGCTAGCGCCTACTGGTTTTCGTCGACTCCGTGACCGCCAAACGAACCACTCTATCGAAGCATTTCACTCGGGCTACGAGTCCTTGTCACACAGAGGCGAGTACGTTGTCGATCCTGCCTACAAATTGCACGACGAGGGGAGCGCGCAGCCTCCTCCCGAGCCAGAAGAAGAAATAACTCCTCGATTACCTCGACTTCGTTTAGTTGCCCCTAACGAGACTGCGGCGTCGCTCGCTCGAGAAATGTCCTGGGCCGAATGGTCCGAATCAATGGCGGATGATCCTTTCGAACGAGTTGCTGCACCCGCATTCACTCACCGTGAAAATCACACCGACGTTTCGTTCGACGATGACGTGGCGCCCGTAAATCCAGCGGTTGCGTATTCGCGTCCAATGCAGCAAACGGCGCTCTCGGCGCAACGACACTTCGATACTGGTCCAGACCGAGGCGCTCGCGATCAACGCCGCCGCCGAAGGAACTTCGTCCTCGGTCTTTTAGCGCTCGCGATTCTTGATTCGTTGGCGGCCTTTGCGCTTTCGTCCACGATGATTATCTACAGCGCGGCTGCCTTATGGTTTGCGTGGCTTAGCTACCTCGCGCTCATGTTCGTCGCCATGCAACGCGGCATGATTGCTTCCTCGCGCGTCACCCGATCGACGACGGCGCCGCGTAGCGAACGATACATTGAGGCTCCGGCTGCTTCCTACGAAGAGACCTACGACAACGAGTTCTACGAGCCCGAAACCGCGCGGGAGTGGCCTCGACAGGCCCGTTACGCCTCAGGGCAATAACAATCTGGGCATAAACCGAGTTAGACTGATTCCCCTTTTGGGGGTGTAGCTCAGTTGGTAGAGCGCTACGTTCGCAATGTAGAGGTCGTGGGTTCGAATCCCATCATCTCCACCAAAAGGCACTTCGACAAGGTGCAATGGTTCGGTGCGAAATTTCTCGAAGCCCTGTGACGGGAGGTTTGAGTTGCACAAGCTCGGTAATCGACGAATTGGTTCCTTGGTCGCGTTGCTTCTGATCGGGGCACTCATTGTCGTACTTAAGCTTCATCCTTGGCAGAGCGTCACAGGAGTGTCAGCATCGACCCGAGTCCAAGGCGGATACGCCAAGAACGAATCGTTTTGTGGCGGTGGCGGTACCGTTCAATACCGGGTAAGTGACAAGATAGCCACTGTTACGTTGAATCTCGTGTCGCTTTCTCCACATCGTGAGTACTCACTTGATTGGATGAACAATACGGTTCGTGGGTACACCATCGGGGCTTTTAAAACCACGAGCGGTGGAAAAGTGGTTTCAGGTTCGTTGCGGTTGTTTCGGCCAGCCGAGACCCACGGAATTCGTGTGAACGTCTATTACATAACCGGAGGCGTAAATCCTACGGACATTCACCACTACGGGCCTTGTTAGTCGTGGAGAAAGTCATACAAATTACGGTCCGAAGGACTCAATATCTTCTGCACGATTTAATGAATTGGCAAAATCGCTGACTCGGTCCTCACACGTGTATCACCGGGAGATCCTCCAACCGGATGTAGTCGTCGTCCTGGGTGATGATGGGCAAGGCCATGGACATTGCGGTGGCTGCGATCCACGAATCATTGACCGGCATGCGTTGGCCCGTGTCACGGAGCAGTACACGAAGTCGAGCCCATTGTTCAGCGACGTGGTAGTCAATTGGAATCGGATCGAGCAACATAGCCGTCGTCAAAGTAACAAGGCGCACGTCCCGAGTTTTTGTGTCGTCGGCAGCAAGTACGCCTGCACGAAGTTCTCCAATGCTTACAATTGAAACGGCGAGTTCGTCGGGAAGCATCGATTCACGTAGTGGTCGCCCGGACTCGCGCGCAATGAACAGAGTTGTGTCAGCCAGACCTCTGGTCAAAATGAGATGTCGTCGGTAGTGTCGGGCGCTAATCGCTTCAATTCATCACGAAGCGCGGGGTCGGCTTGGCGACCAGCAACGCGGCGAGCGAATTCTGCACCGTTAATCCATCGGGGCCGTTGATGGAGCGGGCGCAGTGCCGCAACCGGTAGGCCGTCAACGGTAATCACAATGTCCTCTCCTCGGGCAACTCGTTGCAGAAGACCCCGTGTGTTATTGCGTAGTTCCCGTGAAGCGATCTCCGTCATGCCACAACTGTAGCACATATGCGACAGTTGTGTACGGCCAATCTTTTCAGAGTGGGAAATCGATGTCATCACCGTCGCAAAGGTCGGGAGCGTTGGACGCTTATTGCCGCAAGCACAATGCTTTATAGAGTGTGGTGATTGCTCAGGAGCTCTAGCGAAAGCAGAAGACAACCAATGGCGCAGGCAGTTCGTGTACACAATTTCATGGTGTCGAGTGATGGCTACGGCTCCGGTGCGGGTCAGAGCTTTGAGCATCCCTTCGGTCACGCCAATCCTGCCGATCTCTTTTTCTGGGCGGGAGCAACTGCGAACTGGGTAAATCGAACAGAGCCCGGTGGCACCTACGGATTAGACGATTACTGCACGCGCGACTTCTCGCGGAACATCGGGGCCGAAATCATGGGGCGCAACAAGTTTGGACCTCAGCGTGGACCGTGGGAAAACCTGGACTGGCAAGGCTGGTGGGGCGACGACACGCCGTTTCACACGCCGGTTTTCGTGCTCACACATCATATTCGTCCTTCAATAACCCTGGGGGACACGACGTTTCATTTTCTTAATGCGTCGCCCCACGATGCACTCGCACAGGCGTTTGAAGCGGCCGATGGCAAAGACGTGCGCATCGGCGGTGGCGTTGAAACGGTGCTCGAGTTTCTCGAGGCTGATCTGATTGACCAAATGCATTTTGCGGTTGCGCCTGTCGAACTTGGCCGCGGGGAAAAACTGTGGAACAGCCCGAACGATCTTGCCGAACGTTTCTTCTTGGAATCGGTACCCAGCTCGAGTGGCGTGACGCATCACTTTTTCTGGCGACGTTAACTGTCAAATAATTGCAACGTCGGCAAGCATCCTTAGCAGCACTCTCGTATTCGAGCGAGCACGACGGCCTGTTCCTTCTTTGTGCTGATGCGAAAGCGTTCGAATTCGTCACTGATTCGTACGTCGGCAAAGAGACCCGCCGGATCTTCGTGCACGTGAAAAAACGCCCGTGAGCCTCGATAGAAAACGCCAGTCTTTTTCTCGGCGAGCCCGGGGACGTGACGCAGTTCAGCTAGAAACTCGGCAATTTCCTGGAGTGCGTGCTCGCCAGCGTGTTTCACGCTTCGTACGATACGTCAACGACCACCAACCGATCGATTGAGGGGAGTTTCCCGCGACGTTTCTTCTGTGGAAAAGCTGCGAGAAAGTAGTGCATGAAGTGCCCTCGTCAGAAAATTTTGGTGGATAACCATTTCAATGTCTGGGCATATCGTTTGGATATCGTGTTTTCGACGTGTTCACGGTTGCTTGGCAAACAGGGGTCTGGCATTGTTCATTCTGTAGTTCACGCAGTACCTACCGACAGCCGGTGGAGCCGAAAGGCGAAGTGGGTTGAAGGAACGAGGGGCCTCGCAAGAGGAACGGAGTTCCCGTCGGGCAGCGGAGTTCGGTCTGCTGTTCACTCGGTAAAGGGCGTGAGGTGCCGCCGTTTTGTAGGGACCTGTCCGACACGGGAAACTAGGAGACGCGCCTTCGGAAACCCCGAGGGGCTGGAGAGCTTCGGCTCGCTGGTCACTCGGGGTTTTCGGCTTTCTACAGCGAAAAAGCCCGAGCCGGACGTTCGCCGCGAGCAACCTGCTCACGAACGTCGGCTTGAACAAGGGGCAAGTCTTCGGCGTGGGTAACACCCACGCAGCGCGACGCATTCGCCAATACGTCAAATCGGTGGCCCTCGAGTAACTGCGAAATGACGTCAGGCAGCCGAATTTCGTTTTCTTCAGAGGCGTCCTCCTCCAACAGCGCCTGTTCGAACGCTTCCCAGACGTAAGGCTGGAACCCCCAGAGATTCATGGAGACCGGCGTCTCGGGCTCCAGGTGCCGAGGAAGTTGCCCGTCGTTGGCGACGTAGCCCTTGTCGGTTAATTGCACGTGGTGTCGTTCGCGGATGCTCACAAGTTTGCCGTCGGCAATTTCGCAAACTCCTCTCGACACCGGTAAATCGTTCACGAGTGCGCGGTCGAGCTGGTAGCCCACCAGGCAACTCGTGGGCTCGCGACGCAGATGCTCCCCCAACTTGGTCATGGCTTCGAGGCCATACAAGTCGTCCGCGTTCGCGACACCAAAGGGCACCGAAGGATCGAGCAATGATTTGGCGGCGAGAACCGCGTGCACCGTGCCGTAGGCGTGTTCTTGCACTGCGAAAGAAACGTCCTGGGAACTTGGCCAGTACTCTTCGACGTGGCTCTTGATGGCGGGACCCGTATCTTCGTTGATGACGAGAACAATGTGATTAAATCCGGCGGCGTAGGCGTCGGAGGCAACAAGGTCAATGACTCCTTCACCATTGACGCCAATGGGGGCCAATTGTTTCAACCCGCCATAACGACGGGCGCGACCGGCCGCCAGGATGACTAGGGGAACTTGTCTCAACGTGACCAGCGAACCACGGCGGACGCCCACGTCATGCCGGCGCCAAAGCCAGTCATGAGGGCAAGTTCGCCCGGCTTAACACGTCCGTTTGTGCGGGCGTCGTCAAAAGCCAGTGGAATTGAGGCACTTGACGTGTTGCCAAAGCGGTCCAACACCACGACCGCTCGCTCCATTTCAATGCCCAGTCGCGAACAGGCGGCACTAATGATGCGTACGTTCGCCTGATGGGGGATGACGAGGCTGAGGTCATCCGCCGTGACGTTGGCGTCTTTCATGGCGTGCTCGGCTGATTCCACGACGATGCGCACGGCGCGGCGAAATACTTCTTTGCCGTCCATCCAGATGGTGCCCCCGTGTTCACAGGTGAGAAGGTCAGCCAGCGAGCCGTCCGATCCCAAATGAAACGAGAGAAGGTCTCCTTCGTCGTCAGTCTTTTCGAGCACGACGGCACCGGCACCGTCACCGAGCAGCACGGCCATGGTGCGGTCATTCCAGTCAGTCCAGCGCGACAAGTTTTCTGAACCAACGACGAGCACACGCGTGGCACCGGTGGCGAGGAGTCCCTGCGCCGTGCGAAGGGCGTACATGAAGCCACTGCAGGCGGCGTTGACGTCCATTGCGGGAGCAACGAGACCCAACTCGTTCGCCACCATCGGCGCGGTAGCCGGAATGAGTCGGTCCGGCGTCGTTGTCGCGAGGACGAGAAAATCAATACTTAGTGGATCAACGTTGGCATCTTGCAGGGCTCGTCGCCCAGCTTCCACACCGAGGGACTTGGCGGTACCGCCCACGCGACGCTCGTGGATCCCCGTGCGCTCAAAAATCCATTCGTCAGTGGTATCGAGGGTTTCTGAGAGCTCGTCATTGGTGACAATGCGATCGGGAACGGCGACACCCCAGCCAAGAAATCGAACGCCCACCGTTACCCTCGCCCCCGTTTGGTCATGCGTTGAGTCTAGGACGCGACCGGCTCAGACCTTAGGTGCATCCAAAACAGCCAAGGTGCAGCGCGCCACACAGATCATGCGCCCGTTTTCGTCCGTAAGGTCGATGCCCCAGACCTGGATTGTTCGTCCAGCCCGGACTGGGGTGGCAGTGGCCGTTAAGACACCTTCGGTCATGGAGCGAAGATGGCTCGCGTTTAATTCGATGCCCACGACAATCTTTCCTTCGGGCACCGAGTGAGCGCCACCAATGGAAGCGGCCGATTCAGCGAGCAGTGCCGAGACGCCACCGTGCAAAATCCCGTAGGGCTGGTGAACCTGGGGGCCGACCTCGAGTTGGCAAACCACCCTCTCCGGCGAGACCTCAAGGACGGTAATGCCGAGAGCGGAATGGACGTTGGCGGCGCTGGCGGGATCGGAAGTGTCGGAACTCATGAAAGTCACTCTAGGGCCCGCCGGTAGCCTTTCATCGTGAGCCGACGCGTTGATTTACGAAGCGACACCGTTACCCAGCCAACCCCCGCCATGCGTGAAGCAATGGCCACGGCAATCGTGGGCGACGATGGTTACGGCGAAGACGAGACCGTCACTGCACTTGAGCACCTCTACGCCCAGATCGTCGGAAAGCCCGCCGCGGTGTTTGTTCCGTCTGGCGTTATGGCCAACCAAATCGCGATTCGAATCTTGACGAAACCCGGCGATCTCATCTTGGCCGGGCACACCCAACACATGGTGAGTTTCGAAATGGGAGCGGCCGCACGAAACTCCGGTGTGCAATTTGCCTTGGTGGATGACACGAGTGGCGCTTTTGAATTAAGTGAGGTGCAACAAGTACTTGATGGCGAATACGACCATCAGCCGCACGTCGCCATGGTGAGTGTTGAAAATACTCATATGCCCTCGGGCGGAACTCCCTGGGACCTCGCCGCTCTGGAAAAACTCGCGGGTTCAATTGGTACTCGACCTATTCATATGGACGGGGCTCGACTGTTCAATGCCGTCGTGGCGACGGGAACCCCCGCGGCTTCGTACGCTTCGTCGGCGACGACGGTGATGTCGTGCCTGTCAAAAGGACTCTGTGCCCCCGTGGGTTCTGTGTTGGCGGGTCCGAGCGAACTCATGGACGAAGCTCGCATCGAACGAAAGCGACTTGGCGGGGCAATGCGCCAAGCGGGCATCATCGCGGCCGCGGGACTGCTGGGTCTCTCGACGATGACGGATCGATTGGCAGAAGATCACGACAAGGCACAACATCTCGCGCTCGCTTTCGCCGAGCGATTCTCCGAGAGTGAGTACAATCCCATGAGTTGTCAGACCAATATCGTGGCCTTCAGTCATGAACGCGCTCGCGAACTCGTGTCGTTGTTAGAAGCGCGCGGTGTTGTCGGAGACACCATTGCACCTACGCGAGTTCGATTCGTCACTCACGCGGACGTGAGTGACGCTGACGTTGACTTCTGCATCGACGCAATTCGGAACTTCACGTGGAACTAGTTTTCGACGGCCAGTGTGGATTTTGTCGTCGGAGTGCCCAGTGGGCGAGGCGCCACTACCGAGGTGATTTACAACTGGTAGCGAACGCCGACGTGTCCAACGACGTGTTGCAACGTCGAAGTATTACGCGGGCTCAATTGGAAAGTGCCGTGTGGCTCTTGGCCCCGTTTGAAGAATGGTCGGGTTCTGTTGCGGTAGCGAAGGTATTGCAACGCTCCAAACGTCCGTGGCGCTGGCTGGGAATCACGCTGGCGTTACCTGGTGTTCGCCGAATTGCCAAAGTCGTGTACTGGGTGGTGGCTCGTGAACGCGGGCGACTTCCGGGATCAAACTGTCAGGTTTCTGCACCTCGCCCACAGGGGTAAACTTTGAGGGTCTCGAGGACTCTCTATGCAGCAAATTCTTCACCTTTCCACGTTTCTTCGCCGTCCTATCTTCGATCGTGACGGTGACCGGATCGGTCGCGTCCAAGACCTCGTTGCACGTCTCGGATCTGATCCACACCCGCCCGTTGTTGGCGCTGTTGTTCGCATTGAGGGACGAAATACCTTCATCCCGATTCGAAAAATTGGTGGTCTCGCGCAGGGACGCATGACGTTTGAAGGTCGCCGCGTTGACCTTCGACGCTTCGAACGTCGTCCAGGCGAGCTCTTGCTCGCCGAAGACCTCCTCGCGAGAAATTCCATCAACCTGGTACGTGGCCGACTCATCAGTGCGAACGAAATTGAACTGGCGGAGATTGACGGAAAGTGGGAAGTCGTCGCGGTTGATCCGGGTCGACGACCGCTGCTTCGTCGCATCTTTGGCCGCTTTGGGATTCGCGTACCTTCGGGACCGGTCGTGGACTTTGCTTCGATCGAGCCATTCTTTGGTCACGTACCTACGGCGCGACTTCGCATTCCGTATCGAAAGTTGGCGCGGCTGCATCCGGCACAAATTGCCGACCTCGTAGAAGCCGCCAGTCACGATGAAGGTGAAGAGATCATTGAAGCCGTAGGTCTAGACCGTGAGCTCGAAGCCGACGTCTTTGAAGAGTTGGACACCACGCATCAGTTGGAATTCATTGAGTCACGTTCGGATGTTGACGTCGCTCGTCTGCTCGGTCGTATGGAACCCGACAACGCGGCCGACCTTATTAATGAATTCGATCAAGATCGTCGACTGCCTATCCTCGAACTCTTGCCTGAAGCACTCCAGCAAAAAGTCCGCAACTTGCTTTCCTACAATCCCGGTACGGCTGGTGGACTTATGAACCCAGACTTTGTTGCAGTACTAGCGACAGCCACGGTGGGAGAGGCGCTCGAGGCCATTCGTTTGTCGTCGGCCCCCGCCGAAGCCCAGAACGTTGTCTTTGTTTTGGACGAACACGGCCAGCCCGTTGGCGCCGCTCCCATTGTGCGACTTGTTCGCGCGCCCGAACACGAGTTGGCGCTGTCGGTAGCTCGAACGCAGTTGACGCACGTGCACCCGCACTGGGACATTCACCGAATTTCGATGAAGATGAGTGACTTCAATCTGACGGTCCTACCGGTGCTCGACGACGAGCACGGCAAAATGATCGGCGTAGTCACAGTGGACGACCTACTCGAGGAGATCCTGCCCCAGGGCTGGCGTCGCGAGTTCGGCATGCACACGGTGGATGAATAACCGTGTCTCGCGTCGCCGTCAACGGTCTTGTTCTAAGGGGGACTCTCTGAAACCCCCAAGTACCAACTCACACGTTTCACCTGCTCAGAAGCGGCGTCATCTGACGCGAAAGGACGGTTGCTAAGCGACTTCCGCGTGTCGTTGAGGTCGTTGACGTGCTCGACCACAACACATTGAAAGGAGGTTTGCCATGAGCAACGAGCGGTCACAAAATGACATCGCCGGCGCGTTCGGTTCTATCAAAGAACACGACGTCGGATCACGCAAAGGAGCCCGTGCACGCCTCTTGACCCTCGCCGCCATCATTGGCCCCGGTCTCATTGTGATGGTGGGGGACAACGACGCCGGTGGCGTCTCTACCTACGCGCAGGCTGGTCAAAACTTCGGCTACTCGTTGCTATGGACGTTGCCATTGCTGATTCCAGTGTTGATTGTGAATCAAGAAATGGTGGCCCGACTAGGAGCCGTCACTGGTGTGGGCCACGGCCGCGTCATTAAGGAACGCTTTGGTCGTCGCTGGGGGAATTTTTCAATTGGCATGATCCTTCTTCTCAATTTCTTGATCATCATCACAGAGTTCATTGGCGTGTCTTTGTCTATGGAGTACTTCGGTGTTTCTCCCTATATTTCTGTGCCCGCCGCCGCGTTAACACTGTTTGGGGTGACCGCTTCAGGTTCGTTCCAACGGTGGGAACGGTTCATGATGATTTTTGTCGCCGTCAATTTCTTTGTCATACCACTCTTGATTGTCACGCACCCTCACGTGGGCGCAGTTTTCCATCACGCCGTCATACCCGGTATTCGAGGGGGAGTGAATTCCGCCGCGGTATTACTCATCATCTCAATTATCGGGACCACTGTCGCGCCTTGGCAGTTGTACTTTCAACAAAGCAACATTGTCGATAAGCGAATCACGCCGCGCTGGCTGAACTACGAACGAGTCGACACGATTATCGGGTCGTTCATTGTGGTGATTGGCGCTGGCGCGCTGATTGCTGCTGCGGCCGCTGGGCTGTCGGGACACGGGGGGACGACGGCGTACACGAGTGCGCTCGGGGTGGCGCGCGGGCTGCGTGCGCATGTCGGCTCCGCTTCTGGCACGTTCTTCGCCATTCTTTTGCTCAACGCCTCATGCATTGGAGCAGCGGCCGTGACGTTGGCGAGTAGTTACGCCCTGAGCGACCTTTCGGAAAAGCGACAAGGTCTCAACGTTCGTGTTCGCGACGCCAAGGCGTTCTTTGGCGGTTTCGCCGCCATGTTGGCCGTGGCAGGTTTTGTGACGTTGTTACCTGGTGCGCCGCTCGGACTCATCACGCTGGCCGTCCAAGCCATGTGTGGATTAATGCTTCCCAGTACGACGATATTTGTTCTTCTGCTGTGTAACGACCGCGAGCTGATGGGTCCTTGGGTCAATTCGAAGTGGCTCAACGTTTTGGCCGTGGTGATTGTGGCCGTCTTGGTCGTATTGTCCATTGTTTTGATCGTCTCGACGCTCTTTACCTCACTGGACGTCGTGCGCCTTCTCGAAGATCTCGGCGGCGTGGCGGCGGCCGGGCTGCTCGTGGGACTTCCGATTGGCCTTCGACGAAGTGAAGCGCCTCGGAGTTACGACATTGCCCGCGTGGACTGGCGCACACCGCGAATGGCGCTACTTGCTCCGCCTCCGACGTCGAGGATCCGCCGTATTCTTTTCCGAGCGGTGGCGTCGTATCTGTTGATTGCGGGCACGGTACTTATCGTGCGTATCATTCAGCTCGCCACGGCCTAGTGTCTAGCGAATGACAACACGCCCGACCCTCGTTTGTGTGCACGCGCACCCCGACGATGAAGCGTTCTTTACGGCGGGCATCATGGCCCACTACGCCGCCGAGGGTTACCGCGTAGTGCTTATTACCTGCACGAATGGACGACTGGGCATTGACGATCAGCCGTTGCCGGGCTTTATGCCTGGACATCACACCGCGCTGACGATCGCGACTCGCGCGAGCGAGCTCCAAGCCTCTGCATCGCTTCTTGGCGTCGAGCGAGTCGTAACACTCGGTTACGACGACTCCGGCATGACGGGTTGGCCTCAGAACGATGACCCCGGCGCTTTTATGAGTTCCGATACGACAGCGGTCGCGGCCATAGTCGCCGCGATTTTGAATGATGAAGGCGCGAGCGTTGTTGTTACCTACGACGAATTTGGTTTTTACGGACACCCAGATCACATTAAGACGAATGAAGTCACTCGAGCCGCCATTGCACTTAGCCCCTCGGTGGAGCGTTTGTACTATCCCGTGGTACCCACGAGTGTCTTGCACGCTTTTGTTCCCACCGCGCAGTCCCAATCGGTGTATTTGCCGGCGTGGGTCATTGACGCGGGTGACGGCACAGCGGACGGCGACATAACGACCAAGATGGCGACCGAGAAGTACGTGGCGCTGAAACGAGCGTCGATGGCCGCTCACGCAACGCAGATAGATAACCGCGACGTGGTCAATATGGACGACGAATTATTTACCCTGTTGTTTGGACGCGAGTATTACGTGCGAGCGTGGTCGCGTGACGAAACGAGCGGCGACGAATCGGATCTTTTTGGAGGATTAGCGTGAGCGAGTCGTTGACATTTTTAGCGGTGCACGCGCACCCCGACGACGAAGCCAGTTCGTCAGGTGGCGTCTTTCGGCTCTTGAAGGACCAGGGAGTTCGAACCGTACTCGTGACGTGCACGAACGGTGAGTTCGGCGATGCGGTCGGCGGTATCAAGCCCGACCAACCTGGACACGATCCCGACGCGGTCGCCATCTATCGAAAAGGTGAGCTCGAGGATTCGTGCAAGATTTTGGGGATTGACCGACTCGTCATGCTGGGTTATCGCGATTCGGGAATGATGGGCTGGCCCCAGAACGACGATCCGAAGTGCTTTTGGTCCACACCCCTGGAAGAAGCCGCCGAAAAATTGGCCGCCATCTTGAATGAAGAACGTCCCCAGGTCATCATGACCTACAACGAAATTGGTTTCTACGGTCACCCTGACCACATTCAGGCGCACCGGATTACGTTGTCGGCGCTTGACCTGCTGGACTACCAACCCACGGTGTATTTCAACGCCATACCGGCGAGTGTGTTCGCACGTTTTCGTGAAGTTATTGAGGAATCACAAACTGAAGAAGAGAATGATGAAGCCCGCGAGAGTGAAGAAGAGCAAATGGATCTCGGCACGCCAGACGAATTAATCGGCGCGGCCATCGACGTGACGAGCGTTGCCGACGCGAAATTCGATGCCCTCCAAGCTCACTCCTCGCAACTCGACGAATCGTTTTTTTTGCGGATGGGGCGTGAACGCTTCAAAGAGGTGATGGGCACAGAGTGGTTCGTTCGCGCCGTGAGCCCCTTTGCTCACGACGACGTGGTGACTGACTTGTTCGTCGATTACCGCTAGGAACGAAAACGCTCTAGTAGCGGTAGGTGTCTGGCTTGTACGGTCCGTCGACCGCCACCCCGATGTAGTCGGCCTGCTCTTTTGAAAGCTGCGTCAATTTCACACCGAGTGCGTCCAGGTGAAGTCGAGCAACTTTTTCGTCTAGGTGCTTAGGCAACACGTAGACCTTCTTTTCGTAGTGCGCCCGGTTCGTGTACAACTCAATTTGCGCCATGGTCTGGTTGGTAAACGAGTTGCTCATTACGAAACTCGGGTGACCAGTGGCGTTACCGAGATTGAGAAGGCGACCTTCGCTAAGCAAGATGATGGTCTTGCCGCTGGGAAGGATCCACTTGTCAACCTGTGGCTTGATGTTTTCGCGCTTGACGCCCTTAAGACCCGCGAGACCCGCAATGTCGATTTCGTTGTCGAAGTGGCCGATGTTGCCCAGAATCGCTTGGTGCTTCATCATCTGCATGTGCTCAACGGTCACGATGTTCTTGTTGCCGGTCGCCGTGATGATGATGTCCGCGTAAGGAAGGGCGTCATCCAGCGTCGTGACCTGGAAACCGTCCATCGCCGCTTGCAGCGCACAAATCGGGTCAATCTCCGTGATGATCACCCTGGCGCCTTGACCACGGAGTGATTCGGCCGAGCCCTTACCAACGTCGCCGTAACCACAAACGACGGCCACTTTGCCACCAATCAATGTGTCGGTAGCGCGGTTGATGCCGTCAATGAGCGAGTGACGACAGCCGTACTTATTGTCGAACTTCGACTTCGTCACGGCGTCGTTCACGTTGATGGCGGGGAAGAGCAAGGTACCGTCGCGCTCCATTTCGTAGAGACGGTGCACACCGGTGGTGGTTTCTTCGGACACGCCAATGATGTCGGGCGCCATTTTGGTGAAGCGCTGGTCACCTGATGCGACGATGGTGTTGAGCAGTTGCAATATCACGCTGTACTCTTCGGAATCGGTGGCTTCGGGAGCGGGCACGAATCCGGCCGCTTCAAACTCCACACCCTTGTGAATGAGGAGCGTTGCGTCACCACCATCATCAAGAATCATGGTGGGGCCAGCATGGTTGGGCCAACGAAGAACTTGCTCGGTGCACCACCAGTACTCTTCGAGCGTCTCGCCCTTCCAGGCGTAGACGGGAATGCCCCGAGGGTTCTCGGGTGTGCCGTTTGGCCCCACGGCGACGGCCGCAGCGGCGTGGTCTTGCGTTGAGAAAATATTGCAACTGGCCCAACGAACGTCGGCACCGAGGGCGACGAGCGTCTCAATAAGAACTGCCGTTTGAATTGTCATGTGGAGCGAGCCGGTGATTCGCGATCCAGCCAAGGGCTTGGAAACGCCGAATTCGTTTCGCATGGCCATGAGGCCAGGCATTTCGTGTTCGGCCAAAATAATTTCTGCGCGACCGAAACTTGCGAGTGACAGGTCGGCGACTTTGAAATCAGGGGATACAGAGGTCATGATTCTCCTAGTGATGTTGTTTGTACTACCTAGTTCGGCGTCGACCTCTGTCTGACACGCCTAACTACATAGTAGTGGTTAGGCGTTTACTCTGAACTCCACAACGTCGCCGTCGCGCATGACATATTCCTTTCCTTCAATGCGCGCCTTGCCGGCCGCACGCACCGCCACCATTGTGCCGAGCTCGACGAGGTCGTCAAAGGCTACGACCTCTGCCTTGATGAAATGCTTTTGAAAATCGGTATGGATAACGCCCGCAGCTTCGGGTGCGGTGGCCCCTTGGTGAATGGTCCAGGCCCTCGTTTCCTTGGGACCCGCCGTCAAATAGGTCTGCAGGCCAAGTGTTCGAAATCCCACCTGGGAAAGTTGCTCAAGTCCCGACTGCGTCTGCCCGTAACTTTCCAAGAGTTCAAGCGCCTCTTCGTCACTGAGACCCGACAATTCTTCTTCGACCTTGGCACAAAGCACCACCGCCGGCGCTGGTGCCACCGAGGCCTCAAGTTGCTTTCGGATGTCGTCGTTGCCCATTGACTGTTCATCCACGTTGAAGACGTAGATGAAGGGCTTGTCGGTAAGGAGGTGGAGATCGCTGAGGGCGCTGCGGTCAATGTCTTTGCCAATTGACGAAATGACGTGGCCGGAATTTAGGGCGTCGCGTGTCTTTTGGAACTCGGCCATTTTGAGAGCTGCGTCGCCGCCACGTTTCGCGTCGCGTTCGAGACGACTGATGGCCTTATCCACCGTCTGGAGGTCGGCGAGAATCAATTCCGTTTCAATGGTGGCCACGTCGCTCGCCGGGTCAATTCGACCATCAACGTGAATCACGTCGTCGTCAACGAAGACTCGCACGACTTCGCAGATGGCATCAGATTCACGAATAGCCGCCAGGAACTGATTGCCGAGGCCCTCGCCTTCGGAGGCCCCACGCACGATGCCCGCAATGTCGACGAAGGTGACGGCCGCCGGCAAGATTTTTTCTGAGCCGAAAATCTGCGCCAAGACAGCGAGACGAGCGTCGGGAACGGAAACGACACCAACGTTGGGTTCAATTGTGGCGAAGGGGTAATTGGCGGCCAAGACGTGGTTCTTCGTAAGCGCGTTAAAAAGAGTGGATTTTCCAACATTGGGGAGTCCGACGATGCCGATTGAAAGTGCCATACGAGACACGAGGCTAGTAAACCTCTGTCGGTACCACTTCGAACTGCACTCCCTCCTACGTGAGAAGTGGCCCAATTAGGAGCATGGGCCCCAAAATTTTTCCCTAGGCTACGTGAAATCGGAAAACGCCGAATGAATTCCCACTAAGTTGCACTCACTCGAGGAGGGTTCGTGGTCAGCGAAGTTGAAAGCGTTTTGGGAACCGGTATAGGTAACCCACTAGTTATTGAAGAGAATGGCGTAAACGTCATTGCCCAGTCCGAACGTCGGGGCTCACCTCGAGAATTGTTCTGGCCGTGGTTTGGCGCCAATGTTTCAGTACTGGGCCTGAGTTACGGGGCGTTCATCTTTGGTCTAGGTGTTTCGTTCTGGCAAGCCGTGGTCGTCGGATTTTTTGGCATCATCATTAGTTTCTTGTTCTGTGGGCTAATTGCCCTTGCGGGAAAGCGCGGATCGGCTCCCACGATGGTGATTAGTAGAGCGGGCTTCGGCGTTCGAGGAAATCGATTGCCGTCGGGCTTTTCTTGGCTCTTGAACGTCGGCTGGGAAACAGCACTTTCCGTCATTGCCGTTCTCGCCATGTCGACCGTCTTTACTCGCCTTGGTTGGGGCGGGGGAACTGCCGTGAAAGTGATTGCCATCATTGTGGTGGCTGCTCTGACTGTTGGTGGTGGAGTGATGGGTTTTGACCTCATTATGCGAATGCAGGCATTCATCACGGTCATTACCGGCGTCCTAAGCGTGGTGTTCATAATTTTGACGTTGAAATACATCCACTGGCATTCGGTGTCGGCCGTGCACAGTGGATCTCCTCAACACGTGATTGGTGCGTTGGTGTTTGTGATGACGGGGTTTGGACTCGGATGGGTCAACAGCGCCGCCGATTATTCGCGTTATCTACCGAGAAGTTCGTCGAGTCGTGGTGTAGTGGGTTGGACGACGTTTGGTGGATCACTCGCGCCGGTGATTCTCGTGCTCTTTGGCTTGTTGCTGGCGGGTTCATCAACGAAGCTCAGTTCGGCCATTGGCAATGACCCCGTGGGGGCCCTGGCGAACCTGCTTCCCACGTGGTACCTCGTACCGTTTGCCTTCGTGGCCATTTTGGGCATCGTCGGAGGGACCATTCTCGACATCTATTCGTCAGGTCTTTCGCTGCTCGCGGCCGGGCTCAAGGTTCCTCGTTACGTGGGCGCCGCTATCGATGGCGTCATCATGATTATTGGCACCATATACATAGTGTTCGTTTCGGGTAATTTCCTAAGCCAGTTTGAGGGTTTCCTCGTCACCGTTGGTGTTTTGATTGCCGGTTGGTGCGGCGTCTTTTTGGCTGACTTTGCCCTTCGTCGAAAGAACTACGACGACGCTGACCTAAATGACCTCAATGGTCGATACGGCGACGTCCGATGGTTTCCCATTGCGACCGTTCTTCTCAGTACCGTCCTTGGCTGGGGACTCGTAAACAATTCGTTCTACGCTTCCTGGCTCGATTGGCAGGGCTATTTGCTGGGGCCATTTGGTCTAGGTGGAAAGTCCGGTGCCTGGGCGGGCGCCAATCTAGGGGTACTCGTTGCGCTGGTGGTTGGTTTCGTCGTGACCATCGTGGTGAGTCCCGCCGCCGTGAAGCGCCAAGAAGCTTTGCCGGTCGCCACCGTCAGTGCCTAGCGATGTTTCGGTTGCGCTTTAGGCAACTTCTTGCAGCACACCGTCTTCAATCTCTAAGCGTCGATCAGCCTGACTCGCGATTTTTTCGTCGTGCGTAACGACGAGCACGGTCGTTTGTTGTTTGGTCGCCGCTTCGCGAAGTAACTCGACAATTTTCTGGCCGGTTTGACGGTCGAGACTGCCGGTTGGTTCGTCCGCCAAAATGAGCGGCGGCTGTGCGGCGAAAGCTCGAGCAATTGCCACGCGCTGTTGTTCACCGCCGGAGAGACGGTTGGGTCGACGACGCGCCTTCACTTCGTCAAGACCCACCATTTCCAACATTTCAGTGGCACGAGCGTCGCGGTCGTCTTTGGGCCAGTCGGCGAATTCGAGCGCGAGAAGGACGTTCTCCTTGGCGTTCAGGTTCGGAATCAAATTAAAGGCCTGGAATATGAAGCCCACCTGACGAGATCGATACAGCGTGCGACCTTTCGCGTCGAGACGAGCGAGTTCGACGCCGTTGATATCAATGGAACCACTGTCGGGAGCGTCTAAGAGACCTAAGAGTGAGAGCAACGTTGACTTGCCGCTTCCACTTGGTCCCACAATCGCCACCATCTCGCCGTTTTTGGCTTCGAAGGAAACGTCGTTTACCGCGAGGATATCGCCGGCGTCCGTACGAAATTTCTTTTCTAGGTTCTTGACTTGCAGCATTATTCGCTCCTTAGTACTTCAGCTGGTCGAATTCGAAGAATGGTGGCCGTGGCAACTGCGCTGCCAACGATCGCGACGACGATCGCTGCGATGAAGGCAAACAGCAAGGTTGACCAACCCACGGCAGCGTGCACTTGGGTGATGGTGCTGTGAAACCCACCAAAGCGAAGCCCACTGCTGGTCGTAGGACGAGTAAAGCCACCGCCGCCAAAGCCGCCGCCAGGACCGCCACCAAACCCGTTCCTTGTGAAACCGCCGCCGCCCGACGATGTATTGGACGATGCCGACACGAGCGCAGAGGTAATAGGACTACTGAGCAAGATGCCCACGATGAGCCCGACAATGCTGCCGAGCACCGTGAACGTTGTCGACTCTGCAATGAACTGTCCGATGACCGAACGATTGGAGGCGCCCAGCGCTTTAAGAACGCCGACTTCGCGGCGTCGTTCGCGAACAATCATCAACATGGAGAGGAGCAAGATGATGCCGGCGGCGCCAACGGCGCCAAACAAGGTGTAAGTGGAGATGGTCTTTACCGAGTTAAGAGGAGCCAACGCCGTGAGCGTCGCTTGTTGCTGCGACGTCACATCAGCCGCGCTGCCCAACTTCGCGCTGATTGCCTTGGCGGTTGAAGCCACGTTGTTCACGTTGTCAACAACAACAGTGGCACCCGTAACTTGATTTGCTGCGCCGGCGAGCTTTTGGACGGTAGCGAGTGGCATGAGGACACCGTTGTTGGCAAACGTGGACTGCGCGTTGTAGATGCCAATGACCTTGATGGAGGTTTTCCACGCGGTGAACGTAGAACCAACAGTCAATTTGTTAGCCGAGGCAAGAGTGGTGCCAATGATGGCGACGTCGCCGGAGGAGGAAGCGGAAAATGAGGAGCCGGAAGTGAGCTTCTCGGTACCGCCACCACTGGCACCACCCGTAAGTGCGTTACCGGGGTCAGTGGTACCGGTAACGGTGATCGGAATTGAAAACGTTGTCGTTGTGCCCGTGGCGCCGCCAAAACCGCCTCCGCCAAACTGTTGGCCCAACGTGCCGGGCGTGATGCCCGACGTGAGAGATGTTTCTGACGAAGTGAGGCGCTCGTTCAGTGAGGCCCGCACGACCGTGACATGTGCCACCGAAGCAATCTCGCTCATCTGTGCGTCGGTGAGAGGCGTGCCACCACCTTGAAATCCAAAGAATCCCTTGGGGCTGACGGTAATGGTGTTGCCCGTAGACGCTCGGACGTCATTGATCTTTTTCGTCACTGCGTCTCGGGCCACCAACATCGAGATCGAAAGGGCAATGGCTACGGCCAAAATGACGATGACTCCAACGGAGCGAACTGTGTTTCGAAACGCGTTCTTTATGCCACGACGCAGTGCGTTCACTACTGATCCTTTCAACAAAACTCCTGGTCATTTTGCCGAGCGATTCTGAATACTGGGCGAGGAGCGATTAAGGATTGGTTAAGGAATCGTCGGTCGTTGGCTAGCGTGACGTTGATGGAGAAGCACGATTTGGGTCAATCGCCCTTGGATTACTGGCCAAGTCCATGGCCGGGCGAAGACGCGGGTCCCCAACGGTTGCAGGTTTCGCCTTCCAAAAAGGCAATTCGAATTTCGACAGAGTTCTCGGTTCACTCGCGAACCGCCATTGCTTCGACCATGGTCGTACTTCGAGCACCGGGCGAGGTATTTCTCCTTTGCCACACGGGAGGTGATGACGCTATTTCCTGGGTGGAACAAATTGATCCCGAAACGCTCGAGTTGATACGGCGCTCGCCCGATCTTCCTGGGGGACCAACGTGGCCCGGCGGGCTCGCGGCCCACGCCAACGGTTCGTTGTATGTCGTGTTTGGCCGTCACGCGCACCGCCTTTCTTCGACACTTGAAGTCGAAGTTTCCAGGAAGCTTCCACGAAATCGTCCTTACAACTCGTTTGTAATTTTGGAAGACGGTTGTCTCGCCACCAAGGATTTTGGTGGCGCTCGACCAAGTGAGGACCCAACGTTTCTTTCCGACGACACTGAAGTATTGATTCTCGATCCCTTAAACCTCGAGACGCGAGCGAATCTGATTATTCCCGAAGCATCGGTTGCACGCTTAAGCGGTACCGCACGAACAGTTGACGTCGTAGGAGTGACGACACTGTGGAGAATGCACTGGAAGCCGGTGCCCGGAAGCGAAAGGTTGGAGTTTGATGACTCTCCTTCTGGCTCGACGCAGTACCGAGTGAACGATGGCGAAGGCTACGGCTGGGACGCGGTACTGGCGGACGAAAGTGCGTGGTTCCTCAATAACGGCGCGGGTTCGGAAGGATTCAACGGCAGTCTGCGTGGCGTGGGTGTCGCGACGTACCCCCAAGAAATTGTTCGAGTGAGTCGTCGAGACGGTGCTATGCAGCGATACCGAGTAAATGATCAGCCAGGCGGCATCGTGGCCAATCCGCCAGCGGTGGACGAGTCACGATGCATTGTTGTCGGTTACGACAGTGGCAACGGTGTGGTCACGGCGTGGCGTTACGACGAGAACCCAACGAGACTTTGGACGAAGCATTGGAATCACGCGGGTCACCCTTTGCTTTTCCCAGAATCGGGCATTGTGGTCCTTGGTGACTTTGATCAACAACGAGGCATCGACGTCGTGTTGTTTGTGGACATTGAAACCGGCGAAGAACTGGCCCGGGTGGATACCGAGTCGCCCTTGCAATCAGTGTTGTTTGGAGCCGCCGGTTTCGCCAACGATATTTATATGTGCACTTTTACAACGGTGACCCGAATTTCGTTTTCAGTTTAGGAAATTGGAAAGACGTTCGAAGACCTAAAAACTTGAAGTCTGCTCAGTTTTTGAGTAGTCGTGCGTTTTTGCGCTCAACCCAAGAACCCATGATGTGTTGGTACATCGCTTGGGATGCACCCTCTTCATCATGTGCGGCAATGCGGTCGAAGATTTCAACGTGGCCCTTATGGGAGATCTGAATTTCGGCGACCTCGACTTTGGGGTTGTAGCGCGTGCTGGCACGAGCAAAAGGGTGAATTGATCGGATAACGGATCGCCCCAATTGATTGCCCGAACTCACGAGAATCACGTCGTGATACTCCGTGTCGGCAACGAGATAACGATCGGGATCATCACGCAAGGATTCGAGAACTTCAAGCGACGCACGCAGATCACCCAGTTGTTCGTCCGTCATCGTGAGGGCGGCTTTTTTCACCATGAGACACTCCAGTGACACTCGGACGTCAATCAAGTTGTCAAGAATTTCTAAATTTTCGTCGTAACGGATTGCTGACTGAAGAACGAGTGGGTCCAAAAGGTTCCATTGATTTCGAGGTGCCACGGTCGTTCCTTGACCTTGTTTTGCTCGAATCAGACCTTTTTCTTCCATGAGCTTCAGTGACTCGCGTACGACTGTTCTACTTACGCCAAAGGCGATACAGAGTTCAGGATTGGTAGGAAGCGTTGAACCTGGTGGCAGTTCGCCGCTCACGATGTTGTCGGTGAGGGTCTCCAACACCGCAATACCCAGCCTGGAGGGTCGAGGGAGCGCCGGCGCGTTGACGAGGGACATCAAACTTGGCGCGGTAGCCGTTCGACTGTCTTCAAACGATGTCACTGCATCCCCCCGGATCACCTTGAAAATTCAAGTTGTTCGGTCCTCTAACTGTATATAAGAGGTCGCCACAATTTGAATTCAAATTATTGGAATTCATAATACAACATTCGTATCACGTCATACGAATTTCTGTGGTAGGAATACTCGGGTACTTCGGGGTGACGTACCGCTGCAACTCGAAGTGAACAAGTATCTGTTGGACCAAGGGGGGGCCTTGCGAATTACGAATCTAGAGACGTTCACCGTGTTCGCTCCCGGGGCCAAGCCATCGTTTGCCTGGCGACACGGACTTCCCGGCAGTTCACCCGACGGCTACGTCTCCGTACTTCGGATTTCCACCGACGAAGGAGTCGAAGGTGTTGCGATTGCCCCTCGTCCCGGCAGTGCGCCCATCATGGCCGATCTCGTCGAACGTGTTTTTCTAAAGGAATTCATTGGCGCGGATCCACTGCAACGCGAGTTGCTCTGGCATCGGATGTGGGAGCTCGATCGGGTGTACGAGTTTCCAATCAACATCCTCGGCATAATCGACACTGCCTTATGGGACCTCGCCGGTCGCTACTACAACGCACCAACGTGGGAAGTGCTGGGGGGCTACCGGAAAGAAATTGAAGCCTGCGCGTCAACGTCAACGTTTTCAACGGTCGAAGAGTTCATTGATGTTGCCACGCAGTGCGTGGAACTCGGTTACCCAGCACTGAAAGTGCACGCGTGGGGTGACGCTCGAAAAGACGCTGACCTATGCCAAAAGCTTCGCGACCACTTAGGACCGGAGTATCCGTTGATGTACGACGGATCGGCGGGCTTTGATATGGCCGACGCGGTGTACGTGGGCGACGCACTTTACGAAGCTGACTACCTCTGGTACGAAGAGCCGATGCGCGAGTTCAATATCACCGCGTACAAGTGGCTCGCTGAACGAGTTCGAGTTCCTTTGAATGTGGGAGAAACGTCCGACGGCTCCTTCATGAATACGGCTGACTTCATTTCGAGCGGGGCCGCAACGTTCGTTCGAACGAGTACAGAAATTCGGGGCGGCTTTACCGGGGCCATGAGGATTGCTCACCTGGCCGACGCGTATCGCCTTCGAGCAGAACCTCACGGCAACACGATCTACGCACGTCATCTCTGTATGGCAATTCCTAACTGTACGTATTACGAGTCTCTGGTGACTTCGAATCCGGTCGTGCGAGAAGCGGGTATCAACGAGAAGGGCATTGTCATGGCTCCTCGAGGACCGGGGGTGGGCCTTCCGCTCGGCCCTCATTACCCACAAGAACTGGAACCGTATGTCGTTGACCTTGCGGAGTCAGTACAGAAGTAGCAGCAACACAAGTCCTTTTTAGGGAGATGTACCAAATTAAGCAGCAACTAAGCAGTAACAACAAAGGGGGAAGTAAGCAATGCGAATAGCAAAGAGTGGTAATAACGGGGGCAGGCGACTTCGCTTGCGACTTCGAACGCCACTAGTGGTGCTCGCTGCGGCGGGCGTTTCACTAGGGACGATTGCGGTCGCGATTCCGGCTTCGGCTGCCTCAAAGGCAAAGCCAGTAGTGACGGTGTGGGTGGACTCAACTCGTGTCGCTCAGGTGAAGGCGTATGAAAAGGCCAACCCGGGCGTCAAGGTTGTTATGACCGTTTACAACGGAAACGCGAACGGATCTGGCTACCTGCAGTCCAAGATTTCTTTGGATAACCGTGTGGGTGCTGGTTGGCCGGACGTTGTGTTCTCAGAAGAGAACAACGACGCCGCGTCACTCGCCAGTCCACAGTTCAACTACCCGGCACAGCTAGACAATGGCACCGTTTCGAAGACCATCTTGAATGGTTTCGCCAAGGGCACGTTGGCTGGTTGCACGGTGAACGGAAAGGTTTACTGTCTGCGTAACGACCTTGCTCAGAACGTGCTTTGGTACAACAGCGCACTGATGACGCAATTTGGTTACACGGTACCGACCACGTGGCAACAGTGGCAAGCGCTTGGCGAAGAAGTAGCCACGCAGCACCCGGGCTACATCGTCGGTGGCATTGGCGATGGCTGGGACGACAACATTTACTTGTGGCCTTCTGAGTGTCACGTCAATGATGTGGTGAAGGCTGACACGGTTGACATCAACGCTTCAGACCCGAACTGCACGCGCGTGTCATCGCTTCTTGACCCGCTCGTTAAGGACGGCGCACTGACAACCGACAACGTCTTCACGTCGTCATTTGACCAGTCATTCACCAACAAGATTCTGATGATGCCCGGACCGTCATGGTATGGCGCTGACTTGTTTCCAGGTCTTGTTGCCAAGGGCGACCTCGGTGCGGCGGACCCACTTGCGTGGGGAAGTGCACCTGCGGTGACCGGTGAAGTTGGTGGTGGACTCTGGTTCATGTCACGTCACGTCACGGGTGCCACGAAGACTGCCGCTGCGCAGGTTCTCACGTGGCTCTCAACGAACTACGGAAGCCAAGGCATCTCGCCTGGATTCCCGGCGTACGTTGCCGACGAGGCGAAGTGGACAGCAGGACAGCAGGCGTCGGGTCAATACTCAACCCAGCTAGCTCCCGTGTTTGCCAAGGCCGCGACCGAAGTCTGGTCCGGTTGGTCGCCTGTTCCGTGGAGTGTTGACGCAGTGTGGGGCAGTAGTGTCACACCGTCCATCAATGCCTCAACGTCGATTGGGTCATTGCTACCAAGCTTCGCTTCACAGTTAACGGATTATGCCCAGAGCGATGGTTATACCGTCGTAACGAAGCCGTAGTCCCAAGGGGATCTGATGTCATCAGTCGAGGTGAATAAAAGCCAACCCTCTCCTGGACCGACTGATGTTGTCAGCCCCGTCAGAAATAACAAAGAGAAGAGAGGAGTAGCCGGGTACCTGTTCGTATCCGGCTACTTCCTCCTCCTCGTTCTGTTTGGAGTTGCACCGACGCTCTACGCGCTGTACTTGGCGTTCACGTCATCCGGCGGACACTTCGTCGGACTCTCAAACTTCATTAATACGGGTAAGGACTTTCGCTTCCTGCCGGCCTTCGAGAATATTGGCGAGTATTTGGGCATATGGCTCGCTTCACTCATTGTCATTGTTCTCGGACTCGCGCTGATGCTGCATTCGCTCGCGCGAAGAGTTAGCGCCGCATTTCGATTTATCTTCTATCTTCCGGGCGCTCTCGCGGGAGCCGCGAGCGTGCTCGTGTGGCTCTTTATGCTGGACCCTTCGGTGAGTCCATGGAAATTCGTTCTTTCGGGATTCAATTTTCACAACCTCGGACAAACTATTCAGCCGAGTCACTTGCCACTAATTTTTGCCATCATCGCGTTTTGGGCAGGTGCGGGAGGTTGGATCGTCGTTACCTATGGCGCGCTCAATAACATTCCCAATGAATTGCTAGAAGCTGCCTCCTTGGACGGCGCGGGAGTTTGGAAGACGGCACTACGAATTAAATTGCCGCTTATCAAGAAGTGGATTGCCTTCATGTTGATTCTGGCGTTCGCTGCCGGTACCCAACTTTTTGTTGAGCCAACACTCGTCAGTGAAGCAAGTCTTGGACTCATCAGTCCGGCATGGTCGCCCAACGAACTGGCGTACGTCTTCGCGTTCCAAAACAATAACTTCCAATACGCCGCCGCCATTTCGGTTGATCTTTTAATCCTCGGACTCATGTGTGCGGCCGTCTTGGTGTTTCGAACCAAACTTTTCGAGGTCGAATAGCGTGAAAATTTTTAATCGGCTCTGGACAAAGACACTGGGATTCATTGTTCTGCTTGCTTTTACGGCGTTTTTCATCGTCCCTGTCATTTGGCTCTTGCTCGCTCCTACGAAGACGGATCACCAACTGATATTTGGTAATCCATTCTCGTTTGGTTCGTTTCATAATTTGGCGCACGCCATTCGCGTCACGTTCACCTATCAGGACTACGCCCTTCTCACTTGGGTAAAGAACTCGGCGATCTACTCATTTGGTGGTATTGCTATTGCACTCGTTGCTTCAATTCCGGCCGGGTACGCACTCGCTTTTACGAACTTCATTGGTCGTCGAACGTTGTTAGGAATCACTCTCTTTGTGATGATTATGCCGGCGACTGCGTTGGTCCTTCCTCTCTTTCTCGAGGCCAACGCGGTTCACGCCATTGGTTCGCCAATTTCGGTGATTTTGCCATTTTCGTTTTTTCCTTTCGGTGTGTATCTTTCGTACATTTTCTATTCATCTTCGGTGCCTCGCGATCTACTTAATGCGGCGCGTATCGACGGCTGCAACGAATGGAACGTCTTTCGAAAAATTGCTCTTCCGCTGGCTCGACCGGTGGTGGCCCTCGTGGCGTTCTTTGCGTTCGTTGCGAACTGGAACAACTTCTTTTTGCCGTTCGTGATGCTGCCAAGTAATTCGAACTACCCGTTACCCATTGGACTCCAAGACCTGCTTTCTTCGACGCCGGCATTTAATCCCGGTATTGGCGGTGACGTGCCGATTCTTCGACCCGAACTCGCAGTAGCGACGATTGTGGCAATGGCGCCCGTACTTATTGTGTTCCTCTTTGCCCAGCGGTCGCTCGTTTCGGGCATGCTCGCGGGAGCGACGAAAGAGTGAGTACCGAGCCTTCAATTTCTGCTTTGACGGAACTTTCACTACCCCGACAACCACGAAGGAAACACTGATGTCACCCGTTTATTTGGACAAGTTGACCAAGATCTATCCCAACGGATACGAAGCGGTTCACGATTTCGACTTGGAAGTCAAAGACGGCGAGCTCATGGTGCTGGTCGGACCCTCGGGTTGTGGCAAAACCACGGTGATGCGCATGGTTGCTGGGTTGGAACGAATTACTCGCGGGACATTGCGTTTTGACGACAAGGTGATGAATGACGTATCGCCGAAGGATCGTGACATCGCCATGGTGTTTCAGAACTACGCGTTGTACCCACACATGACGGTGGGCGAGAACATTGGCTTTGCCCTATCGATGCGCAAATTGCCCAAGAGCGAAGTGCGAAAGAAAGTCAAAGAGACCGCTGAGATTTTGGGACTCGAGGAATGGATTGACCGAAAGCCCGGTCAATTGTCCGGTGGTCAACGTCAACGCGTAGCCATGGGTCGCGCCATCGTTCGAGAACCCAAAGTCTTCTTGATGGACGAACCACTTTCCAACCTCGACGCGAAGCTCCGAGTACAGATGCGCGCCGAAGTAACACGAATTCAACGCCGCGTCGGTGTCTCGACGATCTACGTGACGCACGACCAAGTTGAAGCAATGACCATGGGTGACCGAGTGGCCGTCATGCGCGACGGTCATCTGCAACAGTGTGCGAAGCCCCAAGAGGTCTATGACAATCCCGTCAATATCTTTGTGGCGGGGTTCATGGGATCACCGTCGATGAACCTCTTTGAGGCAACGTTGAACGAAAACGCCGATGTCTTGACGTTGGGTAGTCAAACCCTAAAACTTCCAGCAAGCGTTCTCGCGTTGAAGCCCGCTCTCAAGAAGTATGCCAATTCACGTGTCGTCGTCGGGATTCGTCCGGAGAGTTTGAACGCGCCCGGACCTCAGACGCAAAAAGGCGACGACGACGTGAGTCTCGAGGGCGAGGTTGATTTGGTGGAAGCTTTGGGATCGGAACTGCTCGTTCACTTCTCTACTGACGCCGTTCGCGTCGAGGCAGAGGGTGCAGTGAGTGAAGACGCCGAGGGACTCGACGCGGGACTCATTGCTCAGCGTGGAGCCGGCGTCGCACGAGTTGAGCCTGGTGCGCAAGTGACTCTGGGTGGGAAAACAACGTTCAGTCTCAATCCGAGTCGTTTGTATTTCTTTGACAGTTCCACGGGACTGTCCATTGTCGAGTGACGCTCCTGTAGTGACTAACCGTGTAGCGACGAAGTGCGGGAGATTCTGCGTTCATTTCCACTATGAGGAATTTGATTTCCCACAATTGGAATTGTCGTCAATGCTCGCAGTAACTGGCCCGAGCAAAGTTGGATGAGCGCCGGTGATGAAGAATGATGATGTTCTAAACATCGTGCGTGAGGAATGGCAGTAGAAAAGTAGAAGTACATCGAAAAGAGATGGAGTTATGAGTTCGCCACGTTCGAATGAAGCATTGGAATTTTATGGATTGAAAGCAGTCGTAACGGGTGGCGCGTCCGGAATTGGCTTGGCCGTGGTGGAAAGTCTTCTTTCGCGAGGTTGTCACGTTGCGGTGCTTGATCGAGACCAGAGTGAGGTACCCGGCGCCCACTTCGTCCTTTGTGATGTGTCGGACGATGCGAGTGTTCGCATTGCTATTGCCGATGCCGTAAAAACTCTTGGTGGACTCGACGTCGTGGTGAACAACGCAGGAATCGGTGCTCAGGGAAATGTTGAAGCCAACGACGACGATGAATGGCACCGTGTTTTTGACGTCAACGTGTTTGGCATCGTCCGAGTCTCTCGAACGGCTTTGCCCTCCCTTCGAGAGTCTCACTACGCCGCCATTGTTAATACGTGCTCTATAGCGGCAGAGATTGGGCTACCCAATCGTGCGCTTTACAGCGCCACCAAGGGAGCGGTACTCGCTCTTACTCGCGCCATGGCGGCCGACTACTTAAACGAGGGGATCCGCGTGAACTGTGTGAATCCAGGAACCGCGGACACGCCCTGGGTGAAGCGACTACTCAGTCAAGCGAATGACCCCGAAGCAGAACTAAAAGCTCTTGCGGCACGCCAACCGCACCATCGCCTCGTCAGTGCTGACGAAGTTGCGGGTGCCATTTGTTACTTAGCGAGCCCACTTTCGGGTTCAACCACGGGCACTGCCTTAAATGTGGACGGTGGCTTGATTGGACTTCGTCTGCCGCCGCGCAGTGTCGAGTGATCCCATGTCGTCACGGGTAACAGATCTTCTTGCCCGAGGCGAAAGTCGATCGACATTCGTCTTGGGTTGTGCACCTCTTGGTGGTCTTTACCAAGCCGTTGAAGCTTCAAAGGCGAGCGAAACGTTGCAGACGGCGTGGGATCACGGTGTGCGAATCTTTGATACTGCGCCGCACTACGGCGTTGGCCTTTCAGAACAGCGACTGGGACAGTTTCTCGCAAACTATCCCCGGGACGAATTTGTTATCTCCACCAAGGTTGGTCGACTGCTCGAAGCTACTGATGACGACGTTGACGGCGTAGAAGGTTTCTACGGAACACCTCAGAAAAAACGTGTGCTCGATTACTCCGCGAAGGGTACGAGGCGGTCAATTGAGGAAAGTTGTGAACGATTGCAACTCAATCACATTGATATTGCGCTCGTGCACGATCCCGATGACTATTTGGAGATTGCCGCGCAAGAAACGATTCCGGCCTTGCTCGAGCTTCGCGACGAAGGGGTCGTCGGTGCCGTCGGCGTGGGCATGAACTACGCGCAAAAGATTCAGTATTTCTTGGAGCGAACTTCACTCGACTGCGTTCTCATGGCGGGACAATATTCTCTATTGAAGAGTGACGCCACGCCCGATTTCTTTGCTTTGTGTCGTGAGAAATCAGTGTCGGTGTTGGTAGGTGGCGTGTTCAACAGTGGTGTCTTGGCGAACCCAGTTGCTGGAAGCACGTTTGATTATCGACCAGCATCGCAAAATACGCTTAGTCGTGTTCAGAGAATTGCCCAGTTGTGTCAAGAATTTGGCACAACGCTTCCCGCCGCCGCCATTCACTTTGTATTGGCGAATCCTGACGTCAATGCAGTAGTCATTGGAGCAAGTGACGCTCAGCACGTTATTGATGATCTGAAATACCTTGACGCTGAAGTTCCTAGCGAGCTCTTTGAAGAGTTGCATCGGCTGAATCTGCTTGGTAATTCAAGCCCCGCGGACCCCTCGTGAGCATTGACGCTCATTTTCATTTGTGGGATAACAACGTTCGTGATCACCGGTGGGTGCGCCAAGTCCCGGGCCTTGGCGAAACCTTCGTGCTCGATGATTATGAGCTGCAGGCTCGCGAAGCGGGTATTGAAGGAGCAATTTTGGTCCAAGTGCTCAACGACGCTGACGAGACGTCGGATTTCTTAGCGGCTGCTTCACGTTCACCCTTTATACGAGGCGTGGTTGGTTGGCTTGATTTGGAAGACGCCAACGTGAGTGAGCACGTGTCGATGCTGTGTTCGTCCACGCACGGTCATTCCCTCGTGGGAGTGCGCCATCTAGTGGAGGGAGAAACGGATCCCGAATTTCTGGAACGTCCGAGTGTTCTTCGAGGGCTTTGTGCTTTGGCGAAAGAAGACCTGGTCTTTGACCTCGTGGTTCGTCCGCGACAGATGGCGTCGGCACTTCGAGCGCTCAGGTTGTGTCCCGAACTTCGCGTGGTTCTCGACCACGCGGGAAAGCCTCCAATTGGCGATCAACTTGACGGCGAGTGGGTTGGTCTTATTACTGAGTACGGGCA
The DNA here is from genome assembly GCA_003138895.1 of Acidimicrobiaceae bacterium. Lineage (GTDB taxonomy): Bacteria > Actinomycetota > Acidimicrobiia > Acidimicrobiales > RAAP-2 > RAAP-2. Next base: position 56,559 of record PLHJ01000005.1, read on the forward strand.
GGATGAGCGAATTTCCTGCAAAGTGTCGGGTCTTCTTAACGAAGCTGGTTCGACATGGCGTGAGCGCTCGTTTGCCCCAATTTTCGAGCACTTATTCGATTCCTTTGGACCTTCGCGGTTGATGTTTGGTTCCGACTGGCCCGTATGTACGACAGTGGCGTCGTTAGACGAGGTGGTGCAATGGACCACCAAGAACCTCCGGTCACTCAGTCCAAGTGAGCAAGCGAACGTAATGCAAGCAACGGCCGAGCGCGTTTATCTAAAGCAGTAACCGAGTAGTTGAAGAACCCGTGAACGTATGATTTACGGCCGAACAGAAGTGGAGAAATAATCATGCGTCTTATGAGACTTGGTGAGATGGGACAAGAGCGACCCGTGGTCATGTTGGCCGACGGTGCGGTGCTGGACTGTTCGCAGTTGGTGGGGGACTTTGATCCGACATTCTTTGCGTCGGGAGAACTTTCAACCTTGGCCCAACGTGTTGAAGCATCGGACCTACCCACCATCGACGCAAGCAAGTTCCGAATTGGCGCCCCCGTTGCTCGACCACAGAAGATTGTGTGCGTTGGCATGAACTACACGCTGCACGTGCAAGAAAGTGGGGGCGAGATGCCCAAGGAGCCCGTGTTGTTTATGAAATCGCCGGGTACGTTGGTGGGGCCAGACGATCACGTGGTGGTTCCTCGAAAATCAGAAATGACTGACTGGGAAGTCGAACTCGCCGTCGTAATCGGGAAAAGGGCGAAGTACATAGAGTCCCCCGACGTAGCCTTGTCGTACGTGGCCGGTTACGCCATTTCGAACGACGTCTCCGAACGAGAGTTCCAATTACTTCGCGGCGGCCAGTGGGATAAAGGTAAGAACTGCGAAACGTTTAATCCCATGGGCCCGTGGGTCCTTAGTGCCGACGAGGTAAGCGACCCCCAAACGATCGATCTACGACTCTCGGTGAACGGGGTTCTTCTTCAGAATGATTCCACGAAGAACATGATCTTTCCCGTGGCATACTTGCTTTGGTACATCAGCCAATTCATGGTCCTCGAACCAGGTGACATTGTGAATACCGGCACACCCGCCGGCGTTTCGCTGGGCCACGACGACGTTTCCTTCGTGCGTCCAGGCGACGTCATGGAACTCGAAGGAACTGGTCTTGGCCGCCAGCGTCAGGTTGCCGTCGCCGCCGAATAAATGGCTTCGATGGACCTAACTTCGTAAGACGACGTTGATTGGCACGTCGCCGTTTTGCAATCGGTGAATCTGGTCTTCCAGCATGCGCCTCACTCGCGGGAACATCGCACTCGAGGCGCCACCCACGTGGGGACTAATCAGTACGTTTTCTAGCGCGAAGAGTGGGTGATGATCGGGTAACGGCTCGGGATCCGTCACGTCGAGCGCGAGGCGAAGTCGTCCCGACGTCGCGTGTCGGACCAACGCATCGGTATCGGCAACGAGTCCTCGAGACACATTGACGAGAAGGCTGCCCTCACGCATCAACGAGAGAAAATGATCGTCAATCATTCCTTTGGTTGACTCGGTAAGAGGAACGCAGACGACGACGATGTCAAAGTCGGGTAGTAGAGATGGCAGTGACGAGACGGGATAGATAATGCCGTGTTCATCGTGACGTTCGCGCGACGCGACGCGCGTGATACTTACTTCAAAGGGCAACAGGCGTTGCTCGATTGCCGTACCTAAACCGCCGTAGCCAACGATTAAGACCCTTCGATCAGCGAGACTGTTGAACAAACGTCGCTTCCAACGTCCCGCCGCAGCATCGCGAACAAAGTCCGCAATCCCTCGTTGGGACGCGAGAATGAGCGCCATCGTGAGTTCTGCCGTTGAGGTTTCGTGGACACCGGCGGCGTTCGCGAACACGAGACCCGGCGGAAGCACTGCTTCAACACCGTCGTAACCAATCGCCTGACTCTGCACGAGTTGGGTAGTGACGTTCGCCAAATTTTTGAGAACAACAAGATCCGACATGTACGGAAGGACAACCAAGTCGATGGTGTCACGGGGCGCAGGATCGCTCAGGGTCCACTTGAGTACTTCAACACCCTCAATTTTCGAAGCGAGCGATTCGAAGAGAGAATCAGTAGGAACACTGACGACCAAAGGGCGCGATGACATTATTTCGCTACCGGCGCGGATCTACGTGAATCTTGGGGCCCGGACCCGCACCACTTGGTCGCTCGCCAGCGAGGACGTGACCGACATTGCCCAAGCCCACCGTGGCGGCAACGAGCGGTCGAGGGTCCACCTGGCCACTCGCGTAAATATCAACGAGGCTTGAAAGAGCCGGTGATCCGCTCAAGATTCCTACGGCGGTGACGTCCTTGATTGTGAGCAGCCGAGAATCAAGGTGACCCGTGTGTGTACCAAGACCAATAAGGACAATTCGCCCTCCTGGTTCAACAAGATCAAGCGCCTGAGCTGGAACATCCGAGTCGTTCGTGGCGTCAACAACCGCGTCCCATTGAAGTGCGGGTAATTCTGAAATGAGCCACGCACCGTCAATACCGAGCGTGCGCGCAAACGCCAACGCATCTGGTCGAGTACCGGCGACATGTACTTCAATGCCTTGCGACTTGGCAAGAAGGGCGACGAGGAGTCCAATGGTGCCTGGGCCAATGACTAAAAGCCGTTCACCGGGACCAAGCTTTGATCCCCACACGCAACGAAGGGCGTTCGCTCCCGGCTCGACCAGTGCACCGAGTGTTTCATCGACGTTGTCCGGCAAGGTTTGCAGGGCTGTCACCGGGACGCGAAGCTGTTCGGCGAGGGCTCCAGGAAATCCGCCTCGGACACCAATTTCTACGCGGAACTCGCACACGTGTTGATGGCCCAACATACAGCGGCGACAGACCCCGCAGCCGAGCATGGTGTCGCCCGTAACGCGAAGGCCCAGCCACTTCTCGTCTTCACGTCTCCCAACGGAGACAACCGTACCCATCCATTCGTGACCCAGACGCATCGGGAAATGAGCATTCCCGTCGTGCAAGTACGCCATGTCACCCTTAAAGAATTCAACGTCTGTTCCGCACACTCCAACACGCTGCACCTCAATAACGGCGAAGCCGGCGTCGGCAATCGGGGCCTGCTCATCGGCAATTTCTGACGTATTGGGGCCCGTGACGACAAACGTTTTCATGGTGCTCATGAAACTACTGCTCCCGACCAAGTTGGGCTCACCAGTCCGCCTTTGCCAACATTGGCAAGAAAAATTCGACCTGCGTCAGGGTATGTCTTTTTTTCGACTTCACTTAATTCGATCGACGCCGTGGTGATGACGAGAGTGTCGAGGTCCGAGCCCGCGAAGGTGACGCTTGAAGGGTGGGGAGCGTCGACAGTTACAACATCGACGAGGTCGCCATTGGGCGAAATTGATTGCACTTCGCCTGATCCCCAAAGGGCTACCCAAAGAAAGCCGTCCTGATCGACACATATCCCGTCGGGTAGTTTCTCTCCGAAACTTCGAAAGATTTTGCGTTCACCCATATATCCCGAGTCAGCGTCGTAGTCGCGGGCATAGACCACCCGACGCAACGTGTCCGTGGAGTAGAAAATTTTACCGTCCGGTGACCAAGCAAGACCATTCGAGAGAGTTAGGTCATCGTCAAGTAACTTCACGGCTCCGTTGTCTCCCACGCGAACGAGATATTCGTCTTTAGAAGTGTCACCCAGACAAAGCGTGCCCACTAGGAATTGACCGCGAGGGTCGCAGGCACCGTCGTTCAGTCGACTGTTTCGTTCGACATCAATAATTCGCGGTCCTGGTGTCAAATCGCCATTTTCATCCACGACTGCCAATGTCTTCTGAAGCGCCAGGAGAAGCGTGTTGTCCGGTCCCGGTACCGCTACTCCAACGGTCTCGGGAAACGAGAGTTCCCGAGTTATGGCGATAGAACCTTCGTGGAGCCTTCCTTCGAAGACTTGTCCCGCTTCAATGTCGACCCATACCAAAGTCTGTCGCTCGCTGTTCCAGCGCGGACCTTCACCAAGAATGTGTCGAATGGGTGAAGCGGGCGTTGCAACGAACGTAGTCATGGGGACGTGGATTCAAATCGCCCGTCCACAATGGCGCGAATTGTTTCAACGTCATCAACCAATTTCGAAAGCGGCGTTCGGTACACGAGCGCACTGATACTGACGGCACCCACGGCTACCGCTGGTGACGAGAAGTAGTAGGGAACGGCGAGACAATTTACGCCGAGTTCGTTCTCTTCATCATCCGTCGCATAGCCAACGCTTCGAATGCGAACAAACTCTTCGTGCAGTGCTTCGGGAGTCGTCAACGTGTTTGACGTGCGAGCCGGAAGCGTGCGCTCACCAACCCACTGCTCGACCGCCGCTAAGTCGAGCAGTTGTGTAGACAGCAGTAACTTGCCAATTGCGGTGCAGTGGGCGGGATTTCGTCCGCCGATTGTGGATGTAAGCCGGATAGATCCACCAGTGGGATCGACCTTCGAACGATAGATAATGCTATTCGAGTCGAGCACGGCGTAGTGAACGGTTTCACCGTAACGATCGGCGAGCTGAACGAGGACGGGCTGGACGCGTACGTGGTCGGGACGTGATTCATGGTGCGAAAAGGCCATGCGTAAGAATTCGTCACCCAATATGTAGTGTCCACGACCATCTCGACTGGCGAGACCGGCTCGACACAGTGACGCGAGTGCGCGGTGCACGGTGGCTTTAGGACTCCTTACAACCTTGGCCATGTCGTCAAGACCAATACCATTTGGGTAGTTCGAGAGTTCCGTTAAGACATTGAGAACGCGGTCGGAACCCACGAGGCGACTAGGAGACGTACCATTCGCGTCCGACGTGGCGTGGCGAATTGTCATAGTATTCCAGATACTAGTCATTAATTCTAAGAAACGGAAAGAGGGCCGGTCGTGGGGGAGCGTCGAAGCGCGCAGTGGTACGGGGGAAACGATCGCAATTCGTACATCCATCGTGCGTGGATGCGCCGTGGCCTCGCGAACGATGCCTTTGACGGTCGCCCTCACATTGCCATTGCCAACACAGCCTCTGACCTGACGCCGTGTAACGCACACCTCAACGACGTGATGGAGAGTGTCCGTGACGGAATTCACGAAGCCGGCGGCGTAGCTCTCAATCTTCCCGTTGTCTCGCTCGGCGAAACCCAAGTGCGACCAACGGCCATGTTGTGGCGCAACATGGCGGCCATGGCCACGGAAGAAATGATTCGAGCAAATCCCATTGATGGTGTGGTCCTGCTCGGTGGCTGCGACAAGACAATTCCCTCACTCTTGATGGCGGCCGCGTCCGTGAATCTTCCAGCACTCGTGATTCCAGGTGGTCCGATGAAGACCGGTACGTTTCGGGGTGAACCGTTGGGTTGTGGCACCGATGTGTGGCGCCTCAGCGAAGAGACGCGTGCTGGCACGATGACCGAAGAGGATTTCTTTTTATCCGAGTCTTCGATGATCTCGAGTAGCGGGCACTGCAACACCATGGGCACAGCGTCGACCATGGCGTGCATGGCGGAAGCTCTCGGCGCCACGCTTCCCGGCATCGCCGGTACTTCAGCCGTCGACAGTCGCCTCCTCGAAAAATCAGTGGAGTCCGGTCGGCTCATCGTTGAGATGATTGACAAGGATTTGCGGCCGAACGACTTTTTGACCAAGGGCTCGTTCCACAATGCCATCGTGGCCCTCGCGGCCATTGGTGGCTCGACCAACGCCGTGGTGCACCTACTGGCGATTGCCGGGCGTCTTGGTATTGATCTCACGCTCGAGGATTTTGATGCCATTGGTTCGCGAGTGCCTCTGCTCGTGAATCTTCAACCAGCCGGTCGGTATCTGATGGATGACTTTCAACGTGCGGGCGGATTTCTTTCCGTGTTGTCCCAAGTGAAGGATTTGCTGGATCCCATGGCACTCACCGTGACTGGTCGACCACTCGTGGATTTCTTGGACGATCAGAAGATTTGGGATGACGACGTCATCGCCACACGAAATAGTCCTTTGGTCGCCGAAGCGGGTGTCGTCGTGCTTCGAGGGAATCTGGCTCCCGACGGAGCGGTCATTAAGCCCGCGGCGGCGTCTGCGAATCTCTTGCAGCATCGAGGGCGAGCACTCGTCTTTGACTCGATTGAAGACATGCACGCGCGCATTGATGACCCTTCGCTCAACGTTGACGAAAACAGCGTCCTCGTTCTTCGTGGCTGCGGCCCAAGGGGTTATCCGGGAATGCCCGAAGTTGCAAATATGCCAATCCCAAAAAAACTATTGAGTCAAGGCGTGCGCGACATGGTGCGCGTGTGTGACGGACGAATGAGTGGCACTGCCTATGGCACAGTGGTATTGCACGTCGCGCCAGAAGCGGCGGCCAATGGCCCACTGGGTCTCGTGCAAACGGGCGACTTCATTGCTTTAGACGTGGCGAAGCGAAGTCTCACGCTGGAAGTCGACGAAAAGGAACTAGCCAAGCGCCGACCGAGCAAGGCCATGACCGATGCCTTTGCGAAACCGCTTCGAGGTTGGGAACGTCTCTACGTTGATCACGTGCAGCAAGCCAACACGGGAGCGGACCTTGACTTCTTGCAAGGTTCCAGTGGGGATCAGGTGTCGCGCGAGTCGCACTGACACCTTGTGAGTATGAGAGCAACGTTGCGTGACTAATACGTTCGACATTGGCGACAAGCCCGCGGAGTTCTTGGCTGGTAATAGCGTCGACCGTTCTGACGTGAGCGATGCCACGAGGCAAGCGTTGGAAGACGATCTTCGACGTTCTTTGCGTGGTGATGTGCATTTTGACGCTATGACGCGCAGTGTTTTTGCGACGGACTCGTCGAACTATCGCCAGATACCTTTGGGGGTTGTCTTCCCGGTTGACGAAGAGGATGTCAGGCAAATTTTGGCCATTTGCAAGCGACACCACGCGCCCGTGCTGGGTCGTGGCGCCGGAACAAGTTTGGCGGGTCAAGCCTGCAACGTTGCTGTCGTGGTTGACATGAGTCGTTACATGAACAAAATTTTGTGGATTGACGAAAAGCGGCGGCGCGCCCGCGTGCAACCCGGCGTTGTGTTAGACGAACTCAATCGAGAGGCGCGTTCACTGGGCCTTACCTTTGGTCCCGATCCAGCAACGCACGCGTGGTGCACGTTAGGCGGAATGGTTGGCAACAATTCATGCGGTACGCACGGCCTCTACACCGGGAAAACAGTGGACAACGTAGCAGAATTGGTTCTGCACACTTATGACGGGCGGCGCCTAGAACTGGGTATCTACGCCGAGTCTGCTGATACCAAGGATGACCTTCGCCGAGTCGCCGACCAGCTTCGAGCATTGCGCGAAGAATTTGTTGACGAAATCCGAGGTGGCTATCCGACGATTTCGCGTCGGGTTTCTGGTTACAACCTTGATCAACTGTTGCCGGAGAATCATTTTCACCTCGCTCGCGCGGTAGTGGGAAGTGAATCGACGTGTGGGCTGGTAACCGAAATCACCGTGTCACTCTCGGCGTGGCCGAAATTTCGTCAATTGGTGGTCGTGGGTTACGAGGACATCTACCACGCCGCCGACGATGTTCCTCGCCTACTGCAGTATGACCTCATTGGTTTAGAAGGTTTCGATGAAGCGTTAGTTCATCAGATGCGCAAAAAGGACATGTTGCTCGAAAACCTTTCGTTGCTGCCGCCCGGACGTGGTTGGCTGCTTTGTGAGGTGGGAGCCGACACCGAAGCACTCGCCCGCGCGAAGGCTCAACGTGTTATCGACGACCTCTCGGGTAACGCAGCAGGAGTGCTGCTGGCTGATCCACTCCAACAAGCAATGATTTGGAGTGTTCGCGAATCGGGCCTGGGAGCCACTGCGAGACCAAAAGACGCACCGGTTAACTACGAAGGATGGGAAGACGCAGCCGTCGCACCCGAGAATCTGGGTCGCTATTTGCGAGGCGTTCGCGAGCTCTGGGACGAGTTTGGTTACGACGGTGCTTGGTACGGGCACTTCGGACAGGGGTGCGTACATACTCGCAACAACTTTGATTTAGGAAGTGTCGAGGGACTCAAGAAATATCGCGCCTTTGTCGAAAAGGCTGCCGACCTTTGCGTTGGCTTGGGCGGTTCGATTTCTGGCGAACACGGAGATGGTCAGAGTCGAGGCGAACTCTTAGCCCGCATGTACAGCCCGCGGTTGATGGAGGCGTTTCGCAGGTTCAAGTTGATCTGGGATCCCCAGGGAATGATGAATCCCGGAAAGCTCATTGATGCGTTCCCGCTCGACAGCAACATTCGTTATGGACCAAAATATCGTCCCAGCGCGCTTTCGTTGACGAAGTTCTCATTCGATCGTGACCAAGGTTCTCTCCAGAAGGCTGCCGAACGCTGCGTGGGAGTAGGCAAATGTCGAAGTGACGTCGGAGGAGTGATGTGTCCTTCGTACCGAGCGACCCGCGACGAGGTGCATTCCACGAGAGGACGAGCGAAACTATTCGTTGAAATGTTTCAAGGCGAAGTAACGCCGTCGAGTTGGAAAAACCGTGACGTCTTTTCGTCACTGGAGTTGTGCCTGTCTTGTAAGGGCTGCGCGACAGACTGTCCCACCCAGGTCGATATGGCGACGTACAAGGCAGAGTTCTTGCATCACTACTATCAGCGAAGACTGCGGCCTCGGTCGGCCTATGCGTTGTCGCTACTTCCATGGACTGGACGCCTAGCGAGTCGCACTTCCGGCGTGACCAATAAATTGCTCTCAAGCCAAGTGAGTGCGAGTCTCATTAAGCGGATCGGTGGTATTGCGACATCGAGGTCTGCGCCTACCTTCGCGAAACAATCCTTCAGGAGAAGTCGTCAAGGACGTGAGTTTCAAAAGGAGACAAACCCAACCGTCATCCTGTGGCCCGATACCTTCACTGACTTGTTTTCCACTGGTCGGGGTGATGCAACAGCGCGAGTGCTCGAGCACGTAGGCGAGACCGTTGGAATCCCTAATCAGTGGGCCTGTTGTGGGAGAACGCTCTACGACTCAGGCATGCTCGACCTCGCCCAACGAACTGCACGTCGAACACTTGACGTCCTCGAGCAATTTCTCGATAAGAATGTGCCAGTCGTTGTGCCTGAGCCGAGCTGTCTCGCGACCTTCCGTGATGAATTCCCACAGATACTCCCCGATGATCCTCGTGCAGAGAAATTGGCGTTGCTCAGTTGCAGCCTTAGTGAACATCTTTCGCGCATTGGTTGGCGGTATACGGGAATTCCCGTATCAGGCACGATAAATCTACATCCCCACTGTCATCAACGTGCAGTCCAAGGAACACGTTCAGAGGTCCACGTCTTAGAACAGCTGGGCTACGAGGTCAATGTCTTGGACGTTGGGTGTTGTGGTCTCGCAGGATCCTTTGGATTTCAAAGCGAGCATGATGAACTCTCGCGAACAATTGCAAAGGATAAGTTTCTCCCGGCCATACGACGTAATGCTCACAATGAAACTCTGGTCATCGACGGATTTAGTTGTCAATTACAAGCCGTTGAGCTCGCGAGTGTTTCTTCGGCGACGATGGCCGAAGTACTTGCGAGAGCGCTTCACCTCGATCAAAAAATCGTTCTCTGATTGGCGACCTGAGAAGAGTGTAGGCAAGGGGACCGTAATTGCGGAGTTGTCGTCGTCGTTGCTAAAGCGATGTTCGTCGGGTTGTAGAAGAACCCCTGGTGCAGTGGAGCCTCATCAGCTGCTCCCGAGAGTAAGGCGATTGGCTCAAGAAGGACTCGTAGGTTGACGTGAAGGAGCGTGCATATCGACCCGGTTGCGGGTGCACCCATGTGCCTAGAGATAGGGGCGCGTAGGATATGAGCGATTTTTCAACACGCTCCCGTAGCTCAGGGGATAGAGCATCGGTTTCCTAAACCGTGAGCGCAGGTTCGAATCCTGCCGGGGGCACCACGGCCGTTTTAGGCCACAATCACCTTCTATATGCTGCCTTGGACCAAGCGCAGGTAACCTCGTCCGAGACCTCACGGTCATGAGAGCTGCGAAAAGAGAATTGTCTATGAAGAACGCTTGGTTTGAGACGGTGGCCGAAGCGCAGCGCCGCGCCAAGAGACGCCTCCCTAAGTCCGTGTACGCCGCACTCGTCGCTGGTTCCGAACGAGGCGTGACCCTTGATGACAATCTGGCGGCCTTTGGAGAATTGGGATTTGCCCCACACGTTGCCGATTTGTCAAATACCCGAGAGATGGCAACCACCATCATGGGTCAGCCTTCATCAATGCCGGTGATGATTTCGCCGACCGGAGTGCAAGCTGTCCATCCCGATGGCGAAGTAGCCGTCGCGCGAGCAGCAGCCAATCGTGGAATTCCCATGGGTCTCAGTTCTTTCGCGAGCAAACCTCTGGATCAAGTCGTTGCGGCAAATCCTCAGACGTTCTTTCAGTCGTATTGGATTGGTACGCGCGATGAAATGGCCGAGCGCATGGAACGAGCGAAGAACCAAGGAGCCCTCGGTGTCATCGTGACACTGGACTGGTCGTTTTCCAACGGACGTGACTGGGGAAGTCCGTACATTCCCGAGCGCATCAATGTGAAGTCCGCTCTTCGGTACGCTCCCCAGACTCTCGCTCGACCGAAGTGGCTCTGGAGTTTTTTGAAGACCGGCAAGATTCCCAATTTGACCGTGCCGAATCTCAACCCACCAGATCAACCTGCTCCGACGTTCTTTGGCGCCTACGGTCAGTGGATGCAGTCGTCACTACCAACTTGGGACGACGTGCAATGGCTTCGCGAACAATGGGGTGGCCCATTCATGATTAAGGGAGTGACGCGCGTCGACGACGCGAAACGTGCGCGCGACATTGGCGTAACGGCAATTTCTGTTTCAAATCACGGTGGCAATAACCTCGACAGCACGCCCGCCACGATTCGTCTACTGCCGGAGATTTCCAAAGCCGTCGGATCAGATATTGAGGTCTTGCTAGACGGTGGTATCCGCCGTGGTGGTGACGTCGTAAAAGCGTTGGCGCTCGGTGCGCGCGCCGTCATGATTGGTCGCGCGTACTTGTGGGGTCTTGGCGCCAACGGACAGGCGGGCGTCGAGAACGTGCTGGATATTCTTCGTGGTGGCATCGATTCGGCGATTCTTGGTCTGGGCCACTCTTCCATTGCCGAGCTCTCGCCGAATGATCTTTATATTCCCCAGAACTTCGAGCGTCGATTGGGCGAGGGCTTGAGCTATTAGCTCTACCGGCATGTCTATTCGACAACAACGACGTTTCCCTCTATTGTGCTCAACATGACAATGTTCACGATGGTCCGTCGTGCCCGCGGGTTCGACGAAGTGGGGATGGCACCGATTAACTAATCGGTGGGCCGAACGTCTGGTCGACGACGCCCAAATTGTCCCTGGCGAACTTGTGCTCGACGTTGGTGCCGGTGAAGGTGCGTTGAGCCGCTATCTGCTGCAACGAGGCGCCAGGGTGATTGCCATTGAACTTCACCCAACACGTGCACAACTGTTGCGAAACAAGTTTGCCGACGCGAACATCACAGTGGTGCAGGCGGATGCCAGCAATCTTTACTTGCCACGTCGGCCCTTTCGGGTGGTGGCTAATCCACCGTTCGCCATTTCGGTGGCACTACTTCGACGACTCACGAGTCCCGGGAGCCGTTTGGTTCGCGCCGATGTCATCGTGCCGTGGCACGTTGCGCAACGTTGGATCGAGGAGAGGTCGCCCGGAGCGAATCGTTGGCGTCACGAATTTCGCTGCTCGTACGGAAGAGAAATCCCGAGGGCGGCGTTCTCTCCTCCAGCACCGAACGGTGTGGCGATTCTCGTGATTGAACGTCGACGACGACGGTGAGTCAGGCTAGGGCGTGAGGATGCGACGAAAGCGGTGCGAAGCAACCGTGAGACCAATGAGACCCATGATGATGAGGTACGCCACGTGTACCAAGGTGGCGAGTGAGAATTCACCGAGGGAGCAACTTCGAAGGAGAGCCGCTGATTGGTAGAGCGGCGAGCACGTCACGATGCCGGCTAGCCAACCCGGATAGAGGCTGATGGGAAAGAACGTCGCAGAAAACAGAAAAACCGGAAGTTGAATCAGCGCCACCGTGTCAAAGTCCTGCCACGAACGAAGCCACGTGCAGCCAGCAAGCCCCACCGCCGAAAACGCGAAACTCGTGAGAATGGCCACAGGCAAGCACAATATGGCAAAGATTGAATGGGTGTCACCGAGCACGGCCATGCACACGAGAAACGACGCCGAATAGAGCGAACCTCGCGTGAGAGCCCACCAGACTTCGCCGAGCGCAATGTCGTTTACGTCCAGGGGTGTCGCAAGCACGGAATCGTAAGTGTGAGCAACCTTGAGCTTCCAAAAAGTGTTGTACAGAGCGTCAATTATTGAACCGTTCATGGCGGAGGTTGCGAGCATGCCGGGTGCGACAAACGAGGCGTAACTGACGATCTTCAATCCAACGTGCAATTGGCCCACGAGGTGATTGAGGCCAATTCCGAGACTCAACAGATAAAAGAGTGGTTCAAAAAATCCTGAAACAATGATGAGCCACTGACGTCGGTACACGAACATGTTGCGCTGCAACACACGCACGCTGCGCCGTGAGCCGAATTCCAAAGTGGGAAGTACGCGAAAGTAGGTGGACACTACGACACCAATCGCTTTCGCATTGACTTACGGGCCAGTACAACACCAATCACGCTCAGACTCACAAGTACCGCGAGGTGTCCGATTGTCGCGAGCACGGGCACGTCGCCAAAAGCGAATGATCTCGCGAGAGCAACCCCGTGATAGAGCGGCATGAATTGCACCAGGGGCCGCAGCGCGCCCGGGTATTCATGTAACGGATAGAACGTTGCGGAAAAGAGAAACATCGGCACGATGATGAATCGGTAAATTGTCGTGAAGGGAACGTCCGATTCCATTCGTGACGAAAACGCCATCAACGGCGCACCAAAGGCAAGACCCGTGAGGACGCCGACGAACGGCAGCGCGAGTGACCACCACGAGCTAAGAGCGCCAAAGAACGAAATGATCACGACGTACACCGCCGCCGTGGTGAAAAGCCGAATCGACACCCACCCCAACTTGCCGGTGACAATGTCTTCGGGTTTCAGCGGCGTGGTCGCTGCCGCGTGATAAGTCCTAACCCACTTCAACGCGCCGAGGATGGGCCACATGGTTTCGCCGGCGGCAAGTTGCATGGCCGTGATGGCCAAAAGTCCTGGAGCCACAAAATGCAAATACGTCTGACCTTGGACAAGGCCCGTGTGCTTGGTTACCAAGTGCCCGACGCCGAGTCCCATCGACGTCAGGTACAAGATCGGAAATAGGAAGGTGCTGATGACCGAAGCCCGCCAGGTTTTGGAATAAAACGCCCAGTGGTACCACAGCGACCTTCGCCACGAGGGCCATCCGACGCGCGGGACGATTTTCGTCGTTTGGTTCACGGTCGTCATTCGACCAGCGTTCGACCGGTCAGTCGCAAGAAAACGTCTTCCAGTGACGAACGTCGCACGAGTGCGCTCTGTGGTGTGAGGCCAGCTTTGTGGATTTCGACCAACGTCTCGTCGCCGTCGTGCACGTACATTAAGACGCGGTCCGGTAGCACCTCGACGCGTTCGGCCAGCACGCGAAGTACATCCTCGCTAATGACGGCGTTCGTGTCGAAGCGCAGTTCGAGTACCTCGCGAGTGGCGTGTTCATTAATGAGATCTCGGGGTGCTCCGTGCGCGACGATGTGACCGTGGTCCATAACAACGAGACGATCACAGAGCTGTTCAGCCTCGTCCATGTAGTGCGTCGTGATGATGAGCGTCACGCCCTCGCTCTTCAAGCGATAGAGCCGCTCCCAGAGGAGGTGGCGAGCTTGGGGATCAAGGCCCGTCGTTGGTTCGTCGAGAATCAAAAGTTCGGGCTGATTAATCAATGAACGTGCAATGGTGAGACGTCGTTTCATGCCACCCGACAAGTCATCTACCTTGTCCTTGGCTCGGTCACTGAGTTGTGCGAAGTCCAAGAGTTCAAGAGCGCGTTCTTTAATAACCGCCTTTGGCAGATCGAAGTACCTTCCGAACATCAAGAGATTGTCGAGCACACTGAGTTCCAGTTCCAGCGTGTCTTCTTGAGGGACAAGACCCAATCGCGCACGAATGAAAGGGCCTTGCGTGCGAGGATCAAGACCGAAAATCGTGAGGTGACCCGACGTGGGTGTTGTTATTCCCGACAGCATGCGCATGGTCGAGGTTTTCCCCGCGCCGTTAGGTCCAAGAAAACCGAATGATTCGCCGCGCTCGATAGTGAAATCAATGCCGTCCACCGCGCGAAAGGAACCAAAGTCCTTCGTCAATTTGGAAGCCACCACGAGTGGGGCAGGGGTAGCCACGCAGAAACTCTAGTGAGCGTTGAGAAGGCGAGCTTGAACTGCTCTAGGCCCCATCGAGCAAATCCTTTAGTCCGCAAGGTGCGTAGGGGCCAATTATGAGTTGTTCCACGACGCCGAGCCCTTGACGTTGTGGCGAGGTTGCCCGCACGACGTGTTGAACGTGGACGTTTGAATATTCAAGTGGATCAGTGGCCGAAAGGTCCAAGACTTCTCCTTCCGTGAGCGCGCCACCGTGCCAGCGCCCGTGAGCAAATCGAGGATGCGAATAGCCCGCACCGCGCATTTGAAATCGGTGAAGGGGCGTCAGTGTGATGCGTTCGTCGCCCGCGACGAGTGTCGCGTCTTCAATCCAGCGCGTGCCTGGTTGAAGCGTCAACGACAGTGAACTCTCGATACGTTGGGCATCACCGCTGGCAGCGAGTGGCAGCGTCGATGACGACCGGCTCAGTGCGGCGCCGTCACTGTGGTCAAAACTCATGAAGTGTACGCCACCGTCGTCAAAGTTGAGCGGCGCCCAGAGAAAACAAAGCTGCGGCACTCGTGAGCTCGGTGCACCGGGTAACGGTTCACCCACTGGTCGAATGCCCCATGATCGATCTTTCGTGCCCCGCACGTTTTTCGAGACTTCGAGACGACCCTCTGGAGTTTCGAGCCAACCCGACCACGAGCCCAGTTGCGTGGCTCGAGTGACGTCCATGAAAATCCGTGGTCCGTCGTGCATGGTTTGTCGAGGTTCTTCGGTGGTGGCGGTGCGCTGGGTGTAGGTGAGTTCTGCGCGCAAACCCTGTTCGGGGGCTTCAACGCGAATACGGTTCACGCGCATGGGCTCCAGTATTTCGATGCTAATTGGACCGACGCTGGTTGGTCGTCCAACGAGCGCGTCACTCGTGAAAACTGAATACTGCTGGCCGTTGGTAGCGACGGAAAACGCCGCATCAATCACGCCGCGATTGGGATAGAGGCCGAGCGCTACTGCGAAGAAGTAGTCCTCGGTGTAGCCGTTGAACCAAAAGCGATCGTAAGCATTCGGGTGGCCATCCATGACGTGAGCAAGGGGCAGTGGCGTTTGGTGCAGTGGAAGGTCATCACTGGGTAGCAGCATGGCGTTCCAATTCGCGAAAGGCGTTCCAACGATTCGCCGCTTGGGCCCCCCGTCGAATCATCGTGAGAAACATCTCGTCACCTCTGGGTGTCTGTTCAACAATGACGGCGGCCGCGACGAGCATGACCACGGGCTGCAACGTGTAACGGGCGAACTCGTACATGGCAAGTTGTTGTGGGTAGTCAACGTCGTAGTCGCTGAGACAATTGAGGTAGTACGAAAGCAAATCCTGTTCGTTCGATTCACAGTCTTCGGGGGTGAGACTCGTGGTGATGAAATACGCGACGTCAAGAAGTGGACTGCCGACGCCAATGGTCTGCCAATCAACGACAGCGAGCGGCACCTGTCCGCTCGCACCTTCAAAGATCAGATTGTCAGTTCGAAAGTCACCGTGGGTTACCGCGGCGAAGGGTGCTTCGTAACCGCTGAACAATGACAACTCGTTTCCGAGTCGGCTGACGAACGTTCGAAGTGGGTCATCAATGGAGGCGTTGTAGCGATCAAGAAACTGATCAAAAAGCGCGGGCAAGACGGCGGCGTAGAGAGGACGAAGTGACTCCGTTGCGCCACCGAGCCAGTCGGCCGAGTGCAAGGCGGTGTCTCCAAGCGTTGGACCATGAAGTCCAGCCAGCTCGTAGAGACCCGTTTTTGCTTGTTCGATGCTGAGTCCATCGAATTGATCAACCTGCGCCGCGGGCGACATGTCTTCAAGGAGTAGGAGAAAGTTGTCGTCCTCGTCGCGATCCGCGAAAAAGCACCGTGGCGTTCTCGTGTCAATCTCATTCGCCAAGTGCTGATAAAACGACGTCTCGCGAAAGTAGAGGTGTTGCAAGGCAGCCGTCGAACGACTGGTGGCATCGTTCGAAGGCGTCTTAGCAATAGAGCGCACGACGGAACCATCAGAGCTAGTGAGTTCCATTCGGTAGCAGTTGGCGACTTGACCCGACCCTACCGGCGAACGTTGCAGTGACGTTGGCTCCGCGACGCCCACGTGTGACGCCACCCACGCAGCGTCAATGTCCGCAATGTCTGGCACTCTCCCCATAATCCCCCTTTTGGCAGTATGCCCTAAATACGAGGGTGAGAAAATTAAGTATCAGCGAGGTGAACGTCGCGCTCGCCAGCAGCGAGTGGCCATGGGCAACGTGATGATGCCCATGGCATCAGCCATCGACAGCGCCCGCTCTCGAGTCTCTTTGTTAATGGCCGCGGCTTCCTTGGGCGAAGCGGTAATAACGCCGGAATGGGTTTGCATCCATGCAACTATCTGATCCACGCTTCTGGGCCATTGCCAGTGCAGCAGCGCGGTTTCGACGTTCGTGAAGGGAACGTCGGGCGGTACCACGATGGCCTTTGGATCGTGACGTTGAACCCCACCATTTTGCTCGTCGTCCGTTGATTGACGAAGGGCCCACAGTTCATCCACGTCAGGCGCCGTGTAGTTTGCTCCATTCCAGGCAATCGCCAGAGTGCCCTCGTCGTGGAGCACGCGGGCGATTTCGCGAAAGGCTTCATCGGGTTTTACCCAGTGCCACGCCGAAACAATCACGACCGCGTCGACACTGTTGTCATCAAGGGGAATGTGTTCCGCCGTTCCCGCGAAGGCCTCTACGTTCGGCGAGCGCTCGACGAGCACGGATCGCATTTCGTCATCTGGTTCCACCGCTATGACCCGCGCACCGCTTCGTTGGAGCGTTCGTGTAGCGAGACCAGTGCCGGCCGCCAAATCAAGAACGGTAGATGTTGGCTGAAGACCCAGCCACTGAACGAATTCGTCGGGAAGTGCGGGACGAAACTCGTCGTACTGGCGAGCAACGGAACCAAAGGAAAGCGATCGCTGCATAATCGAAGCCTAGAAGCGAGGAGGAACAATATGTCGACGTGCTGGCAAAACTACGCCGTTGGTGGATTCCATTTGATCAGTTTCACCCGTTCGGGCTCCACGCGGCCGTTATTCACAAACCACTGTGCCGAATCAAACAGAGCCTGCGCCGCTGGGCGTGAGGTGTAGCCGAGTTCGTTACGGGCCCTCGAATCGTCAAAGGTCATCGTGGTTGTGGCCATCTGGGCAGCTTCTAAGGGAACGCGCGGTTCTCGTTTCAAGATGTCGCCTTCAATGAACTGCGAAACCCGACCTGCGACGAGCGGAAAGACGGAAGGAAAGCGTCGATCCGACGAGGGAAGACCAGTGACGGTCGAGAGAATCTCCAACAACTTGGCCATGGTGATGTTGTCACCACCGCAGATATAACTTCGCCCCTGCACACCTTTTTCGAGCGCGAGTATGTGCCCGAGCGCCAAGTCGTCAACGTGCGTTACGTTCATCGCCGTGTCGACGTAGCCGGGCATTTTTGCGTTCAAGTAATCAAGCACGACTTTGCCCGAGGGTGTTGGTCGAAAGTCGTAGGGGCCATGGGGCATGGTGGGAAGCACCAGTACAACGGGTGCACCTTGTGCCGCCAGGCGCAAGACCTCGTGTTCGGCGACGTACTTAGTCTGTTTGTAATTGCCATAGAGGTGCGAAAGGTCAGCCACGTCGTCTTCGTTTGAGGGCTGTCCTTGTTTTGTCTTCCATAGTCCAAGGGTGGCGACCGTCGACGTGTAGACAATGCGCTCCACGCCCGCTTTGACTGCTTCGTTCATCACGTTCTTACTGCCATCAACGTTCACGGCGTAAAAGCTGGAGGGGTCCTTAGGCCAAAAACCAAATTTCGCCGCCAAGTGGAAACAGAATCGAGCCCCGTCGAGGGCACCATTTAGTTGTGCGGCGCTGGTGATGTCCACTTCGCGACGTTCGACGCCGAGAGCGTCGAGATTGCTGGCGGACGCACCGGGTTCACAAAGCGCAATGACGTCCGCTCCGCGCGCCACGAGCGCTCGGGTTACGGCGGAACCAATGAATCCTGCGGCGCCGGTGAGAACGACTCGGTCGCCCTTTTTCAGTTCATAACTCACGACGGTGCTCGAGTGCTGCTTGAAGACTTGCGCGTCTTTTTAAAGGCTCCCTTAGCCATGGTGACACCGAACTCCACCAACCAAGCACTGTTCTTTTCGGCGTCGGTGAGCAATTCGTCGAGTGCACTCACGAAGATGTCGATCTCTTCTTCGCCAGCTATGAGCGGCGGCAATAACTTGATGACGTTGACGTTGTCGGCCGCCACCTGGGTCAAAATTCCGTAGCGATGAAACAGTGGCACGACCAGTGTTTGAGAAAACATAGCGGTACGAGCCGCCTCGATTGCTCGGTAGCGACGCTTGGCCCCCGCCGAAGTCGGCGCTCCAAAGACCAAACCAATCATCTGTCCTCGGCCGCGAATCACATGCAAGAACTCGTGTCGACGAGCTAGTTCTTCAAGTTTCTTTCGCCACACGAAACCCATGGCGTTGGCGTGCTCGACAATATGGTCGTCGTCAAAAACCGAAAGCGTGGCGAGTCCCGCGACCATCGCCATCTGGTTGCCCTTAAAGGTCGTTGAGTGCACCAGCGCACGTTCCATCGAGCTGTAGACGCTGCGGTAAACCTTGTCGCTCGTTAGCATTGCTCCTACTGGAATGAATCCTCCCGACAGAGCCTTCGAAATCGTGATGATGTCGGGAGAAAGCCCGTAATGCTCGAATGCGTAAAACGCACCCGTTCGACCGAGCCCCGTTTGCACTTCGTCGCATATAAACAGTGCGCCGGCAGCGTGGACGGCGGCCTCTAACGCCAGCCACTGCTCCTTTTCGAGTTCGTAGACGCCCTTTCCTTGGATGGGCTCCACAATGAAGGCAGCGACGTCACCTTTTTTCAGTTCCTTCTTCAAAGCGTCGAGGTCACCAAAGGGGACTTCCGTAGCGCCGGGCAACAAGGGTCCAAAGCCGCTCTTGAAGTCACTCGAGCCGTTTAGGGCCAGCGCGCCCATCGTGAGGCCGTGGTAGGCGTGCGAGTTATACAAAATACGCGATCGCTTCGTGCTCGCTCGGGCAAACTTTATTGACGCCTCGACCGCTTCGGCGCCGGAGTTGCAAAAAAAGACACGTTCTATCTGGACGGGGCTGCGGGTCACCAATTGCTCGGCGAGAAGACCCGGCAACAGTGCGCAGTCGATTTGGGCCATGTTGGGAAGATCCGCGTCGATGGCCTGGTGCAGAGCGTCCTTGATGACGGGATGGCTTCGTCCAAGTGCGAACACACCAAAACCACTCAACATGTCGAGATAACGCTTTCCTTCTTCGTCGTAGAGGTAACAACCCTCGCCGCGTACGTAGAAGCGATCGAAGCCCAAGGTTTTTACGACCTTGGTGAGTTGGGGATTTATGTACTGGGCGTGGAGCTCGAAGTTTTCGCCGTGGCGTTGGTCCAAGAGTTCACTGAGCTTGAAAGTCATGGATTTCCTCTCTCCTTGCCACCAAACTTAGAAGCAATTGACCGATTGTTGGCACACGTCGTTTTAAGCAACTCGCCACTACAAGGTAATCGTTGAACAAAACACCAATATCGGTGGGTGTCCTTTGGGTTCGTAGTTCATGATTCATCGCCGCGAAACCTGACCTTGAACGCCGGGCATTACATTTAGACCATGAAGGGCCGGCTTCGGCAATGACGTATCGAGCCACGGTTCGTGGCGAACGTTTCAAATTCCCCGATCTTCGTGATCTTCTCGCCAAGGCGAATGAGGAAAAATCCGGCGACGTCTTAGCCGGCATTGGAGCAAGAAACGAACGAGAACGCGTGGGCGCCAAAATGGCGCTCGCGGACCTCACGGTCGCCGACATTATGGCGGCACCTCTTATTGAGGACGACATCAACGCACTCGTTGAGAAGAGGCTTTCTGCTTCGGTTGCCGACTTTTCTTCGCTGACTCTTGGCGCACTTCGTGAATGGGTTCTGAGTCCGAGTTTTGGTGTGGAGTGGTCCGCGTCGTACCGCGCGGCGTTCAGCCCTGAAGTAGCGGCGGCGCTCGCCAAGTTGATGGGCAACAAGGATCTCGTACTCGCTGCGTCACGACTTCGCACGGTGACCAAGTGTCGAAACACTATGGGCGAGCGGGGCACGTTTGGCGTTCGCATTCAACCCAATCACCCAAGCGACGACGTAGCGGGCATCATGCTTTCCGCAATCGACGGATTGCGTCACGGGTGTGGCGACGCCATGATTGGCGTGAATCCGGCCGGGGACTCGGTGGCGACCGTTGTTCAAATCATAAAAGGCCTCCAAGAATTAGTTCGCCATCTTGGTGTTCCCACGCAGACGTGCGTCTTGGCGCACGCCAGTACGCAACTCGAGGCCATGCGCCGTGGCGCTCCACTTGATCTGTTATTCCAATCCGTTGCCGGCACCGAGGCCGCCAACGCATCGTTTGGTGTTTCGCTGTCCATGCTGGCCGAAGGGCGCGAGGAAGTTTTGGAACATCACCAAAGTCGTGCAAATGAATTCATTGGCGAAAACGTCATGTACTTCGAGACGGGACAAGGTAGTGCTCTCTCTGCAGACGCGCACAGTGGTGTTGATCAGTTGACACTCGAAGCTCGCGCCCAAGCGGTCGCGGCGGCGTTTCACCCGTTCCTCGTGAATACTGTCGTTGGCTTTATTGGACCCGAGTACTTGGCGAATGCTCGTCAAATAACCCGCGCGGGCCTCGAGGATCACTTCACCGGCAAATTGCAGGGACTCCCGATGGGCTGTGACGTTTGCTACACCAACCACGTTGACGCCGATCAAAACAGCAACGACGATTTGCTGTTGCTACTCGCCGCTGCTGGCTGCAATTTTGTAATGGGCGTTCCGGCGTCGGACGACGTCATGTTGCATTACCAGTCCACGAGCTTTGAAGACGCGGCCGCCGTGCGAGAGATTTTTGGTACGAAACCGGCGCCGGAGTTTTCACAGTGGATGCAGTCGCAAGGTTGGTGGATCGAGGGCCAACCAATCAGTGGACTACCAAGTGCCAGCGATGTGGCGTTGTCGTGGGGAAACTCATGAACAACGATGTACCCGATGTTTCCAATGACGAAGACAAACTTCGCGCGCTCGTGCGTGAACACACGCCCGCACGACTTTTCCTTAATGGTTCACCCACCAGTTACCCGACCAAAACTTGGCTCGAGCTTCGAGCCGATCACGCGGCAGCGCGAGACGCCGTGACGAGCAAATTCGATTTATCGAACGAGCAACTTGAGGAATTTCTGCAACGTCGCAACGCCGTGATCGTCTCAACACAGGTGCCGAGTGACGAAATGTATTTGGCTCGACCCGACCTCGGTCGGCGATTATTGACACGCGACGCCGAACGACTTCGGACGCTGTACGACGTGGAGCCACCGGTCATACAGCTGTCGCTCGCCGGTGGTTTATCTGCCAGTGCTGCGATGACGGCGGGACCTGGTCTTGTGGACGCGTTGTTTGATGCTTCGTTGGCTCTTGGTTGGACGACGGGTCCGGTCATTGTCGTTGAGCGTGCGCGAGTGGGAGTTTTAAATGATCTCGGTGAATGTACGAAGGCGCAGATTGTGATCCTCGTGATTGGCGAGCGACCGGGCCTCTCGCACGCCGACAGTGTGTCCGCCTATCTTGGTTACGAGCCACGCACGGGTCACACGGACGCCAATCGAAATCTCGTCTCGGGCATCAATGAACGCGCCACGTCCTACGAAATGGCGGCGCGACGGATTCTCGGCATTGCCCAACAAGCAATGATGGCGGGACAAAGCGGTTGGATGATCAAAGAAACCCCGGTTGCCACGCTTCCGAGTTCTGAGACTCGTTTCCTCGATAGGCCCGAATAAGCAGGGTACGTCAAACGAGCCTTCCAATGGGTAAAAATGCTCTGATGGAACGTCTCGATGTGGTCGCCGAAAGTAACGAAAATGCCGCGTGCGTTAACCGGTTCGCCACATTTGAAGAATGCCCGCACTGCGGATCGCCACTTTCACCCGAGCACGCGCATTTCAAATGCACGTCGTGTGGTTGGCGCGACAGCTGCTGTGACTAGGACAAACGCTCTTTCACGTCGAACAAAATAGGGCCTAAAGTCCTCGAAATTTTGTTCGTTTTGTCGGGAATTTTTTAATCCTCGACGACCGTTCAAAGTTACCCAAGATTTCACTCTGAGAATCAGTGGACTTCACGTCCCGTTTACCTGCTCTGCATAGGTTGACCTCGAGTTGCTTTGACAAAACGGGGGTTTTCGCGCCGTAGCTGAGCGACTCAATAGTGACAGTTTTACTTTCTTAGGAGGAAAGTTCAGAATGAAAAAAACCCTAAGGGGAACGCTCGCGGTGACATTCGCTGCCGGCGCACTCCTCAGCACTTTGGCCGTATCGGCGGGCGCGAGCATTACTTCGGATATTTCCTTGACGAGCGCCCAGCAGGGTGTCTCGTTCTCAAGTGACGGTTCGAGTTTTGACGAGCCCTTCTTTAACTCAGCCATTCCGGTGTATCTGACGGAATCGGGCAACACCAAGGTTGGTCTTTACAACCCGGTGGGTTCCACGCAAGGCAAGAAGGACGTCTCGAACGACGTCGTGCAACTCGGCGCCTCGGACGTTCCGCTCGGTCAAGTGTCTTCGGACTTTGGCTCAGGGTTCGCCTCGGGTGACAAGTTGTCGAACTACGTTCAAGTCCCTGTTGTCTTTGGTGGCGTTGCCCTCATGTACAACTTGCCATCGATCACGAAGAAGTTTCCAAAGTACCCAGTGATTCTTAACGCTTCGACGCTTGCTGGTATTTACGCCGGCAAGATCACGACGTGGAACAGTCCGTCAATCTGTGCGCTTAATCCCCGCATCGTGACGACGACGACGAAGAAGGTCAACGGTAAGAAGAAGACGACGTCGAAGTGTGCGTTGCCGAGCACGACCATCGTGCCGGTCTACCGCGCCGACGGTTCGGGTACGTCGTACATCTTCATGGACTACTTGCACACGACAGATCCTTCCGTGTACACGACCTCACCGAGCACGACGTTTCCTTCACCAAACTCCAACTCGCTAGGCGCGCAGAAGAACTTTGGTGTAGCCAACACGACGGAGACCACGCCGAACTCAATTGGTTACGTGGAATATTCATATGTGCTCCAGCAGCACACGTTGCCAGCGGCGCGAATTGTCAATGCAGCAAAACAGACAGTCACGATTTCGTCGAAGTCCATTTCCGCTGACCTCAACAACATCCCAACGCCTTCGGAAACGAACGGTGCCGTCTCCAACTTCTCGGCGGTGAACGGCAGTTCTGCTGGTGCGTACCCAATCGCTGGATTCAGTTGGGCGATTGTGCGTGCGGACCTCTCCACTGACTCGGGCTTCTCACAGGACCAAGCCACGGTGCTCGTGAAGTTCCTTGACTGGGCTGTGCAGTCCACGTCGTCGGGCAAATCCGGCGGACAAAACATTGCGGCCGAAGAAGGTTACGTACCACTGCCGTCGAAGGTGGTTGCCTGGGCTCGAAATGAGATCCAGACCATTAAGTACAACGGCAACGCCAACTTTGCCAACCTCGGTAGTTAGTAAGTAGAGAAACGGACGAGGTAGAGAAAGAACAATGACTGAAGAGTCATCTTCAACCAAAACCCGTCTGTTGAGTCGTGGTTTGACCGGGGGGATTCACCCCCCGGTCAAATCCGATCTTGGTTACTGGCTCTCCATTCGAGCTGGCGCGCTGATTTTTGGTGCCGCGATCGTTCTTTTCGTGTGGAGCATTCTCCACCAGTCACTCTCAGCGTGGACGAGTCACGGTATCCACATCTTGACCGGAACCGTGTGGAGTCCTTCGACGTCGAATTACGGGGCGTTGCCACTGATTCTCGCGACGCTCATCACCACCGCGGTTGCCCTTCTCGTCGCGGTACCCATTGGTCTTGGTACGTCGCTCACGATTATTTTCTTTTTGCCACAACGACTGAAGACCCCCATCACGTCATTGGTGGAATTACTCGCCGCGGTGCCGTCAGTGGTTTACGGCCTCTGGGGACTTTTTGTGCTGGTTCCCTGGATGAACACCACTATTGAGCCAAAACTTGCCAGCATCACTGGCGGAGGCTTTCCGTTTAACGGAGCCACCAATGGTTTTGGTCTCTTGCTCGCCAGCATTGTGCTCTCGGTGATGATTCTTCCGACGATCGTGGCCATTTCGCGAGACGTCATTGCGGCCGTTCCGCACGAACAAATCGAAGGAGCCCTGTCGCTGGGGGCAACGAAATCGCAGACGCTCTTGAAGGTTGTGCTTCCTGAAGCGCGCACGGGAATCTTTGGTGCCATCACGTTGGGCGCCGGACGCGCGCTCGGCGAAACCATTGCCGTGGCCATGGTCATTGGCAGTAATCCTCAAATTCCTAAGTCGCTCTTTTCGACCGGAGCCACATTGTCGTCAACGATTGCCACGGAGTTCGGTGAAGCTTCCGGTGCGCAGCTGGCGGCTCTTGGGGCACTTGCTCTGATATTGATGGTCATTACGGCCAGTGTTAACGCTGGCGCACGCACCTTGACTCGTCGCGCTCTGAGGGGTCACGCATGACCGACGTCTTGATGGACCTGCCACCCGATCCGATTCTGGAACGCCGCCGGGTGATTCAAGAGACGGCGTCCAAGAAAATTGGTCGACGTCAGCTCAACTCGCGAATCCTCTCGGGTGTTTTTGGACTGACA
Organism: Acidimicrobiaceae bacterium; assembly: GCA_003138895.1. Taxonomy (GTDB): domain Bacteria; phylum Actinomycetota; class Acidimicrobiia; order Acidimicrobiales; family RAAP-2; genus RAAP-2. The sequence continues at coordinate 81,652 of PLHJ01000005.1, forward strand.
CTTGTTTTGTCACTCATTCCTCTTGTTTCGGTGCTCGCGACGCTCATTAAGCGCGGTGTAGGCGTCATCAGTTGGGGGTTCTTGACGCACGATCCGATTCAGCCAACGTTGATTAACCAAAATGCCGTCGGAGGGATTGGTAACGCCATGGTTGGCTCATTAGTGGTGGACGGCATTGCCGCTCTCGTCGCGGTGCCACTAGCAATCTTGATTGGCTTGTACCTGGCGGAAACCGAATCGCGCACCGCGAACTTCATGAGGGCAATTACCGAAATTATGACGGGCTTGCCTTCAATTCTGCTCGGTGTCTTTGCGTACATTTACATTGTCCTCACCATGAAGGCGTATTCGGGCTTTGCTGCGATTGTCGCTATTACGTTTCTTATGGTCCCGGTCATTACCAAGGCCGCCGAAACTGCCATCCGCGGTGTTCCACACACCCTTCGCGAAGCGGGACTCGCACTCGGAGCGAGAAACTCCAAGGTTTCGCGCGGCGTCATTTTGCCGGTAGCCGCTCCGGGGCTCATTACGGGCGTCTTGTTGTCGTTGGCGCGCGCGGTCGGCGAAACCGCTCCAATTCTGTTGGTGATTGGTATCTCGGGAAGAACGGACTGGAATCCGTTCCACCAAATGTCAGCGTTGCCGCTCGACATTTATCAGGACTCTGCTTCTGGCTACGCCAGTCAGCAGCAAGAGGCGTGGGGTATTGCCCTCGTTTTAGTGGTTGCAGTACTAGTGCTTAGCTTGGGCAGTCGTTTCGTGGCTGCCCGCATGAGAAGGGAACAGCGGTAATGTCAATGACGCAAGATGAATTGAATCCAACGAGGGATACGGAACCTATAACAAATGGGCAGTCCGCCGTTTCCACGTTGACACCTCCGGCCATGCGCCTAGAAAACGTCTCGGTGAGTTTTAACGGACGAACCGCGGTACGCGACTGCACCTTCAACGTGGCGAGCAATCGCGTGACCTCGCTGATTGGACCCTCTGGTTCTGGCAAGACCACACTTCTTCGCTCGCTTAACCGCCTGCACGACCTCACGAGGAGTGCCAAGGTCGAAGGAAAGATCATGCTCGGCGACATCGACATCTACGGAGGCTCTCTTCCTCCGACGTTGCTGCGCAGTCGCATTGGCATGGTGTTTCAGCGACCGAACCCATTTCCCACAATGTCCATCTACGACAATGTGGTCTCGGGACTTCGCTTCAACGGTATTAAGAAAAAGGCTCTGCTCGACGAAGCGGCGGAGTCGGCACTTATTTCTGCTGCCCTTTGGGACAGCGTTTCTTCACGCTTGAAGGCGCACGGTTCGACCTTGTCGGGTGGCGAGCAGCAACGACTGTGTATTGCTCGTGCGCTCGCCGTGGAACCAGAAATCCTCTTGATGGACGAGCCCACGTCGTCACTCGATCCCATTTCGACCCAGCGCATCGAAGAATTGATGGTGGAGTTGAAGAATCGCGTCACCATCATCATCGTCACCCACAACATGCAACAGGCGGCTCGAGTTTCGGACGACTGTGCTTTCTTGTTGATGGGCGAGGACCGAGCCGGTGAACTGATTGAGTTTGGTCCAACCACGAAGATTTTCAATGACCCGAGTGACCCAAGGACCCTTGACTATATTCAAGGTCGTTTCGGCTGATTTTCACTCTTCGCGCCTGCACGAAGGCCCGTTGTTCTTTCTGGCATACTGAGCAGACTTCGAGCATTTGGGGGTTGTCGTGGGTGAAGAATTGTGGAGCAAGTCAGCTACGGCGCTAGCTGCGCTGATTGAATGTGGTGACGTTTCGTCGCGAGAAGTTGTTGACGCTCACTTAGAGCGAATTGCGAGCGTCAACCCGCACGTGAACGCCGTCGTCGAGGTTCTTGCTGATACCGCCAGGAAAGAGGCTGACGAAGCTGACCGCCTCCAAAAGCAAGGTGCCCCTCTTGGACCCTTGCACGGTGTGCCGTTCAGCATTAAGACCAACATTGACGTGAAGGGTGGGGCCACGACCGAAGGTTGCGTGGCACTGAAGGATTTGGTGGCTCCGAGTGATGCTCCCATTGTTGAAAAGATGCGTGGCGCCGGTGCCGTGGCGCTCGCTCGCACCAACATGCCCGACCTCGGTCTTCGCATAAATACGGAATCGTCACTCTATGGTGCGGCGCACAATCCGTGGGATCTCACTCGAACGGTGGGTGGTTCAAGCGGTGGTGAGGCCGCAGCCATTGCCACGGGGATGAGTCCACTGGGACTTGGCAATGATATTGGTGGTTCGCTTCGAAACCCGGCGTATTGCTGCGGTATTGCTTCTATTAAGCCGAGCTTTGGTCGCGTGGCTCAGGGTAACGAATCTTCTCTCATCGATCCGGGACTTAATTCGCAGTTGATGCTCGTGCAAGGAGTGCTCGCGCGCTCAGTGGCAGACGTGCGTCTCGGACTCGAATCAGTCATCGGCGCGCACCGTCGCGACCCGCACGCCATCGATGCACCGTTGGTGGGTCCTAAAGCCAAAAAGCGAGTAGCACTCGTTCCTGAGCCAGAAGGTGGCACGACTGACCCCGGTGTGGCGGCGGGAGTGCGAGCAGCCGGCAAAGCTCTGGAAGCGGCGGGTTACGAGGTCGAAGAAGTGAGTCCGCCACTATTGACGGACGCGTATCTGTCGTGGAGCGAATTGATGTGGACCAGCCTCGCGGTGGTGGGACCGCTGCTCCAATCGGTCATGGGCGAAGGTGGTCGGGCTTTTCTTGACTTCACGTCGGTGGAATATCCGCCACGCACTCCCGAGTCCGAATATCTCTTGCATACGCAGCGCTACAAAGTGGCGAAGGCCTTTCAGTCCTTCTTGGCGGACTACCCAATCATGGTGGGACCAACCTGGACGCAGCCCCCGTTCCCGTTGGGTTTTGACATTGCGTCAAAGGAGAGCGCCTGGCAGGTGGTGGAGATGTTCCGCTTTGTCTTGCCCGCGAATCTCCTCGGCCTACCCGCCGCGTGTGTGCCCACCGGGCTGTCCTCGGGTCTGCCAACGGGTGTTCAGGTCATTGGCGCTCGCTTTCGCGAGGACCTCTGCTTGGACGCGGCCCAGAGTATTGAGGACATTCTTGGGACGCTGACGCCTATTGATCCCAAGGTGTAACAAGAAGTTGGGGTCTTAACGATTTCTAAGCCTTTCCGTCTCTTTTTTGGCTAGATTCGAATCACGGCTGTAACAAAAGGGGGATGTATGTCGGAAAGTAAGTTAGAGGCACTGCTCGACGAGCGACGTGAGTTTCCACCGTCCAAGGAATTCGCCAAACAGGCCAATGCTCAACCTTCTATTTACAAAGAGGCCAACGCTGATCCGGTGGCGTGGTGGCGAAAGCAAGCTGACCGATTGACGTGGGACAAGGCGCCAACCAAGACGTTGGAATGGGAACTGCCTTTTGCCAAGTGGTTCTCCGACGGCACCTTGAACGCGAGCGTGAACTGTGTTGATCGTCACGTCGCCAATGGTCTCGGTGATCGCGTGGCGTTTCACTGGGTTGGCGACCCCGAAGGCGACAAGCGAACCATTACTTACTCGGACCTCTTGACCGATGTTTCCCAAGCCGCGAACGCTCTGACGTCATTGGGCGTAAAGGCCGGCGACCGGGTCGCGGTGTACATGCCCATGATTCCCGAGGCCGTTGTCGCGATGTTGGCGTGCGCTCGTTTGGGAGCGGCGCACTCGGTAGTGTTCGGTGGTTTCTCAGCGAGCGCTCTTTCTGATCGCATCCTTGACGCCGACTGTCGTTTCGTCATCACCGCCGACGGCGGCTACCGACGAGGCGCCGTGGCGGAACTAAAGCCCCAAGTGGACGAAGCGCTGACGAAGTGTCCCGACGTGAAGGCTGTGCTGGTCGTAAAGCGCACCGGACAAGACGTGGAGTGGATGGAGGGTCGTGACCACTGGTGGCACGACGTGGTGGCATCTGCACCAAAGACACACACGCCCGAATCGTTTCCGGCGGAACAACCGCTGTACATCATGTACACGTCCGGAACAACGGCTCGTCCCAAGGGTATCTTTCACACGACCGGTGGTTATCTGACGCAAGCGGCGACGACGCACAATTACATCTTCGACGTCAAGCCCGAAACGGATATCTGCTGGACTGCCGCCGACATTGGTTGGGTGACGGGCCACAGTTACATCGTTTATGGACCGCTCACGAACGGTGTGACACAGGTTCTTTATGAAGGCACGCCTGACTCGGGTGGAAAAGACCGCTGGTGGAAAATCATCGAGGAGTACAAGGTCACCATTCTCTACACGGCACCAACGACGATTCGAACGTTGATGAAGTGGGGACACGCCCTTCCTCAGGCGCACGACTTGTCGTCATTGCGCCTGCTTGGTTCGGTGGGCGAGCCCATCAACCCCGAAGCGTGGATTTGGTACCGCAAGTACATTGGCGCCGACACGTGCCCGATTGTCGACACGTGGTGGCAAACCGAAACGGGCGCCATCATGATTACGCCGCTGCCGGGCATTACCGCGACGAAGCCCGGCGCCGCGATGACGCCCTTTCCTGGTATCTCGGTGGACATCGTGGACAATGACGGAAAATCCGTTGGCAACGGTGAAGGTGGCTATCTGACGATCACCGCACCGTGGCCGAGCATGACCCGCGGTATTTGGGGCGACCCCGAGCGTTTCAAGGAGACGTACTGGTCGAGGTTCCCGGGCTCGTACTTTGCGGGTGACGGAGCCAAGAGGGACCAAGACGGTTCGCTCTGGCTGCTTGGTCGCGTGGACGATGTGATGAATATCTCGGGTCACCGTCTTTCGACCACGGAAGTGGAGCACGCCCTCGTAGGCCACCCCGCGGTTGCTGAAGCCGCGGTAGTGGGCGCTTCCGATGACGTCACTGGTCAGGCGATTGTTGCGTTCGTAACGCTGAAACTTTCGGCCGACGTCGCTGAAAAGGACCAAGGTCCTTTGGTGGCGGAACTGCGTGAGCACGTGTCAGTGATGATTAGTCCGATTGCCAAGCCACGACAAATCATCCTGACGCCGGATCTTCCAAAGACTCGTTCGGGAAAGATCATGCGTCGACTGCTACGTGACGTGGCCGAACACCGCCAGTTGGGAGACGTCACCACACTGATGGACCCGACCGTGGTGAGCATGATTGACGGCCTGATGGCGCAACATTCGAGCGACGACGACTGATGACTGTCGCCGCTGTGCGGCCTCTCGAAAAGGCTGACACGGCGGAAGCAGTCGCGGTACTACGTGGCGGATCAAATGCGCCAGAGTTTGAAGACGTCTCACGTCTCGAGAACTACTGGGACGCAGCACTAGAAACTCGCGCGCGTGGCGGCGACGTCCTCGTGGCGACCCGTGACAATGAGGTCGTCGGCGTGTTGCAAGTGTTGATTTTTCGCCACTTTCAACATACCGGTGGCTGGTGCTGCGAAGTGGAAAGCGTGCACGTTCGTGGCGACCAACGCTCAAAGGGTATTGGCGCAGAGTTGTTAGCCGCCGCCGAACAGCTGGCTCGTGACCGGGGTTGTTACCGAATCCAACTCACGAGCAACAACATTCGTGAGGACGCGCACCGTTTTTACGAACGCGAGGGATACGTGCAATCACATAAAGGATTTAAGAAGCACCTGTCGTAACTTCGCGAAGGCTTCCGTCGTCCACGCTGAAAACAAATCCCCTAATTTCTGTTCCGTTGATGAAGGGGCTCGCCTCAAGCGCGGCGACCGTCGCTCGCACATCAGCGTCGACGTCACTGTAGGCACCGAGGCGAAAGGGCGGTCGTGAGCCGAATTCGTCCTCGAGTTCGGCTTGCAACTCGTCTTCGTTAAACGTCTCAAGCCCGCAACGTGTGTGGTGGATCACCATAACGGACGTCGTGCCGAGTAGCCGTTGACTGAGCAACAGCGAGCGAATGGCGTCGTCGCTCGCGAGTCCGCCAGCGTTTCGAATTAAGTGGACTTCGCCGAGGTCAAGTCCTAGTGCGCCGAAAAGATCAAGACGAGAGTCCATGCACGTAAGAACGGCGAGGTGCAATTGGGGGGCGGTAGGTAGTTCGCGGTGTCCATGGGTTTGGCCGTAGGCCGCGTTGTTCTTTACGAGTTGATCAATGACGCTCATGTCGTGAATTCTAGGAGTTGGCACTCAGTACGATGCTCGAAGGAGGTAATCATGGAACACATTCACGAGATCCGAGACGAACTGCGCCAACCCGCCTTGGACTTACGAGAAGAGATACCGGACGTTCTGCGTGCTTACGCCGAGCTTTCACGCGCGGCAATGGTGGAAGGGTCCCTCACCACGGCCGCGAAAGAACTCATTGCTCTCGCCATTGCAATTACTCGCGAATGTGATGGCTGCATTGGCGCTCACGCACGAAGGTGCGCTGGCGTTGGCGCCACGAGGCAGCAAGTTGCCGAAATGATTGGAGTGGCCATCATGATGAACGGAGGACCGGGTACCGTGTGGGGTCCGCGTGCTCTTCGTTCCTACGACGAAGCGGTGTTGGAGCGGTCCGCCAGCTAATTACAGGCTGTACGAAAGCCGCTTAATGCCGTTCACGAAACTTGAGCGAAGTTGCGCTGGTTCACTCGTGGAATGAATCGTCGGATATCGCTTAAAGAGTTCTCGATATATTACGGTGATCTCACGTCGAGCAAGGTGGGCCCCCAAGCAAAAGTGTGGTCCCGGTGCGCCAAATCCGTAGTGATCGTTCGGCGTGCGCGTGACGTCAAACGTGTAGGGATTTGCAAAGGCGTCCTCGTCTTTGTTCGCCGAGTTGTAGAACAACAACACTTTTTCTCCGGCTTTCATTTCTTGGCCCGAGAGCACATAATCCGTAGCGAGTGTTCGGCGCATCCAGGTGACGGGGGAGGCCCAGCGAACAATTTCGTCCGTTGACGTCTTGGCGTGAGCTTCGTAGTCTTTAACCAGCAGAGCCTTTTGATCGGGGTACTTGGTAAAGGTGTTGAGACCGTGCGCTATGGCAGTACGGGTTGTTTCGTTACCCGCGGTGACGAGCAATACAAAGAACGACGCCAATTCCTGCTGCGTCAACTTTTCGTCTTCAATTTCGGCATTCACGAGAGCACTCGTAATGTCGTCGATGGGGTTTTCAATTCGGTACTTGCCAAGGTCTTCCATAATTTGGGTCAGCGTGGCTCCCGCTTCCAAGGTGGCCAGGATTGGATCCGTGCCTTCAGGAATGATGTCGGGGTCGCCCATGGAGAGAATGACGTTTGAGCATTCGAGGGCTGTTTGGTACTCGCTGGGCGGAACGCCCATCATGTCGCAAATAATTTGGATGGGAAATGGAGCCGCGATGTCTTTTACGAAGTCGCCCGAACCCGACGTGGCAGCACGAGTAATAACTTCGTCGGCAACGCGCTCGATGGAGTCTTCGACGGAACGGACGTTTCTCGGATTAAAAGCGTTCGAAACAATGCGGCGCAGTCGCGCGTGCTTAGGATTGTCCGTTGAAATCATGCCGGAGAAATACTCGACCATCTCGGTTGGAAGATCCATTGTTGAAACTGCGCCAGGTCCAGAAAGAAAGACCTCCGGATGGCGGCTCGCCGTCGCGACGTCAACGTACTTGGTAAGCGCGTAGTAGCCCGGTCCTGCGGGAATTCTGATGGCCAAATCCTCGGGTGGTTCGAATTCTTTGTGGAAGGAAATTGGGCGTTCGTCTCGAAGCGTCTTAAAGGCTCCCTCGCGCTCCTCGTAAGGGCGAGCCCAGAATTCGAGGTCCGAAAGGTCGATTTCATCTACCGCAAGCACTGACTTTGGTTCCATGGGTGCAAAGCGTACATAAAGTTGATCGGCGAGGTCACGAAAAGTGCAAAGTACGGCAGAATAGAGGGGTGACTGAAAGCACCCTCACTGACCAGGAACGCGCCAGCCGTTTATCGGCGCTGAATGCCCTGCTTGACCTGATGCGGCCGTCCGTGCAAGCCGACGGGGGAGACCTCATTTTGCTTAGTGCCAACGTTGAAACTGGCGTGGTCGAAGTGCAACTGGCTGGAGCATGCTCGAGTTGCGCCATTTCGTCTTCCACCCTGCAAGGTGGCGTCACCAGGATCTTGAAGGACCGCCTGACGTGGGTTACGGAGGTCGTTGGCGGTGTCGACGATTCCGTTGACTTTGAAGAGTCCGTGTCGCTTGGTACCGGCGGCTACGTTCCTCGTTACCGAGAGTTGTAAGCCAAAGTTTCCCTCGACAAGTCTCTTCATTTGCGCTATTATTTAGTTAGGCGAACTAATGAAATTAAGTGACACGAACGACACAGCCGCCCGGCTCCGCCGGTCGATTACGAGACTAAACCGCCGACTTCGACAATCGTCGCTCGGGGGAATTTCGCCGGCGCAAGCGTCCTTGCTCGCCACGGTCAACAAATTGGAAGCACCTTCATTGGGTGACTTGGCCCTCGCGGAACAAATTCAACCGCCCTCAGTGACGAAGTTGGTGCGTAATCTCGAACAAGACGGTTTCTTGATGTGTTACCCCGATGCGTCGGACCGACGCTGTACTCGTGTGATTTTGACGATGCTGGGTGAAAAAGAAGTCAAAGAAATCCGTGCCAGAAAGACCGAGTTCTTGGAACAGCGATTGGCGCTGCTTTCCGAAACCGATCAGCGTCGCATGAGTGAACTAGCGGAACTTCTCGAAAGTCTGTTGGAGAGCTAGTGGGTGTCGTCAGCACGTTTCGAGAAAAAATGTTTGCCGCCTTTGTCGTGCGCAACTTCCGGTTGTTCTTTATTGGTCAACTGGTCTCAGTGTCGGGAACGTGGATGCAGCAGGTTGCTCAAAATGTGCTGATTTATCAACTGACCCACTCGGCGGTCGATCTCGGATTTTCCGCAGCGCTGCAGTTCTTACCTATGTTGCTCTTTGGCTCCTACGGCGGATTGATTGCCGACCGGTTTGAAAAGCGACGCATCTTGTACGTCACGCAAGCGTGCGCGGGATCACTCGCCTTAGTGCTTGGGCTACTTGTTTCGACGCACCACGTCACCTTGGACCGGGTCTTCGTGATGGGTTTTCTTCTCGGGATTGTCAACATGTTCGACAATCCCGCTCGTCAGTCGTTCGTACAAGAAATGGTGGGGCGTGATTTGATGGCGAACGCCGTGAGCCTCAACAGCGTTTTAATGAATGCTGGTCGTCTCGTGGGACCCAGCATCGCGGGAATACTTATTGCACTCGTGGGTATCGTTGCTTGTTTCTACGTCAATGCTGCGTCGTATCTCGCGGTACTACTCGCGCTCGCGCTTATGCGAAAGAAGGAGTTTTACCCCATGGCGATTACCGAACGCGCCAAGGGTCAACTTCGATTGGGACTTCGATACGCCTTTGAAACGCCTGCTCTTCGAAACGTCATTATTGCGGCAGCCGTTGTCGGAACTCTCGCGTTTAACTTTTCCGTGACCTTGTTGTTGCTCGCGAGACAGACCTTCCATCACCCCAACGAATACAGCGTGTTACTTGCCTGCATGGGCTTTGGCGCGGTACTCGGTGGTCTCTACGTGGCGCACCGATCTCGACCAACACTGCGCTTGCTCGCCGTACTTTCCACGCTCTTTGGCATCTTCATGACGGTGGTGGCCTTTGCTCCCAACGAAATTGTGGCCGACGTGGCCATGGTGGCGACGGGAGCGTGTTCGATTGCATTTTTGTCGACAGCGAACGCGACGTTACAACTCAAGTCGCACCAAGTGATGCGTGGCCGCGTCATGAGCCTGTACGCCATTGCCGTACTTGGTTCCACGCCCATTGGCTCACCACTCGTTGGTTTCATAATCAGCCAGACGAATCCGCGAGTCGGCATCGCCGTCGGCTCCATTGCGACGCTGATCGTCGGACTGTTCTTGCTTGCTTCGTCGCGGCGCCGTGACCAACGCCAAGAAGCACTACTGGCGGTTTAGGAAGCTTGGGGCTTTGGCTCTTTAGGGAGACCCAAGGCGCGCTCGCCAATGATGTTGCGCTGAATTTCCGCGGTGCCACCCCAAATAGTTTCGGACCTAGAAAAGAAGAACGATGCTTGCATATCCGAAACGGGATAGTCGGCCCGACCGCGTCGGTTACCCGGCAGAATGCCTTCCGCGTCGCCTTTGCCGGTGAGAATTTGACCTTCCATGCCAAGGATGTCAAGAGCAAGTTCCATCGACGCGCGGTGGGCTTCTGACCAGAACATCTTGTTGCAAGCTCCAAGTAGCGCAGCGTTGTGGGTGTTGTTAAGTGCGTCGGTCAGCGAGCGATAACCGTTGATCTCCATGATTTTTACTTTTTCCCACGCCCGAACCAACTGGTCTCGGTACAGCTTGTCGGTGTTTTTTCCAACGCGCTGCGCGTCTTTCAAAATGACTTCCCATTCTTTTAGGAAGCGGCGATATCCTGTGGTGGACGACGAGCCGCGCTCAAAACCAAGCGTGGTCATCGCAACTTTCCAACCGTTATTGAGTCCGCCCACAACGTTTGCCTTGGGGCAACGAGCGTTCGTGAAGAACACCTCGTTGAACTCGGCTGATCCATCGACCTGTGTGATCGGACGAACTTCCACGCCCTCTTGGTGCATCGGAACGAGCAGATAACTGATGCCCGCGTGCTGGGGCGCGTCGGGGTCCGTGCGAGCGAGCAAGAAGACGTAGTCCGCGTGCTGGGCCTGGGTGGTCCAAACCTTTTGACCGTTGATGATCCACTCATCACCGTCAAGGATTGCGTTGGTCTTGAGACTCGCGAGGTCAGAACCCGAGTTCGGCTCGGAGAATCCTTGGCACCAGGCAATCTTTCCTTGCAAGATGCCCGGAATGAATTCTTTCTTTTGCTCTTCGGTACCCCACTGCAAAATTGTTGGTCCCACCAAGGTGTCGCCAAAAAAGTCAGCGCGAAGCGGTGCACCCGACCGAGCGAACTCTTCGTTAGCGACGACTTGCTGCAAGAGGGTAAGCCCCTTGCCGCCGTATTCCTTGGGCCAACCCGCGCAGATCCAACCGCCGGCGAACAATTTGTCGGTCCAGGCGTCGTTGAACGCCTTTCGCTCGTCGTTCGTCATCTTGAATCCCGGGTCAAACCAGCCTTTTGGCAGGTTTTCTTCGAGCCAGCCGCGAACTTCTTTGCGGAACGTTTCTGCTTCGGGGGGGTAGGTCAGATCCATAAAGTGCAGCGTACTCACCAAATTCAAGCCCCTCAACTCGCATTTGTGTCGCCATCGCGGCTCTGGGAGAATAAAGAACCCCCGAACGCCAAGGAAGTAGCCCGTGTCTCGATCGATCCGCGAAGTCATCGCCGAAACAAAGGCGTCGTGGGCATTGTCAAAGTCCATCAAGTTGCCTGATCACGTGGCGCCTCGTGCCGCCGAACCTGGAAAACATCGAGTGGCTTTTCTTATTTATCGGGGCAACCCGCGCTGTGGTGGACAAGGCGTTTATACCCGTCACCTCACGCGCGAATTGGTGGCCCTTGGTCACAGCGTCGAAGTGTTTGCCGGACCTCCCTGGCCCGAGCTTGACGACGGCGTGGGCTTTACGCCGGTACGGGGTCTTGATCTCTACCGTGACCCCGATCCGTTTCGCATTCCCGCCCGTAGTGAATTCACGTCGTGGGCCGACGTCACTGAATTCGCGGTAATGCTGTCGGCGGGCTTTGGCGAACCTCTGGCGTACTCAATGCGCATCAAGAAAATCTTGTCGAAGCGTCGAGCTGATTTTGACATCATCCACGATAACCAGTGTCTTGGCACCGGCATTTTGGATCTCGCGAAGGATGGCTGGCCGCTCCTTGAAACGCTGCACCACCCAATTACGGTGGATCGTTCCATTGCCCTTGATCACGCGGAAACCCCTTGGAAGCGCTTCACGACGAAGCGTTGGTTCGGATTTCTTCGCATGCAGGTGCGAGTCGTTCGAAAATTGCCCGCCGTACTGACCGTGTCGGAGAACTCCAAGATCGACATCAACAAGCAGATGCGCGTACGTCTCGCCAACATGACCGTGGTGCCCGTGGGCGTCGATCACGAAGTCTTTCGTCCCTACGACGACGTAACGAAGAAAAAAGGTCGTCTCATGGTGACGTCTTCTAGCGACGTTCCGATGAAAGGACTCGTACCGCTCTTAGAAGCCATTGCCAAGTTGCGCGTCGAGCGCGACATTGACCTCGTGGTCATTGGTCAGCCCCGACCCAAGGGTCGAGTTGCTCAGACCATGACACGGTTGGGCTTAGAAGACATTGTCCACACCATCAGCGGCGTGAGCGACGAAGAACTCGCACGTCTCTACGGTGAAGCGGAAGTCGCCATCGTGCCCAGCCTCTACGAGGGATTCTCCCTGCCGGCGATTGAAGCAATGAGTTGTGGTGTGGCCGTCGTGGCCACCACCGGCGGCGCACTGCCGGAAGTTGTGGGAACGAGCGGTGAGACCGGACTACTCGTCGAACCCAATGACCCCGAAGCGTTGGTCGCGGCAATCAGAGAGCTTCTCGATAATGAAGAACTGCGTGAGAAACTTGGTGCCAATGGTCGCCAGCGCGTCATTGAACGATTCACTTGGCAGGTGACGGCTCGAGGCACTGCCGCCTGTTACGACGCGATCCTTTCGAAGAAGCCGCTTCCGGCTTCGGTGGTGTTCAACTGATGTTGACCGCGGACTACGACGTCTTGGGCTTGAAGGCCGGCGACATGATGCTTGATCTTGGCTGCGGCTTCGGTCGCCATGCCTACGAGGCCGCCCGCCGAGGAGCCCACGTCATTGCTCTCGACGCGGGCCGCGACGAAGTAGAAGGGGTGGCTGGTACATTCGCCGCCATGGTCGACGCCGGTGAGTTGTCGGTGGCAGCGATTCGCACGGCCGTGGTCCAAGGCGACGCGTTAAAGTTGCCATTTCCTCGCGCAACCTTTGACCGAGTCATCTGTTCTGAGGTCTTGGAACATATTCCCAACGACGAAGGCGCGATGGCGGAGTTGTCGCGTGTCCTAAAGCCCGGTGGCACGATGGCCATTACAATTCCTCGATTCGGTCCGGAATTAATCAACTGGGCGCTGTCGGACGAATATCACAATGTCCCCGGAGGTCACGTTCGCATTTATCGACGGAGCGTCGTCGAAAATCGGCTGAAGGCGACCGGCCTTGAAGTCACGGGTCACGGCTACGCCCACGGACTGCACAGTCCCTACTGGTGGCTCAAGTGCTTCGTGGGAACGACCAACGACGAGAACCGTTGGGTGAAGGCCTACCACCGTCTTTTGGTCTGGGACATTATGAAAGCGCCAAAGTTGACTCGCTTCGCCGAGAAAGTTCTCTCGCCGCTTATCGGCAAGTCCTTAATCGTGTATCTTCGAAAGCCGGCCTAACCAGTGGCTGACGTCGTGTCAACCATGGCGGGGATACCCGGCATTTTGACGCCCGAGCAAGTTGAACGTTCCGCTTCATCGCTCGCCACGTTGCAACGCCCCGACGGACAAATTCCGTGGTTCCCTGGGGGTCACACCGACGCCTGGAACCACGTGGAAGCAGCCATGGCGCTGACGGTGACGGGCCATTTGGAAGAAGCACGCCAGGCCTATCGGTGGCTACAGGATTGCCAACTTGGTGACGGTAGCTGGTTCAATTACTACGTAGGGTCCACCGTTGTCGACGCACGCCTCGACACCAACGTGTGTGCTTATGTAGCGACCGGTCTCTTTCACTATCTACTCGTCACCGATGACGTTGATTTTGTTGCATCCATGTTCCCTGTTGTAGATCAGGCGCTCGAATTCGTGTTGCGATGGCAACTACCCGACGGAACCATTCGTTGGTCTCTCGATGTTACGGGTCACGCCGAGTCGTATTCACTGCTCACGGGATCGTCCTCGATTTTTCATGCTCTTCGTTGTGGTGTTGCGCTCGCCGAACGTCTCGACGTCACTCGACTGTCGTGGGAGTTGGCGGCGGGACGACTGGGTCACGCCATTGCGCACCACCGCGGCGCCTTTGCACCAAAGAACGAATTCGCCATGGACTGGTACTACCCGATTTTTTCTGGAGCTCTCACTGGTGAGGCCGCGGAGAATCGTATTCGTGACGGCTGGGAGACCCACGTCATGGAAGGCTACGGCGTGCGCTGCGTGTCGACTAATGACTGGGTGACGGCGGCGGAAACAGCCGAGTGCGTTCTTACGCTCGACGCTCTGGGTTGGACAAGCCAAGCGCTCGATCTTTTATCGCTCACGTCTCGTCACCGTCGCGAGGATGGATCGTATTGGACGGGCATTGCCTATCCCGAAGCGGTGACGTTTCCCTTCGAAGAGACAACGTCGTATACGGCGGCGGCCATCATCTTGGCCGTGGACGCACTGACCTCGTGCTCGCCGGCCAGTGGTCTTTTTCGAGACGGTGCCGTGCCGGCGGTCGTGGACATTCCCGAGCCGGGTTGCACGCTCAATCTGACCGACCACGTTTCTAGAACCAATAACTGAGCAACGCACGAATTAAGGGAGTTCAATCTCCATGAGATCGTTCGCTACGACAATTTCACCTTGGTAGACACTCTTGGCTTCGTCAATCCATTCGCCCTCGGTACCGGGCCATGGTGCGGGAACAAGATGCGTCATCACAAGTTTCTTGACGCCAGCGCGTTGGGCAGTGTTGCCTGCATCAACGGTGCTCGAGTGGTAATCAAGGATGTCCTGCAATCGAGGCACCGGAATCGATTTCACGAGGGATTCGCGGATGACCGTCTGCACGTAGATGTCGGCGTCGAGGCAGAGTTGATCGAGCCCCTCGCAGGGTACCGAGTCGCCACCAATGACAACGGAGGACTCGTCAAAGTCCACGCGGTAACCCACGGTCGGTTCGACCGGGCGATGGTTCGTTGGAGCGGCGCTGACGCGCACGCCCTCGAGTTCGAGAACAACGCCGCCGCTCGTTTCAATGACTTCAATGGCTGGCTCCCAATTGAGATCAGCGTGGTGCGCGAGTCGGTAGCCAATATCGAATTCCAACATTGCGAGGGTCCGTTCAACAAAAGCCGCCGTACCCACGGGTCCAACAACGCGCAGTGGATTGACAATCGGCGACATGGCCCAACGCATCGTCACGACGTCGTTGAAATCAGTGACGTGGTCGCTGTGCAGGTGCGTAAGAAAGACGGTGTGGAAGGCCGCGGGTCCGCTCATGGCTGCTGCTGCTCGCATGAGAACTCCTCGTCCACAGTCAAAAAGAAAATCCATGCCGGCAACTCGGACCAGGGTGGCCGGTCCCGCTCGCTGGGGATCGGGGATAGGACTGCCCGTTCCTAAGGTGATGAGTTTCATAGAGCTCCTCGCGTGACCGCTGCAATCGTTATTGATTAGATCCCTTTGACGCTAGACGGTGGCTATTGAACAGGTGTGTTCGTAGTATTGGTGAAGTGGTGCTTGGGGGAAGGGGCCCCACGGATTGGGGACGTACCGATATGCGCTACATCGTTTATGTAATCGACGATCAAAGTCGGTCTGGTACTTCGGCGGAAATGGCGGCCGTCGACGAATTCAATGATCGGCTCTTGAGCGAAGGCCACTGGGTCATGGCGGCAGGCATTGGTGCGCCCAGCACAGCCATCGTCATTGATAACCGAGAAGGAAACGAAAAAGTCACTAATGGCTCTGTCTTTGCGTCAAACGAGTTCTATAGCGGCTTTTGGATTATTGACGCGCCCGATCAGGGCGTGGCACTGCGACTCGCGAACGAAGGGTCCCGGTGCTGTAATCGACGAGTTGAATTACGGCCGCTCCTTTAGGGCGCGTCTGACCAAGCCCAAGCCGTACTGGGCTGTTAGGGAACACTCGAAGAGACTAGAAATTCGCTTCCAGTATGCGAAGCGAGCCTTCGACGCCACGCTCTACGAAGCGACCACTTTCGAGCGCAGCACAGAAAATCTCATAAGGCGGCCGTCCACCGTCATCGGGATCGGGAAAGACGTCGTGGATGAGTAGTAAACCACCACTGACGACTTTGGGAGTCCATGCTTCGTAGTCCGACCATGCCACGTCGTGCGCGTGGCCACCGTCAATGAAGAGCAGATCGAGAGGTTGATCAAAGTGCGAAGCGACGACGAGTGAAGGCCCCACGAGACCAACGACGACGCTCTCGAGTTCTGCCTCGGCGATCGTTCGTTGCCAGTGGGGAAGTGTATTGAGCCGGCCATCGACGGGGTCCACCAATGTCCGATCGAAGTGTTCCCACCCCGCTTGATTCTCTTCGCTGCCGTGATGGTGGTCGAGCGAATAAAGAACACTCGAAGTGTGTTCGGCGGCGGCTCCGAGGTATACCGCTGATTTGCCACACCAAGCTCCAACTTCCAGCCACGTTCCACCCGTTCGTTGTTCACCGAGCGCCAAAGCCGATTCAAAGAGCGCGAGACCTTCGTAACGGGGCATGAATCCCTTGACACCCTCAGCAAAACTCAAAAGCTCATCGGTTCTGCTCATG
Source organism: Acidimicrobiaceae bacterium (assembly GCA_003138895.1). Taxonomy (GTDB): domain Bacteria; phylum Actinomycetota; class Acidimicrobiia; order Acidimicrobiales; family RAAP-2; genus RAAP-2. The sequence goes on from PLHJ01000005.1 coordinate 98,091, forward strand.
ACGTGAACACTTGCACGAGCGTGTAGATACCGAGTCCGGCAAAAATAAGTCCTCCCGCCAAGCGAATCTTCGCCAAGGGAATGTGACGCAGCATATAGGAACCGCCGTAGGCACCTATGAAGGCAAGAGAAATGAGAGCGAGCGACGCGCCAACAAACACTTCGAGAGGTTCGTGCGTCTTTGCAACAAAGTTGGCTGCTTGAATCTGCGTGAGATCGCCGAATTCGCTGACGAAGATGACCGTAAACGCCGTGAGGACTTCACGCCAGGCTTTGGTGGGGTACTCCTTTTGCGCCTTCTTCTCACCAACTTCAATTTCGTTTTTCTCGGGAACAAAAAGCAAGTACGCAGCGCCACCCAAAAACAACAGGGCGATGATGAGTTCTTTCCATCGGTGGGGAAAGAGCGTTATTAGGCCACCCACGCCAACCGCGAGACCCATTTGCAGTACGTAGCCAAACGAAGCTCCGATGGCCACCGAACGGGGCCGAGCCTTGGTGCTCATCACGATTGTGGCCATCATGGTTTTGTCCGGAAGCTCCAAAACAAAGATAAGGGCAAAGACACCCAAAAATCCGGCGAAGCTCACGTCTTGTTCTTAAAACTGGCTTCGAAGCGTGTCGGCGAAGTGAAGGCCAACGCTCAGTTTCTCGAGATTCTGTTCAACCGTGCGTTGCTCGCCCTCAAACGGATTGTCCCGGTGAAACGCCATCACTTGGTCGGCAAATGCTCGATCACCTATGAACGTCTGAATACCACTCGTCATTCGCGCGTGCGTGTTCAGCGGAAATTTCTCCAACGCTTCGTCCCATCGCTGGGTGAGATAACGCCACACCGCAGGACCGGTAACGCGGTTGGTCGTGAGCGAAGCCAGAACGAAGGGACTGTCTTGATTACGAAACTCACTGAAGCATTTTTCGGCGGTGGTTAGTGCTATGCGTTCGTCATTGAATGAAGCAAACGCGTACAAGTAACGAATTTCTTCTTGGGGATTTTTAGCGTTTTGGTAGCGATCGAGAAACGTTTCAAAATCACCAGGACGGTTGAGTGTTGCCACGTTTCGAAGTATCGAACGAGCGAGATCGCCGTCGAGGTCGTTGGCGTCAAAACGCTGCAACGCTTCATTGCGGATGTCTTCACGCTCACCGAGTGTGCCAAGAGTGCCAATGACTATTGCGCGAAGCTGCGGGGTTCGCTCCGTTTCACTCGGGCGAGCGTCCCAACCGAGGCGTTCAAACTGTGGACCGAACAATTCGCGAACGGCCTCGACGAGGATGGAGCGTTGTTCGTCGCGTAACGCCCGATTCGCGTAGTCAACCGCGGTCGCAATGGTGCTCCACGGCGTGGGCTCGTCTTGGTCGCCAAGTCCCTTAACGAGTGACCAAAAGTCAGCCCACGAGAGTTGACTGGCGAACAACGCCGCCCAACCGTCGGCAATGAGCGTTGCGCGTTCTAATTCTTCGAGTTCATTAATGTGCGCTGCTATCACTTTTAGTTCGTTTGATCCGTAGCGGGACCGGTACACGCCCGATCCGCCCGCGTTAAGTACGGTCGGTTCTTTCTTGTCAAGAAGGAGCGTTGCTTCACTCAAGAGTTGCTTGGAGATGACGCTGCTGGTGAGGGGTCTCGTAAGTACTGGCACCATCCAGCGTTCGCCGATCGCACTTTCGCTGCCGGCTTCGGCGTACGAGAAGGGTTGCTGCGAGAGTTCGCCGTCGGCGAGGGTGATGAGAGGGTGTCCACCTTGGAGGATCCACGTGTTCATGAGGTCACGAACGGGTTGGCCCGAGATTTCTTCGAGAGCGTCCCACAGATCGGTAGTTACGGTATTGGCGTAACTGTGTTTACGAAGGTAGTGACGTATCCCGTCACGAAAAACGTCGGCACCCAGATACTGCTCGAGCATGCGAAGTACCGAGCCACCTTTTTCGTAGGTCAAAACATCGAACATGCCGCGCATGTCCGCGGGCGACACCACTTCGTATTCAATCGGTCGAGTGGAGTGCAGACCGTCGACCTGCAAGGCTCCATCACGGTCAATGCCGAAACTCACCCACATCTTCCACTCGGGCTTAAACGCGTTGGTGCAGAGCACCTCCATGAATGTCGCAAACGCCTCGTTGAGCCAGATGCCTTCCCACCACTCCATCGTGACGAGGTCACCGAACCACATGTGCGCCAGTTCGTGAGCAACGACGGTCGCAACGCGTTCGAGTTCCGCGAGGGAAGCTGTTGCCGGATCGACGAGCAACGCGGTTTCGCGATAGGTAATGCAACCCAAATTCTCCATAGCGCCAAAGGCGAAGTCGGGCACGGCGACCATGTCCATTTTGTCGCCCGGGTAGGGAATGTCAAAGTACGTCGAAAAGAAGTTCAGCGCGAAGATGCTCGCTTCTTGAGCGAAACTCGCCAAATGGGTTTTGCCCGTGGGAACAACGATGCGAAGAGGTGTGCCTCGAACGTCAACGGGTTCTGTCTCTTCGAAGGGTCCAATGACGAACGCAACGAGATACGTCGACATTTTCATGGTCTGTGAAAACACCACTCGACGGGTGCGGTCGGGGTTCGTAGTCTCGCTCGCAATGGGCGAATTGGAATACGCCGCGAGGTGTGAAGGTACATTCAGCGTGACGTCAAACGTTGCTTTGAACGTTGGTTCATCCCAGCACGGAAACGCCCGGCGGGCATCAGTGGCCTCAAACTGCGTGGTGGCAATGGTTTGTTTGACGCCGTCGGCGTCGACGAACGTCGAGCGGTAGAAGCCGTGTAGTTGATCATTCAGGATGCCGCGAAAGCTCACTTCGAGAGTCGCTGGTCCGGTGGCGAGTTTGTTTTCGAGCGTCAGCGACGCGAGTTCGTAGTCGACGTTGTAGACGGCGTGCCCCTTTTGCGTTTTTCCTTGGGCATCGGTGAGGGTAATTTCGCCCAGATCAAGTTCAATGGCGTTGAAATGAACTTCGTTGGTACTGACCTTGACGTCGAGCGCAATGATGGCGATACCCGAAAAGAGGGCATCGTCCAGGTTGGGGCTGATATCGAGTCGGTAGTTCGTCGGAGCTATGTCCGTCGAAAGGCGATAGGGATTATTTTCGCGAGAAACCATGAGGCGAGGCTAGACGCTTGGCGTAATCAGATCTCTTTGTCGGTAACGTCCAACAGTGTTTGGGTGAGTGTTGGGCGAACTCGTTCGCCAAAAGCAACCCCGAGGTCCATTCGGTCAAGCATCTGTTCGATCTGACGCTGACCCGCCGGTACTGGATGAGCAACGTGGAAGGCGCGGATTTCTTTGGCGAGTGAGGGGTCAGCAATCAATGCGTTGACCCCTCCCGCCATGCGCGCCGGCATGCCCGTGGGGAAGAGCTTGATTGATTCGTCCCAACGATCCCGCATTTTCTTCCAAATCGTTGGTCCGGTAACGCGGTTGCTCACCATGGCACCAATGACGAACGGGGCGTCTTGATTTCGTACTTCCGTGTAGCAACGTTCGAAGAGGTCTTCGGCGATTGCGACGTCGGGGAAACCAGCTTGTGAAAAGAGGTAACGCTGCTCGTCTTGGGGAGTGGCGGCATTCTTTCGTCGGCGCTCGCATTCATCAAGGTCGCCCGCTCGGTTCTGGTTCACCACGATGGCGAGGACTGGGGCCGCGAGGTCGCCTACTAATTCGTTGGCGTCGAAACGGCGAAACGACTCAGCGATAATCGCTTCGTCTTGTCCGTAGGTCCCAAGTAATTGAATCGCGAGGGCTCGTAACTCGCCGGCTTGTTCGGATTCTCCCTTGATTGGCTCCCAGCCAAGTCGAGCAAAGAGCGGTTCGTATAACGACCGCGTGACGCTGGCGAGCGCTTCGCGACCATCGTCGTCGACCAATCGGTTCACCATGGTCAGTGCTTCTTTAGCAACGCCCCAGGTAGCGGGTTCATCCAAGTCGCCAAGCCCCTTGGTAAGTAGCAAGAGACCATCTAACGTCGAGCGACCAACGAGGGTGGCGGCCCACGAGTCAGAAAACAACACGGCTCGCTCCAACTCATCGAGATCGTGAAGGTGTGCGGCAATGTTCGCGAGTTCGTTCGTTCCATACGCCGTTCGATAAAAGCCCCAACCACCGGCGTTAACAACGGCCACGCCCTTCGTGGCGAGCGGTGCCGATTTTGCCGACAAGACTTGTTTCGTGGTCTTTGTTGCGCCAAGGGGACGAGACAAGACCGGTACTTGCCAAAGTTCACCAATGTTGCTTTCGCCCAGAGCGGCGCTGTACTCGAAGGGTTCTTGACTAATGGTGCCGTCAGCCACTGTGACGAGGGGATAGCCGCCCTGCAAAATCCACGTGTCCATGATGGTCGCGACGGGTTCTCCCGAAGCTTCGCCAAGGGCGTCCCACAGGTCCTTCGTCACCGTGTTGGCGTAGGCGTGCTTGACGAGGTAGCGACGAATGCCGTCGCGGAATGTGTCTTCACCGAGGTACTGCTCGAGCATGCGAAGAACGGAGCAACCTTTTATGTAGGTCAAAACATCGAACATGCCTCGACAATCATTGGGCGAGACGACTTCGTATTCAATGGGTCGTGTCGAGTGGAGGCCGTCGACGGCAAACGCAATGTCACGCGACGGATTGAAGCCCACCCATTTTTTCCATTGCGGGCGAAAGTGATCGGTGCAAATGGATTCCATGAACGTGGCGAAGGCTTCGTTGAGCCAGATTCCTTCCCACCAGTCCATCGTGACCAAGTCACCGAACCACATGTGCGCTACTTCGTGGTTAATCACCAAGGCAACGCGGTCAATTTCGGCAAACGATGCAACGGACGGATCAATCAAAAGATCGGTCATGCGAAAGGTCACGAGGCCGAGATTCTCCATGGCTCCAGCCGCGAAGTCCGGAATGGCTGCGAGGTCGAGTTTGTCGCCGGGGTAGGGAATGGCGAAGTAGTCGCTGAAGAACGTCAGCGCATGCTCGACAACTTCTAAGGCGTAGCGCGCGAGGTGGCCCTTGCCAAGCGGATAAATCGCTCTAACGGGCGTGCCCCGCACGTCAATCGGCTCGGATGCTTCAAAGGGGCCGACGATGAACGCCACGAGGTACGTCGACATTTTCATGGTCTTGGAAAATGACACCGTACGTTGGCCGTTTCCCAGGTCCGTCTCTGATGCAACGGAAGAGTTTGAGTACGCCGCGAGATGACTCGGTATGGTCAGATTGACCTGGTACGTGGCCTTGAAAGCTGGTTCGTCCCAACAAGGAAAGGCCCGTCGGGCGTCGGTTGCTTCGAATTGCGTGGTGGCGAGAACGTGCTCGGTACCGGCGTCGTCGGTGTACGTCGAGCGATAAAAACCATGCAATTGGTCGTTCAAGATGCCCGTGAAGGAGATTTCGACCGTCGCCGGACCGAGTGGTAAGTCGCTCTCGAAATCGAACGTCGCGGTTTCAAATTCCTCATTGAGTGTGGGTTCGCTTGACTCCAGCGAAGTGCCTTGACCCGTGACCGTTGCGGCACTGAGTTCCAATTCAATAGCGTTAAGGGCGAAAGACGACACCGTTTCTAGTACGTCTACGTCAATCTCAACACGACCCGAAAAGACGGCGCCGGTGAGATCGGGTGTCAAAAAGATTCGGTAGGCAGAAGGAACGATCGTTGAGGGAAGACGATACGGATTAGTTTCTTTGCTCATGGCTCGATACTTTAGGTCAAAACCCTCTACGCTCAACCCGTGACAAACGAACCAACTCCCGTATCACTGCGAGCAAAGCCGGGACCCGATCGACTTGCGGTGACCGGCATTGGAAACGCGTTGCTCGACATCATCATGCGCGATCATGATCAAACGTACGAACGTCTGGGTCTCATTCGAGCCTCAATGAATCTCGTTGATCTTGATCGGGCTCACGAGATCTTGGACGCAATGGGTCCGACGATACAGATGTCAGGTGGTTCGGTGGCGAACACCATTGCTGGCGTTGCGGCGCTTGGGGGTACGGCAGGGTTCATTGGCAAAGTTGCTGACGACGAGTTTGGTGAAGTATTTACGCACGATTTCGAAAGCATGGGCGTCGAGGTCGATCTCGCTCTCGCCGAAATTTCCGAAGGAGCAACGGGACGCTGCCACGTTTTTGTGGGTGACGATGCCCAACGCACGATGGCGACGTACCTAGGAGCAGCGAATCAACTGCAGGTTCATGACGTGCATGAACGATTGATCGCGCGCTCAGAGATTACGTATATCGAGGGCTACCTATTTGATCTGCCTCCAGCGAAGGAAGCCATACATCGAGTCGTAGAAATTGCACACGAGCACGACTCGATGGTCGCGTTGTCACTTTCTGATTCGTTTTGTGTTGAACGCCATCGACGCGACTTTTTAGAGCTGGTGACGAACGACGTTGATGTCTTGTTGTGCAATGAATCAGAATTACTGGCCCTTTTTCAAACGTCGTCGCTGGACGAGGCCTGTGAACATGTTGGTGAACTCGGCGTCTTGACCGTGGTGACCCTTGGTCCTTCGGGTGCACGGATCGTGACTATGTCGGGCGGCGTTCACGTACCCGCCGCCCACGTTGAACACGTGGTTGATCAAAACGGTGCGGGTGACTTGTTCGCGTCGGGATTTCTTTATGGACTAGCCATTGGAGCCGACCCCGTCGAGGCGGCGAACCTTGGTTCCTTGTGCGCAGGCGAGGTCATCAAACATCTCGGTGCTCGTCCCGAAAGCGACCTCGAAGCCGTTGCGATCGACGGAGGACTTCTCTAGGGCCTAGATGCCCTGCGCGTCGAGGATGGCGTCGAGTTCTTTTGTCTTGACTGTTTCGTAGCGAACCCACATGATGGCAATGGGAATGCAGGAAAGCAGCATTAACGCGTCGCCCCCAATCCACATGATGGCGCCTCCTAAGTGCACGCTGCCCAAAATTGAAGACTGGCTGGCAATGCCGTTGTAAGCGGGAAAAGGATTGTGTGATTCCATAGCGAGCGAAAGGCCCGTAAACGTGTCGACGGGCACGGCAGCCATGACGTAGACCAAACGAAGTCCGGGATTGATTTGCACGCCTTCTTCAATGCCGAAGGCGCTTCGAAAGAACAGATACCCGATGACGAGAAAAGCAATCTGTTCGGTGTGATGTAGCCACATGTGGCTGAGCATGTCGTTCATCAATGACGTGAGGTGGGTCACGGGAATGAAGACGAAGTACGCCACGAACGCGAAAAGCGGATGCAAAATCACTTGAACGGCGCGTGACTGGAATATCGCATCGATTCGTTTCCCACCTGCACGGTGAAGTAATTCGAGCGGAGCTCCGAGGGCAAAGAGTGGTGCCGCGAGCATGATGAGCAGCAAATGCTGAATCATGTGGTCACCAAAACTCGACATGTCATAGACCCCGACGACGGACTGAGTCGCGAGAAAGGTCGCCGCGAGACCGGCGAGAAAGAACCATTTGCGATAGCGCGGCCATTCGCGAACCTTCGAAAGCCCCACGAAGTAAAGGACCAGCGCCGCCACTAACAGCACGTTGGGCAAAAACCCAATATTCCATAGGTTGAGATGGCTCCAAGAAAACGGGGTCTTCGGCATCATCATGTTCATGTTTGATGGCACGAGTGCATATTAGGGCTCTCAGATAAAAGCAGAGATTCGAAAGGTACAATTCCTTTTGTGAAAGCCACGTTCTTTTCTCTTCGAGCGTTGGCGCTGCATTTGGCCCTACTCGCGTGGCTCGGGCTTTGTGGCTTTGCCGCGTGGTGGCAAGTGACCCGTGCCTTTGCCGGAAACTCGCTTAGCTATCTCTATTCCGTGGAATGGCCAGTGTTTGGTGTCCTGGGTTTCGTTGGATGGTGGGCTCTTTTGCACCAAGAAAAGTCAACTGATGAGCAAGACGATCGTCGGCGGAAATTTGAAGCCGAACAGCGCTCCCAAGCGCAGATTGCTCGCCAACTCGCCGACCAATCTGAAGATCCCGAACTCGCGGCCTATAACGACCACCTCGCCGCCATTGCCCAACAACCCAAGCGCAAACTTTTTGGCCACTAGATGGAAAAGAGTTTTCGTCGCTACCGTTTGATGTCGTTCGTGACGGGAACGACACTGCTCATATTGTTCGCCTGTCTGATTTTGCAACACGTGTATCCACACGACGTATGGGATCACTTCCCGCACTTTTTAAAAGATATCGTGAACGTAATTGCTCGCGTTATTGGTATCGGTCACGGCGTGATCTTGTACCCGATCTACATGGTGATGTGTTTTGAATTCGCACTTCGTGTCCGTTTAAATCTTGGACTGCTTGTGCTGATGCTGGCCGCTGGATTCGTCCCGGGCCTCGCCTTCTACATGGAACACCGGGTCCAGCAAAAGTTCTATCCGGCAGGTTTACCATCGTGAACGCCAACCCATGGCTCGATCGTCGAGTCGTCGCCTTCGCTCATCAAGGTGGCGCCCACGAAGCACCTTCCTCCACACTCTTTGCAATCGCCCAAGCAATCGAGCATGGCGCGACAGCCATTGAGCTTGACGTTCACGCGACCAAGGATCGACACATCGTCGTCTGTCACGACGCCACGGTGGACCGCACGACCAATGCGGTGGGGGAGATCTGCAACTTCACCTTGGCCGAACTTCGTGAGATGGACAACGCGTACTGGTGGATCGAGGGAGAAACGGTATCTCCCGATCACGACGCAGGCGACTACCGACTGCGCGGTCGAGCACCAAGTGACCGCTCGCTGGGTATTGCCACACTGGAAGAAGTCGCCGTCAAGTTTCCGGGTGTGCCGCTCAATATGGATATCAAGCGAACGACTCCCGAGGTTGAACCCTACGAGCAGTTGCTCGCGGATGAATTACGCCGTTTGGAGCGAGCCGATTCGGTCATCGTTGCTTCGTTTAGTGATCACGCGATCCAGACCTTTCGATCGTTGGCTCCCGAATTTCTTACGTCTGCCGCCACAACCGAAACCGCGACGTTTTACTTCGCCCAACGTGAAGGTACTACCCCGCCGTCCTTACCGGTATGCGCCTTGCAGGTCCCGGCAAGTTTTGGCGACGTGCGGGTCGTCGACGAGGAATTCGTCGCGGCAGCGCATCATGCGGGCATCGCCGTACACGTATGGACCATCAACGACCTTGACGAGATGGCAACACTCTTGGATCTCGGTGTTGACGGCATCATTAGCGACCGACCGACGACGCTGGTGCAGCTTCTTAAGGAACGAGACTGCGCGTGGGACGGAAAACTTTAAGGCTGCGTGGAGCTAGCCGCGTCCACAATTCGGCTTTTTGCCGTGATTGGCCTTCTTTTTGGCGCGTAACTTGCGCTTTACCGTCCGCTTTGACATAGGTGACAATGTTAGTTGGTGGCTGTCTCTAAAAGCCAACTGAGGAGTAACTCGAAAATGACCGAATTCGCCCCAGCCACAGGCCTTCAACCGAGAATCGCATGAGTGGCCAACTCGTCATTGTCGCGACACCCATTGGCAATTTGGCCGATATTTCACGTCGCGCTCTCGACGTGCTGGAACAAGCGGACGCGGTGTACTGCGAAGACACCCGACATAGCCGTACGCTCTTTGCGGCCTATGAAATCCCCACCGGTGGTCGTCTTTTTGCGCTGCATCAGCACAACGAAGCGAGCCAGTGTGACGAAATTGTTCGTCGAGTGGGTGAGGGTCAGACCGTGGCGTTAATAAGCGACGCGGGGACTCCCGGCATAAGTGATCCAGGTTCCAGGGTCGTCGCGGCGATAGCGCAAGCTGGACTCACGGTTTCAACGACGCCGGGTTCCTCGGCAGTCATAGCCGCTCTCAGTATCAGCGGACTGGCGACGGAGCGATTTTGTATGGAGGGTTTTCTTCCTCGCAAACAAGGCGAACGGGATCTGCGCTACGACACCTGGAGAAATGAACCGCGGACGATTGTGTTCTTCGAATCACCTCAACGCATTGTGACGACAATTACCGAACTGGCTAATCAATTTGGCGAGCGACGGGTGGTTATTGCACGTGAGATGACGAAACGATTCGAAGAAGTCATACGGGGGACGCTTTATGACGTGGCGGCGGTACTAGCGGGACGAGAAATGATGGGCGAGATTGTGGTGGTGCTGGATGGAGCGCCCGAACGGGCGCCCGTTAGCGACGAAACCGTGCTTCGGGCCATTCGCGACGAGCTCGCGAGGGGTCTGAGTCTTCGAGACGCGTCCGCAGGCATTGCGAGTGACTTAGGGGTTTCCCAGCGTCGTGTTTACGAAATGGCGCTTGCGGATCGAGACAACAATCCCTCATAAGTCAGTACCCTTACTGTCGTGAGTCGCTTCTTTGTCACCACACCTATTTATTACGGGAACGACGCTCCCCACGTAGGTAGCGCCTATTCCACGGTGAACGCCGATGCCCTGGCGCGTTGGCACCGACTCGTGGGTGACGAGACGTTGTTTTTGACGGGTACTGACGAACACGGTCAAAAAGTTGCCGATTCGGCCGAGCAACAAGGTCTTTCACCACAAGCGTGGACGGACCAAACCGCGCAACGCTTCATCGAGGCGTGGGATGACCTCAACATTTCAAACGACGATTTCATTCGAACGTCGGAGCGACGACACCACGAAAGTGTTCAGAAGTTCTTGACCAAGATTTACGAGAACGGTTTTATTTACAAGGATGTCTACGAAGGGTTGTACTGCGTCAGTTGCGAGGACTACTACACGCCCGAGGCATTGGTGAATGGCAACTGTCCGGTGCACGAGCGCCCAGTGATCACCATGCAAGAAGAAAACTGGTTTTTTCGTCTCAGTGCGTTCGAAGACAAACTTCTGCAGTATTACGAAGAGCACCCGACGTTCACGACTCCTCAAACGAAATTCAACGAAGCAATTTCTTTCGTGAAGGGTGGCCTAAAGGATATCTCCATAACGCGCACATCCATCACCTGGGGCATCACGGTTCCCTGGGATGAAAAGCACGTCTTTTATGTTTGGTACGACGCGTTGATTAACTACTTGACGGCAATTGGTTACGGCAGTGACCACGACGAAGTTGAAAAGTGGTGGCCCTCTTCGAACCACATTGTTGGTAAGGAGATCATCCGTTTTCACTGTGTGTGGTGGCCGGCAATGTGTATGGCCGCCGGACTGGAACCTCCGGCCCACGTGCACGTGCACGGCTGGCTCTTGGTGGGCGGGAAAAAACTTGGCAAGAGCATGGCCTCGGACGTGGGCATCAAATTGACCGACATTGCCCCTAGGACGTTGACGGCCGAATTCGGGGTTGACCCCATTCGTTATTACCTACTTCGCGAAACCCCCTTTGGTAACGACGGCGAGTTTTCTTTCGAGGGAATCATCGCCCGCTACAACACCGACTTGGCCAACAATCTGGGAAATCTCGTGGCGCGCGTGGCGACCGTCGTTGGTTCAAAGTGCGATGGTCGTGGTCGGGCACCAACGATTGACGCCGAACTTCGGGCGGTGGCCAACGAGGTCGTTCAACAAGTCGGCGCAGCGTGGGAAGAATTTGCCCCCCATCGAGCACTCGAAGCGGCGTGGCAACTCATTGGCGCCGCCAACGCGGATCTGGAAAAGCACGCACCGTGGAAAATGGAATCCGGACCTGAGGTTGATGCCGTGATGGGCAATGCCCTTGAAGTTCTGCGCCTAACAGCCATATTGATCAGCCCCGCCATGCCCGAAACTGCCGAGAAAATCTGGCACCGTATTGGGCTTCAAGGCTCACCGGCCGACGTTTCATTTCGTGGCGAGGCTTCGTGGGGTCGCTACCCCGAAGGTCTCCTCGTAGAAAAGGGTGAACCACTTTTTCCTCGGATCAAGTCCGACGCATGAGTTATTGGACCGACGCACATTGTCATCTGCAAGATCAGTTTTTGCGCGGTGACGACGACGTCCGAGCCGATGTTCATGACACGCTCGAGCGGGCGTACGAGGGTGGTGTTGACCGCGTCATTGTCATTGGAACGGACATCACGACGTCGCACGAAGCCATTTCATTAGCGAACGAACCAACGGATCACGTTGAAGTTTTCGCCACAATTGGACTTCATCCCCACGACGCTCTGCAAGGCACCGAGTCGCTCGTGGCGTTGGCTCGAGAAAAGAATGCTCGGGTGGTCGGCATCGGCGAGTGCGGACTTGACTACTTTTATGAGCACTCGCCGCGAGAGGTACAACAACGTGCGTTTCGAGAACAAATTCAACTCGCCCACGAATTGGACCTGGCTCTGGTTATTCACGCTCGTGACGCCTGGGACGACCTCTATCGACTTCTTGAGGAAGAATCGACGCCCGAGCGAACGGTTATTCACTGCTTTACCGGCGGACCGCTCGAAGCGCAGACCTGCCTCGATTTGGGCTGCGATATCTCCTTTTCGGGCATTGTGACCTTCAAGAACGCCGAGGCCCTTCGAGAGGCCGCTCGCCTCGTGCCCTTAGACCGCATCCACGTCGAAACCGACAGCCCGTTTCTCGCCCCGGTGCCGTTTCGAGGACAGCCCAACGAGCCAGCTCGAGTGTCGGTAGTGGGTGAAGCGGTCGCGAACGTTCGTGGTGAAGAAGTGGAAATCCTGAGAGAACGAACGACCCAAAATACTGCGCGATTGTTCGGACTTACCTCGCGTTAAGCCCCGTCTTTATCAGGTATTTCGGAAACTGAGAGGTTGCTGGGTTGCCTTCGAGGTTGACGTTGCCTAGCGTAAGAGGGCGGCGTTGTTCTTGCTGCCACCATGTCCCCGAGGAAGGGCGGACTTCTGAGGACAGTTTCAAGACGGGCGTTCCAACGCTCGATTCTTATTGGCACATTGGCGATCGTCCCGGTCGCTTCGGTCGCCCTGCTCAATTCGTCGTCGGGCGTTTCTGGGCTAAGCGCCGCGCCGACGACGGTTGCTTCCCAGCAACTCGTAGGGGACCAAATCAGCTCTTCGCACACGACGAGCACGACGTTCAAAGTAAAGACGGCGCCCAAGATCGTTACGCCGACGACCGCCCGCAAAGTCCTGACCACCACGACGTTGCGGCATCCGGCCGCGGTCGTCACCGTGCCAGCAAAGACAGTCGTCACGGTCCATCACGTGGTCACCAAGCCCAAGGTCGTTACAAAAACGCCAGTTACCTTGAAAAAGACACCCTTAAAGAAGAAAGTTGTCGTCAAAAAGCCGGTGCCGGTGAAGAAACCTGTCGCGACCAAACCAAAAGACACGACGACAACAACCAGTACAACCACGACGGTGCCGGGCGACACCACCACGACGTTGACGGGTGACACGACGACCACAACGACGACCATCGCCACGACCACAACAACAAAGCCCAAACCCAAACCCAAACCCAAGCCCAAACCAGCAGTGAAGTACCGCATTGGTATCGCGACGTGGTACTCCTACGTGCCAGGACATTGCGCCACGTCGTACTTGCCACACGGAACGAGGATTGTGGTTCGTGTCTTGCACAGCACGCGAGAAATTAGTTGTCTCGTCACCGATACCCAAGGTACGGCCACGGGGCGTGTCGTGGACCTCTCGGAAACTCAATTCGCGGAGCTTGCTCCATTGTGGCGAGGTGTTGTTCGAGTAATAGTTGTTTGGTGACGCACTCACGAACGGCTCTGACCGCACTGTTGCAGGAATACGGCCTTTCTCCTTCGCGGGCCTTAGGACAGAATTTTGTAGTTGACGCCAACACGGTTCGTAGGATTGCTCGACTCGCCAACGTTGGTCCTGGTGATCTCGTGGTTGAAATTGGGGCCGGGCTCGGATCTTTAACGTTGGCGTTGGCCGAAACTGGTGCGACCGTCGAGGCCATTGAAGTCGATCGCCACCTACTCGCGCCTCTGAGGAGCGTTCTTTCGCCTTTGGGAATACCGGTGCACCACATGGACGCACTCGAGGCTGATTACGACCAGATTCTAAAAGGTCGCCAAGCCGTTGTGGTGGCGAATCTTCCCTACAACGTCGCCACACCACTCGTGGTGCATTTGCTCGAGACACAACCGCTGTTGCAACGATTCTTGGTGATGGTGCAAAAAGAAGTCGGTGAGCGCATGGCCGCGCACGCTGGCGACGAAGCGTACGGTGCTGTTTCGTTACGCGTGCAGTACTTCGGCGAAGCCCACGTCGTGGGGAAGGTGTCGCCAACGGTTTTTTATCCCAAACCAAAAGTTGACTCCGTCCTCGTCGAAATTACGCGAAGGCCGAGTGTCGCCATTGACCCAAGTGTCGTGAGTGAGGAAGCCCTGTTTGACGTGGTTCGTTCGTCGTTTGCGCATCGACGAAAAATGCTTCGACGATCTCTTGACGCTTGGGCCACCGAAGAGACGTTTAGAAAAGCGGACGTGGAGGGAACGAGACGACCCGAGGAATTGACGCTTGAAGAATTTGCTCGGTTAGCCGCGGCCCGATGACGACCTTGCGTGCACCAGCGAAGCTGACGTGGTTCTTGGACATCACGGGTGTTAGAGAAAACGGCTATCACGAAGTGCGAAGCGAAATGGTTTCACTTGATCTTTGTGATGAATTAACTGTCGAAGAAAATGCCAGTTACCTTCGAATCTCGGGCGAAGAGTACGTCCGATTAGCGGGTGTTAGCACTGACGAAAACAACATTGTGGAGCGCGCCTTACGACTCGTTGGTAAGCGTGCGGGCGTGACGCTGCACAAATCCATTCCTGTTGGGGGAGGGCTCGGTGGCGGATCAAGCGACGCGGCGGCCATTCTTCGATGGGCGGGCTACGGCGACGACAATGAGACCGCGCTTCGCCTCGGTAGCGACGTGCCATTTTGTCTCCGAGGTGGCCGTTCGCTCGTGAGCGGCATTGGCGAAGAGATCGAGGACCTCGAGTTTTTAGCTCGCGACCTCACGTTGATTGTGCCGAGCTTTGGCATTGACACGGCAGCGTGTTATGGCGCCTACGACGAGATGAGCAAAAACGGCCAGTTGGTGGAGGCACGTAATGCCCTGGAGGCACCGGCCCGTCGTATTGAGCCCCGCCTCGATCTACTTATGAACTGGGTCAAAGAGCGATTCGAACGACCAGCGTTTCTCGCTGGTTCGGGTTCTACTGTGTACGTGGAAGGTCACGTACAAGGTGGCGTAGCGCGCTGGGACGAGCCCAGCCCTGCGGGAGACGTTCACGTGGAACAGACGGCGACAACGCCGAAAATTACTTAGAAACGAGAACTATTTGCCAGCGGCGCGGCGCTGCCAGCGAGTTCGCTTCAGCATCTTCTTGTGCTTCTTCTTACGCATGCGCTTGCGGCGCTTTTTAATCAATGATCCCATGGCCTGTATGACGCTACTAGGTTTCGAAATAGGGCCGCCAATTGAGGAGAACTGATGCGTTTTCGAATCGACCATACGCAACTCGCTATTCCCCCGGGAGGAGAAGACCTCGCGGACACCTTCTACGTTGACTTGCTGGGCTTTCGGGTGCTCGAAAAGCCGCCGTCACTTGCCAAGCGCGGAGGGCGCTGGTACGACCACGAGGGAACCGAACTTCACCTCGGAGTTGAAACAGCCTTCGTACCCGCCAAAAAGGCACACGTGGCGCTCGAGGTTGATGGCTACGACGACTTACTCGCGATATTTGACGAACATGACGTTGAAGTAATACCGGACCACGAAATTGAAGGGGTGACGCGGTGTTACGTGCACGACCCGCACGGGAATCGCATTGAGTTAATTAAGGCTGAGCGTCCGTAATTTTTTCGATCTGCAGTGCTTGTCGTGGGCATCCACGAACGGCGTACTTGGCTGATTCGTACGCGCCGGCGTTATTTATCTTCGTGGGTTCTTGTCGAATGATCGGATAGCCCCACTCGTCAACATTGACGAGTTCGGGAGCGAGCTCAGCACAGTGACCAAAGCCGTCACACAAAATGGGATTGACCTTGAGCACGAACGTGGAAGGACGTCGCTTTACTCCCATACAAGTTCATCTCCTCGTTCGAGTCGCGGGACCGTGGCAAAGCGTGGTCCACGAGCGCCGGCGCATGGCCGACCACTCGCGTGAGCTCTGATGTCGTCTTCAAAAACCCGAAGCGACGAGCGAACGAATCGAACGACACCGTCGGGGTGGTGACAAGCGCCTCGTCCATCAATCTGCGATGCTTGTTCATTAAGGCGTCGCAACGCTGCACCGGCGTCCTTCGAACCCGCCAAAAGCAGTCCCAGGTCGTCGGCCATTGAGGGCAACCCAAACGCGCAGGGTCCACATTGACGTGCACTCTCGTTGGCCATCCAACGCACGATGTTGTAGATCTCGCCAATACCGCAACCTGATTTGGGTAGGACGAAAATGATGCCGGCACCGACGGATGCATTCACCGTCTTGAGTGCCGCATTATCAAACGAAAGATCGATGTTGCGTCCGCTGATCCACTCGCCGCTGTAGCCACCAAGCAAGAGGGCCTGGGGATCGCGGTCGGCCTGTGCCGCTTCCAAGATCTGTCGAATGGGGGTGCCGGCCGCTACTTCCATGACCGTCGGGTGCGAAACGGCGCCCGTCACTGAGACGAGTAACGATCCCGGGTGCAATGGCGTCCCGAGCGAGCGAAACCACTCGGCGCCATAGCGGGCAATGAGCCCCACATTGGCGCACGTCTCGGCGTTATCGAGAAGCACGACACCTTGACCAATGCGCAAGACGTTTGGTCGGTTGGGTCGGTACTGCGGCAGACACTGATTGTCGTCGAGCCAGTGCACGAGCGCGGACTCTTCACCCGCAACGTAGCGACCGGGCGGCGTGTGCAATTCAATGAGCGGTCCGCGCTGACTACGGCGCTGGCGTTCGTGGATTGCTCGTTCCATGTGGTTGATCGTGGTGGAAAACTCACGAGCGACACAGACCGCAATGTGCTTGGCGCCAATCATGGCGGCCAGCGCTTCTGCGCCGTCGAGCACGAGGTGGGGATTGGCGGCGATGAGCGAACGGTCCTTGTGAGAAGCCGGCTCACCTTCCATGGCGTTGACAACAACGTATTTGGTACGACTCCGCTGCGAGCGAAGTAGTTCAACCTTGCGATGCGTCGGAAATCCGGCGCCGCCACGGCCCATTAATCCTGAGGCCTCGAGTTCCTTCAGGGCATCAACGACTTCTCCCGACGAGGAGAATGCTTGCTCGTGTTCAACGAGTGTGAGTGGCCGCCTCGTCGTTTGGTGAATGAGTCGGGGAAGTGACGATGGAGCAATCATCGTCGTCGCACAACCTTTTGCGATGAAGCCGGCCGACTATTGGACGTTTTTGCGAGAGGAGCTCGCGCGAGTGGCGACAGCGCGGTTCGACCGGCGGCGCGAACGGGTCGGCCAAAGAACCTCCATAGCCCGGCAAGAGCTACCACGAGCACACACAACCCGATGACGGCGAGCCCCCATGGTTTGTGCGAATCGCTGCCCGTCAAAAAACTGTGTGCTGCGGCACTCGCGAAAGCGAGCCACGAGAACCAGTGGATAAAGCGCCATGAACTGTTCTTGATGCGAACTTTCAAAAGACTCGACACCCACACGCAGAGCATGAGGTCAAAGGCGATCGTACCAATCGCCACGGGGAGTCTTCGATACGAAGAAGTAAATGGCGCAATGGCAGAAATCAGCCCAGTGGAGACATAACTGTCGAGCACGGTCGAGAGAATATGAATGACCAAAAAGAGCATCGCCACGATGGAAAGTGAACGATGCAGTTCGTTGATCTCGAAACGACCGACGTAAGTGCCACCAACGCGATTGGCGACGAGTGTGCCCATCGTCACCACAATCGTGAAGAGAATGAGTGCGACCATGCCCGTGGCACGTGTCGTGTACCAGAAGTAGGGAGACGTCAGGGCCAGCATTACGCCGCTAACTCTTCTTGGGGCCAGCCTCCGACAAAATCAACGCCACCGTCGTGACGCACGAGTCGGCCTGACCAACCCGCCTGGGCAATGTGGTAGCCGGCTTCTTCATCCCAGAGAAGACTGGCGGTCGCAAAGGCATTCGCGGTGACGCAGTCCTTCGCGGCCACGCTCGCGGTTGCATACATACCGAGCGCACAGTCACCCGTTCGTGGGTCAACAATGTGATTCACGACGCGCTCACCAGCTCGCCAGTGGCGAACATTGGTCGATGACGTCGCGACGCCACCGTTGCTGAACGCTATGCGCGACTCGTTTCCCTTGATGTCCAAGGAATCACTGATGCCAATGACCCAAGGACCAACGGAACCCTGTCCTCGCACCGCCACGTCGCCTCCGATTTCGACGAGGACGCCGCCGAACGATGCGCATTCGTCCGCAACGATGTCAGCGACGAGGGCTTTGGCACTGGCACCGAGATCGAGTTGAGCACCTGCGCTCAAACGCACGGTGTGGCGCTCAGGATCGAAATGAATCGTGCTTATCCCCGGCGACGGTTTCGCTTCGTCGCGCACGGCTCGGGTGTGGCCGGCCATCGCGTCAAAGTCTTGGTCGTATCCCAGATTGAGTAGAGCGCCCAAGACGGTCGGATCACAGAGTCCGTTGGTGAGGTCGGATGTGTAAAGGGCGCTGTGCAGCGCACGTTCAAACGTGGCACTGACGCGAACTGGTTTTCGGTTTGCTGCATTCAACACCGAAATTTCTGAGTCACTTCGAAACCGATTGCAACTGTCGTCAAATTGTTTGATCCAGTACTGGAGTCGCTCCATCGCGGCGTTTTCGTGGTGCGGATTCTCGAGCGCGAGTACGCCCGTTAGACCCCAGGTTTCGAAAGTTTTCATTGATCTAGTAGCAGGTCTGGTGACCGGAGGGCGAGGAGAAGCAAACAGTCGTGGTCGTCGTGGGAACGGTTGTGGGCGCAATGTACGTGGTTGTTGGCGTCGTGGCCGTGGTGCCACCACCGGTCGTGGTTTTGGTTGTTGTCGGCACCGTCGAGGGAACGGTCGTGGTTGGGATGACGGGAATCGTTGTAACAGCGTGGGAAGCAGCATTTGCGGCGTAAGCCACGATGGCTCCGGAGCCACCGATGGCCGCCAAAAACACCAGTTGAGTTAAGCGTCGAACCCGGGCAAATCGCCGGTCTCGCTGTTGGGGGGTTCGAATGTGTGGGGGCATGAACGAAATGTCCTTTGTTTCCCTACATTCTCGTGGGGAAAGCTGAATAAAAGGCACAATCCTTCTAAGAATTGCTGAAGAGAGACGAGGTTTTCTTAGTCAGTCTCAGGAATGGTGAGCGTGAATTTTGCTCCGCCCAACGTGTCCGACGTACCCACGCTCACGCTGCCACCAAATTCGAGTGCAACTTGTTCAACAATGGCGAGACCGAGTCCCGAACCCGGGAGAGACCTTGCACTCGGCGAGCGCCAAAAACGATCAAAGACATTCGCGCGCTCACTATCGGGGACCCCAGGACCACTGTCTTCAACAACGACGTCGCCGTTCTTGCACGTCACCACGATGCGACCACCGACGGGAGAAAACTTTATGGCGTTGTTGAGCAAGTTGTTGATGGCTCTCGTTAGGCGATCACGTCGAACTTCAACGTTGCAGGCCGAACCCTCAAATTCAATGGTGACGTCTTTTGTACGTGCGTGGGTGCGCGCGATTTCCACGGCGTCGTCGGTCAGCTCATCAAGGCGAAGTACTTCAATCGTTCCTTCGCTTCGTTCCCCGCGAGCAAGTTCGCCAAGGTCGGTAACGAGTGACGCCAATTCATCGACCTGGGCAATCATGTCCGACGTAATTTGCTGGACGTCATCTTGGGAAAGCTCACTGGCTCTTGATAGAACCTGCGCGTTCGTGCGAAGCGATGTGAGCGGTGTTCGAAGTTCGTGACTGGCGTCCACTACCAATTGGCGCTGCAGACTCTGACTTTGGTCCACGGAGTGGAGTAGTCGGTTAAAGACTCGCCGCAGTCGTCCAAGTTCGTCGAAATTTCCTTCGTCGAGGCGCGCTTTCACGTCACTCGTCTCAGCGATATCTTCAATTTGGTTGGTGACGTCGACGAGTGGACGTACGGCGGCTCGGGCAATGACGAGACCGAGTGCGAGCGCCAACAATACGCCGCCGATTGCCACCAAGAAGAGCGTGGCCGCCAACGTGTGAAGCTCGCCAAGTTGTCCAGTGACGTTCACACTGAAAAGTTGCGCTACTGGCGTTGTCAGTTCGCACGCGCCCGTCGAGCAGCGAACTACGGACCCTTTGGCGAGAGGGACGATCAGTTCGCGATACGAGTTAGAACCAACACGAACGGTTCGAAGCAATTGCGGCGCAGTGCCGTTCGCAATGGCCTTTATGGCCGCGTCAATTGGCAAATTTGATTCGGGGTACGCCTGTCCATTAGGGAGAATTGTTTCGAAGTAGGCGCCACTTACGGCTTGACCTTCGCCAAACGGGTGCGTCGAACTTTGCGATGCGGCGAGCAGTGATTGATCTACCGAATGCAAAACGGCGTTTCGAGTCGAAAGAAAGGACGCCGAACAGGCCAATAAGACGGCGATGGCCGCCGTGGCGGCACTCGCCAGGATGACTCGATTACGAAAACTCACGAGGTGCGAAGCGCGTAACCCACACCACGAATTGTCTGAACGAGTCGCGCCTCACCTCCTTCTTCGAGTTTGCGTCGTAGGTAACCGATGTAGACGGCCAGAGAGTTTGTTCCTGAGTCAAAGGTGTAACCCCACACCAGGTCGAGGATTTGGTCGCGGGTGAGCACTTGTCGAGGGTGATTGAGGAGCAACTCCAGAAGGTCAAACTCAATGCGAGTGAGTTCAATGCGGCGCTCGCTGCGATACACCTCTCGGGTTTGGGGATTCAGCGTCAAGTCCTCGAAACGAAGAAGCGTTTCGCCGCTCTCCGAAAATCCCTTTCGACGAAGTAGCGCTCGAAGTCGCGCCAGTAGTTCTGCGAGGTCAAATGGCTTCACGAGATAGTCGTCGGCTCCCGCGTCAAGTCCCTCCACGCGGTCATTCACCGCGTCACGAGCCGTCAACATCAAGATGGGTGTGGCGTCGCCGGCCCGTCGAATACGACGGCACACTTCAACGCCGTCAAGGTCGGGGAGTTGGAGATCAAGGACAATGGCGTCGGGCACCCGCAACTGGATGGCCCGAAGGGCGCTCGTGGCGTCTTCGAACATCTCGACGTCGTAATTTTCCATGCGCAGCGCACGGCCCAGGGAGAGGCGAATCGCGGGGTCGTCATCGACAATCGCCACGTAGAGCGGAGTTGGGCTTTGGCTGGTCATGGTTGGTTCTCTTCGTTTCGCAGTGCTGACACCATCTAGTGTGATAGGTCGGTGTAAAGAGCAATCGTAGATTCCCTAAGAATCTGGGAAGATTGTTTTCGTACCAGCAATGGCGGGTAGTTCAATTGGCAGAACGCCGGACTTTGAATCCGTAGGTTGGAGGTTCGAGCCCTCCCCCGCCAGCCACTAATTCTCAAGCAAATACTCCTGGATAATGGCCGCCAAGAGTACGGGCTGGTCGCCTTGAATCGAGTGGCCGGCACCTTCCACGTGAACAACGGCGTCCTCGGGTCGTCGTTTTTTGAACTCGGCCTCGTCTTCGTCGTCCACGACGGAGCCTTTGGCCATACCCCGCACCAACGTGACTGGTTGCGGGAGTTGTTCCAGCACGTCCCAAAGGTTTTCCACGTTTGGCGATTCGAGCGTGCTCGCTTCGTGCTGCTGGTGTCGCCACACCCAGGTGCCGTCGTCTCGCTGTAGGGCGTTGTGCAAAATGCCCCGGCGCAGTGAACTGACACTGCGAGTGGGATTGTGCTCAACGGTTCGAGTTAGTAACGCGTCAAAATCGTCAAAGTATTTGGGACCGTTGACGAAGTTCGTGATGTGTTTAGCCTTGTCGCGATTGACTCCCGGCGTTATATCGACGAGGAGCAATTTGCTCACGAGGTCCGGTCGCTCCTTTGCGAGCAACATCGCGGTCATACCACCGAGCGACATTCCCACGAGTGGTCGAGGACCCTCGAGAAGTTGCTCGAGCGCTACGGCGACACTCTGCGCGTGGGAGGAAATGGCGCCGTGGCCGTAGGGGCCCGCATCGGAATGGCCGTGTCCGGGTAAATCCATCGCGACGAGTGGGCGCGATAACGCGAGAGCCACGGTGTCCCAGGTGTGAGCGTTCTGGGCACCGCCGTGCAACAAAGAAAGCTCCGCCGGTCCCACGCCCCAGCGAAGTCCACTCAGTTGGCGAAGCCCGTCGACTGAGACAAAAAACCTCGAGACGATTGGTGTGGGAACGTCAAGTGACCATTCGGCAATGTTCTCATGAAAGAACGAGAATTCATCGTAAATTATTCGTTCCATAATGAGCATCGTACGGCACAACTGCTAGAGATGAAGGGGTGAGTCGTCCTACGTGTGTCGTCATTCTCGCGGCGGGTGAAGGTACCCGTATGCGTTCGTCGAGGCCGAAACCCTTGCACCATCTGTGTGGACGCCCTATGGTGCTGCACGTCTTGGACGCGGCGTCGCACGACGACGTGCAAGCGACCGTCGTGGTCGTTGGTCACGGAGCAGCGTGGGTCGAAAAATCACTGACGGATCGAGCGAGCGCCGACGCGCAGCTGACCTTCGTCGAACAAGTGGAACAATTGGGCACTGGTCATGCGGTGGCGTCGGCTCTCACCACCATCGACGAAGCAATTGGTGCGAGCGACGGCGACGTCTTGATACTTCCCGGCGACACGCCGCTTCTTCGTTCTTCGACCATCCAAGTGCTTCTTAACGATCACCGAGAGAGCAACGCCGCGCTGACGGTGCTGACGGCCAAGGTGGACGACCCCACTGGCTACGGTCGCGTCGTCTATGGCAAGGACAATAAGGTCGCCCGCATTGTTGAAGAACGAGACGCGAACGAAGAAGAACGCGCGATCAACGAAATCAACACGTCCATCATGGTGGTGCGACAAAGTCTGCTCGGCCCGGCGCTTCGAAAGGTCGGACGCGCGAACGCCCAACACGAGTACTACTTGACGGATTTAGTGAGCGTGCTGCACGAAGCGGGCCACGTGACCCGGTCGTTCTTGCTCTATGACCCGACCGAAGCCGCCGGCGTCAATGACCGAGCGCAATTAGCAAGCGCTGAACGTGAACTACGCCGCCGGATAAACGAGCAGTGGATGCACCGGGGCGTCACGATGTGGGACCCGAGTTCGACCTACGTCGATGCCGACGTAGTACTGAACGTGGACGTCTCATTGCTGCCTGGCACCGTCCTAAAGGGTCGCTGCACCATAGGCGAAGGCGCCCAAATTGGCCCGAACGCGTACCTCACTGACGTGAGCGTCGGGGCCAATTCGATTCTTGGCAGCGTGGAAGCCGTGACGTCGCGCATCGGGTCCAACGCTCGTGTCGGATCGTTCAGTGTCCTTGGACCCGGCACCGAAGTTCGAGACAACGAAGTCGTCTCGTCGCACACCCTTCGAAGCATCTAAAGACCCCCCTCGAAACGTCTACGCTGAGGCTGTGGAGACACTTTCGAAACGACGAATGGTCATCGTCTCTGGTCGCTCGCACCCTGAACTCGCCGAAAAGATTGGCGCACTCTTAGATGTTGATCTTTCCGAAGTAAACCTTCGCGAATTCGCCAATGGCGAAATTCATTGCCGCTTTGACGTCTCCATTCGTGGCGCTGACGTTTTTATTGTGCAGACCCACTCGTCACCGGTGAACGACGCTTTGATGGAACAGCTCATCATGATTGACGCCGCCAAGCGCGCATCGGCGAAGCGGATTACCGCAGTGATTCCTAACTACGGTTACGCGCGACAGGACAGAAAGTCCACCGGTCGAGAGCCCATCACGGCCAAGTTGGTAGCCGATATGCTCCAAGTGGCGGGTGTTGACCGCGTGCTCTCCGTTGATTTTCACTCTGGACAGATTCAAGGTTTCTTTGACGTGCCCGTCGACCACTTGGTGGCCGCTCCCGTGCTCGAGGACTATCTCAAAGCGAATGCCAATCCACGCGAACTCGTGGTCGTTGCCCCCGACGCGGGACGAGTCAAGGTCGCCGAACGTTACGCCCAACACTTGGGCTGCGACCTGGCGCTCGTGCACAAATCGCGACCACGCGGTACGACGAACGTCGCCGAAGCTCGCCACATCGTGGGTGACGTCGAGGGTCGACACTGCGTGCTCATTGACGACATGATTGACACGGCCGGCACGATTGTGGCGGCCTGTGATCTCTTGAAGGCCGAAGGCGCGGGCGAGATCTGGGTGATGGCGACGCACGCGGTCTTTTCACCCCCCGCGGTAGACCGACTCTTTAACGCACCGGTGAGCAGGGTCATTGTGACCGACACCCTTCCGCTACCGCCCGAACGACGCTTTGAGAAGTTGGAAATACTGAGCATTGCCAGCATTGTGGCGGACGCGATTTCGGCCATTTTTGATGACACGTCGGTCTCCGAGCTCTTCGGTGGCGAGAACCTCGTTTAGCAAAAAGGGCCCTTGACGCGGCTCGGCTAGACTGAGAGCCCTGTGTACGAACCCTTCGGGGCGTCGAGCAATTTTTGTTGGAGGATTCCATGTCGCAAGCCACTTTGAGCGTTACGCCCAATCGAGAGTTGGGTTCTCGTCGTGTGCGTCGTCTTCGTCACGCTGGCTTTATTCCGGGCGTTATCTACGGCGAAGGCGTGGCGCCGGTCTCGGTGTCGGTGGACGCGAAGGCCTTTCGCACCGCAGTGTCAGGCGACCAGGGTCTTAACTCGCTCATTAACCTCGATGCCGAAGGCACCGCGTACACGGTCATGGCCCGAGAGATTCAGCGACACCCGGTTCGTGGCACCGTCATTCACATTGACTTTCAAGTCATTGACCCCGACAAGCCCGTCATTGTTGAAGTGCCCTTGCACGTCACTGGTGACGCGGTGGAAGTTCGTCACGCGGACTGGGAAGTTGACCAGCAATTGTTCAGCATCGAAATCAAGGCTCGTCCGAGTCAGATTCCGACGCACATCGACGTTGACATCAACAACCTTACGGTGGGTGCGTCGATCCGCGTGAGTGACGTCGTGTTGCCCGCGGGCGTTGAGTCCGCGATGGACGCGACCATTACGGTCGTGACGACGCACGCTGGACGCGCGGCGAAGACGGTCACAGTCGCGCCGACTGAGTAGTTCGCCGTGGCGCTTCGACGCGCCCGCGACCATTCCTCGAGGCGAGGCAGCGCGAGCGATTTAGTACTGCTCGGCCTCGCGAACCCCGGAAGCGACTACGAAGGAACGCGCCACAACGTCGGAGGCGACGCGGTGCGCGAACTCGCGCGCCGACACAATGTTCGCCTCACTCTTGAGTCGCGACAACGCTGTCTTTCCGGATCGTTTGACGCACCAATTGGACGCGTCACGTTGGCCGTACCGACGACGTTTATGAACGAGTCAGGCGCCTGCATCACGCCCCTTCTTCGAAGGACATCGCTGAAAGATCTCACGCACCTCGTGGTCGCGCACGACGAGTTAGACCTCGAACCTGGACGTTTGCAACTGAAGATGGGTGGTGGTCTCGCTGGTCATAACGGACTTCGTTCCATTGCCGGCGTGCTTTCAACGAATGATTTTGGACGTTTGCGCATTGGTGTGGGAAAGCCGCCGACGAAAGAACAAGGAGCCGACTGGGTTCTGAAACGCTTGAACGGCGCTCGTCTAGAACAGTTGCGTCGCGACGTCTCGGACGCCGCCGACGCACTTGAATTATTGTTGGCGCACTCGTTCAACGAATCGCAACAACGAATACAACTTCGTTCACGTGGCTAAATCGTCGGGTCTTTCTCGCGTTCTCGAAGAGATTGCGCCCTTTGTTCGAGCGAGTGCGCACCAGGGCGAAATCGTCGCCAACTCCTTTGCCGCTCCACTCGCGTTGGCAGCCTTTGCCATGGAACGTCCCCACACCGTCGTGGTTGTTCCTACGTCGAGCGAAGCTGACGAACTGCGTGACGCCTTAAGCGCGCTGCTCGCGAGCAACGACGTTGCGCTCTGGCCGGCGTGGGACACGCACCCCCTCGAACGAGTGAGTCCGGATCTTTCGGTAATGGGGGCGAGAAACGCGCTTCGTTGGCGAGTGGCGAGTGGCGACGCTCCGCGCGTCATCGTTGGTTCCATTCGCGCGTGGTCGCAAATTGTTACGCCCGAGAAAATTCGCGCGCCGCTCGTCATTGCCAAGGGAGCGATGTTCGATCGCGACGACTTAATCCGCACACTGGTTGAACTTGGTTATCTGCGCGAACACGTTGTTGAGCATCGGGGCGAAATTGCCGTTCGCGGTGGCATTGTCGACGTGTGGCCGGTCCACGCCGACGAACCGGTTCGTGTCGACCTCTTTGGTGACGAGGTGGAGCGCCTCACGATTTTTGATATTGCAGACCAGCGTTCGACGAGCGACGTGGACGTGGTCGAGATTTTTGCGGCGCGTGAATGGCGACCTGACGACAACACGCGAGCGAAGGCCGACCAGCTCGTGCACGAATCGTCCTTCGCGCGTGACATCTTTGACCGTCTTTCGAGGGGTGACTTGTTTGACGGCATGGAAGGTTGGTTGCCGTGGTTCACGCCCGAGCGCCACACGCTGCTCGATGAGCTGGAAACAAGCGGCCTCTACGTTCTTGACCCGCAGCGCTGCCATGACCGCTTGGACGATCTCTTGGACGAGGAACGAGAGTTGACGAGCGCCGTGGGTGCCACGTGGGGCGTTGAAGGACCGCTGCACCTCTTGCACGAAGCATGGGACGACGTCATCGCCGAGAGAACCATTGACCTTCGAGTCGTGGGGATACCTTCCAGGGCGACGTCGCTCGTGTGGAACGTGACGTCACCGCCGGTCGTGCAGGGTGACCCAGCTCGTCTCGCCGCTCACGTCAAAGGTTGGTCAGTGGGCACACGCGGCGTCGTCGTGGCGTCGTCACCCAGTTCGGCCGAACGCATGGCCGAGCAGTTGCGGGGAGAAGGGGTGGAAGTCACAACGAACCCCGAGGCCGTGCTCGATGTACGCGTCAGCATTGTGGTGGCGTCACTGCCGCACGGTTTCGCACTCGAATCGCCGGAAATTGTTGTGTGGTCCGAAGCGGACATCACGGGTCGACGAGCGGTGCACCGCGCGGCCAGGACGCGAGCTCGAAACGTCGACGGTTTCTTTGATGACTTGGCCATTGGTAGTTACGTCGTGCACCGCCAGCACGGAGTGGCGAGATTTTCTGGATCGACCACGCGCGAGATAAATGGCACCACACGCGACTATTTGATTTTGGAGTTTCGTGACGGGCGCAGTTACTGGCCGACCGATCAAATTGACGCGCTCACTCCCTACACCGGTGGCGATTCACCGTCGCTTTCGCGCATGGGTGGCGCCGAGTGGCAAAAGTCGCGCGCCAAAGCTCGCGCCGCGGCGTATCTCGTGGCCCAAGAATTGGTGCAGTTGTACCGCGAACGAACCGTCGCGACGGGACACGCATTCAGTCCCGACACTGCGTGGCAAGCCGAAATGGAATCATTGTTTCCCTATACCGAGACCACCGACCAGTTAAAGGCCATTCACGATGTCAAGGCGGACATGGAAGCCGTTCGTCCCATGGACCGCTTGGTCTGCGCCGACGTGGGATTTGGCAAAACAGAAATTGCCATTCGAGGAATCTTTAAGGCAGTCCAGGACAACAAACAAGCGGCCCTGCTCGTTCCCACGACGTTGCTCGCGAGTCAACACTTCACCACGCTCACAGAGCGTTTTTCTGGCTTTCCGGTGAACGTGAAACTACTTAGTCGATTCGTGGATGATCGAGAAGCGGCGGCCACACTGAAAGGTCTCACCGATGGGTCGGTGGACGTGGTCGTGGGAACCCATCGTTTGTTGTCGGAATCGGTCAAATTCAAAGACCTCGGCCTCTTAGTTGTCGACGAAGAACAGCGATTCGGTGTCACGCACAAAGAGGCCATTAAACAGAAGTCCATTGGTGTCGACGTCTTGACGCTCAGCGCTAGTCCGATTCCTCGCACCCTGGAGATGGCCTTCACCGGCATTCGTGATCTCTCCATGGTGACGACGCCACCGGCGGACCGACGGCCGATTTTGACCCACGTGGGCGAATACTCTGAAGCCCCGGTCATTGAAGCCATACGGCGTGAGTTGTTGCGCGAGGGACAGGTGTTCTACGTGCACAATCGCGTCTCGGACATTGATCAGGTGGCGCGACGAATCGGACAATTAGTGCCCGACGCGCGCATCGCGATTGCGCACGGACAAATGGACGAGGGAACGCTCGAACGCGTAGTCATTGATTTTTGGGAGCGACGTTTCGACGTCTTGGTCTGTACGACGATCGTGGAGTCGGGTATTGACATGCCCACGGTGAACACGCTGATTGTTGACCGTGCCGAGCGATTGGGACTTGGTCAACTGCACCAACTTCGCGGTCGAGTGGGAAGGGGTAATGCTCGCGCCTACGCCTATTTGTTTCACGCGGCCGACCGCACGTTGTCCGAAACTGCCTACGAGCGTCTTCGAACCATTGGCGACAACACAGCGTTGGGCAGTGGCTTCAAGATCGCGATGCGCGACCTCGAGATACGAGGAGCCGGCAATCTCTTGGGCCATGACCAGTCGGGTCCGGTGGCGGCCGTGGGTTACGACCTCTACGTGCAATTGGTCGCCGAAGCCGTCGCGGAAGCCAAGGGCGTGATCATGCCCGAAGTAGTCACGGTGTCGATTGATGTTCCAGGTGAGGCGCATTTGCCCAAGAATTACGTCGAAGCGGACGACGCGCGACTCGAGGCGTACCGTCGTCTTGCCGGTATCACGACCCTCGAAGAGTTAGATGACGTTAAGAACGAGTGGATTGACCGTTACGGACCGTTGCCGCACGCGGCCCAGGGTCTTCTTAAGCTTTCGGAACTGCGAGTGGAGTGTCTTCGCGTTGGTGTGCGTGAGGTGCTCGTGCAGCCAGCCAAGGTGGGCGTGCGCTCGAGACCCGTGGCCAAACTGTCACCGCTTGACATTCCACTCTCAGCTCAGTTGCGTGTACGCCGTCTCTACGGGGCTCGCGCCTACGACGAAACCTCAAAAGAAGTGCGTTTGGAACTCGACGTCAAGGCCACGACACCCGAGCCGTTAATTGAACTCTTGCGTGAATTAGTGCCGCCGCTCAACTGAAAGACCCCGCTGTTGCACTGGATAGCATGGGGAACATGCGCCGCGTAATTGCCTTTGTCGTCGTGGCGCTCGTGGGAGCCGCGGTGGCTGGCTTTTGGATTGACAACAGCGCCCTCAAAGTCAATGCCGCGAGCATCTCTGACGCCAATCTTCGTGCCGATTTAACGGCTATTCAACATTCGGAGTCGTTCCAGTGTTACTTGACGGCGCTGTACCCCGAGAACTGGGGGAGCGGTGCAGGTGGTGCCACGATGGCGGTTTCGGGCGTGACGGCGTGGACCAATCTTCGTATTGAAGGACTCGCTTTGGAGCAGTTCGCTGCGAAGCGTTTTGGTTTGAAATTCACGCCGTCGATACTCGCGTCGGCACGCTCGTCATTGATTGGTGAAATGACCAGCGCCGCCGCTGCAGCCAACTACTCGTGTCCCGCAAGCGCCTCGAAAACCCTGGAGCAATTACCGGCTTCGATGCTGAACGAACAACTACGAGCGCAGGCTGCCTCTCTAGTGCTGGTGAACAATCTTTCGACGTCCACACCCCTGACGACACCGGCACTCGAGAAGTATTTTGCGCAGAACGCGGCGAATTACGACAAGATTTGCGTCAGTGTGGCGCTAGTGTCTTTGCAGTCGCTGGCCGCGTTTGAAAAAGCTCAGGCGGCGGGCGAAAGTGTGGCGGCGTTGGCTAGGCAGTATTCGGTAGATGCAACGACCGCCGCCAAGGGTGGAGCTGACGGTTGTTTCTTACCTTCGTCGTCCGTCTACGCGAGCGTTCGTACCGACGTCTCGGGAACGGCGCTTGATCATTTCCAAACGCAACCGTTTTCGACGACGAGTTCAGGTGTGACGTACGCACTGTATGTGGCGCCGACTTCCAAGACACCCGTGACGTACGCTCAAGCCGCCTCGGCGGTACTGAGTGACGTGCAGAGTTCGAACGCCAACTCTGCCAACACCGTCAAAGAAGAGATCTTGTACGCCGACGCCATCAGCGTGAATCCCAACCTCGGACGCTGGGGCGTTGACAGTGCCGGACCGGCAACGTTCGAGCCATCAATTCCCGCGAAGAAGGACGCGCAAAGCGCCTCACTACTCAGCGCTTTGGTGAGTCCTCGCTATAAGTGAGTCGGCCCCGCGTAACAGTTGTTGGCCTCGGACCTAGTGACGCTTCACTCGTAACCAAAGGTGCCACTGACGCTCTGCAATCGGCAACAGTCGCACGTCTTCGAACGCGCCAGCACCCGGCGGCGAGCGCCTTTGCCGACATCGCGAGTTATGACGAGTTGTACGAGAGCGCGGCCTCGTTTGAAGAACTCTACGAAGCCATTGTCCGAGATTTAGTCCACCTCGCTACTTCGTCACCGTCACTAGAAGTCGTCTACGCCGTTCCTGGTTCGCCGGTGGTGGCAGAACGCACGGTGGAGCTGCTACTCGAACAAGAAGACATCGACGTCGTGCTGGAACCAGCCGTCTCGGTAATTGACCTTGCGTGTTCGACGCTTGGTCGTGACCCCATGGCCCAAGGCCTGCGCATTGACGATGCGCTCTCGAGCAGCGTGATGCTTCGCGGCCCCGGTCCACTTCTCGTTCTGCAAACGTATTCACCCGAAGTCCTTGCCGTATTTTCACAACGATTGTCACCCGACATTGAAGTAACGATTCTTCACCACCTCGGTCTCGCCGACGAAGAACGAGTGACGCTTCCCGCATCGCAATTGTCGAGCTTTTCCAAGGCGGATCATTTGACCTCCGTGTGGATTGATGAACTTCGAACCGCGGGCCCCGCCATGGACGACCTCGTTGATCTAATGCGTCGCCTTCGTCGAGATTGCCCGTGGGATCAAGAACAAACGCACGCGTCTCTCACGCGCCACTTGCTCGAAGAGTCGTACGAAGTTATTGACGCGCTCGAGAATTTGACCGCCGCTGAAGCTGCGGGAGAGGACATCGCGAACGCCGCAAAACACGTCGAAGAAGAACTCGGCGATTTGCTCTTTCAAGTAATTTTTCACGCGGAGTTGGGCGACGAAGAAATGCAGTTCACGCTCGTCAGCATCGCCGACCACGTTCGAGAAAAACTCATCGGTCGTCACCCTCACGTTTTTGCTGGCGTAACGGTGGAGGATTCCGATGACGTCGCAAGTAGATGGGAACAACTAAAGAAGAAAGAGAAGCAACGTGAAAGCGTCACCGAAGGCATTGCGTGGCAATCACCTTCACTAACGCTGTATACGAAACTCCTTCGAAAGCGCGCGTCGCTCGCCATGCCGGCCTCGAATGGATCACAGTCGCTCGAAGTCGCAAAAGAAGTTCTCTCAAACATTGAGATGCCAAGTGTCGCAGCACCCGACGCGAGTGCGTCGAGTGCCGTCGAACCCGCGTGGGCGGACGCTCTCAGTGCTCTCGTTGACGCGGCACAGTGGTGTGGCGTTGATCTTGAGGGTGTCCTTCGGTTGCGGGCGATTGCACTCAGGGACGAGATAGTTCACTATGAAAATGACCCGTCGCGCGAAAATGGGGCCTAACGGAGTAACCTTTCATGGTGTCGGCGTCGACCCCACGACGTAAAAGGAGTCCCTCATGAGCGCGATTGAGCTGGTGAACGGCCGCCAGGTACTTGATTCTCGTGGTAATCCCACGGTGGAGGCAGAAGTCTTTCTCGAATCCGGCGCGATTGGTCGAGCCATTGCTCCCTCGGGCGCTTCTACGGGCTCGAAAGAAGCGGTCGAACTTCGTGACGGTGGCCCAGCCTGGAACGGTAAAGGGGTTACAAAGGCCGTCAATTTCGTCAACACGGAGATTCGCGACGCCCTCGAGGGTTACGACGGTGTTGACCAGCGCAGCGTCGATTTTGCAATGATCGATCTGGACGCGACGCCCAACAAATCTCGACTGGGCGCCAACGCCATCCTCGCCGTTTCTTTGGCCTGTGCCAAGGCTGCGGCTGTTGAGAGCGATTTGCCACTGTTTCACTACCTCGGTGGCGTCAATGCTCACGTACTTCCCGTGCCAATGTTCAACGTCATTAACGGCGGCGCACACGCAAAGAACTCCATTGATTTTCAAGAATATATGTTGATGCCGATTGGTGCTTCGACATTTCACGAAGCCCTGCAGTGGGGAGCGGAGTGTTATCACTCGCTAAAGGCCGTATTCGATAAGCGTGGCCTGGCGACGGCAGTTGGTGACGAAGGTGGCTTTGCGCCTGACCTTCCCGATAATGAGACCGCGGTGAAGGTGCTGGTTGAAGCAATCGAGGCGAGTGGCAAAGAGCCCGGTCGTGATATCGCCATTGCCCTCGATCCGGCGTCGACGGAGTTTTACCGCGATGGGAAGTATCAATTGACCGGCGAAGGTCGGAGTTTGTCGAGTGAAGAACTCGTGGACTACTGGATTGAACTTTGTGGCAAGTACCCCATTGTGTCGATCGAAGACGGTATGGCGGAGAACGACTGGGACGGTTGGATTGATCTCACCCTTCGTCTGGGATCCAAGGTCCAACTCGTCGGCGACGATATTTTTGTCACGAATTCAGAATTGCTTAACGAAGGTATTGACCGCGGTGCGGCGAATTCCATCTTGATTAAGTTGAATCAAATAGGCACACTTACCGAAACACTCGACACGATGCGTTTGGCCGAGCGAAGTGGCTATCGAAATGTCGTATCGCACCGTTCGGGAGAAACTGAAGACACGACCGTCGCCGATTTGGCGGTGGCGACGAACGCTGGACAAATCAAAGCCGGAGCACCGGCGAGGTCCGACCGTGTGGCGAAGTACAACCAGCTTCTGAGAATCGAAGAACTACTGGGTGACCAAGCCCGCTACTTGGGTGCCTCCGCACTGGCGAGGTCGACGGATGTCCGTAACTAACCCGGCGCCACCGCACACGCTGCACCGTTGGTGGGTACCGCTGGCGATTGTGAGCGCTATTGCCGCCGTCGCTCTTTGGTTTCCTTTTTCAACGTTGCTGCATCAGGGATCGGAACTCAACACGGTGCAGTCGCAAATCAGCTTGCTGCATTCGCAACAAAATGCATTGAAGAGCGAAGAACAGGCTCTCAAATCAAAGAGTGCCGAATCTCGATTGGCGAGGCAGGAATACCAGTTGGTAGCGCCCGGTCAGTCCCTTTTGCAAATTCTCCCAAGTAATACCAAGGGCGGCCTGAGCGCTACGAACGGTGACCCTGGCCTTTCGTCACCGGTCTCGCCACTGAACTCGTCGAGTCTGGTTCCCTCAAGCAGTACAACGAAGCCTGTCGCTACGAAGGCCCACAGCGGTGGGCTCTGGTCACGAGTGCTTCGGACGCTTGAGTTCTGGCATTGACCACGTTTCACGACGCATCACCCCAAGACGTCGACATCGTGTCGTCCTTGATTGGACGCCCCTTAGCTGGCCGGTTTGCCGTCATTGTTCGACGAGTTACGGGTGAGCCCGTTGTCATAGAGAACGAACCGCATCTTCGTGACGGCACGCCTATGCCGACGCTTTTCTGGCTCGTCGATCCCGTGCTGCACGATGAGGTGAGTCGTCTCGAAGGTGACGGTGGTGTGCACCGCTTTGAAACACTCGTGAATGCCGAGGAACTCCAACGAACGCACGACGAATACGCGAAACGTCGACGAGCCGCGACGCTTCGCCACGACGGACCCCAACCTGAGGGCGGCGTCGGCGGCACTCGTCTAGGAGTGAAGTGTCTGCACGCACACCTTGCCAATTATTTGACTGGAGCCAGCGATCCGGTTGGTGAACTCGTTTTTCAACACGTAGGCAATCCATCGCTCGTTGTTGAGGATGTCCGTGCCTGACATCGTTGCGGCAATCGATTGTGGTTCCAATTCAACACGACTGCTCGTTGTTGATGAAACTGGCCGAACGATAGTTCGAGAGATGCATATCACTCGACTGGGCGAGGGCGTGGACGCGTCGCGCCATTTGCAGGCGGGCGCAATGGAACGAACCTTTTCGAGGTTGCGTGATTACCGAGAGCTCATGACGAAGGCGGGCGCGAAAAGCGCGAGAGTCGTCGCCACGTCGGCGGTACGAGATGCCTTGAACCGAGAGGAATTTCTCGAGGGAGCAACAAAAGCCACGGGCGTAGCGGCTGCAGTGTTGAGTGGAAGAGATGAAGCGTTCTATTCGTACACCGGAGCCACCGCGGGCCTCCAAGAAATACCGGGTCGTACGCCTCTGATAGTCGATATCGGTGGTGGCTCAACGGAACTCGCCACCATGATTGACGGCGAGATTGTCGGGGTGTCGATGCAACTTGGATGTGTACGTGTGACGGAGCGTGCGCTGGGAAAAGTAGCGCCTACGCCATCGCGGGAAAATGCCGCTCGAACAATGATTCACCATGAATTAAGCCGTGCTCTTACCTCGGAACCGCGTCTCGATCAGATCGTTGGTTCGACCCAGTTACTGGGACTCGCGGGCACGGTGGCGACACTCGTTCAATTGACGCAGTCAGTCGCCCAGTACGACCGCGACCTGGTGCACCACCAGATTGTTCAACGTGAGCAAGTCAACCAATGGCGTGCCACGCTTCAACGTGAATCGCCCGGGGAGCGACTGAAACACCCGGGCATGACACCTGGTCGAGAAGACGTCCTTGTCAGTGGTCTAATGATCCTCGAGGCGGTGATGGACCATTTTCGGGTTGATGAACTGCTGAGCTCGGAAAACGACATTCTGGACGGCCTCGTTGCGTCGCTCCGTGCTGATTCGGCACCGGGTACTCAGAACCTGTAACGATAGAGCGATGGAGTTTCGACCTTCGTGAGCATGCGTACAGCGAATTACGCCCCTTTGGTACTGCACGGGCAGCGCCTAGTACTTCGTACCTTGACGGACAACGATTACGAAAGTTGGCTTGAGGTTCGTACGCGTAACCACGACTGGCTTCTCAAATGGGAACCGCGTGCGGCGAACTCTGGTCACCTACCAGAGGACCGGCGCAGTTTCGTTGGTCGTTGCGCCATGCGAGAGCGCGAACGCCAACTCGGCACGGCGTACGGTTTTGGAATATTTATCGGCGGACAATTTGCCGGTGAAATAACACTGTCGTCCATTTTTCGAGGTCCGCTGCAGTCAGCGTTCATTGGTTACTGGGTTGACGAGAGTCAAGCGGGTCACGGTTACGTTCCCGAAGCCGTCGTTACGTTGTTGCAGTATTCGTTCGAAACTTTGCACTTGCACCGTATCGAGATAAATATCATCCCTCGTAATAACGCGTCACTGCGCGTGGTCGAAAAGTTAAACCTGCGCTACGAAGGGGTGGCGGAGCGCTACTTAGAAATAGACGGCGCCTGGGAAGATCACGCGCACTTTGCGATCACGGCTGAGGAGTGGGCGGACCGTGCACCCGAGTTAGTCGCGAACTGGATACTGCCCAAGGTCGATTAAAGCCAATCACTCCGAGGCTCATCACTACTTCGGCAGATCGTTGATTGACGTGTTGTTAGGGTCGGGCCGCTCCGATTAATCCGTACGTGAAAATTGGGGCCAACGACACGTCGGTGCCCGTGTGAGCAGCGGCAATGATCGTGTCGGTGCCCCAAGGTCCGGAACCCGCGTACATCACAACGTGGTCAACGCTGTTGTCGTCATCGAGGTTGTAATAGAACAACAGGTCGCCGGGTCGCAGTTCGCTAAGTGAAATGTGTTGCAGATCAGCCCACTGCGTTTCGGACGTTCGAGGAATACTGATGCCGGCCTTGGCCCACGCCCATTGCACCAGCCCTGAGCAGTCAAAGCCATGACCGGGTGTTTCGCCGCCCCATAAGTAGGGCACGCCAATTTGTGATTTTGCTGCCGCTAGAGCCGCCAGGCCCTGGGCTGTTCCCGCCGTGGTACCCGCAATTGTTTTTGGCAAGTTGACGGCGTTGACGGCAGCGAGTACTTGATTGGCCGCAGTCTGTCCGCCCACGGCCGACGCCGCGGCAACGGCGTTGGAAATGATGGCTGTCTTATCGGATTTTTTTGATCTCGCCGCTGAGACGGCAACGGCAACTTCGTATTCGATGATTTGGGTGCGATATGCCGCGGTGACGGTGGCGAGTGCGGCGCGCGTGGAACTTTCGTTGCGAGCGTTTTCGGCGAGTGTTGCTTGGATGCTCGCTGTTTGTTGGGCCGCCTCTGAACGTTTGAGCGCAACTTGGGCCAACGTGGCGTCGAGGGAGGTCTTTTGCGAAGACAATTTTGTATCGAGGGATTTCAGGTTCCCGAGGACCTCATCCTGGTACAGCGTACGAGCATCACTCTTCGTGACGTCTTGATCGAACAGCGAAAGTATCTGAGCTTCCGCAGCTCCGTCGACGTAGGTTCGAACGAGCGTGTTGACTAAGGCACTCGACGTGGTGGCAATCTCACCCTTCTTGGTGGTCTCTTGTGCTTCGAGACGGTAAATGGCGTTGTCGAGGGAGACGAGGTTCGCGCGGTCGGCGTCGTATTTGTTTGCCAGCACTTCACTTTGGCGTTCGAGTTGAGCGAGTGTCGCTGAGAGAGCAGCAATCTCGGCCTTCGCACTCGCAATCGATGCTTCCGCTTTTGTCAAGGGAACCACCAACGTCAAGAGAAGGCCGACGACGGCTGGAAGAAGAAACGTCCAACGGAGCGTTGTCGTACGCCGAAAGCGAACGGCATCCATCAGTAAAGCCTACTTAGGAACAACTAAATATTTGTGTCGAGAGTCACGTTGCGAAGTCCGAGTACCGTTACATTGCTGATCCGCGTGGGGGCGTAGCCCAATTGGCAGAGGCAAGGCGCTTAAACCGCCTCCAGTGAGGGTTCGAGTCCCTCCGCCCCTACGTGGCAGTGTTTGCCAGAGGAACGTCCATTCTTTAGTAGCGTGGTTCGCGTGGCAAATAGCAATACGGGAAAATGGGTAAGTCGAGTCGGTTCGTCAGGCGGTGGCAAGGCGTACCGTCGCTCGCGACCGGTTAATTACTACGGAATTGTTGCCGTGATCGTCATCTTGGGCCTCTCGTCAGTGGTGTACGCCCGCTACGCCTACCAGCACCCCCACAAGGCCGTCGTCGTTCAGCCCGCCATTGGCACGAAATGGTTTGTGAGCTTGGCGACCGAAGTGTGTGGCGAAGCCCAACCCTTCTTCACCAGTGATCCGACGTACGTCGGCGGCAACATTGTTGAAGCCAACAACGTTTTGCAGGTTGATCCCACCGTAAAGAGCGAAGCCGGAAAGAACGCCACGCTCGCCAAGTTCGCCTCAGAATTCGCGGGCCTGAGTATTAGCCCGACGAAGTTGGCTCTACCTAATTCTGTTGGTGTCGCGACGAAGGCCACGACCTATACGAATGGCGAAACGTGTCCTTCGACGTCGAAGTACAAGGGCGAAAAGGGTGTCGTCAAAATTGCGTACTGGAAGAACCTGGCCCAAAATACGCCGACGATAACCACGAATGCCGCGTCGGTTCATTTCAATCAAGCCATGCGTGTGACGTTGGCGTTTGACCCTGTTGGTGTTACGCCCGTGGCGCCCACTTCGTCAACCGTGGCGACCATGGTGGGTTACGAGACTAATCCGCCCTCGTCCACGACAACAACGACGGCCGTGACGACAACCTCAATCGTGAAGAAGGTCACCATCACGACTAGCACGACGCCGGCTACGAGTACGACAACAACGAAGCCAAAAACCACAACTACAACGAGCGCCACCACGACGACCACGGGCGGCTAAGAGTGAAGGCCGTCATTTTGGTTGGCGGCGAGGGCACTCGCCTTCGACCCCTGACATATCACACGCCCAAGCAGATGCTGCCGATTGTTGGCACGCCGATGCTTGAGCGCGTGCTCGAAAATCTTGTGCAACACGGTGTCACTGACGCAGTGTTATCCATGGGTTACTTGCCCGACCACTTCAAGGCGGCGTATCCATCAAATGTGATTGCCGGCGTGCGCGTCACCTACGCGGTAGAACCCCAACCCCTCGACACCGGAGGCGCGATTCGTTTTGCCGCTCAGCACGCGGGCGTTGATGACACGTTCCTCGTCGTTAACGGTGACGTCATCACTGACCTCGACGTGAGTTCGCTGGTGGCCTTTCATCGCAAGAAGAAAGCACACGCCACGCTGGCGCTTCATCCCGTGGATGATCCATCACGCTTTGGTGTTGTTGCGACCGATGACGAAGGGCGCGTCACGGCGTTCGTCGAAAAGCCGAAGCGTGAAGATGCGCCTTCGAACGAAATAAGCGCGGGCACGTACGTCTTTGAACCCTCGGTACTTGACTACATTGAAGCCGACCGTCGCGTGAGTGTAGAACGAGTGACGTTTCCGGCGCTCGTGAGTGAAGGACTTCTGTTCGCACTCGCCGACACGTCGTATTGGTTAGATACGGGTACGCCGGAAGCCTTTCTTCGAGCAAATCTTGACGTTTTGACGGGCGTGCGATCGGTTCCATTACGGCCGCCACTTCACGAAGGTTCGTGGATTCATGACGAATCCCAGATTCATCCATCCAGCGTTGTCGTCCAGTCCGTGATTGATAAGCGCTGCGTTGTTGGTCCTGGTGCCCGCGTGGAAAACGCTGTCTTGCTCCCGGGTGCGGTTGTCGGAGATAACGCCGTCGTCGAGTCGTCAATTTTGGGACCAGACGCCGTGGTGGAAGCAGACGCCCGCCTCGGCCCAACGTGCGTGGTTGCTGGCGGCGAACGGGTGTTGCAAGGAGCCGTTCACTCCGGCGACGTTCGAATTGGTCGCGAGTAGTTTCGCGTCAAATAGTTAGCGGAAAAGATCGTCGTTCGGGCCACGGACAATTTGTTCGCGTATGGATCCTTCGCCGAAATAATCAGCGCTAAGACCGCGAACGACCGCGAACGGCGTACCCATTGACTTTTGCAGGACAAGATTGGCGGCGCCGGCAATCTCATCGATAATGGCCACTTCGGTTGCCTCGAGAACTCTTCCGTTGGCATCAGTCGTACCACGAAGATCGAGAATGGGCAACAGTCCAGCGCAACCCAAGGCCACGTCGGTCACCCCTTGTCGCCATACCCTTCCAAACGTGTCCGTGATGACGACACCAATATCGAGATTCAGTTTCCGCTTCAGATCCGCTCGTATGCGTCGTGCGGTTCGGTCGGCGTCGACGGGAAGAAGCACCGCCGTACCGTCATCAGTGTTGGAAAGGTCGATACCGGCATTGGCGTTAATAAAGCCGTGATGGGTTTCGGTGATTCGTAGCGTGCCACGTTGTCGCAGAATGCGGCGAGACTCGGACCCAATGAGTGCAAGCTTATGATCGTCGGTCCCGTCAAAGGGAACGACTCGACCTTCGGCTTTAGAAACAACTTTGCTCGTCACGATGACGACGTCGTGATCAATAAGCGTTTCACCTTGTTTTTCGAGCGCTTCGAGAAAAATGGTGTGGAGACTATCGCCTTCACGGATTTCGCCTACGCCCCGTATGGCAAAGACGCGCAGATCACTCACGCGAGCACCGTCTTGGCGAGCATGGACGAGTTCTGTTCATTGTGCATGATGGTGGTCGTCACGCGAACATCGATACCGAGCGCTTCAATCTCGGCGCGTCGATCTTCATCTGCTTCGTCAATAACAATGGTGGCCACAATGTCGCGGTAATAGTTAGCGACTCCCACGCACGAAGCGTCAAATCCCATTTCTCGAAGCAAACGGTCCGCTGGTCCTTTAAGCGCGGCACCCTGAATAATTGGTGAGACAGCAATGACGCTGCTTCGACGACCCTGCAAGATGTCCCGAACACCAGGAATTTGCAGTATTGGTTCAATCGATATCAAAGGATTGGAAGGAGCAATCACGATGAGCGAAGCGTCGCGCAGCGTTTCGAGAACGCCAGGAGCGGGCGTAGAGTCCGATGCTCCTTCATAGCGAATGGAAGTGACGACGACGTCGTGGTGACGTTGCACGAAATATTCCTGAAAAGTCAGATGACCGATGGCGGTCTCGAAGGTGGTGGCGACTACATCGTCCGTCACGGGAAAAAGGTGCACGCTCAGACCATGGTGTTTAGCGAGTTCGCTCGTCACGACTGATTTCGTAGCTCCACGTCGCAGGCGCTGAGTGCGATAGAGATGCGTTGCCAAATCGCGATCACCGAGGGCGAACCATGACTCGCCACCCAGTGCGGCGAGTTCATCCATGACACGCCAACTCTCACCTCGAAGTCCCCAACCGAGTTCGTCGTTGTTAAGGCCTGCCAACGTATAGGTAATGGTGTCGAGGTCTGGACAAATACAGAGACCGTGCATTTCCAAATCGTCGCCAACGTTCACAATGGCGTGCAGCGATGTCGGATCGACAACGCCACTTAGGGCACGCAGAAGCCGGGCCGCACCCACACCACCGCTCAGGACCGCAATCACGCACACGACCTTAGGTGGCTCTTCGGTAACATCTCCAACGTGGAGGACAACGCAGTCTTGGAAGGTTGGCCTGGTGCGGCCTCGGTGTCACTCTTTCGCCTCAACGGAGGACTCGTAGTCCCAATAGCGCACGCCGGTGATCGAAGCGCCGTACGAGCGTGGGCTTCGGTCTCCAAGATGGCCGTTTCACTCAGTTTTGGTATTGAAGTCGACTGGGGCATGCATGCCTTAAACGAACCCATGGGCCCACCCGGCGCCACGCTGGCGAATCTCTTGTCGCATTCCAGCGGTTTGGGATTAGAAGAGTCCGATCCCGTGGTTGGCGTCGGCATTAAGCGCATCTATTCAAATATTGGTATCGACCTCGCCGTTACATCAATCGTCGAAGACAATCCTCCGGCCTTGTGGCTGGAAGATCGTCTTTTTTCTCCCATGGGCATGTCATCGACGCGATTAGTTGGTCGTCCATGCTCGGGGCTTCAAGGCTCGCTCAACGATCTCGAGCGACTTGCTCTCGCGTGGCTTCGACCCGACATCGTGAGCCTCGAAACACAAAAGCGATTTATTACTCCCTACCTCGCTGAGCTTGACGGCATTGTTCCTGGTTTTGGAAAGTTCAGTCCGTGTCCGTGGGGACTGGGTCCCGAGATCCACGGAACGAAGCAACATTGGATGGGTAGCGAGTGGCCCGCCCAAAGTTTCGGGCACTTTGGTCAAAGTGGCGCCATGATGTTGCTCGATCCGGTGAACCGCATTGGTCTGGTGGCTCTGAGTGACGTGGCGTTTGGTCCGTGGGCCGTTTCACTCTGGCCTCAGTGGACCAACGATATGCATCGCCGGGCACTTGCTTCGTGAGTGTTGAACGGCCGCTTCGTGTGGGCCTTGACCTCAGTGGTTCCCTTGAAGCGTTAGGCAATACGACCGACGACCTCGCGCGCGCGTTGTCCGCGAGCGGTGAATGCTCGTTGGTACGTTTTCGAACCGGAAAGGGGTCGAAGGAACCAGTCGACGCCAAACTTCGTGGCAGGTGGTGGTGGCCAGCATTTTGGAAACGTGGGCGAGGACGCGCAATTGATTCCATGCTTCCGCCCGTCGACATAATTCACGTGACGGGGGTTGCCACCCCGCCCACGAAGCACACACCGCTCGTCGTCACCGTAGATGACCTTCGACCGCTTCGAGGCGACCGCTACAACCGGCAACGAGTCAAACAGTTACGACGACTTATTCAACGTGGCGCACATATTGTCGCTTCATCGAACGCCGCGAGTGCGGAAGTGCAAGAAAGCCTCGGGATGCGACGAGACCAAATTGCTGTCGTAGCTCCGGCGGTACCACCGGCAAGCGAAACAATTCACGGTGCTGATCTCGTCGTCAACTTGACGGGAGCCACCAGTGAATTCCTGAGAGCCGCTACCGGTCTCGTAGAGTTTGCCGAGTTAGAAAGCGCGCGCATCGTGGTTCTCGCGAGTCGAGAAGCCGCATCGAGAATCAGGTCCGCCGGCGTACGAGTCGACATGGCAACGCGCAGTGCGGCGCCAACGGTGTTGGCGAACGCCCGCGTCGTGGTGCATCTTTCCGACGGCGCACGTTTTCCTCTCTTCGCCATTGCGGCGTTGGCTGCGGGAGTACCAACTTGCGCCACCGCAACGGCAGTTAATCGTGAACTCTTAGAAGGCGCAGCGCTCCTTGTACCGGCGCAAGATCCGTCGAGAATTTTGTCGGCGGTTCGTGAACTCTGGAGCAACGATCAACAGCGAGCAATTTTGTTCGCGGCTGGTGTCGCGCGGGCGTCAGACTTCGCACCCGAGGTTGCTGCCAACGAGCATCTCTCTCTGTATCGAGAAATCATTCATCGGGGACGTCGAGAATGAACGAACTCTTCATCACGCTCGACCAACTGCAGCGTCCTTTCCCGGGGGGTATTGGTACCTATGCGACGGGTCTTCTGCAAGGTCTGAAGGAATTAGCAATGGATGACTTCAACGTCACCGGCGTCATTGCCAAAGGAAAAGTACTGGTTGACGTTAACGCCTTGAATATTGCGATATCGTCGTCGCCCTTTGGGCTGCGTACCACCACTGCGCTCTGGCCCTACAGGGCACTGGGCGTGACAAAGCAAGCCACGATTGTGCACGCGACGTCAATGGCGGGACCTTATCGCGGAGGAAGTTCTTCCGCCATCCATTCTGTGTTGATCCACGACCTGGCGTGGCGAGACGCGCCAGAACTCACGACTCGTCGGGGTCGAAGTTTTCACGAACGACGCCTAAAGATAATGAAAAATGTCGAAGGTCTACGTATCTTCGTGTATTCACCTTTGATGCGCAACACGTTAGAAGACGTCGGATTCTCACGAGAACAGGTGCACCTTGTTCGGCTCGGTGTCGACGACGTCGACGGACATGATGCAACAGAAACTGCACGTGAGCTACTTCGTCAACACGGCATCGACGGCCCGTTCAGCTTGTTTGTTGGCACTCGAGAGCCCCGAAAGAACCTCGAGCGTCTCATTGGCGCTCACCGAGAAGCACGTCAGTCGGGCTACGACGTTGGACCGCTCGTACTTGTTGGCCCGAGCGGATGGGGCGAAGTTCCGACGAGTGACGCGACGGTGATTCCACAAGTGGAACGCCCGGTACTTCGATCACTGATTTCTTTGGCGGCACTCCTTGCGTACGTACCAATCCGCGAAGGTTGGGGACTTCCGCCCGTGGAAGCGCTTCGTCTGGGCACACGCGTTGTGGTGAGCGAATCAGTGCCGAGCGTGAACGACAATATGCACGTCGTTAAGGTAAATCCAATGGAGACGTCGTCCATTGCGCAAGGACTCGTTGCCGCAATTTCGCAAGGCGACGCAAGCGACGATAAGTCGGCGCGAGCTGCTTCGGTAGCGGCGTTGACGTGGCGTAACTGTGCGCTAGATCACTTGGCGGGATGGCAATGAGGGTTTCACTCGACGTGTCGGCGGTGCCGCGGTCGCCCGCAGGGGCTGGTCGTTACATCATCGAACTGGCGCAACGACTTGACAGTACCAATCTCGATCTCACGCTCGTGAGCCGAAAAGGTGATGCGCAGCGATGGCGTGAAAGTTCGCCCGGAGCCGTCGTGGCGGACATTGTTCCAAAGAGTCGACCAGCGCGACTTCTCTACGAGCGGTTCATCGTTGGAAGATTCGGTGCGCCACGCACGTCCGACGTTTGGCATTCGCCGCA
This sequence comes from Acidimicrobiaceae bacterium, assembly GCA_003138895.1. Taxonomy (GTDB): domain Bacteria; phylum Actinomycetota; class Acidimicrobiia; order Acidimicrobiales; family RAAP-2; genus RAAP-2. Next base: position 141,770 of record PLHJ01000005.1, read on the forward strand.
CTACTCAATGCCTCGAGGGCTGCAAACCGCGACCGTCGTCACCATCCATGATTTGACGTATTTTTCGAATCCCGAGTGGCACGAGAAGAGCAAGGTTCAGTTTTTCAAACGCTCCATGCGTTACGCCGCTAAGCACGCCGATGTTCTCATTGCCGTGAGTGAGTTCACCGCCGAACAAATGAAGCGGTACATTCCCACGCGAAAGCCCGTCGTCGTGGCTCCCCACGGCGTAGACCTCGAACACTTTTCTACCAAGGGCCAAAATGACGAGGCACTCATTGCTCCGTTTCGCGACGGCGACGTGCCGTATATCTTCTTTGTGGGAACTCTGGAACCCAGAAAGGGCTTGGATTTTCTTCTCGATGCATTCGCGAGTGTGGCAACAACACACCCGGAACTCGAACTCTGGATTGCCGGGCAACGTGGATGGGGAAGGAACACGGTTGATGAACGGCTGGCTCATCACCCATTTGCATCTCGGATTCGCCAACTCGGCTACGTTGCCAACGAGGTGCTGCCGGCGCTTTTTCGTCAAGCGAGCGTGGTGGCTTATCCCTCGCGGGGAGAAGGATTCGGACTGCCCGTCTTAGAAGCATTGGCTTGTGGAGCGGTCGTGGTGACCAGTGCGGGAACGGTTATGGAGGAAGTTGCTGGTGACGCCGCAATGCTCGTGCGAGTGGGCGATATTGCTCAACTCGCCGAAGCTCTCGACAAAGGTCTTGGCCTTACGGATGAACAGCGTGGTGAAGTGGCCGTTCGAGCTCGGTCACGTTCTGAGGTCTACACCTGGGACGTAGCGATTGCTCGCCACCTTGAGGCTTATGATCTCGCGAAATCTGAGTTCGCCAGGAACCGTCGGTAGAGTTTTCTATGCGCGCATTGATAACGGGCGGTAAAGGTTTTGTTGGTCGCCACCTCAACGAACACTTACTGAGCGAGAACGATGATGTCACCGTAATTGATCTTGAACACGACGTCACGAACAACACAGAAATGCGCCATGTGATGCAGGACGCACAGCCTGACGTCATCTACCACCTCGCAGCGCTAAGTCACGTGGGGACATCGTGGAACGATCCGTCGGGGGTGTTAAACGTGAACGTGCTCGGCACCGCCAACGTGTTGGCCGCCGCACGCGAAGAAGTCCCCGACGCTCTGACACTGGTTATTAGTTCGGCCGAGGTCTACGGCATTGTCTCGCCAGAACAGTTACCTCTGACGGAAGATTCGATCGTGCAACCGTCGTCACCTTATGCGGCGAGTAAAGCGGCGGCAGAAGTCGTTGCGCTCCAGGCGTCTCGAGGTTTTTCGCAAAAGGTAATCGTGGTTCGTCCGTTTAATCACGTGGGACCGGGTCAGGCCCCAACGTTCTTCGTTCCTGCTCTCGCGAATCGACTTATAGCGGCAAAGCGCGAGGGTCGCACCAGCGTGCCGGTGGGCGAACTCTCAACGCGTCGTGATTTCACGGATGTGCGCGACGTTGTGCGGGCTTATCGCCTCGTAGCAACCCAAGGTGAGCCGGGCGAGACTTACAACGTTGCGAGTGGTGTTGATCGTTCTATGAGCGACGTTGCGCAAATGCTTCTCGACGCGGTCGGAGCCCAGATTGAACTGAGCGTTGATTTGAACCTGCTTCGGCCCGTCGACGTTCCCGTTCTTCGCGGTGACGCGAACAAACTGCGAGCAGCGACCGGTTGGCAACCGGAAATGGATTTTGTGACGACGATTAACGACGTCGTTGCTGAATTAGTCCTCTGAGGGGGTCTCTTCGTCATGGTTACTAATGCGCTCTTTCAGATGTGCGCGCAGTGAATCCGTCGCTTCGCGGGCCTTCTGCACGGCGGCACGGGTAGCTTCGGGCAACTTCTCCTGGTAGGGAGCAGTCAACGAGTCAATTGCCTTGAGTGCTTGATCGACCTTGGCATCTACCAAGTTGACCGTATCCTTCAGCGACTTCTTCACGTTGTCTGAACTTTCGCCAACGTTGGCGTCAATCTTTTCCTGTGTGCTCTTCGCGGCCACAGTGATTTTTTGCGCACTAATCACGCCTAATCCAACGAGCGTATAGAGCGCGTCGGTGGCCTTCTTTGCCGTTTCGTTCGTCTCGATGAACGCCTTCGCTTTAGCGGCGGCCTCGCGACCAATCTTCGTTGTTACGTCAGTGGGATCAACCATGGTTTCCTCATTTCTTGAGTGCTAACTAAAGTATAGCATTTTGCAAGAAATAGTTAGCAACCATTGCGAACCGGCGTTGCCAACTAGCCTTAGATACCCATGGACTCCCGAGCTCCTGCGGTTGTCGCCGTTGTTGTCACTACTGGTCCTGGACCCGGACTCGAGGCCACTTTGGCATCTCTGGTGGCCCAGGAATACGAAGAATTAAGCATCCTGGTCGTCGCCAACGGTGATTTTGACGACGTTCCGAACCGAGTCGCGGCCGTAGCCCCAAGCGCGTTCGTCAAGATGCTGGACGATAACCGTGGCTACGGCGGGGCCTGTAATGAAGGTGCCCTGGCGGTCGAGGGCGCGGCTTTTTTCCTCTTTTGTCACGACGACATTCGGCTCGATTCTCGAGCCGTAAGCCAGTTAGTCGAGGCGGCGTACCGAACGAATGCAGGCATTGTCACGCCAAAGTTCGTGCACTACAACGATCCTCTCGTCTTGTTGCACGCGGGCCAAGTGGCCGACCGCTTTGGTTCGGTACAAGAGCGCATTGAAGTTGGTGAAATCGACCACGGACAGCAAGACCTCGAGCGAGACGTCTTTGTGGCTCCCGGCGGCGCCACTCTCATCCGAGCAGATCTGTTTACGATTCTTCGGGGATTCGACCCGCTGATTCCGGTACTTGGCGAAGACCTCGACATTTGCTGGCGCGCACAAGTGGCGGGAGCTCGAATTGTCGTAGCTCCCGGTGCGGTTGTTGCGCACCGTGAAACGATTGCCACGGGTCAACGAGCCGTCACCGCAGTAGGAACGCGACGGGCGAGTCGACAAGATTTGCAGCGCCGCCATCAACTGCTCGTGGTGTGCACGGCGTGGGGTCCGATTTCTCTTCTCACGACACTGCCGCTGCTGATGTTGCTCGAAGTATTTGAAATCGGCCTCGCGCTCATTGGTCGAGACCTCGACCGCGCGGGAGCAATTGTGGGATCGTGGCGCTGGGTCCTTAGAAACCTTGGTCGCATCCGCCAGCGTCGCCGCCAACTGCGCTCGATTCGCTCACTTCGCGATTCCGAGATTCGACGTCTCCAAGTACCGGGTTCTAGCCGAGTGCGCCGGTTTTTTCTCGCGCTACTCCACGAAGGTCTTGATACCGCTAGAGGCGTCATTCCCCATGATGAAGTGTCCGACGCATTGATTGCCGACTCCGGTGTTGGCTTTGGATCTTCCTTTGGCGACGTCACGGAATTTGACGATATGGACGACCTGATACTGGAGAGGGCGCACCGTCCTTCACGCATCTTCACGGGATTTCGTTCGCAGGCAATCTTGTTGTTCGTCGTGACGATTGCTTGGTTACTTGGATCTCGAAATCTCGTGGCCATGCACTTGCCCCTCATTGGGAGACTGGCGCCTCTTGACTCGTGGTGGACAACGTGGCGTCACTTCTTTGCGTCGTGGACATCGAGCGGTGTGGGAACAGGTACGCCAGGAATGCCTGGCTACGGCGTGCTCGGGTTTGCTGGAACATTTGTCTTTGGACGAATGGGTGTGCTTCCTCGGGCGGCGTTGATATTTGCTGTGCCCATTGGAGCACTCGGCATTGCGCGCTTACTGAAGGAGCAGGTTTCCAACCGCGCTCGCATTGTGGCGTCTATTGCGTATCTTGCGCTTCCGCTGGGCGTCAACATGATTCAGCAAGGAAGAGTTGATGTCCTCGTCGTCGTGGCGGGTCTTCCGTACTTGGTGCGTCGCATTTTCACGTTGATGGACGTTCCCGGGTTTCAACGCGACTACCCCCATCACATTCACTTTGGTCACATTGGTTGGCGCTCAACGAGAGAGGGCCAACAAACCATCACGCTGTTGCTCGCCGCCGTCATGACGGCGCTGGCGCCCGCGACGTTCATAGTGGTGGGTGTGCTGGTTCTCGGATCCGTTGTTGCCAAGAGGCTTGGCGGAAGAGACGAAGGCGAGCATAAAAATCCTTGGCGATTCCTCGGCTCGCTCTGGATGGGTCTCGCCATCTTGTTGCTGCCCATGACGGTCGACACGCTGCTCGCCGGGCGCGGCGCGTTAGGAGTGTTTGGACTTTCGCAGTCATCGTGGACCGCACCGAGTTTCGGGGCGCTTGTTCGAGGGGCGGACGGTTCGTTTGGCGGGGGATGGGGAGGCTGGTTGTTACCCGCCTTTGCCGTCATTGCGATTCTTCTTTCGAGGGGCCCGCGACGAATTTTGGCTGTTCGTTTCGCGTCAGTGGCGACGGTGGCGCTGCTTCTTTCGACGGTGGTGGACCACCACCTCAGTGGCCCGTTTGCTCCCGACGCCGATGTTTTGCTCGTCGTTGTGATGGTGGCGATGGCCGCTCTCGTGGGAACGGGTGTGTCGTCGCTCGAGAATGATTTGAAGGATTCAAATTTTGGCTGGCGTCAGATGATGGCGGCGGGCGCGTCACTCGTGCTCGTTGCTGCCGTGATTCCCTTCTTCGCTGAAGTTTCAAGTGGCCGATTCAATTTGCCCACGACGAGTTCCGCCGAATCGTTAAGCAATCTTTCGCCCTACGCCTACGGGGGCTATCGAGTTTTGTGGCTCGCCAATCCGAATGTTCTTCCTCTCTCGGGTTGGTCGGTGGAGCCGGGGCTCGCCGCCGCGACGTCAACCAACGGTTTGCCCAGTGGCGTTTCCTTGTTCACGCCACCCAACGCCGGCACGAGTGGTCTTCTCTTGCAAGACGTGAATAAGACAGTCTCGGGACAGACTGTGCGACTCGGCCAGCTCTTGGCACCCGCGGGTATATCGCTGATTGTGGTGATGAACTCTTCGGCGCCGTCGCTCGGGGGAAGTCAGGCGTCAATTGTTCGTTCCGTTCCGGCCAACCTGATTCCGTCTCTTGATCACCAAACGGATCTGTCGCTCGTCTTGCAGACGGCGTCGATGCACGTCTATACAAATTCCGCTTTCCACGGCGTCATTTCACTTCGTCAATCGCCGTTCGGGGCAATGTCTTCAAGCACGACTGCGTCGTCGGGATCGAGCATTACCAATCTCACGCCGATTTTGGGAGACGCGACGCAGAGCGGTTACGCCAATTACGGTCAGGTTCTCGTCGGCGAAGCACCGGCGTCGGCCTTCGCACTCAATCAAGACGGCAATCCCACTCCACGAAAGGTCGTGTTGGGCTGGGTCGGTGCCTACACCGTGAGTTCGAGCTCCGCTCCCAAACTGAAGCTTGTCCTTCACCAATTCCCCCTCAATGGCTTGTTGGCCATCTTCACTCTGGGTCTATGGGGCGTCTCGCTCTTGGGATTTGGTGGCGTACAGCGACTTGAAGAAATTATCGGTCGAAAGCCTCGAGGCGTCATTGTGCGTCGAGGAGAGAGTGACGCCGGCAATGACTAGGCATCATTACCGCCATCACTTTGCAGTGCTCTCCCTAACGGGCATGTTGGCGCTGGTTGGTGTTGGTAGTGCTCTCATTCACTCTTCCAATACAACGAGTCTTCCATCAGGTCTCAATATTCCCGTCACGGCGGAATCAACATCTATTTTCTGTACCGGGCTCACGAGTACGAACGTGGGGGCATCAGGGTCGATTGACTATCTCAACTCAGTAGACCTTTCGCGCCACGTCAGCGTTCTGATTTCCAGTGATGGGGGTTCGGCGTTTTCGAGTTTCACGATTCCGGCTCACGGAAACTACGTTTTCAATCCCGCGACGTTCACCAAAGGTTCCTACTTCGGAGTGACTGCCCTCGTGGACGGGGGAGGCGTGGTGGCCACCGAAAACCTCCATTCAACACAACCTTCGTCGGTGCCCTGTCAGAGCACTGGCGTTACCAACTGGTTCGCGACGGGCTTTGACACAACGGCAAATTCAACCGCAGTGATAAGCATTCTCAACCCGACAGCCACCCCCGCCGTGTACAACCTGCAAGTTGAGACGGCGAGCGGTTTCGTTGCCCCCGCTCCACTGCACGGCGTCCTCTTGCAACCGTTTCAAGAGGCGGCCGTGAATCTTGGTTCCGACATCGTCGATACGTCCAACATTGGTGTCAGCCTTCACGTGCTTCGAGGATCCGTGGTTGCCACGGGAATTCAACGAATTGGCGCGACGTCACCGAGTGAATCACTCATTGGTGGATCAACGGCTACTGCGAAGCACATTGTGTTCCCTTCCGTGACGACGGCCAATGGCTCGTCGGCGGACGTGCGCATTGCCAACCCCTCAAACGCCACTGCCCAAGTGACGCTGAACGTGGAACTTTCAAACTATTCCATCAGTCCCTTTACGTATTCACTGGCGCCCTTTGCGTCGGGTGACGTCGTGATAACGCCCAACCCTCGTGTTCCCGCCGCCGGGGACGCCATCGTGGACATTAAGTCCAACGTGGCGATTGACGCATCACTTCTTTCAGGAACCAAAGCGGGTTTTTGGCTGGCATCTAATCCCGGGGCTTCGACCTCGCAGGTTCTGGGACCGCCGTCGGGCCAAACGCTGAGTGACGAAACCATAGTGAACCTGACGAAGCACCGTATTCTCGTCAACGTCACGCCCTTTGGCGCTACCTCAACGATTGCGGTGTTGCGAATTCCCCGCGGAGGGAGTGCCTCGTTAAGCAGTGCCTTAGGACTAAAGGGAACCTTGCGAAAGACCTATCAGTTGCAAAGCTCGAACGCGTTCGTCGTTACTGGCCCCGTCGTAAGCACGACCGGCATCTTTGAGGTGAACGGACTAAACGCTCGGTAACGCAGGCGGTCGCCATGAAGTGGCGACGGTTGCGGGTTCTGGTTCGCTGCTCAAGGTGTCGGGCAAACTCAGTGAACTGACCGTCTTTGTCCCTTTGGGGTGAACGGGTTCGCCAAAGGCTTCGTCGATCAACTTGGCGGCGTCTTCACCATCAATGGTTTCGTGTAGCAAAAGGGCGCTGGCGAGCGCTTCGAGACCACGTCGGTGTGTCGTAAGCACTTCAATCGCTCGTGCCTCTTGTTCGCGAAGAATACGTTCGGTCTCATCGTCAATGACTTGTGAGGTGTGATCTGAGTAGTCGCGCGTGTGCATCAAGTCTTCGCCCAGGAAAACCTGATTGTTGGAACCCCACGCCATCGGGCCGATTTCTTTTGACATGCCCCATTCCCGGACCATTCGTCGTGCAAGTTCGGTGTTGCGTTGGAGGTCGTCAGCTGCTCCTGTTGAGAGATCGCCGTAAATCAGTAGTTCAGCAACGCGCCCACCCATACGCATACACAGAGCGTCTTCGAGGTGTTCGCGAGACATGATGTGCTGATCCTCTTCGGGAAGCGTCATTGTCACGCCAAGGGCCATGCCACGCGGGATGATCGTAATTTTGTGTAGGGGATCGGCCTTGTCGAGCACGTACGCCAATACGGCGTGTCCACTTTCGTGGTGAGCAATTCGAGCACGCTCTTCAGGGCGAAGGATCATCGTGTCGCGTTCTTGTCCCATGAGGACGCGGTCGCGTGCAGACTCGAAGTCCTCCATCGCAATTTTGTGGGCACCACGTCGCACCGCGTGCAGCGCTGATTCGTTCACGAGATTGGCGAGGTCGGCGCCACTCATGCCCGGGGTTCCGCGCGCCACCATGGTCAGGTCGACGTTGGCGTCCAAAGGTTTATTCGTGGAATGAATCTTGAGAATCGGAAGCCGTTCTTCAAGGTCCGGGAGCGGCACCACAATCTGTCGGTCAAAACGGCCGGGACGAAGCAGGGCCGGGTCTAAAACATCGGGTCGGTTCGTGGCGGCAATGAGAACAACACCCTCGGACGGATCGAAACCATCCATCTCAGAAAGCATTTGGTTAAGAGTTTGCTCACGCTCGTCGTGGCCACCTCCGACACCAGCGCCGCGCTTTCGACCAATTGAGTCAATCTCGTCGATAAAGACAATCGCCGGCGCTTGCTTTCGGGCCGTGCTGAAGAGGTCACGGACTCGACTTGCTCCAACACCAACAAACATTTCCATGAAATCGGATCCGGAAACGGAGAAGAAGGGAACGCCTGCCTCTCCCGCTACTGCTCTCGCAAGCATGGTTTTTCCGGTGCCTGGAGGGCCAACGAGGAGGATTCCCTTGGGAATCAAGGCTCCGATTTCGGTATAGCGCCCAGGATGTTTCAAGAACTCGACGACTTCTGAAATCTCCTGTTTCACACCGAGATAACCGGCGACGTCGGCAAACGTTGTCTTTGGCCGATCCTGGTTGAACTGTTTTGCTTTCGAGCGAGTGACCGACATCATGCCGTTCATCTGACTTCGTGCTTGTCGACTGATGAGGTAGAAAAAGCCACCAAAGATGGCGATGTAAATGACGTACGGCAACCAGTTGAACGATGGGTTCGTAAACGTCACTTCAATGTTGTCGCTGCGAAGGGCGTCAACGGTGCTGGAAAGTACCGGATTCGGGCCGGCGACGGTATAAGAAGTGCCGCTAGCGAGTGATCCGGTAATTACGCCGGAGGAGTTTTGTATTACGGCGGAAACGACCTTGCCGTGCTTTGCGTCATTTAGGAATGTCGAATACGTCAGAGTTTTGACGTTGGTGTTCTTGAAAAGCGGCTGAATAATGAAGAGACCAAGAATGAACGCAATGACTAAGAACATGAGCATGCGTCGTCGGGGATCGGTGCCACCCGTGGCCGGAACGGGTGCGTTCGGTCCACCGCTGTTTGGCGACTTAGGGTTCAGAAACTTCTTCCAGCTCGGTTGCTGGTCGGGAGGCATAGTCATTGCTAATAATCTAGGTGGCTTTTGTAACAGTGAAACCAGGGGCCCAAGCCAAAACTAAGCACTTGTTAGCCTTGGTTCTCGTGGCATCTTCCCTTTCGCACCCAACACCACCCGACAATATGGAGCGTCGCGCCGGAATCTCGATTTTGGGAATATCTCTTGGTGGTTTCATAGTTGGACAAATAGCCGCACTTTTGCTTATTTCGTTGGCTGTGTCGGTCGCGAATTACCAAGGCACCGTTTCACATCTATCAAAACTCGCCGAACCTCCTTGGTGGTTCACAATGACCAGTCTGCTCGGCCTTTGGCTGGGCTTCGCCCTCGCCGTCTTGTTCATGCAAGTCAAGTTTCGAGTTTTTAGCGACGCTCACGTTTTTTACGTTCGCTGGAGTGATTTCTGGTTCATCGTGCTTGGCGTTGGTTTACAACTCGTCATTGGTCTTCTCTACAAACCATTTCATGTGGGAGGACTTAACAAGCCCGAAAATCGACTCTTTGGAAACGCGCATGGTTTTGAGTTTGCACTGTTGTGCGTGATGACGGGAATCTTCGCTCCCATCATGGAAGAACTGTTCTTCCGAGGTGCGTTGCTCAAGGGCTTACGTGGTCTGTTTTCGAGGCTGCAAGCGAACGTGGCAATCGTCAGCGCCGTCGTTCTTGATGCGGTGTTGTTCGCCGGCGCTCACGGTGAACTCGTGGAGTTTCCGGGTTTGGCCCTCGTTGGCATTGTGTTGGCGGTTATCTACGTACGAACACGTCGAATTGTTCCCTGCATACTTACGCACGCCGCCTTTAATGGCGTGGCCATTGTGGTGTTGATTTCGCAAAGACTCGGTCACTAGTGCTCCGTCGAACTCGACTCAAAATGACGCCCGAACGTTGGGCCGAATTGTTGGTTGTCGCCGGAGTTATCTGGGTGGTCTTATGGCAGTTGCACCCCTCGCTTCTGTTTTCTTCGACAACAATCACCGGGGGCGACACCGGAGCACACCTAGCGACCGCCGCGTATCTTCGAACAAGCATCTTCCACCTGAATGTCACGCCGTGGTACCCAGGATGGTTCGCGGGGATGCCGTCGTATTCGTATTACTTCGTGTTACCCGACGCGCTCGCGGCGCTCGGAAGTTACGTCATTGGCTTCGCCGTGGCGTTCAAGTTGGCCACCATTCTTGGCTCTTTGTTTTTGCCAATTTCAGCGTTCACGATGGCCCGACTCTTTGGCGCGCGTCGACCCATTCCGGCCGCGTGCGCTGCGGCCACGTTGCCCTTTTTGTTTGACGGATCTTTCACCATTGACGGGGGCAATCTTTTTTCCACGATGGCGGGGGAATACGCCTTCTCGCTGAGTTTGTCGCTCGCGCTCATCACGCTAGGTCTTTTTGCACGGGGGATTCGAACGGGCAAAGGTTTGTGGCTCTCCGCGATATCGCTGTCGCTCACGTTGGCGGCGCACTTATTGCCGTGGCTCTTTGCCCTCGTGGGGATTGCCCTGTTGCTGGTTCTTGAACTCATTGGTCGAAACGGAGCATTCGACGCCGATCGTCCACATTTTCTTCGCGGCGATAATAAACGGGCGCTCCGGTTCGTAACGTTGGGTGGCGCTATTTCACTCGCGTTGTCGGCGTGGTGGTTGTTGCCCTTCGTCACTACCCAAAATCTCACGAACTCAATGAATTACTCGAATGACCCCGTGAACTCTGTCGCGCTGGTCTTTTCGAAATTGGGTTGGACCAGTGGTCTTGGTGCCTGGGGTGGTGATCGATGGGTCATCATCTTGGCGCTCTTGGCGCTCATTGTCTCGTACGGGGTTCGTGATCGATTGGGTATCACCCTCACGACGATGGCGGCTCTATCGGCGCTGGCGTTTGTTCTTGATCCGCAGAGTTCTCTCTGGAACGAACGACTGGTTCCATTCTGGTTCATCACGATCTATCTCAGTGCTGGTTGGTTTGTGGGTTACGTGTTGTTGCGCTGGATTAACCGGCGCCCACGACCAATCGTGGTGCGCGATCACACCGACGAACTCGACGACGAAGACCACGAGCTCTTTGTTGGTGACGTCTATGACTGGGACAACCACGAGACACCCGAAGCGCTCGCGAAGCGACGAACGTCGAGGACAGTATTTGCGACGTACGCCGCGGGCGTCTTGGCTTTGGTTATGACCGTGCCGCCGATGATTAGCTGGTTGAGTTCGCCGTTGCACGTGCACGTCGGCTCCAATCAAGTGCGCAACTGGTCGGCCTACAACTACGAGGGCTACCAAAAGCAAGCGGCCTGGCCCGAGTACAACAATTTGATTGACACCATGGAGCGCGTCGCCAAGCACTACGGCTGTGGAAGAGCCATGTGGGAATACAACGCTAACGAGGGACGCTTTGGCACTCCCGAGGCCCTCATGCTCCTTCCTTATTGGACCAACAATTGCGTTGCGTCAATGGAGGGCCTGTTTTTTGAATCATCGGCCACCACGCCGTATCACTTCTTAGATCAAGCAGAACTCAGCGCCGCCCCGAGTGATCCTCAAGTGGGTCTTCCCTATGGTCCACTCAACGTCGCTCTCGGTGTTCAGCATCTGCAACAACTGGGAGTTCGTTACTACATTGCCTATTCGCCCAGCGTCGTGGCTCAGGCGAACGCTGATCCCCAACTGCAGTACCTCACGTCAACAATTCATTGGCCGTCGCCCGGTGTGACGTGGCGCATCTACCTCGTTCGAAATAGTCCGCTAGTGCAAGGGCTCACCACGTTGCCCAACGTTGTTTCGAATATCAACGGGCGTGTTTCGTGGTTGGACGCGAATACCAAGTGGTGGCTAAGTCCCAAGGACTGGGGCACGGTGCTCGCCGCCAGTGGACCGGCGGCTTGGCCCCACGTGTCGAGTTCCTCAAAGGTGTTGAAAGAAGCGGTGTCGCCAGTCACGGTTTCCAAGATAAAGATGATGAATCAGAGTCTTACGTTCCACGTGAACCGCGTCGGTATTCCGGTCGTAGTAAAGATTTCGTATTACCCGAGGTGGAAAGTAACCGGGGGAACGGGGCCCTACCGAGTGAGCCCGAACCTGATGGTCGTCGTGCCAACGTCCAAGAACGTGACGCTGGTCTACGGCGCCACGACGGCAGTGCGCGTGGGCAACTACGTCACCGACGTCATGGCGTTAACGGGTTTGCTCCTTGGCGTGACGGCGCTTCGCCGACGTCGAAAAGAGCCTGTGTACAATGACGCGTCGTGATTATCGCGACGATCTGAACAATTGAAGGGGCCTCGTGGCACTCGAACCATTTCTGCTCGGCGTGTTGATTGACCCTGTGGACCGCGAATCGCTGCTCTATATCGAAGATGCGTCGATTTTGTATAACCCGCGAAACCGCTTGGTCTATGAAGTACGAGGCTCGATACCCGTGCTGCTACCGGGCGACGCACGAACTGCGAGTGACGAAGAACACGCAACGTTCACGTCAGACAAATCCGCTGTTGAGACTGGAAAGTCTCCCACGCTCTAAATCTCGGCGGTTGCTTCTTAGTTGAGTCGCTCGACAATCATGGACATTCCTTGTCCACCACCGACGCACATTGATTCCATGCCGAAGGTCTTGTCGTCGTCTTCCAAAGCGTTGAGCAATGTCGTCATGATGCGAGCACCGGTCATTCCAAAGGGGTGTCCGAGCGCAATGCCGCCACCCTTGACGTTCAATTTGTCCCACGAGATGCCCAGGTGCTTGGCACTGGGAATAACTTGGGCGGCGAAGGCCTCGTTGATTTCGACGAGGTCAATGTCGTCAATGCTCAAATCGGCGCGGCGAAGCGCTTGGCGACACGCCTCGATGGGTCCGAGTCCCATGATTTCGGGGTTAAGACCACTCACGCCGCTTGACACAATGCGTGCCAGAGGTGTGATGCCCAACTCTTTGGCCTTGGTGTCACTCATCACAATTACGGCTGCGGCGCCGTCGTTCAGCGGGCAAGCGTTACCGGCGGTGACTTTGCCACCTTCACGGAAAACTGGCTGTAGCTGCGAAAGCTTTTCGACGGTAGTTCCGGCTCGCGGACCATCATCCTTTTTTACGACGGTGCCGTCGGGGAGTGTTACCGGAATAATCTCTCGCTCGAAGAAACCGTTTTCCTGGCTTGCTACGGCACGAGCCTGCGACAACGCTGCGAACTCATCCATCTCTTCTCGCGAGACATTCTCGAACTCGGCAACGTTCTCAGCGGTTTGTCCCATGGCAATGTAAATGTCGGGCAGCCCGGGCTGGGGCGTCCAAGGATCGCCAGCCTTTTCGGAACGCGACGCCGTGCGGGCGAGTGCGTCACTAAATAGCGGGTTCATTGCCTTGCCACTATCGGAAGCGCCGGAGGCGAACCTCGAGACCGTCTCGACACCGGCGGCGATAAAGACATCACCTTCGCCAGCCTTGATGGCGTGGGCCGCCATGCGGATGGTCTGCAGTGAAGAAGAACAGTATCGATTCACTGTGACGCCGGGCACATCACTTAGTCCGGCCAACACGGCCACCACGCGAGCAATGTTGAAACCCGATTCACCAGCGGGCTGTCCACAACCAAGAATGAGGTCTTCCACACTCTGAGGGTTCAACTGGGGAACCTTCGAAAGCACTTCAGTGACGACAAGTGCGGTGAGGTCGTCGGGTCGCATGTCGACAAGTGATCCCTTGAACGCGCGACCAATGGGTGTGCGTCCAGTAGCGACGATGACGGCTTCGGGCATGATTCCTCCTCATTGTTACTCAGAAGTAACTCTGGCGAGCATAGCCAGCGGGCGCACCCGCGGGTGAAAACTACGAGAGCACGTGAAACCAGGTTTGAGCGAGCAAACCCACCAGCGCGCCACCAGCCAAAACCCACGTCGTGGACACGTGACGACGCCAAAAAAGCACGACGACCGAAACAGCCATTACCCCGATTTGCCAAGGGGCGTGGCTGTTACTCGCGAGAACGCCGGCCGAAGCCAAAATGGCACCCGCGGCCGCGGGACCCGCACCGTTAAGAAATGATCTAGCCGTTGGGTGGCGACGAAGCGCAGTGACGTGTCGGGCACCGAAAGCGAGGATGACAAACGACGGAGCAAACGCAACGAGAGCGGCCATGATGCCGCCAGCCCATCCAGCGGCGGCGTAACCCACAGCGGCAACGGTGGCAACAACTGGACCGGGAGTGATTTGACCAATGGCGACGGCAGTCAAAAAAGCCTGACCGGTCATCCAGTGATGAGCCCCGACGGCGCTCGAACGCATCATTGGCACTATGACGAATCCACCGCCGAAGCTCAGTAGACCAACCTTTAGAGCCATGGCCATGAGAGACGACTTGGTTGCACCGAGACCGAAAAATCCCGCCAACTTCGATACGGTGTTTTGATCCCAGAGAATCTCAGCGAGACCACAAGCAATCATGGCCACAGGGAGAAATGCCGGCGCGACTGCGCACGTGGCACCACCAACGACGATGTACGTCACCGTGCGCGCACGAGGAGTCGTCAAGTTCGAGCGCTGCAGGTAACCACGCGAAATTTCCCAACCTGCGCGCAACGCAATGGGTGCAATCACGGCGCCCGCGCCGAGCGCCGTTGCTTCCAAGAGACGGGGTTCGTGGCTTGAGAGCAAGAAGGTGGAAAGAATCAACACCAATAGCACCGCAGGACTAATAAAGCACAGCGCTGCTCCACACAGGCCCAAAAATCCGCGAAGACGCCAACCCAGCCACATCGCGAGTTGGGTAGAAGCGGGACCGGGAAGAAGCGATACTGCCGCAAACGCGTCACTGAATTCTGCGTCGGCCACCGCACCTGTCGTGACCCACTGTTGGCGCATGATCAACACGTGGGCCGGTGGGCCACCAAAACCGAGAAAGCCCAGACGGAGAAATCGCTGAAAAAATAGACCCCACGGTGGCTCATTCACAGTCACGCGCTGAGCCTAAGCAATACGGTGCCGATGCGTCGTGCAATTCAAACCTAAGATTTCTCTGGTCCCACGACTAGATGAGGTTTATGAGTACAGAGTTCGAAGAGTCGGTGACACCGGATTTTCGACTCGACGTTCAAGGACTCCGAGCCATTGCCGTCGGCCTCGTTATCCTGTACCACTTCAATTTGTTGGGATTCAATGGCGGCTACGTGGGCGTTGACGTCTTCTTTGTGATCTCGGGCTTCGTCATTGCGGGTGTTCTACTGCGCGATACCGCCAAGCACGGACGTCCGTCGTTGCTGCAGTTCTACGCGCGCCGAGCTCGTCGCATTATTCCCGCGTCAACAACGGTGCTCGTCACTACGGTGGTCGCTTCGTATTTACTATTTGGTCGATACGCCACGGCCGCGGTGGCGAACGACGCGCGAGCCGCTGCACTTTTTGTGGCGAATTATCACTTCGCGTGGGAAGGGACGAATTACTTTGCTTCCCAACAAGCCCCATCGGCATTGCTGCACTTCTGGTCTTTGGCTGTTGAAGAACAGTTCTATTTTGTTATCCCGGCACTGGTGCTGTTGGTCGCAACGGTGTCAAGGAATTTTCGGAGGCATCTCGCTCTCGTCGTCACCGTGATTGTCGTGGCGTCGCTTGTTTGGTCGTACCTCTCGACTAACAACGATCCCATTACCGCCTACTACTCAATTCTCACACGCGCCTGGGAGCTTGGCGTTGGCATACTCGTCGCGCTCGCCGTACGACGACTTTCAACTCTTCGCGCATCAGTTGCCGCCACTGCTACGTGGTTAGGTGTTGGACTCATACTGGCGGCCGCCTGGGGATTTAGTGGAACGACGGTGTATCCCGGTCTCGCCGCAGTTGTTCCCGTGGCGGGAGCGGCTCTCGTTATTTTGGGAGGAGCCGCCCGACCGCGAATGGGCGCCAGCTCCGTGTTGTCGACACGATCCTTTGTCTACGTCGGCGACCTTTCGTATTCTTTATACCTCTGGCACTTTCCAGTTATTGCACTCGCCGCCCAGCGTCAGTCCACACCTCTTTCCTTAGCGACACGACTGGTGTGCCTCGTTATTGCCGTCGTGCTCTCACTCGTTAGTTTTTACGTTGTGGAACGACCTTTTCGAAGTGCTCGGCTCCTGCGCAAACGCTCGAGCGCTGCGCTCGGTGTCGGCGCCGTTGGTATTTCTCTTTCGCTGCTCGTTGCCACTGTTGCTCTTCCTTCAGCGGGAGGGTCTGCCACGACGGTCGCGGGACACCCCGCGCTCGCGCAACTGGAACAACAAGTCGAGAGCGCCACCGCTGCCACGAGTCTGCCGTCGTCGACATTCCCAGCGCTGTCACTCAATCTTGATGCGACGACGTTTTCTATTCCCTCGATGATCGCAAATTGTTCGCCACCGAGCGCAGGTTATGTGGTTCCCGCCTGTGCGTACGGCGACACGTCAAGCAACAAGACGGTCGTGCTCTACGGTAATTCGCAAGCCCAGATGTGGGCCCCGGCACTTGATTGGCTCGGAAAGAGAGATCACTTCAAGGTCGTGCCCATTATGAAAGCCGCGTGTGGTGTATTTATTGACAGGGGCTACGTGGGACCGAACGGTCAAGTCGGAACGCTTTGTCTGCATTTTGCGCAATGGTCGACGCAGAAAATCAACGCACTGCAACCGGCACTTGTCATCATTGCGACAACGCCGGGCGAACAACTAAAGCCCGGCGCAAGCGCTTCGCAACTTGGTCCCAACGGCCGTTTGCCGGCAAGTTCGACGGAACAAATCGGTGTGCAACGTATGACGAAGGATTACCAAAAATTCCTCGCGGGCTTACATCTGGCAAAGAAATCGGTCGTGATGCTCAGCAACATTCCTATCCCTGCGCACCCGTCGAACGCTCTCGCGTACCCGAACGAATGCCTCTTAGAACATCCGCACGCTATTCAACAATGTTCGTCACCCCAGTCAGGTGTCGACACGAGTGAATGGCACCAAGCCTTAGTGGCCGCGACTGCGGCGACCAGCACGGCATTGATTGACGTCGATCCATTGCTTTGTTCGAAAGGTATGTGCCCCACGATTGTTGACCGAATTTTGGTGCACTTCGATACGGATCATTTGTCGGGTCCGTACACGCTGTACGCTGCGTTCGCCTTTGGTCAACTACTCGCGGGCTACCTGCCCAGTGCCGACTACTCAGCGGCTTTGTAGCCATTCGGTCATTTCACGGTGGTGACGTGCGTAGTCCATCTTGCCGTTCACGGCCCGTCCAATGCTCGTCACGTGACGGACGAGCTTGGGCGCCTTATATGCGGCGAGATGTGTCTTGACGAACGTGACGAGTCCGTGCTCGTCAAAATGTTCATTCGGGTGTAGTTCCACGACAGCCACAACTCGCTGACCAAAGGTTTCATCAGGCACACCAAGCACGCACGCGTCGGCAACCGACGGGTGCTTCTTTAAAGCCTCTTCCACTTCTTCGGGAAATACCTTCTCGCCACCCGTGTTGATGCACTGCGAACCTCGGCCCAAGAGCACGATGGTGCCGTCGTCATTCACCTTGGCCATGTCGCCCGGCACCGAATAGCGCACACCGTCAAGTACGGGAAAGGTGCGCTGCGTTTTTTCGGGGTCGCGAAAATAACCAAGGGGGAGTCGTCCGCCGAGCATTACTTTTCCAATTTCGTCACTGCCCGGCTGCACATCGCGGCCGTCATCGCCAATAACTCGAACGTCAGCTCCCGCCGAAAACTGCGCGGTGCGAGGACCACGGGCGCCAGAAGAAATACTGCCGCCAAGGCCCAAGGCTTCTGATGATCCAAGGGTGTCCGCGCAGAGCATTGAAGGATTGTGTTTTAAAAGACCTTCTTTTATCTCTTCGCTCCACATCGCACCAGAACTACCAATCATTTGGACAGAGCGCAAGGAATAGGCATCAGGCTTTTCATCGAGGACTCGCAGTAGTGGCCGGGCGAAGGGATCGCCGACGATGACCACCACCTGCACGCCGCGTTCGGTGATGACGCGGGCCATCTCTTCGGGGTCGTAGGAGATATCGCTCAACAACACGATGCGTCCACCGTTCATGAAATTTCGCATGGCGCTAAAGAGACCGGTGCCGTGCATGAGGGGACAGGCCGGCAACATGATTCGCCCAGGTCCCGCCTCTTTCATCAACGAGACGACGTCATTGAGGTTGCCGTCATCGGGATAGCGAGGGCTTGCCCCTTCGTTGAGTCGAGCAAAAAGATCATCCTGTCGCCACATCACACCCTTGGGAAGCCCCGTTGTTCCCCCGGTGTAGAGCAACAAAAGATCGTCGCCCGAACCCGTGGGCATGGGGACTCGCTCGTGGCGTGCCACTTCGAAGAACGGTGTGGCCCACGATGGACACGGCGACGTTCCGTCATCAACGTGGACAAAATGCTGCAGTAGGGGCAAATGTTTTCGTGCCTCATTCACTTGTTCTGTGAATGCTCCGTGGAAAACAACAACACGAGCTTCAGCGTTATCAAAGAGGTAAATCAGCTCATCTGCCTTGTAGCGGTAATTGGTATTCATGGGTACGAGCCGGGCGTTCAGTGCGCCCGCAAATCCAATGAGGTATTCGGGACAGTTATATAAATAGAGAGCCAACGAACTCTGCAGCGGCAGATTTAGTTCGAGTAACCAACTGGCGAAACTCTCACTCTGCTCTCCAAATTCGGACCAGGTGACGACGCGGTCCCCTTGCTCAATGGCAATCTCGGTGGGCTGAAGGCCACCGATGGCCCGCCAAACATTGGCGAAGTTCCAGTTCGACACATCCCCCACTTTGTCCCTCGAGTAACTATCGCAGGTTACTGAGTCGCACCGACGTTGAGGGGACCGGCGTCACCAAAACCTTGACGAACCCCTTGACCCGCTCGCTTCGCCAGTTGTTCAGGTTCAAACAACATCCAATAGGCATTTCGTGCGTGCTTGCGGGAACGGTCGTCAAACACTGATGCCAGCACGGCGGGGTCGTCGGACTCATCCTCGTGCACGAAGACCTCCAAAATCGGCGTCGACGTGAGCAACTGCGCCTGCATGATTCCCTGAGCGGCTTCGTGGGCGCATTGCTTGTCGATCGGCGCGCTTCCGGGCATCCCAAGTGCGACGACGATGCTGCAGTGATCTTTCTCGATCAGATTTTTAGCGGCAACAGCGAGGTCCTTGAAGCCGGGCACAGTCTTGGTGAGGACAATAAATTTCTCGCCGTAACCCGGGCACGTTCCCAGTTCGTCGACCGCTGCTTTTCCCATGTTGTACCGAGCGAACATGGTGTCAACCACGCCAATGCGCACCGGCTGGTGTTTCTTTTTCTTTCCCACGTCAATCCTCGTCCCATCTGTGCTCTTTCCAGTGTAGGAACTTACGTCGGTGCCAGACGGAAAGCCTCTTTACAACGTGTTTGCCCAACACAAAGGAATTTCTAAAGAACCGTCGATACTTTCGACACGTGGCGACGGACGTACGAACACGATTCCTACTTCGAACTGACGTCGACGCCGCCGCGGAATCTAGGCACCGCCCTTCGTGGACAGTTGGCTGGCGCTTCGCTGTCGTCGCAACTATCTCGTTTCTCGTTCCCGACCTTCTGCTCTTTCGCGGGATCGTTTTTTCTTCGACGCTACGGATAGCCGGTTGGGGTTTTCCCGATAACTATCAACAGGTCTGGTTTCTTGAGTGGCCCGCTCACGCGCTCGCCACGGGACAGAACATATTTGTTTCACACTCGCTCAACTATCCCTTCAGTGTCAACCTAATGACGAACACGTCGATGATTCTTCTCGGCGTCCTTGCAACACCGCTGACGTTACTTGCGGGTCCCATAGTGACCTATAACGTGCTTTTAGCTCTGGGACTGTTGGCAAGCGCTCTCGCAATGACGTACGCCGCGCACAAGATTTGGCTACGTCCACCTTGGGCGTTACTCGCTGGTTATATCTACGGCTTTTCGAGTTTTGAGGTAGGTGAAGCGACGTCGCACGTGTTCATGGTCTTTGCCGTATTTCCTCCGTTGATATTTCTGGTTGTCGCGAGTTTGATTCTTGAAACGCTGTCAGTTTGTCGCGCCGGCATAACGCTTGGCATTTTGTTTGCCCTCTGTGCGCTCATTTCTTTTGAGCGATGCTTTGACACCGCTTTCGTCACCGCCGCGGCTTCGATCGTCGCCGCGGTCATTTGGCGAGAATCGTTGACGCACGAAGTCATCCGTCGGGTTGCCACGGGGCTCGGGTACGCACTACTTGCCTTTACCTGCGTGATGGCAGTGCCTTTTAGTTTTGCCTTGTTTGGACCTGAACACGTCTCCCTGAATGTGCATAACTACGTTGCCCTGTACCACGGCTATCTGTCTCAATTCTTTCTCGGTGGACCAGCTGCGTTTCCGCCGGTCGCTCCCACGTTTCATTGGACATGGAATTTGTTTACGAGTACTTCGAGGAACCAATTATTCGTGGGTGTGCCGCTCATCATCTTTTTGTTGATGGCCATTGCGCGAAACCGTCGATTGAAGACCATGTATTTCTTCCTTGTGGTGGGGACGTTTTTAATACTGATGACACTAGGAAACTCGGTGTACCTCGGAGGTTCGTGGTCACTATGGTCGCCGGTGCGCTACCTCGACAAACTTCCGCTCTTTAGTAGTGCGTTACCCGAGCGCTTTGGCATGTTCGTATGGCTGCTCATTGCCTTTGTGACGGCGGCGGTACTGCAAAGTTGGTCGACGATCATCGTCGACGACGCCACGGGGCGAAAGCTCGACATTGGACGTTGGTCACTCGCGGTCGTCGTCGTATCCGCGATAACAATTTCTTCGCACCCGATGGAGGCGGTGTTCGTCGCGTTGGGATTTTTCATTATCGAAGTCATTCGACTTCGCCGGCTAACCGCTCGGGGAAAGGGGAGAGTGACCGCCTTTGCGAGCACCGTTGCTCTCAGCATTGTTCTCCCGTTTGCTTCACTCGGCCCACTCGTGTCGGCGTCGCCGGGCATCGCATCGTGGTTTTCTACTTCTTCAAGCGAGCACCTTTTGTCAGAAAACAAAACAGTGTTGTGGTACCCGTACCCGAGCGCACTGAACGACCAAGCAATGCTCGTTCAGGCTCAAACGGGAGTGAAATTTCGCCTGGTCGGTGGCTACGCAATCGTCCGCGGCGATGGTTATGGTACGTCGGTGCTGCCTCTTTCGCCGACGGCCCTTCCTGACATGCTTCTTCGCACGTACGACGGCAGCAGAACCGGTGCGCTCAATGACAATATTCTCCCCGTCGGTCCGCTACCACCACTCACGTCCAGAACGATTCATTCCTTCCATGTTTTCGTAGCGAAATATCATGTCTCGACGATTGTTATGCAATGGACGGGAGCGAAACCCGCGTTGGCACTCAAATATCTCGAGGCGGCCTTTGGCCCACCAACGATTAAAGACGGTGGGGCCGTTCGATACTGGTCGTTCAAATAAGGAGTTTGGTCCTTTTACGCTTCACGACACCGTGTTGGGTGAGGCCTAGAGTGAGAATCGACCGAAAAGGGGTGTGGTTGTGGCGTGGGATTTCGAGACGGAACCTGAATTCGAAGAGCAGTTGGCCTGGATGCGCTCGTTCGTCAAAGAGGAGATCTTTCCGATTGAAACGTTGCGACTCTCCTATGACGACGTGGTGACCGTGATTAAGCCGATGCAAGACGAAGTAAGGAAGCGAGGCCTGTGGGCGGCGCACCTCCCGGCGGAATTGGGCGGCATGGGATTTGGCCAAGTTCGTCTCGGTTTGATGCACGAAATTCTCGGACAAAGTCCCTATGGCCCCTTGGTTTTTGGCAACAATGCACCCGACAGTGGCAATGCGGAATTGCTCGCCGTGGGTATGGAGATGACGGGTCGAGAAGATATTCGTGAGCGCTGGTTGCAACCGCTTCTTGACGGCACAATGCGCTCGGGTTTCTCGATGACCGAACCAAACACGGCGGGGAGTGACCCGCGTCTTCTCAAGTCTTCGGCGGTGCGCGATGGTGACGAGTGGATCATCAATGGACGAAAGTGGTACACCACCAATGGTTCCGTCGCCGACATTCTCGTCGTGATGGCAGTTACCAATCCCGACGTGCATCCTTACCAAGGTTCGTCAATGTTCGTGGTGCCGGTAACAACGCCGGGCGTCACGATTGTTCGCGACGTCGGAGCCATGGACGATCCCCAGGTGGTTTACGGTCGATTTGGCAACCACGCCGAAATTCTCTATGAAGACGTTCGTGTACCGGCCGATCATTTGATCGGACCCGAAGGCTCGGGCTTCTTGCTCGCGCAAGCTCGCCTCGGACCCGGACGAATTCATCACTGCATGCGCTGGCTCGGACAGTCCCAGCGCGCCTTTGACATGATGTGCGAGCGAGCACTCAGTCGCTACACGCACGGGTCATTGCTATCGGAGAAGCAGACAATTCAGAATTGGATTGCTGATTCGCGTGCCGAAATGCACGCCGCGCGTCTCATGACGTTGCACGCCGCGTGGAAGATGGACAAAGTTGGTGCGTCAGCCGCTCGCGTCGAAATTGCGATGATCAAGTACTACGGCGCCACCGTCATGCACAACGTCATTGACCGAGCCCTGCAAACCTACGGATCGCTCGGTTACTCGTCGGACATGCCCTTGGAGGCAATGTACCGCGCCGCACGCGCCGCACGCATCTACGACGGACCCGACGAAGTGCATCGTCAGACTGTCGCGCGCCACTCGCTGAAGGAATATTCGCCGAGTGAAATTCCTACGCAGTACATTCCGTCGCGCACGACAGCCGCCGAAGCGAAATTTGCTGACGTGCTCGAATTTTTGGAAGCCGACAGCGTTTAAGCGAGCGCGCGCGAAAGACGTTCGTCAAGCCAACTGAGAAGTTCGGTTTGGTCGAGTAACGGATTCTCGGACACCGTCTTTTTTCCTCGGTACACCGGTCGTTCTTCGCGGTCGAGCCAGAGTCCGCCACCTTCGGGCGTGGGTTCGTGACTTGCGAGCCATAACGCACCGTCGACGCCTTGCTTGGGTGTTCGAAGTAGCGGTCGCGTGAGCGTATTAAAGAGCGGCAGACTTTCACTGACGCCTGGCGTCGCAGTCCACCCGGGGTGAACAGCGTAGAAAGTGGCGCCGTCGCTCGGCTCGCGGTGCTGCAGCGCACCGGTCAAGACAACTTGACCACGCTTGACGCGAGCGTAGGCCACTGATCCCTTGTAGTGATCGGGAATCGCTTCGAGTTTTCGCAGACTAAACGGCTGCGTGTACATACCACCTGACGTCATGAAAATAAATCGAGCGTGCTCGGCGGTGAGTCGCTTCGCGAGCGTCGTTGCCAGAACGTAGGGGGAAAGTAGATGAACCGCGAGAGTCACTTCGACGTTTTGGGGCGAAACCGAAAAGGTATTTAGAAGTGCCCCGGCATTACTCAAGACCACGTCTAAGCGATTGAGATCACCGAGTCGTTTGGCGAATGCATGCGTGTCTCGAAGGTCGGCCAAATCGAATCGCCAGGTTTCTCCGCGTTTTCCGAGGAACTCTCCCAGATCGTCGAGAGCCTTTTGATTACGACCGATACCTACGACGTAGGCACCAAGCTCGGCCAGCGTGCGAATACCCGCGGCGCCAAGTCCGGAGGTGGCACCCGTGACGACGACGGTTTTTCCGTCGAGGCGCTCGAGTGGTTTCCAGCCTTGGGAGTGTCTGCGAATTGATGGTCCCAGTCGCGTGAAGCTGCCAACAATCGATCCTTCAAGAACCGTGTCGAGCCATCCTTTGCCGAGCGGTGTACTCACGAGCGCGGCGCCAGTCCTTCAACGGCTTCTCGAAGATCAATGCCGAAGGGGACAATCGCAAGGGTGGCGCGCGTGACGCCCGCGTCGAGGTACCGCTGGACGTGATCGCGACACTCGTCGTAGGAACCATGAATAATCAACTCATCAACGACGTGATCGGGAATGACTTCGTTCGCTTTCTTGCGGTCACCTGCCGCCCACGCGTCCCACATTGGTTGGAGTACCTCGGTACGACCGAGCCAGCGGTGAAACTCGGCGTACCCCTCGACCGTGAGGTACGAGGAGATCATTCGACGAGCAATGAAACGCGCCGTGTCTTTGTCCGTGGTCGGAATCACAAATATTCTGGCGGCAATGGTCTTTCCTTCACCCACTTCATTGCGACACTGAGCAACATCGTTCGCGCCCAACCAGTTGAGAATGGCGCCGTCGGCTTCGCGTCCGGCGAGACGAAGCATGCCGGGTCGAAGAGCGCCGAGCAAAATCTCTGGACGCACGGCTACCGGACGAGCGAGTTTGAATCCGTGAACCTCAAAGGTTTCAAAGACTTCATCAATTTTTTCACCGTCCAACGCACGCTTCACGAAACGTAGGACGTCACGGGTCTTGGCGTAGGGCTTTTCGTACGGAATTCCGTTCCACCTTTCGACAACGGGAAAACTCGATGAACCGAGTCCCATTGAGAATCGACCTGGCGCAGCCTCGGCAATGGAGGCAATGCTCATGGCGAGAAGTCCTGGGCCCCGGGTGAACGCTGGCGTTACCGCCACACCGAGATCCAAGCGTGGCTCCCACGCTGCGGCGAGCGCGAGCGGCGTGAAGCCGTCCGTACCGTCAACCTCCGCCGACCAAACGTCGCGGTAACCAAGGTCAGCCAACAGATGGAACCATTCCTTGTGCTCTTGCAGGGTGATGCCGTCAAAAGGGATAGTGATCCCGTACGAAGTGGTCATAGTGCCAGTGTTTCAGAAAATCGACCCGTGAGTGTTTTCAAAGTGACCGGCCGCCGTGAGCTTGGGGAAGGCCAAGGCCACGTCGTTGCAGGTCTGCTTCCCAACGCTCGATAACGGTCTCTAAAACAACGGCCCGGGCGTAGTGCTTGTCTTCGCCAGAAATTGGATTCCAGCGGGCATGAGGTTCGTCCGTCTTTTTTAAAACGTCACCCAGGGCTTCGAGATACAAGTCACGCTTGTCTCGGTTATGCCAATCGTCCGCCGTGAGTTTCCAAGCTCGAAGAGGATCCTTCTTTCGATCCTCGAAACGTCGAAGTTGTTCGTCGGCGGAAATGTGCAGCCAAATCTTGACCAGCGTCACGCCGTCGTTGACCAGCGCTCGCTCGAAATCGACGATCTCTTTCGTCGACTGCTCCACCATGGATTTATCAATCAGACCTTCAACCCGCTCGACCAGGATGCGCCCGTACCAACTACGGTCAAAAATGGTCATGCCACCTTTGGCGGGTAGGTGTGGCCAGAATCGCCACAGAAAATGGTGGGCGAGTTCTTCGGGGGTTGGTGGGCCGATGGGTACCACGCTGACATGACGCGGATCGAGCGCACCGGCTGTTCGCCGAATGGAGCCACCCTTACCGGCAGCGTCAAAACCTTCCATCACCACAATGAGCGCGGGCCCCACTTCGCACGGTGGCGTAAGACCCGCCGTGAAGAGTCGCAGTTCAACGAGACGATGCTGCGCTTGGGCGATTCGTTTGGCCGATTCGTCAGCACTCAATTTCGGCGAGAGGTCGATATCAGTGGCCCTGCTCATGCAACCTACTTTCGTTGGTGTTTCTACCGTAGGCGAGAACGGACCTTACGGGCGCGGTCCAAATTGAGGTTTACGGTGTTCACGAAACGCGGCGAGACCTTCGTCGAGGTCCCCGTGTTGTAGCGAAGCTTGCTCAAGTTCAGTCCCGAGTGCTGACAAGGTTTCGTTACGAAGTAGTTCGTTCATCACTTGCTTGGTGGCGATTTGGCTCGATGATGATCGAGACAGGACTTCGTCGACGTACGCGTCGAGTGTCTCTTCTGGTTTGGTACTCACGTTTGAGACGAGTCCAATATCGAGTGCTCGTTGTGCGTCGATGAGATGACCGCGAAGCAGTAAATCCGCCGCCGCCGTGCGCCCAATTGTGGCGACGAGACGCGCAGTGGCGAGAGCGGGATAAACAATGCCGAGTCGTGCGGGGGTGACGCCGAACTGTGCGTCCTCACTCGCGATTCGAATATCACACGCCAGGGCCAACTGCACGGCACCTCCCACGCAGTAGCCATTGATGAGGGCAATCGTCACGAGCGGTAATGCGCTGAGCGCCGCTTCGGCCGCGGCATTAGTTGCCCGGTACACGGAACCATCAACGTCGGCCGCGAGCGCGCGTCCGAGACCGTTTACGTCAGCGCCGGCACTGAAGTGCTCACCGCGTCCTCGAACGACGAGAACTCGCAACGAACGATCACCTTCGAGTCGCTCGCATTCGACGACAATCTTGTGCCACATATCCAAAGACACGGCATTGTGAACTTCGGGACGGTTGAGCCACCAGGTTTCAACGTCGCCCGAAACATTTCTTTCGATTTCAAAACTCATATGTCTCTGATTTCATTGAAATTCGCAGTCAGTGCGCTAGGCGCCCAGCGATGGTCGGGGTTGTTCTTCGACGGATTTTCTGTACTTCTGGGTAATGGCAGCACTCCGAGTTGCGGATTCGCCGAAAGCAAACGCGAGAAGAACTGTCAGCAAAAAGGTGATGCCCGCGCCGTGTTGGCGTTCAATGGAACTCTCGGCGGAGCGAAGAATGACGAGCAAAATTACGAGGGCGTATTCGGCGTTCGATCGAGTGAGAACGACACTCTTGGTCGACTCAATTGCTCGCACGAATTGGATTCGTGACCGCAGTACTCCAACTGGGTAACCAAGTAGGAGACCAAGTATTCCCGCACCAACGTGAACCGCGCTCAAGGTGAGTTCGTGCCACAACACGGGTCCAACGACAACGAGGGCGAGCACGGGATCAAGCCATTCCAAGGCGAGAGGTCGAATGCGTTGTCGAGGTGCCAGTGTCGATGCCGCCGGATCCGCTCGACCCTTTCGAACGAGGGACGCCGAGACTACGAGCAGAACCAGAAAAATTATTGATTGTGCTCCATCCGTGGACTGCATGGGTGGCTCGCTCTCGGTTGACGGTACTCGTCACGATGATACTGACGAGTGAAAGTTGACTCGATATTTTCCAAAGATCATCGTGAAGATCCAATGCGCACTACCCTCGGTGCATCGTGATTGAAATAGTTCCTCGACCTGCGACTGGTCGAACCTTTGAAGCCAAGCGGCGGGTGCGCTTAGGTGATACCGGGGTTGATGCCGCGTTGCGTCCTGACGCCGCCGCCCGTTACGTACAAGACGTTGCGCGTGACGACTGGAAAGATACCGATCCCAGTGATTCAGGAGCGTGGGTGGTTCGTCGCACCACGATGCGAGTGGTGGGGGAGCATCGTTGGCCTCGGCTCGACGAAATGGTGACACTCACAACATGGTGTTCGGGAACCGGCGCCGCGTGGGCCGAGCGTCGTACGGATATATCGGTCAACGGCAATGTCGCCGTCGAAACTGCTGGACTCTGGGTTCCCGTTAATGCGACGGGACAACCAACACGCCTCGGACCCGACTTCGTCGATCTTTACGGTGTGTCGGCGCAGGGAAGAAAGGTGTCGGGACGTATTTCTAAGGCCACCACGCCAACGCCGAAGGAGAAAAAGGCGTGGCCGATTCGAAGAGCTGATCTCGACGTTGTTGGTCACGTGAATAACGCGGCACTCTGGGAAATTTTGAGCGAGGTTGTTTCGGGTACTTTCTCGTGGGCCGAGCTGACGCACCACGACGCCGTGGCCTTCGACGACGACTTGTTACTCGCGTGGAATGAAGGGTCTTTCTGGCTTAGCAATGGTTCGCAAGTAAAAGTCTCGGCTGAATTTTCGGTGGACTAGGACTTAGCACCGCGACGCTTTTACACTGTTGTCGTGAACGTTCGCGACACTGACGCCGAGCACGGCGCTTCTTCGTCATTGCTCCTAGAAACCAACTCCATTGGTGAAGCCTGGATTTTGATTGCGCTTCACATCATGGAACGAGGAAAGCCCAGCACGTATGACGGAAAAAAGATTGCTGAACTGATGATGATCACGCTCGAGATTGCGAGCCCCAAAAGTCACGACGCGATTATTGCGCAGTTTGCCGATCCTGAGCGATTGGCGTGGATGCACGACAATTTCAATGACCACGCGATAGTGAGCGAACTTGGAGGAGCCGACAGTTACGCCACGAGACTTCGTGACTACGAACACGCTGGACGAGACCAAATTGCTTGGGTGGTTGAACGTCTTCGATTGGACAGGCACTCGCGATCGGCGACGATCACGACGCTGCAGCCACTCAGTGACACTACGTACATTCCGTGTGTGAGTTTGTTGGATTTCTTCATTGAAGACGACGCATTGGCGCTGTCCGTATACGCACACAGCATTGATTTCGGAGCGAAGGGTTACGCCAATTTGACGCAATTGGCAATGCTGCAAGAAGAAGTGGCGATGGCATTGTCGCTGCCGCTTGGGCGACTCGTCATGATCATCAAGTCGGCTCACGTGTACCAAAGCGATGACGACTATATGAAAGGTGTATTGACCGCACTTTCGTCGTGATGTTTAGTCGCGTACGAAAAGATCTATTTCCCAGTCGTCTTTTCGTTCATAGTCACAGAGCAAGTCAGTCGCCGTGCACATAACTCGAAGGATTTCGCTCGCTGACGTGTCCCACGGGACGTTCAAAAGAAGTCCTCGTTGATTGTGGTTTTGTCGCACTTTAAAAGTGGCGTCGCCAAGAATCATCGACAAACGCTCCTTGCTTAATTTGCCTCGGGTGTGCAAGACGCCCAGGCTTGATTCCTGGGGTACCCCTTTTTTGGGTGCGGACGTGACCAGAGTCGCTACGGGTGCGCCTTTTTTAATGAGCAGTTGGAAAACGTTCGGCGTGAGTTGCCCTACGTCGTCTTGCACATGTGGAGTGACGTTGCACCAGCCTTTACCAGCAGCAATTGAATCAATCGCCGTCACAGCTTCGCTACTGGGTAGCGAGAAAGAGAATTGCGAATGTTGTGTCACCGTTAATCACACTCCATTCTTCTGATTGTTGCCTTAAGCCGTTTAATCAATGGTATTGGTTCAACATGAATGCGACGTTCCCGAATGGCGTCACACGTAGGTCCTAGGGTGGAAGACATCAAGAACTCGAGCGGATTTTCAGGTGGTGGCGACGTCAACCGCATTATTGATGCGGCTCGGTCCCCCGATTGGAGTATTGGCCTTCGCGGCGCAAACCAGATTATGGCTACGAATGATTCAGGTGTCATTGGAATGCCGTGGGTCGTTACTGCGGAGCGTGCAGGTAAGGGCATGCGGGTTTCATGTTTCCAACCGGGCGACGATGTCAATGCTGAGGGCGAAGTGATTGGTGAGTTGCAGGGAAATCCCAGAACTATGGGACGCCAACTACGCGACTTGCTGGAGATGGTCGGCGAGCGAAAACCTTCGTAGTTTTTCTGTGTCGGTCGAGCGAGCCAAGAGACGCCCCGCTATGGTTCTTCCATGATCAAACTGACGATTCTCTATTCGACACCCGACGATTCAGCGGCCTTTGATTCGTACTACTTCGAAACCCACATTCCCTTGGCGAATGATCTACCCGGATTGATTGGGTGTGAGGTAAGTAAGCCAGGTCCCACGTTCGACGGATCGCCGACGCCGTATTACTTGCAGACGGAGCTTTACTACGAGGACAACGACGCTCTCATAGCTTCATTCACAAGTCCGCAAGGAGCCATCACCGCCGCCGACGTGGCAAACTTTTCGCCCGTGCCCCCCACAATGTTTACAGCCGAGGTTTTGAAACAAGCGTAGATAACACGTTGCACTAAAGACGATTGAGGAAATTAATCCCCGTCGTTTAGCCCGGCTTCAACCAACCACTTCCAGTGCATTCGAGCGTGATCCGCGTTCGCTCCCAGCACGCCACCTACCGTGCCGTCAGCCCATGGTGCACCGGGCAGTACTTGCTCCAATTGTTCATCAGAAAGTTCGCTCAGTAGTATCAATGTTTCTGCTCGCGCCTGTGCCGTGAGAGCCACGACTTGGGAGAGCGAATCGGCATGATGCTCTCGCTGGAATTTCTCCGTCGACGCGTTGACGATTGCCATAATTTCCTCACGCGTTCGTTTTTGTCCGTTTTCGCCTTCGAGAAGTCCAACGGGATTCTTCTCACCCGAAATGAATCGACGAATCATTTGCTGAAAGTTTCCTTCGATTAGTGCCAGGTGAGCAACGTGATCGAGCGGTGACCACTTATTCGAGGGATCGTGCTCACTGGGCGTCAAAGGATCATGCAAATCGCGTTCGGGAAGATTCTTGACGTGCTCGAGCAACCACGTTCGAGACTCATTGAGCTTTGTTTCAATGTCGATTCGGTTCACCATGCCCCCTTTGGTGTCGCCATCTTCGCGACGCACCTGAAACTAGTGCCGTTTGGGTCAGGGCCGCTCGCTGCGCTACTGGCGCGTAAGACCGATGGCATTCGTTACGAATTGTTTACGTTCTGATCATGCCGCGTTCGCTGAGAAATCATGGACGCAGAGCCTGAACCTGTCCTATAATTCAATTCCCCTCTGATTACACTTGGGGGACTACTCCAAGCATCGTCGTAACGCGACGCGCATCAACCGAGAGGAATCCGTGATAACGCCCTTTGAGGAAATGGAATCGAACGTGCGCTACTACTCACGAAAGTGGCCCGCAGTGTGGGCTACGTCGAGTGGAGCAACCATCATTGATGAAGACGGCAACGAGTACCTGGATTTCTTCGCGGGTGCTGGTGCATTGTCGTACGGGCATAACAATCCCGTTCTCGTGGATATCGCCATTGAGCACCTGCGTAGCGGCAAACTGTTGCACAGTCTCGACACGTTCACCGTTGAAAAACGCCATTTCTTTGAAGCGATCAAGCAACACGTTCTGGAACCCCGGTCGATGGACATGGTGGTACAGACTGTTGGACCCACGGGCGCCACTGCCGTCGAAGCAGCGTTGCAATTAGCCCAACGAATTACGGGAAACCGCGCGGTCGTTGGATTTGCTGGTGGCTACCACGGCATGAGTTACCGGGCGGCCTCTATTTCTGCCTCAATGGCCGGTCGTGAGACGAGTGCCCACCTAAAGGATTTCGTAGCATTGCCGTACGTGCAGCACGTCACTGACGCTGACCTCGAACTCTTGCACACGACTCTGCGATCCACCATCGATGGACAAGCGATTGGCGCCATCATTATTGAACCCACGCAGGGCGAAGGTGGTGCTCGACCTTTTGACACCTTGTATCTACGCGCCATTCGTGAGCAGTGCAGCGAGCTCGGCATCGTGGTCATCGCTGATGAGGTGCAAGCTGGTGTTGGTCGAACGGGACCGTTTTTCTCATTCGAAGGTTCGGCACTCGACCCCGACATCATTTGCATTTCGAAGTCGATAAGTGGTCTGGGACTTCCGATGGCCCTCAACCTCGTTCGTCGAAATCTGGACACGTGGAACCCGGGAGAATTCTCGGGGACGTTCCGCGGCAACAACCTGGCCTTTGCAACTTCCGCCGCGATGCTCGACACGTACTGGTCGACGTTGGACCTCGAAAAGGGAACCGAAGTTCGCAGCCTGACCGTGCGTGGCGTCCTTGACGACATTGCCTCAACTTTTGGTCAAGGCAATTTCACTGTTCGAGGAAACGGATTGCTGTGCGGTCTTGACGTGCACGACACGGAGTTGGCCGCAGGCATTGCCGCGGCGGCTTTCGAACGGCGCCTCATTGTGGAGACGTGCGGCGCGGGCGATACCACGGTGAAACTGTTGCCACCGATCGTGATTGAAGAAGACGAGTTGGACGAAGGCTTGAAGAGGTTGGGCGACGCAGTCGCACAGGCTTGCTCGATCCGTTGAGCAACTCAACTCATTGGCGCGATCAAATTGTCACGATCGATGATCGTGGACGCGAAGCGCTCAGGAGTGCCGCCGTTCTCGCCATCAACAGTTTGCAACGACCCCTCCTAAGGCCACGTTCGCAACTTTCGCCACAGCAGGTTCGCGAATTCATTTGGTCTCGCGCGATCTGTACGGAAGACGGCGAAGACCTCGCGAGCGTGCTCGAGGACTTCGGAGAAAACGTTTGGGCCAACAGTGTGATCCCAAGTGATCCTTTTGCAGTGGCTCACTTGCACCCTCCGACGCTTCTTCCCTCCGTCGTCACTGATCTAACGGTGAGCGCTTCCAACCAAACCATGGACTCGTGGGATCAGTCGCCGGCGGCGACTGAAGTTGAATTGCATCTCATGTCGTGGTTGGCAAACATGATTGGATTTTCAACGACCGGCTCTGGCGTTATGACGTCGGGCGGTACGGCATCAAATGTTTTGGCGATGACGCTAGCTCGGTCCAAGGCCGCAGCTCAAAGCGGTCACGATGTGCTGAGAGCTGGTTTGCCCTCCAGCGCTAATCGCTGGCGAATCTTGTGTTCGGATCAGGCCCATTTTTCTATTCAACGAGCGGCCGCACAATTGGGCCTCGGTCGTGACGCAGTGATCCTTGTTCCCACGAACGCGAGCGGTGCCATGGACCTTGCCGCTCTCGACGTGACGAGAGGTGACATAAAGTCTGACGGCCTAGAAATCATCGCCATCGTAGGAACCGCTGGCACGACCGACATTGGAGCGGTCGATCCGTTAGGCGATATTGCTCTACGCGCGAGAGAAGACGGCGCTTGGTTTCACGTTGACGCGGCCGTCGCGGGCGCGTTCTTACTGTCAAATAATCTGCGCACTCAGTTGGACGGTCTCAGTTCGGCTGATTCGGTCACCATTGATTTTCACAAACTCTGGTGGCAACCTTTTAACGCGAGCGCGCTCGTTCTTCGTGATCAAGCCGATTTCGATTTGTTGCGAGTGACGTCGGATTATTTGGACCGTGGTGACGAACTCGAAGGCATGATCAACCTGGTCGGCCGTTCACTTGATACCTCACGACGCTTTGACGCCGCCAAGGTCGTGGCGACGCTTCGAACGCTGGGACGCGTGGCTCTCGGTGAAATGGTCGATCGGGTGGTGGAAATAACGAACTACGCCGCCTCATCAATCGAAGCGGATCCAGTGCTGTATCTTGTTGCGCCATCGTCGTCGGTCATGTGCGTCTTTAGTGCCCGAGGTGCCCGAGAAGATGATCTCCGTCGCGTACAGCAACAACTTCTCGCTCGTGGTGAAATGGTGCTCGGCCGCACCATCATCAAAGGCCAACCCGCTCTCAAATTCACATTTATGAATCCCTTGTCGAGTGAAAGCGATGTCGACAAACTCATTGTGAGTGTCGTGAAGGAACTTGCTCTGTAACATTCGTTCGTAGGTAGTTGACCTAATGGCATACTTTGCTATGTCGAGTTACGCCGAGTTCGCGCCTTTTTATGACGCCATCAATGGCGAGCCGTTCGACCGTATTCGCCAGATTCTTGGATTCATCGAGTCATACAATCCCGAGGCTCAATCGGTTTTGGAACTTGGTTGCGGAACTGGCGCCATACTCGCAGGACTTGGCTCGGGCTTTTCTCTCACGGGTATTGACCTTTCGTCCGAAATGCTTGCCTACGCCAGACGTCGATGCCCGGAAGCCACGCTCATTGAAGCAGATATGACTTCGTTGCATCTTGGATCTTGCTTCGATGTTGTGATCTGCGTGTTCGACACGCTCAATCACGTTACGGATTTTGACGCATGGAAAGAGGTGTTCCATGGAGTGAATAATCACTTGAATGATGGCGGCATCTTCATCTTTGATGTCAACACAATTGATCGACTGAACCAACTGGGCGACATGGCGCCCTGGGTCCACGACTTCGACGACAACACGTTAATTATGAACGTCGACTTTGATGGCATCTCAATGTCCTCGTGGCACATTCGCGTCTTTGAGAAGCAAGAAGACGGCAGGTTTGTGCTTCATCACGAAACGATTAGTGAGTTAGGTGTTGCGCTTGACGAAATTCGTCAAGCGCTGACTCCAGATTTTGCTTTGCTCAAAGAAACAGATCTCAAGGGAAATCGACCGACTGATGCGTCGGGCCGAGCTCTTTTTGTGTGGCGTCGCAATTCGAAAGAGACCTATGCCGGAGGGTAACAGCTGCCCTTTTTCCAGTTCCACACCGCAACGACACCGGCGGGAATGCTGATGGGACACATCGAGCCGGGTACGGCTCCTTGTCCATCGTTGTAGACCGTCCAGTTCTTTCTTCCTTGCTTCTTCGTAAACAGGTTGTAGGAACCATCGTCTTGGGTGCCTATTTGCGCTTGTAGAGACTTGGAGCTGGGTACGAGTCCGGCGGCGGCGTAGTAGGTGTGATTCGAACCATCGAAGGCAAGGTAGGTGTTGCCTTTTTGCAAGCCGGTGTAGTCCTTCGCGGGGAGTTGGTGGTAGGCCGCTGCCGCGTCGAGCAGGCTTTGACGTTGGGAACTGGTCACGACCAGATTTGTCACCGCATGACTACTGCTCGTCGTGGTGGTGGCTGCACTTCCGGGTAGCGAAGACCCGCAGGCAGTGAGTAGCAGTGCCGCTCCGAGAATGGCAATAGGGACAAGCGGCCTTGGCTTCATAAGGGACCTCGATTTCGCCATAATGCTACCGAATGCTTGTCGCAACCGCACCACAGGACGGCTATCGGGTTGCGGCGCCAGTGATCGTCGGGTATCCCACGCGCCTCCTCAACCAAAAGGCAAAATGTCTGAACACCTAAGGGGAGGTCGTTGTACATGTCTAGGAAGTTTTTCGCTGAGTTGCTGGGCACGGCAGTTCTCGTGTTCTTCGCGGTAGGAACTGCCACATTGATGTTTGGTTTCAAATTCGATGGGGGGAGCGTTGCGGCCGGCGTTGTAGCAACGGCGCTCACGTTCGGTTTGGTTCTCATGGGACTGGTCTACGCAATCGGCCCAATTTCGGGATGTCACGTCAATCCGGCAGTCACCATCGGAGCGCTGTTCGCTCGACGGATCAGTGTTGGCGAAGCGTTGGGCTACTGGGTGGCGCAGTTCTCCGGTGGAATCCTTGGAGCGCTATTGCTCTGGGCTGTCTTCCAACAGTCACCGCTGTACCACAAGGCTTCGCAAGGTCTCGGAACTGACGGGTACGGCAGCGCTTCTCTTATCCACATCAGCCAAGGCGGAGCATTTCTTGCCGAAGTGATACTGACGGCGCTCTTTGTCTTCGTAATCCTGGGAGTGACGAGCAAAGTTGCGAACGCTGCGGTGGCGGGACTCGTTATTGGTTTGACCCTGACGGTCATTCACCTTGTGGGAATTCCGATCACTGGTACTTCGGTGAACCCAGCTCGCAGTCTCGGGCCAGCACTTGTAGTGGGTGGACAAGCATTAAGTCAGGTGTGGCTGTTCATCGTGGCGCCCCTCGTCGGTGGCATTGTGGCCGCTGTTCTGCACCGAGTCCTGTATCCAGCATCTGAAGTGGATTGAGTTTCCTCGGCGCAGGCCGTCGTCACTGATACGGGGTCATCGTGCCCTGGCGCCGCTTTAGAGCCTCGCTAGTG
>PLHJ01000019.1:0-27106 GCA_003138895.1 Acidimicrobiaceae bacterium
CGAATCCGGACGCCGCCTCCAAAGAGACCTTCAAAGAATTTTTTAGTCGTTCTGGCAAAAAAAGAGTCCAAATCAAGGCCTCCTTTCTAACGAAGCAGTCGAGCACGAGGCGCAACAACAAGTCTTGATCAAAAGTTCGTTAAGTCCCTACTTCGAGATTTCTGCAGACGAAGTGCACCAGACGCTGAGATTGCGACTTGACGTCCTGTGCCCATGACGTACAACTGATTGACGTAACCCCGATCATTGGCCTCTTCCCACACCGGTAGTCGCGGACACGACGTTCGCCAAGCGTCCATAACTTCTTCGTAGGGTCGGGCTTTGGTAGCAAGCCACTCCAACAAGTCAAGCAACAGCGAATCAACGTTTTCCATATCGCCGCCTCCGTCAAACTTTAGTTCTCGATCGGTAAAAAAAACAGGAAATATTGGAGTTGAGGAATTTGAGCAGTGTTGTGTCACGGTGTCGTGCAAGGCTGGGCAACGTGAATCGGATTCAAGAAGTTCCTGCACTCTTAGTTGGCTTCGACACGGAAACCACCGGCCTCAGTACCGCCGACGACGAGGCAATTTCCTACGGGTTCGCCGTTTATCGCGGGGGCGTCTTAGATGAACTGAGTCAGTTTTTTGCTGTTCCGGCGCGACCCATGAGTGCAGGTGCGCAGCGTGTGCATGGTATTTCGCTATCAACGCTAAAAAAAATGTTGGACGCTGGTGACGCCTTGGCGGCCAGTGATGCGGCGAAGCTCGCCGCATTGAAACTTGCTTCTTACGCCGCCGACGGTGCAGTTTTTGTTGGTTCCAATCCGCTGTTTGACTTCAACATGCTGGAATCGACCTTGCGTCGTCACGGACACGGTGGACTTCGACCATTTGGAGTGGCTCCGCCTTCGATAACTATCGTGGACGTCGTTCGCCACGACGTGATGATTGAACCACGAAGTGCCACGCGTCCTCGACGAGGGCTAGCACAACTCTGCCAATATTATGGCGTCGCTCCAGGAAACCATGATGCTGCCGAGGACGCTCGAGCAGCCGCTGAAGTTTTCATGGCACAGATCGAGAGGAATGTGCAAATGGGGAAGACCGCCATAGATGACGGAATGGGCGCTTCGAAACCAGGGGGAGTGGATCTCAATCGGCGAGATCAACGATTAGAAAACGCAACAATTCTGCATCGATTACTTCGAATGAAACGACCATAATCGTGATTTAGTGACTCGAACAGTCGAGTAATGACGAGCCTCAATGGTAGGGTGGTTCACCCAAGGGGCCGTTGGCGCAGTCTGGTAGCGCACTTGCATGACACGCAAGGGGTCACAGGTTCAAGTCCTGTACGGCCCACTTTTGTCATGTTGCAGAATTTCTGGGACAAACGAACCCTCAGAGTAGGTCATCTTTTCGAGGTTGATAGTTTTTGCTCGGATTGAGCGTGAAATGGCGGAGAAGTTCGCCGTCGACGTTGATCACTCGAACGTCCAAATCGGCCATCAAGATAATGATTCGCTGGCCGCGGTAGCGACGCCCCAGGCTGATGTGATGGAGCTTGCGACGGTAACGAAGGGTGACTGCGCCGGTGTCGTCCACGCGGTCGTGACGAACGCGAGTCTTCGCAAGCAACTTTTGTCCCGCGAGCGAGGGCACGGCCTTGTCGCGAGTGCGCCACGCGTGCATTGGGGGAGTATCTCTTGCTTGATGCGGTCGCACTTCGTTGTAGTAACGAACGAAGCCGTCGATCTGTCGTTGCAACTCGTCGATGCTCGCGGCTTCGGGTTGTTTTCGCAACCACTTTTTTAGGGTCTGGTGGTAGCGCTCGACCTTGCCCTGGGTTTGGGGGTGATAGGGCTTGCCGTGTTTAAAGATGATGCCGAGAAGCGCGAGGTCGATCTCGAGTCCGGAGTGTGAGTCGCGGTAGGTCGAGGTGTAGATAGCGCCGTTATCGCTCAGGACCGACTGGGGAAAGCCGTAGAGGGCAGCAGTGGCAAAGAAAAGTCGCACGACGTCAGCGGCTTTGGCGACCTTCACCACACTGGAACACAGCACGGCCCGCGAGTGGTCGTCAATGAAATTAACGATCTCGACGTGCTCGTCGCCCGCGAGTTGCCAGTGGGTCATGTCGGTCTGCCAGGTCTCATTGGGCAGATCGGACTCGAAGCGCGCCCAGGAACTGCGCGGACGTTTTTGGGGTTGGGGCGTGACGAACCCGCGGCGGTGCAGCACGCGGTGGATGGTGGAGAGTGCGGGCACCGAATCGCCGAGCTGGCTTAAGTGGTAACGAATGGTGCGCGCGCCGGCGTCGTAACCCTGATCGCTGAGCTCCTTGCGCATCGCGACGATGACGTCTTCGACGGGTGCTGCGGTGCGATTGGCCGCGGTGATTGGACCGCGCTTCTTGGGCGTTAGCGCCTCAGCGCCACCTTCTTTGTAGAGCGCGACGTGGCGCGCGACCCACGACTTCGACCTCCCCGTCGACGCCGCCACCGAGCGCAGCGAACGACCTTCCAACAACACTGCCGTGACCGCGTACGTAGCCAAATCCATAGGAACCTCCAAGTGGAAGTGTCCCAGAAACCCTGAAACATGCTGTCCCAGAAATGCTGGAACCTAAGACCCCCTCGCCCACCAAAACAGTTGTAACTACCGATTACTGAGAAGCGAGGCTTCTTCTTCCTCGCTTAGCCAGTGCGAAGGCCACGTTTGGCCACCAAACCACTTGATTACGTCATCAATGCTTTCTTCCAAGCTTCGCGGGGTGAGTCCAAGTGAGACCGCCTTGACGTTGCTCATGTTCATAATGGGTTCACTTTGCGGTCCAGCCCAAAGCGGAAATTTTTGATACCAACTTCGATCGACATCCCCCTTGGCACTGAGTTCAACCAAGGTCGTGCCCTCAGGCGACACGTGGGTCGCAATGCGCTCGAGCGTTTCTTTAAAACCAGGTGCCGGTGATACTCCTATTGCGTTCACTGCGCCCACGAACTGCTGCTCAGTAATCTGCACCGTGAAGGCCCCCAGGTCTCGTGCGTCAATCCATTGCAGCGAACTGTTCGCGGGCCCGGGAAAGGCAACTCGCCCGCCGCGCTGGAGACGAGCCACCCAGTACGGAAAACGCAGAGTCACGTCGTGTCCACCAATGACGTACGTGGGACGAACTATTCCTATCGTTGGTCCAAAGAGTTCTCCGGCGGCGCGTTCACACTCCGCTTTTAGAACACCGTACGTTGCACCAGTCACTTGCGCGTTGGGGTCGACGTCGCCGAGCTCCAGCAACGGTGTGCTCTCGTCAGCGAGTTCAGTTTGAGGCTCTTGGTACGAAGAAATCGAAGAAATTTGTAGGTAGTAGCCGGCGCGTTCGCCAAGTGCTTCGTGCAAACGCTCAACGTCGCCACGTTGGTAAGCAATGACGTCAATCGTGGCGTCAAAACGTTGGCCCTCAAGCGCAGTGAGATTGGTCTTTCGATCTCCGATCAATCGTCTGACGGTACTTGGTAAGTCAGTCGACGTTGCTCCTCGGTTAAAGACAGTGACGTCGTGGCCCTGTTCAAGGGCAGCGAGTGAGATTGCTCGCCCGACAAATGATGAACCACCGATCACCAAGATCTTCATAGATCCCAACATTACGGCGCGGAGATCCATGGATCCTTCGAACCATTGCAGTTCCTGGCGCCCATCCGATGTTCACTTCACGAGGTCGATGCTGCACGAGCGCTATCTCGTTAGAGAGAAATGGAAGCCGCTTCCTCTACCGAAATCTGTCGTTCGGGATAGAAGAGCCATTCAAAATGACCGTTGATGAATTCCACCACCGAGGCACCATCCACGGAACCATTGCCTGGTCCCGTGGCACACGTCGTATGGCCATCGCGCACCAAGGTGACGTCAAAGCCTTGGGCCAAGGCTGAAAGAGCGGTGGTTTGAACGCAGTAATCCGATTGGGCACCCGTCACGACGACTTCCGTTGTTCCCGACGACAACAACAAATCCTTCAGCTCGGTTCCCGCAAATCCGTCACGGTACTTCTTGTGAACGAGCGCATCACCGTTTCTGAAATCAAGATCATCGACGAACTCCCAGGAAGGAGACCCTGGACTCATTGATGGGTCACCCTCTTCTTGATGCTGAATGAAGACCAAAGGAGCGCCGCTGCTGCGGGCGTCACCAATCAATTGGTTCACTCTCGAAAGAACACCG
Organism: Acidimicrobiaceae bacterium; assembly: GCA_003138895.1. Lineage (GTDB taxonomy): Bacteria > Actinomycetota > Acidimicrobiia > Acidimicrobiales > RAAP-2 > RAAP-2. The sequence goes on from PLHJ01000019.1 coordinate 4,191, forward strand.
GGAACATCAACGGCCTCTTCAACGACAGCTTTTTGAAGATCAATCACGAGCAGAGCTTTCATCACGTAATTCTTACCGCCAGCGAATTACTTCGCACTTCATTCAATTTCCTCATGGTGGGACGATTGGCATTCGACCTGAGCATCTCCTAGAGCTGGTGTGCTTTGAAAAAACCCCAGATAATCACGTCGGCGTTTATTGCATTCGACTGGGGTCCAAGGAATGACGTGATCGAAGACGGAAGTGTCGGTCCGCCGGGCCATTCGTGTCCTTCGCCATAAATTTCGTACAACGAAACGGTGGCCCCACCCGAACAGCCCGCATACGTCGTGAGCTTGACCCCTGAGTGCGTCGAGTTTTTTGGCTTTGACGCACACCTGTCTTGTGAGGCCCAATATTTTTCCGCGGTCGCTACCGAGTACGTCCAATATTCCTGTCCGTTGCCGGCGAACGGATCAATAGGGTCCGCCGAGCCATGAAACGTGAGAATTGGCACCGAGCGTTGTGTGGGACACGGTGTGGGGCGACGAAGTCCGCTCACGGGTGCCACGGCAGCAAAGAGCGTCGAGTCATCGCACGCAAGTTGACTTGATTCTCGCGCACCGCCAGAGAATCCCGTGGCGTACACGCGCAAGGGATTGATGCAGTATCGATGCTCGAGAACACCCACGAGTGATGTGAGAAAGGCAATATCATTCGGCGCGTTCGCGGGAACGACACGGCCGCCCGTTAACGGCACACCGGGGACGTTCCAGTCATAGCCCGTGCCGTCGGGAATCAATGCTTGCGGGTACGCCACGATGAATCGGTTCGTATCGGCCGTCGCGTCCATTCCCGTAAATCCCTCTTGCTCGAGAGCCGTGCTGCCACTGCCGTGCAGATTCAAGACGAGCGCGTGCTCCTTGGAATTGTCAAGACCCGACGGCACGTGCACAATGACCGTTCGGGTAACTCCACCAATTTTTGGCAACAGTGTCGCTGACGATGCAGTTGACGACGTGCAACCGGGAGTACGCGTCGCACCAGAAGCGCCGACGACGTCGTGAGAGTTACCGATCAAGCACAGCGAGGTTGCAATGAAAGCGGTCGCGACAATCAGAGCCACGCTTCGACGAAACGAGATCGATGTCTCATTCGTCACGGCCTTGAACGTCTGAGCCACGTTGATCCCCCACTTCTTCACGGCATTGAATCCAATCGAATTGTAAACCACCTTCGTTGATTTAGGGATGCGCGAAGGAAACGCTCGTGGTCCTCGTCGAAATTAAGCGGACAGACGGTAGAATCGATGTAGTTCGACAACACGACGACGCGACGCGACCAGGTCCTCTTTTCCAGAAACGTTGGCGCACCCGCTTTGGAACCACACGAATACTTCGGAGGACACACACATGAATGACAAAAAGATCAGTGACGACACCTTCACACTCGCCGACGGCGTCACGGTGACTCGCATGGGATTTGGCGCGATGCAACTCGCGGGTCCCGGCGTGTTTGGACCACCGTCAGACCCCGAAGCGGCTCTTGCCGTATTGCGAGAAGTGGTGGCGCTAGGGATCAACCACATTGATACGAGCGACTTTTATGGTCCTCACGTAACAAATCACCTGATTAAGGAGGCGTTACATCCCTACCACGATGATTTGCATCTGGTGACCAAGGTGGGGGCCCGCCGTGACGAAAACGGCGGTTGGCCCCACGCGCGGTCTCCCGAAGAACTTCGTCAAGCAGTTCATGACAACCTCGAACATCTTGGCCTCGACGCACTTGATGTGGTGAATCTTCGCGTGGGCGGCCTCAGTTCGCCCGAGCCCGGCTCTATCGCGGTCCAATTCGAAGCCTTGGCCGAAATGCAACAGGCTGGTCTCATTCGACACCTCGGACTCAGTACCGTTTCGGAGGAACAAATTCGTCAAGCCCAAAACATTGCGCCCATCGTGTGCGTGCAGAATTATTACAACATCGCTAATCGCGGTGACGACGAACTNNGGTGGGTTCACGCCGTTGCAGTCCGACACGCTCTCGACCGTTGCTCGTCGATTGAATTCCTCGCCAATGATTGTGGCCCTTGCGTGGCTACTACAACGCTCTTCGAATATCTTGTTGATACCGGGCACGTCGTCTGTCGCACATCTTCGAGAGAACGTGCAAGCTTCGACGTTAGTGCTCAGCGAAGAAGATCTGGAAGAACTAAGTAGCATCGGCGCATAGTCACCGTTTTGGCACCCATTGAAACCTAAAGTTTCAACTAGAGATTGCCTAGTCGTCCAGGGGGAAGTCATGCGAAGAGTTCTGGCGTTGTCGGTTGCGGTAATTGCGCTTTTTGGATCGTCGCTCGTGGGTGTCGCTAGTGCGAGTACTCCCAAGCTCGACGCCAAAGCACTGAGTGTTAAAGGAATTTCCCAACCCTTTCCTCCGACGACCACGGCCTGCAAGAGCGTTGGCAATTGCATCATCATCGGCAACGGCCAGGTTGGAACGCACTCGGTCATCTACGTCATCAATGAAGTAGGCGGCAAAGAAACCAAGAGTTCGGTAAAGACCTTGCCGTCCGACTACGTGCCCTACCAGGGGTACTCCGACGCGGGCATCGACTCGCTTTCTTGTCCAACACAGTTGGCGTGTCTCGCGACCGGCTACTACCTCACCGCCAATCAAAGTGTGAGTCTTTTCACACTGCAGATGACCGGCGGGACGTGGGGAGCGGTGACGGCCGTACCCGCATTTCCCAACCAGTATCCCGGCGCCGACATTACGGCGAGTGGAAATTGTTGGACCGCCAGCAACTGTCTCATCGCCGGCCTGTATGAAGATGGTCAAAATTTCGTTAGTTATTACTTGACCGATACTGCCGGCGTGTTGTCGAGCGTCAACGTACTGAGCTCGACGCTCTTTGCCAATGGTGAAGGCGACAGCGAACTCCAAAACATCAGTTGCGCCAAGAATGATCCTGGTTGGTGCGACGGTGCTGGCACCTACACAGATAGCAATAACGTGCGTCAATTGTTCTCCGTCACGTTCAACAATGGCGTGGAACAAGCAGTCACGGAGATTCCTTCGCCCCCCGACTACGTCCCAGGCTCAATCGCCAATATCAGCGTCTCGGGACTCAGCTGCTGGTCCGCCAATAACTGCGTCGCCGTTGGCCTGTATCCCAATGCTTCTTCAGCCTTGGCGGAGTGGCACGCCGTACTGGTACAAGGATCGTGGACCGTGGCCGCTGGCCAGTCTCTACCCGCTGGTTACGTGCAACCGAGTCAGCCTGAGGGCTTCCAACCTCCGATGCTCGCGTGCGCCAACAACGGAACGTGTCTCGCCTCCGACTGGTCCTCACCCGCCGCGAACCTCTCCAAACAGGTGCAGTTCCTCATTTCGTACGCGGGAGGCACGTGGCACGCTCCCGCAGCCGTGACGTCGCCTACGAACGCGAGTCTGGTGACCTTCGTTGGTGGCTCCACGGAGTGCGCCGTTTTCGGATTCAGCATTGGCAAAGTCAACCAAGATGCCTTCATCATCACGGAAGCACCGAATGGAACGGTTGCCAAAGCCACCATCTTGAACGCGTTCCCGCCGAACGTCGATAAGAAAAGTCCCCAAGCCGACGTCGCCGTAGCAATAGCGCCCAACGGCAACAACTTCGTGGGCTACGGCACGTACACGACGAACGCGAAAAGCTTGACGTCGCTCTACGAAATCGACGTCACCTAACTTGGCGCAGTAGACGGCTTCTTAGAGCACCGACTTCGTTGTCGTAATGAACGCGAGTAGGGCCTTGGAGGGTGTTGACGTGGCGGGCGCAATGAACGTCAGCACATCAAAGTTTCCGACCACCCACGCGTCAAGACGGACACTGCCCGCCTTGGACGTTGAGCCGAGACCGTCTTCTTTGCCGTTGCCGTAGTCGAGGTAGTCAGTGACGCCACCAACGGGTGTCGACGTCATGGCCCCCGCCGACGTCTTCACCAAGTACGCCATGTACTGCGTAGCGGTCATTGTTGGCTTGCTCGCACCCTGTGCAATGACCGACAGTTTCTTCAGATCTGCCGGACTCACGCAGGCCACTACGAGGGCCTTCGAGCCAAAGTCAATGGTGGTTCCCAGTGCGTTGGTGGGGTTCGCTGACACCTTGGTGTAGTTGTACTTCGTGATCTTGGGGCCGGTTGCGCCCTTGAACCCGTCAGCGACGACGAGTGACTTCGTAATGGAAGCGCACGACGGTGCAGACGTCGACGCACCGGCGTTCATGGTCAGCCCCGCACCGACGAACGAGCTCGTCGCGAGCAGTCCGACGGTAATACTTGATAAATAGTGACGACGCATAAAAATTTCCTCCGATTGACGAGCCACGTAGATGGGCACGTCAAAGAGTGGCACGACGCACGACAATCACGAACCATATTTCTAAGAGAGGCTGAGCGGGAAGTTTTTTGGTGTCCAAAGAGACGTAACGAACACGACATGACCGCTCTTTTGTGCGCCAGCGACGTAAGAGAATCTTCAGACTGTCACCACAAATCAGCGACGTTCTTTTGAACGAACGCGAATTACCGCTGCTCCACCATGTCGGCGTAGTCGTCACGCCAAAGATCGAAGTACTCCTCTGGTAGTAAGACGGCGTGCGTTGGCGCAAACGCGTCAACGAACCCGCGCTCGTGACTCACCGCGATAATTGTTCCCTTCCAGTGTCGAAGCATTTGACCCACAGCCTCGACGCTCGCAGGATCCAGGTTGTTGGTGGGTTCGTCGAGCACGAGAAAATTCGCGTTTGACGAGGCCAACATTGCGAGGGCCAGTTTGGCGCGCTCGCCACCCGACAACGAACCGGGAAGTTGGTGCGCGGCAGAACCTTTCAGTCCAAAGGCGCCGAGCAACGATCGACGCTCCACTTCAGTAACGACCGTGGCATCAGCAAGGTGTTCCAGGGCTGTTTTTGAAAAATCGAGTTGCTCGTGTTCCTGCGCGAAGTACCCCATGGTCACGTTGGCGCCGAATTTAATAGTCCCGGACTGTGGTTCTTGTGTTCCAGCAATACAACGCAGCAACGATGACTTACCAGCGCCGTTTTTTCCAACAATCAAAATGCGATCACCACGGCGTGTAATGAAACTCGTCGATCGAAGAACAGGGTCCGTGTCATAGGTCACGTTGATGTTTTCAACCGTCAAGGGAACGTCGCCACTCCGCGGTGGCGCGGGCAGTTTGAAGACAACTTTTCGTTCTTTCTTGGTTACTTCCACGCGTTCGCTTTTCAGTCGCTCGACGCGGTGGTCGAGAACTTTTGCCAAGCGAGCTCGCTTCTCCGTTTGTCCACGCATGGAGTCCGCGAGCGTCTTTAGTCGCGTGATATCAGCGTCTTGACGCGCCGCGGTCTTTTCTTCACTCAGGCGCTGTTCTTCTTCTTGCTGCAAGAACTTGGTGTAATTGCCCTTGTATTCGCGAAGTTGTCCTTCGCGAAGCGCCAACACACGGTCAATGGCTTTGTCGAGCAGGGGTAGGTCGTGACTAATCACCAACACAGTTCCCGAGAAGCGCTCCAGTTCTTCAAAGAGCCAGCGCTTGGCTGCCTTGTCGAGGTGGTTCGTTGGTTCGTCGAGCACCATTGTTTCTGGTTGTTCGTAGAGAACACGCATGAGATCAATGCGCCGGCGTTGTCCACCAGAAAGTGAGTCGAGGTCTTCCAGGAGAAATTCCTCTTCGAGGCCGAGTCCCGCTGCCAACCTCGCGACTTCGGACTCCGCTTCGTAACCACCAAGGTCTCGGAACTTCTCTTCGAGATCGGTAAAGGCAGAAATTGTTTGGTCCGTGGGATTTTCGGCGAGCGCTTTTCTGGCGTGTTGCATATCCGCGTCGAGTGAGTCGAGTTTCCGGGCCGAAAGAACGTGTGACAAACCGTTGGGCTCAACACCGAGCCCTCCAGGAACAGGTTCTTGGGGCAAATGTGCCCAGTGTCCGAGCCGCTGCACGTTGCCCGCAACACGAAGATGCTCACCGTTCGTTCCGAGCAGCGTGGCGAGCAGCGTTGATTTGCCAGCCCCGTTTCTTCCCACGATGCCGACCTTTTCGCCGTCACCAATCGTGAAGGACACGGGGTTTAGTAACCGCCGTGCACCAATTTCGATACCCAATTCCCGGACGATCAACATTTAGTGAGCCAGTTTTTCGGCGGCCCCGTACAGCTCGTCGCGAAACTGCGGGTGCGCAATGGCAGCCAACGCGGCGGCTCGCTCGGGCACCGAGCGTCCACGAAGCTCCGCCACGCCATATTCGGTCACCACGACGTTCGTGTGGTGACGCGGCGTGGTCACCACCGAGCCGTGGGGCAGTTGCGTCATTATTCGGTTGTGCACGACACCATCAATTTCTACGGTTGCTCGAAGACAGATCAGCGAGTAGTTCGTCAACGTTAGTTCAGTCCCCTGCACAAAATCTTCGTGCCCGCCCACGCCCGAGTGTTGACGACCCACAATCGAATCCGCGACCAGTTGTCCATAGAGATCAACGCACAGAGCACTGTTGATGGAAACCAGATTGTCGTAACTACCAATCACACCGGGGTCATTCACGACGCGGACGGGGGCAAATCGGACGGTGTCATTTTCGTCCAAAAAGTCATACAGCGCTCGTGACCCGAGCGCGAACGTCGTAAGCGCAAATCCAGGAAAGATTGCTTTGTTGGTATTGGTTACCTTGCCCGACTGGCACAGTCGCAGCAGGCCATCGGTGAACATTTCGGAGTGAATGCCATAGCCACCACCGTTACCATTGGCTAAATCGTCGGCCACGAGATTGGGAATCGTGCCAATGCCCGTTTGGATTGTGTCGCCATCGTGCACAAAGTCAGCCACGTAGCGCGCAATGGCGATGTCCTCTTTGCTCGGAGTCTCGGAACCAAGCTCGGCAGGCTTTTCGTTCGAATAGATAACAACGTCAATCTGATCAAGAGAAAATTCGTTGGAATAACCCTCGAGCGTTCTCGTGCGGGGCATAAAAGGCGAGCATTCCAACATCACCATGCGCTCGGAGTCGGCCACCGCTCGTCGAAATTCATCGACCACGTAGCCGTGGTGGAGGGACAAATTCACCCGGCCGTGGGCGTCGGGCATCGACGCACTGTGCACGAGCACTCGAGGTGCATTGGCTTCGAGCACGGTCGCGAACTGACGAAAACCCGAGGGAACGAACTGCACGTCGCCACCAGTGGCGCGAGCGGCCCGTTCCACCCCACCAAAGAACACGCTGCGGTAATGCACTCCCGGATGTTGGAAAAATTCGAGTCCCGCGAGGAGTAGACCTCCCGTCACCACCACGTTGGTCCAGTCTTTCCTCGCGCCGAGCGCCTTCATGAAGGCCATCGGGGTAGCGGAGGCGAGACCAAATCCCAGTGAATCGTCGGGCCGAAGGAGCGCCACGGCGGCTTCGGGCGAGAGCTCTTGCGCCGTCATCCCACTAGTTTGCCTTAAGAAGAAAGAACTCGCGAAAGGATGGGATATGACCGCTCCCTTCACTATTGATATCTGGAGCGACGTCGTTTGTCCCTTTTGTTATTTAGGCAAGGCCAATCTCGAACAAGCGCTGTTGGACTTCGAGCACCGAGAGCACGTGGTGCGCCGCTACCGTGCGTTTGAACTCGACTCGAACGCCCGTGCCGTCTATGACGAGCCACTACCCGAACTCATCGCCAGAAAATACGGGATTGCAGTCGAACAGGCCTCGGCCTCACAAGTTCGTCTCGAAGCGCAAGCTCTCGACATGGGCATGCGTTGGTCGCTCGCGAATGCGCGTCACGCCAATTCTTTTGACGCTCATCGACTGATCGCGCTCGCCAACGCCCAGGACAAGCAGCTCGAAATGGTCGAGCGACTCTTTCGAGCGTACTTCAGCGAAGCGGAGTTGATTTCTGATCATGCGACACTCGTCCGACTCGCCAGTGACGTGGGAGTAGTGGGAGCAGATGATCTTCTGAGCAGTGACGACTTCGGCAAAGAAGTTCGCGTTGACGAAGAACAGGCCCTCGAACTTGGTATCTCCGGCGTGCCCTCAATGCTGCTCGACGGTCGATTCATGGTGGTGGGTGCCCAGCCCCCCGAGACACTGCTCGACGTCTTGCGTCGAGCCTGGGCTCGACGAGAAGTTCTTTAGTCCTCGACGTCGGCGGGAACAACGGCGGCCGTCGCCACCGAGTGACCCTCGTCCAAGTTCATTACTCGCACGCCAGTCGCGTCGCGGCCCTGGGAGGACACTTCGCGCACGGATGTGCGGATAAGCACTCCCCCACTCGAGGCCAACAACACCTCGTCACTCAGCGCGGCCATGAACGCAGCGACGACGAATCCTCGCGCGGCCGTGAGCTTGATAGCTCGAACGCCCTGACCGCCGCGGCCTTGCACGTGGAAGCGATCAGTTTTTACGCGCTTACCAAATCCCGTGTCGGTCACCAAGAACAAATCGGCGTCCGGTCGAACAACGTCGAGCGCAATGGCTTTGTCGTCGTCCTTTAATTTGATGCCGCGCACGCCGGTCGAGTCACGGCCAACTTCTCGCACCTCGGCTTCATTAAACCGAATCGACATGCCCCTGTGCGTCACCAGCATTAAGTCGTCACTGCCACCCGTAGCCACCACGCGGACAACTTCGTCGCCCTCGCGCAACTTGATGGCAATCCAGCCCTCGCGACGTGATTTGTCATATTCGCTAAAGGCGGTCTTTTTAACGGTGCCGTCAGCGGTAGCAAATACCAGGAACTTGTCACTGGGGAAGTTCTTGGTGGAGACAATTGCTTGAATAGTCTCTCCTGGTTGGAGATTCAAAAGATTGACGATGGCCGTTCCCTTGGCGGTTCGTTCCTTCACCGGAATCTCGTGACCGCGCAGCCGAAAAACCCGTCCACGGTTGGAGAACATCAGCAAGTACGCGAGCGAATTCGTGTGAATGATTTGATCCACGAAGTCTTCGTCGCGCAGTCGAGCGCCCTGCACGCCGCGTCCGCCTCGACCTTGCGTCTTAAATGCCGCCGAAGCAACCGACTTGACGTAGCCGGCTTGGGTCATGGTGACCACGATCTCGTCGTCATTGATGAGATCGTCCACGCCGAGTTCGCCCGGATCGTTGACAATCACCGTCAGTCGTTCGTTTGCGTACTTGTCACGGATGACCGTGATCTCATCGGCGATGACGCCGCGCAACTTGGTGTCCGAGGCGAGAATTGCCTGCAACGCCGCAATGGTCTCGCGGAGTTTGTTCATCTCGTCTTCGAGTTCGGTGCGTCCCAGGCGCGTCAAGCGGCCAAGGGTCATGTCCAAGATGTGATTCGCTTGTTCTTCGCTAAAAGAGAACGGGTCGGTCATCAACGCACTACGCGCCGCCGGTCGGTCATCGGAGCCACGAATCGTAGCAATGACGGCGTCGAGCATGTCAATCGCCTTAAGGAGACCTTCGACGATGTGGGCACGCGCTTCGGCTTTGTTCAGACGGAACTGCGTTCGCCTGGTGACGACTTCAACTTGGTGGGCGATGTAGTGCGTCAACGCCTGCGCGAGATTCAGGGTTCTTGGTACTCCGTCCACGAGCGCAAGCGTGTTCACCGAGAACGTCGTCTGCAGCGACGTCATCTTGAAAAGCTTGTTCAAAATGACGTTCGCGTTGGCGTCGCGTTTCAGTCGAATAACGAGACGCGGCTGGCGTCCGGCGGAGTCGTTTTGTACTTCCGCAATGCCGTCGAGTTCGCTCGATTTCACGAGGTCGTAGATCTTTTCTTCAATCGATTCAACGGACACTTCGTAGGGAAATTCCGTAACGACAATTCGTGATCCGGTACGCACCTCTTCAACTTCAGCTACGGCACGCATCTTGATGGATCCGCGTCCCGTTCGGTACGCGTCCAAAATTCCCTGACGACCGAGGATCTGTGCCCCTGTAGGAAAGTCGGGACCCTTCACAAATGCCATCAAATCGTCGGGTGTGGCCTCGGGGTTCGCGAGTAGGTGCAGCGTCGCGTCGATAACCTCACCAAGATTGTGCGGCGGGATCTTCGTGGCCATACCAACAGCGATGCCCTGGGAGCCATTCACCAAGAGATTTGGATAGCGCGCCGGAAGCACCGTCGGCTGTTGGGTGCTGTTGTCGTAGTTCGGTTCGAAATCAACCGTGTCTTCGTCAATTGAATCCAGCATTTCGAGCGCCAACGGGGCGAGGCGACACTCGGTGTAGCGCATGGCCGCCGCACCTTCGTCGGGTCCCGTACCACCAAAATTGCCGTGACCGCTGATCAGAGGGTGGCGCATCGAGAAGTCCTGCACCATGCGCACGAGGGCGTCGTAAATAGCACTGTCACCGTGCGGGTGATACGTACCCATAACTTCTCCGACGACCTTCGCGCACTTGGTGTGGGGTCGGTCGGGTCGAAGACCTTGGTCGAACATGGAATACAAAATTCGTCGGTGCACGGGCTTTAGGCCATCACGAGCATCGGGCAGAGCTCGCGAGACAATCACGGACATGGAGTACTCGAGGAACGAGCGTTCCATCTCGAGGTTTATTTCAATTGGCTCGATGTAACCAATGACTGCGTCGGGATCCGGCGGTGGCGGCGGATTCTTTCCGCTTGAATTTCTCTTGGTGGCCATAGTTTTCTCGCTCCTCAGATATCGAGGAAGCGAACATCCTTTGCGTTGGTTTGGATGAAGTGACGACGTTGAGGCACGTCATCGCCCATCAGAATTGAGCAGACCTCGTCGGCCAGGGCCGCCTGTTCAACGGTGATTTGCAACAACGCCCGCTTCGTGGGATCCATCGTGGTGTCACGAAGTTCGTCGAAGTCCATTTCGCCCAAGCCCTTCAGGCGTTGGAAGTCGTTCTTGTGATCGGGGTGCTCGGCAAGAAAGGCGTCCTTTGCGATGTCGTCGCGCAGATACACCTTCTCTTTACCAACGAGCGTCGAATACAGCGGTGGCTGAGCCACGTAGACGTTGCCGTTGTTGACCAGATCGGTCATTTGTCGAAAGAAGAACGTGAGTAGCAGCGTGCGAATGTGGCTGCCGTCAACGTCCGCGTCCGCGAGCAGAATGATCTTGTCGTAGCGAATTTTCGTGATGTCGAAGTCCGATTCAACACCGGCACCAATCGCGGCAATCAGCGCCTGGATTTCGGTGTTCTTTAGAATTTTGTCGGAACGAGCCTTCTCGACGTTTAGAATTTTCCCGCGGATCGGCAAAATTGCCTGGGTCCGCGGATCGCGTGCGTCCTTTGCGGAGCCACCAGCGGAGTTTCCTTCCACAATGAAGATTTCGCACTCTCGCGAGTCCTTCGAGGAACAGTCGACCAATTTTCCGGGAAGACCGGCCCCGTCAAGAGCACTCTTTCGTCGCGTCAGATCTCGCGCCTGATGCGCGGCCATGCGAGCACGCGATGCCTGCACGGCCTTTGCCACGATCTGGCTTCCTTCGCGCGGATTCTCCTCGAGCCAGTCGCTGAGCTTCTCGTTCGTTGTTCGTTCCACGAGTGAACGGATGGAAACATTGCCTAGCTTGGCTTTGGTTTGTCCCTCGAACTGCGGCTCCGCGAGGCGTACCGAAATGATGGCGGTGAGTCCTTCACGAATATCCTCACCCAACAGATTCGTCTCTTTTTCTTTAAGGAGATTGCGCTTACGTGCGTAACGGTTGACGACATTCGTCAACGCTTTTCGAAAACCCTCTTCGTGCATGCCACCTTCGATGGTGGAAATGCCGTTGGCGAATGAGTGAATACTTTCGTAGTAACCCGAATTCCACTGGAACGCGACTTCCACTTCCTGCTTGTCTTCAGACTGTTCGAACGATCCCACTTTCTTGAACAGCGACTCCTTGGAGGCGTTGAGGTGTCGCACGTAATCGACGATGCCGCCGGCGTACTTGAAGGTCTCTTTTGCTTCGCGACCTTTTCGTTCGTCGGCGAAACGAATCTCCAAACCCTTATTTAAAAACGCCATGATCTGAAGGCGCTCGGTAATTGTCTGGGCACGAAAATCCGTGTCTTCAAAAATTGTGGGGTCCGGCACAAAGGTCACGGTCGTTCCCGTTCGACCACGCGGCGCGGAGCCGGTGATTTTCAATTTCCCTTGTGGCTTTCCGCCGTCTTTAAAAATCAGTTCATGATGGTCGCCGTTGAGGTCTACCTCGAGCGTCAACTTGCTCGAAAGTGCGTTCACCACAGAAACCCCAACGCCGTGGAGACCGCCGGAAACTTTGTAGCCCTCGCCACCAAATTTTCCGCCGGCGTGCAAAACAGTCAACACAATTTCGGCGGCAGACTTACCCGGATACTGAGGGTGCTCGTCAACGGGGATTCCTCGCCCGTCGTCAACGACGCGACAGCTTCCGTCGGACAAAATCGTTACGTCAATGCGTGTGCAAAAGCCGGCCATAGCTTCGTCGACAGAGTTGTCGACGACTTCCCAAACCAAGTGGTGTAGCCCCGCGGGCCCGGTGGATCCGATGTACATACCGGGTCGAACTCGAACCGGCTCAAGCCCCTCCAGAACCGTGATGTCCTTGGCCTTGTAGCTGGCCGACCCCTTTGTAGTTTGGGCCACGAAGGCTTCCTTTCGGTGCTGCAGATGAACGCGTTTTGCGGGCCGAAATTCTCTTTTCGACCGGTAACTATCCTACCCGACGCCACCCTCACTCCGTACCTCAACGGTCGTCTTCGAGGGGTCAAATCGCCAGTAATTTAAGGGCGAATGACGCAGCGCACGTGTTTGGGCGCACGCTCGCCGAGCACACTCAAACCGACGAGAATTTGCTCCTCGTCGAGTCCAATTCGTTGCGCAAAAGCACCCGACGGAACGCTCACCACCAGCGTGCCATCGCGGACCAAATCCGGGTGACATTTGTCCGCCAAAATTGGGTCCACAATTCGCGGCCACAGCGCTCGAATGTCGTCCATTACGAGCAAATCCACTCGCTTAAATCGACCAACGACCACCCGCAAGCTTTCGCCGAGGGACCGAGGTCCGTCGTTTTCTCGCGTCATCATTCTCCCTTACTGACGTCGACCACCACGGCGGGAGCAAATTTGCTCGGTAGTGGCGAAGCCGTCGTCACGATGGTTTGCCCGGTGGGCAAAAGCCGCAACAATCGATCACTTCGTTGTTCGTCGAGTTCGCTGAAAACGTCATCCAACAAAAGCAGGGGAACGACGTTTCTTTCTTGTTCCACGAGTTCGTGGCCAGCGAGGCGAAGTGCAAGCGCCAACGATCGCTGCTCGCCTTGGGAGGCGCGTCGACGAGCGTCTTTGTCATTCAACACAATTGCCACATCGTCACGATGTGGACCAACACCTGTGTAGCCACGATAGAGATCGTGCTCCAATTCACTTCGGAGGGCTTCTTGTAATTCACCGTCCCACGATGTTTCATAGGAAACGTGCACACTCGAATGCTCACCGGCTAGTTCTTGGTAGAAGTGCTCGACCAAAGGACTCAGTTTTTCCAGAAGTGTTGTTCGTGCCTCGACGAGTGTTGTGGCTACGGCGACGAAGTCCTCGGTCCAAACATCGAGTTCGTCCAGGCGCTCTCGTGACGGACTAAATCCGAGCATCGAACGAAGAAGGGCGTTTCGCTGGCGCAGAGTCTGTTCGAAGTGCTCGAGCAAGGGGCCACGCGGCGGCTCTACATCGGTGAGCAGCGTCGTCACGAATTGACGCCGGTGCTCGGGTCCTTGTCGAATCATGTCAACGACCTCGGGCGTAAAAATTGTTACGGGTAGCACCTCGCCGAGTTCCGCTCGTGATTGGGGGCGTTGTCCGTTCACCAACATTCGCTTGGTGACGTTTCTTACGCCCCGCGTCAGTGTCAAATCAACCTGGACGCGCCGCTCGCCTTGGAACAGCACGCCGTGGACTTCTGCCTGGTTCTCGCCTTGTCGGATCATATCGCCCGCCGACGTTGTTCGAAACGAGGAAGCCGTGGCCAACGCAAAAACGGCCTCGAGCACGGAGGTCTTTCCCGTCCCGTTGGGCGAAAAAAGTACGGTCACCGCCGTTGGATCAGGACGAAGTGAAAACGACTCGAATAAGCGGAAATTCTTCAGTTCGAGCTCAAAAAGGCCCACCGTTTTGATTCGCCCTATTGCACGCGAACGGGCATGAGCAGGTAGCGGAACTGTTCATCGGCCACGCCATGCACCATGGCCGGTCGCGACGAGTCGGATGACTCCAAAATAATCTCGTCGCCTGATACTGCCTCGATGCCGTCAATTAAAAATGTGGGATTGAAAGCGATTGTGATTTCTTCGCCCGTGTAGTCGCCATCGACATTGTCTTCGACGTCACCGGCGTCGTGGCTCTGCGTACGAATTTCAACGTTCTTTTCTTTGAGTGTGAGCCGTACTGAGGACGTCGAATCTTTCGCTAGAAGTTTTGCCCGCTTGAGCGACGTCAACAATGTGTCTTTCGCAACGCGAAGGGTGTTGGGGTAACTCGCCGGAATGAGCTGCAAAACCGAAGGATAATTTCCTTCAATCAGTCGAGAAGCAATACTCGTCGCACCAACAATGAAACAGATTTCTGCGTCAGTCAGGGTCACGCCGATTTCGGAATCAAGCGCCAGTGAAGAGGCTGCTCGTTGTAATTCTTGAAGGGCCTTCGCGGGAACCAGGAGATCCTGACCGTCGCCTACTGCTTGAACTCCTACCAAGTCACGAACCGCGAGTCGGTACGAGTCGGTCGCAATCAACCGCAAGGACCCCTCATTGGTGGTAAATAACACGCCAGTAAGAAGTGGGCGCGCGTCGTCACTGGCGGCAGCTCGCACCACTTGATTGAGGCCTTGTACTAATTCCAAGGCGGCCAACGACGTCGATGGAGCACCCACGTCAGGCAGTTTTGGATAATCCATTACCGAGAATGTTCGAAGTGAGAAGTGCGCGCGACCCAGGGTTACGTGAACTGTTTCTTCTTCTCCTTCAACGGTTACCGCACCAGCTTCAAGGGAACGAACGGCGTCAACGATGAGTCGGGCAGGAACAACAACGTCGCCATCAGCGAAGCCAATGACGTCAACGGTCGTTCGAACCGTGAGGTCGAGGTCGGTACCCGTGACGGTGAGTTGATTCCCGTGAAGCGAAAGAAGGATTCCCGAGGTAGCGCCCGTTGTTCGAGTGGTCACGACGCGGCTTGCTGCAGAGAGGGCGTCAACCAAAATATCGCGCTCTGATTTGAACTTCATAAGGATCCCTTTCTTTGCCTCTGAGGTTACGGTGTTGAAATGTGTGTAGATATCCCTGTTGTAGTAGTAGGGCTGTGGTTTGTGGGTAAGTTTTTAAATTACCTGATAAAAGGCTATAAATGTCGAGTGATTTTCACACAGGCTTGTGTCTAATTCCTTCAACTAGGAATCGTCAACCATAAAGTCATGTGGATTTCACGCTAGTAACACACGCTGAATCAACAGCGACTGCGCGCAATTCCCACAAGTTAATTCTGCCCCTCCTGCAGACGACGCTGCAACTGGGTCACTTGTGAAAGCAATTCACTGTTGACGGGCAGCTGCGACTTTATTTTGTCCACGCCGCTGATCACGGTGGTGTGGTTTCGATCATCAAAAATCTTGGCGATCATCGGGTACGAGTAGTCACTCAACATTTCACGAATTAAGTACATGGCCACGTGTCGCGCGTTGACGAGAGGACGCAGCCGCTTTGGTCCTCGAATTTCCTCTACCGGCAAACCATAAAACGAGGCGACCGCCGTCAGAATGGCTTCGGGCTTTAAAACAACTTGCTCTTGACCAAGGGTCGTGAGGTGCTTCTTCGCCAACTCGAGAGTTATAGGTTCTTGGCGAAGGTTGGCGTATGCGCGAAGCATGGTGATGGAACCTTCGAGTTCACGGATGTTGTCACGAACGCGGTTGGCGATGTATTCCGTGACGTCGTCAGGAAGATAGATCCCGTCGGCTTCGGACTTGGTCCGCAAAATGGCAATTCGCGTCTCAAGGTCTGGCTGGTCAATTTCGGTCAGGAGCCCCTGGAGAAGACGGCTGCGAAAGCGCTCCTTGATACCAGCCAAGTCACGAGGCGAACGGTCCGACGTAAGAACGATCTGCTTTCCCTCGCTGTGAAGGGCGTTATAGGTGTGGAAAATCTCCTCGTGGAAGGTTTCGCCACGGGTCTCCATGAATTGAATGTCGTCGATGAGCAGTACGTCGCATTCGCGGTAGCGGTCGTGCAGGGCCATCTGGGTACGGGTCTGAATGGCCCGAATGAAGTCGTTAAGGAACGTTTCCGTAGAAACGTAGAGCACTTTTTTCCCGGGGTAGTTCTCGTTGATGTAATTGCCAATGGCGTGCAGGAGGTGCGTTTTTCCCAGGCCGGAATTACCAAAGATCAGTAGTGGGTTATAGGCCCGGCCTGGGGTCTCCGCAACCGTTTGAGCGGCCGCGAATGCCAAGCGGTTGGACTGGCCGGGAACGAAGGTGTCAAAGGTCATCCGAGGGTCGAGGCGACCGGCGCGGTCGACACCAGTCAAAAACGCTGGAGGACTGTTAACGGGGGCTGTTTCTGGTGGCTCTGGCTCGAAATCATCTAGCGAGGACGGCTCCAGTCCGGTATCGCTCACCGTGAGTGAAATCGTCACGTCTGGACCAATGACGCTGTGAACTTGTTCGGTAATGAGGGGCATATAGCGCTGCGAGATCCGAGTGAGTTGTAACTGGTTTGGCGCGGCGATCGTGATGTGGTGCTCGGAGTAATCCACAAGGCGCAGTGCATTAAGCCCAGCACTCCAAGCAGCCTCAGAAGCCTTGCCCCGTAAGGAAGATTGGAGGTCTGACCACACGTCATCAGCGCTTTGCATGTTCCTCCTCCACAGGCAATCAACCCACTTATCCACAGGCACAGTCTCTGCCCAAAACAACCGCAATTACTGCAAGGTTGGCAACCATACACGCTTTCCACAACTCTCGCCAGAAGACTTCCCGCGGAGGGGTAGACTTGTCCGCTGTAGCGCCAGGGGCACCCTCCAGGAGGACCGTTGCGTCGCTTTCCAACTGTTTTGAGAAGAGGTTTTCGTGAAGCGTACTTATCAACCAAACAAACGTAAGAGGGCCAAAACACACGGCTTTCGTGCTCGCATGCGAACGCGTGCGGGTCGAGCTGTGTTGAAGTCTCGTCGCAACAAGGGCCGTCACGAGCTGACGGTCTGATTGGGCATGCCCGGACGGGTGCGCACCCGCCGGCAATTTGCGCAGCTCACGAATCCCACGAAGCGCGGGAGAAGTGGTCCTCTACGAATCAGTTTTGTCGAGGGGGCGCCCGAAGACCGCGAGGTTTCGGTGGCGTACGCAATAAGCCGGAAGGTGGGAAATGCCGTCGAGCGGAACAGAATCCGACGACGACTCCGCGCACTTATAGACGCCGAATCATCGCGTCTTCCCGCCGGCATATACCTGATCAAGTGCGGTTTAGAAACGGGAAAATGTACCTATGACCAACTCCAACACCACCTTAATGAAGCCCTCCGTAGTTTCGAATGACGCGCCGGCGATCAGCCGTAGTGCGCGAGTTCTACGAAAGGTTTTTCGCGGCTATCAAGTTGCTCGGGCGGGACACCTCTCGCCGTGCCGCTTCGTTCCGTCGTGCTCGAGTTACGCAATTGAAGCCGTGGAAATTCACGGCGCTTGGCGTGGCGGCTACTACGCAACACGACGACTTCTTCGCTGTCACCCCTTTGGTGCACACGGTGTTGATCTTGTTCCTGCGTCACGAAAGTCGAGGATGTCATGACGTTTATTGCTGAGTTGGGCTTCGTCCACGCGATCGGCACGGTGTTCCAACCGATATTCAAGGCAATTGCCTGGATGCTCGCCTTCTTTTATAGCCTCATTCCGAACTACGCGATTGCCATTGTTCTGCTGACGCTACTCATCATGCTGGTTCTTACGCCTTTTACCGTGAAGAGCACCCGGTCAATGATCTCCATGCAGCGCCTGCAGCCTGAGATTAAGAAACTGCAGCAGAAATACAAGGGTCCCGAGTACCGCCAAGAGCTCAACGAAGAAATGATGAAGCTCTATAAGGAAGAGGGCGTTAACCCACTTGGTGGCTGTGTGCCACTGCTGCTTCAGGCACCGTTTTTGTTCATCTTGTACAACACGATTAAGGGTCTTTCCTATAAGACCGCACTGGGTATTTCGGCGCCTCGCTACATCCCGGTTAGTTCAAAGATGTACCACGATATTGTTGCCGCTAATGGGCAAGTTAAGTCCTTTGGAATTAACCTATCCCTCAAGGCATTAGCAAGTCATGGCTCGTTTGGAAACGCAATTCCTTTCTTTATCATTGTTGCTTTAGCGGTTGGTTTGCAGTACTTCCAAATGGCGCAAATCAACAATCGAAACCGCAAAACTGGTCAAGCAATTCCGAGTCAACAGTTGATGATGCAACGCTTTTTACCGGTTCTTTTTGCGTACTTCTACTTGGTGATTCCTGCGGCCGTTGTTGTGTACATGATTGTCTCAACGCTGGTTCGAATTGCGACGCAGGACATCATGTTCCGTATGGGAATTACGAATCCGGGCGCCAATGCCCAGCGCTCGTTACCCGCTCGCGAAAAAGACGCGGACAAAGCCATTGAAAAGGCCGCCGAGAAGGCGCCGGAAAAGGCTGCGAAGCCCGCTGCTCCCGTAAAACCCCCTCAACACCCTCGCTCAAAAGCGAAGCGCCAACGAAAGGCCCGATGACCCATGGACTGGGTAGAAACAACTGGAAAATCTGTCGACGAGGCAACCTCGCGCGCCCTGGAACACCTTGGAGTAAGCAAGGGTGACGCCGACGTCGAGGTGCTAGAAGAACCCAAAGCCGGCCTTTTTGGCCGCGTACGTGGAGAAGCTCGCGTGCGAGCTCGTGTGCGACCGAGTAGTCCCCGCCCGAAGCGGGCGAGGCGATCGGGTCCAAAGAACGACGATCGTGGCGAACGACCTCGTCGCGATGGAGCACGTAACGGTGGCGCAGCACGTGAAGAGCGCCCTGAGCGAACGTCAAACAAGAAGGACAACAAGTCTGAACGCGGTCCGCGACCGGCAAAAAAACCGGCCTCGGAGCGTGCGGACAAGGATCTCGTGAAGGAGCAGGGTATGGCAGAAGGAATTTCATTGGCCGAACAGGGCAATATTGCAAAGGAGTTCCTTGCAGGCCTGTTGGTTGCGATGGACATAACGGCGGAGGTCTCGGTCCGTGAAATCGACGCAGAGACCGTGGAATTGGCAATCAATGCCGATCCCCCGACCGCTCTAGGTGTTCTCGTTGGCCCGCGGGGTACGACGCTGCAAGCACTTCAAGAAGTCACGCGTACGGTGGTTCAGTCGAAGTCACCGGTGCGGACTGACCGCATCTTGGTGGATGTGGCGCAGTACCGAGAACGACGAGTCGCTGCATTGGCCCGATTCGCACAACAGGTGTCTGCTGAAGTAATTGAAACTGGCGAGGAACGTGCTCTTGAGCCCATGTCGGCGGCTGATCGCAAGGCAGTTCACGATGCTCTGACGGAAAACCCTCAAGTTTCAACTCGTTCTGAGGGTGAGGAACCACGACGATTTGTGGTGGTTGCACCGGCTTAAATAGAACAATGACAGTTGAATGGTTGACCCGCGCCCTCGAGGAATCGAGGGCGCGAGGTTTTTTGGGTCCAAATAGCCTCGAACCGCATTTGGCCCACGCGGAAGGATTCGCCATCACCTGGAATGCTTTGCGACCTGCACCTCCGGAGCATTTTTTGGATTTGGGCAGCGGCGGAGGATTGCCAGGCCTTGTTTTACTCGAAAAGTGGGATAATTTCGGCGTTCTGCTGGATTCGATGCAAAAGCGAGTAGCTCTGCTTCGTGAAGTTCTCTCCTGGCCGGGAGCTCCGGAAAATGGACGAGCGGTACTTGGGAGAGCAGAAGAAGTCGCTAGAGAGTCTGCCTACGACGAACGATTCGATCTCGTGACGTCGAGGGCGTTTGGTCCGCCTTCAGTTACTGCCGAATGTGCCGTCCGATTCCTTAAAGTCGGTGGCCTCCTCATTGTTTCAGAGCCGCCAGAGTCTGATTCCTCAAAGAGGTGGGAGAGCCCCGCGCTGAAAGCACTGGGGATGGCCTCTTTAGGGTTCTTCCGCTTTGAAACTGGCTACCAAGTGCTAGAAAAGATGGCGAAGACACCCAAGACGTACCCACGAACTAACGGAACACCTCGAAAGACGCCCCTTTTCTGAGCAATTGTTTCACGTGGAACATATTTCGTACCCTTAGACCATTTTGCCAAGTCTTCGACCGTTGTATTGGACCGAAATGTTCCACGTGAAACATGTTCGAGAACCGGTTGAATGTTTCACGTGAAACACTGGTACTTGACGGACCATAAGAAATCTAGTTGAATGGCATGGACTTGTTCGCAGTGTCGGCAATTACGCCCTAGTTCGGGAAAGAGGGACATGTCAGAGGACAAACCCATGAGAATTTTCGCCGTTGCGAATCAAAAGGGCGGTGTTGGAAAGACCACCACAACGACCTCAGTAGGCGCCGCACTGGCNNCTCTTTGTGGCCCCGGCGACGCTTGACCTTGCCGCCGTGGAACAAGAATTGACGTCAGTTATATCGCGTGAATTACGGCTCAAGAAGGCCATTGAGTCAATTCAGGGCGATTTTGATTACATTTTCATCGACTGTCCCCCGTCGCTGGGGCTTATTACGATCAATGCCTTCGCTGCCGCAACAGAAATCATGGTTCCCGTGCAGTGCGAGTTCTACGCACTTGAAGGTTTGACCCAGTTGCAACGCATTGTTGACCTAGTTCAACGAAATCTCAATCCGGAGCTTCGGATCACCAAGGTGGTTCTCACTATGTACGACTCGCGCAATACCCTTGCGGTCGATGTGTCCAAAGAGGTTGCCAAGCACTTCCCCACCGAATTGTGCAAAACTGTTATTCCCAGGACCGTTCGACTCGCTGAAGCACCTTCTTTTGGTAAGCCAATAACGGTTTTTGACCCGTATTCGAAGGGCGCAAAGGCCTACATAGCGCTCGCAAAGGAGATTGACAATGGCTAGAAAAGCGGGACTCGGAAAAGGCCTCAGCGCACTAATTCCCGAGAGCGAGTCCATCGTTCTGGAGACTCAGACTCCGGTTACGGCGGAAGGGCCATTGCGAAAAGTCTCCATTTTGGCCATTCGCCCCAATCCTTTTCAGCCCCGTAAGGCTTTCGACGACGAAAGCCTGGCTTCCCTCGCATCGTCAATTCGAGAACTCGGAGTCCTCCAACCCATCATTGTTCGTCCAGTAAAAGACGAAAGCAACTCCTACGAGCTCATTGCGGGGGAGAGGCGCTGGCGAGCGGCACGTCTGGCTGAACTCGAGTTTGTGCCGGTTCTTGTCCAAGATGACGTAAATGATCGCCTAAGCCTGGAACAAGCCGTCGTCGAAAACCTTCATCGAGTTGATCTGCATCCACTGGAAGAAGCGGCTGCGTACCAGCAATTGATTGATGAATTCGACCTCACGCACGAACAAGTCGCCGTACGCGTGGGCAAAAGCCGAGCAACTATTACGAACACATTACGACTCTTGCAACTGGGCGAGACCGCTCAAGCGGCGCTGGCGAACGGTGAAATTACTGCGGGTCACGCCCGAGCCCTGCTGGCGATTGTTTCACCCTCGGAACAAGCGGCATTGGTTCAGAAAATTAAGAAGAACGACCTCTCCGTACGTGCCACCGAAGAAGCAGTACGAGCGGCCCTTGAACCGAAAGCGGGTCCCGAGACGCTTCGTCCCGTGCCAGGGGGTGGGGGAGACCAAAAGCCACTGCTACGACCGGTTCCCGACGCCAGCGTGGCGGAACTGGAGCAATTGCTGGAGGATTACCTCGACACCCGTGTTCACGTTGATCTGAAGGGCCGAAACGGCCGAATCGTGATTGATTTTGCGGATTTGGATGATTTGGAGCGAATTTACCTTGCAATTTCGAAGGTTAAGTAGCCTTCAACCTTGAACTTAAAGGTGAGGTTAAAGTTATACCCAACCTGTGCATGAAGTTGTGGGTTTCTTCAATTACCTTTAAATGTAGGGGTTTTAGAGGTTCAGGCCCGTTGATTCATTGTGGAAAACGTCGCCAATTGCGGCCCGTAAAACCCTCGTGACCGCGGAAAATGCATCGGCCCCCAGGTCGCCGTACTCAATTTGGAGGGTTGCCATCTGTGTTTCACGCAGTAGAGGCAGCGAAAGACCCGTAATCACGACTGGTTGAACACCGGGCACGGTATCAAACGAGGCGGCCAGCGTCTCAGCAAGACGTTTACCGGTAACCGAGTGCGACCGGTTGGACTGCCAATAATGCAGATATATCCCCACAATTTCTGGTCGTTCACGAAAACTAAGGAGCAACGCTGCACGGAATTGATTGGCGGTCTTGGCAGCTTCCGCATCGTCTCCGTCGACGTGGATAACCGTCGTGACGTAGGGAACGTTCGTAATTAATTCGGAAGCGAGGGGACTTGATCCGTGGACAATCAAGGTTCGAGTGAAGGTTCCCACGTCCAGTCCATTGGCACTTCGAGCTTCGGAAATGAGCCGACGTCCCGTGGAGATGCCCGACAAGCGTCGAAGTTGGTTGAGAGTAGCCATGGTCAGCGTGCCATCGCTCGGGAGCCCGACGTTGCGCTGGAATTCGCACAGCGCGTGCTCGGTTTGAGGTCCAAAGATGCCGTCCACGCGTACAGGGTCAAAGCCGAGCTGGGCAAGGGTCTCTTGCAAGGTCGCCACGTCGTCACCGCGTAGATGTGGACGGCTTACGTACAACAGTCGTGAGCCGAGCTGCCAGCCGGCTTCTAGGAGCGTCGACCAGGTGAGATCGTCGACGTTGCCGTGAGTGGGAAGACCCCGCACACGCTGAAAGGCCTGCACGGCGATGCGGGT
>PLHJ01000019.1:27143-69262 GCA_003138895.1 Acidimicrobiaceae bacterium
CCCTTGGGCTTGGCTCCTACGAGACGGGCAATGACCTCACCATCCTTGAACAACAAGAGGGTGGGGATACTCATGACCGAGAACTTGGTCGCGGTCGCGACGTTTGAGTCGACGTCAAGCTTGCCGATGACAAATTTGTCGGACTGCTCGCTGGCGAACTCTTCCAAAATCGGTGCGATGGTCTTGCAGGGACCGCACCATTCCGCCCAAAAGTCCACCAAAATTGGCTTTTCGGAACTACCGACAACCTCGTCAAAGGTGGCGTCCGTAAGAGTGGTGATTGTGTCGCTCATGGGAAAACCTCTACTTTCGACGCTCTCATGCGTCTGAAGCATCCACCCTAGCGGCCTTGTGTCTCCAACCATCGCTCCGCGTCAATGGCCGCCATGCACCCCGAACCCGCCGACGTTATGGCTTGTCGGTATTCGTGATCTTGCACGTCGCCGGCGGCAAAAACGCCCTCGATGCTGGTGTTGGAACCTGGTCCAGTACGCACGTAACCGTTTTCTTCAAGGTCGAGTTGCCCGACCACGAGCGACGTGTTGGGAACGTGACCAATGGCCACGAAGACACCCGTGACGTCCATGGTCCGCTTTTCGCCCGTTTTCGTATCAACGACCTCGAGTCCGGAGACTTTTTCGTGGCCGAGCACGTCGGTCACCTGCGTGTTCCACGCAAAGCGGATCTTGTCGTGGGCAAAGGCGCGCTCTTGCATGATCTTGGAGGCACGAAGCTCGTCGCGACGGTGCACCACCGTGACACTGGATGCAAAGCGCGTGAGAAACAGCGCCTCTTCTAGAGCCGAGTCGCCACCACCAACGACGGCAATGTCTTGTCCACGGAAAAAGAACCCATCACAGGTGGCACAGGTGGAGAGCCCGTGACTGAGCAGTCGTTCCTCACCGGGCACATTGAGCATCAACGATTTCGCTCCGGTAGCGAGAATGACCGTGTCCGCCGTAATTGCGGGCTCGTCATGGTCTTCGGTCAACCACGCTCGAAACGGGCGCTGGCTGAGATCAAGTCGCTGCACCTTCGTGACACGAAGTTCTGCGCCAAAACGAAGCGCCTGTGAGCGCATATTGGTCATGAGATCGGGACCTTGGATCCCGTCGATGAAGCCCGGAAAGTTCTCTACTTCGGTCGTGACCATTAGCTGGCCGCCGGGTTGATCGGTCGTGGAGGAGGGCTCACCCTCAATGACAATGGGCACCAGTTGGGCGCGGGCGGAGTAAATGGCTGCCGTGAGCCCCGCGGGACCCGATCCAATGATGAGTACGCGGGTGTGTTCAGTCACGTTTTTCACGTACGGCCACCGGGCGACGCTTTCGCCAGATCAGCATGCCGCCAAGCGTGCTGACACCGCCAATGATGTAATAGGAAATCCACACGTGCGCGTGAAAGGCGTAAACGTCGAGCAGACGAAACGCACCTAAGAGAATCGCGATCAGAAAAACAATCGCCACGATGAGCAAAATGAACCCATAGGCCACGAAACGGCCCGCAATGAGAAGCGGTCGTATGACGCGGTCGTGCAGGGTGTCAAGAACGTCGTCGACGACCCCCATGATTCGCCCTACGGCGTCGCGCTGCTCGTTCGATTCGTCCTTAGCCACACCACAAACCTAATAGCGCGAAAGGGCGCCTAGGCCGAGATCCAGCACACTCCGACGATGCCTGGTCCACCGTGGGTGCCCACCACGCTGCCAATGTCGCCAACGATCAACGGGAATTCGCTGGTGACCGTGCGAAGCGACGCGACGGTGGCTTCAATGTCGTCGGCGTCACCGTGTACCAATGCAATGCGGCGAAGTGGCTGTGCGCGCACCGCTTCTTCGACGCAGGCGGCGAGGGCACGAGCTCTCGTTCGCTGGCGACCAGCTTCGACCACAATGCCGTCGCGTAGTTGCAGAAGCGGCTTAATGGCGAGCACGGAACCAAGAAGGGCCTTTGCTCCCGTGATGCGCCCGCCCTTTACTAAGTGCTCAAGCGTGGAGATGGTACCCACGACGTGCGTCTTCGCGCTGGCGTTTCGTGCAATTTCGGAGAGCTGGTCAAGGGTGGCACCCGTCGCGGCGGCTTCGGCAACTTCAATCGTGACGAGACCTTCGGCCATCGTGACGGCCTTCGTGTCAATGACTTCAACCGGAATGCGACCATTCATTGCTTCGCCACCAATCACGGCAGCCTGATTGGTGGCTGAAAGCTCAGACGAAAGCGTGATGACGATCACACCGTCACAGCCGTCTGCGAGCGCGCGTTCGTACGCCTCTTGGAACGCGCCGGGCGAGGGAGCGGCGGTTTCTGGCAGCGTCGGCGATTCTTTGCACTTGGCCCAAAAGGCCTTGGGTGTTAAGTCCACGAGGTCGACGAATTCCTCGTCGCCAAAGCGGATGGTGAGTGGAATGACGTCAATATTGAGACGCTTCGCGAGGTCGACCGGAATGTCGCCCGCGCTATCGGTAACTACACGAATCTTGGCCATTGTTCCCCCTTGACGGTTGCCACCTGTGACTTACAACTTCCTAGCGCTGGCCACGCTGCGTCGTTGAAAGACGCTAATCCATCCGAGGTACACGAGGAGTCCCGCGAGAACGGCCGACAAAAACCTCGCCACGAGTCCGAGACCTTGGTGCCAGGTATTGATGTTGTAGACAACGACCATGGCAACGGTGCCGGCGAGTGACGCGGCGAGGGTTCGTCGCACGTAGAGCGAGGTCACCACGAAACCCAGTCGCACGCGCTGGCGTCCAAGAACCCACAGTGCCGCAAAGGCCGCCACCGTATAGGCAATGGAAATGCTCGCGGTGAGAGCGCCCATGGAGTGGCGACCAATGATGAAAGCCAGCGCAATCGTCAGACCGTTTTGAGCAACGTAGAGGAAGAACGTGTCCTTCGCTCGCTGCATTGCTTGGAGTCCGCGAATGGCGAGCTGGAACACCGTGAAGCCTGGCAGTCCCGCCGCGAGCACCGCGAGGACCGTCCCCGCCGCTAATTCGTGCGAAGCCTTCACGTGATTAAGAAGGATCGCCACGATCGGCTGGGCGAGCACAATCAAGACGAGCGAAAGCGGCACGATGATCACCAGAGACTGGCGAAGTCCATAACCCAGGCGCTGGGTGAAGGCTTCTTTGTCGTCGTTCGTGGCGTGCGCTGCTAACTGCGGTGTCAAGGCATTGAGAACTGACACCACAACAACGGCGTAGGGCATTTGCATGAGCGACCAGCCATAGGTGTACGCACTCACGTCGTGCGTGCCAATTCCAAAGGCGAAGGCGAGCACGATGTAGAGCGACAACTGATTGGTGAGTACCACGAGCAGCGTCCAACTACCCAGGCGCCGCACGGCTTTGAGGGCCACGTCGTGACGGTCAAAACGAAAACTCAGCCGCCAAAGATCCGAGCGCAACATGACCGGAATAAGACAGAGGAACTGCAGCGCGACACCGAGCGTGGTTCCAAGTCCCAACCAGGCGAGGTGGGAGGACTGGTGCACGTTGGCGAGCGTGGGCACCGGGTCCACCACGTGGAACCAGATCAAGACGCCACAGCAGACGATATTGTTGGCAATTGGCGCCCACGAGCCCACGGTGAACTTGTGTCGCACGTTAAGAAGCGACGTAGAAAGTCCGATGATCCCGTAGAAGAAAATCTGTGGAACGAACCAACGCAGGAACGATGTCGAGATGTGTTGTTCGAGCAGTAATTCGTGGGGGCTTCGACCCGAACTCGTGCGGTTGAGAATGGTGAAACCGTCGATGATGTAGGGCGCGAGGAACCACGCCGCCACGCTCGCGAAAATGAGCATCACGGTGGCCGCGGTGATGACCGTCGAAATGGATTTCCACGCCACGCGTTCGCCGTCGCGCGCCAGACGCTCAACGAAGACGGGAATGAACGTGGCCGAAAGTACGCCTCCCAACACGAGGTCAAAGAGCATGTTGGGAATGGTGTTCGCGAGGTTGAACGAGTCAGCCAGGGGTGAAAATCCCAGCACCCAAGCGAGCACCAAAATACGCACCAGTCCGGTAATGCGTGAAGCGAGGGTGCCCGTCGCAATAGAAAAGACTCGCGAGTTATGTGAACGAGTCGGACTCATTTGGCGTGGCGACCCTTCGATGTGCGCCGGTGCGTACGCCACCACCAAAGAGCGATAACAAAGAGCGAGCCAATGCTCAAGGCGTAGCCCACGATGGACGTGGGGGCATTTCGCACTTGGATAGCGCCCTTAGCGAGGATGAGTTTTCCGTCGGGTGTCGTAAAGAGCACCTGCAGGGTAAAGCTGCCGCCGCCAATGATGTTGGCGGGAACACGAAGCGACTTCGTGGGCGGACTGAGCGAAATGACCAGATTCTTCTTCGGGGCGTGAAGGTGACTCGCCACGAGTTTGATAACGCCCGTTACGGCGTAATTGGCGGACGACGTGAGCGTGATGGGAAGACTCGTACCCGAACCCGCGAGGGTGATCGAACCTTCGTTGACTTTGAACTGGGTCAACTGATTGCTCAGAACAGTGGCGGCTTGGTCAATGAGGTACTGACGCTCGGCGGGATTCGTCACAATCTCCGAGCTAAGACGAGCCACGAGAAGTGCGTCAACGGGTTGCGGTGAAGCAGTGGCCTGCGAAAACGACGTGGTGTTATAGGTCAGGCGCAGAACGTTGAGGTAGTTGTTCTGGCTCCACGAAGAACTGGGACTGCTCGAGAGTGTTTGCACGCTCGGTGCACCGTTTGTTCCCACGAGCGATGACGAAAACACCGACGAGAGACCGGCGGCCTTTACGAAGGGATTCGTGCGAAGGGCCACTTCAATGTCACTGACGAAACTTGACCGAAGAACATTGAGCGACGAAGGAACGATCACGGTGCGAACGTTTGCGGCGTAGGGAGCTTCAAAGTGCAAGAACGCCAGCGTTCCCATAAAGAGTGCGCTCGCGAGCCCTGGACTTAAGGACGTATTCATACTGAGTGCACTGAGGGGCTGGTCCGTCGTCGCGAGCAGCGTTGGTGACGCTGTACTCACGCGAAACGGCGCTCCCCAGGTAAGCGTCTGTGACGGAGGTGTTCGAAGGTCGTCTTCGGGAATCACCACGTTCTTTGCGCCCGCCGCCGAAAGTGCGCTGAGGTCCGCGAGCGACGTGGGTCCGTTCAGTGCAACGAACGACGAAGGCTTGACGTCCATGATGGAAGAACTGGCCTTCAACTGCTCGGCAACTTCGCTCGCCAGACCGTTGGCACTGAGGCCCGCGTAGTCAATGTTGCCCGGCGGACTTGTCACCAGTGACGAATTGGGCGTGCTGAGCAACTTTGTGATCGAGGTTCGCAGTCCTTGGGCGTAGGCGCTGGTGTTCCATTGCAGATAATTCGCTCCGACGTAACTCACACTTAATGCCACCGGGATTCGTTGCCGCTGCAACAACGCCGCCAACACCTGGAACTCGTTTTGTAGATTTTTTTCGGAAAGCGGACTTGAGCGCATGAGCCAGACGAGGTGCAAGGGCGTGGGAACGGGAGCCGACGAGACGGCGACGACGGTCCAAATCCTCGTCGTTCGTTCCTGCGTGGAGACCGTGATCTTTAGCGGATAGACCCCGTCACAATTGGCACTGCAGTGCAGGTCGAGCGCGGCGGCGCTCATACCCGTGCAGTTGGTGTTTGACGAGGGAAGACTGTTTTGTCCAAGCCCCACGCGAAAGCTGGCCACACCTTTGCTTCGACAATCGAGAGCGAGGGGCCCCGTGGCGTCGAGGGCTGTGGTGGGAGAGCTCTGTTGATCAAAAATGCTCGTCAGTTGCGAGCGAGCGGTGAGACGGCCATAGAGAGCAACATTCACCGTGGTGCCGTCGTCGTTTTCACCACCAACGTGCAGCGTGAGTGCAATGGTGGCGACCCCGTGATGGAGAGTCGCCACGGCGTCCTGGTGTACCAGGACCGCGGGTCGCGACGTGGACGCCGTTGCCGCCTGGGGCCACGCAAGCGTCGCGAGGCTTAGAAGTACGACGCACAGCGCCCGCCACCAGGTTGAAAAACTCGGGAGCATGCTGTTACAGGCTACCTTCACCCCCTCGTCACACCGTGTGGGAACTACCCTTCTTCGAGAGTGAATGCTATTGAAGCCCTGCAAGAACTGCGTGATGATGCCGCACCAATTGCCCAAGCCTTTTCGGCCGCGGGCTTCTCCCTGCACGCCGTTGGTGGCTCGGTACGAGACGCCTTGCTGGGTGAGTCACGACGCGAGGGCGACTACGAAATTGACTTCACCACGAACGCTCGACCCGACGATATTGCTCGCATTATGGCGCCGCTGTGCACCTCGCTGTGGGAACAAGGTCGCGCCTTTGGCACCATTGGCGGTTTTCTAAAAGACGGCGCGTACAAAGCCGAAGTCACGACGTACCGCTCTGAGGCGTACGTCGATCATTCGAGAAAACCAGCGGTGCAGTTCGGTGACGACCTCGACGTTGACCTCGGCCGACGCGATTTCACGATTAACGCCATTGCCTTTGACGTCGTGGCGAGTGTGGGTGGCCCCCACGATCCCTTCGGCGGCATCAGCGATCTCAGTGCCCGACGTCTTCGGTCGCCGTTTGACCCCGAAGTGCTCTTTAGCGATGATCCCCTGCGGATGCTCCGTGCCGCTCGTTTCGCCGCCCGCTTTCATTTGACGATTGATCCAAGTATCGAAGAAGCGGCCACGAAACTCGCTGAACGACTCGCCATTGTTTCGGCTGAACGCGTCCGTGGCGAGCTTGATCTGCTGATGGTCACGGAGCAGCCCTCCATTGGATTGTCGTTCATTGAACGAACGGGACTGGCCTCGTACTTTTTGCCGGAGTTGCCGGGTCTTCGCCTCGAGCAGGACCCCATTCATCAGCACAAGGACGTGTTTTCTCACACGCTGGCGGTCGTCGACAAGACCTCGCCGCAGCTGATTCTTCGTCTCGCGGCGCTCTTTCACGACATTGGAAAGCCCAAAACGAGAGCCATTACTGAAGACGGTGTGACGTTTCGCTTCCACGAAGTCGTGGGCGCCAAAATGACGAAGAAGCGCATGGAAGCGCTGAAGTATTCCCAAGACGTCATTGACGACGTAACCGCGCTCGTGGAATTGCACCTGCGGTTCCACACCTACAAATTGGGCTGGAGCGACAAAGCCGTGCGTCGCTATGTGCGAGACGCTGGTTCCCTGCTCGAAGAGTTAAACGAACTGACGCGTTGTGACTGCACGACGAGGAATGCTCGAAAGGCCGCGACGCTCGCCAAACGCATGGATGAACTGGAGATTCGTATTGGCGAACTTCGAGAAGCCGAAGACCTCAGTCGCATTCGTCCGGCCCTCGACGGCGTGAGCGTTATGGAAGTGCTGGGTATTGCGCCCGGACGCGCGGTCGGCGAAGCCCTCGATTTCTTGATGGAAATTCGTATGGACGAAGGCGTCATCAGTGAAGATGACGCGAAAGATCGCCTACGAAACTGGTGGGCGAAGCGGTCCTGAGAGCGCCAGTGTGAACTCCGAATGGCCTTAGGGCCAAACGGGGTTGTCGGCACCGTCCGCGAACGCATCGATCATGTCGTGAGCGACGTCGTCGTGGAACTGCACCGGCGGTGACTTCATGAAGTACGCCGAAGGCCCGAGCAGTGGTCCACCAATACCGCGGTCGAGGGCCAATTTGGCGCAACGAACGGCGTCGATGATGACACCGGCGGAGTTGGGCGAGTCCCATACTTCGAGCTTCAGTTCGATATTCAAAGGAACGTCACCAAAGTTGCGACCTTCTAGGCGAATGTAGGCCCACTTTCGGTCCTTCAACCACGGCACGTGGTCGCTCGGGCCAATGTGCACGTCGTCGGCTTCCATGTTGGAAATCTCCAGCTGCGAGGTCACGGCCTGGGTCTTAGAGATCTTCTTTGACTGTAGACGTTCGCGGTCGAGCATGTTCTTAAAGTCCATGTTGCCGCCGACGTTCAATTGATAGGTGTGATCAAGCGTCAGACCGCGGTCCTCAAAGAGTCGCGCGAGCACGCGGTGAACAATGGTGGCTCCCACTTGGCTCTTGATGTCGTCACCAATGATGGGCACACCGGCGTCGGTGAACTTTTTGGCCCACACGGGGTCGGAGGCAATGAAGACCGGAATGGCGTTAACGAAAGCCACGCCCGCGTCGAGCGCGCACTGGGCGTAGTAACGCTGGGCGTCTTCGGAGCCCACGGGCAGGTAACTCACGAGCACCTCGGCCTTTGAGTCGCGAAGGGCCTGGGCCACGTCAACAGCCTCGAAGGGTGATTCTTCAATGACTTCGCGGTAGTACTTGTTGAGGCCGTCCATCGTTGGTCCACGCTGGACCATGACGCCGAGGGCGGGAACGGTGGCGAACTTGATGGTGTTGTTTTGTCCACACTCAATGGCCTTACCGAGGTCGTTACCGACTTTGCTCGCGTCGACGTCGAATGCCGCCACGAACTCGAGGTCGGAAACGTGGTAGCCACCAAGGTCAACGTGCATGAGCCCGGGGACGTTGTCGCCCTTCTTTGCGTCCTTGTAATACGTGACGCCCTGAATTAATGAACTGGCGCAGTTACCAACGCCAGCAATAGCCACACGAATCTTTGCCATGGCTCTCCTTTCTTACTTCGCCTCGTGGGCGAACGGTTGAGGGTTACTTCTTTCGGTGGACAACAACTTGTCGATCCACGCGAGATCTAATTGCACGGCCTGCGCCGCGTGTTCCATGACGCTCTTCGCGTAGGAATCCAGTTGGGTGTTTTGGGCGTTCGTTTCAACTTCTCGAAGTCGGCGAACGAGGTCGCTTCGACGGTGCTCTAAGAGACCAATACGAAGGCTCGGCGTGAGGTACTTGGCAAGCGCCATGCGCAGCGAAAACGTGCGAGCGTCGTCCAAAGTGGCGGGGTCGGCCAACATGGTCGCGAATTCTTGGCGGCCCAGTTCGGTGATTTGGTAGACCTTTCGGCCCCTGCGGCCTAGACCCGGACCCGAGCGAAGAGAGCGAAGTGACGCGCGCTCACCGGCGAGCGATCCTGTGGAGAGCGAAGAAAGCTTGGTGTCTGGAGCAGCGACCGCTTCGACGAGGCCTTCGCGCTCGAGACGGGCCAATGCGGGGTAGATAGAACCGAAGGAAACGTTCGCCAAAAGACCCAGGCGGTCACGGAGTTGGGCGCGGATCTCGTAACCGTGGTGGTTGCGGTCCATGAGCAGTCCCAAGATGGCGATGTCTAACACTCGATTGAGTATATCACATCGATACATCGAACGGTACGGTCAAATTTATCCCCGATTTTTGGGGCTTACGGGTAATGTCCACGTAATGACCTCGCAGTTTCGATCCACTACGGCCGATGGAGCCGTTGTTGAGTTCGGCCTCGTTCGTCGCGCCCTGTTGGAGAAATTACGCCGGGGCCTGATTCAAAAAGACGACGTCTGCGACGCCCACCCCGAGTTGTTGCGCGCGGCGAAGAATCTCGGCCGAAAGACCGGCGAAGTGTGCCCGGTCTGTGAAGACGCCGAGCTTCGAGAGATCACCTACGTCTTTGGCTCACGGCTACCGGCCGGCGGGGCGTGTCCCACGTCTCGCGCCGAACTCTTGCAACTCGAACGCCGTGAAGATCCCGTCCAGTGCTACGCGGTCGAAGTTTGCGTGCAGTGTTCCTTTCACCACCTGGTTCGCAAATGGTCTGCTGGAGGACGAAAAGCACGCCGTCAAAGGCAGGCCGGGCAATGAGCGAAGTCACCTCGCCACAGATTCGCGCTCGTAAGCGTCGAAACGGCAGTGACCCGCTTGTCATGGTCACGGCCTACGACGAGCCCGGCGCTCGCTACGTCGACGCGGCCGGCGTGGACCTCTTGCTCGTGGGTGATTCGCTCGCGAACGTGGTGCTCGGTCACGAAGACACTCTGCACGTGACCGTCGAAGAAATTGCCCACCACGTACGAGCCGTTGCGAACGCGAAGCCCCACGCCCACGTCGTGGCGGATTTACCCTGGCTGAGTTATCACGTGAGTGAAGCCGACACCGTCACGAACGCCGGCATTCTCATTCGCGCGGGCGCCCAGAGCGTGAAGTTAGAAGGCGGCGTCGTTCGTCTTCCGATGGTGAAAGCTTTGCTCAACGCCGAGATACCAGTGATGGGCCACCTGGGACTCACTCCGCAAAGTGTGTTGGCTTTTGGGGGCTTTAAAGTCCAAGCCAAAACGAAGGCCGCGGCGAAATTGCTCGTTGACGACGCTCTGGCCCTGCAAGACGCCGGAGTGTTTGCCATCGTGATCGAGGGCGTTCCGCCCGAAGTGGGTCGTTTGGTCACTGATGCCCTGGACATTCCCACCATTGGCATTGGTGCCGGTCCCTTTACCGATGGGCAGGTCTTAGTGTTTCACGACCTTTTGGGACTCAACAAAAATAAGCCAGCCAAATTTGTGCGCCAATACGCGGACCTTGGCGGGCTCATCACCGAGGCCGTTTCGAAGTACGCCCAAGACGTTCGAAACGCCAGTTTCCCGAGCGCCGAAGAGACCTACGCCAATCCGGCCGAACTGACCGATTAGCCAAATTCCCGGCTCTGGATTACACTGAAGAACCCCACAAACGTGGGATTACGCAGTATGAACCCTGCTCCGTTTCCGCGGAGCCCGAAGTAATTCGGACCAGAGGGAAAGGAATATGGCCATGAGGCCTTATGAAACCATGATCGTGTTCGACGTCGCCGTCGACGCGCAGGCTATTCAAATAGCTCTTGATAAGTCGCTGGATACCATTCGCTCGAATGAGGGAAATCCTGGCGCCATCGACCGTTGGGGCAAGCGTCCCTTGGCCTACGAGATCAAGAAGCGAAAAGAAGGTTATTACGTCTTGGTGGAGTTCAGCGGTGAGCCGGCAACGGTTACTGCGCTCGACCGTGTGCTGACCCTCTCGGACGAAGTCCTTCGCTTCAAGATTCTTCGTCAACCCGACACCCGCGCCGCAACTCGTGTTACGGCGAAGGCGTAGGTTCACGTCGCACTGATAAGGAGCTGACATGGCCGATAACACCATCACCGTCGTAGGGAACATCACCCGCGACCCCGAACTGAAGTTTCTGAACTCCGGACAAGCCACGGTGCGACTTTCCATCGCCGTGAACCGTCGTTGGCAGAACCGTCAAACCCAAGAGTGGGAAGAGCGCGTCTCGTACTTCGAAGTTACGGCCTACGGGCCTATGGCGGAGAACGCGGCGAATTCACTCACGAAGGGAACACGCGTCATTGTGAATGGACGACTCGAGCAGCGCAGTTGGGAAACCCCCGAAGGCGACAAGCGTTCAATCATTGAAATCAACGCCGACGAAATTGCGCCGTCGCTTCGTTTTGCCACGGCCGTCGTCAATAAGACGCCTCGACCCGAGGGCGGCAACTTTCGTTCCGACGATCGTCCCGCGCCCCAACCTCGCACCAACGAACCATCCACCTACGCCTTTGATGAGGAGCCCTTCTAATGCCCCGTATTAATAACCCCAAACCGCCCAAGCGCGCGCCGAAGATTGACAATCGTCGACTGAAGAAGAAGCCCTGTGCGTTCTGTGCGCACGGTGTTGGCACGGTTGACTACAAGGACCTGGCGCAACTTCGCAAGTACATCTCTGACCGCGGCAAGATCCGTGGTCGTCGCGTATCGGGCAACTGCCAACAGCACCAGCGCGACATTGCCGACGCTATTAAGACGGCTCGCGAATTGGCGCTTCTTCCCTACACCCAGCGCACCGTGACCGAGCGTCGTGGTGGTCGTGGTGGTCGTGACGACCGAGGGCCTCGTGGTCCTCGCCCCGACCGTGACGGTGACGTCGAAGAAAAGACTTTGGCCGACGTCGTGGGTTACGACATCGACGCGAAGCCTCACGACAATCCTGAGGTTGTTGAAGTCGAAGAAGTAGAACTCGTGGAAGTGGAGGCCGGCGAATGAAGGTTCTTCTCCGCAGTGACGTAAAGGGCGTGGGACGCCGCGGTGACATTGTGGAGGTGAAGTCCGGCTACGCGCGCAACTACTTGTTGCCCACGGGAGCCGCCCTCCTTGCCAATGACGCCATGAAGGACCAGGCGTCCATGATGCGAAAGTCGCGTGACCTGCGTGACCAAAAGGACCGCGAATCCGCCGAAGCGCAGCGATCTGTCATTGAGGGACTTCGTCTTACCATTGAACAACGTGCGTCGTCCAACGGTCGCCTCTTTGGTTCAGTCACCGAAGCCGACATCGTGAACGCCATTCGCACGGCCGCCAACATTTCGCTGAATCGCCACCAAATCAAGATGACGGAACACTTGAAAGAAGTGGGGCCCGCCACAGTAGAAGCAGAACTGTTTGATGGTGTAGTCGCCACCGTGCAACTCGAGGTTGTCACGAAGTAATTTGCCTCGTTGCTTTTCAATGCCGGGGTCCCTGACCCCGGCATTGTGCTGTTTTATCGTCGTTGTTACACCCTGGTGACAAAATTGCGACGCGTGGATATCAACAGGTTTTTACCCACGTTGTTGTTCTAGCGACACACAGCTTCATCCTGCGACAGTTGAGGACTTATGGCTCAGATCGACACGCTTACTTTTCCGACGAATCAGAACTCGTCGGGGGGTCGCGTACCGCCGCATTCCATTGTGGCGGAAGAATCGCTTCTCGGCGCCATGTTGTTGTCGCCCGACGCGGTGTCAGTCGCCGCCGAAATGTGCAAGGCCGAGGATTTTTATCGTCCATTGCACGCGCAGATATTTTCTTCGATCATTGACCTCGTCAATAGTGGCGAAGCCGTGGACTTTGTCACGGTGTCAACGCGTCTCGAACAGCGCGGTGCTCCGTCCATTGAGCCGAGTTTGCTGACGTCACTGCAGATGAACACGCCATCGGCGTCGAGTGCCGAGCGCTACGCCACGATTGTTCGAGAGAAGGCGCAACAACGTCGACTTATTGGCGCCGCCGGGCAAATTTCTGACGATGCCTACACTGCTATCGACGACGTCGACGCGTTGATTGATGACGCCGAGCGACGCATTAACGAAATTAAAGACAACCGTGCTTACGACACGGTCTCGCGTCTGCTGCCGCTACTCATTGACGAGATGAACACGCTCGAAACACGAGGTGAAAACCGCGGGGTGGTGACTGGACTCGAAACTGGTTATAGCTCGCTCGACAAGATCTTGCACGGACTGCAGTCCACGAGTCTGACGATTGTTGGTGCTCGTCCCTCGGTAGGTAAGACGGCATTTGCGCTTGGGATATTGACCCACGTCGGCGTGAAACTTCGTCGTCCGGCGCTGTTTTTCTCCCTAGAAATGAGCAAGAACGAACTGGCCGAGCGCATCCTGGCGTCCACTGCTCGGGTGGACTCCTCAAATATGAAGATCGGCAATTTGAACGACGCGGAGTGGACCCGGGCCACGGACGCCGTGGGAACTCTCCACGATGCTCCGATATTCATCGACGACAACCCGCACCTTACGGTCATGGACGTTCGAGCTCGAGCTCGACGTATCAAGCAGCAAAACGGTGGGCTGGGCGTTGTAATTGTCGACTACTTGCAGCTCATGAGTTCGCGTTCGCGTACGGAGAATCGCCAAGTCGAAGTAGCGGAGATGAGTCGTGGTTTGAAGATCCTGGCCCGTGAACTCGAGTGTCCGGTAATTGCGCTTTCGCAGTTATCGCGAGGCTTGGAAACTCGAACCGACAAGCGT
The DNA here is from genome assembly GCA_003138895.1 of Acidimicrobiaceae bacterium. Classification (GTDB taxonomy): domain Bacteria; phylum Actinomycetota; class Acidimicrobiia; order Acidimicrobiales; family RAAP-2; genus RAAP-2. The sequence goes on from PLHJ01000019.1 coordinate 40,851, forward strand.
CCAATGATGTCGGACCTTCGTGAATCGGGATCATTGGAACAAGACGCTGACGTTGTTATTTTCCTTTACCGCCCGGAGATGACCGAGGTGTCGCCGGAAAACCGAGGGCTGCTCGAGGTCATTGTCTCCAAGCACCGAAACGGTCCAACGGGTTCCGCGCAGTTGGCGTTCCTCAATCAATACGCGCGATTCGAGGACATGCCCGACAGTATCTAGTCAGGTTCACCGACTTCGAGGATTTCCGAACACTGCATACTAAATGATACCAAAGTGGTATCATTTCCCTATGGCCCTTACCGTACGAACTGACGAGGAACTCGAAGATGCATTGGTATCGCTTGCCCACTCTGAAGGCATATCTAAACAAGAAGTCATCAGACGGGCAGTGCTTGATCGACATGAACGCTCAATGCATGTGACTCGCGTCAGCGATTCAACGCAACGAATGATTGCGCGTTGGGGCGATGTCTTGGAGCGACTCGGCTCGGCGTGAGCGAAGTTGAGTACCTCGACATCGAGGACGTTGTGGAAATGATCAGGGCGCTGCAAATTGGTCCAATTCGGGATCTTGGACTTTTGGATTCAGCCGTTAATCGACCACGGTCCAGCGCTTTTGGTGAGGACGCCTATTCCACGTTCGACAAGAAGGCGGCTGCGTTGCTCCACTCGATGACAAATAATCACCCACTCGTGGATGGCAATAAACGGCTGGCGTGGTTAAGCACAGTGGTGTTTTGTGATCTAAATTCACGGGCTCCACAGTTGAGCGATGATGAAGCTTTTCAATTGGTGTGGGATATAGCCAGCTCCGACTTGGAACTCACCGCAATTGCTGAACGGTTGAAATTAATCGCTACTTAAGACGACGTTGTCGTAGTCGAATGTCGTGACTATTTACGCTTCGCGATTAATACAGGAATCTCGCGATCCGTCTTGGTTTGATATTCAGCGTACGGCGGATAGACGGCAACGGCTCGTTCCCACCATGCCGCTTTCTCGTCACCACTCACTTCTCGCACGACGACGTCAAATGGTGCGGGACCGTCTTGGATGGCGACGTGGTCGGGGTTCGCTACCAGGTTGTAGTACCAAACCGGATGCGTGGGTGCACCACCTTTGGAGGCAACGAGTGCGTATTCGCCGTCGTGCTCCACGCGCATCACGGCAACCTTTCGTACCTTGCCGCTCTTATTACCAAGCGTCGTAAAGATGATGATGGGTATGCCGCTGTCACGCAGCGTGTTGGCTTTGGTCCCTCCGGAAGCTTCGTATTCTTCGACTTGGTCGCGTACCCATTGGGCGGGACTTGGTTCGTATTCTCCGGTAACGGGCATTTAGTGAATGTAACGCAGTTTGCTCAGAATCACTTCGGCTGCATGCGAATACCGGCGTCAATGCGGATTGACTCGGCGTTCATGTAGCTATTCGACAACAACTCCACCGCCAGCGAAGCGAACTCTTCGGAGTATCCAAGTCGCTTCGGGAACAGAACACCGGCACCCAGTCGCGCCTTAAATTCGTCGGACGCTGCACCGGTGCCATAAATCGGCGTGTCGATGAGACCTGGCAAGATGCAATTCGCGCGAACACCAATGGCCGCGAGGTCACGGGCGAGAGGAAGCGTGAGTCCCACAACGCCACCCTTTGAGCTCGAATAAGCAACTTGACCAATCTGACCGTCTTCGGCAGCGACCGAGGCAGTGTTGACAATTGCGCCACGAAGTCCGTCGACGTCCGGCGTGTTGTGGCTCATGGCGGTGGCGGCGATGCGACAGACGTCAAAGGTGCCCACCAAATTGATCATGATGACCTTCTTGTAGAGATCGAGGTCGTGAGCGGAGGCGTACTCGCCGTCTTTTCCAATGGTGCGCGTGGCCCAACCAATGCCGGCGCAGTTCACGGCGGTCCACAGGGGAGCAAGCTTCTTTGCGGCCTCCACGGATTCAATGATCTGGTCGGTGTTTGTCACGTCACAGTGCACGTAGGTGCCGCCAATTTCCTTGGCGATGGCCGCGCCGCGCTCGTCGTTGAGATCCGCAATAACGACCTTGACGCCGCGACTCGCGAGCAACTTGGCGGTGGCTTCACCAAGACCCGACGCGCCGCCCGTAACGACTGATGAAGTGTTCTTTAATTCCACGATGGTTCTCCCCTTATTTGTTCTGCGCGCAACAGTGTCCTAGCGCAGAGTCACCCTGAGAACCTAGAGGAAATTGTGACCCACCTCGTCCTCTAGCCTCGAAGCGTGCGCTCGCCTTATGAAATAACCCCCGACGAGCTGGCTTCTTTGATGAGCGACGAACCTCGCTACCGCGTTAATCAAGTCTGGCGAGGCCTGTGGGAACAGGACCTTGATCTAAGGGCCATCACCACGATTCCCAAGGCCCTTCGAGAAAAACTCAGCACTGAACTGGCGCCCAGCGTCGTCGCCCTCGAGGACGTTCAAAGCGACCTTGGAGCCACGAGAAAGTGGGTCTTTCAGATGGCCGACGGGGCCACTGTCGAAACCGTGCTCATGACCTATGACGACCGAGTCACCGTGTGCATTTCCACGCAGGCGGGCTGTGCCATGGGCTGCACGTTCTGTGCCACGGGGCAAGCGGGCTTTACTCGACAACTCAACGTTGGCGAAGTGTTGGAGCAGGTGTTCTTCGCCGCCCGCGCCGCCGCGCCGAGGAGACTGTCAAACGTTGTGTTCATGGGCATGGGCGAACCGCTGGCGAATTTTCCCGTGACGGTTGAAGTCGTTCGACGCTTGCACGAGTACCGCGGACTCTCCGCTCGACACTTGACGGTTTCCACGGTTGGTGTGGCGCCGGCCATTGAACGTCTGGCACTTTTGGGACTCCCGCTCACGCTTGCTGTTTCCTTGCACGCCGCGAACGACGAGACGCGAAACGAACTCGTGCCCCTTAATCGTCGCTACCCCTTGGAGCGACTTCGACAAGCCTGCGAGAAATGGAATGACACGACCAAGCGACGACTCAGTTTTGAGTGGGCGCTTATTGACGGAGTAAACGACACCGAACAAGCAATGGACGAACTGTCTGACTACGCGCGCCCACTTCACGCGCATGTGAATCTCATACCTCTTAATCCCACGCCGGGTTACTTGGTGATGGGATCTTCCACACAGACCGTCAAGGATTTTCGCGACGGATTGATTGAGCGAGGGATCAACACGACGGTGCGCAACACGCGGGGACGCTCCATTGACGCGGCGTGTGGTCAGTTAGCGAACGTGACGAACGCCAAGCGGCGTGCCGTGCAACTCCGCGCGCGTTAGTCAGCGGTTGATGTCGTCCAAAAACTAGGACGCCACTTCGCGAGAGCGAACGCTCCCACGACACAAGCAATACCGCCCGAGACAATGGAAATCTCCGTCGAGGAGAAACTCGCGACGACACCTGACTCAAAGGCGCCAAGACGCGGCCCGCCCGCCACCACCGCCATTTGAATGGACGAGAGACGACTGCGGAATTCGTCGGTGATGGACGTTTGCAAGATGGTGTTTCGAAGTACCGCTGAAATGACGTCGGCCCAGCCGGCGATACCTAAGAAGATCAGCGCTAACCACAAATAATGTGAGAACCCGAAGATCGCAATCGAGATTCCCCAAATCACGACGGCTAACACAACGGCCCGACCTCGCTTCTTGATGCGTTCCACCCATCCCGTGGTGGAAGCACCAATGAAGGCACCGACGCCGGGAGCAGCGTAGAGAAAGCCAAGCGTGATGGTGCCGCCATGGAATGAAACAAGCGCCAGCGCCGGAAAGAGCGCCGTCGGCATGCCGAAAATCATGGCGTTCAGATCAACGAGATAGACACACTGCGCCATGACGTGTCCGCGAACGTACGTCGCACCCTGTTTGACGGACTTCCAGATAGAAACGGCGGCGGCATTGCCGAGCGGTTGTAGTGGTCGAAGCGCGGAGGTGGCGAGCAACAACACGACGAAGGTTGCCGCGTCGAACCAATAACAAAATGCGACGTTGACGGCGAGCAAGGGTCCGGCAAGCGTCGGACCCACGATGCTCGAGAGTTGAATGACGATCTGGTTGATGGAATATGCCGCGACGAGCTGGTCTTGTCGAACCAACTGAGGAATCGCCGCACTTCTCGCCGGACTGGAAAAACCTCCAAATCCTGAACTCAGCGCCGCGAGCGCCAACAACAACACCAAGTCGTGGTCGTGGAATTGCGCGTTAAGGGCCAGTCCGATGCTGACGAACATCAGCACCGCCGACCCGAACATCAGTACTCGACGTCGATCTATTCGGTCACCCACGGCGCCGCCCCACAGAGAACCAATAACGAGAAAGGGCAACTGAATAAGCGCAGTCAGTCCGACCCAGAGGCTCTGGTGCGTCTGCAAATACACCTGGTAGGGAATGGCAACGAGCGTGACTTGATTGCCGAACATCGAGGCAAGTTGTCCACCAAAGAGAAGCCGAAAATCTCGGCTATCGCGCAGCGGACTTATGTCGACGAACAGGCGAGCCACGAAGAGACTTTAGGGGGTGCGTTATGGTTGGCCTAGAAAGCGGTGCAAAGGAGTATCGATGAACGAGTCTGAACTCGTGCAGTTGGTGTCTCCCGAAGGGGAGCGCGTTCGCCACCCCGACTACGAGAGTTCTCTCGGCGTCGACGAGATCTTCGGTTTCTATCGCGATATGACGATTATTCGACGTATTTGCAATGAAGCCACGTCACTGCAGCGACAAGGAGAACTCGCGCTGTGGGCACCGGTGCAGGGACAAGAAGCGGCCCAAATTGGCTGTGGACGGGCCATGACCGAAAAGGATTTTGGCTTTCCTACCTACCGTGAGCACGGAATTGCGTGGTGTCGCGGTGTGCCGCCACTCAACATGTTGCGTCTCTTTCGTGGCGTCAGCCAAGGTGGATGGGATCCCCAGCACTACCGGTTTTCAACGCCGACGATTGTGCTCGGCGATCAGACGCTGACGGCCGTGGGCTACGCCATGGGCATCCAAAAAGACGGTACCGACGAAGCGAGTGTCGCGTTCTTTGGTGACGGCGCTTCCAGCCAGGGTGACGTCAGCGAAGCCTTTGTGTGGGCAGCGTCCTTTGACGCTCCGGTGGTGTTCTTCTTGCAGAACAATCAGTGGGCTATTTCAGAACCTTCGACACTGCAAACGAAGATTCCGCTCTACCGACGCGCCGAGGGTTTTGGTTTCCCCGGGATTCGCGTCGACGGCAACGACGTCCTCGCGGTCTACGAGGTAACGAAACGCGCACTCGAGAACGCTCACGAAGGTGGTGGACCGACGCTCGTCGAAGCGTTCACGTACCGCATGAGTCCGCACACGACGTCAGATGACCCCACGCGCTACCGCACTGACGCCGAAGTCGAGGTGTGGAAGCACCGCGACCCGATCGAGCGCACGAAGGCGCTGCTGGTTCGTGAATACAAATACAAGAACTCCCACTTCGAAGAAGTGCGAGAAGAAGCAGAAGCAATCGCGCTCAAACTACGTGACGATCTGTTGAGCCTGCCTGATCCCGACCCGACGTTTATCTTCGACAATGCCTACGCCGCCCCCCATCCGTTGATCGACGATGGTCGTCGCGACATGATTGAACTCGGCGTGAGTTCGGTGACGTCATGACGACGACGTCGCTCACGATGGCAAAGGCCCTCAACGCCGGGCTTCGAAAGGCCCTAGAAAATGACCCCAAGGTCCTCTTGATGGGCGAGGACATTGGCAAGTTAGGCGGCGTCTTTCGCATTACCGATGGCCTGCAAAAAGACTTTGGGGCGGACCGCGTGATTGATTCGCCCCTCGCTGAATCGGCCATTGTTGGCACCGCCGTTGGTCTCGCAATTCGTGGCTACCGACCGGTCTGTGAAATCCAATTTGACGGGTTTGTCTATCCGGCCTTTGATCAAATTGTTTCCCAGGTGGCGAAGCTTCGCTCGAGAACCGAGGGTGTCTACCGCATGGGTATCGTGATTCGCTTGCCCTTTGCGGGCGGTATTGGCGCGGTGGAACACCATTCGGAAAGTCCCGAGGCGTATTTTGCTCACACGGCGGGACTTCGCGTGGTGTCGTGTTCGACGCCGCACGATGCCTACTGGATGATTCAAGAAGCGATTGCCCACGACGACCCGATTATTTTTTGTGAGCCAAAGTGTCGCTACTGGGAAAAAGGCGACGTTGATCTCGATAACCCCGGTCGAGGTCTCTTTGAAGCGAACCGCGTACGAGAAGGTTCTGACGTCACGGTTGTCGCCTGGGGCCCGAGTGTGAAGACGACTCTTCGAGCCGCCGAGGTTGCCGCCACGGAAGGACGCTCCGTTGAAGTGATTGACGCTCGAAGCGTGGCGCCCCTTGATCTTGCGCCACTGGTTGCCTCGGTCAAAAAGACCGGAAGGCTTATCGTCGTGCACGAAGCACCGCCCACCGCATCAATGGGTGCGGACATCATTCGCCGTCTGAGCGAGGAATGCTTTTATTCGCTTCGCGCGCCGGGTTTGCAAGTGTCGGGATATCACACCCCGTATCCACCCGCTCGTATTGAAGACGCTTTTCGTCCGAGTGTCGACCGGATTCTCGACGCTATCGATCGCTCGATGGACTACGGATTATGAGTCACCGCACGTTTCTCATGCCCGACGTGGGCGAGGGGCTCACCGAAGCAGAGATTGTGACGTGGAAAGTGAGCGTCGGCGACACCGTGACGCTCAATCAACCACTCGTTGATATTGAAACCGCCAAGGCCACGGTGGAACTGCCGAGCCCGTTCGTGGGCGTCGTTTCTGAACTGCACGGACAAGTGGGCGACGTTATTGAAGTGGGAAAGCCCCTTATTGAAATTGAAGTACGTGACGACTCCTCGAGTGGTGCCACGCCGGCGCCTGTTAAGCCCACTGCTCGCACCGCCGTGTTCGTGGGCTATGGGACTTCCGAAGAAAACGAGGTGGCCACGCGACGACATCGCCGGGCCCCATCCACCAGCACAGCTTTCGGACCAGTTGTTCCAACCCCGTCGGTGGCGAGTGTTGTCACCGCGGCGCACGTGCGCTCGACGCCACCCGTTCGCCTCTACGCCAAGCAACACGGTTTGGACATTTCGTTGGTGCCGGGCACCGGTCGCGATGGACTCGTCACGAGAGACGACGTGGATCGAGCGTTGTCAGGTACGCAACGAAGAACACCGTCCGCGCCGTCCAATGCCCCAACTCGCTTTGTCGGCCACGACCTCGAACCTTGGGACTCGGGCCCTAAAGAAGAACGAATTCCAGTGCGAGGTGTGCTTCGTTCCATGGCCGAGGCCATGGTGCAAAGTGCGTTCAGCGCACCACACGCCGCCGTGTGGGTTCGTGTCGACGCCACACCAACAATGGACTTGGTGAAGTCATTAAAAGCTCGACCTTCACTCGCCAACATTCGACTTTCACCGCTTGTGATCGTTGCTTTGGCGTTGTGTGACGCCGCTCGCACGTACCCCGGGATCAATTCAAGCTTTGACGCCGCGAACAACGACGTCATTATTCGACGAAGCGTGGCCCTCGGTATTGCGGCTGACACGCCGCGAGGTCTTCTTGCCCCAAACATCAAGAACGCCGATCAGTTGGACCTCGTCGACATGGCGTTGGCACTTGATCAATTGGTGACAAAAGCCCGGGCCGGCACAACAACCCCCGCCGAGATGCTGGGCACCACTCTGTCGATCACCAACGTAGGACCCATGGGCGTTGATGGAGCCGTGCCGATCTTGCCGCCCGGCACGTCGGCGATTTTGGTCGTCGGTCAAATTGCCAAGGCGCCGTGGGTTCGCGACAACGAAGTGGTTGTGCGCGACGTGGTCGAGATTGGACTTTCGTTTGACCATCGTCACATTGATGGTGCATTGGCGTCCGGCGTGCTTTCGCACGTAGGTCGCTTTTTGAGTGACCCCGCTCCGGCGTTACTTGCGAGGTAACACTCAGGCTTTAAGGGCTGCCAAAGCCCGGTCAGCGTGCACGTTCATATTCATTTCGTTCGTAATCACGTCCACAATGACGCGGTCGGTATTGATGACGAACGTCGTGCGCTTCACCTTTAAAAAGTCGAGGGCTCGCTTGACGCCGTAGAGCTTCGCCACGTGGCCACCGACGTCGGCGAGTAACGGATAATCGAGACCGTTTTCATCGGTGAACTTGAGTTGCTTTTCCACGTTGTCCATGGAGATCCCAATTCGCTGGGCGCCGGCGGCGGAGAATTCAGCGGCGAGGTCGCGAAAGTAACACGACTCCTTCGTGCAACCCTTGGTCATAGCGGCCGGGTAAAAGAACAGCACCACCGGACCACTCGATAACAACGAACTGAGTGTTCTAGAAGCCCCGTGTTGATCAAGAAGCGTGAAGTCTGGTGCTACGTCGCCTATCTGCATGGTCTAAGACTAGGCCTGCTTCTAGGGATCGAGGCGAAACCCGACCCCACGAATCGTGAGCAAATGACGAGGTGTCGCCGGGTCAACTTCGATTTTTTGTCGAACGCGCTTGATGTGCGTGTCGAGTGTTCGGGTGTCGGTGAGTTCTTGACCCCACCAGAGGGCGTCGAGACACTGTTCGCGCGTGACGACTTGACCGAGTCGGTTCGCGAGCAAATTGAGGAGGTCAAATTCCTTGCGGCTCATGTCTATGACGTCGCCGCCTCGAGAAACCACTCGTCGACCAACGTCAATACGAACGTCGCCAAAGGAGAGCGTCTCACTTTGGGCGTCGGGTTCGAAGCGACGAAGAACTGCGCGCATGCGAGCAACGAGCTCGCGCATGCGAAAGGGTTTTGTGACATAGTCGGCCGCTCCAAATTCGAGGCCGAGGACAATGTCCACTTCTTCGTGTCGAGCCGACACCATGATCACCGGCGTGTTCGATGCACTGCGCACTTCGCGGCAGTAATCGATGCCCGAGCCGTCGGGCAACATCACGTCCAGCAAGAGAAGATCGGGCTTCATGGATGAAAACAGTTCGCGGGCGTCGTGCAGGTTCGAAGCCGGCACGACGATAAAGCCTTCGACGGTGAGTCCAATGTTCAAAGCCTCAAGGTAACTCGGTTCGTCCTCAACCACCATGACGACCACGCGTCCCTCGGGATCAACCATTGACCGCTCGGGGGCCAGGAGCGGACACATCATTCACGCCCATCTCGAAGAGTGGCGCGCGGGATTTTCAACAGGGAGAGGAGAAAAGGTAAACGCGCCACGTTTGCAACGTACGCCCGTCGAGTAATCCCCACGTGAAAGTGTGGCTACACGCAGGTAGTCCCTGAGTGAATCTTTGGGGACCGAATGGAGAGTTGCTGGCCTCGCTTGTCACGACAGGCCAGGCGCAACGATTGTCTTGTTGCCGGTTACAGCCTTCCCGCTCGGGTGAGGACGTAATAGAGCACCGACAACACAATGGCGACCACGACGAGGTTTTGCGCGCTCGAAGATATTGCAAAGTACGACGTCTTTTCGGTGCGGGGTTCATCATTGCTCTGCGCATCACCGCGCCATCCGTGCCAGGGCTGGTTAGGAGTGAGTAGCCAGACGTAGGCAAGGGAACGTATGGAATAACGAAGAATTGTGGCCACGCACTGGTGCAGCGCACGTGGTGCTCGACCCGTGAAGAGCGTACAAAACCACATAATGACGATGAAGATAACGATGCCCACGCTGAAAAGTACTGAGAGGAGATAGCTGGGGACGCTCAGGATGATCCGAAAAAATACGGCGAATCGGTTGAGAGGATCGTGGCGAATGTTCAAATCAACCGCGCTGTCGCTACTTGGCGAAACGCGAAACTTCGGAAAGGTACCGGTGAGGAGTGAGCCATAAGCGCCTACGTTGGCGAAATAACGAAGGATGCCCGTGAGCAGAACCTGAAAGCTCGTGGGAACGCGTCCGAGAATTAAGGCGACGAACCACCCCACGACCACGACCACTTCGGCGACGAAGAAGAGTAGATAGAGCGCCACGTAATGGGGTATCAGGAGAAAAATTCGAAAGAATACGCCTAGGCGCCCTTGCTGCGGCGGCGTCAAACTGATTGCTAAGGAAACGCCAGGATCGTTTAATTGCGGCTGGTGTTGAACATTCAATGCAGACACTTTGGCCCCTCTCTTTTCGGGTTCCCCCACGACCCCGAAGCTTCTTCATCGTAGGTGAATTGATTTTGTGACGTTGGCCCCCAATCAACAAAACGTCGATATTCCTACATTCATTAGTGAGGACCATTTTGGAGGAATCATGAAAGCACTTGTCTATGAAGGACCCGGCGAAAAAAGTTGGAAAGACGTACCGGACCCAAAAATCATTGACGACACCGACGCGCTTGTTCGCGTCGACGTGACGACCATTTGCGGATCAGACCTGCATATTTTGAAAGGTGACGTACCAGAAGTCACCAAAGGTCGCATCTTGGGCCACGAGGCCGTGGGTACCGTGACCGAAGTTGGCGCGAATGTAAAGACGCGCAAAGTCGGTGACCGCGTGCTCGTGTCGTGCATTACGTCGTGTGGACAGTGTCGCTACTGTCGCGAGGGAAAATTTGGCCAGTGTCTCGGTGGCGGTGGTTGGATTCTGGGTCACCTTATTGACGGCACGCAGGCCGAAATGGTTCGAGTGCCGTTCGCTGACAACTCAACGTATCTCGTTCCTAAGGGCGTGAGCGACGACGAAGTTCTTATGGTCGCGGACATCATTCCCACGGCGTACGAAGTGGGAGTCTTAAATGGTGTCGTCCAACCGGGTGACACGGTTGCCATTGTGGGAGCCGGCCCCATTGGCCTTTCGGCCATTCTCGGCGCGTCGCTCTTCTCGCCCGAACACATCATCGCGATTGACCTCGCCGATGTTCGTTTGGAAGCGGCCAAGCGATTTGGCGCGGACATTCAGATCAACAACGGTCGTGAAGATGCCGTCAAGATGGTGCAGGACCTGACCAATGGTCTGGGTGCCGACGTTGCCATTGAAGCGGTGGGTGTTCCCGACACATTTGAACTTTGTACCCAACTGGTTCGCCCCGGAGGACACGTGGCGAACATTGGTGTGCACGGAAAGTCTGCGCCGTTGCACCTCGAGTCTCTGTGGAGTCGCGACGTCCGCATCACGACGGGTCTCGTTGACACCTATTCGACACCCGTGCTGCTTCGTCTCGTGGCGAATCACCGGATTCCCGCCAAGGAATTCGTGAGTCACCAGTTCAAGTTGGACGAAATGCTGAAGGCCTACGACGTCTTTTCGAGGGCCAGCGAAACGGGCGCTCTCAAGGTCGTGCTGAACAAGTAACCATTGGAAAGTGTGCTTCGCAAAGCACACTGCATATGTAAGGTGTGGCGTAATGATGAGAGACCCTTACGACGAACTACCGGCGCTGCCAACATTTCAGTTGTCGTCGGAGAGTTTCCGCGACGGTGGCGATTTGGCGCTAGCCCAAGTCAGTGGACTGATGGGCGCGGGAGGCAGCGATTCCTCGCCACAACTTTCGTGGAGTGGTTTTCCCACGAACACAGAAAGTTTTGTCGTGACGATCTACGACCCTGACGCCCCCACGGCATCGGGGTTTTGGCACTGGGCGGTGGCGGACATTCCTTCGTCGGTGACCTCGCTCGCCGCGGGTGCGGGTGAGATTGGGGCCCCAAAGCTTCCAAGTGGTGCGCTGACATTACTGAACGACGCTGGCCTTCGAGGATTCGTTGGGGCCGCGCCGCCAGCGGGTCACGGTCCTCATCACTACTTTGTTGCCGTTCATGCCCTGCCCGTTGCGACCTTGGGACTTGGCGAAAGTGCTTCACCGGCGTACTTGGGATTCAATCTTTTTAGCCAAGCCATTGCCCGCGCGGTCATTGTTGGCACGTACGAACAACTCTGACGCCAACGTTCTCAGACAGACTGGAGCAATGAGCGTCGAGCACTCCGCGAGAACGAAGAAGGGCAATACTCGCGTCACCGGCAAAGAGCAGTTCTATACGCCTGCGGCTACGGCACTCGAGGTCATGGCCAACGTGTTGGCAATGGTGCCCGACCTGGAAAAGCGAACTGTGCTCGAGCCCGCGGGCGGATCGGGCTCATTCTTGGAGGCAGCGAAGAAATTTGGTGTAACAAGTTTTGTCAGTTATGACATTGAACCTCTTCACCCCCTGGTGCAACGCGGTGACTTTCTTAGCCAAACGCTGTCGTTTCGCGACGCGGTAACGGTCTCCAATCCCCCTTTTGGACGAAACAATGCGCTGTCGATTCCGTTCTTCAATCACGCGGCGACGGCGTCGGAGTTTGTGGTCTTCATTGTGCCGAGGTCGTGGCGAAAATGGTCGGTGCAGAACAAGCTTGATCGTCGGTTTCACTTGGTTCGCGACGATGACCTCAGCATTGATTACGTGGACGCCAACGGCGAACTGGTCACCGACAAGAATAATCTGCGCACGTGCGTGCAGTACTGGCAGCGACGAAGCAGTCTCCGTGATTTGACGTTCGTGCAAGATTGTGGCCTGATTGAACGTTGCAGCGTTGTTGACGCGGATGTTTCGTTGACGATCTTTGGCTTTGGCTGTGGCACGTTGAAGACGGAGTTTCTCCGACTGCCGAACACGACGCAGATGTTTTTGAAACTGAAAGATCCGCGGGCTCTCGAGGCGTTGCAGAGCGTGGACTTCTCACGTTTCTTTCTCCACACCGCCTACACCGAAGCTCTGTCAATCAAGGAAATCAACTATTTGCTCAATGAGTACATTTTCGGCGATCCTTTTGTGGTCACTGAAAAGCCAACGAAGTAGTTCGACGGAATTCGGTATAAAAAGGAACGACGTGGCTACTTTCAACACGGTGAAAAAAATTTGCGCCAAGTGGCCCGAAGTGACCGAGTCAACCTCGTACGCAACGCCCGCTCTCAAGGTGCGCGGAAAGATGTTTTGTCGACTCTGGGGTGAGCGGGACTGGAAAAAAAGTGACGTCAAGGCAAAGCAAGTCCTGGTCGTTTACTGCGAGATTGATGAAAAGGAATTTCTCCTGGCCGAATCCGACGGCTCCGTGTTTAGCGCGCCGCACTACGACGGTCATGGATCCGTGCTTATTCGACTTGACGACGTCGATAAAGACCTGCTCTCGTCACTGTTGCTCGAGAGTTATTTACTGCAAGCACCGGCCGTTCTTCGCCGTCAGTTCGCACAGGACTAGAAGAACGAGGGCCATTCTCGAGGCGGGCATAACTTTCTCGTTCGTCACTAACGTGCCAAAGAGTGCCAAATCAGCACCACAACGTACGAAGGACAACACATGGCAAAAGTTCTCTATACGGCCGAGGCACACGTCACCGGCGGTCGCGACGGTCATGGTCACACGAAAGACAATCAACTTGACGTCGATCTGCGGCTACCTACCGAAATGGGCGGTGCGGGCGGCGGAACGAATCCCGAAGAATTATTCGCCGTTGGTTATGCCGCTTGTTTCGAAAGCGCTCTCATGAACGTGGCGCGACGTAAGCACCTCGAGGTAACCGACGTGGCCATTGACTCGAAGGTGACGCTCTCTCCTAATGGCAGCGGTGGTTTTGTTTTGGGCGTCGTGCTCGATGTCAGTATCGCTAGTGTCACTGATCGCGACGTTGCGGCCCAAATCATTAAGGACGCCCACGAAGTGTGCCCTTATTCCAATGCCGTTCGAGGAAACGTTGACGTCGAGCTTTTGCTCGGGGGCCAACCTCTTTGAGCCTTACGGCGAATGAGAAGAAGAGGGCGGGTTCAACGTCGACGACAAGAATTTTGCAAAGCGACTGAATTTCATCCTCGGTTTCTCCTTGATCCCCTCTCGCGGTCAGACTTTCCGATAAAGCTGCTGCACTAGTAGTACGGCGAGTCCTTGGACCCCATACGACGTGGGTCGATGAATGGGCGGCGGTTCGCGTTCGTGTATCCAGTTGACCTAGAGATTGAAAATAAACACTCTTGAAACACGCGGGGTTACCGGCGTGGGGTTAAATTCCTTGCACGAACGGCCGCTCTGCGCGACCCGACGGTTAACACCGGTTGCAGTGGGAGTTACGAAGCAAACAATTAATTCGTGAAGTCAAAAGAAAAGGGGAGTTTCGAAATGACGAGCACATTGGATGGCGCTCAGGGTCTGAGCGAGGCAGGGCTCAATTCCGAGGGTCTCAATCGTGAAGTTGGTTTTTGGGGTTTGTTGTGGGCATCCGAGGGGTCCATCATTGGATCCGGTTGGTTGTTCGCGGGTTTTGTCGCGGTAACAATTGCGGGACCGTCGGCGCTCATTTCGTGGGGCATTGCCACGGTCATCGTAATTCTGCTCGCGCTCGTGCACGCCGAACTCGGCGGCTTGTTTCCGGTGTCGGGTGGAACCAGTCGGTTTCCTCATTACGCCTTCGGAAGTTTGGCGGGCGCGTCGTTTGGTTGGTTCGCTTATCTGCAAGCTGCGTCCGTCGCCCCCATTGAAGTGTTGGCGGCCATTCAGTACATGTCGAGTGCGTCATGGGCTTCTTCTTGGTACAACAGTTCCAAGGGCACACTCTCAGGCGTTGGCATTTTGGTTGCCGTCCTTTTGATGGTGTTCTTTGTGGTTATCAACCTCATTGGGGTGCGACTGCTGTCCGACTCGAATAGTGGCATTACGACGTGGAAAGTGTTGGTGCCGATCTTGGCCGTCATTGTTCTGTGTCTCGCGAACTTCCACGGCGGCAACTTCTCGGCGGGAGGCGGTTTCTTCGTTCACGGTGTCGATGGCGGGGCCCACGGAATTTTGGAAGCCATCGCATCGGGAGGCATTGTCTTTGCCCTCTTAGGATTTGAACAGGCCGTGCAACTTGGTGGCGAAGCCGCGCATCCGCAGCGCGACCTTCCGCGGGCGGTCATTGGTTCCATTGTTATCGGCGCCTTAATTTACATCCTCGCGCAGTTCGCTTTCATTGGAGCACTCAACCCCGCGACGATTGCCCATTACCACTCGTGGGCCAATTTGGCGAACGACGCGGGACTTTCGAGCGCGCCGTTCTACACCATTGCAAAAGTGGCGGGCATTGCCTGGATGGCGTGGATACTTCGCGTGGACGCAGTGATTTCACCCGCGGGTACGGGACTTATTTATCTGACGTCGGCGTCTCGCATTAGTTACGGGCTTTCAAAGAACGGCTACATTCCCGACGCCTTTGAAAAGACGTCGCCCCGCACCAAGATTCCGGTGCTGAGCGTGATCATTACGAGCATTGTTGGACTGTTGTTCCTGCTGCCGTTCCCCAGTTGGGCCAAATTGGTCGGCATCGTGACCGACGCGTCCGTCCTTATGTACGCGAGTGCGCCCTTGGCTCTTGGGGCTCTTCGAAAGTCCAAGCCCAATCTGATCCGTTCGTATCGTTTGCCGGGCGCGACGGTGATTGCGCCGTTGTCGTTCGTGCTGGCCAATTTCATTGTCTACTGGGCTGGCTGGGGTGCGTACACAACCTTGATGGTCACCTTGGTGCTCGGTTTCTTGCTCATGGGCGTTTCGCGTGCTCTGACCCTTAATGCCAATCAGCCGAAGATCGATTGGGGCGCAGCGAAGTGGCTGGCGCCGTATTTCATGGGGATGGGCATCATCTCGTACTTTGGCGGATTCGGGAAAAGCGGAATGATTGGCGGCATCGGAAAGCTCTCCAACGTCTGGGTCGGCGGCAACGGTGATCTTCATCTTTGGTGGGACCTCGGCGTGATTGCGGTCTTCAGTCTGGCGATCTACTACTTCGCTATTGCCAGTCGACTCACCGAGCCCGAAGTAGATAACTACGTCAGCAGCGTGTATCCGCCGATGGCCTAGTTAGGTTTTCCAAGAAAGCTTCTTGGCTTTGACGGCGGTGGGTCCCAAGGGATCCGCCGCTTCGTCTCTCCATGCGGGGCCCACGAAAGTTTGAGTCATGTAGCGCAGTGACGCCTCGCTTCCTATGATGCGAGTCAATGTCAGAAAATCGTGTTCTCGTTACTGGTGGCTCGGGTTTCGTCGCGGGCCACTGCATTGTGCAGTTGCTGGAGAAGGGCTACGAGGTGCGCACCACCGTGCGCTCGCTCGCCAAAGAGGCCGGCGTGCGTGAAGTGCTCGCCACCGCGGGCATTGCTTCGGACGCGCCACTGAGTTTTGTTACGGCGGATCTCACTTCCGACGACGGCTGGAATGCCGCCGTCGAGGGCTGCACCTACGTCTTGCACGTCGCCTCGCCGTTTCCTCTTGATGTTCCCAAGCACGAAGACGACCTCATTATTCCGGCCCGCGATGGCACCTTGCGGGTCCTTCGCGCATCGCGTGACGCTGGTGTTGCTCGAGTGGTGATGACGTCGTCATTCGCGGCTGTTGGCTACGGCCAAGACGACAAGAATCGCGTCTTCACGGAAGAGGACTGGACCAACGTCGATGGACCCGGCATTGAGCCGTATGTCAAGTCAAAGACAGTTGCCGAACGTGCCGCATGGGATTTCATTGCCCGAGAGGGCGGCGCACTGCAGCTGGTGGTGATCAACCCTGTGGGCATCTTTGGTCCCGTGCTCGGCGACGATTTTGCTTCGTCCGTGGAAATTGTGCGCCGAATTGTCGATGGAGCCATTCCGGGTTATCCGAAATTCTCGATGCAGGCAGTTGACGTTCGCGACGTGGCAACTGCGCACATTCTCGCGATGCTCGCTCCGGAAGCAAACGGTCAGCGTTTTCTTGCAACGAGTGAAGGAATACTTTCGATGGCTGATATGGGCGCACTACTAAGAGAAAAACTCGGGCCCGCAGGAAAGAGAATTCCTAAGCGCAATATCCCGAACTACGTCGTTCGACTGGCGTCAATCTTTGATAAGCCACTTCGCCAAGTCACACCGGAACTCGGTCACCAACGCATTGCCACGAGTGCGAAGGCCATCACTGTTCTTGGCTGGAAGCCCGCAACGAAAGAAGAGGCGGTGCTGGCGACCGCCGAGAGTCTGATTGCGCGAGGACTCGTCAAGCCCACGGCTTGATTTTCCTTTGCACGTTTCACGCCGGACTTCACCATGGCTTCTTAGTTTGGCTGGCTTAGAGTTAGGCCGTGCAGAGTGAGTCACGACCGGTTGCCGATGTCCTGGCCGAACTTGATGCACGGCGGGCGCAGGATCCCGACGAACACGGTGGACGTCTCTTTGGCCTGGTGTACCCCACGGGTCACCCAGAACTTGAAGCTCTGACTCACGACGTCTATGAGCGGTTTCTTTTTTCAAACGCGCTTAACCCCTTGCGGTTTCCAAGACTCGCCGAAATGGAGCGCGAGGTCATTGCCGTGGCCGGCGACCTTGCGCATCGCTCACCAACGGAGCGCCACGGTGGGTCAATGACGTCGGGAGGGACCGAGTCAATTTTGATGTCGATGTTGGTGAACCGCGAACGGGCTCGTCAACGCGGTATTGAACGACCACAGATTCTGGCGCCTGTTTCTGCTCACCCGGCGTACGCAAAAGCCGCTCACTATTTCGACCTGGACTTCGTGCAGATTCCTTTGGACGAGGACTACCGTGCTGACGTTTCGGCTGCGCGAAGTCTCATCAGTGATCGAACCTGTGTGGTCGTGGGCGCTGCGTATTCATATCCACACGGCATCATGGATCCGATTACGGAACTTGCAGCGTTGGCCAGTGAGTACGGTGCGGCCTGTCACGTCGATGCCTGCATCGGTGGCTTTGTTTTGCCGTTTATGGAAATGCTTGGTTTCGACGTGCCTCCCTGGGACTTTCGTGTTGAAGGAGTAACCGAGATCTCAATGGATGTGCATAAATACGGTTATGTCCCCAAGGGGGCATCGGTAATTCTGCACCGTGACGACGACTGGGTTTGGCACCAAACGTTCTTCTACGAGAGGTGGGGATCCGGCCTCTACGCCACACCGGCCATCGCCGGAGCGAGAGCCGCCGCGCCAGCGGTTGCGGCCTGGGCTGTTATGCAGCACCTCGGTATTGATGGCTACAAGAACATTGTCGCGGAGCTTCTTTCGACCACGGAACATTTGCGACGCGGCATCGAAGCAATAGATGGCCTGGAGATTGTGGGTGATCCAATTGGACCACTGCTGGCTTTGCAAAGTCACCGCATTGACCTCTACGCCGTGGCCGACGTCATGGAGGAAAAGGGTTGGTACCTGAACCGTAACGTCGAGCCCTACGGACTGCATCTCATGTTGTCGCCCGCGCATCGAAGCGTGGTTGATGAGTTGCTAGCGGATTTGGCGTTTGCGGTAGCTCACCACGGCGAAAGCAAGGGCGTCGCTGCGCGTTATGCGTGAACAGTCTCGCGAACACTTAGCTTGCGGACATTCCTCCACCGCGAAGGGCCGGAAGAGCGGTGTTGCGCATCCGCTGTAAGACTCGGTGTGTGACGTCTACCGCGTCGGGGTGCAGTCCGCCGTTAGCTTTGACTCGTTTTTCCCACGCGACGCTTCGACGCGACAAGATCTTTCGGTCCTTAAGTTCAGCGCAGTCCAAGCGGTCGAGGTTGATGTCGACCGTAATGGTGTCACCGTCTTCAACGAGGGCAATTGGTCCGCCGAGAAGAGCTTCGGGTGCCACGTGACCAATGACCAGTCCAACGGAACCACCGGAGAATCTTGCGTCGGTCATTAGGGCAATGGTGATACCTCGTTTGCGACACAACGACGTGATCTTTGAAGTGGGATCGAGCATCTCGGGCATGCCGGGTGCGCCGCGTGGACCTTCGTAGCGAATAACGACCATGTCGTTGTCTTGAAAATCATCGGGTCGCTCGTCCAGTGCCTTGATCAGTGATGGCTCGCCATTGAAGACACGGGCGTGACCGGTGAAGATACCGTCGACGATGCCGCTTTCAACCCCGGCGAGTTTCAAAATGGCGCCGCCGTCCGGAGCGAGATTGCCGCGCAGGAGTCGAAGTCCTCCGGTTTCCTTAAAAGGTTTCTCTACTGAGAAGATCACTTCGTGGTCCGGCAGCGGTGGCGCCAAGCGCTCAATTTGTTCGGCGAGTGTTTCACCGGTGCAGGTAACAGTGCTGGCGTCAAGGTAGCCAGCGCGCATCAGCTCGTGCACAACGGTGGGAATACCGCCGGCGGCGTCAACATCGATCATTGAGTACTCACCAAAGGGACGCATGTTGACAATGACGGGCAGATCATGCGACAACGCGTTGAACTCGTCCTGACTAAGAACCTGCGTCCAAAGATCAATGCCCGCGGCGCGGGCGATTTCGACACTGTGCAACATGACATTCGTCGAACCGCCCATCGCCATGGCAACAATCAGGGCGTTTCGAAGCGACGCCGGCGTGACGATATCTCTTGGGCGAATGCCTTTGTTGGTCATGGCCACGAGACAGTCAACGAGTTCGTCGGGGAAGATCTCTAGTCGACGAGGATCGTCGGACGGTGGAGCAATCATGTGGAGTGGTTCGAGACCCAGCACGCCAATGAAGGTCTGCATCGTGTTGTAGGTGAACATGCCTCCGCAGCTGCCCTGACCCGGACAGGCGTTGAGCGTCACTTCGGCCCGAGCTTCCTCGTCGGGATTAGTGGCAAATTGAAAAGCAGTAACGAGGTCTATGCGCTCACCGGTTCGTGGATTGTGACCGGGCTTGATGGATCCGTCGGAGAGAATCACACCAGGAACATTGTGCTCAAGAAGTGCCGCCACGGTGCCGACCGGTGGCTTGTCGCATGCCACTACCGCAATGATTCCCTCAACTTGATTGGCGGCGAGGTGCGTCGACGCAGCGTCGTTCACGAGTTCTCGCCCAATGAGTGAGAAGCGCATTTCTGGTGTTCCGTTTAATTGACCATCGGATACGCCAATAGTGAAAGTGGGAGCAATGAGGCGGTT
Organism: Acidimicrobiaceae bacterium; assembly: GCA_003138895.1. Lineage (GTDB taxonomy): Bacteria > Actinomycetota > Acidimicrobiia > Acidimicrobiales > RAAP-2 > RAAP-2. The sequence goes on from PLHJ01000019.1 coordinate 60,673, forward strand.
GTCTCGGTTGTCGTTGGCAATGCGCCTCGACATGGCGGCCTGCACCGCTTCCACTTTTTGGTTGACGCCGAGGTAGCACTGACTGTCGCCCAAATTACCAAGCACGGCCCACACCGGTCCGTGGATTTTTGAGACATCTTGACCAAGGAAGTTGGCCGTTCCGACGCGCTGCACGTCTCGACCGGGATTCGAGAAAGCGACGCCCGAAGTGGCACGAACGTTGACGATGGTTGAAGAATCCCCGGCCTTGGTCACCTAGAAAGTGTACCGAGGCAGAATATGACTACTCTGGTCACAAAAGTTGCTTGCCATCAAGCTTTTCGAGGTCCGGTTAGCGAAAGGTGCAACACGACGCTGTTGGGCCTGAGACGGAGGAGGTGAACGTTCGTGCGATTCGTTCAACGTTTACTAGTCCTCGCCGTCTCCATTCTTGGTTTCACGTTCGCCACGTCTTTCTTCGTCGACGGCGGCGCCCAGGCGGCCGTGCACGCTAAAACGCTGAAAGCCCATACGGGATCGCTCGCGGGTTGCGAGTTCGGTATCAATCAAGTTTTTGACACGCAGAGGAGTCTCACCGGACCGCCGCTGTCACTGGATGCTTCGAGCTTTGGACTTCCCTACAATTCGTCTGGTTCGGAACTGACCTCGTCGCAACTCACCAGTACGGATTACTTTCAATTCGTCTACGACTCCGGAGCGAGTGACTGGGAACTCGTACTTTTTGATTCGAACGGCAGTCAACTTCAAGTCGTTGATCAGAGCGGAACCTTTCTCTATATGGGCCCTAGTTTCTTGTATTACACCAGCGGTATTTATGGCACCCTCATTACGACACAGGGCAGTTACGCCGACGGGGTTTCGGGACTGTTGTTTCCCGTAAGTATCACGAACCCGAACAACAGCGACGTCTCGAGTTTCAACTCGTGTCAGACCTCAATCATTCCCCTCGCCGTTGCGCCCAGTGCTCCTCTTTCGCCCAAGGCGATAAGCAGCGATGGCCAAGCCACCGTGTCGTGGAATGCTTCGGCTACCGCGGGCTCCAGTGCAATTACGTCCTACACCGTGAGTGCAACTTCTGACCCTACGAAGAGCTGCACGGTTTCTGCCAGCTCGTCATTCCTCAGCTGCACGGTGTACGGGCTCACGAACGGGCAGGTGTATTCGTTCAGTGTCACTGCCACGAATTCTCAACTCACGAGTGTGGCCTCTTCGTCTACGAACACCGTCATTCCCGCAACGAATCCGAGCCCACCGAATGGCCTGGTGGCGACGTCGGGAAAAGGACAAGTGCAACTCTCGTGGTCGCCCACGGTTTTCACGGGTTCAAATTCGATTATTGACTACACCGTCAATGAGTCGGGCGCGACGGTCGCCACGCTCGACGCCGGGACCGCAACGTCACTGAAGGTCACTGGCCTCACCGCTGGCGACACCTATTTCTTCAGTGTCACAGCGACGAACGACCAAGGGCTCTCGAGCGTAGCGTCTTCGTCCGTGCATGCCCTACCCTTTGGAAGTCCTTCGCCTCCTCTCAGCGTGACCGCTACGCCCGGCAATGGACAAGTGAAACTTTCGTGGTCGCCGCCAGCGTCGACAGGATCAAATTCCATCACCGACTACACCGTCAATGAGTCGGGTGCGACGGTCGCCACGCTCGACGCCGGGACCGCCACGTCGCTCAATGTCACGGGCCTTACCGCTGGCAACACCTATTCCTTCAGCGTCACGGCGACGAACGATCAAGGATTTTCGAGTGTGGCGTCGACGTCGACAAGTGCGGTCCCATTTGGAGCTCCCTCTACGCCAATCAACGTCGCGGCATCTGCGAGCGATGGAAAAGTCAGACTCACGTGGTCGCCCCCAGCGTCCACCGGTTCAAACACAATCACCAACTACACCGTCAGCGAGTCGGGTGCGACAGTTGCCACGCTCGATGCGGGGACATCGACATCGCTGACAGTTGGAGGTCTTGCTCCTGGCGACACCTACTTCTTCAGTGTCACTGCGACGAACGACCAAGGACTTTCGAGTGTCGCGTCTTCTTCAGTTCGTGTCGTGTCGACAGCGCCACCGACACCTGCGACCACCACGCCGACGACTACGCCCCCTACGCCAGCGACCACAACACCAACGACGACACCTCCGACCACCACGCCGACGACCACGCCTCCCACAACGACGCCAACAACGACACCAACAACGACACCAACAACGACGCCTTCCACCATTCCTCCGAGTGCTCTCAAAACAACGGTGGCGCCGACGGGACCGAGCCCCGATATCTTTGCGAGCTCGGGGGATAATCAAATCACGCTGCAACTCGAGTTAAGCGCTGGTCAACTCGTTGCGGGAAGCCTCGTGGTGGTGCAAGCCACCGGCTTAGAGCCCAATTCGCTTCTCGTAGTTACGGTCCATTCAACGCCCGACACGTTGTTGTCGGTTCAAGTAGGACCTGACGGGTCATACTCCGGCACGACGACACTTCCGGCCGGCCTAGAAGACGGCATGCACGAGGTGATGGCCACAGGTGTCGCGGGTGGACAGACGGCGCAAGTGCTTGGTGGCTTTGAAGAGTCAAAGGGCGTGGCAACGTCCGTTGCTCAGCCGGGAACGGTTACTGCTCCCATTGTGGCGAATGATCCTCGTTTGGTGCAGGCGCTTCGTTACCACCGGTCCGCTTACAACATCGCCGCTGATCCTTCGAGCGGTAGTGCCGTTCTCGTTACCGGTGCCGCCATACTGGCGATTGCCGGAGCGGGCGGCATTGCTGGTAGTCGACGACGTGAACACACGAAGAAGACCAGTGCATCGAGTGCGGCCACCAAGAAGTTAAAAGGTCTCAAAATTGAGGGCACGCACATTGGCGACCGTAGTTGGACGTGGCGTGCTCCCTTTACTGCCTGGACCGACAAAATCGGCCAAGTGTGGCCGGGCGTCGTTGGTCGTTATTCGGCGGTGGCACCGAGGGTGTTGCTTGATGGAACCTGGGCGAGAGCGATGTTTGGATCGGGGGCTCTTCTTCTTTGGTTGGCTGGCGTCATCACGGCCTTGGTGGCCTGCACGGCGCACGGTTCGGCGGGACTCGCTCCGGCGTTTCCGCTCCTCGTCGCGATTGTGATTCTGGGCATATGTGACGCAGCGGCCGGGGCAGCTGCGTGGCTCACAATTGCAATTGCGACCTTGGTGACCGGTGGCTTTCAGACGTGGTCGGACCTTCGAACGTTGCTTGGTCTGGGCGTCTTATTCGCCGCGATTTCTCTTCTCGCGCACGTCATTCGTCCTCTTCGTCGCAACCTAGAAACAAGTACCAACGAGCGTGCTGAACGCTTCTTTGACTTTGTCATGATGCCCCCTTTCGTCGCGTTTGCGAGTAGTTCGATGCTCAAGGCCTTGAATGGTCTTTCGGGTCTCACGTTGGTCACGCCGACAGAGATCTCCAATTTCCGTTGGATTGTGTACGGTGCGGTTCTCGCTCGTCTTGTCCTCGAAGACATTGCCCATCATCTTTACCCTGAACGAACGCAAATGGTCCAGCCCGACAAATTGGTGTCGCCTGGGCGACGCTGGATGGGGACGGCATTGGTCGTTCGAGCTGCCATCTACGTCTTAGTGGGCGTGCCCTTTTTTGGATTGAGCACGACGCTCTTTGTTGCCGCGATTTTGCTCAGTGTCCCGGCCATATTGAAAATATTCGAAGACAACTTGCCGAACTCGGCAACGCTCAACAAGTGGCTACCTCGTGGATTATTTATGTTCTTTTGCAGCATGGTCGTTGGCATTGTTCTGGTGTGGAACCTTGAAGGTTTTCATCCCAGTTCGTCGACGATCCGCCAAGACTTTTTGTGGCTGCTGCTTCCGGGTATTATTGCTGGTCTCCTCGAGCTCTTTGGCAGAGAAGGTGGTGTTTGGCCCAAGGGTAAACACCAGTGGCTGTTGGGTGGAGGAATTTGGCTCCTCGCCCTCGGGATTGTCACTGGACACTTGCTGCTCTTCCCGACGGTCCACGTTTCTTTTGCTTGGTAGAAATCTTGCGTAGTCACTGAAAAAGATGTGCCCTTAAGAAACAGCCCTATACGATCGATGACGTGGCAGGTCTTACGCCCTACGTTCACTTTCCCGGTACCGCGCGTGAGGCGTTGTCGTTTTACGCCAACGTGTTCGGTGGCGAAACGCAGCTGCATACCTTTGCTGAATTCGGTCGGACTGACGGACCGAGTGACGCGATTGCGCACGGGTACCTCGTTAATTCCCTGGTATCGCTGTACGGCGCGGACGTGGGCGGCGGGGAGCCTCCGTTTCGTGCCGAAGGACTGATGCTGTCCCTTCTCGGCACGGCCGACTCGGCAACCCTTCGTCAATGGTTCACGCGACTCTGCGAAGGCGGAATGGTCGTTGATGATCTGCAAGTACGGTCCTGGGGCGCTTTTGACGGTCACGTCATCGACCGCTTCGGATTGCACTGGCTGGTGGGTTTTGAAATTGAAGCGGATACTTGATTCACGCTGACTATTTGAGTGTTTGATCTTCGCTGTGACATGTGGCCCTAGATAGTCCAATCGATACGCGGTTAACTGCAGTAGTCGCACGGTGACTTCGAGAGGCAGTAATCGAGACGAACGGTCGACGGAAACTAAACCACTGATGGGACGCGCGCAATGAAGGAATTTCTGACGGATGTCGAAACGTTGCGAAAGCGTGCCAGGGAGAACATGGACAAGGGTTCGGTGACCGACGCCTACGGCGCTGATCTAGAGCGAGTGCTCTACGTACTTAATCAAGCTTTAGCGACCGAACTCGTGTGCGTACTTCGCTACAAGCGTCACTATTACACCGCCAAGGGAATTGACGCCCAACCAGCCGCGGATGAGTTCTTGCAGCACGCCGGTGAAGAGGAAGGTCACGCGAATCAAATAGCTGCTCGCATAAGCCAACTCGGCGGTGAGCCAGATTTCAACCCAGAAACGCTCTTAGAGCGCAGCCATTCGGAGTACAACTCCTCTACGAAACTCAAAAAGATGATTCAAGAAGACTTGGTTGCCGAGCGTGTGGCGATTGCGTCGTACACCGAAATCATTGCGTGGTTGGGCGACGGCGATCCAACAACGCGTCGCATGCTCGAGGAAATTTTGGCCGTGGAAGAAGAACACGCCGAAGATATGCTCGACCTCCTCGGAGGCCTCACCTAGAGGTTCTCCCACTTCATTGAACCTGCTCGCCTTGCCAACACGGTTTCGCAAAAGTGTGCCGCCGGTTCAACGCCCGGCTGTCCTGTTTCTTTGGCCGTCAAAGTCATCTTTCCAAACCGCCTCGATCTATTAACTGCTTGCGCGGTACCGTGTGTCACTGCCCTTCGAACTGTCTTTTCGCTGGTGGTCGGGCTTTATTTGCGCTGACTTGTGTTGACAGTGCATCAATGATTGCCTAGATTCCTTTTGAGGCAGGTGGCGAACATCAGAGCACTGAGAACGTCGCCTCGAAACTTCCGTCGAGAAATGAGACAGCCGTGGGCAAAGTACGCAGGAACGTCGGAAGATCCTTCTTTGCGCCAAAAGTGGTACGAGACGGCGAGCGTCCGCTCGTCAGAAGGACACTTCGGTTGTTGCTGGCGCTTCCGCTCCTCGCAGGGGCATTTGGGACACTGATTCTGCAAGGTGGGCAATCAGCGGGGTCGTCAACTCCCTCAGTCACGACTGTTTCGTTCACGCAACAAGGTTGCTCGACGTGGGTGGTTCCTTACGGGGTTAACAGCGTTCAGGTGGACGCCGTTGGAGCGGCGGGAGCTTCAGGTGGCGCCGCCGGCGGCCACGGCGACGAAGAGACCGCGACCATTGTTCAACTCACCCCAAGCCAGACCAGTTTTGACGTCTGTGTCGACGAAGGCGGCGGCGCAGGTGGCGCCGGACCAACCGGCAGCGGTGGTTCAGGCGGTGGCGCGTCGGGTGTGAGTCTCGGCGCTACGTTTGGCGATCCACTCGTTGTCGCTGCTGGCGGTGGTGGCGGTGGCGGCCACGACTCATGTAATGGAAGTTGTGGCTCCGGCGGGGGTGGCAACGCGGGCGCGCCGGGCTCGGCGGGTGCCACGGTGATTGATACCTTCGTGTCTGGCAACGGCATTGGTGGTGGTGGGGCGACGCCTAACAACGTTGGTTCGGGCGGCGACGGATCTTCCGTCAACGGTGGTTACGACGGCAGTGACGGTAACGCCTTCACTGTCGCAGGTCCCGGTGTAGGTGGCCGCGGTGGTGGCGCCATCAGCGGCGGTGGTGCGGGCGGTGGCGGTGGCGGCTATAACGGCGGTGGTGGTGGTGGTGCCCCGGGTAACGGTTTTGGCGGTGCCGGTGGTGGTGGTGGAGTTGACTACTGCTCCTCCACCTACACGAGCGGCCCCTCAGCAATTGATTGCTCCTTGACCTCCGGGACGGGAACTGGTTCGAATGCCACGGGCGCAACAGGTGATCCACAAGTGACGATCACCTACAACACTCCGACACCACCTACCTACATCGTGAACTTCAACGCCGAAGGGGGCAGCGCAGTTGCACCCATCACCGCTGTTGGTTTTACCAACGTGACGTTGCCGAGTGCGCCGACGTATCCCGGCTACACCTTTGACGGCTGGTTCGTCGAGCCCGAAGGCGGCGGCGTTGCAGTCACGTACCCCTATTTTCCCATGAGCACGACAACGCTTTACGCCCAGTGGACGCCTCACGTGACCGACACCGTGAGTTTCAATGCCGAAGGCGGCGGTGCTGTTTCGTCGCTCGGTGGTCTTGACGGCACCAGCGTCACCTTGCCGAGTGCGCCGACGTATCCTGGCTACATCTTTGACGGTTGGTTCACCGCCGCGAGCGGCGGTAGTCCTCTCACTTCGCCCTACACGCTGGCTGGTTCGGTCACGCTCTTTGCCCAGTGGACTGCAATTCCAGTGAGTACGCCAGTCGTGACACCCTCGTATCAAGAAATTGCGTTGATTCATTCATTCGCTCTGGGCAGTTCCGCTCTCACTCCCGCTCTCAAAAGTCAGATTGACGATGTGGTCAATGTGATTGAGGCGAAGCACTTTGATTCCCTAATCCTTGTTGGAAACGCGACCCTTCCGGCATCGAGCCTCAATGGGTCACTTGCGAAGACTCGGGCATCAGTGGTGGAGGCGTACATGGTGCAACTTGGCCTGATCGTCACCTTCAAAATTGAATTCACCCAGAGTGGAACGACAACTTCAGATCTGAACGTAAAAGTCCTCGCTAAATAAGCAGCGATCCTTCACGGCCTGTCATGCTTCATTGAAACGATTGAAGGACGCCGTGAAACTTCTACTTACTTCTAGTGGCATCTCGAACCCGAGCATCAACGAGGCACTTGTTGACTTGCTCGGCAAGCCAATCTCGGAGTCGAGCGCTCTGTTCATTCCGACCGGTATTTATCCTTTCCCCGGCGGCGGGACGAATGCATGGAGAGCAATAAGCGGTAATGGCAAGAGTCCGCTGTGTGACCTCGGTTGGAAGTCGTTGGGTCTGCTTGAACTGACGGCGCTGCCGAGCATTCAGCGAGAAAGTTGGGTGCCCACGCTTCAAGAGACGGACGCGTTGCTGGTTTGGGGTGGCAATGTTTTGTATTTGTCCTACTGGATGCAAAAGTCCGGCCTCGCTGAGCTTTTACCAACGCTTGGAAGTTTGGTTTACGTAGGGGTGAGTGCGGGGAGCATTGTGATGACCCCCTATAACTGTGACGCCGAATGGAACCTTCAGTTCGTGCCAGCAGGTAGCGACATGGGTTCAACGAGCGAAAAGGCACTTGGATTCGTCGACTTCGCGCTAACGGTGCACCTCGATAATCCCGATCCAATATTCGAGGACAATTCCATGGCGAATGTGAAGAAGTGGGCCGCCGGGGTGCCGGCCCCGACATACGCGATTGATGATCAGTCAGCTGTCAAAGTGGACGGAGGTGCCGTCGAAGTCGTTTCAGAGGGGCACTGGCAATTGTTTAGCCCCTCGATTCCGAGTGTCTGAAATCGAGCATTTGGCCAAGACGGGGGATTTTCACTTGAAGAAATCGCCACGTGACAAAAAGGCTTGACATTCCATCGGATTAGATGTATCGTTTTCGATGTGACTACACACCATCTACGAATCAACACTCAGAGCACTCTGGCATCGACCACTGGGGCTTCCCACCACCACTTAGGTCAATTCTGGGGAAAAGTTCATTTGATTTTGGCCACCGCATTCACCGGAGCGCCGAAAATTCGGGGAAATCGTCCTTCCGAGACAAATAATGCTCAATTGGCAGTTGGTTGTTCGACGAATCGGCACGTGGGTAATTCTTGCAGCGCCATGCCGGCCAATCGCTTGGCGCCCACCAGGCAGGACCTTAAGAAGATGGACCGCGTCGAGCGGGCCATGACGCGTGTTCCTTTTGACGTTGAAATCTCGCGCACCGTTGGCGCGAGCGGATGCCGCTGGTAACGATTACGTCAAGTTGATGCTTTTGTTTTGCCGGGAAGGGGCCATGGCGTAGTCTCATGACGAAGAATGCACTTGAGCTTTATTTGATGGGTCGAAAGCTCGCGAAATTGGGCATGGAAACC
>PLHJ01000015.1:0-7065 GCA_003138895.1 Acidimicrobiaceae bacterium
GACTTGATTGTGGCGCTGCGGCTCGAACAAATCGGCTGCGTCGCCGTGATGCCGCTTGGTTCGCCCATTGGCTCAGGACTCGGTATTCGAAATCCTCACGCCATTGGACTCATTTGTGAACGACTCGGGGTGCCGGTGCTGCTGGACGCCGGGGTGGGAACGGCGTCGGACGCCGCTCTCGCCATGGAACTTGGTTGCAGTGGCGTGCTTGCGGCATCGGCCATTAACCGCGCTCTGGATCCGGCCCTCATGGCGGCCGCTATCCGTGATGGGGTCCGCGCGGGTTACGCCGCTTCGCAGGCGGGCCGCATTCCAGCTCGTTCTTGGGCCGAAGCATCCAGCGTGGCGCTGGGCCGGCCAGATTTATTTGTGGAAGAGACATTGACGTAACTACAATCATGTAGTCCAACGGGATAGTCTGAATACACCTTTGTCGGGAGGAATTTTCTATGACAGCCACCTTCACATCAGGATTTAGCGGGCCATCGGTCTGTCGTTTGAGTGGTGTCACGTATCGCCAACTTGATTACTGGGCACGAACCGATCTCGTGACCCCTTCAGTGACGCCGGCGCAGGGGAGTGGCTCGAAGCGACGCTATTCCTACCAGGACCTGCTCGAAGTAAAGGTAATTAAGTCGCTGCTCGATTCGGGCGTGTCGCTCGGTCGTACTCGTCAAGCGGTTGAATGCTTGCGTGAAGCGCTGGGTGTGGATCTCAGCGCCACGAGTCTCGTGCTCAATGGAACGGGCTCCGTCTTGGCCCACTCCAATGGCGAATTAGTTGATCTACTTCGCGGTGGTCAAGGTGTCTTCAATATCGTGCCCCTCGCGGGCGTGGTTGCCGAATTGAAGGACATGATCGAACAATCAAACAATGCAACGTCGGAGAAGGAGTCACTTTCGGCGTGAGCAGTTCTTCGTCGGATGGCGACACTCGCCTCCGACACCCCAGTCGATTTTTGTCCGTGAGCGATGAATTCGCGCATCCCAGCGAAGCAATATTTGCGGCACTGCTTGATCTCTACCGCATTGAGTGGCTGTATGAACCGGTGGAGTTTCCCTTGGCGTGGGGTGACGACGGCGCACCCACGAAGGGTTTTCGTCCAGATTTCTTTTTGCCGAAACACCGCCTCTTCATTGAGTTAACGGTTGCCGAACAACGACTCGTCACGAGAAAGAATCAAAAGATTCGTCAGTTTCGCGAGCTCTATCCCGAAGCAACATTGCTCGTTGTGTACCAACGCGACTTTCGAAAGATTCTTGAACGCCACGAAATCGACGAGCACGGCGTGGCCGCCGCCTAGGGTGATGCTCTTGAGCACCGACCGCCGCCCCTTTCTCTACGACGTCCACGAAGAACTTGGCGCGAAAATTGTTCCCTTCGGTGGCTGGGAGATGCCGCTGCAGTACGGGACGGGCACCGTTGCTGAACACTTGGCTTGTCGCTCGTCGTCCGTGGTTTTTGACGTCAGTCACTTAGGCACCGTGCGCTGTTCGGGCCAAGGGATCTTTGACGACTTGCAGTACGCACTGAGCAACGATCTTCGAAAAATTGGTCCAGGACGCGCGCAGTACACGCACCTCTTAAACGACGAAGGTGGCGTGGTTGACGACATCATTGTCTGGTGGCTAAGTGAAAAGGAATTCGACGTGATGCCGAACGCTTCCAACACTTCGGGTGTTCTTGGCGCCCTGCCCGGAGTCGACGTCACGAAAGAACGCTGCGTTTTGGCAGTGCAGGGACCGTCGGCTCGCGAGCGAGTGGCGCTCCTTGACGCACGTTTCGCTGAGGTGAAACGTTTTCACGTCGAGAGTTTTGACTACGAAGGCGTGCCTGTTCGTGTTGCGGGCACGGGGTACACGGGTGAAGACGGTGTGGAAATTGCGATACCCAATGAGGGAGCGGAATCGTTATTTCGCTCGCTAGTGGAAGTGGGCGTGACGCCCGCGGGCCTGGGTGCTCGTGACACACTGCGCCTTGAAGCAGCACTGCCGTTGCACGGTCATGAGTTGAGTGCGAGCATCACGCCACTCGAAGCCAAGTTGGAATGGGTGGTCGGTTGGTCAAAGGATGATTTTCGCGGACGCGCGGCACTCGAGAAGCAAAAAGTTGAAGGTCTTCGCAGGTCACTCTTTGGCGTGCTCGTCGATGGCCGTCAACCACTGCGTGATGGTGCCGTTGTTACGAAAGACGGCGTGGACGTTGGACTTCTTACGTCAGGAAATTATTCGCCGGTGCTCGAGCGTGGTCTCGGACTTGGTCTGGGCGATTTGGGTTTGTCAGTTGGTGACGGTGTCGTGGTGCAGCTTCGCGGACGAGAGATTCCCGCGACGGTGACCGCGCTGCCCTTTTTGCGAAAGGTGAAGTGACGTGCCCGATTACCTGCCCCATACGCCCGATGAAGTGACAAGCATGCTCGACTTTTTAGGCCTAGATTCGCTCGAGCATTTGTTTGCTCACGTGCCGAATGCTCTGAAACTTACGCAGGGACTCCGACTACCCGACGGCGAAAGCGAGCCCGACGTCGCCGAAAGATTCAAGCACTACACGAACGCCAACAAGGCGACTTTGAGCGAGATGGTGTGTTTCGCTGGTGGTGGCTCGTACGATCACGAAGTTCCTGCCGTGGTGAAGAGTCTCGGCTCAAGAGCAGAGTTCGTCACTGCTTACACGCCGTATCAACCAGAGGTGGCCCAGGGTGTCTTGCAGGCCATTTTTGAGTACCAGACGATGATTGCTCGACTGAGCGGACTGTCCATTGCCAACGCTTCGCTCTACGACGGTGCCACGGCGTTAGTGGAAGCAGTCAACATGGCCGCGGGATCTACGGGTAAAGAAACGCTGCTCATTTCTTCGGGCGTGCATCCGCACTGGCGCGCCGTCGTGCACACGTTCGCCAAAGGCACGGGTCACCGCGTCGTGGAAGTGCCCCTCGTTGATGGACGAACAGAGTGGTCGAAGGTTTCTTCGAGTGACCTCGCGAAGGGCGCCGCGGTGGTGGCCGCGTATCCGAACTACCTCGGCGTCCTTGAGGATCTCAGTGTCGCAAAAGACCTTTCCATCAGGGCTGATGCGCTGTTCGTGGTGGCTGGCGATCCGGTTGCCGCTGGCGTCTTGAAGACCGCCGGTCAGTGGGGTGCCGACGTCTTTGTGGGTGAGGGACAACCCTTTGGAACGGCGTTGGCGTTTGGCGGTCCCTACCTCGGACTCTTTGCGTGCACGCTCGATCAGATTCGACGCTTACCGGGACGTCTCGTCGGTGAAACGGTGGACACGAGAGATCGTCGCGCGTTCGTCACGACACTTCGTGCTCGCGAGCAAGATATCCGCCGCGAAAAAGCGACGTCCAACGTGTGCACCAATCAGACGTTGATGGCCGTCACCGCGGCAATCCAACTGGGTTGGCTTGGGACCTACGGGATGCGCGAAGTGGCGACTCGCTGCGCCCAAGGAGCTCGCTATACCTTTGACCAACTCGTGGGGATCGATGGCGTTGCTCCGATTTCCACGCAGCCGTTTTTTCGTGAGTTTGCGCTTCGCACCCCGCAAGAAGCTTCGACGGTGTTGGAGCGTCTCGCGGGCGAGGGCTTCTTAGGCGGTTTGGCACTCAGTGCGCTCGGCGGTCCCGATGGTTCGGTAATCGCCAACGATTGGGAGCACACGCTGATCATTGCCGTCACGGAACGAAGGACGAAATTTGAGATCGATGAATTCGCGACGGCATTCGCTAAGGCGGTGAAGTAGCCATGACCGCCCTACCTGGAGGACGCGCATCGTCGGCACCACTGCTGGGTGACGACATTGAGCCCACGATTTTTGAGATGTCGGTCGAAGGACGTCACTCGTATCAACTTCGAACGACCGACGTTCCTAAGGCACCGCTTGAAGAACTCGTCCCGAACGAACACCTCAACCATGACGTGATTGCTTTGGCGCAAGTGTCCGAGCGTGACCTCGTGGGGCACTTCACTCGATTATCGCATCGTCAATTTGCGGTTGACCTTGGGGCCTACCCGCTCGGTTCATGCACCATGAAGTACAACCCAAAGTTCTGTGACGCCGTCGCCGCGGACCCGGGGCTTAATTCGGTACACCCCGGAGCTCCCGCACCTCTCGTGCAAGGCTGGCTTGAGTTACTCGTCGATCTCGAAGAAAAGCTTTGCGAGATAACGGGCATGCAAGCAGCGACGCTCCAGCCGGCCGCGGGTGCCGCGGGCGAGCTCACGGGTCTGTTGTTGATGCGCGCCTATCACGAAGCGAACAATGACCCACGCCGACGAGTACTCATCCCTGATTCGGCGCACGGTACGAATCCCGCGTCAGTGACTCTTGGTGGCTACGAGGTCACCACCATTCCTTCGGGAGCAAACGGACTTGTTGATCTCGCGGCGCTGAAAGCAGCGCTCGGTCCCGACGTGGCCGGCATCATGCTGACCAACCCGAACACGGTCGGACTCTTCGAAGAAGAAATCGAAGACATTGCTTCCGCAGTCCACGACGTCGGAGGATTGCTCTACTACGACGGTGCGAACTTGAACGCGATTTTGGGCGTCGTTCGTCCCGGGGATATGGGTTTTGACATTGTGCACATGAACCTGCACAAGACCTTTGCGACCCCGCACGGCGGGGGAGGACCCGGTGCGGGGCCCGTCGCAGTGTCGGCACGCCTGGCGGAGTTTTTGCCGGGACCAAGGGCCACGCGCCTAAGCGATGGCTCGTACGACTGGGTTACGCCCGCACGCTCCATTGGACGCGTGCACGGTTGGCACGGCAACGCCATGGTGCTTGCTCGCGCGCTTGCCTACATTGACGTTCACGGTGGTGACGGACTGACGCGAATTGCCCAGCACGCGGTACTGAACGCTAATTGGCTGCGTAAGCGCCTCAGCGCGACGTTGCCCGCGGCGTACGACTATCCCTGCATGCACGAGTGCGTCCTTACGGCATCGCCAATTAAGGCCTCGTACGGGGTTCGTGCGCTCGATGTTGCGAAGCGACTACTCGAAGAGGGCTTTCACGCACCCACGGTGTACTTCCCGTTGATCGTTGATGAAGCATTAATGTTCGAACCAACGGAGACCGAAAGTCTCCAAACGCTCGAAGCGTTGGCCAGTGCACTCGAACGCATTGCTCTGTTATGCGCGAACGAACCCGATGTCGTACGAAACGCACCACAAAGTACCCCGGTGACCAGGGTGGATGAGGCGAGGGCCGCCCGTCACCTTGTGACGACGGAAGATGCCGCGGGTCGATAAGCCAAAAAATGGTAATTCGTAAAGTATTACTTCCATTCTTTTGCTTGAAAATAATGGGAAAGGGTCCTGAATTCCCTGAATTCCCTGTGGAATGATGGAGCGACGCTACTGCAGGGAGGAGGACCCGGCTCTAGGCCCACGTACTGCTTTTGATCAGGTGTGATGGATGATATTCACATCATTTTCTATGTGGTGCAGAATGTATTACAATAATTCTCATGGCTCACGCTATCTCTGTACGTCTCGATGACGAGACGGTTCGCGCTCTGCGAAAGCTTGAGGCGACCGGACTCAGTCGGTCTGAATCGATTCGTCGTGCCATTTTGACCTCGGCCGAGCGTCTCAGCAATCGTGATTCCCTGCGTTCCGAGGTAGCGGCGTTGGAGCGAAACGAAAAAGACTTGGCTGAAATGCGTCGTGTTGCTCTACTGATGGACGTTTTACGTGCAACGGGGTGAAATTTTCTCACTCGAGGGAGTTGGTGCTCTTGAGAATTTGTCCGCTGATCAGCGATTTGTCGTGATCCTGCAATCCGACGCGATGCTGCCTCGATCGTCGGTGCTTGTGGCGCCCACGTCCTTTGCGGCACAGAATGCTTCGTTTCGACCAGAAGTCGTCATCGGCACGAAAAATGCAAAAGTCCTGGTCGAACAGGTTGCCGTCATTGACGTGCAAATGCTTCGCAATTCGGTGGGCACCGTCACCATGGAAGAGCTCTGGAGCATTGACGAAGCCATTGCCGTTGTCTTTGGTCTTCCGTAACCAAGGGCGCTTGGCGACGTTTTTTGCGTCTTGGATCAAACCACGCAACGACGCATACGCACTGCCGGACCACCTTCAGTTTCGACGACGCCATGTGGTTGGAATCCCACTGACGCATAGAACGCCATAGCGTGCGAATTCGCCGTTACTTCCATGATCGCAAAGTTCATCGATCGCAGCTCATCGCTGATGGCCAGTACCAAAGCAGTACCAATGCCGCATCGCATATGCGAGGGGTCAACGAATAGATCTTCAAGCTCCGCTCCGTCGTGCGTCACGAGATACGTCGCAAAGCCCACGAGTGTTCCGTCACTATCGACCGCCACGCTCGTTCGACCCTCTCGCACGGCGGTGTCCGAAAGCACTAACCACTCGGGGTGCGCGACGAACAGTGGAAGGTCCCTCTCGTTGGACAATGACGCCCTATAGGAGACGCCTTGCAATTCTTCCATGTCGGACAAATCTGCTTGTCGCAGCGTGATGGACATTCGACAAGTATTGCGTTATCTCAACCGTTGTCCGAATGGAGCAGCGAGGTCAAGTACTCGTCAACGCTGTCAAAATTCGATTCCGGACCGTTGGTTTTTTTCATGTGGGCGCGACTCGCTTTGTCGGGAAACGAAAGTTTCCAGGTCAACATCGTTGCCTCGTTCGCCTCATACAAATCAACGGACTCCACAGCCTCTACGCCGGGCCAACCTTCGAAACTCCACGTCGCCACCGTTCTGTGTGGAGCGTCGATTTCTAGGTAGCTACCTCGAAACGAACATTCAATGCCGTCGGTTGTCACCATGACGAAGTGGTAGCTACCACCAACGCGCAAGTCGATGGTGCATGTCGTGAACGTCTCGCCAAAGGTGGCGAAGGTCTTTTGAACGTGCTCGGGTTTGGTGAACACATCAAAAACGAGTTCGATCGGTGCCTTAAATTCACGATGAATAACGATGTCCAACTCATTGGGAAACGTCACCGTTGATTTCCCAGTTTCGTTAGTCATGTGAAGGACGGTAGCAGTCGTCCAGAGAAATCAACGATCGAGGTGTCGCTA
>PLHJ01000015.1:7070-127423 GCA_003138895.1 Acidimicrobiaceae bacterium
TTGTCCCACGTACACGTCGACATTCACTTCACTTCGTACACGAGTGCCATCGCGAGCGCCGGTGGACTGCCCGTCGAACTCGCTCGTGACGCGGAGCCCGCTGAGATAATCCGACGACTTGATGGGTTAGTGCTGAGTGGGGGAGCGGACCTCGACCCCGCTCTTTATGGAGCCGCACCCGATGCCCTCCTTGGGCCCGTCGAAAACGAGCGCGACGCGTGGGAAATTTCGCTCCTGCACGCCGCGCGAGAAAAGGGTATTCCCGTCTTAGCCGTTTGTCGTGGTTGCCAGTTGGTCAACGTGACGTTTGGCGGGACCTTGGTGCAACACGTTGGACTCGACGAGGGATCAGGGCATCCGAACTGGAACGTGGATGGACGACTACCGGCGCACGACGTGGACGTTGTCGAGGGCACGCTTACGAGCACGCTCTATCCCGCCTCGTGGGCCGTGAATTCTCTTCACCATCAAACGCTCGACGAGGTAGGGGAGGGACTTGTGATTGGAGCTCGGGCTCCCGATGGTGTCATTGAGGCGGTGGAAACGCAGAGCGGTGACGTGTTGGCGCTGCAGTGGCATCCCGAATTGATGAGTCAACCCGATCCCGCGTTTCAGTGGCTGGTGCAAGCAGCCATAAAGGCGATGTAACTCGCAAGCGCGCTAGTGCGCAATAGCAACGCCGAGGAGAAACGTCGCGCAACAGACAACCGGTGTACCAAGGATGTACATCAGTGCGTGGTTGCGTCGTCCTGATTGCCACATGAGTCCCGGCACAGCAAAAGCGGATGAGAACGTGGTGAGCCCTCCACAAAAGCCCGTGACGATGATGTCGTAGGACGTGCTGCTCAGGTACGTGTTGGGATACACAAACTGCGCAATACCGCTGTGACCAACCGGCATGATCTTGTAGAGAGCCCATCCCGCGATTGCACAACCCACCGCGTTCGCGGCCATGGTTGCCACGGGTCGTTCGATGCGCAGTACGCCGGCAGTAAATCGCTCCAAGAGATAGCGCGTGAGACACCCCAACGAACCAAAGAGGCAGACGTAAAGGAGCGTCATGTTCGCTTGCTCCACCAGAGTGCGAAGAGGAAGGCCATCATGCCGCTCGCGAACGCCCCAAAGCCGGTCACGAACGCTCCTAAAACGGAGACTTCCCAAATCTTGTCCAAGTAGACGATAAGTCCCGAGTAAGACGTGAACCCGCCGAGGAATCCGGTAATAACTACCAAGCGCGCGAATCCATCTGGATTGTGCGACTCGAGGATGCGAAGGAGCACCATGGACGCAACGAGCACCCCGACGAAGTTAATAATAACCAACGACCAGGGAATTTGAGCAAACCAGGACGTGTAGTCATAGGTCCGGGGCGCGAGAATCTTCGTGCCGAGAAAACGCAGACCCGATCCCAAAAAGCCGCCGAACAGTACCGCTGCCACCTGCAAAAGGGGGTGAGAAGGTTGGTGGTGGCGCGGCGTATCCATTCGGTCTTGAAACTAGTTGACCTTCATCTGTTTTCGCGACCATCTTTCGGTTGAAAATGGCCAGTACGTTGGAGAGCACGATGAGTGCTGATTCTTCCTGTCCTTTTTGTCGCATCGTGCATGGCGAAGAGCCCAGGCACATTGTCTACGAGGATTCGAACTCCGTGGCCTTTTTGGATATTCACCCGAGCGCAGTGGGTCACACGTTGGTAGTCCCACGAGATCACGCGCGCAACCTTTTCGATATCAATCTCGAGAGTGCGGCGGCACTCATGGTGAGCGCAACGAGCGTTGCTCGGCTACTAAAAAAGTCACTGCATGCGGACGGTTTGACGATGCTGCAAACCAATGAGGAGGCGGGGTGGCAGAGCGTCTTTCATATTCATCTGCACCTCGTTCCCCGATGGGACGGTGACAATTTGTCCGAGCCTTGGCGAAAGCAAACCGTGGACTCGCAAACTCTCGACGACATTCGTCGACGAATACTTGAGGCAACTTGAGAATTTCACTTCGTCAACGTCGAACATCGTGGCGTTCATACTGGTAGCGCCCCTCGCACGGTGGAGGATTTCGGCATTGGAAGGTCGCCAACGTGATGGAGGAGCGGACACTGGCATTCATACAACCAACTCAAATGGCGAATCTCTAAGAAGTACGTAAATGAACGACGGTTTTGCCCGTCTACGTCGTGGCGGGCGATAGGTTGCAGTAACACGAATAAGTAAACGATGAATGATCGTTGTGAATAAGGAGGCCGAGATGCTCGGTGACAAACAAGAACACTTTTCTGGCAAAGGAACCGATCTTTCGGCCCTGCAGGCCCACATTGAGGAGTACCTCAAGAACGACGGTTTTCAAACGCAAACGTCGGCACCGAGCGACCAGGGAACCGTTATCCAGGCAAAGAAGTCAGGCTTCATGCGAGAAGTTGTTGACGCGGACCGAGCCTTTACGATCACCATTACTGGCGCTCCCGCTGACTTTACGGTCCGATTTGGTATTGGCAAATGGGCCCAGCACTTGGGCGTTGCCGCGATTGAGACCCTCCTGCTGGGCGATCTTTTTCTGGTCGTGGACGTTGCTGATTCGCTCTGGAGTCTCGAAATCGAAAACAAGCTGATTGCGGACGTTAAGACGTTTGTCGGTTAACGATTACGTGGGAATCGCAATCTTCGCGAATTCTCACTTTTTTCAGTAATAAACCACTCTCTCGGGACACTAAGAGTAGAGAGGGGAGTGGTTCCATGACGCATAAATTCAGATGGTTGGCTGGCTTCGCGCTGCTCGCAGGCGCCACTGCGCCGCTTGCGGTTTTCACAACCGCGCAAGCCAGTTCCTCTTCACCGGCAACGGTTTTGTTGAAACAAGCGGTTCTTCCACCGGGTTCAAAACTCCTCGTCAACGTACCTTTTTCGATGAAGCAACAGGCTGGCGTTCCGTCGGTCGGACCTCTGTTTGCTGCTCACGAATACGTGCAAGTCCCACTGAGTACGGGCCAGCTCACCGCATTTCTTGAGAGTCATTTACCATCGGGTTCCACCCTCGGTTCCACTGGAACCGCCTTTGATAAAAGAAATTATTCCGATCTTGAGATCTCGTTTCCAGCAAATGGACCAAGGGTGTATTTGAAGATCGTTGATGAGACTTGGACCGCTCGCACGGCCAATTCCTCGTGGCTCCGCGTCGACGCTGACGTGGCACAAGTTGGTGAAAGAACGTCGGCAGAAACCATCGAAGCTCCTTCTAAGGCGATCGTGACGGGTTACGCAACAACGACGTATCAGAACGGTTCCCAAGGTCCCTCCAGCATCACAATTACTGGCGCACCGCTCGGAACGGTGATCTCGACCTTTGACGCTTTGCCATTGGGACCTACGAATTCCTGCATGGAGGAGATTGTGCCGCTCACCATGACGGTCACCCTGTCAAACGGCGCCAAAGTGCAAGTGACCGAAATTGAATGCGGTGGTCACACTGTTTTGGTCAAGACCGGTACGACGCAGTACTACCTATCGGATAATGATTGCAAGTTGCTTGCTGCCGCTGTAAATGTCTTACCGCCGGGTGGTTCGACCGCGACACGCAATGCCCTCAGCGCGTGCGAGCAGTAGTGCCTAGTGAGATCACCTACCCGACGATTCCTCGACGTTTCTTTCTAACTTTACATAACGTACATTATCGGCTTTACCAAAAGGTGGGTTGTAATCTGGTTCTCGTGAAACGGTTTCTGTCTAGCGCTGCGCTTGCTTCCTTAGTGCTGCTTTCAAGCACGGCCGTTTCTTCAGGCGCGATCGGCTTTAGTAAAACGGTTTTATCGTTTAATTTTTCGGAAAATACTGCGGCGCCAGTTGTTAATCAGCCGTACGTAGTAATCGTCGATGTGACGCCAACTTCGGCCATTGGACTCATCACGATTGTCGCGCGTCAAGTGCCTCGTACGACACCTTCTGGGCACTCATCGTTGACCGTTATTGGGTGCTCCTCACAGGCTGTTGCGAACGGCCAAGTGAGCTGTACGCTCCGCTTTCCGAACACCGGTCGTTGGCACATTTCCGCTGAATTCCGGGCAAATCATGCATTACGAAACGTAATACATAGTTCGACATCGCTGCAGGTTTTCGGCTCGGCCTAGACGTGCTGGAAGGCTCCCCTCGCCGTGAATGGCGCGTTATCTGGGGCGCCATTGGCAAGCCCGGCTTCACCCAAGTCGTTGTTGAAGCCTTTGATCTCGACGAAGCGCTGGTGACGGCGTACGAACTTCGACCCGAATTACCTCGCCCTCGAGTGGGGTTTATGGTCGGCGGAGACCCAGACGGAATAGGAGAGTACCCCTCCCCTACACTCGGTCACCATGAGTGATCTCTTTGATGTAAAAGGAAAAGTAGTACTCGTTACCGGTGGCAGTCGCGGCATTGGCGAGATGATTGCGCGGGGGTTTGTCGAAAGTGGCGCGAAGGTGTACATCTCATCACGTAAGGCTGACGTGTGTGAAGCGCTCGCCAAAGAGCTCTCAAAAAGTGGCACGTGCATTGCGCTGCCAGCGGACCTCTCCACGGAGTCCGAGTGTCAGCGACTGGCGAACGAAATCGCGTCGCGTGAAACAAAGCTCGACGTGCTCGTCAACAACGCGGGTGCGACGTGGGGTGCCCCCATGGCTGACTACGACGAAGTTGCCTTCGAACGCGTCTTTGCACTCAACGTCAAGGGCGTCTTCCACCTGACGAAATTTCTACGCCCGCTTCTCGAGGCCGCTGGAACTACAGAGAACCCAGCACGGGTCATCAACATTGGATCCATTGATGGTATTCACGTACCGGTCATGGAGACCTACGCGTACTCAGCCTCGAAGGCGGCAGTGCATCAACTGACACGTCATTTGGCGAAGGCGCTCGCGCCCAACATCACGGTGAACGCTATTGCCCCAGGCCCCTTTGAGAGCAAGATGATGCACGCGACGCTCGAAGCATTTGGCGACGCCATTGCTCAGTCGGCACCCTTGAAGCGTATTGGTCGTCCCGATGACATGGCGGGAGCTGCGCTGTTCTTGGCCTCAAGAGCCGGCTCCTACGTCACGGGCGTGGTGTTGCCCGTCGACGGCGGTATCGCGACCTTGGCTTAACTCGGCGCACTGCCGAGCGTCACGTTGAGTGTCAGCGTCTGATTACCGCGAAGCACCTTCACGTAGATCTGCGCGCCCGGTCGGTACTTAGCAAGAGCGTTCGTAACGTCTTGCGTAGTGTTGATCTTGTTGCCATTGATGTTGACAATCACGTCGCCTTGTTGCACACCGGCGTTCGCCGCGGCGGTGCCACTCACTACTTGAATGACCACTGCGCCCGTTGAGGAATTGAAGCCGTACTCCTGTTGCAAGAACGGCGTCATGGTTTCAATTTCGACGCCGAGGTACGCACCGTGATTCACGGTGGCGGTGCCTTTTAGAAGCGTTGGCAATAACGACTCAATGGTGGCTTCGGGAATCGCAAAGCCAATGTTCTGTGAACTTTCACCGTCGGGCAACGTGCCCGCGACCGCAGTGTTCATGCCAATGACGCGACCTTCGGCGTTGATGAGTGGTCCACCAGAGTTGCCGGGGTTAATAGCGGCATCAGTTTGAATGAGGTTCGAAAGCGTCTCTGAGGTCGTTGACGTTCCCGCCGTGACCGTGCGACCGAGCGCGGAAACAATGCCCTGAGTGACGGTGGGGGTCCCCGCGGCGAGCCCGAGTGCGTTGCCAATTGCGACAACCGCGTCACCAACGACGAGCTTTGACGAATCGCCAAATGTCACCGTGTGAAGGTTCTTCACTCCGTTGATCTTGATGAGCGCCACGTCTTCGGTCGGATTCGTACCAATGAGAGTCGCCGGCATTGCCTTGGTGGTGCCTGACAACGTTGCCGTTATGGTGCCGCCACCCACCGCGGCCGCAATCACGTGGTTGTTCGTCACGACGTAACCGTTGGACGTCACGATCATGCCGGTGCCTTGATCCTCTTCGCCCTGGCCGGTCACATCAAGTGACACGACCG
The DNA here is from genome assembly GCA_003138895.1 of Acidimicrobiaceae bacterium. Taxonomy (GTDB): domain Bacteria; phylum Actinomycetota; class Acidimicrobiia; order Acidimicrobiales; family RAAP-2; genus RAAP-2. The sequence goes on from PLHJ01000015.1 coordinate 13,081, forward strand.
ACGGCGTGACCTTGGTGACCAATGTGGGAATCGAAAGTCCGCCCGACAAAAGTGCCGCTCCCGAGCCACCGTTCACTGTCTGTATGACGACTTTTCCTCCCCCGCTTCCCTGCGAAGAAAAATGACCCGCGAGACCGCCAACAATTGCCGCGAGCAACAAAAGAAACACCGCACCGAGACGTTGGTTGGTGCCGGCACTTCGCAGTCGCCTTTGGGGTGCGACGTTGTCACTTGCGTCGTTCGATGACGTCCAAGGAGGCGTCAACGGATGCTCGGGTGGAGCGGGAGCAACGGCACCGTGCGGCGTGCTGGTCGGTTCTAAAGGTGCTGATGAGACTATGGGAGTCGGAGCAACGGGGGGTTCGGGGGGAATGGGACTGGCGCCTACTTCATCACTCATGCGCTCATGTTAGGGAGCATGTCTAAGAATTGATTGAAATTAAACGAAATATTCTTAAGGGTTGAACCGACTAGAATTTGCACCCTATGTCCCGTCGGATCGAGATTGAAATAACGAGTGTCAAGGGTGACTCCGCCACGTGGCGAGCCGCCGGCGCAAAGTTACCCAAGGGCGCTCTTGCGACGACCTTGGTACCCGGCGGACCGGTCGTAGGCACCATCTACCGGGCTGAAATCGAGCAGTACATGGAGGGCGTCGAAATTCTGTCGGTTCTGCCGGCAAAAGAGGCCTCACCTCTCGACCCCCGCAATGAGCGTTTGGCCATTATTGCCACTCCCCCCAAAGGTCCTGACGTCCAAGTGACCTACGCCCCCAAGGGTCGCCAACGTGGTGAGCGTGAGGGCGCCCGTGATGGTTCTCGTGGACCACGCAGCGGCGGATCCTCTCGTAAGCCTCGTGAAGGTGCGGGGGTTCGCACGCGCGAACCTCGAGCCCCGCGCGAAGAAGGCGCCACCAGCGCTCCGCGCGAATCTCGACCTCGTACTGCTGGTCCTCGTGGTCCGGCACGACCCCGCGGCGAGCGCACACGTCCGAGCGGTCCCATTGCTCCCCCAATCGCCACAATTCACCGCAACGCCTTTTTGGCCACGCTGTCGCCCGAACAACTCCCCGTCGCCGAACAATTGTTGCGCGGTGGAATGCCTGCTGTTCGTACCGCGGTCGCCGAACAAAACAAGACGGCCGCCGAGCAAGGTCGACCCAGCATCAACCCCGAAGTTATCGACCGCATTGCTGAAGAACTTCTGGGCAAGGCGAATCTTTCGTTGTGGAAGGATCGTGCCGCGGGCGCCGTTGGCGCCGGCAAGGAACTGCGACTGCGCGACCTTCGCGCCGTTGTCACTTCGGCCAAAACGGTAAGTCTCGACGACGAGGCTCGTGTGCAGTTAAAGGAACTCCAGACGTCACTCAACGAGCGCGTAGAAGCGTTGCGTACCGAATGGACCGCGAAGCTAGACGTCGCCGTTGGGGCGAACAACGTAGCGGAAGCTCTTCGTCTGACGAATCGCCCACCGGAGCATGCGACGCGCGTGAGTTCAGAAATGGCCACGAAAATTGCCGCCATGGCTTCAGAGACGTTGACCGCAGAACTTGAGAGCGCGAAGTGGATCGAAATCGTGAATCTGGCCGTCGAAGCACCAATGCGCCGACTCATCAAGCCCACGGGTATTCCCAGTGACGAAGCGGCACGCAACCTCGCCGTGAAGAGTGCGGGATCGATTCCCGAACTCGCGAAGTTGCTCGGCATGAAGGTCCCGCCACCACCACCGCCGCTTCGCACGCCTCGACGAACGCCGCCTACTCGTCGCCCATCGTAAGTAAGCGAGCTTTCCAACCTACGTTTTCGTAGAGCGACTTTGTGGCTCGGTCTCCGGGCAACACCCACGCGTCACACGGTGGCTCTTCGAGTTGAAAGAGTTCTTCCAACAATGAACGAGCAACGCCGCGTCGGCGGTACTCGGGCGCTACGTACAACGTGGTGATTATTTCTCCTGATAAAGAGGCAAATCCAAGGACGTCATCGTCGGTGGTCATCTCGTAGAGTTGCTCAGATTCAACGTAGTACGTGAGGGCGTTTTCGAGTGAGTCGGCGCCCGTCTCGCCAATGACGTCGAGTAGGTACGCCTCTCCCCCGCGAGAAAGTTCCACCTCACTGGCGCCAGTTATCCATCGTTCCAGCAGTTCGAGTCGTACCTGCGTCGCTCGCACCACCGCCATGATTACGTGGCTTTCTTTAGTGCCGCAAGTATGGTCTTTCGCTCGCGCGTGGCTTTTTCGTACGCTAAAACCTCGGCGCGTTCTTCGGGCGTGAGCGACGCAACGAGTGGCACAATCTGCGCTGCCGTGAGATCAACGTAATTCGAGATGCACGTCGGAGGCGTGGGTTTCTTCTCTTTGGGCATCTTGATCTTGGCCTCGAGCGTAATTTTGGGCGCGGGCGTCTCGGGGGTCTTCGCGTGCTTTTTTAATTCCGACATCGCAGAGAGCACGGTGAATTGTCCTACGGCCTTGGCTTGTCGGAGATCTGATCCGACTTTCTTGCCGGCACTGGTGCTGAGCGTTCGCACGATGTCCTCCAGAGCACTGGATATCGTGATGAGCGAAGCAGCGATTCGCTCCGTGGCTTCACGGACGTCGGTGAGGTCGGTTTCTTTAGACACAGTCCCTACAAAGGTTCTTTGACTTGTCAGCCATTTGACTCATTTTCTTTAAGAGACGACACGAACTGCATCGAAATTCGTCGTCCTGCTTTGGCAAAATCGTTTCAGTGGGGTCGCTCTTATCGTCGACGTCGGGCGCGGTGTCCTCGTCATCTTCAATCTCCGTGGTAAGTCGCATTGTCTCGGCAAGCACTTCGTCGAGGGCGAGCTCGACGTCTTGGTCGAGAGAAAGATCATCTTCGTCATCTGCCACCAGGGGCAGTACTTCGGTGGGCGTGTCGTCGGCGACGTCGTCGCCATCGAGCTCGTCAATGGCATCTTCGTCAACGTCAATGCCGTCTTCGGCGACTTCGCCGTCTTCTGCTTCAATGATGCTGCTGTCGAATCCGTCGCTTAAGTCTTCTTCGTCAAATACTTCATCTGATTCAATATCGCTGGCCATACTTATCCTTCACTTAGGCGTGGGCAGTGTAGACCCTTATTGGGAGCATTGGTACTCTTTTGCGTTAATTCTTCTTATTGAGCGCGAGACGGCGGTTTTATAAAGCCATTCGAGCGCGTTCGGCAGATCGTTCGGCTTCCAATCGTTCGAGATCAATTTCTGAAAAATCCACGAACTGCATGGCGTCGGCAATGCCGTGATGTCCTGCCTCATGACGTATGAGACGCACCATTTCGTGCGCTACTCGCCGGTAACTGGGATGACCCTGTGGACCCGAGCGAAGTTCAATGAGATGCATTGCTTCGCGCGCGTTCATCTGCATGACGTAACGAATACGAAAAGCAAGTGCCACGGCGTACTGCGCTTGCAGAGGGAACGGTTCCTTCAGGGTTTCAAAGAGATCTCGGGAACGTTCCAGTGACGCCCGGTACTCGTCATCAAGGCCCGCTTCAACAACAATGTCGGGCAGGTCGTAGCCCAGTGTTGTCGTGAGTGGCTGCCATTCCACGGTCAAGAGTCGGTGTCGCTGGAGATCGCGAAAGGCGCCGTAGTCCGTCACGAGTTCAAAGCGATAATCCGTGCGTTCAAAGGCCCTTCCGGGGCGGTGACGGCGATTCGTCCGGTCACCAACATAGGTCTTTAGAAGCGTCGACCGTTCGTCACTGGCGAGTGCGCTGACCCGTCTTCGTGCCTCGTCGTGCGAGATCGTGGCGTTGGAAAAGAGCACAGCCTCAAGTACTCGAGCTTCACCCTCTGGGTCAAAGGCCACGAGGCGTACTTGCTCGCTTGCTTCATTTTCTTCATTGGTAGGCCACATGCTGGCAATCAGATCCGACGTTGCGCTCTTGGTTTCGGCGAAGTAACTCGACCATCGAACACCGCGGTCCGCTACTTCCACACGACGAAGGAATGACGGAATCACCTTCGTGAGTTCGTCCAGCATGAGTTGGGCGTAGTCACGAACTTCGGGCAATGGGTGAGCGCGCATGCGAAGCAACAACGCTTCATAACCCTGGCCCGAGCCGTAGATGCCTAAATTGGAGAGCGCACTCGCGGGTAAGAGGCCACGAACGGCGTCGAGAGCCTTGGCCCGAATGGCCTGTCGGTACGCAAAGTCAGTGTCGGCGGCCGTCTTGGGAAATTTCTGCGCGATGAAATCGGTAAGCCTCGACAGTAACGATCCGTAGGTATCGAACATGCGGTCCATCTCGCCGATGAAGCGAGCGCCGTATTTTGAATCCAGTAGTTCCGGTGCCCGGTAAAAACGGTAGTGACCGTTCGAGAGACGTTTGTCGTAACCGAGATAGCGCGTGGATTGTTCAAGGTAACTCATCAATCGACCCCACTCAAGAACCTTCGTCAGAACGTTGCTCGCTTGCTCGCAGGCCAAGTGCACGCCGCCGAGTTGGGCCACAGAATCGTCGCCATACTCGTAGAAGACCTTCTGGTACAACTCGTCAGCGCGGTCGAGGCCAATAGTCGCATCCACGCTGTGGTCACCGGTGAGATCAAGGTCACCAACGAACTCATCTAAGAACAAACGACGCAGACTCTTCGACGACCGTGAGTAGCGAGCGAATAAGGCACCCTTAACGACCTCGGGAAGATTCACCAGAGCAAAGACGGGACCCTCAAGATTGGTGAAATATCGGCGCAATATGGCGGCTTCGTCTTCAGTGAATTCCTCGGCGACGTACTGGTACATGGAGATAAAAGACTAGAACCCGAGGGGGTCGCGAGGGTGGACGCTGACCCCGACTACGACACTTCGAAGTATCGCTACGCGCGCCTCTTCAGCCGCGGCGACCACCGAGGAAAAGCTCGATAATCGGGTCACTTGCTCGCACAGATCGGCTACTTGTTTGGCGTTTCGAACAAAGTCACCTGGCGTGGCAATTCCCTGGTCGCTGTCGGCAATATCGAGGGCCGTGCCTAGCGGCGCTCCCCTCACCCAGGCCGCGATGGCGTTCGCGAAGCCGCCGTCGGGATCTTTGACGTGGCGCACGCGATAACGCTCTTCAACTTCGAAGACGCGAGCAGCGAGTGAATGAATCTCGTTGACGCGCTGCGTTATTCCCCCACGTCGCTGTTCACCCAGGCGATCGCTCTTGGTTCGTTGCTTCTTGTGCGGTGTCGATTGGTGAGGGCCAGTTTTGCGGGATTTTCGTGCCTCGTAGACGAACGACGATAAGACGCCCGCCAGAATCGCTGGTTCAGCGTCGTCGAAAACCCCCGCGGCCAGCGACTCGGCAATCAGGAGATCGCACTCGTGGTAGATCGAACGAAGTTGTTGACCCGTAGGCGTCAATTCCCACCCGTTGGCGTAACCGAGTTCTTCCAAAACATGGTGACGGGCCTGCATTTGTTCGACTAACGGACGACGCGCTCCGGTGGCGCGACGGTCCGCCTCGAACTGGGCGTAGGACTGGCGCAGAATCGAAACGGCAGTTTCGTAGTCAAAGTGATTAATGAGATTCGCCGTGAAGTTGTAGGTCGGTCGAAACGATGAGTGCAGATCAGGTGCCGGTGACAGCGCCACTCGACCGACGTCAAAAAGAGAAACGCCAGTGTCAAAACAGACAATGGCGTGGCCTTCGTCGTCGAGACCTCGCCTGCCGGCTCGCCCCGTCATCTGTTGAAATTCGCCACTCGTCAGCAAGTTGCGCCCCAGATCGGAGAATTTGCTGAATCGCTCGAGCACGACGGAGCGGGCGGGCATGTTCACGCCGAGAGCCAAGGTCTCAGTGGCAAAGACAGCCCCCAAGAGATTTGCTTCGAAGCACTTTTCAACGATTTCTCGAAAGGCGGGCACCATACCCGCGTGGTGGGCGGCGAGACCGCGCTGAAGACATTCCATGAATTCACCAAATTCGAGTGCCACGAGGTCCGCGTCGTTGAATCCCGCTACGGCCGTTGTGACGATATCTCGAATTTGTTCTCGATCCTCGGGCGACGTAAACAGCAGACCGTCTCTTCGACACTGGCGAACCGCGTCGTCACACGCCGCTCTCGAGAAAATGAAAACGATGGCGGGTAATAAGTCTTGACTATCGAGTTCGTGAAGCAGTTCACTGCGCTTGGGCGTTCGAAACGGTGGTGGCGGTGCGCTGGACTTGCCGCCTTGCCACTTTGGTCCCGGGCGAAATTTGCGCGTTGACTTCATTACGTTGTCGACGCGACGAGCTTCATCGGAGAGTCGAGCGTCGTGCAGCAGGTCAAAAAGTTCCGGCTGCGTCTGTCCGCGTTTAATCAGCGTGACGTGGTTGTGCAGATGAATTGGACGCGTCTGTTCAACGACGACTTTGGTTTCGCCGCGCACTTGGTCGAGCCACTCCCCGACGGCCTTCGCGTTGCCAATGGTGGCCGAGAGCGCGACGAACTGCACACTCGATGGGGTGAGGATGATCACTTCTTCCCACACGCCACCTCGAAAGGGATCTTGAAGGTAGTGCACCTCGTCCAAGACCACGAGCCCGAGATCTCGAATTTGGTGTGACTCGGTGAGCAGCATGTTGCGAAGAACTTCGGTGGTCATCACCACGATGTCGGCGTCACGGTTGATCGAGGTATCGCCAGTGAGAAGTCCCACTCGCTCCGTTCCAAAGAGATTCGCCAATTCGTAAAATTTCTGGTTCGACAATGCCTTGAGTGGCGTGGTGTAAAAAGCTCGTGACCCCTGGGCCAATGTTCGACGAATGGCGTAGTTGGCGACGAGGGTCTTGCCAGAACCCGTAGGGGCGCTGACCAGGACATTTAGGCCTTCATCGACACCGTCAAGTGCTTCAATCTGGAAGTCGTCAAGTCCAAACGACAGACCATTGACGAAGTCGTCTCGATTGAGCAGGCTCACCGGTGAAAGAGCCGACCGACGCCAATGGCGATGAAATAAAAGGCGACGAGCGGAAGAGCCAACGCGAACATTGAGAGCGGATCGCCGCTGGGGGTAAAGACCGCGGAGGCAATCGTGATCCCGATAAGCGCGTAGCGCCACGAGCGAAGCAGCTGTCGTGACGTCACGACGTGGGCGAGTTCAAGTCCCACGAGGATCACCGGGAACTCGAACGTCACGCCGAAGATGAACATCATCAGCATGATGAGACTGAGATAGGCGTTTGGGTTGTAGTACGTGTGCAGCGACTTTCCCCCGATGCTCTGCAAGAACTGCAGCGCGTGTTCGAAGCTGAAATAAGCAACGACGCAACCGGCGAGAAAAAAGATAACGGTCGCGAGCAGAAACGGAACGGCGTAACGCCTTTCTCGAGACTTGAGACCTGGCGTAATAAATCGCCAGATCTCCCAGAAGACAACGGGTGAGGAAAGAATGAGGCCACCAAAGAGCGCAATTTTGATCCGTAGTGAAAGTCCGTCGAGCGGACTCGTTACCAAGAATGTGCAGTGCGAATTGACGTGACAATACGGCGACTGCAACAGGTGCAAGATCCACGGATACTCAATAAAGGCAACGACACCCGCAATCATGATGGCGGCGAAGGCAATCAATAGTCGACGACGAGCTTCGCCAAGATGCTCCATGAGCGTCATGCCTTCAGTGGCTCGTTTCGTCGATGAAGTAAAGGGCACGAGGACTAGTTGAGCGAAGGGTCAGCGGCGAGCGGTGGCGGATCAGCTCGGGGTGGTGTTACGGGTGCGGGAGCAGGTCGAGGAAAAAAAGGTCGTGGACTTGCTTCTCCGATATCGATTGTTTCTGCTGCTGACGCTTCTGTCATGTCTGTTTCGTCGGGATTAGGTTCATCTTCGGTGACCTTGTCCGCCAACGAGTTAAGCAAATTGACTGGACTTCGAGCGAAACGAGCAATATCCTGGCTGCTCGGTAAATCTGGCACGGCGGTACGGATTTCTGTCTCTACGCGTTGCTGGAGTTGCTTAAGCGAACGCCACGCGTGACCAAGTTTCTTGGCGACTTCTGGCAGTTTGTCGGGACCCAGAAAAATTGCTATGACTGCAATAACGAGGAGCAACTTGATCGGGCTGAATCCAAACATGTCCTGATTCTAAGGCCGAAAATCTCTGCAATATTTACAGGGTGCCAAATCGTGAAAGCGGCCAAATCCTTAGTACGGCCTTACCCACGACGAGGTTGGCCGGCAGAGGCCCCCAGTAGCGGCTGTCGCAGGAATCGCCGTGATTATCACCCATCATGAAGTACGTATTCTTGGGCACCACGACGTTGCCGATGGCCGGGCTGACGGGGTTGTAATACGACCAGGTTTGATCCAACACCTTGCCGTTGACGTAAATAGTGTTGCCCTTCGAGGTCAAATGGTCCCCAGGGAGTCCAATCACGCGCTTTACGAGAAAGGGCACCGGAGCGCCGCCGCAATTTTCCTTCGGCGGGCGCTTGAACACCAGAATATCGCCAATATGCACGGAGCCAAATTCGGTGCTCAATTTTGAGACCAAAATGCGGTCCCCCACCTGCAAGGTGGGTTCCATCGAACCCGACGGAATGTAGAAGGTCTGAACGATATACGTTCGAACGACGAACGCCACCAAAACGGCCACCACAATGATGGCCCCCCACTCAATAATCCAGCTTCGGGTGCTGCGTCGGCGCCTTGGTCGTGAGGCCTCAGGAGCATCTTCCGTTACGGCGTCAACCAACGCGGGCTCAAGGGGGGCTTCGTCAGTCACCAGTCAAGGCTACTCCTGAAGTTCATACTTCTTGAGAGTTGAGCCGTCGCCGCCTACGGCCATCGGGCCTTTTACACGACCACGCAGTTGGCATGTTTACGGCGGGAATTCGACACACTGACGCGAAACGCAAATACGTCGAACAACTTCAAGCGCATTTCGCCCACGTGTCTAGAGAGAGCCAATTCGTGAGAGCGGCCAAATCCTCATGACGGCCTTTCCAACGACCAGGTTGGCCGCCAGGGGCCCCCAGTAACGACTGTCACAAGATTGCGGATGATTATCACCCATCATGTAGTACGTGTTCTTCGGAACAATCGTGTTGGGAACTGGTTTTCCACCCAGCGAGGCAACGTGCGACCACGTTTGATTGAGCACCTTGCCATTGACGTAGATCGTGTCGCCCTTAGAAACGAGATGATCCCCCGGCAGACCAATGACTCGTTTTACGAGAAAGGGCACGGGTGGGCCTTCGCAACCGGCGCTCACTTCTCTTGGCGGAGTCCTAAACACCAAAATGTCGCCAATATGCACGGAGCCAAATTCGGTGCTCAATTTGGAGACCAAAATCCGGTCACCCACCTGCAAGGTGGGCTCCATCGAACCAGACGGAATGTAGAAGGTCTGAACGATAAACGTTCGAACGAGGAACGCCACCAAAACGGCCACGACGATGATGGCCGCCCATTCAAAGATCCACCTGCGCGTACCTCGTCGAGGACGACGCTTTCGTTCGGAGGTCTTTGGCGTTTCTTCTGGTACGACGTCAACAGACGCAGACTCGACGGGGGCTTCGTCAGTCACTAGTTAGAGCTCCCGTCGACGCTCGAATTTAAAGGGAATTGAGCAACCGCTCAAAGCGGTCGTCGTGGCTTTTGAACGGGTCCTTCAACAGGAGCGTTCGTTGCAATTGGTCGTTCAATTTCAAATGAACCCAGTCGACAGTGAAGTCTCTCTTTTGTTCGTTGCCGCGCTTTACGAACGCTCCACGCATGCGTGCACGCGTGGTCTGGGGAGGCGTCGTTACGGCTTCATTGATTTCATCGAGGCTGACAATATTTTCAATCTGGCCTTTGTTTTGTAAACGGTAATAGAGGCCTCGCTGCGGATTGGTGTCGTGATAGAGCAAATCAATCATCGCAATCTTCGGATCAGTAATTTCCAGTCCGTCGCGACTCATCAACTGTTCCATCAAGACGTACTTCGCAGCCCAGTCTGAACGAAGATGCAACGACAGTGGGTCTTTTCGGTACATCTCGAGAGTTTCTCTCCACAAGCCCACGACGTCTTTTTGGTCCTTTGGTAAATCGTGGGTTTCAACGAAGCTCTCGGCTCGTTCGCAGAGTTCCTCTTGTAGTTCGAGTGCGGTCAACTCACGTCCATTAAGAAGGCGAATGGGTCGCTCGCTAAAGATATCGTTCGAAATGTCGCGAAGCGCGTTGATGGGCGATTGCAACGTGAGATCACGAAGCACCGTCGTGTGGTCTTCCACCATCGCGAGCACGACGGACGCGGTGCCGATTTTTAGATAGGTCGCAAACTCGTTCATGTTNNCGACTGCGCGTGGTTGCTGAAGAGATTGACTCCCAAATGTGCTCGGCCCTTTGGGAGAGAGAAAAGCGCGCCTCACCGAAGTTGTTGGCCACAATGCGTCCGGCTCCGGTAAAAATCTGCCTCGTGATCAGGTAAGGGATAAATACCTGTTCGAGTCGATTGAGATCGTCGTGACGGTCGACGCAGTAATTTTCGTGGCAACCGTACGAGTTGCCCGCGGAGTCAGTGTTGTTCTTGAACAGATAGATGTCACCGCGGATGCCTTCTTCGAGCAACTGCGCCTGGGCGAACTGGACCAGGTTTTGGAGAATTGCTTCGCCAGCTTTGTCCTGGGCAACGACGTCACGAAGCAGGTCACATTCGGCGGTGGCGTACTCGGGATGGCTGCCGACGTCCAAGTACAGACGGCTGCCGTTTTCTAGAAAAACGTTGCTTGATCTACCCCACGCCACCACGCGACGAAATAGAAAACGTGATACTTCGTCGGGGCTCAATCGTCGCTGACCGTGAAAAGTGAACGTAACGCCGTATTCCGTTTCGATGCCGAAAATTCGACGATTCATCTTGACTTTGCAACTTAGCCCAGAAGGGCGGTGACTTCATCGTCACTGAGTCGAACAAACGTGCGTCGTTGACCGCGGTCCTCCAAGAGAGCCACTTCCAAATCCCCGGCCGGGATAGTGCGGTCTGGACCCGCGAGCGCGTTGACCGCATTCTTTAATGTGTCTTTGAGATTGAGGATCTTCGTTTCCGACGCCGCGAATCGTTCCTTGATGGTTTCAGCTTCGCCACCAAGCACCGCAAACATTTGCTCGTCCGAGATGGTTCCTTCGTACGCAATGCGATAGAGCTTCGTGGGTCGCACTTTGTTCGCGAGTTGTGCCACCAAGATTTCAATCTCGAGTGGCTTTTGTCCTTCGGTGAACATGTCACCAACATGTTGGGCGTAGTAGTTAGCTAACGCTCTCGCGTCGACGTCTTCACGGGCGTACGTGTAACCCGTACCGTCGGCCCACCGGATGCCGGCTTCTCGAAGTCGATCAAATTCGTTGTACTTGCCTACGCCCGCAAAAGCGATGCGGTCATAGACCTCAGAGATCTTGTTCAACGATGCCGACGGGTTTTCTGCCACGAGCACGACACCCGGATCGTAAATGGCCGCAATAATCGAACGTCCCCGCGCGATGCCCTTCTGAGCAAATTCCGCGCGGTCCTTGATGAGTTGTTCTGGTGAAACATAGAACGGCATGCTCATCGCAGCGTGCTCCCCGCTCGACCACGCTGCTGCGTTCGACGCTCGTTAATGGCATTAAATGTTTGGGCCACGTCGTCGACCGGCAGTTCGCTAAAACCGCTTTCGTCAACCACCACAATGATGGGATAGAGACCACGAACAAAGTCGGGTCCGCCGGTGCTCGGGTCATTGTCGCCTGCTTCGTAGACGGACAGCGCGGCGAGTTCAATAGCCTCGTCGCGCGTCATGTTTTCTCGAAAGCCAAGACGAAGCGCTCCTTCGGCGAAAGGCGAACCCGATCCAATGGCCACGAAGTCTTCACGTTCGTAGCAACCACCGGCGCCGTCATATTCGAAAACTCGACCGACTAAATGGTTGGTGTCCCAGCCAGCGAGCATTGGCAACACCAGCAGCGGCGTCGTCAGATTGTTTCGCTGGATCATTGGCGAAAGATAATTGGCCTTGCCTTCAAGACTCAGTGCGGTGCCCGTCATTTTTTCGTAGTGTTCAAAGGACAATTGAGCCATGCGAATGAATTCCATGCCTCGAGCGGCTGATCCGGAAATTGCAATTGCGGTGAATCGGTCGGCCGCTTCAATCTTTCGAACGTCGCGACTCGCAATGTACGAACTCGTTGCTTGGCGGTCTCCCACCAACACCACGCCGTTGGCGTATCGAAGTGCAACCACCGTGGTGGCGTGCGCGGAATCATTCGCTGAGTACAAGGACTCGTCAACGAGCCCCGAATCGGCGACGTACTTAAGAAACGAAGGGCCCGGGTCGTCGCCGACCGAGAAGAGCGGCAAGCCCATTACTCACTGACCGCCCTTTTGAACGTAGTTACGAACAAACTCTTCGGCGTTGTCTTCGAGTACTTCATCGATTTCGTCGAGCAAGTCGTCAAGGTCAGACTTAAGTTGTTCGGCCTTGGGCGTGGCGACGCTCGTCTCTTCGGTTAGATCCGACGTCTCCGTCGAACGCTCCGTTCGTTGCTTGCGCTTTTGTTCTTGCTCACTCATTGCTTTCCAATCTATGCGTCGAGAGCTGCCAACAGTTCACCCGCGGTGGGGCATCGGTCGAGTAATTCCTGCGTTAATGCGGCAGTTCCACGAAGTGGATCCATCATTGGCACGCGCTGCAAGGGATCTCCTCCTAAATCGAACACTACCGAGTCCCAATTCGCCGCCGCAATCTGGTCAGAATATTTGGAGACACAACGCCCGCGAAAGTACGCCCGCGTGCCCGTTGGTGGATCAAATACCGCCGCGAGTACCTCGGATTTCTTCCACAGTTCGCGAAGTCCCGCCCGGTTTGACAATGACTTTTCCGGGCGCAAATCGTGATATTGCAAATCTATGGCTCGTAGTCGAGCGTCGGTGGGACCGAGGTTGTGGCGCTCGGCGTAGCCCTCAACGAGACGCTGCTTCGCAATCCAGTCGACGCGGTCAGCCACGCCGGCCCGGTCGTCGCGCACGCCGTCCAACATTTCACGCCATTCTCGAAGAATCTCTTCGACTTCGTGCTCGTCGCCGACGGATGAAGTGTCTTTCGCGTTCGCGTAGCGGCGCGCGAGTTCCCATAGTTGGTCTTGAAAGTCCCAAGCACTTAGTTGCTGACCGTCGTCACACATAACCGTGGTCTCAAGTGACGTGTCCAACGAGAATTGGTGCAGCGCTCGCACGGGTTGACGCGGCGAAGCGGGAAAGATGCTGGCCCCCCAGTCTTCGAGGGCCGCTAACAAGAGTGCGGTCGAGCCCACTTTCACGAACGTCGCCACTTGGCTCATGTTGGCGTCACCCACGATCACGTGCAAGCGACGGAAGCGTTCTGCGTCACCGTGTGGTTCGTCACGCGTATTGATGATTGGTCGCTTGAGCGTCGTTTCGAGCCCAACGATTTCTTCAAAGAACTCGGAGCGCTGACTCAGTTGGAACGGCGGTGAGGTGGCTTGGCCGACGTCAGTTTCCGCTCCCACTTTTCCTGCACCGCAAATGATCTGACGCGAAACAAAGTGAGGCACCATGGCCTTGACGACGTCAACAAAATCGAGACTTCGATTGAGTAGGTAATTCTCGTGACAGCCGTAGGAGTTGCCCTTGCCATCGGAGTTGTTTTTGTAGACGACAATCTGATCATCAGGTGTGAGCGTCGTGTTGCCGCTCAATACCGCTCGACGAAGTACCTCTTCTCCCGCGAGGTCATACAACACCGCTTCAATGGGTGTTCGACACTCGGGTGATGAGTACTCGGGGTGGGCGTGGTCAACGTAGAACCGAGCGCCATTGGGCAGCACCGTGTTCGCTAAATGCGTTTCGACAATCGGGGCGAGTGACGTCAAGGACGGAAAACCTCGTGCGTCCATGCCCGGTGATTCTGCATCGAAGTCCCAGTTAATGCTCGTGCGCGATTGTTGGGCGTAGGTATTTACCAAGATGCTCGACGCGAGGATGGGATCACGTCCGGGCCCGCCCGAAATGCCGTACTCGGTTTCGACCCCAATGACTTTGGGAATGGCCATAGGACTAGAGGTACTGACCGGTACCGACGTGTTCGATCGAACGCCCACCTTCGGTCTCGGTGTTCTCCTGGTGGATCAACGTTCGAATGAAGACAATTCGCTCGCCCTTCTTGCCAGAGATGCGGGCCCAGTCATCAGGATTTGTCGTGTTCGGCAAGTCTTCGTTCTCACGGTATTCCTGACGAATGGAATCGAGAAGGTCCTGGGGTCGGATACCTCTTCCCTCGCTCGCGATTTCACGCTTCACGGCCAACTTCTTGGCGCGACGAACAATGTTTTCAATCATGGCGCCCGAAGCGAAATCTTTGAAGTAAAGAATCTCTTTGTCGCCACCTTGATAGGTGACTTCGAGGAATCGATTGTCATCATCAACGCGGTACATGTCGTTCACCGTTTGTTCAATGATGGCCATCGTTGCTTTATCGCGGTCTCCTCCACCAAGTTCAGAAATAACGTGCTCGTCCATCGGCAACTGGGAATGAAGGTAACGACTGAAAATTTGTGTGGCGGCTTCTTCGTTCGGACGTTCGATTTTGATTTTGACGTCGAGTCGACCGGGACGAAGGATGGCTGGGTCGATGAGGTCTTCACGGTTGGTGGCACCAATAACAATCACGTCACGTAAGGATTCAACGCCATCGATTTCGGCGAGTAGTTGGGGAACAATCGTTGATTCCATGTCCGAACTGATGCCAGTGCCCCGGGTACGAAACAGTGAATCCATTTCATCAAAGAACACAATGACCGGAACACCCTCGTCCGCCTTCTCGCGTGCTCGCTGAAAGACCAACCGAATCTGACGCTCGGTCTCACCAACGTACTTATTGAGGAGTTCCGGTCCCTTGATGTTGAGGAAGTACGAACGCACGTTGGTGTTGCCGGTAATCAGGGCAACCTTTTGCGCGAGAGAGTTAGCCACGGCTTTGGCAATCAGTGTCTTGCCACATCCTGGAGGACCGTAGAGCAAGATGCCCTTTGGAGCGGGCAATTCGTAGTCCGCGAACAGGCGACGGTGAAGGTACGGCAGCTCAACCGCGTCGGTGATTGCCTCAATTTGTGTGTCGAGGCCGCCCACGTCGGCGTAACTGATGTCGGGCACCTCTTCGAGGACGAGGTCTTCGACTTCTTGACGAGCGAGCTTTTCGGTCAACAAGTTGGACCGAACATCAAGCAGCAACGCGTCGCCGCTCCGCAGTTTCGTGTCGCGCAGAGCATCAGAAAGTTCGGCCACGCGTTCTTCGTCGGCTCGTCCGTAAATTAAGACGCGTCGCTCATCGAGAACTTCCTTCACGGTGACGACTTCGCCTTGACCATCGGATTCGCGAACCGCAATCACGGTGAAGGCTTCGTTTAAGACGACTTCGTTGCCGCGTTGCACATCAACGGGATCAATCGCTGGATGCATTGCCACGCGCATCTTTCGTCCTGAGGCAAACACGTCGACCGTGCCGTCGTGGTTGAAGTCAATGAAGGTTCCATAGACCGACGGGGGCTGGGTGAGCTTTTCCACTTCGTCGCGCAACGTGGCAATCTGTTCACGTGTTTGTTGAATCGTGATTGTCAGCTTTTCGTTGTTGGAACGGGCCTGAGTTAACTGGCCCTTTGATTCAAGAAGCGACTCCTCGAGAACCTCGATACGCGCCAGGCATTCTTCGAGGCGCCGCTGGACGGCCTCGGGTGAACCGGGTGTCAGGGTCGGTCCTAACCCTCCGGCGAGCTCTTCTACGTCGGACGAGTCGTCAAAATTGCTCACGTCTTTACCCTAGTGAACGATCTTCAAAGCAATGAAGTCGCCTCTGTTAAAACCGTCAGCCGCTAAAGTAAAGACTTACGGTTTTTGGGGAAGGCTCAAAATGAAGGTTTGGATCGATCAGGATTTGTGTACCGGTGACGGGCTGTGCGAAGAAATCGCGCCCGCGGTTTTCACGCTGCTCGATGACGGCCTGGCGTACGTCAAAGAAGGCGCTGACGTAAAGAGCAATCCCGGTGGTTCTGCAGGAATGGCGAGCGTTCCTACGGAAATGGAAGACGCGGTCACTGAGGCATCAGAAGAATGTCCTGGTGAGTGCATCTTTATTGAAAAGGACTAATCGCCGTCCACTTTTTTGACTAACCGCCTCGCGGAGGTCAAAAACCCCGTGTGCGCCACCATTCGATGATCGGGTCGAACTGAACGAGCCTCGATGTGCCAGGTGCGACGCAGAATTTCGACCGTCTCGGCCATTGCAAACGCGTGCTCGTGCAACGTTTCACGAAGTAGTTGTGTTTGATTAATCGTGGGCAGGTACGCGAGAAAAATGCCTCCAGGCCGTAAGGCCGTTTCGGCGTGTGCCACGACTTTTGATGGCTCGGGCATGTCGAGCAGCACGCGGTCAAGGTCACGCTCGTCAATTCCCAGCGTCACGTCACGTATCTCAATGTCGTAGGGCACGTCGGTACCGAGATAGGCGTACACATTGTCGCGAGCTTGTTTGGCGAAGTCCTCACGTATCTCGTAGCCCTTGATGAGTGCGCCGGCGCGAAGAAGGGTCATGGACAACGCCCCAGAGCCAATGCCCGCTTCAAGTACCCGCATGCCCGGACCAATGTCGGCTTGCATGAGAATCGTGCCGAGGTCCTTTGGATAGATCACTTGGGCGCCGCGAGGCATCTTCAGCACAACGTCCGAGAGCGTGGGTCGAAGGACGAGAAAACTTCGACTCGTACTTCCCTCGATGAAGCCTCCCTCGGGCGAACCAATGACGTCATCGTGCTGGATGATTCCTGCGTGCGTATGAAAAGCCGAACCTTCGCGAAGCGTAATGAGATAGCGGCGATCTTTGTTGTCGATAAGCATGACTCGCTCGCCCGCACGCAGCGTGGCGTTACTCACGAAGCAGCTCGACGTGACGTCTTAACTTTGGACGTAGAGAGACGCCGAAAAATCCAGAGCGCCGCGGCGAGTGCCCACCAACCCCAGTGGCCTGCCTTTCTCGCTCGAACTACCAAACCGGCCGTAGCGAGTCGAAGGATGCGGTCGAGCGTCATTGTTTTTTGCTCGCACGTCGCGACCGCTTCTTCTTCGCCAAACGTCCCACTAAGAAACCGGCGAATAGTCCCCCTACGCCGGCGAGCACGGACGTTCCCGGTGAGGATTCGGATTTCTCGTCCAGTCGACCAAGCGGTCCAAGTACGTCGCGAATCGCTGCTTCCAACTCCCGGCGAGTTTCAGAATCCGAAGGCATTAGGACTTGGACTTTGATCGACGACGTCGGGCGGGGCCAGAAAAGGTACGCCATACCGTCAGGGCGAAAATGAGCAGCGCCAGCGCCGCGACAATGACGTAGGGCAGCCAGGAGAGGTTGCCGTGAAAGGCCCCCGTCTCGTTTTGGAGAAGGCGAAGCGTGCCGATCAACAAGAACAACGAACCAAGACCTATAAGCAGGCTGCCTAAGCAGCCAAAGGCGCTGAACCTACCTAACTGCTTGAGCGGATCAATCGTCTCTTCCTTGGCGTAACGAACCGTGAGGTTCTTTACGCGTTCGACGTCGCGCTGGAGGTTTATGCCCTTTAGGCCATCGCGCCAAGAAAAGTTCGCCATAGGAGGATTCTAGTTCTAGCGTTCTTTGACAATATAAGTAGACGTGGCGCGAGCTACCTCCGTTGCTTCGTCGTTGACAACCGTTCCTTCAAGGAACATGACGGTACGTCCCCGCGACGAAACGGTCGCCGTACAAGTGAGCACTTCTCCCTCTCGAACCGTCCGAAGAAACGAGACTTTGAGTTCCGCGTTGGAGACAAAGGCCTTTCGACCTTCCAGGGCGCTTACGGCCGAAGCACCCATGGCGGAGTCGAGCATTGCACTAAGAAATCCACCCTGGACGATGCCTGCGGGATTGAGAAAGCGTTCGTCAGCGCGCATTTGCCACACGGTGTGGCCGGGAACAGATTTGTCAAGACAAATGAGACCCAAGGTCAGATCACAATTGGGAGGAACTTGCAGAGCCACGCGTCAAGGCTAGTGAGCGTATTGACGTTGGTTTGTTTCTTCGTTCACTACGCTGCTATCAATGCCCGACGTCACGTACCCCGGATCAACAAACCTCGAAGACAGGGCCATTCGCGAAATAATTTCGCTGGCCATGGACGCTCCTGCCAAAGCAAAGTCTGGCCACTCGGGCACCGCGATGGCACTCGCTCCTTTGGGGGTCACGCTTTTTTCGCGAATCCTTCGCCACGATCCCACTGACCCTCACTGGGTTGACCGTGACCGTTTTATTTTGAGTAACGGTCACGCTTCAATGCTGCAGTACGGACTCGCGCACGTTTTTGGCTATGACCTGCAAATCGAGGACATCGAGGCATTTCGTCAACCGCACAGTCGTACGCCCGGTCACCCCGAAGTTGGCGTGACGCCCACGGTGGAAGTGACGACGGGTCCGTTGGGTCAGGGCATCGCGAACGGTGTTGGTATGGCACTCGCAGAACGAATACTTCAAAGCGACTACGGCGACGATCTCGTGAACCACCGAACGTGGGTCATTGCGGGAGACGGCTGTCTCGAAGAAGGCATTAGTCACGAAGCGGCGTCATTCGCTGGACGACAAGGACTTGATCGTCTCACCATTTTCTACGACGACAACCACATCACCATCGACGGTGTTACCGAGCTTGCCCTTAACGACAATCCCGCGGAACGATTTCGTGCCTACGGATGGCACGTCATTGAAGTTGGCGAATTCGCGAATGACCTGACGGTGCTTGAGCGTGCGTGTCGTGACGCCATTGCGGAAACGGAACGGCCAACGTTGATCATTGTTCGTTCACATATTGGCTTTCCCTCGCCCGAGATGATGGACACGCGTGAAGCACACGGATCTCCCTTTAGCGCTGCACAAATTAGCGAAGTGAAAAAGCTCCTTGGTGTTCCCGACGAGCCGTTTGTTGACGATGAGGAACTACCGTCCCTGCTGCTTGCTTCCATCAGTGCGAATCGTGAAGAGCGAAACGCTTGGGAGGCGCGTCTTAGCGCAAGTGGCGAACGAGGTCAGTCGTTTTTGGCGCGCTTAGCCTCCGGTGGCGTTGAACAGCCTCTCCCTACTCCAGCACCATTTGAAAAAGAGACCTCCGTAGCAACTCGAAAAGCGCTCCAACGCGCTTTTGACGGCATCTCGGCGACATCGAAGGGCATTGTCGCAGGATCAGCTGACCTCACTGACAACACGGGCGTCACGCTCAGCGACACCAGTACCCAGAGCAAACAGTCACCTAGTGGTCGCCAGATTCACTATGGCATCCGCGAGCACGCCATGGGCTCCATCATGGTGGGAATGGCGCTGCACGGAGGCGTACGACCCGTCGGATCCACGTTTTTTGTTTTCAGCGACTACATGCGTCCGGCGATTCGCCTAGCTTCGCTGAGTCACGCGCCGGTGCTTTTTGTCTTCACGCACGACTCTGTTGGCGTTGGCGAAGATGGCCCGACGCACCAACCGGTTGAGCACTTGATGTCTCTTCGCGCAATGCCCAACTTGCACGTCGTTCGCCCCAGCGACGCCAACGAAACTTTGCAACTCGTTGGCCACTATTTCTCAACACAGGTGCCGTCGCCAACAGCACTGGTGTTAACTCGACAAGACATTCCCGTTCTAAAGGACGATGACGCAACGGCTTCGAAAGAAGGCGCCATGAAGGGTGGCTACGTCCTTCGTGAACGTGACGACGCGCGGATCACATTGATGGCGACGGGCTCAGAAGTAGGCGTCGCTCTCGCCGCAAGCGACACATTGGCCCTGCAAGATGTCCCTACCCGGGTGGTGGCACTGCCGTGTTGGGAATGTTTTGACGAACAACCTGCGGAGTACCGTGACGACGTTCTGCGTCGCTCCATACCCAGCGTTGCCATTGAGGCCGGGAGCACGCTTGGCTGGTACAAGTACGCGACGGACGCTATTGGTATTGATACCTTCGGGCTCAGTGCGCCGGCCAGTTTCGTTTTTGATTATTACAACATCAACGCCGAAACGTTGGTGCGCCACGTGCACGAAATGTTGGAGGACTGATTGTGACTCGATTAGACGCCCTGTACCTTGACCACGGCCAAAGCCCGTGGGTCGACAATATTCGCCGTGACTGGCTCGAAGACGGAACGCTGAGCGAGCTCGTTGCTCGTGGTGTTCGAGGCGTCACGTCGAACCCTTCCATATTTGCCAAAGCCCTCACGGCTACGAATGCGTACGACGAAGCGATCCGTTCACTTGGTTCAACGGACCCCGAACACGTCTTTGAAACCTTGGCGGCAAAGGACGTGCAAGACGCCTGCGACGTGCTTGCCCCCGTGTATGAAGCTTCCAAACGAGAATTACAAGCGGGTGTTCGACGTCATACGGACGGCTTCGTTTCGTTAGAAGTGTCGCCGCGGTTGGCGTTCGAAACGCAGGCAACGATTGATGCAGCGAAGCGCCTCTCGGGTCTCGTCGACCGACCGAATTTGATGATCAAGATTCCGGCAACAAAGGAATGCTTGGAAGCAGTGTCCGCGGTGCTCGGACTCGGCATCAACGTGAATGTAACGCTGATTTTTTCCATTGAACGCTACGGCGAAGTTATCGATGCTTTTGTTGAAGGCGTTGCACGTGCCCGCCGCGCAGGTTTCGAAGTCGAGAACATCGCGAGCGTCGCGTCGTTTTTCGTCTCACGAGTCGACGTCGCCGTTGATCCTCAGTTACCAAAAGACAGTGAACTCTTGGGCAAAGTTGCCAACGCGCAAGTTGCTGCGGCATATGAGTTGTACTTAGAGCGATTTCCAAGCGGCGAATCATTCTCAGGCGCACAGGTGCAGCGACCCCTCTGGGCGTCAACCTCCACGAAGAACCCGGCGTACGACAATCTCTTGTACGTCAACGACTTGATTGCCAACGAGACCGTCAACACGATGCCCGATCCCACGTTGGAGACCTTCTACGAATCAGGTTCATTCACTCGATCGCTGTTGGAGGATGCGTCAGCCCGATCGGCCACTTCGAGCCTTTTAAAGAAACTTCCGAGTTCCGTGTCGCTGGACGATGTGACGAAGAAGCTTGAAATTGATGGTGTGAATTCCTTCATTTCTTCGTACGAAGAGATTTTGAAGACCGTTTCCGAGAAAATCGCCACCACGAAATAGTTCCTTTTGGGACACGCCCCACGACGAAAAACCAGTCGATGGGACCGAGAACAAAAGTGTTTGTAGTTGAGTTCTCACGACCTACGATGAACCGGTGACCGTAGACGCACCCGTAAGTACCGCCACCGAATATTTGCTCGAAAAGACGTCGAAGGAGTTAGCGCCCCAGGCCTTTGAAATAGCTCGGACCGCCTTTGGAAACGTCATCACCTACTCCCCCAAGGTCTTCATACCGTTGACCAAACTCTGTCGCGATCGCTGCGGATATTGCACGTTTGCGCAGGCGCCCGCGCACGTTGCGGCTCCTTTCATGTCGATCGATGAAGTCCTCGAAGTTGCGCAGGCCGGTCAGGCCGCGGGTTGCACGGAAGCACTCTTCACGTTGGGCGAACGCCCCGAACTTCGCTACGACGAGGCCGCTCGGTGGTTGGCGGCACGAGGCTATCGCTCGACCGTTGATTATTTGAGCGAGGCTGCTCGTTCGGTTCTTAACAGCACGGGACTTTTACCCCACGCCAACGCTGGCGCACTGCATCGACACGAACTCGAGACGCTTCGCGAGGTGAGTGCTTCTCAGGGCATGATGCTCGAGTCGCTTGCGGAGCTGACGGCACATCGTCTTGCTCCGGACAAGAACCCGGCGCGACGTCTTGCGACATTGCGTTTCGCTGGTGAACTGGCCATTCCGTTTACGACCGGCTTGCTCGTGGGTATTGGCGAAACCCGTCGTGATCGACTCGCAACTCTTGCAGCAATCCGCTCGTCGCACGAAGAATTTGGTCAGGTGCAAGAAGTAATCATTCAGAATTTCTTGCCAAAGCCCAAAACCGCGATGGCGCAGTGGCCCGCCGCCGATGACGAAGAATTTCGTTGGACCATTGCTGCCGCACGAATCGTTCTTCCATCGAGTATTCACTTGCAGGCGCCGCCGAATCTCAGCGATAATCCCACCGAACTTCTGGCGTACGGGATCGATGACTTTGGTGGCATTTCGCCCGTCACACGCGACCACGTTAACCCTGAGCGTTCATGGCCCGCCGTTGAATTACTAGGGAGTGAAATTGACGCGGCCAATCTGGTGCTCGCGCCTCGGCTCACTATTTATCCTGAGTTCGCACAACAGGCCGAAGTCTTCCTCGACGAAGACGTACGTCCCTTCGTGCTCGCTCATTCGGATGCGCAGTCACTCACTCGTGATGATCATTGGTACTCGGGCTCCGACCAGGATCCTCCTCTTCGTCCCCACAGCACGGCCACCAGCGCACTCGTACAGGGAATACTTTCTCGCTACGAACCGGGTTATGAGTTCAACGCTGACGAGCTCGGAGCGCTGTTTCGCGCCAGGGGTGCCGACGCGGAATCGATTTACCGCTTAGCTAACGATGTTCGCCAACGCCTTTCGGGTGATGACGTCACCTACGTGTTCAATCGCAACATCAACTACACGAATGTCTGCACCTTCAAGTGTCGCTTTTGCGCTTTTTCTAAAGGTCCACTCTCTCTCAATCTGCGGGGCGATCCGTATTTGCTGACGCTCGAAGAAATTTCCGAACGAGTGCGTGAAGCCGAAGAAATGGGCGCAACAGAAGTTTGTCTGCAAGGTGGTATCCACCCCAACTTCGACGGTGAGTATTACGTCGACGTGGTGGCCGCGGTGCGAGCGGGTTCGCCGACCATTCATATCCACGCCTTCAGTGCCCTCGAAGTCTTTGAAGGCGCTCGACGTTCGAACGTGGATCTCGAATCGTATCTATCGCGTCTCAAAGACGCGGGGCTTAAGACGCTTCCTGGGACGGCCGCAGAGATTTTGGACGACCGAGTTCGAGCAGTTTTGTGCCCGGACAAGTTGAACTCTGATCAATGGCTCCAAGTGCACCGTGCTGCTCACTCAGTGGGGCTTCGTTCGAACATCACCATTATGTTTGGTGCCATTGAAGGTGTGGAGAGTTGGGCGACGCATCTTCTTCGCACGCGAGATCTTCAAAAGGAAACGGGCGGCTTTACCGAATTTGTTCCGCTCCCCTACGTGCATATGGCGACGCCGATGTTTCTACGCGGTCGTTCACGAAAGGGCCCCACGTTTCGCGAGGCCCTTCTCATGCACGCGGTCGCACGACTGCACTACGCCACGTTGATTGACAACATTCAAGTCAGCTGGGTGAAGATGGGTGTCGAAGGTTCGAGACAAATACTTGAGTCGGGTGCCAATGATGTTGGTGGCACGTTGATTGATGAGAACATATCTCGAGCGGCGGGTGCAGAGCACGGACAAAAAATGGACGTCACGGCGCTGCAAGAACTCGTGGGGCCGCTTGGTCGTCCTCTTCGCCAGCGCAATACCCTCTATTCGAAGATCTGAGCCCTAGAGCGAGTCGTCGTCGAATTGAGCGCCTCGTAGGAGCTGCTCAGCTTTGGCGAGTGAGCGTCGCACCTTCGCGAGACTGCGTTCTTGTTCCTTAGCGGCCTCCGCATTGTCGCCCCGTAGCTGTGCTCGTACTGCGTCGAATATCACTTGCGACACCTGTTCGTTGATGCTCGCAATTTGATCCGCGAGGTCGGAAAAAGCGTCACTCGCCACGATTAGCCAAGAGTTTCGACGCTCAACAAACCTTCGGCGTATTCGTGGCGAAGAACTTTCTTGTCGAACTTTCCAACGCTCGTCTTGGGGACGGTCTCAACGAACGTCCAACTCTCCGGTATCCACCATTTGGCAACACGGTCTTTTAGAAAGTCCCGCAACTCCGTCGCGGTCGCGGTGGCGTCGGGACGAAGCACCACGCAGCACAGCGGACGTTCCTGCCATTTTTCATCGGGAATCGCAACGACGGCTGCTTCAAAGACCGCCGGATGTGCCATCACTTGGTTTTCAAGTTCCACCGAGCTGATCCATTCGCCACCGGACTTGATGACGTCTTTGGTGCGGTCGGAAATCACCATGAAGCCGAGCCCGTCGAGTGTCCCCATGTCACCGGTGCGTAGCCAACCGTCGTGGAACTTCTCGGGGTCGTCAACACCAAAGTACGAACCTGTGATCCAAGGACCGCGAATCTCGAATTCGCCAACTTCTTTGCCGTCGCGAGGCAGCACGGCGCCGTGGTCATCAACAATTCGAATGTCGACACCGCCAACTACGCGGCCGGATTTCACGCGATAATCGGTGTCTTCTTCGGGCGGCGTGCCAGCGGGTGGAATAGAAACAGCCGCCAATGGACTCGTTTCGGTCATCCCCCAGCCCTGAATCATGTCGATGCCAAAACGTTCTTTAAAAGCTTCAATCATGACGCGAGGTACGGCTGATCCACCAGCCAACACAGCTCGCAGACTTGACAAGTCCACGGATGGATCTGACTCAGCAACGCGAAGAACGTCGTTCCAAATTGTTGGAACGCCTAGTGAGATTGTGGCCTTCAAGTCCTTCACCATTTTGACAATGGGCGCGCCCTGCAAGAACATCTGCGGCATAATCAATTCGGTACCGGCAAAGAACGCGGTGTAGGCCGCACCCCAGGCGTTGACGTGAAACATCGGAACAATAAGTAAACAGCGATCGCGTTCGCAAAGGCCCACGGAGTTCGCGGACGTTGACGCCATCGAGTGCAGCCAGGTCGAGCGGTGCGAGTAGACCACACCCTTGGGATTGCCCGTCGTACCCGAGGTGTAACACATGATGGCGGCATCTCGTTCGTCAAGTTGCGGCCAATCAAAGCCCGGCTTCTCATTGAGAACAAATTCGTTGTAGTCCAACGTCTCGCCCAACAGCGCCGTCTCTCCTGGGCCGTTCACGATGATGCGCTCAACCGATGGAATTTGGTCACGAACCTTCGCCAGCAATGGAATCAGGGAGCCGTCGACAATTATCACTTTGTCCTGCGCGTGATTAATTATGAAGGCCAGTTGATCGGGCGCGAGACGAATNNTTGTTCCACATGAACGTGGCCACTCGGTCGCCGTTTTTCACGCCGATCTTCGTCAGCGCGGTGGCGAGACGTTCTGCTCGCTTCGCGATTTCAAAAAACGTTGCCTCTTCAACACCCTCGGGCGTCACCGTGAATACTTTCTTGTCGGCGTAAACCCATTCACCTCGACGAACGATGTCGCTGATGAGCAGCGGCACTTCTTGCATGGTGCTGTTCACAAATTCCCCCTATTGCTCGTGAGTGATACTACAAAGTACGAAGCGCGTTGTTACCAGGTTGTCGCGTACGGCGCGAGTGGCGCGGTCGCGAGTTCAATGGGGCCCTCGAGAAATGTGTTCACGGCCACGGCAGCCGAACGCCCCTCGGCAATGGCCCAAACAATCAAACTCTGTCCACGCACCGCGTCACCACAGGCAAAGACGCCACTGCGTGCTTCGTCGAGGTGCCAGTCGGGACGAACGCGAAGGGTCCCCTGGGCCGTCGTTGGTAGCGAAGAAAAGTCCGACGCGTCTAGTTCGGGCCCGATGAATCCGGCGGCCAACAAAACGAGATCAGCGTCCAGCAATTCCGTGTTCGAAGGATTCTCGGCTTCGGCGAGTTCTAAGTGGCGCACCCGGCCATCAGGTCCGGCGATAAACCGCTGGGTGGCGACGGCGTAACGACGAGCGCCACCTTCTTCATGGGCACTGGTCACTTTATAAAGGAGCGGCATTGTGGGCCAAGGCTGGGTTCCTGGGCGTTTCTGAGGCGGCTCGGGTTGTATCTCAAGTTGTAATACGCTCGCGGCACCTTGGCGAAGTGCCGTCCCAAGACAGTCAGCACCCGTGTCTCCCCCACCAATGATGACGACGTGACGGCCCGCGGCGTCGAAGTCCGACGACGAAGGCTTGTCGAATTCGACGTTTGCGACCTTCAAGTAGGTCATGGCCGGCATGACTCCTGGCAGATTGGCGCCTTCAACGCTCAAGGTTCGAGGGATCGTCGAACCGAGGGCCAAGAGCACCGCGTCGAATTCTTGACGGAGGTCGTCAATGGAAGGCTGACCCGTTGCACCGACGTCAACACCGGTGTGAAACAAGACGCCCTCGAGTTCCATTTGTTCGAGTCGGCGATCGAGAATCACCTTTTCCATCTTGAATTCTGGAATGCCAAAACGAAGCAGTCCACCAATAGCTTCTTGGCGCTCAAAAACACTCACCGCGTGACCAGCTCGCGCGAGTTGTTGCGCGGCGGCGAGTCCGGCGGGCCCCGAACCAATAACGGCAACTTTCTTGCCGGTCGCGAGAGGGGCGATTTCAGGCTTCACCCATCCCTCTTCGAAACCACGCTCAATAATCTCGTACTCCACACGTTCGATTGTCACCGGATCATCGGCGATACCAAGCACGCAAGCCGATTCGCAAGGTGCTGGACACAATCGACCCGTGAACTCAGGAAAATTGTTCGTCGCGTGCAAGCGGATGAGTGCTTCTTCGAAGTCATTCTTGAAGACGAGGTCGTTCCATTCGGGAATCAAGTTGCCCAGTGGGCAACCCTGGTGACAAAACGGAATGCCACAGTCCATGCAGCGAGCGGCCTGGTGCTCGGTTTCGTCCTTGGCTTGCGGCACGTAGACCTCGTGCCAATCGCGTAGTCGTAGTTCCACCGGACGCCGGACCGGGTTCTGGCGTTTGAATTCGAGAAATCCGGTTGGCTTACCCACGTTGCTTCTCGCGGTCTCGAACCTTTCGGTATTCCTCGGACTCAATCTTCAAAAAGTTCATTCGTTCTTCGCGCCAAGTGTCGAGAAAGTGTTGGGCCCAAGCGGAGCCCGTCTCTTTGACGTAGTGCAACAGCAAATCTCGAACAATCTCGTCGTCTTCAACTTCCAAGGGCTCAACATCAAACACTCCTGAACTCAGTCGCTCGTCCACGCTGTTCCAGGGGTCATAGAGATAGAGCGTTCCGCCTGACATTCCGGCGGCTACGTTTCGACCCGTCGGGCCAAGAATAAGTACTTGCCCACCGGTCATGTACTCGCAGGCGTGATCGCCAGCGCCTTCCACGACAATCGTGGCACCAGAATTACGAACACCGAGGCGCTCACCGACGACACCACTGAGAAGGATTTCACCACCCGTGGCTCCGTAACCAATCACGTTGCCGGCAATGATGTTGTCCTGGCTCGAAAAACTCGAACCGACGGGCGGAACGACAATGACACGTCCTCCCGACAAGCCCTTTGCGACGTAGTCGTTCGCGTCGCCTTCCAGTCGAATGGTCACGCCGGAGGGCAAGAACGCTCCGAGACTCTGTCCGGCCGATCCCTGCAAATTGAGCGTCACGGTGTCATTGGGTAAGACTCGCTCCTCAAACTTCCTGGTCAGAGCACTCCCCGTCAACGTGCCGACCGTGCGATGCACGTTTCGAACGTCACCGGAGAAGGTGAAGCTCTCCCCTCGTTCAACGCACGCGAGCGCGTCATCGAGGAATTGACGATCAAAGGCTGACTCGAGTCCGTGTTGTTGCGAGCGAGTGTTACGCGTCTGTCCTTCAATCGGCGCTAGCAGTAGTTGACCAACGTCTACTCGTCCGCTCTTTTCATCTTGGGCGAGTACTGCTTCTAACAAGTCAGTTCGACCAATGATCTCTTCGAGAGTCTTGACGCCCAATTGACTCAGGTATTCGCGAACCTCTTGGGCAATAAATTCAAAGAAGTTTTCAACAAATTCGGGCGTTCCACTAAAGCGAGCTCGAAGTTCTGGATTCTGTGTCGCGATACCCACCGGGCAGGTATCGAGGTGGCAGACGCGCATCATGATGCAACCTGACACGACAAGTGGTGCTGTCGCGAAACCAAATTCCTCGGCGCCGAGCAGCGCGCCAATAATGACGTCACGACCGGTCTTTAATTGTCCATCAACTTGGAGCACAACTCGGTCACGTAAGCCATTGGCGGCAAGTGTTTGTTGCGTCTCGGCGAGTCCAATTTCCCAGGGCGTACCGGCGTGCTTCAGCGACGTGAGTGGTGCGGCGCCCGTGCCGCCATCGTGTCCGGAAATCAGAATGACGTCGGCGTGCGCCTTGGCGACTCCCGCGGCAATCGTGCCAACACCTTGTTCGCTCACGAGTTTGACGTGCACGCGGGCATTCTCGTTGGCGTTCTTTAAGTCGTAGATCAATTGCTTTAAGTCTTCAATGCTGTAGATGTCGTGGTGTGGCGGCGGTGAAATGAGGCCCACGCCCACGGTCGAGTGTCGGGTCTTTGCGATCCACGGGTAAATCTTGACGCCGGCTAACTGTCCGCCTTCGCCGGGCTTGGCTCCTTGAGCAATTTTGATTTGGAGATCGTCGGCGTTGACTAGGTATTCCGACGTGACGCCAAATCGTCCCGAGGCCACTTGCTTGATGGCCGAGCGACGATTGTGTTGAGGATCCGACGTGTCAAAACGCTCTCGATCTTCCCCGCCCTCTCCCGTGTTCGACTTCGCTCCTAAGCGGTTCATGGCAATGGCGAGTGTCTCGTGTGCCTCCGCGGAAATGGAGCCGTAGGACATGGCGCCGGTCGAAAAACGCTTCAGAATCTCCGATGCGGGTTCGACGTCGTCAAGATTGAGCGGCACGGCGGCTTTCTTTAATCGCAGTAAACTGCGAAGCGTAAGTCGCTCTTTTTCCTGATCATCGACTAATTCTGTGTACTGCTTGAAGATCTCAAATCGCTTGGAACGCGTGGCGTGTTGAAGTTTGAACACCGTACGCGGATTAAAGAGGTGTGCTTCGCCGTCTCTTCGCCACTGGTATTCGCCAGCACTCTCGAGTGGGGTTAGAGCAACTGCTGTTCGCACGAACGCGTCGTCGTGGCGAGCGAGAACGTCGGCCGCCACTTCGTCAAAGGACTTGCCGCCAATGCGCGAGTGCATGCCAGCGAAGCATTGGGCGAGAACGTCTTCGCCAATACCCACCACTTCAAAGAGCTGACTTCCGATGTAACTGGCAACGGTACTCACGCCCATCTTCGACATGATTTTTACGATGCCCTTGGTGAGCGCCTTCGCGTAGCGGTAGCGAGCTTCACTTACCGGGCCAGCTACAAGTCCCTCGCTCACGAGATCGTCCACCGTGTCATACGAGAGGTAGGGGCACACGGCCGACGCACCAAATCCGAGAAGTAATGCGGCGTGGTGTACTTCGCGAGCGTCGCCCGACTCAACAACGAGCGCCGTTTTTGATCGAAGGTGTTCGACAATCAGACGATTATGCACGGCCGCAGTAGCAAGAAGGCTTGGAATTGGCGCTTGGTCGAGCGACGCGTTGCGGTCAGAGAGAATAATGATGTTGCAGCCGTCGCGCACGCGCCGTACGACTTCGTCAGCGAGTGCACAGAGTGCGTCAGAGAGCGCTTGACCAGGAGTTTTGTCGTCTTCGCTCACGGGAAACAGTCCATCCAGCGCGACCGACTTAAAACCTTCAGCGCCGCTCGCTTCGTGAATGTAGCGAATCTTTGCGAGGTCTTCGACGCTCAGGATCGGCGAGGATAGAACAATCTGGCGACAGTGTGCGGGCGACTCCAATAACAAGTTCTTGTGCGGGCCAAGACCTATACGCGTCGACGTTACAAGTTCTTCTCGAATGGCATCAAGAGGCGGGTTCGTTACCTGCGCAAAGAGCTGTGTAAAGAAGTCGTAGACACTGTGATTCTTTTTTGAAAGAACGGGAAGTGCTGCGTCATTGCCCATTGAACCGAGTGGCTCTTCACCGGCGCTAGCCATTGGACGAAGAATCAGCCGCAGGTCTTCTTCGCTATAACCAAAGAGTCGCTGATGTTGCAGGACGCTGTGGTGTTGGGGGGTGAGCATGGGACGAGGTGCGAGGTCATCGAGCGAAACTTGTTGTTCGTCGAGCCAAGTCCCGTAGGGCTGGCGTTCCGCGAGCGAGAATTTCAGTTCGTCATCTTCGATGATGCGGCCTTGTTCGATGTCAACGAGGAACATGCGGCCTGGCTTTAATCGTCCCTTTTGTTTGACAATGCTCGGGTCAATGGGCAGCACACCAACTTCACTCGAAAATATGACTCGGTTGTCGCTCGTTACCCAGTACCGCGCCGGACGAAGTCCGTTGCGGTCGAGCACGGCGCCCACGATGCGACCATCGGTAAAGGAAACAGAAGCTGGGCCGTCCCAGGGTTCCATAAGCGCGGAATGGAAACGATAGAAATCCCGTCGCTCAGCATTCATCGACGTGGAACGCTCCCAGGCTTCTGGAATCATCATGAGCACCGCGTGGGGCAAACTGCGTCCACCCAAGGTCAAGAGTTCGGCAACCTCATCAAAGCTCCCCGAATCACTCGAGTGCGTCGACAAAATTGGTGTGAGTTCGCTTACCGGGACGGGAAACAGATCGGATTCTAAAAGACTTTCTCGAGCGATCATCCAGTTGCGGTTGGAACGCACGGTGTTGATCTCTCCGTTGTGAGCAATAAAACGAAAGGGCTGCGCTAATTCCCACGACGGAAATGTATTGGTCGAAAAACGACTATGCACCAGAGCAATAGCCGAAGAGAATCGCGGGTCGTCGAGGTCGGGGAAATAGGTTCTGAGCTGCGGGGCCGTCAACATTCCTTTGTAGATCAATGTCCGTGATGACGTTGAAGATGCGTACAGCGATAAATTGTGTTCCGCCATTTTTCGAAACGCGAACAGCGCAGCTTCAAATCGGTCTTCACTCGAAGGTTGCACGCTCTCGAGGAACTGTTGGTGTTGCGCTGGTTCTGCCGAGAGCGCTGTTGGTCCCAAGTTGGACGAGTTCGTTGGCACATCACGCCACAACACCGTTCGAAGTCCCAATGTCGCGGCCAATTCGCCGAGTCGAGTTCGCTGGGCTGCGACGTCGGAGCCCTGGTTGAAGAACCACATGGCCACGCCGTAGGTGCCCGCGGGGCCGAGATCGACACCGAGTTCGAGGGCCTTGGCGCGCAGAAACTCATCAGGGATTTTGACCGTGATCCCCGCGCCGTCACCGGAATTGACGTCGGCGCCTGACGCGCCACGATGTTCCAGATTTTCAAGGATTGTTAACGCGTCGGCAACAGTCTGGTGGGTAGCCTTGGCGTCAAGGTTCGCGACCATTCCAACGCCGCACGCGTCGTGCTCGAAATCGCGAGAGTAGAGGGTATTTTTCATAAGCTTCGTCACTTGGGGACGACGCTGACCCGGTTTCAGTATAGGCATACGAACCACGCACAACAATGAGGCTCATTTCTGCGGCCGCGACGTAGTTTGATTCCGTGAGCGAAAACGATTTCGACGTCATTGTCGTGGGAGCTGGCGTTATTGGTTTGTCGTGCGCGTTTGGCTGTTCGACAAAGGGCCTACGGGTCGCACTGGTTGATCCGCGTCCGGGTTCGGGCGCTACGAACGCTGCCGCGGGCATGCTCGCCCCAAGTGCTGAAGCAACCGATGGCGAAAACGGCAGTTTCTTTGCGAGTCTCGAAGCGCTTTCGCTTTGGCCGACATTTGCTCGAGACGTAAGCGAGCGCTCGGGAGAACCACTTCACCTCGACGAAGGCGGCTCACTCTGTGTTGGTTGGGACCACAGTGATCGAGCCCTCCAAGCACACCTTGCTCGTACCGCTACTTCGCTCGGCGTCGGAGTGATCCTGGTTGAACGTGTCCAGCGCGCGGAGCTTTTTCGTGACGTAACGCCAAGAATTACCTCCGGTCACTTCTACGCCAACGACGCATCGATTGATCCTGACATTGTGGTCCGTGGACTCATGGGCGCCCTGCGTCGCGATGGTGCCACGTTTATAAACGAACGAGCTACCGACTGCGTCGACGACGGCGGTGCGGTCATCGTGCAGACTGCTTCACGCACGTACCGGGCCAAGCGAGGCATTATCGCGACGGGTTACTCCCCCGATTCATGGTCACTTCGACCATCGACAGCGCACGCGATTCGTCCTGTTCGCGGATCCACCGTTCGTTTACGACTTGATGGACCCGTGGAGCCACGAATGATTCGAGCCGTCGTTCGTGGACGAAGTGTCTATATCGTGGTTCGAAGCAGTGGTGACGTGGTACTTGGTGCATCGTCGGACGAGTCATCGGAATTGATCACCGAAGCGGGCACTGTTCTGCGTCTCATGAGCGACGCGATAGAAATCCTGCCCGATCTCGAGCACGCGACGTTCGTAGGAGTACGCGTGGGACTACGACCCGTTTCGGCTGATCAGAACCCTTTTTTCGAGTTGCTTGCCGGCGAGAAATGGGCATGGGTCGGAGGGCACTACCGACAAGGAATCACTATGGCACCCCTCGTTGCCAAGCAGGCCGGTGCCTTTGTCGTGGAGACGGCGTGTTAAGGGTCAATGGCGAAGATGCTCTCTTTGAAGGCAGCGTTTCCGATCTATTGATGCATCTAGATATCGCGCCACGCGGCATTGCGGTAGCCCTTAATGGCGCCATCATTCCTCGGTCAGAATGGACAACGACGATTGTTCCCCTTGAGGGATCAATCGAGATAGTGACGGCCGCCGCAGGCGGTTAGAGGAGACTGAGCCATGGCTACGCACGATGAATTATTGAATGCCCTCGATGAGCGGATCTTGGAAGCACTGCGAGCAAAGGCAACGGGTGAAACCATTGCGAGCTTGTTCGAGGCGAGGGCGTGGTTGACGAACCCCGATCAAGATCATTCCCCTCGTCGTTCCACTACGTAAGTTTTCTTGTGAAGCAGTAGGCACGTGCCGCTAAAGCAGATGATGGCCTACGACTAGGGTTGTTCCGTCGCGGGCTGTGGCGCAGCTTGGTTAGCGCGCTTGACTGGGGGTCAAGAGGTCGTGGGTTCAAATCCCGCCAGCCCGACCATAAAAGTGTTTCGAAGATAAACCGTAGTTTTATCGGGAATCTGGACGTCCCTCTCATGATTTGGATAGGGCGACTTCATTGTCGTCGATGGCCCCACGAGTACGAGCACGATAATCGCGAAGATGGCAGCGACGACAACCGCAATCGACCCCTTAACGTGGCGTCACGCTCTCGTATATCTAGACTCACTTCCCATGTCTACAGACGCAATGGTCCTCGCTTGGACTTCGTTAGTTCTCTGAGGTATTTACGGCCTGATTTAGTTTTTGAGGTTCTTTTGAACCGCACTTTTCAATGATTTGGGTTCAGTTTTCCTCACGCTTCTTTCGCAGTGTCTTGCGGGCTGCGGACGTGGCGCGCTGTTCAACCCGTCGTTCAAGCCACTCCTGGACACGAACCTCTTCAAGGTAGGCGTCGACGCGTGATTGTGGTAATTCACCGGCATTAATGGCTTTTCTTATGGCACAGCCCGGCGTATCTCCGTGAGAACAGTCGCTGAAGCGACATTGCAAAATGACCTCTACGACGTCTTTGAAGGCTTCGTTTAAACCTTCTCGTTCACCGTAAAGAGCGGCTTCGCGAATCCCGGGGGTGTCGATGATCACTCCCCCCGAAGGGATGATCACCAGTTCACGGTGCGTCGTGGTGTGTCGACCTTCGCCGTCGCGTCGGACCTCTCCAGTATCCATTCGGTCTTCGCCGCATAAGACGTTGGTCAAGGAGGATTTACCCGCGCCCGATTCACCGAGCAGCACCACGGTGCAACCAACGATGCGACGTCGAAGTTCTTCAATACCAATACCGTTCTTTACCGACAGGGCGACTGTTTCAACACCGTTGAGCCCGAGACTCACTTGCTTACAGAGTTCTTCGGCGTTGTCGACCGCGTCGGCTTTACTCAGTACCACGATTGGCGTCGCTCCTGAATCGTACGCAATGGCGACGAGCGACGTTAAGCGATTGACGCGCAACAACGTATCGAGTGATCGCACCACGAGCACTAAATCGACGTTGGCGGCCATGGACTGGCGTTCGTCACCTCGGTGTCCCGCGCGTCGTACCAGCTCAGTACGGCGTTCGAGAAGGTCAACGCCTTCTTCATTTCCCGCCACCCAGTCCCCGACAACTAAATGCAGTCTGTTCGCGACAAGATACGCACCATCGGCATTCTGAACGGTGGCCACCCCTCGATCCACGCGAACTACTCGCCCCAATGAGGCGGTCGTAAGAAGATCCTGGTACTCGCGAAGGCGTAACTCGTCGGCGCCCAGTGCCGTCAAAGTGGCCAGCGCTTCGGGGGTTACTTCGAGAATGTGCCCATCCTTGGATTGCTCGCGTTCGAACACCAAGTCTCCCATAGGTCAAAGGACATTCCTTGCACTCCAACGTTCTCAGGTTCATGCGGGCGGTATTAACCTGTCATTGAGCAATGACGCTGAATGCGGTGTCGCGGGAGTCGGTGCGTTGACGAGTTGTAAGCAATGTCGTGACGAGGCGAAAGTTCAACGTCGAGAGCTATGAGCACTACCCCGCTCGTCGAAAGTCGACCCTGGAAGGCCCTTGAGGCCTTGGCGAAGAAGATGAAGACCACAAACCTTCGCACGCTGTTCCTTGAGCAGCCCGATCGAGGTACGTCGTTCGTCATCGAACACGGTGACCTGTACGTGGATTTCTCAAAACAGCAGATCAACGCCGATATTTTGGAGGAATTGTTGCGCCTGGCGGATCACGTTGGCCTCGCGGATCACCGCGAGGCGATGTTTCGTGGCGACAAGATAAACACTTCGGAGAATCGGTCTGTATTACATATTGCGTTACGACTACCTCGGTCGGCGTCCTTGGTGGTCGACGGCGTCGACGTCGTTGCCCAAGTACACGCGGTTTTGGATGCCATGGACGAATTTGCCGCCGCCGTGCGTTCCGGCACAAAGCTGGGCTTTACCGGTAAAAAAATCCGCAACATCGTAAATATTGGCATCGGAGGTTCTGACCTGGGTCCGGCGATGGCGTATGAGGCACTTCGTTTCTACGAAAGCGACGATCTCGCTTTCCGATTCGTCTCCAATGTCGACGAAATTGATCTACAACAGGCCACCGTCGATCTCGATCCCGCAGAGACGCTCTTCATTGTTTCCTCGAAGACATTCGGGACGCTTGAAACGTTGACGAATGCGCTCTCCGCCAAGGATTGGATTACTTCGTCGCTCGGCGACGAACGTGCCGTGGCGGATCACTTTGCGGCAATTTCCACCAACGTGAAAGGCGCAGAAGCATTTGGTGTGCACGCGACAAACGTCTTTGGATTCTGGGACTGGGTTGGCGGAAGGTACTCAATGGATTCGGCCATTGGTCTTTCAACGTTGATTGCTCTTGGACGCGAGCAATTTGATGCACTCCTCGAGGGCTTTCGCGCCATGGACGAACATTTTCTCACCGCACCGTTCGAGAAAAATCTTCCCGTGGTGATGGGCCTGCTCGCCATTTGGAATCGAAATTTCATGGGACGTCCTACGACCGGTGTCATGCCCTACGACCAACGCCTCAAATATTTCCCTGCCTATCTTCAGCAACTCACTATGGAGTCAAACGGCAAAAGTGTTACCTGCGAAGGGCACGCCATTTCTTACGAGACCGGAGCCATCTACTGGGGTGATCGTGGCACCAACGGTCAACACAGCTTCTACCAACTACTCCACCAAGGAACAACCGTGGTGCCGATTGACTTCATTGGCTTTGGAAGAAGCACGCAACCGCTCGGCAATCACCACAACATTTTGATGTCGAATGTCTTTGCGCAGTCCCAAGCACTGGCGTTTGGAAAGACCGCCGAGGAACTCCGGGCCGAAGGTACGCCCGACGAACTCGTGCCCCACCGAGTGATGCCCGGCAATCGACCTTCAACCGTGATTCTTGCTCCCAAAATTACGCCCCGACTCCTTGGACAATTGGTGGCGCTCTATGAACACTCGGTATTCGTACAGGGAACTGTCTGGGGCATAGATTCGTTTGATCAATGGGGCGTTGAGCTCGGAAAAGTACTCGCTGCGTCAATCATCCCCGAATTGTCGAACGACGTTCCCTTATCGCACGATTCCTCAACTAATGCCCTGATCAGGCATTATCGGTCGCTCAACGAAGGAGAAAACGAACGTGACAACGACTAATCCAATGCAGATCGGGATGGTCGGGCTCGGTCGCATGGGTGCGAACCTTGTGCGTCGTCTCGCTCGCGATGGTCATTCGTGCGTCGCATACGACGTGAACCAAGAGACCGTGCACGGCCTCGAAGGCGATCGCGTGAAGGGCGCCTCTTCGCTCGCCAATTTGGTGGAGCAACTTGCCACGCCGCGCACGGTGTGGTTGATGATTCCCGCGGCGCTCACCGAACAAGTTGTCGAAGAATTATCGACGCTCCTTGGCGTCGATGACGTGATCATCGACGGAGGCAATTCGTATTACCGCGACGACATTCATCGCGCAGAAGCTTTGTCAAAGAAGGGTATCCACTACGTGGACTGTGGCACGAGTGGCGGCGTCTTTGGTTTGGAACGTGGATTTAGTTTGATGATTGGTGGCGAAGACAAAGTCGTCGAGCGACTCGATCCAATTTTTTCGACAATTGCCCCTGGTCTCGACGGTGTTGAGCCAACGCCGGGACGAACGCGTACCGACGGTACGGCGCAACTGGGTTATTTGCACTGCGGACCTAACGGCGCTGGGCACTTCGTGAAGATGGTGCACAACGGCATTGAGTACGGGATGATGGCCGCAATTGCTGAAGGTCTGAGTATTTTGAAGCACGCCAACGTGGGAAAATCTGCAGTGGCGACAGACGCGGAGACCTCTCCTTTGCGTCACCCGGAGTACTACCAATACGACATCGACATTGCCGAAGTGGCCGAACTCTGGCGACACGGTTCGGTGGTGTCGTCGTGGCTGGTTGATTTGACGGCGAGTGCGCTTGCGCGTTCACCAGAACTCGACGAGTTCACCGGACGAGTGTCGGACTCTGGTGAAGGCCGTTGGACCATTGAAGCGGCGATTGAGGAGTCAGTTCCGGTGCCGGTAATTGCCGCATCACTCTGGCAGCGGTTTGAGTCGCGAGGTGCCGGTGCGTTCGCAGGGAAAATTCTTTCGGCGATGCGAGCAGAATTTGGCGGTCACGTCGAAAAGGCATCGGAGTGAATCACGACGGCATTGAAGTGTGTCTCGACGCGGAGCAAGTGGCTTCGAGAGCGGCGGACTTCATTTACGACATGGCCCAACGCTCGGTTGCAAAGTCGGGTTCTTTTCGTTTTGCGTTTAGCGGTGGCTCGACGCCTTGGCGCATGTTCGAACTTCTCGCGGCAATGCGAATGCCGTGGGACGCCACGGAGCTGTATCAAGTGGATGAGCGCATTGCGCCCGACGGTGACCCGGAGCGAAACCTGACGCATCTCTTGCAATGTTTGGAGGGGATTTCGGTCTCCATCAACGCAATGCCCGTGACGAGTGCGAATTTGGACGCGGCGGCCGCAACCTACGCGTCGCAGTTACCCACGGCGTTCGAACTCGTTCATCTGGGGCTCGGCGTCGACGGGCACACGGCATCACTTCTTCCGGGGGATCCACTTCTTGACGAGACGCGAGCGTTGGTGGGTATTACGGGCACGTATCAAGGCCATCGGCGGATGTCGTTGACGTTTCCTGTTCTTGATGCCGCTGATCAGGTGCTTTGGTTGGTCACCGGAGCCGAGAAGTCTTCTGCTCTTGAAAAACTCCGCGCTGGCGACACTTCAATTCCGGCGGGACGTGTGCACCCTCGACGCTCTCTCATGATCGTGGACAAAGCAGCGCTCGGCGAACGGGACACGACGGCGTGAACGGTGACGTGCCTACTTTGAAAGAAATAGTCCATCCAGAAATAAAATTAGTGCTCGCTGACGTTGACGGCACCCTAGTGACGTCCGCTAAAGACTTGACGCCACGAACCATTGCCGCGGTACACGATTTGAACGAGGCGGGCATTGCGTTTGCGGTCACGAGTGGTCGTCCCCCACGAGGACTCACGATGCTGGTTGATCCCCTTCGAATTACTACGCCGCTCGCTGGCTTCAACGGCGGCATGATCGTCGATGCCGCAATGCACGTGCTCGAAGAAAAAGTGCTGCCCGCCGAACTCGTGGAGCCAATCATTGAGGTGCTCTCGCACGCCGGACTTTCCGTCTGGGTGTTTCAGGGTGTGGAGTGGTACGTGCTCGACGAAGCGGGACCTCACGTTGCCCGCGAGATGATCGCGTGCCAGTTCGCCCCATTAGAAGTGTCGTCGTTGTCGAATCACACGTCCGATGTGGCAAAGATTGTGGGCATAAGCGACGATCCAGCGCAAATAGCAAACGCCAGTGCGGCGATGGCAGAAGCCTTTGGCAATCAAGTTGCCGCGTCGAGTTCGCAGACGTACTACCTCGATGTCACGCACGTGGACGCGAACAAGGGAAGCGTTATTGACTATCTGTCACGAACGCTCGGAATTGAGAATCGACACATCGCCACGATTGGTGACATGGAAAATGACGTAGCCATGTTTGATAAGTCGGGCTTCAGTATTGCAATGGGTAATGCCCGTCCTGACGTTCGAAGCGTGGCCACCGTGACGACATCGTCTAATGAAGACGACGGCTTCGCCAACGCGATGCAAAACTTTGTCCTTGCGCCACACCAGCCTTAGTCAAAGGTCACATTTCGCCTGATGCGCTCTAAAATTGGACCAAGCTGATGATGAAAATCGATAAGACTGAATTTGTTTCTATAAACGGAGGTCTTTGGTGAGCGTGCGTCCATCCAGAAATCGCATGGAGCAACCGGATAATCACGTGTTTGTTCTGTTTGGGGCAACTGGTGATCTCGCCAAACGAAAGATTCTTCCCGGACTTTTTCATTTAGCCGTGGCCGGTTTGCTGCCGGAGCGCTACCGAATTATCGGCTCGTCGAGGTCAAAGTCCGCGTTATCGGTTGAGCAATTTCGAAAGAACGTCTACGACGCGGTGTTGCAATATGGCGTCAACGAACCAAGTGGCCCCGTGTGGGACGTTTTTGAAAAATCACTGGACTTTGGCGTTGTGGACTCTGACGGCACTGGTGATCTGGTTCAAGTGGTCGAGCGAGCAGAAAAAGAAATCGGAGGATCCGTTCGACGACTCTTTCACCTCGCCGTTCCGCCCGACGCAGTGCTCGCACTCATTCAGATGCTTGGCAAGACTGGCCTTAACGAAAACGCTCGCATTGTGTGTGAAAAGCCATTCGGGACAGATCTCGCCTCCGCGCAAGAGCTCGACGGCGTGATCCGGAGCAATTTTCGCGAATCGCAGGTGTTTCGTATCGATCACTTCCTTGGAAAGGAATCGATTGACAACATTCTGGCGTTTCGTTTTGCCAATGGTCTCTTTGAACCAACGTGGAACCGCAACTACATCCGGTACGTTCAAATTGACGTTCCCGAAACTTTGTCCATTGAAGGTCGTGGCGCATTCTTTGAAGAGACTGGAACATTTCGCGACATGGTCGTGACGCACCTTTTCCAAGTCTTGGGATTCATTGCGATGGAAGAACCGACGTCGTTTGCTTCAAAGCCGTTACGTGATGAAGTGGTAAAGGTCTTTGAGTCAACCGTGCCACTCGATCCTTCTCACGTGGTGTTTGGACAGTACGACGGCTATCTCAATGAATCAGGCGTCGCGCCTAACTCGCAAACGGAAACGTTCGTGGCCCTTCGCGCCGAAGTTGAAAACACTCGATGGAAGGGTGTTCCGTTTTACCTGCGCACGGGAAAGTGTCTCGCGGAAAGTCGACGCGTGGTGACCATTGGTTTTCACGAACCGGTCATGCGCCTTTTCCCTCTCGGCAACAACGCTCGTCATCACCGCGGCAACGAAATAGTGGTCGATTTCTCTGATCCGGGTTCAATTCACGTGCACTTTCTCGCGAAACTCCCGGGCCCTCAGATGCGCCTTGGTCCCGCGGAAATGACCTTCCGCTACGGCGACAGTTTCCAAAGCACGGAGCACTTAGAAGCGTACGAGCGACTCATGCTTGAGGCCATGC
The DNA here is from genome assembly GCA_003138895.1 of Acidimicrobiaceae bacterium. Lineage (GTDB taxonomy): Bacteria > Actinomycetota > Acidimicrobiia > Acidimicrobiales > RAAP-2 > RAAP-2. The sequence continues at coordinate 53,085 of PLHJ01000015.1, forward strand.
TCGGGAACCAAACCTTGTTCACTCGCTCGGACAGCATTGAGAAACTTTGGGAACTAGCAGCCCCGGTGCTCGATGAGCCGCCGCCGGTGGAGCGTTACGCGCAAGGTTCGTGGGGACCGTTCTCGATGAACGACATCGTGACCCCCGACCGCTGGTCGCTCCCGCGCTAGCCGTCTCTACTCGAGGGTTCTCGCGTCGGCCGTAAATTCAACCGTGAGCCACAAGTCGTGCTGCAATTCGCCGAGACGTTGCTTCAGGGCAATTCGCACGTCATCGGACTGGCGAACGGTCCAGTCAGGACTTACGACGAAGTCAACTTCCACGTAGAACTTGCGTCCTACCTTGGTCATCCGAAGCTCTTCTTCACCGAGCGCAAACTGACTACACACCTGGTGCACCGCGGCGCGCACGGGGTCTTGGAGATCGAGATCGGGGGTTCCTTCGACGAGTTCGATGAACGTTGCTCGAATCATGCGGATTGGTGGACCGACAAAAATTAGGCAGGCGAAAATCACGAGAATCGGGTCGACGTAACGGGCGCCCCTGGCCCAACTCGTTCCTTCAATGAGTTGGGCAAAGACAAAGGCCGCCAGCATGCCCAACCCCAAAAAAGCACCCGCTATCCACTGCGTGGCTTCTGCTCTTACGAGATCCGAGCGTGCGGAAAGTCGTCGTAACTGCCAACCGAGTGCGACCGGAACCACAAAAGCAATGGCCGCATAAATAACACCCCAGCCAGTCGGCGTCTTCGTTCCACCCCCAATGATGGTGAGCACCGCATTAAAACTGGCGTAAGCGCACGTTGCAAGAAGTGCTACTCCTTCAATGCCGATTATCAGAGGTGTCAACGCTTCTCGGCCAAAAGGGTAGCGAAGCGTTGGGCCCTCGGCCACGAGCCTCGACACCCGAATGGCCATCCACGAAAGTCCAATACCCAAAAACGTGTAGAAGCCGTCAAAGAGAATGATTTGAGCGCCGGTGGCAACACCAATGGCGATGCCCAGTATGGCCAACGCAAAACCAACGACGATTGATAATGCCAAAGCCCGTCGCTCGGTTCGAAATTCGGTCAACCTGGTTTTCATGAGCTCGTCTCAAGTCGCCATCAACGTTGCGTTACTGACGTAAAAGCCTAACAACCAGGCTCCTCCGTCACGGGGAGCAGGCGGCGAACCTACGCCACGAGTTGGCGAATGGTACCAATGCCTTCGATCGAACTCTCCAGTATGTCGCCGGACTTTAAGAACTGCGGAGGTGTTCGTGCCACGCCGGCACCAGAGGGTGTGCCCGTGAATATGACGTCGCCGGGATACAAAGTGAGAACGTTCGAAAGTTCGCTAATCAATTCTGGGACGCTGAAGATCATCGAAGCCGTGGTGTCACGTTGGACTTCAATGCCATTTACTTTGCAATCCAGCACCAAGTTGGACGGATTAGAAAATTCATCCAGGGTGACGAGACACGGCCCAATGGGTCCAAATCCGCGGAACGATTTGCCGAGGGAAAATTGTTGCCCGGCGGCTTTTTGAATCGTCCGATCCGAAATGTCTTGTCCGACGCTAAAGCCGGCAACGTGCGACCAAGCCTCCTCGACAGCCACGTGGTCGGCTTGTCGACCGACGATCACGACGAGTTCGACTTCCCAGTCCACCGTGTCGCCTGACAGAGTGACCGTGGAATAGGGCCCCGCGAGACAGGAAGGAAATTTTGTGAAGGTCGCCGGCACACTCGGCACGGTAAAACCCATTTCGTTGGCGTGCGAACGGTAGTTAAGGCCAATTGCGAAGACTTGACGTGGCTCAGGTGACGGATTTTCTAGAAGTGCCTCGTCGACTTCGAAAGCTGGTGCGAGCGTCAGGGTGGAAGAGGCAACGTGAAATGAATCCCAGTGGTCGTAAAGGTCACGCATTGTTGGACCGAATTGTCCGCGTGACGAAGTCTCAATGTCAACAGCGCCGTCGGGCGTCAAGAGAACCGCACGGTCCTGGTAGTTCGCAATTCGCATGGGGGATGCTCCTGCTTATTGTTGGTGTTACTCAGAAAGAAGTTGAAGCTCTTGTTTATAGCGGCGTGCGTTTTGAACATAGACCGCAGCCGAGCCCTGAATCATTGCTTCGCTGCTGGCGTTCTCCTTGATCTTGGCCGGCACACCAACCGCCAGTGCGTTGGCCGGGACGATTTGATTGTTCGTCACTACGCAACCGGCTCCCACCGTGGCACCGGAATTCACCTCCGCGTGGTGCAGGACAATGGACCCGCTGCCAACCAGGGCACCATCGTGAATAATGCATCCTTCGAGGTGAGCCAGGTGACCAACCACACAGTCACTACCAACCAACGTGGGAAAATCCGCCACGGCGTGGACAACAGCGCCGTCTTGAATTGACGTCCGATCACCGACCACAATCGTTCCGTAGTCACCGCGCAGCACCGCACTGGGCCAGACGGAAGAAAGTGACCCAATGGTGACGTCACCAATGATGACGGCATCGGGATGCACGTACGCATCGGGGTGGATTGTCGGGGTGCGGTCGCCTAAGGCATAGATCGGCATGCGGGTCTCCTAGTGGGCTAGCCAAGAAATTATCTGGTAAATACGCCAGATGAGATAGATGATGGATGCGACAATGAAGAAGCGCCATCGCCACGGCACCGGCGCGCGAGGAACGTCGACCACGGATGCGCCGCACACTTCACAGACATCACCCTCCACTGGGCGGTCACAGGCGTCGCACCACTGCGCCATCAATCAACGCGCACGCGAATTCGAATGGGCGTAGTCCCCAATTCGAATCGTTCTCGTAATGACCGTTCGACGTATCGCAGATACGTCTGGGGCAGTCGCCCCGAAGCAAAGAGCGTAAACGTAGGTGGTTCAATGGCGCCCTGGACCGCGTAGCGGATACGTCCCGTAGGTGAAGGCTGGCGAATCTGCAAGTCGCGAATCGCACGATTGAGCGCCCCGGTTGATACTCGCTTGACGTAATCGGTAGCGGCCACGTTGAGCGCGGGAAGAATCCGGTGCACGCCCTTTCCAGAAAGAGCCGTTGTCTTTATGACGGGCGCGTCACCGAGGAACGCCAGCTTGTCCCCCACCGTGGCGAGAACATCATCACGGTCGTCGGTAGCTATGAGCTCCCACTTATTGAGCACAATGATGGACGGGCAACCCGACGCTGAAATACGTTCGGCGAGTCGTTGGTCTTGTCCGGTGGCGCCCTGGGTGGCGTCAATAACCAGAATTGCAATGTCGGCACGGTCGAGTGCGTCAAGACTGCGAAGCACGGCGTAAGTCTCAAGTCCGGCCTCGGTACGAGCGCGCTTTCGCATACCGGCAGTGTCAATGAAACGGATTCGTCCGTTGTCTGTATCGATCACGGTGTCGATGGCGTCACGAGTGGTGCCAGGCATGTCGTGCACGACCGAACGCTCTTCGCCAATGATTTGGTTGAACAAGGTGGATTTGCCAACATTGGGACGACCCACGATGGCGACCTTCAACGTATCGTCATCGAGATTGGCCTCGGCGTCTTCGAGCGCTTCGGTGCTTTCAAGAAAGTCGACAATGCGATCAAGGAGGTCACCAGCTCCTCTTCCGTGTAGAGCGCTCACGGCGAACGGTTCGCCCACGCCCAATTTGATGAAATCCCAGGCTCCAGCTTCGTGCGTCTCATCGTCAATCTTGTTCGCGACGAGCAAGATTGGTTTTCCCGTGCGAAGCGCCCAACGAGCAGCTGCCACGTCTTCTTCCATTACGCCAACGGAAGAATCAACAACCAATAACACCAGGTCGGCACTCGATAGAGCCGCCGTTGCCTGCGTCGACACCTTTTCTTCGAGTGAGTCACCAGCGGCCAGCCAGCCACCCGTATCGACTACATCAAAGGTGACGCCCCGCCAATCAATCTCCACGGCTTTTCGGTCGCGCGTGACACCTCGATGCTCTTCAACGACGGCCACTCGTCGTCCGGCGAGACGATTGACGAGTGAACTCTTTCCAACGTTCGGCCGACCAACGATGACCACTTGGAATTTCCTCATACCAGCACCAGTCGCTGCTGACGCCATTCGTGAAGGACGTTGCGAAGGTCGAATCCAGTTGTTGGTATGACGCGCACGTTGCCTCGAACATCCTCGAGCGAAAGTCCATCGAGAAATCGGCCCTCGGAAAGGCACAGATCGGGCAGGAGATACGTTGTATTGGCATCTCGTGAGGCAAGTGTGTTGTTGATGTCGTTGCCGGTCAACAACCCAGCGACCTTGATGTTGCCACCGAAATAGTGGTTAATGACTGGCACCACGGCTACGTCGTCGAACCCGCTTTGATCGAGCAGCCGGCGAAGAATCGGAGCTGCGTACTCACCAGTCAAGATCGCTATCTCGTCTGACGGGGCGTGCTCTGGTTCGTGGTCATCGAGCGTACGAGGGGCTCGGTAGCCGAGAGCAGGCGCGCCATCAACGGACTGGAAGAAGCCCGACCCGAGTTTGTCCATCGGTGAAAACATGGTGAAACTTTCACCAAACGCCGCGACGAGGCCCACGCCATTTTCAGCCTGATCGAGCGACGGATAATCCTCGGGGCCCGGGGTGGAAAGTTCCGCCACCAAATAAAATTCGTCACTCGCGAAAATCGTCTTTCGTCCGAGGAGCTCATTGCCGAGCGTTTGGTACTTCGTCACGAGGCGTACGACGTCGCGTGCTTCGTCGGGCAAATGAGCCCGCATCGACGTTTCGTTTGAGAAGTCGCTTATGCCAATGGGCACGACGCTTAACGATGCCAGATCGGCGTAGTTCGTGAGAGCGTCGACGAGGGTTTCTTCTAGTTCGATACCGTCGTTCACGCCTGGACACACCACTACTTGGCCATGGACCTCAATGCCAGCGTCCAAGAGTGCGCGCAACCATCGAAGGCTCGTGGCGCCCCGCGGATTTCGCAGCATGTCGGCACGACGATCCGGATTGGTCGTGTGAATCGAGACGTACAAGGGCGAAAGCCGTTCGTCGACGACACGTTCCAGATCAAATTCGGTAAAGCGAGTAAGTGTCGTGTAGTTCCCGTAGAGGAACGACAATCGAAAATCGTCGTCCTTGACGTAGAGCGAACGACGCATGCCCTTGGGTAATTGGTAGATGAAGCAAAACGTGCAGTGATTGTCGCAAGTACGTATTCGGTCAAACACCGCGGAATCAATACTCAGACCCAGCGGCTCACCGGCCATTTTGGATATGCGTACCTGGTGGCGAAGGGGTCGATCCTCGCGCTGCAAGAGCAAGGTCACCGTCTCGCCGTCAATCAATTGCTGGTACTCAATAATGTCCGTTGGCTCTCGGCCGTTTACGGCCAGCAACTCGTCGCCGACGCAGATATCAAGGTCGGCAACCGGGGAATTAGGCTTTATTGCTGAGATTTTGGCGCCAGACACCCCTTTAGCCTAGGCATCTTCGGGCCTTCACAAAACTAGGCTGGGGTTATGGCAGTAACCAAGGTTTTGTTGGCCGCTCCCCGTGGATTTTGCGCCGGGGTCGAAAAGGCCATTAAGGCGCTCGATTGGATGACCCGGGTCTTTGATCCACCGGTTTACTGCTACCACGAAATCGTGCACAACCAACACGTGGTTGATCACTTTCGAAAACTAGGCGTTCAATTCGTTGACGACGTTCGAGACGTTCCTCCTGGCGCGCCGTTGATGCTCAGTGCGCATGGTTCGCCTCCCGATGTAGTGGAACTGGCGCGTAGTTCGGGTGGCGTGGTTATCGATGCGGTGTGTCCTCTCGTTACCAAGGTGCACCACGAACTAAAGGTTCGCGCCCGAAAGGGTTACACCGTGCTGTACGTCGGCCACGAAGGTCACGAAGAAGCGGTGGGCACAATGGCGGTGGCGCCCGAAAGCGTCCATTTGATTGAGTCGACGAGTGATATTGACCAACTGGTCGGACAGCCCGGACCGTTTGCACTTCTTTCGCAGACCACCCTGAGTCTTGATGAGTGGCAGGACCTTCGCGAATATGCCCTTCTCAAGTTTCCGGAATTGTGGATGCCGAATCGTTCGGATCTATGCTTTGCCACCACCAATCGGCAGGCAGCGCTGCGCGAAATTGCCCATCGCGCCGATGCCGTGATCGTCATTGGGTCGGCGAATTCCTCCAATACCGTGGCGCTTACGAAGGTTGCTGAGTCCGCCGGTTGTTCGCGTGTTCTACGGGTCAACACCGCGCTGGAGTTGCCCGATGATTTGGAAGGTGTTGTCGCGGTCACGGCTGGCGCATCGGCTCCGGAGTCATTGGTGGACGAAGTGCTGGCTTTCCTAAATCCCGAAGACGGCGTCCTCGTGGAAGCCGTCACGGTCGAAGACGAATATTTCCCACCGCCGCCAGAGCTTCGAGAGACGTTGCGCGCACTGGGACTCTTCTTGGACGTCGTTTTTTCAACGGCCAAAACGGACCCCCAGAACGAACAAGCCGACCGAGAATTCACCGCGGCTCAAGTCCTTGCCACCCTTTGAGTTGTAAGTTGTAGCAAAAGGGGGAACATGACGATTACTTCATTTTCCAGTATGGACCAGTCCACCAAAGAGCAATGGATGACCATTGCCCACGAGACCATGGCGAATCAGCCGCGCGTCGCCGAACAATTGCTTGGCATGGTTGAAAGTCTCGCCGACATTACGGATGGTTTTTCGGTCGACCAAAAAACCCATTCACTGCAAACGGCGACGAGAGCTCTTGAATCTGGCGCCGACGAAGAAGTGGTCGTAGCCGCACTGTTGCATGACGTAGGCAAGTTAATCTCCGTGCCCAATCACCCTCGTATCGCCGCCGAAATCTTGCGGCCCTACGTGCGCAACGAAGTTTTCTGGATGATTGCCGCTCATCAGGACTTTCAGGGCCGTCACTATTACCAGCACCTCGGAATGGACCCAAATTTGCGTGAGCAGCACCGAGGTCAAGAATGGTACGCCTTAGCTGAGCAGTTCGCCGACGATTGGGATCAGACCAGTTTTGACCCGAGCTTCCAATCGCGTAGCCTCGACGAATTCGCCCCGATGGTGCGACGAGTCTTTTCCTCGCCCCATTCTCTGTAAGGAGCCGCAATGTCCAAGGTAGTTGACCTCGAAAAGCGTCGCGTCACGCGTCTACGTCAGTACGCAATCGAACAAGCACTCCAGAAACTTGAAGCAGAGCGTCCGGGATTCAAACCTGAAGAGATTGTCGTTCTCATTTGCGCTTATGAAGAAGAGGGCAACATCGCCGAAGTCCTCGACAAGCTACCCACTGCTGTCGATGGTGCTCCCTATACGCCTTTGGTGGTTGTTGACGGCGGCGATGACCGTACGGCCGAGATTTCTAGGAGCTATCCCCAAGTGGTTGTTATTGAATTTCCCGTCAACTTGGGTCACGGTGTGGCTTTGCAGGTTGGCTATCGCTACTGCATCAATCACAACGCGAAGTACATTGTCACCCTCGACGCCGACGGACAGAACGATCCGGGCGAAATTCCTGATGTGCTCGCTCCCCTGCTCAATGATCAGAGCGACTTTGTCGTCACGAGCCGTCGACTGGGAACGGACAACACCTCGGATAGTTTTCGAAAACTAGGCGTGCGATTCTTCTCCTTTGTAATGAACCGCATGACGGGTGCCAAGCTCACTGATACTTCGACGGGCTATCGCGCGCTTCGCGTCACGATGATGGCCGACGTTATTGACCGCCTCGAACAAGAGCAGTACCAGACGGCAGAGCTGTTGATTACGTGTCTGAAGCGAGGATGGCGCGTTTCCGAGGTTCCGACAATTTGGTATCCGCGCTTTTCTGGTGAAACCAAGAAGGGAAAAAATTGGCTCTTCGGTTTTCGCTACGCCAAAGTGGTCTTTGGTACATGGTGGCGCGAGCGCTAGGCGCTACATCTGCTCCGCTCGGGTGTAGGCATCTTCAAGAGCCGATCGAAGTTCTTCACTGGCCGTCGTCACTGCACTTCGACTCACGCGCCCCTCAGAACTTGGTGCCGCAATTGGCTTTCCAATAACGATGGTTACTCGTACGGGACGCGGAAGTTTTGCGCCACGAGGCAGTGCTCGTTGGGTATGACCAATACCCACTGGCACCACCACGGCACGCGTTCGAGAGGCAATAAACATGGCACCGTCGTGGAGGTGCTCTACGTGGGCGCCCTCTTTTCTCGTGCCTTCTGGAAAGAGCACTAGAGCTTCACCTCGACGAAGCACCTCTTGGGCCATGTCAAGAGAGTTGCGGTCCGCACTGCCTCGTTTGACAGAAAAAGCCCCCATCATCAGGATAAATTGCGAGAGAATCGGTACTCGAAACAGCGAGTCCTTCGACATGAAGAAAGTTTTTCGCTTCGTCATAAATAACGTAAAGGCGAAATCGATATTCGACCGGTGCGTTGGAGCAATCAGCACCGGGCCCGACTTCGGAATGTTTTCACGACCTACCGTCTTTGGTCGGAACATGAGATACCACAGTCCAAAAATGAGAGAACGGTAGAAACGATACGCCCACGTTCGTTCAGAACGTATTTCTAGCTCCGTTGGTTCAGGCACGTCACAATCTCCTCGACCACGCTGGCAATGGCTCTTCCTGTCGTGTCAATGTATAGCGCATCGTCCGCTTGTCGAAGTGGTGATGACGGCCTATTGGAATCAATCTGATCACGTCGTGAAACCGATGTCACGTCCTCATCCACTCGGCGTCGTGAACGCTCTTCTAGGGACGCTGTTAGATACACCTTTACCACCGCGTTTGGAAAAACAACGGTGGTGATGTCTCGACCTTCCACCACCGTGCCGCGAGGTTGGCGCTTGGCCCACTCTTGTTGGCGACGAACCATAGCGGCTCGGACCAATGGCTGCGAGGCGACGACGGAAACAGCATCGTTCACTGGAGCCGATCGAATCTCGTCGCTCACGTCAATGCCGTCAATAACAGTTGCGGGTACCGTCTCAATTACCACGCCGGAGGCCAATGCGGCCATGGCGTCGTGGTCGTGGACATCGACGTTGGTACGAAGCGCGAGAGCAGTGATCGCTCGGTACATTGCCCCGGTATCGAGAAAACTCCAGCCCAATTGATCCGCCACCGCGCGGGCGACAGTTGACTTTCCCGAACCCGCGGGACCGTCGATGGCAATCACATGATCCATTATTTGAGCGCGTCGACGTCGGAAAAGAAACTCGGATAACTGCTCGCCACCGTACTGACATCATCCAACTCCACGCCAGCACCAGCGATCCCGGCCACAGCTGAGGCCATCACCATTCGGTGGTCGAGCCCGGCTTCAAAAAGGAACGATCGGAAATTACTTGCTGAACCGAGTCCTTCCACCATGAAGTCGTCACCAGAGACCGTGACCGTTGCCCCAAGCGCACGGGCCAAAGCAACCGACTGTGCAAATCGGTCGGATTCTTTGATTCGAAGTTCACCCATCGCTTCAAAGTGAGTACTCCCCTGTGCCGCGCACGCGGCCACGACCAGGATTGGTACCTCATCAACGGAAGGAATCTCATTCGCATGAATCGAGGTTGCACGTAACGAACTCGAAGAAACGATGAGGTCCGCCAGTTCATTGCTCTGGTCAATAGCGATATCGGCACCCATGCGTCGTAAGACATTCACGTAACCCACTCGCTCCGGCGCAAAATAAACGTGGGGAATTTCAATACTCGCTTCGGGATGGATTACGCCAAGTACGGCAAAGAATGCGGCCTGCGAAGGATCTGCCGGAACGTCCCACTCAAGAGCCAAAGGACGACCGGGCTGAATCTCAATTACTCGACCCTCCGCGCTGTTCATGACCGTGATGGCCACTCCCGCTTGTTGCAACATTTCTTCGGTGTGTCGTCGCGTGCGAATGTTTTCAGTCACGCTGGAAGGTCCTTCAGCAAACAAAGCCGCCAGAAGAATGGCTGACTTCACTTGTGAGCTCACAACGGGCACTACGTACGAGATGGCCTTGAGTGAAGAAGGGCTAACGATTTTGAGAGGAGCAACGGTGTTCTCCCCCGTGCCCTCAATCGTCAAACCCATTTGACGAAGGGGTGTCGCTACACGGTTCATTGGTCGGCGTGAAAGTGACTCGTCACCCGTAAGCACGTGATGGCCAGAAACACCGCCCAGTAATCCGGCGAGTAGGCGCATCGTGGTACCGGAATTGCCGCAGTACAGTTCTTGCGCGCTGGCTCGTAATCCCTGATCAGGGCCGAATACTTTTAACTGTCCGTCGGAAATCTCGGTCGTAGCACCAAGCTGTTCGATGATTTGCTTGGTTGCTTGTACATCTTCGCCCTGTGACAAACCAGTGATTGTGCTGACACCGCTCGCGAGAGCACTCAACATCAGGGCTCGATGCGAAATGCTCTTATCGCCGGGGACCAGCACGACCCCTTTGAGTGACTTGGCCGCTTCGATGCGCATGTTCAACTCTCGCGGTCGCGTACAACGTCGAAACCGCGTTGGGCAAGTTCCTTGCTGAATCGATCGAGTTGATCTTGTCCAATAGCGAGCAACAACGTTCCCGCCTTACCTTCGACACTGTGGGCGATTTCTATGTCGTAGATGTTGACGCTCATGTCGCCTGCGGCGGTCGTTATTTCTGACAGGACACCCGGACGGTCAGGTACTGGAATGCGTATGTACACAAGTTCACTCGTGGGCACGGCTCTACCAGGAAGTTGTTGGCGCGCAACACTTGCCGCACTGAGTTCGTTGAGGAGTGCTGTGGCATCACCGTCTGCGATAAACCGTTGTAAATTTTCAATTCGTGATTGCAATGACGCCAGTCCCGGCAAGATTGTGTCGGCGTTTTCAATGAGAATGTCGGGCCAGATCACGGGATCACCCGCTGATATGCGCGTCATGTCTCGAAATCCGCCCGCGGCCAATTGCAATAACGCCTCATCTTCCGTGGCCACCACGGTGGCTTCGTTCATGAGGGCACCGGCGACTAAGTGCGGAATGTGACTCGCCGTGGCGACCAATCGGTCGTGCACGGCCGGAGCAAGCGCAATCACCTGAGCGCCGAGTTCGCGCAGCACCGCGTGGAGACGGCTGTACGACTCCGAATTGGTCATTTCTCCTGGCGTTAGAACCCACGTGCAACCTCGAAACAAGTCGGGCCTCGCACCCAGCACGCCACGTAACTCCGAGCCGGCCATCGGATGGCCCGGAACGAAGCGGGAATCTGCCACGAGCGCGGCAATCGAACTCTTGACGCCCGCGACGTCGGTCACAATAAGTTGCGGGTCGTCGTTGGCCCCCAGGACCTTGTTAGCCAGTTCTGCGACGGCGGACGCTGGCGTGGCAATAACCACGAGTTCCACGTCCTCAGGCACCCTGGTTGAACTAACGATCACGCGTTCGATAGCCAGACCTTGGGTTTCAGAATTGAGGTCTTCGCCGCTCACTTCCCAGCCAATGTCGCGAAGTGCGAGGGCGAGAGAACAGCCGATAAGGCCCAGCCCAATGACGTGTGCCTGGTGCTTATTCGGGGAGGTCATCTCGCAACCCCTTTGCGCCATGAAGGTATGTATGACGAATTGTATTACGCGGCCTCGATGTCTCGACGAGCATCATGATCCGCACACAGCGAGGCGCAGAACCCGGAACGTTGATCTCGGTAGCGCACATGAGTGGAACATCGCCAAAGCCAATGGTCCGAGCCGCTCCCGCGGGAAATGCCGACACGAGATCGTGGGTCGACGTGAACAGAATATTGATGACATCATCGTGCACCAGGTCGTTTCGGCTCATCATTTCGAGCAACAACTCACGAACGCGGTCGAAAAGTTGCTCAACTTCGTCGACGTCCACGGTCGTGGCGCCACGAATTGCCCGTACGGAGGTTTCGCTCATGAGGGCATGGTAGACGATGCATTTTCCGTGATTCCCACGGAATCCATGAGCTTTCGAACTTCGCCAATCGACAACAGACGTGAAGATCCCGGTGACAGCGTGGCGTCTTGAATCGGACCAATGCGTGTTCGAACGAGACGTATGACCTCATGGTCGATTGCGCTACACATTCGTCGCACTTGACGGTTACGACCTTCGTGAATAACCAGTCGCAACACACCTTCGCTAACTCGGCTGACTTGCGCGGGTGCGGTCATGCCGTCGTCTAATTGCACTCCTTCACGAAGTCGACGAATTGCCGCTGGCGAAGGATCGCCCTCAACACGCACCAAGTATTCCTTTGCAACGCCGGAACTCGGATGCGTGAGCAAGTGGGCCAATTTGCCGTCATTGGTCAAGATAATGAGGCCTTCGGTGTTCATGTCCAAGCGACCAACGGGGAAGATACGCACGGGAGCATCAACGAGCGAGACCACGGTTGGTCGACCTTGCGGGTCGTCGACCGTGGTGATGACACCTTCAGGTTTGTTGAGTAGGTAATAGACGGCGCCCGGGGCACTGGGCGTTAACTTTCCGTCAACGCAAATGGTCTGCGTGAGGGCATCAACTCGGTTTCCCAGTTGCGCCGTTCGACCGTCGACCGTGACTCGTCCCTCGGTGATCAGGATCTCGCACGCTCGACGCGATCCGTAGCCGGCGCGAGCAAGGGTCTTTTGCAGACGCTCCCCCTCTTCCAATTACGCGTCCTCGTTAAGGCTGCTCGAAAGGCTCATATCGCGAACGAGTTCACGAGCGGCCTCTACGGGCGGCAAGAACATCTCAATGGGAGGAAGATCGTTTAGGGAGGAAAGTCCCATGCGGTCCAAGAACAGTTCGGTAGTACCAAAAAGAACAGGCGACCCAGGTCCTTCGGACTTGCCCCGCTCTTCGATGTAGCCGCGCTGTTCGAGCAGTCGAACAACACCGTCTACGTTGACACCGCGCAAGTGTGAGATCTGGACTCTTGAAATCGGTTGCCGATAAGCGATAATTGCGAGCGTCTCAAGCGCTGCCGAAGAAAGGCGATGCGAAATATCGCGGTTGGCAAAGCGAGTGACCCATTCGGCCACTTCAGGCGAACTTTGCATCACCCAGCCACTGGCTAATTCGGTGAAAACGAAACCGCGATGTTCGTGCAGGGAGTCATCGCGCAGTTTTCGAAGTGCGGACCCGACTTCGTCGGCTGTGGATTCGAGCACGTCAGCGAGTTCCTCGACAGAAATTGGCTCGAGGGCGATGGTCAACATGCCTTCCAACTTTTGTTCCATAGAAAACTCAGCCCTCATACGTATCTACCAAACCAATTTCGATGGCTTCATTTGCACTGGTCCATTCAATCTGGACGTCACCAAAGGTCTCTCCTTGACCTAATGTCACGTGGCCGAGTTTGCACAATTCGAGCAGTGCGAGAAAATGCACGATGATTTCGATCCGAGTGTGCAGTTGAATGGTGAGGTCACGAAACGAGAGACGGCCAAGTTTTGGTAAGCGTTCGGCCAGCTCAAGAACTGTTTCGGCCACGGAGACAGCGTCAACCGTGACATGGTTAAGTCGAACGGCTGGTACGGGCTTTTCTTCAATTCCCTTTAAATATGCCTGGGCGAGATCGGCGGTTGTAACGCCTTGCAAGAGATCGGGAGGTTGCACATCAAAGGACGGATCGAGTCCGGCGAGTCGTGGATGTGATCGTCCAGCTTTTTCAAACATTCCCACGAATGCGTCCGAAAGATCAGCGTAGGTTCGAAGTTCGAGCAGTCGAGCGAGCAGCACGTCGCGCTGTTCCCAACCAATAAATTCCTCGTCGGGTTCGCTCGCGTCGCGCCCCGGAAGCAACCGAACACTTTTCATTTCGAGAAGAATCGCCGCAATTAGCAAGAACTCTGACAAGTCGTCTAAGTCAAGTTGATCAGGGGTAGTTCGAAGAATCATGACGAAGGCGTCCACGACCGGCTCGAGTCGAATGTCACGAACATCGATTTCGTGAGAACTGATGAGTTGAAGCAGCACCTCGATTGGGCCGCTAAACGCCGGCGTCGTCACGACGAAGGTCACGGGCCAACTCTAGTCAAAAGGGCATAAACCGGCTGGTTTTGCCAGCGTAGAATGGTCCAATGCGTGTGCTCTCGGGGATCCAACCATCAGGCACGATGCACCTTGGAAACTACCTCGGCGCAATAAAACAGTGGGTTCGAGCCCAAAATCCCGAGGCCTATTACTGCATTGTCGATCTGCATGCCTTAACTCTTGACATCAGCCCCACCCAATTACAAGAACAGACGCTCAGCCTGCTGGCAGAACTTTTGGCGTCCGGCCTTGACGTTGAAGAATGCACGATTTTTCTGCAAAGCCAGGTGTCGTATCACGCACAATTGAGCTGGCTCCTGGAATGCGTGGCGACCTACGGCGAACTCACTCGAATGACGCAGTTCAAAGAAAAGGGCAGCCGGCAAGAAGGTTTTCGTGCAGGACTCTTTACCTATCCGGTTCTGATGGCCAGCGACATCCTGCTCTACGACGCGCAGGAAGTTCCCGTCGGTGACGACCAACGCCAACATTTAGAACTCACTCGAAATATTGCGGAGCGCTTCAATAATCGTTACGGCGAAACCTTCAAGGTTCCTAGAGGCGTGCAGCCGCCAAGTGCTGCGCGTGTCATGGACCTGCAAGAGCCCACGAACAAGATGTCGAAATCCGTTTCCAGTGATCTTGGCAAGGTTCTTTTGACTGATTCTCCCAAGGACATCGAAAAGAAGATAAAGAAAGCAGTTACCGATAACGACAACGACGTTCATTACGACTGGGAAACGAAACCAGGACTTTCGAATCTTCTAGAAATCTATTCTTCGATATCGAGTGAGACTCCCCAGCAGGTGGCCCAGCGCTACGAGCGCTATGGAGATCTAAAGAATGACCTCGCACAAGTGCTGATTGCTGAGATTGAGCCCATTACCAAGCGCTACTTTGAGTACCTCAACGACCCCGCAGAACTTTCCAGAATCCTCCATCAAGGAGCACAAAAGGCCTCGGCCGTTGCCAAAGGTACGTACGAGCGCGCGGCGAAGGCTATGGGCCTCTTAGGTTAAAGGGTGTTGAGCCACCAGTTTTGGAGATCGTTAAAAACATTCGTTCCAAGGTTCGTGAAATAGAAAAGTCCTAAGACCGCAAGAAACATAAACGGCATGGCCCGCGCCCGGAAGTGGTAATAAGCGGGAATTTTACTCCGAGGAATGAGCCGTTCGATGATGGCTGAACCATCAAGTGGTGGGATTGGCAACAGATTGAAGATGGCCAAGAACATGTTAATGATGCCGAAGTAGAAGCCCACGTTAAAGAGAACCAGATTCGTTATCTCTAATTGTCCGCCGACGCTCGTTATTGCGAAGTGACACACGATCCAGCCAGCGGCGCTTAATACGATATTGACAAATGGTCCGGCCAGCGAGACGTACAGCGCCTGTGTTCGCGGATTACGCAATTTGGCAGTGTTGACCGGAACCGGCTTGGCATAGCCAAAGGCGAAATGAACCGTAAAAATCATGATGAGAGGAAGTAGCACCGTTCCAAAAGGGTCGATATGTGCCAGTGGGTTCAGAGTAAGTCGGCCCGCTCGTTTGGCTGTGTCGTCACCGAAATAGTTCGCCACATAACCGTGCGCCACTTCGTGCAAAATAACTGACGGCACGATGGCAATTACCAAATAAACCCATTGACTCACCATGATTGTCTAGCAGTTCTATTCAATCGCTCGGGGGTGTGCCTGCTGGTACGAGTCTCTCAACGTACTGATGGAGACACCAGTGTAGACCTGTGTCGTTGCAATAGATGCATGGCCCAAGAGCTCCTGGACCACGCGAATATCGGCACCGTGCGCCAACATATGCGTGGCACAACTGTGACGAAAAACGTGAGCGGAAATTGAATTGGGATTGATACCGGTCGCCAATGCTCGCTTATGAATAATCAAGTCAATTCCCTGACGAGTGAGTGGACCACCACGAGAATTAAGAAAAACGAAGTCCTTTGATTGATCGGTGAGCAGGCGACCACGCGCGTCACCTCGAAGGTATCGCTGCAAGGCCCGCTGCAACGATCTGCCGAGCGGCACGAGACGTTGTTTCGAACCCTTCCCCGTTACCGTTACAAGGCATTCGTCAAAATCGACGTCACGAATCCGAACCCCAATCAACTCAGACACGCGAACGCCGGTTCCGTACAAGAACTCCAAAATGGCGCGGTCACGAAGATCATTGGGAAGAGTGCCGTCCACTGAATCGAGCAGTGATCCGACGACGTCTTCACTGAGAGGCTTCGGCAATGAGCGTGCTCGTTTGCCCGACTGCAATCGACTTGATGGGTCAACTTTTAGAAGACGTTCGTTGACCAAAAATGAAAACCATCCACGTGCCGACGACATTGATCGATTCACCGAAGAACGCGCGTAGTCGCTCTTTCGAAGGGCTTGATAATACGATTCGAGATCTCCTTCGGTTGTTTTGGCCAGTGTGACCTTATGGTCCTTTAGGAAAGCTGTCAGCGATTCCAGATCGCGCCGGTAGGACTCAATCGTGGCTGGGCTTCGCCCCTTTTCAACGAGCAGCCAATGTAAGTACTCCTCAATGGCGGTGTCGTAGTTCAACTAACGACCCTTAAAAACCCGTATCGAGACACGGGAACCTCAGTGCGTTGAAGATGCCGTCTCCACATCAATAATGTGGGGCGTACGACCTTCCGCCCTCGCCGCCGCCGCCTTGATCAATCCGTAGAACAAAGGATGCGGTCGGTCGGGACGCGACTTGAACTCCGGGTGTGCTTGCGTTCCTACAAAAAAAGGATGCTCGGGAATTTCGACGAACTCAATGAGCCGTCCGTCGGGTGATGCTCCCGAGCACATCATCCCCGCATCTTCGAATTGCTCTGTGTAACGGGAATTGAATTCGTACCGGTGTCGGTGACGCTCGGATACCACGGTGGCACCGTACAGTTCCGCAACGACGGAACCTGCCTTTAACATCGCCGGACAAGCACCAAGACGCATGGTGCCACCCATGTCCGTGACTTCCATCTGCTCGGCCATCAAGGCAATTACCGGTGAACTCGTAGTCGTTGACATTTCGGTGGAGTTGGCATCGCTTAACCCGAGTACGTCACGGGCGAACTCAATCACCATGACTTGCATACCGAGACATATTCCTAGATAGGGAATTCCAAAGTCTCTTGAAATTTTCGCGGCCGCAATCATGCCTTCGAATCCTCGCTCGCCAAAACCACCCGGCACAATTATTCCGTCCAGACCGCGAAGTCGATCCGCGTCAATCTCTCCGGGTACGCGTTCCGCCTCGAGCCATTCAATATCGGTCTTAACGCCAACAGCGAATCCAGCATGACGTATGGCTTCACCAACGGATAAGTAGGCGTCAGGCATCGTCACGTACTTTCCAATGACACCAATCCGTACGTGTTGTGTGCTCGAGTGAACGCGTCGAACGACTTCTTCCCACGCTCGTAAGTCAATGGGGTGTTCAGCCAGATCAATTCCCAGTGTCTGACAAACGATGGTGTCGAGTCCTTCGTGGTGCAATGTCATGGGGATGTCGTAGATGCTTGGCGCGTCGACAGCCGATATCACCGCGGAAATTTGCACGTCGCACAAGAGGGAAATCTTGCGCTTTAGCGAATCAGAAATTGGTTGATCTGAACGACACACGATGACGTCGGGCTGAATACCTCGAGACCGCAGTTCGGTAACGGAGTGCTGGGTGGGCTTCGTCTTTTGCTCACCAGAAGGCGCCAGGTACGGCACCAGTGTCAAGTGGACGTAACACACGTTGTCACGACCTGCGTCGCGGCGGTATTGACGGATCGCTTCAATGAACGGAACGATTTCAATGTCGCCGACCGTGCCACCAATCTCAACAATCACGACGTCCGCACCAACGGAACTCAGTCGGCGAAGGCGCTCTTTGATTTCGTCGGTGACGTGAGGAATGACCTGGACGGTCTTTCCCAGATAGTCCCCACGGCGTTCTTTGGCAATGACACTTGAATAGATTGCGCCCGTCGTGGTATTCGACATTCGAGAGAGCGATTCATCAATGAAACGCTCATAGTGACCGAGGTCGAGGTCGGTTTCACCGCCATCGTCGGTAACAAAAACTTCACCGTGCTCACCGGGATTCATCGTTCCAGGATCGACATTGATGTAGGGGTCAAGTTTGCACATCGTGACCTTTAAACCCCGAGATTTGAGGAGGCGACCAAGCGACGAAGCGGTCAAACCCTTACCGAGAGAACTGGACACTCCACCAGTAACGAAAACGAATTTTGTCATACTGTCTGCGCCGTGTTCACGGACTCTCATCTTAGTCCAGTTTTTTTGTAAATCAGGGAGTCTGAATTAGGACGAAAGTAACGTTCGAGCTAAAGCGAGTGCTTCATCTGAGTTAGCGTCCCCCGTCAACATTCGAGCAATCTCTCGAACTCGTGCATCGCCGTCAACAAGTTGCACGGTAGCCACACTTTCGTCATCCGATTGCAATTTCTCAACGACATAATGACGTTTGGCTCGAGCCGCTATCGAAGCGAGGTGGGTAACGACGATGACCTGTTGCCTTGTGGCCAGTTCTGCCAAACATTCGCCGATTTGTTGCGCTACTGCCCCACCAATGCCTGCGTCCACTTCGTCAAAAACGGCCACCAAGCCGTCTCCGACCGTTTCGAGCGATAGAGCCAATAAAACGCGTGAGAGTTCTCCGCCACTCGCTACTTCGGATAAATCGCCCGCGGGTCGTCCGGGATTTGCTCGAAACTGAATCGAGACGCCAGAACCATCGCTCCCCGAAACTTCGAAGGTCAATTCGGCGTTACCGAGTGCTACGCGACCCAGTTGTGCACCAATCCGTTCAGAAAGCTTCGCTGCGGCGACCTCTCGTTGCGAAAGAAGTACTGCGCTTAGGTTTCGTTCGATTTGCTCAATTTCGAGAATCTGCAATTCCAGGGCTTCGAGACTCTGCTCTTCGTTTGACCGGCGATCCACCAAGCTGGTCAGTTCTTTCAGATTGTCCAGAACGGTTTCTAATGTTCCACCGTATTTTCGAGCTAACGCTCGAAGGACACCAACGCGATCTTCGAGCACAACGATGCGTTCTTCGTCAGCTCCGCTTTCGTTTATCGAAGATCGTAAATCATGAACAGTCTCACGAGCTGAAGCCAACGAAGCGGCCAATGACGCTCCGAAGTCGCTCGCCAGTGTGCCCTTGGGAAGGCCAGTAAGGACACGGGCAAACTGCGAAAGGATGGCGTCGTCGGAGTCACCATCGAGTACTTCTATGGCACTCAACAGTCCTTCGTAATCATCACGAAGTTCGCTCAAACCTTGAAGCTCTTCGAGACTTTCATCGAGTTCATTGGATGAGTTGATTCCGACAGCCTGGATTTCGTCGATTTGAAATTGCGCGAAGTCCAGTTCACGCGCTCTCGCGCCAGCGTCGCCGCCCAGTGAATCGCGATCCGCGTACCGTCTCGACAATTCTTGGCGTCGTCGACGAAGTTCGCTGTCATCGATACCGCCAAATTCATCCAGAATTTTGAGGACTTGCGAGCGATTTTTCAGACGCAGTGAATCATGCTGACCATGAATGACAAGCAGATCTTCGCCGGCGGCGCGCAGTCCTTCACTGGACGTTGCGAGTCCATTTTTCGAAGCACGAAGCCGTCCGGTGGCGCTTGATTCACGACTCAAGACCTGTTCTTCCTCGTCCGTAACAAAGATGGCCGAAACGCGGACGTTCGCGTCGCTTTCACGTCGGTAGCGGGCCTCGCTGCTTCCCGTACAGAGCGACAAGGCGCCAACGAGGAGGGTCTTGCCGGCACCCGTCTCGCCGGTCAGGACGTTAAAGCCCTCATCAAATTCGAGGTGGGCAGAAGCAATGACGCCAAGGTTTTCGACCTGAAGTTCGACAAGTTGTGTCTTAGGCATGACCTTCGCGGAGGCTTTGGCGCAACCGAACACCGAGACCAAAATTCTGAGTTGCTACTACTTGCACTGGGCGCGGATCTCGCACGACTTCGATCGCTTCACTGAGAGCGAGTGATCCAACAGTGATGCCGTCGGCGACGACAGTCGCGAGTGCACCGAATGATTCAAGACGTATTCGCTGGTCAGAGCCAACAATAATAGTGCGATCGATCGTGAAGTGTGGCGCAATCGGTGTGAGAAGCATGACCGAAAGACTCGGATTTGCCACGGGTCCACCGGCCGAGAAGTTGTAGCCGGTTGATCCGGTGGGCGTTGCAACCATTACGCCATCGGCTGCGTACGTGAGGTACTCTTCGTCATCGACGAAGGTCTTTACTCGTACCATGTGCCCCGTCTGAGCCCGTTCTACAACCACTTCGTTAAGGGCGAATTCGTCAATTGACGTCTGGGGCGACGTCACTCGAAGCGCCAAACGTTGTTCAATGATGCAGTTGCCCTCGAGCGTTTTACGAATTTCGCTCAGTAAATCTTCGGGCTGAACATTCAATAGAAATCCAAGTCGACCCAGGTTGACTCCCATTATCTGGGCCCCTACCTGATGGGCTAAGCGAGCCGCCCGCAAGAACGTGCCGTCACCGCCCATGCTGATGACCAAGGTTTCGGCGTCAATGTCCTCCACCGAGTGATCGTCAGCCGAATGGATCCGCGACGTCACGTGCTGATTTTCAAGGTGGGGTCCCACCGCAGTGGCCAATTTTTGGGCATCGGCGCGTGATTCGTACGCTACAAAAAGGACGTTGCGCATGCGAGACCTTTCATCGAAGCCATCGTAGTGAGATTCACAGCACAACCGTTGACCCCAAATCGCTTTCAGAAGATAAAACAGGTAACGGCCCGCTCCAAAGAGCGGGCCGTTACCTTGGTGTCGAAGGCGGGACTTGAACCCGCACGCCCTTGCGAGCACCAGCCCCTCAAGCTGGCGCGTCTGCCTATTCCGCCACTTCGACGCGGTCATCTATCGTAGCGCCCGCGCTTTGGTGCTTCCGGCGCCACCCGAAAGCAGAGACCCCTAGGGCGATGTCTGAGGAATCTGGTAGCGCCAGTTAGGCACTTGATCAATAAAACCGTTAAGCGAGGTCGATCCGTAAACAGTGGCCAAGTCATTGGAGTAGCTAATGATGGCGGGCGCGGTGAACAGCGGCCGCGCCCAGTAATTGTTGAGGATCGTGTCATCGAGTTCGTACCACGTGTTTGTCGCGGTCACCGGGTTGAACGTGGCGAGCCCTTTGGTGTACAACTGATCGACAGTCTTTGAACGCCAACCAAGGTCAACGGAATCAAAATAGTTGTGTCCCGTCCAACTGCGAGCGTTGCTGCCGGGCTCCACGGCGGACGTCTTCGTATAGACCCCTACGTCAGCAGTTCCGAGCGCCAACGCATTCGCCACGGCTTGATTGGTCGCCACGTAGGTCTCGTACACCGGGATACCAAAACTGGCCCATTGATGAATGATGATGTTGGCCGTCACGTTGTTGACGCTCGACTTTGTGGTGACGAGGCGCAGCGACAGCGCAGTGCCCGAACGAACCCACGCGTTGCCCTTTTTGGCGAAGCCTTCCTTTTTAAGGGCGGTTATCGCGCAGGTTGGACAATCGGTATTGGCACTCACTTGCGACAGCGTGGCTGGCTGCGACGTGGTGGTGGTCGACTGGTTGTAGGGACTGACGTTAGTGGAGCCGGGATAGTGCGATTGGCCCTGCGAATAGAGAATTGAGGATGCGACGCCAGCGCCGTAGGTCAGCGATCCCCATTCTTGATCCAAAATGGCTTGACGATTGAGAGAGAGCGCCAGAGCTTCGCGAATTAGAAGCGACTTCGTCAGTGTTCGAAGAGGCGAAAACCCTACGAGCGCCAATTGATCACTCACACCAATATGTGACGCCAACGATCCGCTCGAATTAAGCGAGGCCAAGTAACTCGGCGAGACATTCGAGGCGTAGCGAGCAACAAGGCCCGTATTTTTGGTCGTCAACGTTTGGTTGGTTGTAATTGTGAGTTTTGGGAATTCAAACGATGCTCCCGGCCACGCCAGATTGCTGCCTAGTTGCGCAGTCGTCGACGTGAGAGAAAGGAGTCGATACGGCCCGAGTGAAGGTTGTCCAACGAGTGACGAAAGCGAGCAATTTGTCGGCGTGGAACGTTCTTCGACGTCTCGAAAGAGAAGGTTCCAATCCGCGAAACTCTGTTTAAACACTACGGTGATTGCATTCTTTTGTTTATTGGCAACAATGGTCTTGATGAGTCGATACCCATCGGTCGCAGATGAGGGCACCACCCTGGCCTTTTCGTACCACGAAAGTAGATCGTCCGTATTGAACTGTTGACCGTTGCTCCACTTAAACGACGTGTTTAATCCGTACACCACCGTTTGAGGCTGCAAAGACACGAGCTCAGCTTGGTCAATCGGTCCTCCCGCTCCAACAAGGTCACCGCTCGTATCCGTGATAAATGCGGACGGACGTACGAGATCGAGCAAACTCGCGAGGGCGGGTGACGTGGCGTTGTTGAGGACGGTGCATCCCGCGAACGAACCCGGCAAGACAACATCGAGTGACGTTGGTGCCGTAGCAGCCATGGCCGGAACTGCAGCCAGCCCCAGTGCAATCACGGCGGCGAGTATCGTTAAAAACCCTCGCGGGCGCATGATTATTGGAGGCGCAGATCGAGAGTCAGCGTGGAAAAAGCAAAGATCAGAGCAACGGCAATCGTGATGCGGTCGAGGTTCTTTTCAACCACGGTCGAACCTTGTGCGGCTTGACCCACGCTGCCACCCAACAGGTCAGACATGCCACCGCCTCGGCCAGAGTGCATCAAAACGAGGAAAACAAGGCCCAAAGCCGTTATCACCTCAATAATAATGAACACCCAGGTAAACACGTTTGCCTCCGATTAGCGACTTTCAGCGTAGCAGTCATTGGCCGTAGCAACAATCTGCAAGAAGGGCTCAGACTTCAAACTGGCGCCTCCTACTAAGAAACCATCAGCACCACCTTCGCGCAATATTGCAGCACAGTTATCCGCGTTCACTGAGCCTCCATACAGAACGTGCGCCTGGCTGTGACCACGCTCAGAAAGCGTTTTTCGAATAAACACGGTCATCTCGTCAATGTCGCCAGTGTCAGCGGTGACGCCCTTGCCAATCGCCCAAATTGGTTCGTAGGCGACCACAATTTGGTCAAGAAACTTTGGGTCAACGCCTCGTAGTGCTTCATCAATTTGGCGCTGGACAAATAATTCGTGCGCGCCCGCGGCCCGCACGTTGCTGTCTTCTCCCACACACAAAATGACTCGCAGTCCACCACTCAGCGCACTATGCAGCGTGGCCCGCACTACATCGTCGGTCATACCAAAAAACTCACGACGCTCCGAATGTCCCACCAACACGAACGACGCTCCCACGCGCTTCAGCATCGAAACGCTGACCTCACCGGTGTAAGCGCCGTTGTCGTGTTGACTGACGTGCTGCGCTCCGACGCCAATACGAATGCGTTCGGACTCAACAACAGAAACCACGCTTCGGATATTCACGAATGGCGGTGCTACGGCAATGTCGACATGCTCACAGGGATGCGCCTCGAGAATGACGCCCATCTGCTGCGTTAAATGAACAGCCTCGACGACGTCAAGGTTCATTTTCCAATTACCTATGATGAGCGGTCGAGATCGAAGTTTCACGAAGGTGTCCACGGACTTTCGCGAAGAGCCCTTAGTCCGCACAGATCGCCTCGCTCAACGAGTTCCATGGATGCGCCACCGCCGGTGGAAACGTACGAGACTTCGTTCTGCAGGCCGAACTTCTTTATCGCCGACGCCGAGTCGCCGCCTCCGACAATGGACGTGGCCGCAGAAGCTGCTACCTCACGGGCAATGGCTTCTGTACCACCACTGAAGCGCGAGTCCTCAAAGACGCCCATGGGGCCATTCCAAAGAATCGTCTTTGCCGAATCAATGACGTCTTGAAATGCTGCCACCGTTCGTGGTCCAATGTCGAGGGCCTGCCAGCCGTCGGGAATGTTCTCTTCGCAGATTGTCGGTGTTTCGTTGCCACCTTTGGCGCCAAAGGGAGCGTCGGACGGCAGTGCCTGAACGTCATGCGAAATGAGTACCTTGCCGGTACGCATGAGTTCGCGACAAATGTCGATTCGAGACTCGTCACATAAGGACGTCCCAATGGTTCGACCTTCGGCACACCAAAACGTGTAGGCCATTCCCCCACCCACGACAACGGTGTCAGCCTTTTCTGCCATCACCTTGATGAGGTCGATTTTGTCGGCCACTTTCGCTCCACCAAAAATGGCCACGAAGGGACGCACTGGGTCGTGCAACACACCGAGTAATACCGCTACTTCGTGGTCCAGGTTGGGGCCAGCGGCGCTCGGCACGAGCTGTGGTGGCACCATTATCGAGGCGTGTTTGCGGTGCGAGACGCCAAAGGCTTCATTGACGTAATAGTCAAATCCCTCTATGAGCGAGCGACCAAATTCAAAATCATTCGCCACCTCGCCAGGATTGAATCGTAGATTTTCGAGCAATTCGACGTCGGGACAGAGTTCTTCGAGACGTCGGCGAAGCGGAGCGACGCTGAATTCCACGTCCTCGGCGCTCTTTGGTCGACCAAAGTGCGTGCACGCCACCACCTGAGCACCTCGACTCATCAATTCATGAAAGAGGGGGACGGCGGCCCGGATGCGAAAGTCGTCGACGACGGTGAGAACACCATTGACGGTGTCGACGGGAACGTTGAAGTCAACGCGAACAAGGACTCGTTTTCCGGTAAGACTTCCCCAGCGATCAATGGACGGAAGCTTCACGAGGTTAAATCAGTTTCCCACGAGAATGCTGAGGTCAACTAGTCGGTTCGAATAGCCCCACTCATTGTCGTACCAACCAAAAATCTTTACGAGGCTCGAAGCGTCGTCTATGGGCAGTACCAACGTCATTCCTGAATCAAACGTGCACGACGCCGGTGATCCAACGATGTCGGAGGACACGATTGGTTCCGCCGTGTACGTCAACACTCGTCCGAGAGGACCCGTCGCGGCCGTGCGAAATGCTTCGTTCACTTCGGCCACCGTCGTTGATCGAACAATGGCCGTGAAGTCGGTGATGCTCCCATCGGCCACAGGAACGCGAAGCGAGGTTCCGTCTAGACGCCCCTTCATTGCTTCGAGTACCAGCGACGTGGCGCGGGCTGCACCCGTTGACGAGGGGACAATGTTGATGGCCGCGGCTCGCGCTCGACGAGGGTCAGCGTGGGCAACGTCCAAGAGGTTCTGATCGTTCGTGTAGGCGTGAATTGTGGTCATGAGACCCGTCTTGATGCCAAAGGCCTCGTCAAGCACCTTCACCATCGGGACAAAACAGTTGGTCGTACACGACGCATTGCTGATGACGTTGTGTCGAGTGTCATCGTAGGAATCATCGTTCACGCCTATGACGAACGTGGCGTCAGCGTCACCGCAGGGCGCAGAAATAATTACTTTGCGCGCTCCAGAGCTGAGATGCACCGCGGCACTTTCGCGAGATGTGAATCGGCCAGTGGATTCAATCACTACGTCGACGTCAAATTGCTTCCAGGGCAACAACGAAGGTTCACGTTCGCTGAGGACCTGTACCGTCGTTGATCCCACGGTGATCGAGTCATCGTTGGCTTTAACTTCGTGGGCTAAGACGCCTTGCGTGCTGTCGTACTTGAGCAAGTGAGCATTGAGCGACGTCGACGTGAGGTCATTAATCGCCACCACTTCGATGGCGGGATTGTCGAGCGATGCTCGTAGAAATCCACGCCCGATGCGGCCAAAACCATTGATACCGACCCGAACCGTCACGAATTACCCTTCTTTCTGGAGACGGTAAATCATGCCACTAATCCACTGAGACAAGCAGCCAGCTTGGAGGCGTCGTGCACGCGAGCATTGGCCCCCGTCAATTCACCTTCGACGAGGGGAAAATTAACAATGCCGTCGTCCATTTCGCGATTCGCGCTGACGAGGGCGAGATCGAAGCAAATGCCGTGGTCACGGAGGCTGTCAACGTGGTCGCGAAGGGACATGCCGGTGGTTTCTCGCTCTTGGTCGCGCAGGTTCGCGACGTAAACCCGCCGAGCTTTGGTACGTCGCAGGGCTTCTCGAATACCTGGCACGACGCACGCAGCTATCAAACTGGTGTACAGCGAGCCCGGACCAATGACCACGAGTTGCGCATTCTCGATGGCCGCCACGACCTGCTTGGGCGCACGTACGAAATCGGGTTGCGTGCTGATTCGTCGTACGTTCGCCGCCGCAGCTACCTGCACCTGACCTTCGGTTCGTCCCCCGTCGGTCTGCGCAATCAGCGTGACACCCTTCGTCGAAGCCGGAAGGATGTCGCCCGTAATGTTCAACAATCGACCCACCAGAGCCACGGCGTCAACGAGGTCAACATCGGCGTCGAGTAATCCGACGAGCAACAAATTGCCGAGCGGATGTCCCTGCAGGTCGCCTCGCGAGAATCGGTGTTCAAACACCGTCGCCAATTCGTTATTGGGACAGGCCAGAGCGACGAGACATTTTCGAAGATCACCCACCGCCGCCACGTCCATCATCTCTCGCAAACGTCCACTTGAGCCACCATTGTCAGCAACCGATACAACACCCGTCACGGCATTACTAAGGCGACGGAGAGCTTGCAAAGTTACGGCCGTGCCGTGTCCCCCACCTATTGCAACAACGTTCATCGATCGATATCGCGATGGAGTATCGAGGCGCCGACGTTGAGACGACGCTTCAATTCCTCCGCGATTGCTACGGACCTGTGACGTCCGCCCGTGCAGCCAATAGCTATCGACAGATACGACTTGCCCTCGCTCTCGAACGCCGGTATTTGCCACTCGAGCATGCCCACGACATCCTTTAAGAAGTGTTGGGCGTCCTCTTTTTCTAGTACGTACTCGGACACCGAAGGGTCAAGACCCGAGAGCGGTCGTAACTCTTCAATCCAGTGCGGATTGGGCAAAAAGCGACAGTCAAATACCAGATCGACGTCGCGAGGTATGCCATTCGAATAGCCAAAGGAAATAATCGAGACGCGCATGGTGCCGGGTCCGTCAGCCACGTTGAACATTTCGGCAATACGGTGGCGCAATTGGTTCGAGTTCAGTGAGCCTGTTTCAATCACGAGGTCTGCACTATTTCGCAGAACCTGCAGTTGTGATCGTTCTCCGCTGATCGCCTCTTCCACGGAAGGAGCTGGGAAGGGGTGTCGTCGTCGCGTGCCCTCAAATCGTCGAATGAGAACTTCATCGGGCGCGTCGAGAAACAAGATTTTGGCGGTGCTGTGTTGAGCTCGAAGTTCGTTCATGGTGGCGAGCAATTGTTCCTGCTCGTCGCGACCCGATCGACCGGCGATGAAGGCCACCCCGGCGTAATCAGGTGAACCCGAAACCGCCAGTTCACTGACCCGCGGAATCAGTTCTATAGGGAGATTGTCGATAACAAACCAACCAATATCCTCGAGCGCGGCGGAAACAGTGGACCGTCCAGCTCCTGACATGCCCGTCACCAAGAGGATTTCGTACACGCTTACTCCCCTCCTCGATCAAGCGTTGGGCTTTTGGGGCCGTGAAGATGATCGTAGAGCCTTCCCGCGACACTTTCGGGTAGCCACGATATCTGTGCGAGTTCGTCTATCGTCGCTCTTCGAACATCATCAATCGAACCGAACTCACTCAACAGTTGGGCTTGGCGTGCGGGTCCAAGCCCAGAGACTCCGTCAAGTACCGACGCCACCATCGACTTTCCGCGTTTGGAACGGTGAAACGAAATGGCGAAACGGTGTGCTTCGTCGCGGATTCGTTGTACGAGGTACAGGGCCTCTGAACCGCGATCCAAGATCACGGGGTCAGGTGACTGCGGACGGTACAGCAATTCTTCTCGTTTTGCGAGTGCGCATAGTTCAACTTCGTCTTCCACACCCGCTTCATTGGCGGCTCGGAGAGCGGCGCCGAGTTGAGCGATCCCACCGTCAATGATGACGAGGTTCGCATTGCGAAAGCCAGAATTCGCACCCGCGTTCCAATGGCGAAACCTTCGGCCCACCACTTCGTGCATCGCCCCAACATCGTCATTACCGAGGATCGTTTTTACATTGAAGTGGCGGTAGTCAGACTTCTTCGGAAGTCCGTCTTCGAAGACCACCATTGATCCCACGTAATTCGTTCCTTGAAGATGACTCATGTCGAAACATTCCATTCGAAAAGGTGGCTCCGCGAGTCCCAGAGCGGCGCCCAGTTCTTGCAGCGCCCGAGCACGGGTGTTGTGATCGCTCTGACGCCGCAGCGAGTCTCGAGCGAGCAGGGCGTTTGCGTCGTCCACGGCCATGTCGAGGACACGTTTTCTCTTTCCACGCTGTGGCACTACGAGTTGCACACGACGACCACGTTTCTTTTCGAGGTACTCCACGACGAGAGCATCGGGCGCAAGTTCATTTTCGAGGATGACGACGCCTGGGATTTCGGTCTCTTCGTCATACAAAGAACCAAGAGCAGTTTCCAAAATCTGCGCGTGCGTCTCTTCGAACGAAAGATCCAGCAGCTGTGTCTTTCGTCCAATGATTCGTCCGTTGCGCACCCGAAACAAAACAACCGCGGCACGCGATCCCTGCACGGCGACCGAGAGGACATCGAGGTTGCTCTCGTCATCAAGCACGACACGCTGGTCGTTGCCCGCGCGGTCAAGCGCCGTGAGACTGTCTCGCGCGTGAGCCGCACCTTCGTAGTCACGTTTCGCCGCGGCCTGCGTCATCTCCAAGGTCAACCGACCTCGCAGATCAGAGACGCCACCATCAAAGAATTGTCCGAACGACGCCACCATTTCTTTGTACTTCTCATCGTCAACGGCGCCGACACACGGACCAACGCATTTGCCCACGTCGTAGAGGAGGCATGGACGTCCGAGCCGCTCGTGATGTTGGAATTTATGGTTCGAGCACGAACGAAGCGGGTAGGCCTTCAAGAGCTCGTCGATGGTTCGTCGAAGAGGACCCACGTTGGTGAAGGGTCCGTAGTAACGAACACCCTTGTAGTGCGGTCCACGCGTTACGTACGCATAGGGATATTTCGGACGATAATCAATCGCGACGTAGGGGTAACTGCGATCATCTTTGAGTCGCATGTTGTATCGAGGCTGGTTGGCCTTGATGAGTTCGTTTTCCAAAATAAGCGCGTCGACTTCCGTCGGCGTCACAATCCATTCCACGGACGTTGCCTCGCGCATCAATGTTCGCGTCTTAATGTCGAGCGACTCCGGCTTTTGAAAGTAATTACTAAGACGCTGCGTCAGCGAGAGCGCCTTACCGACGTAGACCACCTCGCCCTGCTCGTTTCGAAAGAGGTAACAGCCGCTCGAGCTTGGTATTCCCTCGGGCTTTTCGAGCATCAACGTCTACTTTTACCCACCGCGGGACCTAAGTGCTCTTTGAGGACATCACCCGTAGCAGTCTTGGCTTTTACGATCTGCTCGGGCGTACCCTCAGCAATGATCAGACCACCGCGACGTCCACCTTCGGGTCCAAGATCAATAACCCAATCGGCCGTTTTAATGACGTCCAGATTGTGTTCGATAACAACAACAGTGTTTCCTTGGTCCACCAAGCGGTGCAGAACGTCGAGAAGTCGACTGACGTCTTCGAAGTGGAGACCGGTCGTTGGTTCGTCAAGCACGTAGAACGTGTGTCCGGAAGGACGGCGGGCGAGCTCCGTTGCCAATTTCACTCGTTGTGCTTCGCCACCCGACAACGTAGGGGCGGGCTGACCGAGTCGCACGTAGCCAAGTCCCACATCGGCGAGCGATTGAATGTGTCGAAGAATCGAGGGTTGTCGTTCAAAGAATTCGAGCGCTTCGGCGACCGGCATGTCAAGAACGTCGGCAATTGATTTTCCGCGGTACAAAATCTCCAAAGTTTCTCTGTTGTAGCGGGCACCCTGGCACACTTCGCAGTTGACGTACACGTCAGGTAGAAAATGCATTTCAATCTTGATAGTTCCGTCGCCCGAGCACGCTTCGCAACGTCCACCCTTGACGTTGAACGAGAAGCGCCCTTGTTGGTACCCGCGAATCTTCGACTCTTGCGTTTCAGAAAAAAGCTTTCGAATCTTGTCGAAGACTCCGGTGTACGTCGCGGGATTCGAACGTGGCGTTCGTCCGATCGGTTGCTGGTCGACGGCAACAACTTTGTCGACGTATTTGATGCCTTCGACGGAATCGTGCAAAGCCACGGCAACCTTGCTGCGATTGATTGTTCGCATGAGTGACGCCAACAAAATCGCGTTTACCAATGTCGATTTTCCAGACCCCGACACGCCGGTAACGGCAACAAATTTTCCGAGAGGGAACTCCGCGTCGATTCCTTGAAGATTGTTGGCTCGGGCGTTGCGTACGACAATGGATTGGCCGCTGCCTTCGCGACGAGTTTTTGGAACGGCGATTGAGCGCTTTCCTGAGAGGTACTGCCCCGTGATGGACGACGTTGACGTGAGTAGGCCTTCCACGGCACCCGAATACACGACTTCTCCACCGTGTTCGCCCGCGCCGGGCCCGATGTCGACGACGTGGTCGGCCATTCGAATCGTCTCTTCGTCGTGCTCCACCACGATGACCGAGTTTCCAAGATCTCGCAGGCGCTCCAAGGTCCCAATGAGACGTTTGTTGTCGCGTTGGTGCAGCCCAATGGATGGTTCATCCAACACGTACAAGACGCCCACGAGGTGGCTACCGATTTGACTCGCGAGGCGAATACGCTGCGCTTCGCCACCCGAAAGTGATGCCGAAGCTCGACTCAATGTCAGGTAGTCAAGACCAACGTCTATAAGAAAGGTCAACCTCTCGAGGATTTCCTTAATGACCTGGCGACCAATAGTCACGTCTCGCTTGGAAAGTTTCAAATCGTTGAAGAACTCAATAGTCTCGTCAATAGTCAGCGCACTGACCTCGGCAATGTTGCTGCCATTAATCCGAACCGCCAGGACTTCTGGCTTTAATCGCTGCCCGTGACAAGCGTTGCACTCGACCTCACGCATGAACTGTTCGGCCTGTTCTCTCGTCCAATCACCCTCGGCTTCATTGCGTTTTCGTTCTAACCATTGGACTATGCCGTTATACGAAGTGTCATACGTCCTCGTCTTACCGTAGCGATTGCGGTACCGCACGGGGACCGACTTGGCTTCGACGCCATATAGGACCAACTTTCGGTCCTTTACCCTAAGGCTCTTCCAGGGCGTTTCTGACGAGAACCCTCCGAGTTCACAGACTCCCTCAATTAGTCGCTCAAAGTACTTAAAACGCTGTCCCGCCCAAGGCGCGAGCGCGCCTTGGGCGAGCGAAAGGTCGGGATAAGGCACGACTAAGTCAGGGTCGACCTCGTAACGAGTACCTAGACCCGAGCACGTTGGACAGGCACCGTAGGGCGAATTGAAAGAGAAGTCACGCGGAGCCATTTCGGTAAAGCTGATGCCGCAATCGCTGCAGGCGAGTAGTTCCGAGAACTGCATGAGTTCATCGTCATCGACGAAGTAGAAGGCAACGACGCCCTTCGAGAGCTTCAGGGCGGACTCCACCGATTCAGTGAGACGTTGACGAATCGCGGGTCGTACGCTCAGGCGGTCCAACACCACTTCAATCGTGTGCGTTTCGTATCGGGCCAACGACAACTCGTCGCGGTCTTCCAGCTCAATGGTCTGGCCGTCCACACGAGCCCTGGAAAATCCCTGTGCGGCGAGTTCGTTGAGCAGTGTCGAGTACTCACCTTTTCGTCCCTCAACAATGGGAGCCAGAACAAGGAATTTGGATCCGCTCGGCTGTTGAAGCACTTGGTCCACAATCTGTTGCGAAGTTTGGCGACTTACCGGCTTGCCACAGTTTGGGCAGTGCGGTACGCCAATGCGAGCAAATAGCAGCCGAAGGTAGTCGTGTACTTCGGTGATTGTTCCCACCGTTGATCGAGGATTTCGCGAGGCGGTTTTTTGATCGATGGAGATGGCCGGCGAAAGACCTTCAATAAAGTCAACATCGGGCTTATCCATTTGGCCCAAGAATTGACGAGCGTATGCCGAAAGGCTCTCAACGTATCGACGTTGGCCCTCGGCGTATATCGTGTCAAATGCCAACGATGACTTGCCAGATCCCGACAATCCGGTAAAAACCACCAAGCGATCTCGTGGAATCTCGAGCGAAACATTCTTTAGGTTGTGTGCTCGAGCGCCTTGTACGCGAATCGTTTCCACCATCTAGCGAGGTTACCGGTCAGGACCTTTTCGCTGACTGAGGAACGGCATCCAATACCAGTTGACCCTGCAGCAACTGCAACACGTCTCGCAGCGCGGCCGCTTCTTCGAACCGAAGATCGTGCGCCGCCGACAACATCTCTTCTTCAATGCGGTCGATTTCCAGCATGAGGTCACTCTTGGCGAGCGATTCGTACTGCTCCGGCATCGTTCGTGGTCCTTCAGAACTGGCTGAAGAGCCCGATCGCAACCGACCCAATATGTCCGCCACGTTCTTGTGCACCGTGGTGGGGTTTATGCCGTGCTCGGTGTTATGGGCAATTTGGGCTTGGCGGCGACGTTCGGTCGTACTGATGGCCTCACGCATCGAGTCGGTAATTCGGTCTGCGTACAGCACCGCTTCACCGTTTGCATTGCGAGCCGCTCGTCCGATGGTCTGTATAAGTGCACTGCGTGAACGAAGGAAACCCTCCTTATCGGCATCGAGAATGGCCACCAAAGAGACTTCCGGTAGGTCAAGACCTTCGCGGAGCAAGTTGATACCTACGAGAACATCAAATTCACCCAATCGAAGTGCACGCAAGATCTCAATCCGCTGAATGGTGTCAATATCGCTGTGGAGATATTGCACGCGGACGCCGTGCTTAGAGAGAAACTCCGTCAAATCCTCGGCCATTCGCTTCGTGAGCGTAGTGATAAGAACTCGTTCGTCGCGAGCGACCACCTCAGCGATACGACGACGAAGATCGTCGATTTGATTTTTGGTAGGAATCACGGTGATGACGGGGTCGAGAAGCCCTGTCGGTCGAATTACTTGTTCGACCACCTGATCCGAATGTTCAATTTCGTAGGGGCCTGGTGTCGCCGAGACGAAAACCATCTGAGGCACCATCTCGACAAATTCATCAAAGTTCAAGGGACGATTATCAAGAGCACTCGGTAGCCGAAAACCGTGTTCGACCAACGTTAGTTTGCGAGACCGGTCACCGGCGTATTGCCCTCGAACCTGCGGCATGGCGACATGACTCTCGTCAACGACCACGAGATAGTCATCGGGAAAATAATCAAGCAACGTAAACGGCCGCTCGCCGGGTTTTCTGCCGTCGAGGTGGGCCGAGTAATTCTCTACGCCAGAACAGACGCCAGTTTGTTCAAGCATTTCAAGGTCGTGTTCCGTTCGAGAGCGAAGTCGTTGTGCTTCAAGAAGCTTTCCTTCCTCCGCGAAGCGCTGCAATTGCTGCTGCAGTTCCACTTCGATACTCGCAACCGCGCGCTGCAATGTGGCGTCACTAGTGGCGTAGTGCGAAGCGGCGAAAACAGTAATTTCTTGGACGTCACCCTTGGATTCTTGCGTCAAAGGATTAAAAAACGTGATGCGTTCAATCTCGTCGCCAAAGAACGAGATGCGAACAGCCTCTTGGTCGTACGACGGCTGCAGTTCAAGAGTGTCACCACGAACGCGGAAGGTTCCTCGCTCGACAACGAGGTCGTTGCGCGAATATTGCATTTCAACGAGACGGCGTAAGAGCGCACGTTGATCGAAGTGGTCCCCCACTTCAAGGTGCAGCATTCGTTCTCGATACTCCAACGGTGACCCAAGTCCATAAATACACGACACGGATGCCACCACAATGGTGTCGCGTCGAGTCAGAAGAGCCGATGTGGCGGCGTGACGCAGACGATCAATCTCTTCGTTGATTGCGCTGTCTTTTTCGATGAATGTATCCGTGCGTGGAATGTACGCCTCGGGTTGGTAATAGTCGTAGTACGAAACAAAGAATTCCACCCGGTTTGAGGGCATCATCTCTTTTAACTCGGAAGCCAACTGGGCCGCGAGCGACTTGTTCGGCTCGAGAATTAAGGTCGGTCGTTGTATTCGTTCGATGAGCCACGCAATCGTGGCGGTCTTGCCACTGCCGGTAATGCCCTCGAGAGTCTGGTAGCGAAGACCACTCTCCACGCCGTTCGCGAGTTCATTTATTGCGGTGGGTTGGTCCCCTTGCGGGGTAAAGGGTGACTCCACCAAAAAATCAGGCACTGCGAAAACCATGCTTCTCGAGCAACGTGTCCACCAGACGGTGAAGTTCAACCAACGTTCCGTTATTACTGATGACCACGTCCGATAACTTCTCTCGTTCCTCGAGAGTGATCTGCGAGGCGAGGCGAGCTCGAGCGTCGGATTCGCTCATCGACCTTTGCTCGACCAGACGTTGCACTGCAAGTTCGGGTGGCGCTGAGACGCACCACACCTCATCCAACGAAAATCCAGCACGGTGTTCAAACCGATAAAGCGGGACAGCGAGAAAAACCACAGGCCCCTTCGCCTCATCCAATTGGCGAACGATTTCGACACCTATTGCGGTATGTGTAATTCGGTTCAGCCGGTGAAGGGCGGACGTGTCACTAAAAACAAGGGAAGCAACGAACTCTCGATCTAATGATCCCTCGTCAGTCAGAATGCCCGAACCAAAGGCGTCTATCAGAATCTGCAGTGTGGGTTTGCCGGGTTCGACGATTTGGCGAGCGATCACATCTGCGTCAACGACTGGCCAGCCCTTCTCAGATAAGTAGTCAGTCACGGCGGACTTGCCAGATCCAATGCCACCGATAATTGCAATACGCTTCACTTCTCAACGGTAGCAACCTCCTGTCTCATGACAACGGTGACGACCCGCGAGGCGGGTGAGCATTTGCGTTAAGCCGACTTGGCTATTGTCAGGAAGAAGCAAAAAGGGGTGGCAGTGATTAAATACGTCGCGCGACGTCTAGTACTGATGGTGGGGATCATATTCGTGATCTCGGTCGGTGCCTTCTACCTCATCCATCTCTTACCTGGTGACCCCGCCACGGTGATTTTGGGCGGCGGCGACACGCCCCAAGCAAGAGCGGCGTTGTATAAACAACTCGGTCTTAATCGCGGCATCGTCATTCAATATTTCGTTTGGCTCAACCACGTCTTGCACGGCAATCTGGGAACGTCGTTCATCACTAATGAGAGCGTAGTGAGCACTATCAAGAACGCATTTCCAATTGACGTGGAAATGATCATCCTTTCTCAAATACTCGCATTCGCTTTTGCTATTCCGTTAGCGATGCGTTCGGCGCAAAAGCCCAACGGGCGCCTCGACAAAACTGCGAGCGCTGGATCCTTTACGTTGCTTTCTATTCCGCCCTTCATCATCATTGTGTTCCTTGTACTTATCGTGGCCGTCAAATTAAAGATTCCCAATACGGGTCCGGCTTCGTACGTATCGATAGGACAGGATTGGGTAGTCAATCTCGAAAGCATGGTGCTTCCGGCCGTGACGTTGGCTATTGGAAGTTTTGTGCTCTATTACCGCATTCTCCGATCCGATTTGATTTCCACATTGCAAGAAGAATTCATTACGTTGGCACGGTCAAAGGGCATTAGCCGACGTCGAATCATGTGGCGACACGCGTTTCGTCCGTCGTCAGTGGCTCTGGTTGGAACCGCGGGCGTCAACATTGGCGGCCTCATCGCCGGTGGCTTTGTGGTGCAGTTCTTATTGCAAATACCGGGACTTGGATTTACGCTCATTGACGCGATCAATCTGAGCGACTATCTCTTAGTGCAGGGCATTGTGCTCGTGATATCCGTTTCCGTTGTTCTCATCAACTTCTTGTTTGACTTCCTCATTACGATCATCGATCCAAGGATTGCTCGTGACTAATCTCGCAAACGATTTCGGCGTCGCCGAGCCAGAGCTTCTCGACCGACCAGAAAAGCGTGGACGCCTCGGTATCTTGTTTTGGGTATGCGTGGCATGGTTGGGAATCAATATTTTTGGAGCCATTTTCGCCAACGTGCTGCCCCTCCCCAACCCGCTCGCCAATAATTACAGTGCCATCAACTTCGGTCCGTCTCTTCACCATCTCTTGGGTACCGACGAGCTGGGTCGCGACATTTTCAGTCGAATTGTCTATGGTTCGCGGATTTCTGTATCAGTCGGCTTTGGGGCAATGCTTATTGGATTCGGCGTCGGGGCCCCCCTCGGCATGTTGGCGGCGTACCGACGAGGTCTCTTTGATCAAATCGTGACGACGCTGATGTATGTCTTCTTGGCTTTCCCGGCAATTATTGCGGTCATTGCCGTACTTTCGTTTTGGACACCGCGAAGTCTTCTAAAAATCATTCTGGTTATTGGCATTGCTTCGATACCACTTGTCTACCGCGTCATTCGAGCCGCCACCCTTTCTATGGGTTCGCGTGATTTTGTAATTGCCGCAAAAGTCCAGGGTGCCACCGACCGACGAATTATTTTTCGAGAGTTGCTCCCCAACATTGCTCCCGTAGGCATTTCCTTCTTGCTAATTGGTATTGCCACCGTTGTAACGCTCGAGGGAGCTCTCGCCTTCTTAGGCCTCTCCATCAATCCTCCCCAGCCGTCGTGGGGAAACATGATCAATGAGAGTCGAACCCTGCTGAGCCAGAACATTTGGATTGCAATTTTCCCCGCCTTGGCCTTGTGCCTTTTCCTCTTGAGTTTGAACTACATCGGTGACCGTTTGCGTAGTTACTTTGACGTGAGCGAGGTGAAGCTATGAGCGATAACGCACCTTTGCTTTCGGTCAAAAATCTGGCGACGACCTTCGAGACTGCACGTGGCGAGGTACCCGCCGTTGGCGGCGTCACCTTTGACCTTCTGGCTGATGAAACCATTGGCATCGTTGGTGAATCTGGATCAGGAAAGACCGTGCTCGCCCGATCAATTATGGGCCTCCAGCCTCGCACCAACGTTCGTGTTGAAGGTTCGGTGCAATTGGACGGAACGGAGATTGTCGGCGCGTCCGAAGCTGAGCTTCGAAAGATATGGGCCGTTGACGTGGCGATGATTTTTCAAGATCCAATGACGTCACTTAATCCGCTGATTCGCATCGGTAAGCAGATAGACGAAACGCTGCGACTACGACTAGGGCTCAACAAGTCGGACGCGAAGAAGCGGGCTATTGAGTTATTGGACCTCGTGGGTATTCCGTCGGCGAACGAGCGTTACATGGCGTATCCAGCGCAGCTCTCTGGTGGCATGCGCCAGCGCGTCGTCATTGCTATTGCGCTGGCGTGCAGTCCGAAACTGCTTCTCGCGGACGAACCAACTACGGGACTCGACGTGACAATCCAGGCGCAGATTCTCAACCTTCTTGATCAACTGAAGTCAGATCTTCATATGTCGATGGTGCTCGTTACGCACGACCTCGGTGTTGTCGCGACGAGGACCGACCGCATCATCGTGATGTACGCGGGGCGAATCGTCGAAACTGGAACCACTAAAGAAGTCTTTGCTCAACACCGGATGCCGTATACCGAGGCGCTGCTCGCGAGCACACCGAAGGTCTCAGATGCCAGTCACACTCGTCTCAACGCCATTCCGGGGCGACCACCAGACCTTTTGAAACTGGCCAAGGGTTGCAGTTTTGCGCCACGTTGCCAGTACGCCACCGAGCGCTGTCATAACGAACGACCAGAGTTAGAGTCCTCGGGCTCTCCGAGCCACTTGTTCGCTTGTTGGAACCCTCTCCCACTACCTACCAACCGAACCGCCTCATCGGCGGGAAGTGAGGCCTAATCGTGCCTGATCGTACGAAACTTCTTGAAATTCAGAACTTGCACGTCAATTTTAAAAAGGGCGGCCAAACCGTGAGCGCGGTTGCCGGAATCACTTTTGACGTGTACGAGGGCGAAACACTCGGACTCGTGGGCGAGTCGGGATGCGGTAAGTCCACGACGGGGCGAGCGCTCATGCGCATCGTCGAGCCGACGAGTGGATCAATCACGTTGGGCGGCGAAAACCTCTCAACGATGAAGGGTCGAGCGCTTCGAAAGGCTCGCACCAAAATGCAAATGATCTTCCAAGATCCAATCAGTTCTCTTAATCCTCGACGACGAGTCCGCGACATTGTGGCCGAACCCATTGACTGTTGGCAGTCGTCAAAAGGCGAAGAGCGCACCAAAATCGTTGACGATCTCTTGCACAAGGTGGGTATTGATCCCCAGGTGTACGGAAACCGTTTCGCTCGACAATTTTCGGGTGGCCAGTGTCAGCGCATCAGTATTGCCCGATCACTCGCCATGCGTCCCAAGATGCTCATTTGTGACGAGATGGTCTCGGCGCTCGACGTTTCGATTCAAGCGCAGATTCTCAATCTTCTGGAGGACTTGAAGGCCGAATACGGTCTGACGCTTTTGTTCATTGCACACGACCTGGCTGTCGTAAAGAACATCAGTGACCGCGTGGCCGTTATGTACCTCGGGAAACTCTGCGAGATCGGACCAGCGGACCTTCTCTATGCCGAGCCGGCCCACCCGTATACGAAGTTCTTGCTGGGAGCGGCTCTCGCCGCCGACCCGAATGCCGCACGTCCAGACGACATCTTGGGTGGCGAACCACCGAGCCCACTGAACCCGCCGAGTGGTTGTCGTTTTCGCACGCGTTGTCCAAACGCCACGGAAAAATGCGCCAACGAAGAACCTCAGATGCAAACATTTTCTCCAGGTCACGCGGTGGCGTGTCACTACCCGTTAGTCATCCACTCTAAGAGCGCGTAGCAACTGATTCGAGGGGCGCCAGGTGGCGCCGAGCCAGAGGCTGATTACTCGGTTGGCGCTTCGCTCACAATTTCGGCGTCGACAATTGACTCTTCGTCATCGGATTCGACCGAAGCGTCAACAGCGTTGTCCTTCTTGCCCGACACTTCCGAGGCGTACTCCGCCCAAGCGGCTTGGGCTTCCGTTTCGGGAGTGAATTCGCTGTAATCGAACGATCCAATGAAGTTGCCTTCGGCGTCGTAGGCGTGCGAACCAAAGGCTTCACGGTACTCTTCGGACACTTCGCCACCTTCAGCGGCTTGCTTGATGGAAAGGCTGATTCGTCGACGAGCGGTGTCAAGTTCAATGATCTTGACCCACAGTTCTTCGCCAGCGGTGACCACCTGATCGGGAGACTCAACGTGGTGCGCGGCCATTTCTGAGATATGCACGAGGCCTTCAATACCGTCTCCGACCTGCACAAATGCTCCAAACGGCACCATCTTGGTGACGCGACCATACACCAACTGGTCAGTGCTGTGGCTATCGGCAAACTCTTGCCAGGGGTCGGACTGCGTGGCCTTCAGCGACAAACTGATTCGTTCCTTCGAAAAGTCAACTTCCAGAACTTCCACGTCGACTTCGTCACCTACGGCAACCACCTGTGAGGGGTGGTCAATGTGCTTCCAACTGAGTTCGGAGACGTGAATCAAACCGTCCATACCGCCGAGGTCGACGAACGCGCCGAAGTTGACGACCGATGAAATCGTTCCGCGACGACGTTCGCCTGCCTTCAGATTGTTCAAGAAATCCCCACGCTGCTCTTTTTGCGTCTCTTCGAGCCAGGCGCGTCGCGACAAAACAACGTTGTTGCGGTTGCGGTCGAGCTCAATGATCTTNNGCCTCGACGGTCTTGCCGATGTAGGGCTGCAATTCGCGAACACGACGAAGTTCGACGAGCGAAGCGGGCAAGAAACCGCGAAGGCCAATGTCGACAATAAGTCCACCCTTGACAACTTCGATAACGACACCCTTGACGACTTCGTTGCGGGCCTTTAACTGCTCAATGGTTGACCAGGCCTTCTCGTACTGTGCGCGCTTCTTCGAGAGGACGAGGCGACCCTCTTTGTCCTCTTTTTGAAGAACGAGCGCTTCGATGCGCTCGCCCATCGAAACAACTTCGGACGGGTCGACGTCATTGCGGATAGAGAGCTCACGCGAGGGAATAACGCCCTCGGACTTAAAGCCAATATCCAAGAGAACTTCGTCACGGTCAATCTTGACGACGGTGCCCGTTACGAGGTCACCATCATCGAATTCGAGAACACTGTCACCCACGAGGGCTGCGAGGTCCGCACCCACCATGTCGTCTTCGGTGATGGCACGAGGAATGTAATTTCCTTCGGCATCAAAGGTACCCATTTGCAGGGTGGAAAGGAGGCCTGTGGCGTCCGACATAAAAATCCTTGCTAAAGCGACCGCACCGGGATCAACTAGGCAACAGGAATCGGATTTCCGGTGCAAACCCGACGTCCAATCCTAGCAGTTAGCTCCTTTAGCCTTTAGCGGCGGCCCAGTTCTCGCCCCAGTGCAACGAAACCTCGAGGGGAACACTTAACTTCGCAGCTCCCTGCAAGCTCTCTCGAACAATGGACTCAACTTCGACTTTCTCGGAAGCGGGAGCTTCCACCAGGACTTCGTCGTGAACTTGCAAGATCAGCCGAGCGTTGAGTTTTGCCTGATGAAGGCCATGATCGAGCCGCACAAGAGCGAATTTGAATATGTCGGCGGCGAGTCCTTGGATACCGGCGTTCATGGCCTGTCGTTCCGCCGCTTGGCGTTGAGGGCCACTGGCGGTGGCGAGATCAGCGAACGGCCGAATGCGCCCAAATTCGGTGCGTGAATAACCCTGCGCTCGAACGTCTCGCACGGTGGCTTCCATGTAACTGCGAAGCGTCGGAAATCCCGCGAAGTATTGGTCCATGATGGCTTTGGCTTCGGCAACACTGATGCCGAGGCGCTGACTTAGTCCAAACGCCTCCATGCCGTAGGCGAGACCGTACGACACCGCCTTGGCTTTTTCGCGCTCGTCGTGCGTGACGTCTCCAGGAGATTTCTGAAAGACCACCGCGGCAATAGCCCGGTGGACGTCTTGCTCCGTCGAGAAGGCTTCGAGCAGCCCGGGATCTTTTGAGAGATGAGCCAAGATCCGAAGTTCAATTT
The DNA here is from genome assembly GCA_003138895.1 of Acidimicrobiaceae bacterium. Taxonomy (GTDB): domain Bacteria; phylum Actinomycetota; class Acidimicrobiia; order Acidimicrobiales; family RAAP-2; genus RAAP-2. Next base: position 94,047 of record PLHJ01000015.1, read on the forward strand.
GGTTGTAGTCGGCAACCATAAGTTCCCAACCCGGTGTCGGACCAAAAGCAAACCGCAGTCGCCGTCCTTCTTGGGTGCGTACCGGAATGTTGTGCAAGTTCGGTGAATCCGACGACAATCGACCCGTTCGCGCGACCGTTTGATGAAACGTAGCGTGGATACGACTGTCGGGACCGACCGTGGCAATCAAAGATTGACCGTACGTTCCTCGCAACTTGTCAACTTCACGAAATCGCAGAATCAAAGGGATGATCTCGTGCTCGTTGACAATGGCTTCCAGGCTGTTGGCATCCGTTGAATAACCAGATTTAATCTTCTTCGTAGGCTTCAGACCAAGGTCGTCAAAAAGCACGGTCTGTAATTGCTGCGGTGAGTTCACTTTGAACTCACGACCGGCGACTCGTTGAATTTCCTTTTCGAGTTGTGCTACTTCGGCAGTCAGCTCATCGGTGATCGTTTGCAACATTGCTACGTCGACGTAAATCCCAACGGCTTCCATGCGCCCAAGCACGGCGATGAGAGGGAGTTCGATCGAGTGGTAGACGAATTCAAGTTTCCATTCGTCAATCTCACCTCGCAAGCGACTGATCAGGCGGTCAACTTGGCCCACCTCCGCAATCAGATCATCGTCCGAACGTTTCTCACCAAACAGAGTCGGCGCAGCTTGCTTCGCGTGCTCGCCGAGGTGACGAGCTGCTACGTCGCTTAATTGATAATCACCGTTGGTTGCATCAACAAGAAAGGCCATGATGGCACTGTCGTCTTGGGGATCGGCCAGGGCCACTCCCGTTTCGTAGGCACGTCGATACAAGGGTTTCACGTCGTGCCCCGCGATGGATCGGTCGGCGAGTTTGGTGAGCATCTGAGAAACGTCCCCGCACCACACTTCGTAACTTGACGGATTGAGTGCCACCGCTCGTTCGCCACTCACGACGACGGTAACGCACGCTAAATCCTTCAGTACGGCGTCAATGCTCGTCTGCACCGACACCTCTCGTACCTTGGTCATTTCGTCCTTAGAGCTAGGAGGCGTCGCCCCTCCTTCGCCACTGGGTCCCAGTAAACCCTCCGCAAAGAGTTTCTCGTAGCGCTGGCGCATGGCGTTCATCTCGAATCGTTCAAAGAACGATGACACCGCGGTACGGTCCCAGCCACCCATATGTACCTGATCAGGGGTGAAATCTAAGGGCACGTCTCGGATCAGCTTCATCACAAGGGCGTTGTTGCGAGCCCGAGCCTCAAAAGCGCCAAGGTTCTCTCGCAGCTTGGGTGTTTGGTCATCGACGTGTGCAAACAACGCGTCAAAGTCCGGGTACTGCGCGAGAAGTTTCGCGGCAGTCTTTTCACCAACACCGGGAACACCGGGCAAGTTATCAGAGGTGTCACCTCGCAACGCAGCGAGAAGTTCGTAGCGCTGAGGTTGAATGCCGTACTTCTCAAAAATTCCGGCCTCGTCGTAGAGCGCGTAATCAGAAACGCCACGACGGTTGTAGAGGACTTTTACATACGGGTCTTCAACGAGTTGGAATGAATCACGATCACCCGTAACGATGATGGTCTCAATACGTTGGTCACGACCCCACGTAGCGAGCGTCGCCAACACATCATCGGCCTCATAACCGGGGACTCCCAGTACCGGAATGTGCAGCACTTCGCAAAAGTCGCGAATCAAATCGAATTGGTGATCTAAGTCTTCCGGCGTAGCGTCACGACCGCCCTTGTAGTCCTCAGTCATATCGTCTCGGAAGGTTCCGCCTGGAAGATCAAAAGCCACGACGAGAGCTCGCGGCTTGTGCGATTTCACGAGCAGATTGAGCATCGATGCAAATCCGTGCAGTGCATTCGTGACAAGACCACTAGACGTCGCGATATCGGTCGACAGTGCGAAGTACGCGCGAAACGCGAGGGACATCCCATCAATCAGTAAGAGTGGACCCTTACCTTCCGATGCGTCAGTCAATGGCGTTGCCTTGCAGAATGGATTGAGCCACGTCACGCATACGACTTCGCGAGCGCATGGCCGTCTGCTGAATGAGCTCAAACGCTTCCGGTTCATCAATCGAACGCTCGCTCATGAGCATCTCTTTGGCCCGCTGCACAATTTCTCGCGTTTCGATCTTGTCGTCAGCGAACTTGGTGTCCTCTGGTGTATCGACCAAGACATCGCTCTGGTTAAGCAAAGTGGCGAGCTTGGGCAAGAGCTCTGCACTGCGAAATGGCTTCACGAGATACGAAACCACGCCGGCTTCGCGAGCGTTCTCAATGAGTTCTCGCTGACTAAACGCCGTGAGAAGTACAACAACGGTTCCTTGGCCTTGGATCTGACGAGCCACTTCGATACCGTCGAGTCCCGGCATTTTTATATCCAGCAAGGCCAACTGTGGCTTATGCGTGCGAATCAGTTCGAGTGCTTCGTCGCCGCGGGCGGCCTCGCCGACCACGTCGTAGCCGGCGCTTTCCAAAATCTCCTTGAGGTCAAGGCGGATGATTGATTCATCGTCAGCAATGACAACTGTTGTACTCACGTCAACTCCTCGGGGGCCCAATTTCGCAAAAATTCGTCTCGCTCAGCGTAGAGCGCATCGACCTCTTGTTGGCGCCGAAGACGCTCGCGGGTAGCGACGTCTAATTGCCTGGACAATTCGGTGAAATCGCGCTGTAGTTGCGGCGTTTCTCCTACGAGGGAACGAATGCGAGCATCGTCAAAGGCCTCGCTCCACACGGCAATCTGTTCGTCGAGCACTTGGAGGGATTCTCGCGACAACTGCAGGCGCCGCTGGAGGTCGGAAAACCGCCGTTCTGCCCTACGAGTCGTCATACAAGAAGCATAGAAGCCGATTTCGGGCCTAGACCTTCCACGTGCCCAGTAAGGCCATGTCGCTGAAGTCGGGCGACGGCCCCACCCCAAGGTCGTTGATCCACCACTGAGGGGATATTTCGGGCGAAGAGGTGGACCCTTCAAATGACACCGGTCCTACGTCACTCGCCTCGGCGTTCGTTATCGCCGCCAGAAACTCACTGAACGAACGAGCAAGGGGCGTGTCAAAAAACCCGCCGACGTAATGGCGAAGACCGTGACGTTTCGCTTCGTCAATAACGCCGCGCGCACTGATGAGTCCACCGACGCGCGCTAACTTCACGCACACCATATCGGCGGCTCCNNGACAAAACTGAGCGGAGGTCCGCGTGCGCCACCAGATCACTTGGTGCAAACGGTTGTTCAATCCCCAGCACGTCGACGACAGCAGCGAGTTCGTCCACTTGTTGAAGAACGTCTTCATTCGTTGAACAGGAGCAATTGAAGTCGAGCACCACGGGCAATCCCCAGGCCTCTAATTTTTCACGTCCTTTCTCCACCTCGATCCCGGGCCGCGTTTTCACTCGAAGACGCTCACACCACGATGGCGGCGACCAATCGTTATCAGGTTCGATGATCGACCATGTAGCACCGTAGGAGACGTGCCGAGTTGGTTCTTCAAAAAATGAACCCAGCGATTGTTTCGCTTCGTTCATTTCGAGATCGAGCGCCGCCATCTCCAGTCCACTCAGGGCAAACAAACTGGCTCGTCGCGAGCTACCCAAGAGTCCCACTCGAGACCACGGCACCAGCGATCCCTCTTCTCTAATCCGCGAGAGGTACGTGGGCAGCACATGGTGCTGCAATTCCTCCAAGACTTCGTCACACGAGGGATCACCATTTTGCCGGAATGGTTGAGGACTGATCTCGCCCGTGCCGCGAAACTCTCCGGTGTTCAATTCGATGAACAGATGCCTTCGATCTTCGTGGCGTTCGTCAGCGGCGCTCACATGGTGGCGCAACGTCGCCGTGTATTGCCATAATCGAACGTCCACCAAAGGAACCTTAGAGTTACTGCTACCGTTTGCAACGTAGCCCGGATGGCGGAATCGGCAGACGCGGGGGCCTCAAAAGCCTCAGCCTGAAAGGGTGTGTGGGTTCAAGTCCCACTCCGGGTACCAAAGAGAGTAAATCTGAAGCATCGCTCACAAGGCGAGAACAGCGCAGGAGCGAATCTAGCGCTTCGTGCGGAGTAGGTTGATTGCACCATGTCGACGTTTGATGGAGCCGTTCGCGAAGACGCCGTGGTTCTTTTTCCAGGACAAGGTTCGCTGTCCGGTGGAGCAGGAACACCGTGGACTTCCACACCTTCTTGGTCCATTGTTCAGGATATTTCCGACATAACTGGTGTTGACGTTTCGCACCTTTTGCTCGATGCTTCCGACGAAGACGTCGTACGAACCGACCGCGCTCAGTTGGCCACGTTCGCGATTTCGCTCGTCAGTTGGTACGAATTGCAACGTCGAGATCTAACGCCGGCTTACTTCTTGGGTCACAGCCTCGGTGAATTTTCCGTTCTGGTTGCGACCGGCATCTTGAGCGTCCACGATGGTGCCCTACTGGTCCACGCGCGTGGTACGGCCATGAAAGACGCTGCGCAGCAATCGTCGGGGTCAATGACCGCACTTATGGGAGGTGACGATGATGCTCGACTTGCACTTGCTGGTCTGGAAGAAATTTGGATTGCGAACATAAACGGTCCCGGACAAATTGTCGTGAGTGGTTCCACCGAAGCTTTGGCACAATTGAACGAAAATTACCGAACACTTGGCTGGCGTCGCGCGACTCCCCTACCAGTGGGTGGTGCGTTTCATTCTCCCCTCATGGCCCCTGCACAAGAGCAACTTGATACCGCTCTCGCGAGCGTCACGTGGGGAACCACCGACAAATTCCCAATATCAAATGTTGACGGCAAGATTCACCAAGACGGTGCGACGTGGCACCAACTTCTGGCTCGTCAAATGACCGCGCCGGTGGAATTTCTTTCGGCGGTGTCCACCTTGCCCGCTTCGGTCACGACCACAATTGAAGTGGCGCCCGGAGCAGTACTTTCGGGCCTCACGAAACGAATTCGAACATTTGATCGACAGATTGTGTTTTCGTCGCCGGATCTTTCACTCGAGGAGATTGTATGAATCGTGTCGTAATCGTTACCGGAGCTTCTCGAGGGATTGGAGCCGCTATCGCGCAATGGTTTATCGCCAATGGCGATCACGTCATTGGCATCTCGCGCAGCGGTGACGCACCCGAAGGTTGCGTGAAGTCCTACGCCGTCGACGTGAAAAACAGCGCCGATTTGGACGCCGCCATGAAGTCCGTCGTCGAGGAATTCGGTGCCGTGGAGGTCGCCGTAATTAATGCGGGCATTACGAACGACGGACTCGCCGTGCGGATGAAGGATGAGCAGTGGCGTGACGTCTTAAGTGTCAATTTGGACGGTGCTTTTTACACGGCCCGCTCGGCGCTTTCGTCAATGCTTCGCCAACGTCGCGGTTCATTGATCTTCATTGGCTCCATTTCTCCGTTTCTTGGCATACCCGGTCAGGCCAATTACGCCGCGGCCAAAGCCGGTGTCGCCGGCCTTGCTCGCTCGCTTGCCAAAGAAGTCGCCAGTCGACACATCACGGTGAACGTCGTGACGCCCGGATTCATTGAAACCGACATGACGGCCGATCTTGCCCAGTCACGCGACGCGGTAGAAGCCACCATCCCCTTGGGCCGCGTGGGTTCAGCAAACGACGTCGCCGGTCTCGTGGGTTTTTTGGCCTCTGATGAGGCACGATACGTCACCGGCGCGATAATCCCTGTCGACGGCGGTCTCGCTATGGGCCTCTAAGGAACCCATTTCACGATACGATTTCACAACATCAAATGAGGGGTTACGACATGGACCGCGACGAAGCGTTCGCCAAATTTACCGATAATGCAGTGGAAGTCTTGGCGGTAGATCCGTCAAAAATCACTGTGGAAGCAACGTTTGGTGATGACCTGGGGGCCGACAGTTTGGACCTCGTTGAATTGGTTATGGCCCTTGAAGAAACGTTCGACATCGAGGTCGACGAAGACGAGTTGAAAGAAATCAAAACCGTCGGCGAAGCCTTCGACCTCATTTACGCCAAAATCTAGTGCTCGCAGGAGTAACGAACGACGGGCCCGTTCCCGGTCGCCGCGTCGCCGTCACCGGCATCGGGGCTGTGACGTGCGCAGGAATCGGTGCCGACACTCTTTGGCAGGCGCTGCAGTCACCAGTCGCACCCGCGAGTCAACTTGTTGGCGAATTTGATGCTTCGGCCATTGGTGGACCCAAGGAACTACGACGACTCGACCCCTTCACGCTGTACGCGCTCGTCGCGGCGGACGAAGCATGGCAGCAGTCTGGTTTAGCAGGACCGCTCAGAGACGCCGGCAGTTTCGTAGCGACGGGCATCGGCGGGCTCCATTCGATTCTTGATCAGGTTGAAGTCCTTCGGGAAAAAGGCGCCAACCGCGTATCACCGTTCATGGTGCCCATGATGATGCCCAACGCTGCAGCTGCGGCAGTTTCCATGCGCTTTGGACTCGGAGGACCCTGTGAAGCGGTCTGTACGGCCTGCGCCGCGGGTACGCACGCTATTGGCAACGCCGCTCGTCTCATTGCCACCGGGCGCTCGACCGTCGTCGTGACCGGTGGCGCCGAAGCGGCCATCACGCCTATTTCAATGGCGGGTTTTGGCAACATGACGGCTCTCAGCAATGAACAATTTTCTCGCCCCTTCGACGTTGCCCGCGATGGATTCGTCATGGGTGAAGGCGCCGGCATTTTGGTGCTCGAGGAATGGCAGCACGCCCTCGACCGCGGCGCTACGATTCTCGCCGAAGTCGTAGGAGCCGCGTCAACCGCGGACGCGCATCACATCACCGCACCCGATCCTTCCGGCAGTGGAGCGCGACGTTGTATGGAGCTCGCACTGTTGGACGCGGGACTTACGCCCGGCGAAGTTTCTCATATCAACGCTCACGGAACGTCAACACCGCTCAACGATCTCGCCGAATCGGTCGCTGTTCACCAAGTCTTTGGTGACCGACCTCTTCCCGTCACGTCGATCAAGGGGCACCTTGGTCACTCGCTTGCCGCAGCCGGTGCCCTCGAGGGCGTGGCCTCCGTGATGACGCTTTTGCACCAGAGCATTCCGCCCACCGCTGGTACCAAAAATGTGGATCCCGAAATCGGTCTCGACGTCGTTATCGGTGCTCCGCGAAGTGTCCCGATCAATACGGTGCTCTCAAACTCGTTTGGTTTTGGCGGCCACAACGGCAGCGTCGTGTTTCGACGAGCTAGTTAATCGCCGTACGAAGACTCGACACGAACGCTTCAACGCCTTCGGGGCCCTCGCCATCAAGTAATCGCTGCACAAGAGCGCTGCCCACGATGACACCGTCGGCAAAGGACACCACGTCACGTGCGTCATCGGGCGTGGAAACACCTATCCCCACGCACACTGGTACATCGCTACCGCGCTGAATCTTTCGCACCACGTCACGCGCGCCACCTTCATTGGTGGCTTTACCCGTCACGGCCATGCGAGCCGCCGCGTAGGCGAAACCCTGCGTCGCCTTCGCAATCTCAATGGCTCGATCGTCGGGGGTCGAAGGAGCGACCATCAAAACTAGGTCAAGCTCTTCCTCGTTCGATTGATTGCGCCACGGCGCCATTTCTTCTAGGGGTAGATCAGGCACGATAGAACCGGCAAAGCCAGCCGAGCGCAACTCCCCCGCGGCCCGGGCAATTCCCGCGCGATGCAAGACATTGAAATACGTCATCGCCACCAGAGGTACATCGACGTCGAGCTTGCTTACGTCGTTCATGATGGACGTGAACGTGGTGCCGCGTTCCAGAGAAGCCGTGCCGGCGGTTTGAATCACGACGCCATCCATAATCGGATCTGAAAATGGCAAACCAATTTCCACCGCGTCCGCGCCAGCGTGCACCGCGGCTCGAACACACTCCAGCCAGTCGTCCGTCAGACCCGCCACGAAATATGGGATCAGAATCTTTCGACCCGAAGTGCGGACATCTCGCAGATGTTGCTCAAGACGATTCATGAACGCGCGCTCAAAATTTCACGAACCTGGGCAACGTCCTTGTCCCCTCGACCGGAGAGATTGATGAGCACGTTCGAACCCTTGGGAATCAAAGAACCCGCTTCGCGAACGACCCAAGCAATGGCGTGCGCTGTTTCAAGCGCCGGAATGATGCCTTCGAGCCTCGAGAGCAACTGCAACGCGTCCAGGACTTCGTCGTCGTGCGCGCTCACGTACGTTGCTCGACCCGAACTCGCGAGAAACGCGTGCTCTGGACCAATGCCGGGATAATCAAGTCCGGCGGAAATCGACTGGGCCTCTTCAATCTGACCCGACTCGCTCTGCATCAGCATCGAGCGCATACCGTGCAACACTCCGGGGGCACCCGTGTTTATGGCGGAGCCACCAGCTGCTTCGACACCAATGAGCTGGGCGGGTGTGTTGGCGAATCCGGCAAATATTCCCGCGGCGTTCGAGCCACCTCCCACACAGGCCACCACGTAGTCCGGGTTCACGCCACGAACATTCATTTGTTCGTGGGCTTCTGAACCAATCACACTTTGAAACGATCGAACCATCCACGGAAAAGGATGGGGACCCATCACGGAACCAAGGCAGTAGTGCGTGTCGTCGACACGGGTCACCCATTCACGCATTGCTTCGTTGACGGCATCTTTTAGGGTCCGGCTGCCACTCGTTACGGGGTGCACCGTGGCCCCGAGCAACTCCATTCGAAAGACGTTGAGTGCTTGACGCTTGGTGTCAACTTCACCCATGTACACGTCACAACCCAATCCGAGTTTCGCCGCCGCTGTGGCAGAAGCAACACCGTGTTGTCCGGCGCCGGTTTCGGCGATCATTCGGGTCTTGCCCATTCGTTTGGTCAGCAACGCCTGGCCCATCACGTTGTTGATCTTGTGGGACCCGGTGTGCGCGAGGTCTTCGCGTTTAAAGAACACCTCGATGCCCAATTCTTTCGACAGACGTTCGCCGTACGTAATGGGCGTTGGTCGTCCACCAAAATCGCGAAGCAAGGCGTCCAACTCTTCGTGAAAACTTGGATCGGCCCACGCTTTTTTGAACGCCGCTTCCAACTCGAGGCAGGCCGGAATTAAGGCTTCTGGAACAAATCGACCACCGAATTCACCAAATCGACCTTGCTCATCGGGATCATCCATGAAGATCTGGTTCACTGCTCGCTCCAATCAAACGGCCGATCATCGAAATCCTCGGGTCTCGTGTCTGCCGCCCAACGCGCATTCGCAATGAAATCTGCCACCAGACCAGGATCTTTAATGCCTGGAGCGGACTCCACTCCCGACGACACGTCCACGCCCCATACGGGATAATTAGCCACCACGGCGCCCACGCTCGCTGGCGTCAAACCTCCCGAGGCAATGACCGGTGTACGAAAGACGTGTCGTTCAAAGACGTCCCAGCCGTGAGCAAGACCCGAGCCGGGATCTTCGCCGTCCAACAAGAGGTAATCATGACCCTCCGCGTCGAATTGACGAACGCGGTCACTCGAAGCAGGAAAGGCGCGAATCACGGTACGAACTCGCTCAGCCACGTAATGAGCAGTCTCTTCAGATTCGGCACCGTGTAGTTGCACCGCATCGAGTCCAATGGTGTTCGCGATCTCCACCACGCGTTGGGGAGATTCATTGCGAAATACACCCACTGACACAATCTCCGGTGGTAATCGTCGCAGGATGTCGTGTACTTGCGTTGGAGAAACTTGTCGAACAGAAGGAGCGAAAATGAAGCCCACAGCGCTCGCACCAAAACCAATCGACATGAGGGCGTCTTCTTCTGAGGTCACGCCGCAAATCTTGACGAAAAATCGCTCGACGGAAAATTTCACGAGGCTCGACTCCCAATGCGAAAGCCACCAAACGCCTGCACAAGATCTTGCGCGTTGTCGGAGCGAACAAACGCTTCTCCCACGAGGATGGCGTCAAATCCCGCGCTCGCGGCCTGCTCTGCTGCGTCTGGTGTGGCAAAGCCCGACTCGGCCACCGCGAGAACATCGTTGTTCAGAGAAGCAACGACTGCTTGAGCGCGAGAAGCGTCAACGGCAAAACTATGAAGATCACGTTGGTTCACGCCAATGATGCTTGCACCAGCGTCGAGTGCCGTCGACGCTTCGTCGGCCGTATGCACTTCTACGAGAGCATCAATGCGCAGACCCTTTGCGACGTCGAGCAGAGAGTGCAGTTCATCAGGTGTTAAGGCTGCGACTATCAGCAGCACACACGAGGCGCCCATTTCAACGGCATCGACGACATCATTGGCACTAAGCGTGAAGTCTTTTCGCAAAATCGGCAGAACGCTCACCGATCGGACACTGTTCAGATCATCCATACTGCCCGAGAAAAAATTCTCGTCGGTGAGCACCGAAATTGCAACCGCTCCACCTTTTTCATATTTTGTCGCGAGTTCGCCGGCATCAAGGTTCTCGTTAAGCCATCCCTTCGAGGGTGAACGCCGCTTCACTTCCGCAATGACCGAAAGTCCTGAGGAGCGGTGCTCGAGAAGCGCTTCTCGAAACGATCTCCGCGGTCGTTGGACGAAACTTCGCGTTTTCCAATCACGAGTATCAGCGGCCACCCGCTGGCGATGAAAGGCCAAAATATTGTCCAAATACGTGGCCGGCATAAGGACAGAGTAGTCGGGGGTACTACGAAATCTCCTCGACGAGCACGAGGGGATGACGTGCGCTGGCTTCATTAGCGAAAAAGGTGCGATGCGCAATTCCCAAGGCAGAAAATCCCTCGGTGGTCGTAACCGCGGAGGTGATTCCTTGGAGACCCGCCGGACCCACCGAACGAAGCAACTCGTTTGCATCATCAATTGATGGTCCTTTTACCCGCACAAACCGCCACGGCATCGATGCCCCTCGCGCGTCCATCCGCCCGACGAGTTCTTGGCCGGTGAAACAGCCCTTAGTGAAACTGACGGACTCCGCTACAAATGCTGCACCGAAGACGTGAGGAGCAAGATTCAGAGAAAACTCTTTTGACCAGGGTTTTCCCTCTTCAATCCTCTCGTCATTCGATCGCAAGGGAGCATCAATCGCTTCACTCTTTCGTGTGATGACACAGTCCACTCGTAGCAAAAACCTTCGAAGTCGCGCATCGGCGGCGTCGACCAGTTCACTTGGGACAAGCAGTTCCCAGTGTTTTTCACTGCCCCTGATCCATGCACTCGTGACAATCGTGCCGTCGGCATTTAACAGAAGTGACCACGCGCCATTGGAGCGGTCCTGATCGAGATCCTGACTGACCTGTCCTTGCAGAAAACTCTGTGCGTCTTCACCTTCAAACCGCAACGTCTCCCAAAGCAATTCGCTCACGAGCGAGCCGAGCCAATGGCCCTCAGTACTGCTTCGGCTTTGGCAAGAGCTTCTTCATCTTCGCTACACGGATCGGAGTCCCAGACGAGGCCCGCCCCCGTCTGCACGGAACCATTGCCCTCGCCGTCGACCACCATCGTGCGGATAATAATGGCGGCGTCGAGGTTGCCGCTGAAATCGAAGTAGCCAATGGCGCCGCCGTAGAGTCCTCGTGACTGTGGCTCCATCTCGGTAATAAGTTGCATTGCTCGCACCTTAGGAGCGCCCGAAAGTGTTCCCGCCGGAAACGTCGCACGAAGAACGTCCACGGAACTGACGTCGGGTCGCAGCGTTCCAGAAACCTGTGACGTCAGATGCATGATATGGCTGTACATCTCGACTGTCATGAGTTCTTCAACGTGCACACTGCCGTACTGAGAAACGCGACCAACATCGTTGCGACCGAGATCAACCAACATCACGTGTTCAGCAATCTCCTTTGGATCACTTCGAAGTTCCTCAGCGCGTCGCTCATTTTCTTCGTCGTCATCTGAACGTGGCCGCGAGCCAGCGATTGGTCGCGTGGTGACGCGACCGTCGCGAACACGTACGAGCGCCTCGGGCGACGAACCCACTACGGTGACCTCCGCAAACCTCAAGAAATACAGATACGCCGAAGGATTAATACGTCGAAGCTCGCGGTACACCGAGAAGGGGTCTCCGATTGCTCCAACGTCAAAACGCTGTGAGAGCACAATTTGGAAGATGTCGCCCTCCGCGATTCGTTCTTTCGCTTCAACAACCATGGCTTGGTACTGCTCGGACGCCACGGTTCGCTGGAATTCAGCGAGCGGAAGCTCGTCGCGTTGACGGTGGGCGCGCAGTACTGTTGCCGAAGGCTTTTCAAGATCCTCCATCATTTGTTGCATGCGACTCGCGACGGTGTCGACAATCGCACCAGGGTCACTGTCCTTCATTAACGAAGTGTCGAGGTTCACGACCAGTGTGATTGTTTGACGCCAGTGGTCAAAGGCGACTAATTCGCCAATTGCCATCAAGGCCGCGTCGGGTTGGCGTGAATCAGAATCTCGACGAGTCGGCAACATTTCAATACTTCGCACCACGTCCCAGCCAAACACTCCCACCACGCCTGAGCGGAGCGGAGCAAACGAAGCGGCATCGCCAATCACTGGTGACACCTTCGTGGTCGCAAGGTACGACTCCACCAGCCCGAGCGCTCCGGGTTCATGGGTTAACGAAGAGAAGATGCCCTTGATATCTGCGTGATCGTGATCTTCGACGTAGGTACCCAGCGGACTTCGACCCAAAAACGAGAAGCGTCCAAATCGCTGTCCGTCTTCCACCGATTCGAGGAGAAAGCCGATATCATTGGCGAGGAAATTCTTGACACTTCCGACTGGGGTCAGCGTGTCACTCGTGAATTCCAACGCAACCGGAACCAGATCGAAATCCGTTACGGACTTCGCTAGTTGCTCTTCGAGCTTTTGAACTCGTTCACGCAAGGGCAGAAGACTCACAGATAGAGTCCCGTTTCTTGCTCTTTTTCATCCTTTGAGACCGCGTGAAGATCACGTTCACGCAGCAGAATGAAATCTTCACCGTCGAGTTCAACCTCAAAACGGTCCTCCGCGCTGAATAAAACTCGACTGCCAACGTCAACGCTTCGAACGTGGGGACCAACCGCAACAACCTTGGCCCAGGTGAGGCGCTTGGAAATCTGAGCCGTCGCGGGTATCAAAATGCCGGCTCGTGAGCGCCGCTCGCCATCACTGTCTTCTAGTTTCACGAGGACACGATCGAACAGCACGCTCACGTGGTCCGTCGCGCTTACGGCTTTGGTCATGATTCAAAAGTACTAGAAATTGCCGAAATATCGCCCTCGAGCTTCGTGAGGCCTCATAATGCATGGGTGACAATGCGAAACGAACTCCATACAATCACCTCAACACTTGATGACCTGTCGAAGCGTATTACGCATCTCGTCGAGACTGCAGGTCCCGACGTGGCGGGTGACATCTACACCGAACTTGTGGCCGCGGAACGAACCGTGGGAACGTTGATGCGACGTCTTAATCGTGTTGCCACTCGGTTGGGCTAACGAGCACCATTAGCCTTGGGAGGGTGGCGATGAACTGGCAACGACAGGATTCGCTTTCGTCACTCGAGCGACTCGAAGTGCTCGCTCTCCTTAACCGTTTAGAAGTCGAATTCGACCGTGAATCTCTTGATGAGGGTCGACGTCGTGTCGTCGTGCACGGTTGGAAGGGTCAACACTGGCTGCACTATGAAGACGGCGTCCTTTCGTCGTACGCGCTCGCTACGGGCAACGATCCAGTCGTGGTCGAACTCGCCGGCGGTGGCGTCGACGTTGATCTTCTCGACGAACTACTGCAATTGTCGGCGAACGTTGATTGGTGGACTCGAGATGTCCAGCCCGCTTTTTCCAAAGGTCGGATAATTCGCACACTTCACCTGCTTGAGGTTGACCTTCCCATCCCCGTAGAGCCCCTCCCCCACGAAGTCACTATGCGAACCTTCGAAGTTGGTCGAGACGAACAGGCGTGGTTGATCCAGAACAACCGATCGTTTTCGCATCACCCGGAACAAGGGGCGTGGACCTTGGAGGATATTTCCATGCGAACTATGGAACCTTGGTTTGATCCGTCGGGATTTTTGCTCTTCGAAATTGACGATGTCATCGTGGCGTCGTGCTGGACGAAGGTCCACGAACTGCACCCCGACCGATTCGGAGAGATTTACGTAGTTTCGGTTGATCCTGATTATCAAGGTCGAAAATTGGGAAAGGTCGCCGTAACGCAGGGCCTCAACGTGCTGCGAAAAAAAGGCGTTTCACGAGGATCGTTGTTCGTTGATAGTTCTAACGAGCACGCGCTTGCGCTCTACAAGGAACTTGGTTTCGCTCCGGTTCGCCAGGACAACCTTTGGCGGTTCGAACGTTCCGTTTAGTGGCTGCCTACGCCCTTACCAACGCCATAGGTAATGGCCGCCGAAATTGAAGTCACAAACAATTGACGAATCGCGGTTCGAAACACGCCGCGTTCCGAGAACTTACCGACGATGGCACCCACACCAAAACTTCCAACTCCACCAAATGCCACGGACCACCAAATGGGATTACCGCCCGACGTGAAGAGCCACGGTAGAAGCGGCAACAACGCCCCAACTGAAAACGTAAGAAGTGACCAAAACGCTGCCGTCCACGGCGAACCGGTATTCGAAGGGTCAATACCCAACTCCTCACGTGCGTGCGTGCGAAGTGCCAGATCTGGATTTCGCATCAGATCCGCGGCGAGCCGAGTGGCTAAGTCAGGCTCAATGCCTCGCTGCTCAAAAATCTGCTGCAATTCTGCTTGTTCTTCTACGGGATTCGCCTCAATAGCGCGACGCTCGACATCGATTTCACGTTCCATGAGTTCGCGCTGAGAGCGAACGGAAAGGTATTCGCCGCTCGCCATGGAAAACGCGCCCGAAACGAGTCCGGCAATACCCGCAAGACGTACGACGCTGTGACCAGGTGACGCACCGGCAAAACCCAAAATGAGAGAGACGTTCGTGACGAGTCCGTCGCTGGCTCCAAACACAGCCGCTCGAGCCCATCCACTCGTCAAAGAGCGGTGGTGCTCCTCATAATGCTCGGCCGTCACATCACCTATCGTAAGCGAGGGACAGAAATGAAATGACGCCTCTGGCGTCAAAAGGGGAGGTTTCGATGGTTACAAAGGTAGAAGGACTGGCGGCATTCAGTGACTTAGTTGGGCAACATTTGGGGTACTCGCAGTACGTGAAAGTCACCCAAGAACAAGTCAACCTCTTCGCTGACGCCACCGGCGACCACCAGTGGATTCACACCGATCCCGAACGTGCGGCGAAGGGTCCCTTCGGTCAAACCATCGCGCACGGCTACTTCACCCTCTCGCTCATTCCCGTACTGATGGGTCAGGTCGTGAATGTCACCGGCGTGACCATGGGTGTTAATTACGGTGCGAACAAGGTTCGTTTCCCCTCGCCAGTACCCGTGGGTTCCGAGATTCGAGCGGGAGCGTCGGTGGCGTCCGTTGAGAAATTCGAAGGCGGAATTCAGGTCGCGATGGACGTCACCATCGAGGTTCGTGACGCCGTCAAGCCTTCATGCGTCGCGCAGGTGGTCTTTCGCTATTACGGTTAGACGTGGTGTCAAACACGTCGCTCCCCCAAGGCGCTGAAAAAACGTTTCGCGTTCGAGCGATGTTCGATGCCATTGCACCGCGCTACGAATTCGTGAATCACCTCATGACCTTTGGTTTAGATCGACGTTGGCGGCGAAGGGCCGTCCGCGATCTTCGACTGCCGACGGCGAGTCAAATTCTTGATGTTGCTTCAGGTACTGGCGATTTCAGTCGCGAAGCCTTCGAGCAGGGCTTTCTCGCGACGTCAACGGACTTGAGTTTCGGCATGCTGGATGCCAGTAAGGATTTGCACGCCAAGGTGCAGGCCGACGCCTCGCAGTTGCCTTTTCGAACAGGATCTTTTGATGGCGTGACCTGTGGCTACGCCTTACGAAACTTCACCGATTTGCAAGCAACTTTTGATGAGATGGCGAGAGTTCTTCGCCCCGGCGGACGAATCTCGGTCTTGGAGGTTGCGGAACCGCGATCCGGAATCTGGCGATGGGGCTTTCGACTGTGGTTCCGTCGAATCGTTCCCTTTATCGGCGGTGCGCTCTCCGACCGCGCCGCGTATCAATACCTTCCGCAATCCACCGCCTATCTGCCGGCGAGTGCAACGCTCCGTTCGATGCTCAATACCGCTGGTTTCACCAGTGTCAATCACCGTCTCGTTTTAGGTGGACTGAGCCAACAGTTTCTTGCCACGAAGGTCCGATGAAGATCCTGCGCCAAAAAATAGAGAGCATCGAACCATCGGTTCTTCGAGCTCTTGGAGCGAGAAGCGGCTGGTTGCTCGAATCGCCTGAAGTGCTCCGCTGTGGTTTTGGACAGTCACTCGTGCGTCTAACTATCGAGAAACGTTCCGGTAGCGAATTTGCGACGCCGGACCTTGAAGCAATCATTTCACTCAGCGGCGAGATTGGCCCCGCCGGCACTGGCGTGGTGGCCTTTGGCGCCATGCCGTTTGATAGCTCGACTGATTTTGTGATGGAGGTTCCCGAATACGTCATCACGCGGTTTTCGGACGGAGAAACGTGGCTAAGCCGTGAAGAGAACGCTAAGGACTTCAAGGCCATTGTTGAATCGAGCATTCCGTCGCAACAACCCCTGCTCGACGTGGAGAACGTTCAGTACGAACCATCGCCCGAGGGCTACGCACAAATGGTGGCGAAGGCTGTTGAATTACTTCGTCGCCACGAGCTGGAAAAAGTCGTGCTTGCGCGCAGTGTTAAAGGAATTGCCTCCGAACACATCGATCCCGCGGCCGTTCTCCAACGGTTGCAAAAGCGGGAACCAACCTGCACGCTCTACGCCATGCCCGGTGGTGATGGCGGACGATTTCTTGGAGCGAGTCCGGAACTATTGCTTCGCGTAACTGACAATCTCGTCACGTGTCGTCCCCTCGCCGGGACCATTGCCTTGCCCGATGAGACATCGTTCAAGGACTACGAAACATGGTTGCTCGGATCGACGAAAAACCTCATCGAGCATCGCATCGTCGTTGACTACATCGTAAATGAATTACAGAGTGTCTGTCGAAAGGTCACCGCCGATCAACAACCAAGCATCGTGACCCTCGGCACACTGGCGCACCTTGGCACGTGGATTGTCGCGCAACGAGATTCACGTCTCACCACCAATAGCGTTCTCGGACTTCTTTCGATTTTGCACCCGACACCCGCGGTGGGAGGTTTCCCAAAAGACGAGGCCATTGAGGTCATGCGACAACTCGAGCGAGGTGATCGGGGGCTCTACGCAGGCGCTGTTGGTTGGATCGATGCCGACGGCAACGGTGAATGGTGGGTCGGCATTCGTTGCCTGTCTCTTCACGATCGTCAATTTGAAGCATGGGCTGGCGCCGGCATCGTGGCCGACTCAGATCCCGTCGCCGAGCGTGAGGAAACGCGCAATAAGTTGATGACCGCGCTCGGGGCGCTCACGACTTCTATTTAAGAAAAAACGGTCCACCAAAGGGACGCGACAGCCCCCATTTAGTTACGAGCCACAGAGCCTCGATGACAATTGCTTGAGACATCTTGCTTTCACCTTGTTCGCGGTCGACAAAGGAAATTGGCACTTCGACAATCGAAGCTCCCGCCTTACGCGCCCGATAGGTCATTTCAATTTGGAACCCGTAGCCGTCGGCACCCACGTGCGTGAAATCAATTTTCTCTAGCGCCGTCTTTTGATAGACGCGGTAACCAGCCGTGCTGTCCTTTACGGAAAGACCAAGCATCATCGAGGCGTAGACGTTGCCGCCTCGAGACAACAACTTGCGTCCAATCGACCAGGACGGTATCGAACCGCCCTTCACGTAACGACTACCAATAACCACCTCGTACGTCAGCGACTTCTCGAGTAGCGACGGCAGCGAGAGCGGATCGTGAGAAAAATCACAATCAATTTCCACGAAGCGGTCGTAGCCGTTTTCAAGACCCCACGAGAAACCCGCTCGGTAGGCCGCCCCCAGCCCATTTTTTGTATCGCGTCGGAGAATGAAGATCGAGCCCAATTCCTTATTGACGATTTCTGCCGCGTCGGCCGTGCCGTCGGGACTGCCATCGTCCACCACGAGAATCGAGGCATCCGGCGTGGCGGCGCGAAGGGCTCGCAACATGGCCTCAATATTGTCGATCTCGTTATACGTAGGAAGCACGACAAGTACTGGCACCTTTGAATTGTACCGATGGGCTCTCAAGGAAATAATGAGGCATAAGTAAGGCCGGCGTAAGACGAACCCGCGTGTAACGTTGGATAGTTCAAATGGCAAAAAAAGCCCGAAAATCTAGATTCGCTCTCCCGCGGGAGATTCGACTCCTTCTGAGCGCTGGCGTCTTGGTTTTCGTTTTTGAATACTTCGTGATTCCACAATTTGCCTCCGCTCGAAAGTCGCTCCACCTTCTTTCCGATCTCAATCCTTTGCTCGTCATCATCGCCGTACTTTGCGAAGCGGGTGCTTTGCTCGCCTACATGGAACTGACGCGAACGGTGCTTACGCCTCACGCTCCCGATCGCTATGACACGCTTCGAGTCAATCTTTCAGGACTTGCGCTCGGCCACGTCATTCCGGGCGGTTCCGCTCCGGCGGGGGCTCTGCAGTATCGACTTTTTAATGAAGCGGGCGTGCCGCCCGCCACCAACGCTTTTGGGCTTGCCGTGCAGGGAAGCGGCTCTGCCGTGGTCCTCAACATGATGTTTTGGATGGCGCTCGTCATCTCAATTCCGCTCAATGGCTTCAACCCCCTTTACGGATTCGCGGCTCTCGCGGGGGTGTTTCTTCTTCTCGCTTTCTTTGGCACGATTTTTCTTTTGATTCGTGGTCAACGCCACGCAGATTCGTGGCTTCGCAATGCCGCCAATCGACTGCCCTGGGTGACTCCCGAACAAGTTTCGAAACTCCTCAACACGGTGGCCGACCGCATCACCTTGTTATTTTCAAACAGGCGAACGCTGTGGGCTTCGCTTGGTTGGGCGAGTGCCAACTGGCTACTCGACGCAGCGTGTCTCTGGGTGTTTCTTTGGGCATTTGGTCACGTTGTTTCGCCTATTGACCTCATCGTCGCGTACGGCATTGCCAATATCTTGGCGGTCATTCCCCTTACGCCGGGCGGCCTGGGCATTATCGAAGGTGTACTCATCCCGACGCTGGTGGGTTTTGGCGTCCCGCACAATCCGGCGATTTTGGCCGTCCTCGCCTATCGCTTAGTCAACTTCTGGATTCCCATTCCCGTCGGTGGATTGTCCTATCTCACCATCAAATCCGGATGGCCTCGAATTAAACCAATTACTGAGTAGCGCTTCTTGAGCGTGAGAGCGCGAGATCCTTCAGTTTTCGTTGGGCGGAACTGTGATTGACCGAAGTAAGACGTCGCCAACGGCGATCGGTGCCAAGAGCCCAACTAAAGGCGTCGTCTTGCCACGTGAGTTCGAAAGCTTCCCAGAGCGAATCTTGAATTTTTGCATCGTCAATGGGCACCACAACTTCCACACGACGATCGAGATTTCGTTCCATGAGATCTGCGGAACCAAAGAACACTTTGACATCCGGATCGTGTTGATCGCCGAAGAAGAAGATTCGCGAGTGTTCGAGGAATTCACCCACCAAACTATGGACCGAAATATTCTGTGAGAGTCCTGGAACGCCCGGACGCAAACAACAAAGCGTGCGCACTACGAGTCGGATGGGGACACCCTCGTTGTTCGCGGCGTAGAGAGCATCAATGATCGCCGGATCCGTAAGACCGTTCACTTTTATCGCAATAGCGCCACGAGGACCCTTGGCTGCTTGTTCGTTAATGAGTTCAATCATTCGATTTCTCGTCGATGTCGGACTCACGATCAATTTCCGGTAGCGAGCGTGTCGAGAAAATCCCGTGAGGAAGTTGAAGAGTTCGCCAATGTCGCGAGTGACCCCGTCATCGCACGTGAGGATTCCTAGATCTTCGTAGACTCGCGCCGTTTTAGAGTTGTAATTACCGGTACCAATATGTGCGTAACGGCGAGTCGTGTCACCCTCTCGTCGAAGAACCAGCGCCGTTTTGCAGTGCGTCTTTAAGCCCAACACGCCATACACCACGTGCACGCCGGCGTCTTCGAGGGCTTTGGCCCATTCGATATTTGCCGCTTCATCAAAGCGAGCTTGTAATTCAACCAACGCGACTACTTGCTTGCCGCGCTCGGCCGCTTTGATGAGTGATGCCACAATCGGAGAATCTCCCGAAGTTCGATACAGCGTTTGTTTAATACCAACCACTTGATCATCGGTGGCGGCTTGAGAAATAAAGACTTCGACGGAGTCGCTAAAGGATTCGTAAGGATGGTGCAGCAGAATGTCACCTTCACGAATTGCCGCAAAAATGTCGCGTACGCCGTCTCCTTCAACCAGGCTGGGCGGCGTCAACGGTGACCACGATTCCGACTTCAACTCTGGAAAATCAAGCGCGTAAAGACTCCACAGATCAGAGAGTCCCAGCGGCGCATCGGTGATGTACACATTGGACTGATCGAGATCAAACTGTGCGACAAGCAGGTCAAGAAAATCGGCGTCCATGCCACGTTGAATCTCTACCCGCAGCGCACGTCCAAAACGTCGTCGGCGAAGCTCTACTTCGAGGGCGACGAGCAAATCATCGGCCTCGTCTTCCTCGAGCGAAAGGTCGCCGTTTCGAGTCACACGAAAAAGATCAGCGTGGCCGATTTCCATGCCCGGGAAGAGTTGACCCAAATTGGCGATAATCAACTCCTCGAGCAGGCAAAACCGGCCCGTAGCAAGCGGCACGAATCGAGGCAACGCCGGCGGAACCTTTACGCGGGCGTTGCGCTCCTCGCCCGTGTCGATGTCCTTCACACTGACGGCAATGTTGAGTGACAAATTAGAGATCATGGGAAACGGATGGCCAGAATCCACGGCGAGCGGAGTTAGTACCGGGTACACGTTCTCTTCAAAGTAATGATCAAGGGCCACGCGTTCTTCTGGGGTGGTCGCGCTATATCGGACGATGTCAATGTCGTTCTCTCGAAGCTGGGGAAACAACGAATCGAGCACAATGCGATCTTGGCGTTCAACTAGGGAAAGCACTCGCTCTCGAATCGCTGCCAATTGTTGGCGCGGGCGCATGCCGTCGACCGAAGGCGTGCCCACACCAGCTGCCACTTTGTCCTCAACACTCACGACCCGAATCTGAAAAAACTCGTCAATCATCTCAGCAAATATGGCGACAAATTTACAGCGATCGAGGAGTCCTACGGACGGATCATCAGCCAGATCTAACAGTCGTGCGCCAAATTCCAAGCGCGAGAGCTCTCGGCTGGAGAAACGTTCAGGCCCAAAGGTCTCGACTTGCGATGTGGTCACTGCGGACGTCCCTATCTAATGAAAACTCACGTTCATTCTAAGGCCTAGGGCTACTGTGGTCATGTGGCGAGCAACCTTGACCTTTCGCGTGCCCAGCCGCGCGGAACAAACCCTTCGAGGGACGCTCAAGGATCAACGTTTCGATCAGTAGAACTCGGCCTACTGGCGTTATCGACACTCATTGTGTGCTCAATGTACGTCCTAGCGTCACTCGGCGCTAAGGGACGAATGCCCGATCGCCTATGGCTCTTTTTAACGGTCGTTGTCGCTATCTCGCTCGGAATGCACGTGGCCATCACAAAGTTTGCACCTCGCTCTTCACAAATCTTGTTGCCACTCGCCACGCTGTTGAACGGCATTGGCTACGTCGAGATTTCGCGTTGGAACCCCGCTCACGCCGAATACCAGGCTCTGTGGTTTTTTGTCAGTGCACTGGGAGTTGTTGCGTTCTTGGCTTTCGTACGCAGAATTCGAGATCTTGACCGTTATCGCTACTTGACCCTGCTCTCCGCAGTGGCGCTGATGCTGGCCCCGCTCGTTCCTGGCGTTGGCGAATCGGTCAATGGAGCCAGACTGTGGATCAAATTGGGACCGATCTCTTTCCAACCGGTGGAGATTGCGAAGATCCTTTTAGCCCTGTTCTTTGCTTCGTATCTCTCTTCCAACCGAGAAATGCTGACGGTACCAACAAATCATCTCGGATCTCGCACGTGGGTGTCACCTCGAGCGCTCTTGCCATTGCTCGGCGCATGGATATTTGCTTTGTTGGTATTGGGCGTCGAGAACGATATTGGTTTTGCGATGCTGCTCTTTGCTTTGTTCATTTCCATGCTGTGGCTTGCCACCGGTAAGCGGTCATACATCATTATGGGCATAACCCTCTTCATCGGAGGAGGTGCGATTGCTTCGCAACTGTTCCATCAGATTCATTCACGTATCTCTATTTGGTTTGACCCTTGGAACGCCGTCAACTTTGCGGGTGCTGGCCGACAATTGGCGATGGGTTGGTTTTCACTCGCCGCAGGAGGCATAACCGGTACCGGACTCGGCCTTGGCCAATCCGGCCAAAGTGTCACCTTCATAACGTCGGACATGATTTTTGCGGCTATTGGCGAAGAGCTCGGCTTTATCGGCATTATTGTTGTTCTCTGCGCCTTCGCCATGTTCATTGGTGAGGGCTTTCGAATCGCCCAACGAAGTAATTCGGATTACGTTCGCTTGGCGGCGGCGGGTCTGACGGCCATTGTTGGCTTTCAGGCGTTCTTCATCATGGCCGGTGTGCTAAGGATTCTTCCGTTTACGGGAATCACGCTGCCGTTCATGGCGTACGGAGGTAGTTCACTCGTCTCCAACTACTTGATCGTCGCGATTCTGCTACGCATTTCCGACGAAAACGCCCGTGAGGTCCAGGGCGGTGAGGTCCGCGCCGCCGTATTTAAGCGCTAGTGCAACTCCGCCAAAATTTCTTCAGCACAAAGAATTGGCGCCGTGACCGGTTGTCGTAGGGCCATGATGATGCCGTCGCTCGGGCGACAATCGAGCACCACGTGTCCCGTTGGCGTCATGAGATCTATTTCGGCGCAGAAGACGCCGTTCTCATGACGAATAATTCGCACCGCTATGACGTCCGCCTGGATGGCTTGGATGAAACTCGTGAACAACTCGTGCGTCCCGGGCCGAGCTCCCGGCGTCTTTTCCTGCGCCAAGGCCATGGCCTGCGCTTCGGGGAGCGCGATGGCCAGTGAAAAACTTCGGTACGGACTTTCTGCTTCCACCAGCGTCACGAGTGGACTCGGTGAAGGCAATTCATAAAGTATCGAGCCAATTTCGATAACGCGAAAGAGAACCGGTTCTTGCGTTGCTGAGATTTCGACTTCGTCCATCTCACCGACCTTAAATCATTCGCCGTCGCGACACCGAAAGTGCAGTGCCGCCGGCAATAAAGAAAACAATGACCGATGATCCTCCGTAGCTAACGAGCGGCAACGGAATCCCCGTAACGGGCATAATGCCCATGTTCATGCCAATGTTCTCAAAACAACTAAACGCAAAGAAGACGAATATGCCCACGCAGAGCAACCGTCCAAATTGATCCTTCGCGTCTCGGGCAATGGCAAAGATGCGGTAACCGACGAAACCCATCAACAAGATAGCGAGCGACGATCCAATAAATCCCAATTGTTCGCCGATTGCGGAGAAGATGAAGTCCGTCTGATTTTCAGGCACGTAACCCAGCGTTGTTTGCAGCCCCCCAAAAAGTCCACTGCCTCGAAGACCTCCGGCGCCAATGGCGCTCTTCGAATTATTCACCGTGTAAATGACGGGCTCCACAAATTTATTCGTCGAAGAATGACTTAAAAAACCAATGAGGCGAGCAATTTGATAGTGCTGCAAGACTCCAAACAAGACCGCTGCCACCGTGCCCGCCACCGCCAAGATGCCGAGCAGCGCCATGAACCGAGGCGGAACACCCGCAATAACCATCATGGCGGCTACCGAAACAGAAAGGATGATGGCAGTTCCGAGGTCGGGCTGCAAGACAATGAGCAGCAGAGGTACGACGGCCATCACCAAGATCCTTTGCACGTCATACATGGCGAGCCCCTCGGGACGGCGCGAACAATATGTCGCGACCGCAAGAATTATGACGAGCACCGTAAATTCACTCGGTTGGATCTGGATGATCCCGAGGTTGTACCACCGCTCAGCACCTAGAGCACTCGAACCCACCACGAAGACGCCCATCAGGCTGAGCACGATGAGCACGTAAAACAAGGTGGTTGCTATCTCGAAGCGTCGATAATCGATTCGCGACACTGTGTACATCGTCACAATGCCAAGGACCATATAAATCAATTGATGTTGCACGTAGTAGTGAGGGTTAAGCCCCGCATTTTCGAGAAGTTGCTTGGTTGCGCTATACACCATGACGACGCCGAAGCCACCCAGCGCGAGAAGTCCCGCGATAAGACCAATATCAGCGTGTCCTCGCTCGTTGCGCCGACTCGAAAGCATGTCGAATTGGCTCACTCAATAACTCCCAACAAATCCTCGATGGGAAGAGACTCATTGAACCACCACTGCATTTGCAATTGGGCTTGGTGAGCCAACATTGAAAGTCCGTTGGCGCTACGACACCCAAGAGCACGCATACCGTGCAGCCAAGGCGTCGTGCGTGGCTCATATCCAATGTCGACACAAATGGTCGTTTCGTCGAGAATCTCCGGCGAAAGAAGGCCGCTCTTGGCCTCGCCACTCACGGGAACGGTGTTCACCACGAGATCCAGGTGCGTCGTAGCGTCAATTTCAGTAAGCACGTTTGGATATTTTTCCACGACGCCACGCACCGCGCCTTCATTACGAGCCAAGAGTGCGATGCTCCCGACATTATGGCGAACGAGCGCGTCGACAATGGCGCTCGCCGCTCCACCCGATCCAAGCACGGCCACATTTTTGGATGCAAGGCTGAAATCGAAGTCGTGCATCACCGAATTAACAAAACCGTCCCCGTCAGTGCTTCGACCATAAGTGACGTCGCCTTTTCGTAGGAGCGAATTAACGGATCCGGTGCGGGCTGCGGATGGATGAAGATTACCGCAGACAGCGCTCGCGACGTGCTTGAGCGGCATCGTGACCGAAAGCGCGTCGAAGTCGCCTTCGATCAAGTTGCGTAAGCGATCGGTCTCGTCACGGGCAACCTCGACGCGTTCGCTGGTACCTTCGAGACCCAAAATACGAAGGCCTGCCTCGTGTAATTGGGGGGACAATGAATGCGAAATGGGCGAACCTACGACGCCCAAACGCCATTTCACGCGACGCCCCGCTCCGCTGCTAGATGTTCATTCGCCAATTGTTCAGCGAAGGTGTCCGAAAACGCTTCCGTACCGGACTTATCAATCACGGTGAAGTACAGCCACGCACCGCTCGGCGGATTCACAATGGCTCGCATGGCCACGTTGGACACCTGACAAATTGGCGTCGGCGTCAGGCCAGGATTGAGGTAGGTGTTGTAGGGGGTTGGCGTTCGAAGCATGCTCGGCGTCACCGTCCCACCATCATCGTTTAAATAATAAAGAACGGTGGCATCCATTTGCAGGTCGCCCCCTCGTTTTAGGCGGTTAAGAATTACTCGGGCAACTTTGCCCATATTCTTCGGGTAGTAGCCCTCTTTTTCGACAATCGAAGCAGCAATGATCAGTTGGTACGAACTAAGACCATGCAGGGTCGTACTCGGCGTTATGCCCGCATGAGCAGCTTGTTGCTCAAAGCGCGACTGCATGGCGTCCAAGAGCTGCTGAGGCGTTTCTCCAAGTTTGACAACGTAGACACCCGTGCCGAGAAGACCCTCGAGTGACCCATTGGGGTGAAAGGGATTTGCGCCCGCGTCGATGCCGGCGTCCTTGTAAAACGTATTGGCGAACGTGTTGCCCTCGTCGGAGGCAAGCAATACCGCAATCTCATGGACGGTGAGACCCGCGAGAACATTGATGGCAACCACGTTGGGTGATCGTCCGAGAATCGAACGGATCGTAGAGAACGAAGAACCTTTTCGAATTTCGTACGATCCAGGTGCCACGGTAGGTGCACCAAAAACAAGCGTGTCGAGTCGAAACGCGAATGACGAAGAAATGACGCCGTCGTTTTGAAGCGTCGAACCAATAGAAGAAAGTGACTGTCCTTGTTGAACCTGAACAATGGTTTCACTTCCCGTTCCCCCTAAAGGGAAAGCATTGAGAAGAAACCACAGAACGAACACCACGACAACAATCGGTGCGAGAAGCCAGGCGTAAATCCAACGAAACTTAAGCATGATCGCTCTCCAAGAAATGTTGCAGAAGTACAACGGCAGCCGCACTGTCAATTGAGTCACGCTGTTCTCGTGATGACTTACCAGCGCTCGTCATGGACTTTTGCGCACTCACCGTCGTGAGTCGCTCGTCCCAACGAATTAGTTCCACGTCGGGAAGGGCTCGTTCAAGATCTCGCGAGAATTCCTCCGCCTTTGTCGTGCTGGCTGACACCTTTCCAGCCAAAGTGAGCGGACGACCGACCACGACTGTCGCGATGGATTCTTCTCGAACGAGGTTAACGACAACTTGCACTGCACTTTCGGAGGCCTCGATGCTGGTTCGAGGAAACGCCAGCGTTCGAGAAGAGTCCGACACGGCGACCCCAATTCGCTTAGTGCCAGGATCGAGTCCTAGAGCTCTTGTCATAGTGATGCTTACGATACGAACCGCGCCGCGGCCTTCAATAGTTCGTCAATGCCGGCAACGTCTTTGCCGCCCGCGAGTGCCAAGGTCGAGGATCCTCCCCCACCGCCCCCTACCAAAGGGGCCAGTTCTTTAACAACGGAGCCAGCGTCAACATCACCTGTTGAGGCAACAGCGAGCGCCACCTTCGCGTCGTCGGTCTCACCAATCAAAATAACGAGTGACCGGTTTCGTCGCTGCAATTCTTGGGCTACTTGACGAAGTTGATCACCGGGGTAACCGTCAAGTTGCGCCACCATTTTGGGTACGCCTCCACTGGCGTCAATCTCATTTATCAACGTCGCAAGCTGGGCCTGGCGAAGTCGGCCAAGCTCTTTCTCGATGTTGCGCTGGTGCTCAAAGATTCGCGTCAACGATGGCACGACCTCATCGCTCGCCACCTTCAACAAGGATGCAACCGCCGCCATCGAACGCTCCAACTCCTGTGTTCGAAGAAACGCTCCAATGCCACTCACTGCTTCAATACGTCGAGTGTTCGAACCAATGCTGGCTTCGGAAACGATTTGAACCTGCCCGAGATCGCCGAGTCGGTCGACGTGGGTGCCCCCACAGAATTCGAGCGAGTGAGCGCCGGCGCGAACCACACGTACACGGTCGCCGTATTTGTCGCCAAAAAAGGCAACGGCCCCCATGGCTTCGGCTTCGGGCTTTGAAACCTGCACCGTGTCCACGTCGTCGTTGTGCACCACGTCGGTATTAACTAACGACAGCACGGCGCTCAATTCTTCGGTGGCAAGTCCAGCGCCGTGAGAAAAGTCAAACCGCAAACGGTCCGGTGCGACGAGCGATCCCTGCTGACGTACGTGGTCGCCAAGCACCGTGCGCAGTCCGGCGTGCAACAAGTGTGTCGCCGTGTGATTTCGTCGAATCAATTCGCGTCGATCGGCATCAATGGTGGCAACCGCCACCTGTCCAACGACAATCTCACCGGTAAGAACCCCGCGGTGAACAATGAGTCCGCCGGCGATGTTCTGCGTGTCAGCAACGCTCAAGCGTCCTGATTCGGTCACGATGGTTCCTTGGTCACCCACCTGACCACCCGACTCGGCGTAAAAAGGCGTGGTGTCAAGAAACACTTCGACGTTTCCGTCTTCACTCGTGAGTACTGCCATCACCGTGGCTTCAAGGGAGTAGCGAGATAAATCGCGACCAACAAACTCGGACGGTCCACTCGAATCCATAATTGCGCGATATGCCTGATCATCGGCAATATTCTTCATCTTCGCGGCCGCCCGGGCACGTTCTCGTTGTTGGCTCATGGCGGATTCGAAAGCTTCACGATCGACTTCGAGTCCCTGCTCGACAGCTAACTCTGACGTCAACTCAATGGGAAAACCGTGGGTGTCGTGTAGACGAAAGGCGACGTCACCGGGAAAGATCATCGACTTCGATTTACGCACGGACTGCGCCGCTTCTTCAAGCAACGTGAGTCCCGTACGAAGCGTACGAGCGAATCCGGCCTCTTCTCGCTCTAAGACTGCCTCGATGATTTCGCGATCGCGCACGAGGACTGGGTACGCCTCGCCCATCTTCTCAATGGTCGCGGCCACGAGATCTTTCGTAACTGCTCGTTCAGAACCGGCGCGACGTGCCGCCAAAATAGCGCGGCGAATGATGCGTCGCAGAACGTACCCTCGCCCCTCGTTGGAGGGCAACACGCCATCGGCCACCAGCATCGTCATGGCCCTACCGTGTTCGGCAATCTGTCGAATAGCGATGTCCGAGCGCTCGTCTTCGCCGTAGGCACGTCCGACACTTCTTGCACCGGCTTCAATGAGCGGAGCAAAAAGATCCGTGGCAAACACCGAATCTTCGTTATTGAGCACCGAGAGAATCCGCTCAAATCCTGCACCAGTGTCGATATTCTTCTTTGGCAGTTCGCTCGTTGATCCATCGAGCGCGCGCAGATACTGCATGAACACGAGATTCCAGATCTCGACGAATCGCTCGTCGCCACCAAAGGCCGGTCCTCCCTCGGCACCGTAACGAGGGCCTTTGTCAAAGAATATCTCCGACGACGGTCCACATGGTCCAGCACCACCCATCTCCCAGAAATTGTCTGCGTCGAGACGTTGAATGCGTTCCATTGGTAATCCAACGATGTCGTGCCAAAGAGCCGACGCATTGTCGTCACTCACGTGCACGGTTACCCAAAGTCGCTCAGGGTCGATGCCAAAACCTTCGGTCATGAGACCCCAGGCGAATTTGATGGCGTCTTCTTTGAAATAGTCGCCAAAGGAGAAGTTGCCCATCATTTCAAAAAAAGTCAGGTGACGAGTGGTGGTGCCAATGATGTCGATATCCGCTACCCGGAGGCACTTTTGAATTGACACCGCTCGTTTGAAGGGAGGCATCTCTTCACCCACGAAATAGGGCTTAAACGGCACCATGCCGGCAATGTTGAACAGAAGCGACGAGTCGTGAGGGATCAGACTGGCCGAGGGCACCAGCGTGTGG
This sequence comes from Acidimicrobiaceae bacterium, assembly GCA_003138895.1. Lineage (GTDB taxonomy): Bacteria > Actinomycetota > Acidimicrobiia > Acidimicrobiales > RAAP-2 > RAAP-2. The sequence goes on from PLHJ01000015.1 coordinate 123,070, forward strand.
CCATTTGCCACGAAATAATTGAGGAATTTCGACCGAAGTTCTGACGCTTGCACCGGTTTAGTCTACCGGTGGCCCTTGGTTCTCTTGGGTGTCGTCACCCCGACGATGGCGCCACTGCTCTACGAGTGGACCTTCTCGACCATGCGATGTCGGCTCAAAAAACACCGTCTCGCGCAGTGAAGGATCAAGGTATTGCTGGGCCACCCACGCATTCGCAAAGTCGTGCGGATAGAGATATCCCTCGCCGTGTCCGAGCTCACTCGCCGAGCGGTAGTGCGCGTCTCGAAGTGAAGGAGGCACGTCAGTGGAAGCTCCGCGCTGCAGCGCCCCCGTGACACGTCCCAGTGCCATGGTCACGGAATTGCTCTTGGGCATCAACGAAAGAGCGATAGTGGCGTGTGCCAAATTCAGTCGAGCCTCTGGAAGACCAACGAATTCCACTGCGCGTGCGGCACTTTCGGCGAGCACGAGGCCTAATGGATCCGCGAGGCCCACGTCCTCGCTAGCGAGAATTACCAAACGCCGAGCCAAGAATCGAGGGCTTTCGCCCGCGTCGAGCAGCGTCACGAGCCAAAAGAGAGCGGCATCGGGGTCACTTCCTCGGACTGACTTGATAAACGCACTGACCTGGTCATAGTGCGTGTCGTCGGACTGATGATAGATACGACCGTCACGCGCGGCTGCGACATTCTGTTGCGTTACCTCGGTTTCACCCGCGGTTGGCGTCGCGTTCGCCAACGCTATGGCGACGTCAAGGGTCGTGAGCGCAGAACGACCATCGCCGTTCGCTCCCGCAATGACGGCATCGATTGCTTCTTCGCTCGCAGTGGCGTTTCGCGCACGTAAGCCGCGATCAATGAGTTGTCGAAGACTCCGCGCGGTGTGGGGCAACACCCGCCACAACGTCGTACGACTCATGAGAGCGGCGTTCACCTCGAAGTAGGGATTCTCCGTCGTAGCCCCAATGAGTACGATCTGACCGTTTTCTGTTGCCGGCAACAAGAGGTCCTGTTGCGACTTATTAAACCGGTGCACCTCATCAATAAACAAGACCGTTCGTCGATCGTGCTGGGCGAGTAGTTGCTCTGCTTCGAGCAGAATCTCTCGAAGGTCCTTTACACCGCTTGTTACTGCCGAGACGCTTCGCACTTCAAAACCCGCCGACGTGGCAAGTATGCGCGCCAGCGTTGTCTTACCCGTACCCGCGGGTCCCCACAAAATCAGCGACGAGAGTTGTCCGGACTCCGCCATGATGCGAAGCGGTCCCGATGGTCCTACCAAATGGTCTTGGCCAACTATCTCGTCAAGAGTTCGTGGACGAACGATTTCGGCGAGCGGCGCATGTTCGCGAAGCCGACGTTGAAAGGCGTCATCGAACAACGACGTAATTACTTGGCCTTCGTAGGAGCTGGCAGGTGCAGCTCTTTTCGCTGTCGGTCGGGAATGGATTTTGGAGCGCCCGTCATCAAATCAGCCCCCGACTGCGTTTTTGGAAAAGCAATAACCTCGCGAATGTTTTCTTCACCCGCAAAAATTGCGGTCAATCGGTCAATACCAAAGGCAAAGCCAGCGTGCGGTGGCGCGCCGTACTTGAAAGCTCCGAGCAAGAATCCAAAACGATTCTCTGCTTCCTCGTTTGTAATACCAAGAGCGCGAAAAACACGCGACTGAATATCACCGCGGTGAATGCGCACCGAGCCACTCCCCAACTCCCAGCCGTTGAGCACCAAGTCGTAAGCCTGGGAACGCACGGCGAGAGGATCAGTTTCCAGGAGTTCAATGTCATCGGGGTGCGGCATCGTAAAGGGGTGATGTGCGGCCATGAGGTTGCCATCTTCGTCAATGCCTTCGAACATCGGGAACTCTGTGACCCACACGTAGCGGTGAGGTCCGTCACTGACGGGAGGCGAACCAACGTGCACGCGCAAAGCGCCCAGCACTTTGCACGCGAGTGCGTACTCATCGGCCACTATTAACACGAGGTCACCCGGCTTTGCGCCGTCGACACTCGAGATGGCTTCGCGTTCAGCGGGCGAGAGAAAACGGTCGAGCGGTGATTCCAAACCTTCGTGGGAAATCTTGAACCACGCGAGTCCCTTCGCACCCAGTTCCTTGGCCAGATCCGTTAGTTGATCAAGGCGGCTCCTCGTGTACGTCGCGCCGCCTTCGATACGAATGGCTTTTATGGTGGGCGCACTGAACGCCTTTACCTGCGTGCCCACAAAGAACTCAGAAAGATCCTGCAGGGTCATGGCAAAACGCAGATCAGGCTTGTCCGAACCGTAGCGGTCTTGTGCTTCACGCCAGGTCATGGCGTCAAAGTCCTTCGGACGCACTCCCGTAGCGGCTTCTGCGGCATCAAGCACCGCTTGCGATACAAACTCCATGATGTCGATTTGGTCGACGAAGCTCGCCTCGATGTCGAGTTGGGTAAATTCGAATTGACGATCAGCCCGCAAGTCTTCGTCGCGAAGACAACGCGCAATTTGGTAGTAGCGATCAAAGCCGCCGACCATCAATAGCTGCTTGGCGATTTGAGGACTTTGGGGCAACACGTAGAACTCACCCGGATGCAGGCGCGAAGGGACCACGAACTCGCGAGCTCCCTCGGGCGTTGGCGCCCACAAAAGAGGCGTCTCCACTTCACAGAAACCCTGGCGTTGCATGGCGAGACGAAGCGCCGAATTGACGGCTGCACGCAGGCGAAGATTCTTCTGCATTTGTTCTCGACGGATATCGAGGAAGCGGTGGCGCAGGCGAATCTGTTCGTCGATTTCCACGCGATCGTCCAACTGGAACGGTGGTGGTTCCGCGGCACTCAGAATCTCGACAACACAGTCCGTGAGTTCCACTTCGCCAGTGACCAATTTTTCGTTTACCGTACCTTCTGGACGAAGCGTGACCGTGCCTGTGACGCGAACGACGTACTCGTTTCGAACGTCGACGGAACCATCCACGACGGCTTGAATGACGCCAGAACGATCCCGAACGTCGACGAAGGCCAAGTGTTCTCCGTGCTCGCGACGTTTCGCTACCCAGCCACATACCGTGATCTTTTTTCCGACGTCCGAGGTGGTGAGCGAAGCACAAAGGCAGTCACGCAGACTGGTGGCCTCGTAATTGATTGGCATGATTAGATCGATTCAGTTAGTGAGGCGCGTACAGCGCTTAGTAGTTCGGCCAGCGGATACTCGCACTGACGTTGTTCAGCGTCGGCGTTTCGCAGGTCTCTTATCGTAACCGTGCCGTTCGCGGCCTCTTGGGAGCCTACGAGCAAAGCCAGACGAGCCCCCGAACGATCGGCGTTCTTCATCTGTGCTTTCATGGACCGGTCGTCGTACGCGCGGTCGGCGGCAATGCCGTGTCGACGAAGTTCGTCCACGATCAGTGTTGCCTGGTCGCCTCCGGTCGTATCGACCACGAATACTTCCATCGACCGATCAAGCAAGGTGCCGCTCGCGCCTTCTTTCTCGCGTGCGAGCAGGAGTCGTTCTATGCCACTGCCAAAACCAATGCCGCTCGTAGGCTCTCCCCCTAATTCTTCGGCGAGTCGGTCGTAACGTCCACCACCGCCAATGGCATTTTGGGCGGCGTCGAGGGCTTCGGACGCGAATTCAAACGTTGTTCGGGTGTAGTAATCAAATCCCCGAACCAGACGGGGACTGAGTTCCCACGCAATCCCAAGACTCGTGAGACCACTAGTGACGCGGTCAAAGTGAAGACGACAGTCATCGCAAATGTGATTGATGAGTAGTGGACCTTCGCTCGTGACTTTGACACACTGAGGATCCTTGCAATCGAGCACACGCAATGGATTGTTCGACCAAAGTTTCCGGTGCTCGTCACAAAGACTCAGCTCGTGTTCGTGCAGATAATCGCGAAGCGCGACGACGTAGTCTTCACGACACTGCGCGTGTCCCATCGAGTTGACGAGCAAACGCACACGACGAAGACCGAGGGCCTCATAAAATCGCCACGCGAGTGAAATTACTTCGACGTCGACACCGGGATCATCGGTACCGAGTACTTCGACGCCGAGTTGGTGATGCTGGCGAAATCTTCCCGCTTGAGGTCGTTCGTATCGAAAGGCTGGTGTGCAGTACCACACCTTCCAGGGCGCCTTCGGGTGGTGTTGCACAAACGCGCGCACCACCGAGGCGGTGCCTTCGGGACGAAGCGCGAGTTGGCGATCCCCTCGGTCACGAAAGACGTACATCTCTTTTTTCGTCACGTCGCTTTCTTCGCCAATGCCGCGCTGGAAAACAGCGACATCTTCGAACATCGGCGAGACGACGAGACCAAAACCGTAGAGGTGACACAACTGGGCGTACGTGGCGATAATGCCTTCCCATTC
>PLHJ01000003.1:0-109506 GCA_003138895.1 Acidimicrobiaceae bacterium
GGATTCACTCTCCAAGAAACCCGTCGCGATTCAACAATTCGCACAACTAGATGGTTCTAAAGAGCGCAAGAATTGATTTCCAGTTCGGTTGACATTTCTTGAGTTGGACGGATCCGAAATTGATACTTGGGCACTACGAGATTGATTCTGGGAACTACCTGGGCACTACACGGGGGACAACAGTGGGCAACACTGGACAACCAAAGCCCTTGCAACCATTGGTCTTTCAGAGAAATTCCTTGGAGCGGGCGACGAGAATCGAACTCGCGTTCTCAGCTTGGGAAGCTGATGTTCTGCCGCTGAACTACGCCCGCACTGCAACGATGGTAATCGCTCAAAGCCTTTAGATCTTTGGGCTCGAGCAAGCACTTCTTCGCTACTTACCAACGAGTATCGTTACCACGTCATGGTTCTATCGGATCGATCAATAAAAGAAGCCCTGGAGCAAGGTCGAATTGTGATTGACCCTCTGGGCGACGACTGTATTCAACCGTCGTCTGTTGATCTGCACGTTGACCAGTATTTCCGCGTCTTTCGAAACCACACGCAGCGCGTCATTGACGTTCGAGAAGACCAAGAAGAATTAACCGAACTTGTTGATGTAGGACCCGAGACACCTCTTATATTGCACCCTGGCGAATTCGTCCTTGGATCGACNNCTTTCCAATGTGGCGAATCTTCCGATCACTCTGTATCCGGGCATGAAAATCGGTCAGATTAGCTTTTTCGAGATGACGACACCGGCGGATCGTCCCTATGGTTCAGCGGGACTTGGTTCGAAATATCGAGGACAACGGGGACCCACGCCCAGTCGTTACTCAGAAAACTTTCGTAAGTAGCAGTTGGTAGTTGCCGTACGCTCCATAACGGTGAAGTCCTAGGAGGATTCTTGTTAGCGCGCATACTGATAGGTCTTGGCGTCACGGTGGTGTTTTTCTCCATCGCCGGCCACCGATTCTTCTGGTTGTCAAAACTGATTCGCTCTGGAAAACCAGCACCCAATCGTTGGAAGGGCTTTGCTCGACCCGCCGAAGCCGAACTCGTTGAGGTTGCTGGTCAGAGGAAGCTTCTCAAGTGGACTGTTCCGGGTCTTGCGCACTTCTTTACGATGTGGGGCTTCACCGTATTGCTCACCACAATTCTGGAAGCCTACGGAGCNNGTGGTTTTTTCGATCATTCGCTTGAAGAATGCTCCGTCTAAGAAGCAACGTGATTCACGTTTTTATGGCAGTCACCTAGGAGCCGCCTGGCTCGTGCTGGGCATGATTTCTCTCGTCATCATCACCTTGCTGTTGTACCGGGCGGCCCAGATCAACACCGGCTATTTCCCCTACGGTCAGTCACACTGGGCGTTTAGTAGCCACCTCGTCGCCACCTGGCTTCGACCACTCGGCACGGGCGTTAACAGCGTCCTCGAAGTGGTGTTCTTGCTCGCCAACGTGGGTGTTATTTCGGGTTTCTTGGTGTTTGTGTCGTACTCCAAGCACCTGCACATCTTCTTGGCGCCAATCAACGTTGGTGCCTCGAGGCGTCCACGGGCGCTCGGTGGACTCGACAAGACGCCGAACATGGACATGGAGCACGTCACCGAGGACACGGTCTTTGGTGTTGGACACGTCGACGATTTCACCTGGAAGCAGATGTTGGACTTTGCGACGTGTACCGAATGCGGACGCTGTCAATCGGTGTGTCCAGCCTGGACGACCGGAAAGCCACTGAGTCCAAAGCTCTTAATTATGGGACTTCGCGACAATATGTTCGCTTCCGCTGACCGATTACTGTCGGGCGAAAGCGACGGTGACGTTGCGACTCTTGTTCCTTCGACCATTGACCCCGATGTGCTCTGGTCGTGCACCACGTGTGGCAGTTGCGTGGAGCAGTGCCCCGTGGACATTGAGCACGTGGACGCGATCATTGACATGCGCCGCTACGAAGTCTTGATGGAGTCACGCTTTCCAACGGAAGCCGGGCTACTGCTTCGCAACATGGAGAACCAAGGCGACCCTTGGGGTCTTGGACAGGCCAAGCGCGGCGACTGGATTGCCGCCATGGACTTTGAGATTCCGATCATTGAAGACACCATTCCCGATGACGTGGAATATCTTTACTGGGTGGGCTGTGCGGGCTCACTCGACGAACGAGGAAGAAAGCAAGTTGAGGCCACGGCTCGCATGCTGCACCGCGCCGGCGTAAAGTTCGGCGTCCTTGGGCCGCGCGAATCCTGCACCGGTGACCCCGCGAGACGCATGGGCAATGAGTACCTCTTCCAGGAAATGGCGAAGGTCAACATCGAGACCCTGAATGGTGTCGGAGCCAAAAAGATTGTCGCCAGTTGTCCGCACTGCTTTAACACCATGAAAAACGAATACCCCGCCTTAGGCGGTGACTACGAAGTGATCCACCACTCCGAGTTGCTCGGTCACTTGGTTGCCAATGGCAAGCTCGTGCCGGGTGTGGGTTACAAAGGCACGGTCACGTACCACGACCCTTGCTACTTAGGTCGCCACAACCGCGTCTTTGACGAACCGCGAAGTGTTCTGGATTCCATCCCCGGCGTGAAGCAAATTGAGATGGGACGTTGTCGGGAAAAGGGTTTCTGCTGCGGCGCTGGTGGGGCTCGCATGTGGATGGAAGAGAATATCGGCAAGCGTGTCAACATGGACCGCACCGAAGAAGCACTCGGCACCGGGGCCGACATTGTCTCAACGGCCTGCCCGTTTTGCATGATCATGCTGGACGACGCCGTGAAGGCTCAGGGCCGAGGCGATGACGTTTCGGTCATGGATATCAGTCAGGTTTTTGAGAAATCGTTGCTCGAGCCAGCGGCACCTGGACCCGGCGCCATCGTCACGGAAGCGTAATCACAGTTAACAAGCAAGAAACACTTTGCTAACAATCTGGCAATAATCGTCGGACACACTGTGTTCGTCCAACGAGGTCAATGCCGCCCTCTTACCAACAACATGGAAAGGAGTGGCGGTGCTCTTAGCCACCACGTTAATCCCGTACCCAAGCTGGCTTAATTCCGGCGACAACGCATGGCAACTCGTATCAGCGACTTTGGTCGGGATGATGAGTATTCCTGCGCTGGCCGTTCTGTATGGCGGTCTGGTGCAGAAGAAGTGGATTGTCAATACCATGCTGATGGTCTTTTCAGCGTTCTCCATCACGCTTATCGTGTGGATGCTCTGGGGCTACAACATGGCCTTTGGCTTTCCGCAAGCGCACTGGGGTCCCACTGGCTCATTCTGGGCCGGTCTTATTGGCATTCCTCACACTTTGTTCCTGCACGGTGCTGAGCAGAACCAGGCGATATCCGGCGCTAATACGCTGATTCCCTTTCACTTCCCAACGGCAACGTTCGCGTACTTCCAGTTCGTGTTCGCCGCAATTACCCCGATTCTGTTCCTCGGTGGCCTCGTTGGCCGCTTGAAGTTCAAGGCGTGGTTGTTGATTGTGCCACTGTGGATCACCTTTGTGTACTGCGTGAATGCAGCACTGCTCTGGGGTGGTGGTTTCTTCGCCCAAAAGGGTGCAGTCGACTACTCCGGTGGATACGTCATCCACTTAGCAGCCGGTGTTGCTTCATTCGTCGGGGCCGCGATCCTTGGACCGCGCCTGGCGAGAGATAGAACGCACGCGGTACCGAGCAACCTCATGATGGTGGCCGTTGGTGCTGGTATCTTGTGGCTCGGTTGGAACGGGTTCAACGGTGGTGACCCCTTCTACGCGGGTGTCGATGCCGCGAGTGCTGTTCTCAACACCAACGTGGCAACGGCCGCAGGTCTTCTCACTTGGATGCTGATGGATATGGTGTTCTCGAAGCAGAAGAAGCCCACGTTCCTTGGCGCCATTAACGGCATGATCTGTGGTCTGGTGGCTATTACGCCATCGGCTGGTTGGGTCAACGGTCTCGGAGCTGTGCTCGTTGGCATCATTGCTTCGTTCATTGTGTGGATTGCATGGACCTACGTCTCACGTCTTCGTCCCTTCTCGAAGGTGGACGACGCACTGGGAGTTGTCTACACCCACGGCTTCGCTGGTCTCACCGGTGGACTCTTGGTCGGCATTCTGGCTGACCCCAAGATGATTGAGTACGGCATCAAGGGTGCGCACTACACCGGGGCAGGTGCTATCTCAGTTGGCGGTTGGTTCTACAACGGCCATTCGTGGCATCAGTTCTGGGAACAGTTCCTGGCCGCGGCTTGGATCATCTGTTACACGGGTGTTATGACGGCCATTATCTTCTTCCTCGTAAAGTTTGTCCTTCGAGGACTGCGCGAGAAGGATGAGGTCTTGGAGGTTGGTGACCTCGCAATCCACGACGAAGAAGCGTTCCCGGTGGAAACATTCGCCGAGCGCGTTAACTCACTAGGCCGCTAAGGGTTAGAGGAAGAGATCATGAAACTAATAGTCGCAATTGTGAAGCCCTTCAAGCTTGATGACGTGAAGGACCGCTTAAAGACCCTCGGGGTAAACGGCATGACGGTGAGTGAAGCCCAAGGCTTCGGTCGCCAGCGTGGCCACACCGAGGTCTACCGTGGAGCCGAGTACGAGGTGGACTTTGTTCCGAAGCTCCGTCTGGAAGTACTCGTCAACGACGGCGAAGTTGACGCGGTGGTCGACGGTATCGTCGCCTCGGCGCAGACCGGCAAGATCGGTGACGGAAAAGTCTGGGTTATCCCGGTCGACACCGTTGTCCGAGTTCGCACGGACGAGCGCGGACCCGACGCGTTGTAAGAATTACCCCGCTTGGCGGCCGACTGCTTCGGCAGCGGCCGCCGCAGCGGCGGGGTCCCCGAGATAACCACTCTCGGTTACTCGCAGTTCCTCATCTAAGGCGTAGTGAAACGGGATTCCCGTTGGCACTTCTAGTTCTGAGATGTGCGCCGGCGTTATCTCTTCGATAATCATGCGAAGCGCTCGAATGGAGTTGCCGTGGGCGACGACCAGAACACTGCCACCCTTGGCGCCTACGCGAAGCAAATCTTCCTTGATGGTGTCGTGCAAATAGGGCCGCACGCGGGCCACCACATCTTTCAAGCACTCTGTGGCTGGCACAGTGCCCGGCGCCAAATCTTGATAACGAGGATCACTCTTGGGGCTGTAGGGACTGTCGTCCGCTAGCGGCGGTGGCGGCACGTCGTAGGACCTTCGCCATTCCATGAGTTGGTTCATCCCAAAGCGTTCTGCGGTTTCTTTCTTGTCCTTACCGGTTAGATCGCCATAGTGGCGTTCGTTTAAGCGCCAGGTGCGCTGGACGGGGAGCCAGGAACGCCCGGCCGCCAAAAGAGCGATATTCGCGGTACGAATGGCGCGGGTGAGGAGTGAAGTGTGCAGAATGCGTAGGTCAATGTTCGCGAGCAACTCACCGGCCGCACGCGCCTCATCTTCTCCCTCTTCAACGAGATCGACGTCGTGCCAACCTGTAAAGAGGTTCAGCTCGTTCCACTGGGAACGGCCATGGCGAACAAGGTACAAATCGGGCATGTCGACAGCGTAGTGAGCGAGCATCGACCCCTTGGTAACGGTCAAAGGCCATGAAAACTCTGCAATATCTGTCGTATAGAGTCTTTAGTCCCTTTTTAGGTATTTTCTTGACAAGAGGGGACTCAACTCTGTACACTTACAAGGCAACTTACGTACGGCCCCGGAAGGTCCGAGGAAGTACGACAGTGAAACAAGGAGTTTTTCATGGCTAAGGCAGTCGGAATCGACCTCGGGACAACCAACTCAGTGGTCAGCGTGCTGGAAGCGGGCGAGCCCGTTGTTATTCCTAACGCGGAGGGCGGACGAACCACCCCTTCAATCGTTGGCTTTTCAAAGACCGGTGAAGTCCTGGTCGGCGAAGTCGCCAAGCGTCAAGCAATCACCAACCCCGACCGGACCATTCGTTCGGTCAAGCGACACATGGGCACCAACTGGACCGTCGACATTGACGGCACCAAGTACACCGCCCAAGAGATCTCTGCTCGGATACTGCAAAAGCTGAAGCGAGACGCCGAGGCGTACCTCGGTGACACCGTCACCCAAGCCGTCATTACCGTGCCCGCCTACTTTGATGACGCCCAGCGCACCGCCACGAAAGAAGCCGGGGCTATTGCGGGACTTGAAGTCCTTCGTATCGTGAACGAGCCGACCGCCGCCGCGCTGGCCTACGGCCTCGATAAGGCCGGCCAAGAACAGACGGTCTTGGTCTTTGACCTCGGTGGAGGAACCTTTGACGTCTCGGTGTTGGAAATTGCCGATGGCGTCTTTGAAGTGAAGTCCACCGCCGGCGACACTCACCTCGGTGGTGACGACTGGGACGACGCGATCATGGACTGGCTCGTCAAGACCTTCAAGGACACCGAAGGCGTGGACCTCTCCAAAGACAAGATGGCCGTGCAACGCCTCAAGGAAGCTGCAGAAAAGGCCAAGATTGAATTGTCCTCCGTGCAAGAGACCCAAGTCAATCTGCCGTTTATTACGGCGACCGACGACGGTCCAAAACACCTCGACATCAAGCTCACGCGCGCCAAGTTCAACGAGCTGACGTCAAGTCTCGTCGACCGTTGCAAGAAGCCGTTCGACCAGGCCATCAAGGACGCGGGACTGACCCTCGACAAGATTGACCACGTCATCTTGGTTGGTGGTTCCACGCGTATCCCGGCTGTGCAAGAACTGGTCACAAAGACCACCGGCAAAGAACCCAATAAGGGCGTGAACCCTGACGAAGTGGTTGCCATTGGTGCCGCCGTGCAGGCGGGCGTGTTGAAGGGCGANNTGATTGAGCGAAACACGACGATTCCGACGAAAAAGTCCCAGACCTTCACGACGGCCGACGATAATCAGCCTTCGGTGGAAGTGCACGTGTTGCAGGGTGAGCGAGAAATGGCTTCCTACAACAAGACGCTCGGCAAGTTCCAGCTCGTGGGCATTCCTCCGGCACCTCGTGGGGTACCCCAGATTGAAGTGACTTTCGACATCGACGCCAATGGCATCGTTAACGTGTCCGCGAAGGACATGGCAACGAGCAAGTCGCAGTCCATCACCATCTCTGGAGGATCGTCACTCTCCAAAGAGGACATCGACCGCATGGTGCGAGACGCGGAGTCACACGCTGAAGAAGACCGTCAGCGTCGTGAGGAGGCCGAAGTGCGAAACACCGCCGATGGACTTGTCTACTCAACTGAGAAGTTGATCAAAGATCAGGCCGACGCTCTCCAAGGCACCGAGAAAGAAGACGTCGAAGCGGCGCTTTCTACCGTGAAAGATGCCCTTAACGGTACCGACATCGAAGCGATCAAGAACGCGACGGAACACCTCGTCACGGTCTCGCAGAGCTTCGGCCAGCGCCTCTACGAAGAGGCCGCTAAGGCCAGCGCCGAAGGTGACACCAGCGGCGCAACATCGAACGACGACGACATTGTTGACGCGGAGATCGTGGACGAACAGTGAGCGACGAAGTTCTCTTTGATCCCTCATCAGCGCCTACTCCCCCCGAAGGCGCTGATGAGGTGTTTGACGAGCGCTCGGACCTAGAAGTCGAGCGCGACGAATACCGCGACGCCTTGCAGCGCCTGCAAGCGGACTTCGAGAATTACCGAAAGCGTGTGGCGCGAACGGGCGACGACGTCGCTGTTCGAGCAGCGGCTCACGTCGTCGACAAGTTATTGCCGGTGCTCGATGCGCTCGATCTGGCTCTGGCGCACTTTTCCTCCGCGGATAACGCTGAGCTTGATTCCTTGGAAGCCAAGGCATTGGTCCAGGCGCGAAGTTTGTTTCTTGACATCTTGAAGAAAGAAGGGTTGTCTCGCATTGACGAGGTCGGCGCTCCTTTTGATCCAAAGATTCACGACGCAGTCGCGCACGTCGAAGGTGACGGTGGCGAGCAAGTCGTTGACGACATTCTTCGAGCGGGGTACGTCTGGAAAGGCTCGGTCCTTCGCCCGGCCATGGTGAGAGTGAAGGGCTAAATGGCCGAGCGCGAGTGGTTCGACAAGGACTACTACAAGATTCTGGGGCTTACCAATAAGGCGACCGACAAAGAGATCACGCGCGCGTATCGCAAACTCGCCAAGCAACACCACCCCGATACGAACGCCGGTAACGAAGAGAAGTTCAAAGAAATCTCCGTTGCCTATGACGTCTTAGGTGACGCCGCTAAGCGCAAGGAATACGACGAAGTGCGACGTCTCGGACCGGCAGCCGCGGGCTTTGGCGCCCCCGGTGGTGGTGGCGGACAACCCGGCAATTTTCGAAACGCCGACTTCGGTGACCTCGGCGACATTTTTGGCGGACTCTTTAATCAAGGTTCGCGCGGTGCCCGACGAAGCCGTCCCCAACGCGGAGCCGATTTGGAGACCGCACTGCATCTCAGTTTCAAGGACTCCGTCATGGGAATTACGACGGCCGTCAATCTGCCCTCAGACGAACCTTGTCACACGTGCGGCGGCAACGGCGCAAAACCCGGGACCGGTTTTGTCACCTGCGAGCGATGTCACGGTCGTGGCGTCTTAAACGACGACCAGGGGCCGTTTTCACTCTCCAGCGTCTGTCCCGTCTGTCAAGGTCGCGGCGGACGCATTGTTGAAGCCTGCCCGACCTGTCAAGGCACGGGACGCGAGCCTTCGTCAAGGCGCGTCAATGTACGCATTGCCTCGGGCGTGGAAGACGGGCAGCGAGTGCGCATAAAGGGGAAGGGCTCGCCGGGGAACCACGGTGGTCCGGCTGGTGACCTCTTTATTGACGTGCACGTTCAAAACGACAAGCGATTTGGCAGGCGGGGCCGTCACGTGACGACCAGTGTCAATGTTCCCATCACACAAGCCATCCTGGGCACGACCATTGAAGTGCCGACGCTCGAGGAACCCGTCACGATGAAGGTGCCGGCCGGCACGCAACCTGGCACGACGATGCGTGTTCGCGAAAAGGGTGTGCCCGCGGACGCGAAGCACGCCGCCGGTGATCTGCTGGTGACCTTGCAAGTCCACGTGCCAAAGAAATTGACGAAAGAGCAGCGCACGCTCGTTGAGCGCCTCGCGACGTCGCTGCACGAGGAGGTGACATCGTGAGTGACGATGTCCGTCCGGTCTACGTAATTTCAGTGTTCGCGGAACTGGCGGGCGTGCATCCCCAAACACTTCGCAACTATGAGCGAAGCGGGCTGCTCGATCCCCAGCGCACCCCGGGTGGCTCGCGTCGCTTTTCGGATTCCGATCTTGCGGTACTTCGTCGTATCCAAGAACTCACGAACGAGGGAATCAATCTTCAGGGTGTGAAGCGAATCCTTGAACTCGAACTCGAAGTCGCGGGACTGCAGGACGCCCTTTCTCGACTCGCGAGCGAAGCGCGTCAGGACGTTGCGGAGACCCACCGACAGTACCGCCGCGACCTGGTGCCACTTTCCAATTCAGTGGCGCTCTTTTTTGGCCCACAGCGTTCGTCGTAACGTTTGACCCCGAAAGGGCGTCAAGGCGTGGGCTAGACTTGGCTTTTAACGAGGGAAACTCGAAGGAGCCACGTGCCCGCAACCGTCGTAGTCGGAACCCAGTGGGGGGACGAAGGCAAGGGAAAACTGACGGACCTTCTGGCTCGTGACATGGATATGGTGGTTCGCTACCAGGGCGGTCACAACGCTGGTCACCGCATTGTCGTTGGCGGCGAAGCCTTCGCGCTGCAACTCGTTCCTTCGGGAGTTCTCTATCCCGACATCACGCCGGTGATTGGTAACGGTGTCGTAGTTGATCCCGCAGTGTTGATAAAGGAACTCGACACGCTTTCTTCCAAAGGTGTCGACGTCTCCAAACTGGTGGTGTCAGGTAACGCGCACCTCATCATGCCGTATCACCAAGAGCTCGACCGCGTCACCGAGAGGTTCCTCGGAAAGAATGCTCTCGGTACCACCAAGCGCGGCATTGGTCCCGCCTACGCCGACAAGTCTTCGCGCGTGGGACTTCGCGTCCAGGACCTGCTTGATCCAAAGATCTTTCGCGAGAAGCTCGATGTTGCTTTGAAGGAAAAGAACGCCGTGCTCGCCAAGGTTTACAACCGACTTCCGATGAAGGCGGACGAAATTGCGGATGTGTACTTGGGCGAACTCGCTGCGCGCATTTCTCCGATGATTGGTGACACGGTTGGCCTCATTCATGACTTCTTGGACGACGGAAAGCGCATCTTGCTTGAAGGGGCTCAGGCCACGTTTCTGGACCTTGATCACGGCACGTATCCATTTGTTACTTCTTCTAATCCCGTCGCGGGTGGCGCGTGCACGGGTTCGGGTCTTGGACCACGTGATCTGACGGACATTGTTGGGATCGCGAAGGCCTACATCACGCGTGTTGGTGCGGGACCATTTCCGACGGAGCTCTTTGATGACATGCAAGAACTCCTGGTTGAACGTGGTCACGAATTCGGCACCAACACGGGTCGAAGGCGTCGCGTGGGATGGTTCGACGCGGTGATGGCACGACAAGCGGTGCGACTTAATTCGTTGACGGAGATCGCGCTGACGAAGTTGGACGTCCTTGACACCTTGGACACCATCAAGGTCTGCGTGGCGTACGAAGCGGGTGGCGTGCGTTACGAGTACCCGCCCTATCACCAGTCGGTGTTTCATGATGTTGTTCCCATCTACGAAGAACTGCCCGGTTGGAAGACGGATCTGTCTTCATTCACGAGTTATGACCAATTGCCCGGCGCCGCCCAGAAATACGTGCAGTTCCTCGTTGACACCATCGGTGTTCGTATTTCGGTGGTGGGAGTGGGACCGGGTCGAGAACAATTCGTTCGACCGTCGTGAGCCGCGCGGTCGTTGTTGGTGCTGGCGCGCGAGAACACGCGCTCGCGTGGGGACTCAGCAAATCGGTCGACGTCATTGTCACGCCCGGTAATGACGGCATGCGCGCGAGCGGTCTCACCTGCGTCGCGACGTCGCCCCTTGAACTGGAAGCCGATCTCTTCGTGATAGGTCCCGACGCATTGCTCGTCGAAGGTCTCGCGAGTGAACTGCGAGCCCAGGGAAAGACGGTCTTTGGACCGGGCATCGACGGAGCACAGCTTGAAGGCTCCAAGGCTTATATGAAAGAGTTTCTGCGAGCAGCGAACGTGCCGACGGCGGCCTTTGGGGTCGTTGACAACGAAGAAGACGCTTCGCGATTTCTTTCGACGATGAAACCTCCTTACGTTGTAAAGACCGACGGACTGGCGGCCGGAAAGGGCGTTCTGGTTACAGAGGACCTTGACGAAGCGATGGGGGACGTTCGAGAGAAATTATCCGGTGCGGCCTTTGGTGACGCGGGAACCACGGTCGTTATTGAAGAAGGCCTCGTGGGCGTCGAGTGTTCGATGTTCGTATTGTGCGACGGCACGCGATGCGAACCACTCATTCCCAGCCAAGACTTCAAGCGCGTTGGCGATTTCAACACGGGACCCAATACCGGCGGGATGGGTGCCCTCGCCCCATTGTCGCTCATGGATGACGCCATGGTCGACCGAGTGATGACCGAGATCATTGCTCCGACGGTGAAAGAACTTCAACATCGTGGCATCGAATACCGGGGTGTCTTTTACGCAGGCGTCATGCTTACGAAGGACGGCCCCAAGTTGCTCGAGTACAACGTGCGCTTTGGCGATCCCGAGACGCAGGTTCTCATTCCTCTTTTTGACGGCGATCTCTATGAAGCCCTGCTCGCCACTGCGAAAGGCGATCTTCGCTCGACGCCCTCGTTTAAAAACGAGGCCGCCGTCACCGTCGTGCTCGCGGCGCAGGGCTACCCCGGAACGCCCCGCGGTGGCGACGTCATCAGTGGACTAAACGACGACGGGCAACTGGGCTTATCTGATGTGGTGATCTTTCACGCCGGCACCAAACGCCGAGCTGACGGCACCTTCGTGACCGGTGGTGGGCGCGTATTGAACGTCAGTGCCAGGGGAGCAACGCTCGAAGACGCGCGACGTCGCGCCTACGAAGCGGCCAGTCTCATAACCTTTGAGGGTCGGGTCATGCGTAACGATATTGCGGTAATGCCGGAGCGCTCACCCAGGGAGTTGCAATGATTCCGAGATATTCACCAAAGGACGTGGCGTCGCTCTTCACTGACGAACACCGCTTTGACACGATGCTCGAAGTAGAACTGCTCGCCGCCGAAGGCCTTGCTTCGATTGGGGTTTTGAAGAGCGATGAAGTCGCGATGCTTCGAAAGCGTCGTCCAGTGATTGACGCACAGTTTGTTGCGGATGTGGAAACGCGAGAAGCCATTACAAATCACGACACGGCAGCGTTTGTTGACGTGGTGCAAGAGCGAATTGGTATGCCCGAAGCAGCGTGGGTGCACTACGGACTCACGTCGTCCGACGTTGTCGATACGGCTCTTTGTCGCGTGTTGACGAGCGTCATGGACATTGTCATTGCCGACGTTGAGGCGTTACGTGACGCTTTGACCAGACGGGCTGTTGAAAGCATCTCCTTTCCTATCACCGGACGCACGCACGGCATGCACGCCGAACCCACGACGTACGGCGCAAAGTTCGCACTCTTTGCGTTGCAAGCGGACCGTGACATTGAGCGAGCGAGGGCTGCTCGAACCGCCATTGCCGTGGGGAAGCTCTCGGGGGCCGTGGGCACGTTCTCCAACATTGATCCCATTGTCGAGGAATACGTCTGCGAACATCTTGGACTTCTTCCCGTTCCCGCGACGCAAGTCATTGCTCGCGACCGCCACGCGCAAGTGCTCTACGCGTGCGCGGCCATTGGTACCACAATTGAACAGTTCGCTTTGGAAGTTCGCCACCTCGCGCGCAGCGAAGTCGGTGAAGCAGAAGAGCCCTTTACCGCGGGTCAAAAGGGTTCGTCGGCCATGCCGCACAAGCGAAACCCAGTGTTGTCGGAACGCCTTTGTGGACTGGCGCGAGTGCTTCGTGGTTACTTACAATCGGGACTCGAAGACGTGGCGCTCTGGCACGAACGCGACATCTCACACTCGAGCGTCGAACGGGTGATTATGCCCGATGCTTTGACGCTCACCGTGTACATGCTTCGAAAGGCCGCGGGGCTGGCGAATGGCTTGGTGCTGCACCCCGAACGAGCCTTGGAGAATCTAGAAGTCCATTCACTAGGTCTCGTGTTTTCGCAGTCGGTGCTGCTGTCGCTCGTGGAGTCGGGCTTATCGAGAGATGATGCGTATCGCATTGTCCAAGGTGCGGCTCGGCGTGCGGTGGAAGAGCGACGTAATTTTCGTGCGGTCATTGACGAGGATCCCAAGGTAACGCTGGATGCTGGAACGTTGGACCGGGCCTTTGACGCGCAGCGTCTGCTCGCACACCAGGAGCGATTCCTTGACGCATTGACGTGGCGTTCATGAGCACCCTCGGACTCACGCACCTCTACAGCGGCAAGGTTCGCGATCTCTACGAAGTGGGCGACGACTATCTCTTGATGGTGGCGACAGATCGCCTAAGTGCCTTTGACGTCGTGATGCGCGAAACCATTCCCGAAAAGGGCAGAGTCTTGACGGCCTTCACGAATTACTGGATACGAAGTTTTGGCGAGTCGGTGCCGGCTTCGCTTGTCTCGTGTGACCCGGCGGTCATCGAACAATACGTGCCGGGTTTCTTGGCGCACGAACCCTGGCACGGTCGTTCCATGTTGGTGAAAAAGGCCCAAATGATGCCGCTCGAGTGCATTGTGCGTGCACGGCTCGCCGGACAGGCCTACAGCGAATACGTTGCCACTGGTCTGGTGCACCACATGCCCGCACCTAAGGGGATACATCTCACGGACGCTTTTCCAGAGCCATTATTTTTACCGTCCACCAAGGCTGAATCTGGCCACGACGAGAACATCGATCTCGCGAGGGCGAAGTCGATTGTGGGAGAAGAAACGCTGCAACAGGCGAGCAAATTGTGCCTGGGGCTCTTTCGTCTCGCCAGCGAGCAGATGGCTAGCGCCGGCCTCATTTTGGCCGACACGAAGTTTGAGCTCGGTTGGGTTGAAGGTGAGTTGGTGCTCTGTGACGAAGTGCTGACACCCGATTCGTCACGCATCTGGCCGGCGAGCGACGTTCGCTCGGGAGAAACGCCAACGTCGTTCGACAAGCAACCTCTTCGGGATTGGTTATCGTCGCTTCCTTGGGATAAGACCCCGCCACCGCCAGCGGTCCCCGAAAGTGTTGTTCGCGAAACGTCGCACCGCTACGTCTCGGCGTACGAAAAGGTGACGGGCACGTCACTCACCGACTGGTACGGTGCCTAGCAATGAGATTCTCTGTGGTTGTCGACGTCAATCTCCGCTCCGGAATTGCGGACCCTGAAGGTGCCACGATCGAGCGCGCGCTGCCCGCCTTGGGATTTGTGGGAGTAACCAACGTTCGAGCGGGGAAGTCCTTCTACTTGGACGTTGAAGCCCCCAATGAAATGGCCGCCGTTGATAAGGCCCAAGCGCTCGCCGAGCGACTACTTTCAAATCCAGTGATCGAAGACGCCCGTGTTCGTGTGGTCACGGGAGCGTCCTAAATGGCGTCGAAAGAAGAAATTGCTTCGCTCGTCACGCAGTACAACAGCGGCGTCGCACAGGTACAAGAGGCCCTGAAGGGCATTACGGCCGAAGAACTCGACCGTCGCGATAGTGACGAGTGGTCGGCTCGCATGGTCGTGCATCACCTGGCCGACAGTGAAACCAACTCTTACGTGCGTCTGCGACGTTTACTCGGCGAGCCCGATGGCACCACGCTGCAGGGTTACGACGAAGCACAGTGGGCAAGAACGCCAGAGTTTGGTTACGAGACGCGACCTATTGACGTGTCACTCGCGTTGTTTGTTGCGGTGCGTGCTGCGTGTTCGGCGACACTCGTGGATTTAAAGCCCGCGGACTTTGTTCGAAGTGGTGTGCACACCGAGAGTGGTCCCTACACACTGTTCGACTGGCTCAACATCTACGTCGCCCACGGTCGCGATCACGCCGAGCAAATTCTCCGAGCGAGAGAGGGGAAGTAGCGATGAGCCGGCGCATTGGCGTTGTTATGTTTCCCGGCTCGAACTGCGAGTACGACGCTGCTCAAGGCGTTGAATCACTCGGCGCCACCGCGGAGTTCGTTTGGCATTCGGCTACTTCACTTTCGGGTTTTGACGGCGTGATTTTGCCCGGCGGCTTCGCTCACGGTGATTACTTGCGACCGGGCGCGTTGGCGAGGTTTTCGCCCGTCATGGAAGCCGTGGCGGCATTTGCTCGAGAGGGTGGTCCCGTGCTCGGCATTTGCAACGGCTTTCAAGTACTAACCGAAGCGGGACTACTTCCCGGAGCGCTGCAAAAAAACCGTGGACTGACGTTTCTTTGTCAACCGACCACGTTGGTGGTGGTTTCCACTAAGAGCGCATTGACGAGTGAGGCGAAGGTCGGCGACGAGCTCGTTGTGCCCATTAATCACTTCTCCGGCGCGTACACCTGCGACGACGACACGTACAAACAACTGCTCGACAACGACCAGATCGTTCTTCGTTACGTCGTAAACCCCAACGGTTCGAGAGACGACATTGCCGGTGTCGCGAACGAACAAGGAAACGTCGTGGGGCTCATGCCGCACCCCGAACGGGCTATGTCGCGGTTACTCGGCAGCGAAGACGGACGAGTGCTGCTCAGTAGTTTTGTGCACGCCAACGTGACGGTTTAATTCGCCCGTCGTGTTCGTTTGATTCCCGCACGCTTCAGCACGGCGGGCGTGACGCCAAGTTCTCGAAACGCCGCGTAGGAAATGCCGCTTCGTTCGGCGTACGAATGAGCGATCTTGATGAATTCCTTCTCGATATCAGAAATGTCGGCCCTCGCTCGGAGTTGTACCCGCTCTTCCAGTAGATCGAATTTCTTCTGGGTGAGCTCCAGTCGGCGAAGAGCGCCGGCGCTGGGTAGTTCCTTTTCAATTCGAACGAGCAAAGCGCCAATGGAATCCTGTGTTCGTTGTCGGCCACGCTTGGACTTGGACGCCGCGAGGGCTTCTAAGTAGCGACTGACAACGCGCGCTTCGAGTCGCCCCTTCGTCATGGCTGCTTTTTGGCCATCGCTCAGAGTACGCGTAACTTTTGGCCTTTTCTTTACGCCACTGGTCTTCTTTGCAACAGTCATGGCTACGTTCCCCGTTCGGGTGACTTCGTCGAAAGAAGTGTACCGGCGAAGTTCTTTCGGTCTTGGTACGTTCATTTGGTGCAGGGAAGCGAGAAAACCATTGGCCGATTGTTGCTGTTCATCGTCGCGTTGATTGTGCTCTATTGGACAGTGTGGTTCGCGCACCGTTCCTTGGTGGCGTCGGACACGACGAGTTCCTATTACAACTTCGAAAATGCCTTTCCCTTGGCTGACGGCCTCTTGGTGCTTGCTCTATTTGCGAGTTTCGTTTCGCTTCGACGAGGGCTCTCGAGTGCCGTGTTGTTCTTGTTGCTGGGAGCCGGCGGGGGCTTTTACCTCTGTGCCATGGACGTGCTCTACGACCTCGAACACGGGATTTGGACCAAGGGAGCCGGCGGGGCCATTGAGGCCGTCATCAACCTTTTGACCCTGCTCGCGAGTGTGTTCCTCGCGCGATGGGCCTGGACGCATCGTCGTGAGCTTGACTCGCCAAAGGGTGAGCAAACGTAATTGAGGGCGGTAGTTTGGAGGCGTGACAAACCCCTCCGCGGAGCCCCTGCATCGCGCGTTGGGCCTCAGTGACGCTGAATTGTCGCTCATTGAAGACGTGCTGCAGCGTTCGCCCAATCCCTTGGAACTCGCCCTTTACGGCGTGATGTGGAGTGAACACTGTTCTTATAAGTCCTCTCGCATCCACCTGAAGCGACTACCGACGACTGGCCCGAACGTTTTGGTGGGACCGGGAGAAAACGCGGGCGTCATTGACGCCGGAGACGGCATTGCCGTGGCAATACGTATTGAGAGCCACAACCACCCTTCGGCCATCGAGCCCTACCAGGGAGCCGCTACGGGCGTAGGGGGCATTCTGCGCGACGTCTTCACGATGGGCGCACGTCCGCTCGCCGTTATGGATCCATTGTTCTTTGGTGAACTCACCGACGCTCGACAGCGTTGGCTCGTTGAAGGCGTGGTCTCGGGAATTTCGGGTTACGGCAACTCCGTTGGCGTGCCCACGGTCGGCGGCGAGTTGACCTTTGACGATTGCTACTCGTCTAATCCGCTCGTGAATGTTCTTTGTGCTGGAGCGTTACCCAAGGAACGCTTAGTGCTCGGCGTTGCTTCGGGCGTGGGAAACCTCGCGGTGCTGCTTGGATCATCGACGGGCCGTGACGGCATTGGTGGCGTCTCGGTGCTCGCGTCAGCGGGTTTTTCAAGCTCCGATGGTGCCGCGTCGTTGGACGACGCCAAGCGTCCGAGTGTGCAGGTCGGCGACCCCTACGAAGAAAAACGACTCATTGAAGCGTGTCTCGCATTGCTCGATGAAGGACTCGTTGTTGGTATTCAAGACCTCGGTGGCGCGGGACTCGTGTGCGCGACGAGTGAGACGGCCGCCAGAGGTGGCGTCGGTATGGACGTTGACGTCAATGCGGTTGCTCAGCGTGAACCCAACATGCAACCCTTTGAGATTATGACGTCGGAGAGTCAAGAGCGCATGCTCGCCATCATCACGCCGGAGAACTTGTCGAGCGTGATGGAACTCTGTGCCAAGTGGGAAGTGCGTGCCAGCGTTGTCGGTCACGTCGTGGCGCCGAGCAACGACGCGAAGGGCAACGCGGTGGGCATGCTTCGCGTGCGCGACGGCTTTGACGGCGAAATTCTGGCTGAAGTTCCCGCGTCGTCGCTCGCCGATGACGCGCCGCTCTATGACCGTCCGAGAGAGCGTCCAAAGGAACTTGACGCCACGATCGCGGACGATCCAACAACGAATGAACCAGTGGGTTCCGTGAACGATGACGTGCTGTCGCTGTTGCTTGATCCGGCGTGGGTGTATCGCCAGTACGACTCGCAGTTGTTTTTGAACACGGTTGTTGGCCCCGGACGTGATGCGGCGTTGTTGCGGCTGGCGGGACCTGGTTTGCCCTTCTCTAATCGAGGCATTGGACTTTCAACGGATTCGAACCCGCGCTGGTGTGCGCTCAGCCCACGAAACGGCACGGCACAAACTGTTGCTGAAGGCGTCGCGAATCTCGCCTGCGTGGGCGTACGCGCAGAGGCCGTCGTCAACTGTCTCAACTTTGGCAACCCCGAACACCCTTCGGTGATGTGGCAATTATCGGAGTCCATTGACGGTATGGCCGAAGCCTGCAACGCACTCGGACTGCCGGTCATTGGCGGCAACGTCAGTCTCTACAACGAGAGTGGCGGCGTCGACATTGATCCGACGCCGGTCGTGGGACTGCTCGGCGTGATTGATTCGCTGGTGTCGCCACCTCCGGGTTGGGCCTTTGGTAATGGCGACACGCTCGTGTTAGTGGGAAAGCGCGAAGCGAACGGCGAGTTGCCGTTCCCTCTCGGGGGAAGTCGTTGGGCCACGAGGCGCGGTCGTCGCGGCGGTGGGATTGCGCCCCTCGACGGGCCAACGTTTCTTTCGGCCGCGAACTTTGTGCGTGATGAAGTGGCAACGATGTGCGCGGGCAATGAAAGCGACGTGACCGCGGTACACGATATCAGCGGTGGCGGACTCGCTCTGGCGCTGGCAGAAATGGTGGCGGTCACTGGAGTGGGCGCCGAGTTGCGAGGTGTTTCGTCGCATGCTGAGTTGTTCAGTGAACTCCCGGGCCGTTTCATCGTGGCGACCAAGGATTTTGCTGCGCTAGAAAAAAGAGCCAAGCAGTCCGGTGTTTCCGTTTTGGCGCTCGGCAGCGCGGTCGGTGATCATCTCGTGATTGATGACTGGATTGATCTGAGCGTCGAAGAAATTGCGGAGCGTCGCCAGGGTGCGCTCGAGGACGCTCTAGTGGCGAGCGGCGCGTAGTTCGTCGAGCACGCTGTAGGGGACGCGAAGGTCGCCGGATTTTCCCACACCGAGTTGCACGTCCAGTTTGAAAGTGCCGTGATAGTCCGAACCACCTGTCGGAATCATTCCCGCGTCACGCGTCAACCTCACCATCAAATCTCGAGTGCGAGCGTTCGTTCCTCCGTAATACGCCTCGACGCCCTTGAAGCCCCGATCTCGAAGTGACGACAAGACGCTCGGCATTTCGCGGGCGATGGTGTCGAGTGAGGAACTCGTGACGTAGTTGACAAGCGGGTGCGCAATCGAGAGCACGACATTCGCGCCCTGTGCGGATTCCACGAATTCTTCAATCGTCATCGTGGTCTTTGGAATGTAAGCGTGACCGCCTTTTCCGAGGTAGTCCGTAAAGACTTTGCTCCAGTTCTCGTCGGTCCTCTCACCAACAATCTCGGGGTGCAGTTCAAACATCGCCTTGGCGAAATGCGGTCGTCCAATGGAGTCGACGTTTCCCACCATGTCCACCAAGTAATCGAGCGTGATCTTGGTGAAACCGAGTTCGTTGAGCAACGCCACGAGCTGTACGTTCCTCGTTCCTCGGTCAAAGCGAAGTGACACGAGTTTGTGCTGGAGCGGGTGTTCAAGTCCCAGGGGGACAAAGTAAGCGAGCACGTGGACGTTGATGGGTTCAAACACGCCCTCGCTGTTGCGTTGGGTGTAGGCGATGTCGCGCAGGGACACTTCCACCCCGGCAATGTGCTCAATGCCGTAGTGGGCACAGGCCGTGGACATCTCCTCGTAGCTGGAAGTGGTGTCGTGATCGGTGAGCGCAATGGCGGAGAGACCCATTTTGGCCGCTCGCTCCGCCAACTGGGTGGGCGTGTCCGACCCGTCCGAATAGGACGAATGGGTATGCAGATCAATCACCGTTCTAGCGTACTGACCCTCATAACGAAGACCGGTGTGGTGTGCGAGACTGAGTGACGTGCGAAGCGCCGCGACAACCCATACTGTGGCTTTCGCATGAAAGAAGCCTGTGGCGTCGTAGGAATTGTGGCACCGGGAAGGACCGTGGCGCACTGGTGCTTCGATGCCCTCTTCGCACTCCAACACCGTGGCCAAGAATCCTGTGGCATGGCCACCTACGACGGTGAAGAAATAACCGTCGTCAAGGACAACGGTCTCGTTTCTTCAGTCTTTGACGAAAGCACACTGCTTTCACTTTCTGGTTCATTCGTTATTGGTCACACGCGTTATTCAACGTCGGGTTCCGCCAACTGGACCGCCGCCCAACCGGTGTACCGTTCCGCTGGTTCAAGTGGTTTTGCACTTGGGCACAATGGAAATTTGACAAACACGCGTGAACTTGCTGCACTGGCGGGCATGCAGGAACAAACAATGCTCTCGGATTCTGATCTGCTCGCCGAAATGCTGGCGCACCGCGTCGAAGCGGGACAGTCCCTCGAAAAAGCGATGGAAGATGTACTCCCTCTCGCTGAGGGTGCGTTCTCTCTCGTGCTATTAGAGCGTGGTGCCGTTCACGGCGTGCGCGACCCGCACGGCTTTCGACCGTTATGTCTTGGTCGCTTTGGCACCGAAGACGCACCCGAAGGGTGGGTGCTCGCGTCCGAGACGCCCGCGCTTGACGTCATTGGTGCCTCATTCGTTCGTGAATTAGAGCCGGGCGAGATGATCACCATCACGGCTGAAGGCGTCGTTGCTCGTCAGTTGCTCGACCCCGCGGAGGGAAAAGAAAAGCTCTGCATATTTGAGTTCGTGTACTTTGCCCGACCTGATGCGTATCTCATGGGTCACCAAGTGCACACGACGCGTCGTCGCATGGGAGAACTCCTCGCGACGCAGTCGCACGTCGAAGCCGACATCGTGATGGGTGTTCCCGACGGCGGCGTGCCGGCGGCCGAAGGTTTTGCCAAAGCATCAGGCATTCCCTTTGGCTACGGCCTCGTGAAGAATCGCTACATCGGACGCACGTTCATTGCCCCCGACCAAGCAGCGCGCGCTGATGGCGTTCGAAGAAAATTCAATCCGCTGCGAGAGAACATCGCCGGACAGCGACTCGTGGTCGTTGATGACTCCATTGTTCGTGGGACGACGACTCGNNCCTCCTTTTAAGTGGCCTTGTTACTACGGCATCGACACGCCCGATCGTGGCGAGTTGTTAGCGGCCAATCATTCGCTCGACGAGATTCGTGCGTATCTCGGTTGTGACTCAATTGAGTACATAACCATTGAGAATCTTCGTGCGGCTATTCAACTGGACGGCGAATGCTGTGACGCGTGCTTAACGGGTGAGTACCCGGCCCCCACGCCCGTGACGATCGGTCGCGTGGGAAGTCGGGCGTGAGCCGACTGCTCGACGTTTCACCAGGAGGACTCACGTACGCTCAAGCGGGCGTTGACATTGCCGCGGGTGACGAAGCCGTCGAGCACATCAAGCAGTCCGTGCGCTCAACGAATCGACCGGGCGTGCTCGGTGGCATTGGTGGCTTTGGCGGACTGTTCCAGTTAGACCTCAACCGCTACAAGCAACCGGTCTTGGTGGCGTCGACTGACGGGGTGGGCACCAAACTCGAAATCGCCCGGCAGATGAATCGTTACGACACCATTGGCTTAGATCTCGTGGCGATGCTGGTCGACGACCTGGCCTGCGTGGGAGCCGAGCCGCTTTTTCTTCTCGATTATGTAGCCGTGGGAAAACTCGATCCCTCCAAGCTCGAAGAAATTGTTGCGGGCATTGCCGAGGGATGTCGAATGACGAACACGGCACTGCTCGGTGGCGAAACAGCCGAACACGGTGGTGTGCTTCGCCACGATGATGTTGACGTCGCGGGTTTCGTGGTGGGTGTTATTGAAAAGGGTCACGAACTTGGTGCCGAGAGGGTGAAAGCGGGCGACGTCATCATTGGCTTTTCTTCGCCCGGACTTCGTTCCAATGGCTACAGCCTCGCTCGTCGAGTGCTCGTCGAAAAAGAGGAACGACTCTTCGAGCCTGCTTTTGAAGGTAGCGAGCGCGTACTTGGTGAAGAGCTTCTCCTACCCTCGGTGATCTACACACCAGCGATTCTCGCGGTGCAACATGCTCTGAGGGACGCGCTGCACGCAGTAGCGCACATCACCGGTGGCGGCATCGTAGGAAACGTGCCTCGCGCACTACCGAAAAATCTCGACGCTCACATTGAAATGGCGAGTTTTTTGACACCGGAGATATTTTTTGAAATCCAGCGTCGTGGCAACGTCAGTGCTGACGAAATGGTTCGTGTCTTTAACTGCGGTCTCGGTATGACGGTCTTTCTAGAAAAGGACGCGGCGAGTGAAGCTCTCGACATTGCGTCCAAAGCGGGAATTGTCGCCACGGTGGTTGGCGAGGTACGCGAAGGTAGTGGCACGGTGATGTTGTGGTGAGCGAGGCACGAGAGCGAGTTCGCGAACATCTGCTGACACATTCGGTGAAGCGGGGAGACTTCGTGTTGAAATCAGGACGCCACTCGTCGTGGTTTATCGACTCTAAGCAAACCATTTGCGCGCCCGAAATCATGCTGGACGTTGCAAATGAAGTTCTGGGGGTTTTGCCAAGTGACGTCAGCGCCCTCGGGGGACTCACCATGGGCGCGGACGGACTTTCCTTTATCACGGCGGGCGTTGCTTCCACCAAGGGACGAGAACTTCGGGCCTTTTCGGTGCGAAAGGAAGTGAAAGATCACGGGGCCGGCGGGCGTATTGCCGGTTCGCTACTCGCGAACGACCGCGTGGTGATCACCGAAGATACGGTCACGCGCGGCACAAGTCTGGTGGAAGCGGCGAACGTCGTTCGCGACTACGGAGCAACGGTCGTGGGTCTCTTGGCGCTCGTGGACCGTGGCGGCACGGTGGCGGCCATGGCTGAAAAAGAAGGCTGGCCCTTCTTTGCGATCTTTAGTGCGCCCGATCTCGGTTTCACCTACGAAGGCGTTTAGGAGTTCGCGAGAACGTTCAGCACCTGTGAACGCCACGCCCGAAGTTCCGGGTAATTCGCTTCGGAGGTTTTTCCCAGTCGAACAACGACGGCGTCGAGGGCCGGAGCAATGGAAATCATCTGCCCCTCGTAACCACTGGCCCAGTACGTGCCGTATTGGTCGCCGGTGATCCACCACTGCCATCCGTAGTAGGTCCCGGCGACTTCGTCCATGCTCAAGGGAATTTGCGCCGTGTGGGTCCAGGCTTCACTCACGATGCGTTGTTTGTCCCAAAGCCCGCCGCGCAGGTACAACAAGCCAAACCGAGCAAAGTCCTCGGCCGTGGCGTAGACGTAACTGGACGCCACAAAGACGCCACTCGCGTCGAAGGTCGCCTTGGCTGAATTCATGCCGAGGGGCTCAAAAAGTCGTTGTTGCAACGCGTGACGGTACGCATCGCCATAACCGACTTGGTCGGCAACGATGCGACTGATGATGTTGGTCGTGCCACTCGAATAATTAAAAACTGTGTCGGGCGCGTACTTGAAAGGTCGATTCGCGGCGAAGCCCGCCATGTCGTCCTTGCCACCGGCAAAGAGCATTTCAATAACGTGGCTCGTTTCGCCATCGACGTAATCCTCAAAGAAGTCGAGTCCGTCGCGCATGGCGAGTAAGTCAGCCAAACGAATGGCGTGACGGGGATCNNGCTTCGTCGACCAACGTTCCTACAATGCAGTGCAGCATCGATTTCGCCATCGACCACGACAGAAGTGTGCTCTCGGCGTTAATCGGCTCGGATGGTCGATCAAAAAATTCACGATCGCCGGCGTAGCGTTCGGCCAGTATCTTGCCGCCTTGAATAACGAGCACGGCATACGTGCTCTCGAGGTCTCTGTTGGTAAAAGCCACGTCGACGATTTTGTTGAGGGCCGACTGATTAGGTGCCGTTGACCGTGGCCATTCAACCGTGGGCCAGGGTGTGTCGCTGGGCTGTGGGTTCGACGCCGGTAGGACTTCTGGAAGACTCATCGACAAACCTTTGCAATTTTGTCTCCCGTAGACCAGATGGTCGGAGAGAAACATTGGACGAAAGACATCGTAGGTGACGACTTACGAACACGTCGACTCGGGCTCCACTAAGGAGTTGAGAGAACGGCGTCGTTAGTGGACGCACGAAACTGAGGGAACTGCGCCCTCTACACTCAACGTCGTGCGAACTTCCGACGTGGTGCTTATCCTCGCGGTTTTTGGGGCATCACTCGTCGAAATGGTGGAAGCCCTGACGCTCGTCGTAGCGGCGGGCGCGACGCGAGGATGGCGAAGTGCGCTCGAGGGTGCCGCGAGTGCGGCGCTCGTGCTCGCGGTATTGATTGTCGCGGTCGGTATCCCTCTTATTCACTATGTACCCATCGACGCTCTGCGCGTCGCGGTTGGGGGATTACTGCTCGTTCTCGGAATGGGATGGCTTCGAAAGGCGTGGCTTCGAAGCAGCGGCCTAAAAGCCATGCACGATGAGGATCTCATCTACGAAGAGACGGTCTCTTCATTACGGTTGGAGGCACCGCCAAAAACGTCGCGAGACGCGGTGGCGTTTGCAATTGCCTTTAAGGGAGTTTTCTTAGAAGGCACCGAGGTGGCGCTGATTGTGGTGTCACTAGGTGCGAGCAGCCACCGGTTGGGTCTCGCGGCTGTGTCGGCGGCAGCGGCAGTAGTGCTCGTGAGCCTCGTTGGTGCGTTCGTGGCACGCCAGCTTTCGTCGGTTCCCGAAAATGCCTTGAAGTCTGTCGTTGGCGTGATGCTCTGCTCGTTTGGTCTGTTCTGGGTTGGTGAGGGTGCTGGTCTGCACTGGCCCGGAAGTGACCTCTTCATATTGGTGTTCGTTGGTGTCTTTTCTATCGCCACGCTGATCGCCGGTAAGGCGCTCCGAGTACCGGTGAGCGCATGATTCGCCGGGGACTTCGAAGCTTCGGGCGTTTTTGGTGGGACTTTTTGGTGGGCGACACGCCTGAGTTCTTCCTTGTCACGCTCGTGGTGGTGGCGCTGGCTTTCCTCTTGCGAAGCGAGCGGGCATGGGGCGTGGTGGTGCTTCCGGTGGTAGTTCTTGGTGCACTTGTGCTCAGCACCTGGCGGGTACGTCAAAAGAAGAAGTCCTAGGTCATTGGGACGCGCAAGGGTCAAAAACCCTTGTCGTTTGGTGGTCGAGACCGGCGTCGATCCGGTGACCTCACGCTTTTCAGGCGCGCGCTCTACCAACTGAGCTACTCGACCCCCCGGCTCCCGAAGGACCCGAGCGGACCTGACGGGATTTGAACCCGCGACCTCCGCCTTGACAGGGCGGCGTGCACTCCAGGCTGCACCACAGGTCCATGCATCACGTCTGGGGGTGGTGCCCCGAGACGTGACGAGTAACTCTACACCGGCTCGACAATTGTTCCCAAAGGACGACTTCGTCCGGACGAAAGCAGTGTACGTAGTCGCTCGTGTGAAGGGACCGCGGCCTGCGAAGAACGACTAAAGGGTCTTCGTGCTCACGGTCTTGGAAGAAGCGCCGGGCCCCACTGCGGTAACGGCGCGGATTTGGATCTTATAGGTGTGCTTGGCGAGCAACTTGGTGATTGTGCAGGAGGTCTTTGTTCCCTTGGGGCAATTCGCCCAGGAGGCGCCGGCATTAAGGGAGTACTGGTAGCCCGAGATCGGCGACGAACCCGCGGACTTTGGAGCCTTGAAACTCACCACGATGGTTGTCGTGTTGTCGTGAATCGCCGTAATTGTAGAAGTGGTAGCCGTCTTCTTGGTGGGCTTGGCGGTTTGCGATCCGGACATCGCTACTTCAATCTGGATGGGCTGTTGCCAACCCGCGCTATCGAGATAGAAGCCACCAACGAAGCATTCCGAACCAGCGCACGAGGTCGTGTTCAACATGTTGTTGAGCGATGTCCAATCAGAAGAACTGGGCGACGTGAGCGTAGAGGCACCACTGGGCAGCGAGACAGGTGCGTTCGACCACGAGCCGCTCACTTCGGTGAGAAGGAGTGCTTGCTCCGCGCCGGCGGTGGTGGTGTAGATGCCGCTGGCGACACAATTGGTCGCGTTCGTGCACGAAGCACTGAAGAGGGCGTCGTTAGGGGAGGACACGCTCGAAGGAGCATTGGTGAGTGCGTTACTCGGCAGCGCCACGGGAACGTCCGTCCACGCGCCACTGGTCTCGACGTCTAAGAGCGCTTCCACTTGCG
Organism: Acidimicrobiaceae bacterium; assembly: GCA_003138895.1. Lineage (GTDB taxonomy): Bacteria > Actinomycetota > Acidimicrobiia > Acidimicrobiales > RAAP-2 > RAAP-2. The sequence goes on from PLHJ01000003.1 coordinate 26,077, forward strand.
TGGTGGATCCGTTGGTCGTTGCATTGGAGTAGGAACCGCCGGCGACGCAGTTGGCGACTGACGAACACGTGACGGTATTAATGACGTCGGTTTGGTTGGCTTGACCCGTGTCATTGGAGGCGTCCGCGGGAAGAGGTGCCTTGACGCTCGTCCAGGTGCCGTTTGATTCGGTGTCGAGCAGCGGCTCGTATTGATACGGCGATGACGTCGAGTCACTGTTCGAATACGTCCCGCCCACGACGCAGTCACCATTTGACGGACAGGACACCGCGTACAGAGCGTCGCCGGCGTAGGCACCGTCGCTACTGGTCGTCGCGTCCGAAGGAAGCGGCACCGTCACGGCGTTCCAAATGCCGTTCGTCTCGACGTCCACGAGTGCTTGTATGCCCGCGTCGGCATAGTTGTCGGCGTACTCACCCGCGGCGACACAGTTCTGCGTCGAAGAGCAGGCCACCGCGTAAAAGAGATTCGAGGGCGCGTTGTTGGCTGACGCCGTGGCATCGGTCACCGCGTTGGAAGGTAGTGGCGCGGTGAGTGCGCTCCAAGTACCGCTAACTTCAAGGTCGAGAAATGCTTGTGTGTGGCCGCTCGAGTCGAGGTACTGCCCAACAGCGACACAGTTACCATCGCTTGGGCAACTGACACTGTTGAGGCTGTTGGCGGGCGTGAACGTCAGGGTCGACGCCATCGCGCTGATCTGGGAGTCGGACGCGGCGCCTTTTGGTAGAGGTGCCGCGACGTCGGACCACACACCGTTGGTTTCAACGTTGATGAGCGGTTGCGTGTAGCCCGAGCCGTCGACGTACTGGCCAACGACGGCGCAGTTCTGATTGGAAGAACAACCCGTGCCCCAAAGGATGTTGTGAGGAAAGATTCCGTTCGCACCGGCGTCCGTCGCTGCGTTGGGAGGCATGGTGGCTCCGGACGCGCTCCACGTACCGTTGGTTTGCGTTTCAATCAGGGCTTGAATGTGGCCGGAACTGTCAACGTACTGACCGGCGCTGACGCAGTTACCGGTGGACGGACAAGCGGAGTTCTGAGAGTTCCAGTCACCGATGAAATTATCGGGGTGAAAGGGTCCAGTCGAGGTGTCCGTCGCCGCGTTGGGAGGCAACGCAGACTGCGTCGCCGTGACACTTGCAGCGGCGCTCGCAGTGTTTACGGAAAAGGAAGCGCCCCCCACAAGAGCAATCAGCGTCGCGACCGACACGAACAAGCCAACGACCCTCAATTTGGACTTCAACACGTTCAGCTCTCCGTTAGCGCAAGTACCGCTGTAAAAAAACTATAGGTCGCAGGGCCCAAAATTTGGCCTCGGACTCAGGGCATTCTCAGCAAAGAGTTATGAACTACTTATCGAATTCGAGCAGTCAAACGGGCCCCCAGTACGCGACGGTTAGGATTTGTCCCCTATGGCAAAGACCGGTCCCGGACGAAATAAGAAGTCAGGCAGTTCGTCGGGTCGAACAACGACTCCCACGAAGCACCGAGGCGCGAACACCGGCCGTTACGTGTCGGCCGAAGAGCGCGGTCGCTACACGGCCCCCGTGCCGCGCGACGTGGAAAAGAGTCCGCGCTGGTTTGGTCCGCTGATTCTTATTTTGCTCATTGGTGGCGTACTGGTCGTGGCGCTCAATTATCTGAATGAATTGCCGGGCGCGGTTTCACCGTGGTACCTCTTAGTGGGCCTTGTCGCAATCTTTAGCGCGTTCTATCTCGCCACGAAATACAAGTAAAAGAAAAATCCCCCACGTTCGTTAGAACGCGGGGGATTCTCTTTAGCTACTTCAGTCCAGTCGCTCGATAATTGTCGCGTTAGCGAGTCCGCCACCTTCACACATGGTGAGAAGGCCATAGCGACCACCGGTGCGCTCGAGTTCGTTGAGCAGCGTGGCGCACAACTTCGCGCCCGATGCGCCAAGAGGGTGACCAAGCGCAATTGCACCACCGTTCACGTTGACCTTGGAGAGGTCGGCCTTATGCTCTTTTTGCCACGCCAACACCACTGAAGCAAAGGCCTCGTTAATCTCGACGAGGTCGATGTCATCAAGGGTCAGTCCCGAACGCTCCAGTACCTTCGTGGTGGCGGGAATCGGACCGGTCAACATCGTGACGGGGTCAACGCCCGCGAGAGCAAAGGTGTGAAACTTCGCGCGAGGCTTTAGGCCAAGTTCGCGAGCCTTCTCTTCGGACATAATCAAAACAGCCGACGCGCCGTCGGTGATCTGCGAGGAGTTTCCGGCCGTGACCTTGCCATCTTCTTTGAAGGCGGGCTTCAGGTTGCCGAGCGTCTCCACGGATGAACCGGGGCGAATGCCCTCGTCCGCGTTCATGATTTCGTCGGTGTCGTTACCTTCGTCGTCGCGCACGCGAATCGGAATGATCTCGTTCTCGAAGCGCTTTTCTTCTGTCGCCTGGGCCGCACGGCGGTGGCTCTCGGCCGCGAATTCGTCGAGGTCAGTACGAGAGATGCCCCACTGATCCGCGATCATTTCGGCGCCAATGCCCTGGGAGACAAGTCCACCCACGGGGGCGTAACGTGCCATGACGCGGGGTCCAAAAGGAAAGCCCATGCCCGGGACAATGGAAGAGCCCATTGGCGTGCGAGTCATTCCTTCGACGCCTGCGGCTACCACGATGTCGTAGGCACCGGACATAACGCCCTGTGCCGCAAAGTGCAGCGCCTGCTGTGAGGAGCCGCACTGGCGGTCGATGGTCGTGGCGGGCACGGACTCGGGCCAACCAGCCGCGAGCACAGCACTTCGTCCAATGTTGAGTGACTGTTCACCGACTTGCATGACGCAACCCATGATCACGTCATCAATAAGGACAGGGTCCAGATTGTTGCGCGAAGCAATGGCCTTCAGCGCCTCCGACGCGAGGTCTACGGCGTGCCAACCCTTAAGTTTTCCGTTTCGTTTCCCACCCGGGGTACGTACGGCATCCACAATGACCGCTGTAGGCATTGTTGTCCTTTCGTTCTGCGTTGGCGAATCCCCCCAACTTCGCAATACTAGAAGGAACTTGGCAAGTATCGTCACGGGGGTGACTACGACGCCGAAGGACATGGATCGATGGCTGGGCGACGGGGGTATGGCCATCATTGGCGTGCTCGGTGGAACGTTCAGTTCTTACGGCATCGACGGTGAGGATTTGGGCTGGGTCGAGGGTTCCTTTAGCCCCACGGAACTGGCTTGTAATCCCCACGGCTCCGTGCAAGCGGGTATCCATTCGGTGCTGCTCGACGCTGCCATGAACTTTGCCATTAACGCCGCCCTCGGGAAAAAGGACCGCACGAAGGCCACCATTGAGATGAAGACCGAACTCATGCGCCCCGCCATGCTCCACGAGCACTACGCGATGCGCGGTGACGTTGTTCGCTTGGGTCGACAAGTTGCCTACGCCGAGGCGGTCATTAAAAACGACAAGGACGAAATCGTCAGTCGTTCGACGGGCACCTTCATGGTGCACCGTGCCGAAGAGGCCTAGATGTGCTCGGCTGGGATCTGGCCGAGCCTGCCGGCTTCGTAGTCTTCGAACGCTTGTTGTAGTTCAGCGCGAGTATTCATAACAAAGGGCCCATAGACCGCGACGGGTTCTTTGATGGGTTGGCCACCGAGAATCAACACTTCGAAGGCGTGCGTTCGTGAGTCCTGAGTTTCGTTGGCGCCTAGGACAATGAAGTCGCCGTCAACGTGCACGGCCATTTGTCCATCGTGCAAGGGGGTCCTTTCGGTGCCGACCGTTCCTTCGCCCGCCAAGACGTACGTAAGCGCGTTGTAGTTCGGGTTCCACGGAAGCACTAATTGGCCGCCAGGCAGTAAAGAAACGTGCACGATGGTGATGGGTGTGTGCGTTGAACCCGGTCCCTTCGCGTCACCGAGTTCGCCGGCGATCACGCGAATAATCGCGTCACCGTTGTCGTTCGTGAGCAACTTCACGTCGTGCGAGCCAATGTCTTGGTAGCGAGGCGTTGTCATCTTGAGAGCGGAGGGCAGATTGACCCAGAGCTGGATGCCGTGAAAAAGTCCACCGGAGTCAATTAATGCATCGGGCGGGCGTTCAATGTGCAAGATGCCTGCACCGGCGGTCATCCACTGGGTTCCTCCGTTTTCAATGACGCCACCACCACCAATGGAGTCCTGGTGCAGGAACGTGCCTTCCATCATGTAGGTCACGGTTTCAAAGCCACGGTGCGGGTGCCAAGGCGTTCCCTTTGGTTCGCCCGGTCCATAATCAATCTCACCCATCTGGTCCATGTGAATAAACGGATCGAGATCGTGTTGGGAGATGCCATGAAAGGCCCGACGCACGGGGAATCCTTCACCCTCGAGTCCGCGCGGAGCAGTGGTGATCGACGTGACACGTCGAGCTCGTTGGTCCAGGGCAGGAGTGGCGACTTTTGGCAGTTCAAGTGGGTTCTCAACGGTGATGGCAGGCATGTATCCAGAATAATGACCGACGGGATTTTTCGCTCGAGAGTCTTTTCGCACTTGCTCTAGGCTCAGACTTCGACGTGTCGGGAGGAGGAACCGGTGACGGCGCTCGATTCATTGGCTCCTGCGCGTCTAATGACGCTCGGTGATGCGTATGAAGGACGAAAGAACTGTCTGAACGCACTTCGTCTCGTGCTCGCGGGCATGGTGCTGCTCGCACACGCGGCAGACATCGCGGGCTTTTCGCGCATTGAGGTGGCGAGTACGGAGCTGGGCACGATCGCGCTGTACGGCTTCTTTGGCATCAGCGGCTTTCTCATAACGAAGAGCGCCATGACGTCCTCAGCCGGTCGCTACCTCTGGCACCGCTTTCTTCGCATTTTTCCCGGATTCTGGTTTTGTCTTATTGTCACGGCTTTCGTGATTGCGCCGTTGTCGTGGCTATTTCATCCACCGGCGTGCTCGTCCCTGGCGTGTGTGCTGAATACGCACAATGGTTCACTCGGCTACGTCACGCACAACTCGCTGCTGCTGATTCATCAGTCGAGCATTCTTGGTACTCCTCGACACGTGGCGTACTTTCTCATTTGGAACGGATCGCTTTGGAGTCTCTCGTATGAGTTTCTTTGCTACCTCGCCGTGCTGGCATTTGCGTTTGCCGGGTTCTTGCAGCGTCGAAGGACGGTAGTCGTATTCGCCGCGCTGTTGCAAATGGCGATCATCGTCATCACCGTCAATCCATCAATCGACGTGCACTTTACGATTTTTCATTTTTGGTACCTGCTCAATTTCATGAAGTTTCTGATGATGTTCCTCGCGGGGACGCTCCTCTATCTCTATCGAGATCGAGTGCCAAATTCAGCTTTGCTGGCGCTCGGCTCCACGGTGTGTTTCATCGCAATGTTGTTTCTTCCGACGTTTGGTTGGCAGCCGGCCTTTACGTTTGATTACCCCGCACTCGCCGCCCCGCTGCTCGCGTATCCACTGCTGTGGTGCGGTGCTCGTTTTTCGTCCATCCGTCTGGGAGCGAAAAACGACTTTTCCTACGGCGTCTATATCTTTGGTTTTCCCGTGGAACAACTCTTGGCGGTAACGCACGTCCAGCGCATAGGTGAATTTGGTTTCATCATCACGAGCTTCGTTCTGACGTTGGCGCTCGCCAGCGTGAGCTGGTTCGTTATTGAGAAGAACGCACTTCGCCTTCGGGCTGTGTCGAGGCCTATCGTGTGGCCCGTGCTTCGACGTCCGGCGGAACTACCGAGCCGCACGCGTTCATAGATAAAACGGCGTCTCTTTCATGGGATAGGTCGAGGGTGCAAAGAACCACGACTCAATCGCCAATCGGTTTTTTGTCATCCCAGGACTCACGCCCGTTGAGTGCAGGTTCATCTGGTCAAAGAGAATGGCGTCACCGGGCGCAAAGACGGGACGAACAATCGGCGCCCCGTGACGGAAGCGCTCGACGGTCGTTTCACTTACTGACCAGTTGAATATCGCGCCGTCGACGCCGGTGGGAACAATTTCTTCCATGCGACGAGCCACGAGGTCGAGTGCGGGCGCGTCGATGCCGCAATCCGAAAGCGCGAGCCAAACGTTGAGCGAACGAATGTCCTTGCCGAGGAACGCCCCGTCTTGGTGCCAGCCGTAGTTCGTGTCTGCGGGAACGTCGCGAAGGGTGGTTTTGCTGAGTGACAACGCGGGACGTTCGCCGAAGTACTCGGCGATCTTGTCGAAGAGTCCGTTTTCTTTTACGGCCGCGGTCCAGTCACGAAAACCACGTGGTGAATCCGCCATCAAGACTCCCGCACCTTCGCGGATAAAGCCTCGCTCGATGTCGTTGAACTGTTCGGGGTCTGACGGAGTAAACGGTCGATACGACGGCGTGACCTCCGACAGTGGCGTGCCACTCGCCGCCGCGTCAAAGGCGTCAAAGGCTTTCGTGATGTTTAGCTGCAAGCGAGCAACGTGCTGTTCGTCAAAGAGGCCTCGAACAATTAACGCACCGTGACCGAGCACGCCGGCGCGCATGGCGTTCACCGAAAGATCCTTCACGTTCACTTCGGGAATTGTTTCAACGCCCACAAAAATGTCGTCGAACGTCGGGGGCCACAGAGGTGCCGTTTCTGGCAGGCCGTGGGCGAGAAAGACCTCGTGGCGAAGATCAATGAGTTGTTCTTCTACCTCGGGGTGCAGACCATCGAGCGTTATCTCTGTGAGAACTTCAATCGCTGCGTCGTACTCGCCAGCGGCGATGAAGTGACGAGCAGCCCCTTTCGGGTAGCGCCTGGGATCGATGGAAGTTTTTGGTTTACGAGCGAATTTAAGGGCCATCAGAACTCCTTCGCACCAACTCTACGCCGGGTCGGAACCAACAACCTTCGCCGGAATCCCCACGACGGTGGTGTGGGGTGCGACGTCACTCACCACCACGGCGTTCGCGCCAACACTCGAGTGGGCTCCCACGGTGACGGGACCAATGATCTTTGCTCCGGTACCAATTTGGGCCCCTTCGCCAATTGTCGGACCGGCGAAATCCCCCGCGCGAAGGCCAATGGTGACCCACGGAAAGAGCACGACGCCCGAGGACACCCGCGAAAAACCGTCAATGACCACTTGACCGTGCGCAATGTAGATACCCGGTTCAATAACCACGGGATCGCCAATACATATCTGCGCCGTGCGCATGGCGAGGTGGTGGATAATTCGTGGCAGCAGTGGCACATGAAAACGCTGCAGGCGAGCCTTCACTCGGTAACAGACTTGGCCAAAAAAAGCGTCGGTCACCCAAAGCAAGCGAACGAATGAGCCAAGGGTGCGAAGACGCGTGGCGTAACCACTCGCTTCGCCGCGATAATCCAGCGTGACGCGAACATCGGCGCTGAGGGCTCGAAACAAACTTGGGTGCGAACGAAGAATGCTTTTTCGGACTTCACTCGTCACGACTACTCGTCTCGATTGGATCGCGGTCGCCGACCTTCTTGCTCGCCGTACTTGACAAAGTGCACCAGGGGATTGGCCCCTGCGTCAAACACGTCGCCGTAGCGATAGAGGTACCAGCGATCATCAAAGAGCAGCCCCGAGCGACGGTGTTGGCTGACGCCGTAGCGCACGTAGTGCACCGCGGGGTCATAGCCCGAGGCTTTGACGTCTGGGTACGTCTCGAGGTACCACGCGCCATCAAAGTAACCCGAGGCCTTAATGAGTTCCGCGTCGGCTCGTTCTTCACGAAGGGCCGCTAACTGTGTTTTTAGTTGACCTCGCAGTGTCCACTTCATCACTCGCGCCGTGTTCTTGGCGATACGCCGCAGTGGCGTTGGCAGCCAACGAGCGGCGCGCTGCGAGAACGAAACGACGACGACTGCTTCGTCCATGGGCGTCGCGTGTTCTTTGGCGGGAGAGAGTTCGATGTCGGGGACTTTGTGTTTGAAGGTGCCAATGTACGAAAGAGCAGCCTTGCTGGGTTGAAAATCACGCTGGCGGATGGCTTCGTATTCCGCGTGGAAACGTTCGACGGTGCCAAGGGAACCATTCGTCGCCACGCCGCCGTGCAATTGGTGAAACGTACCTTCGCCGAGCAACACCGTGGGGCGAACGTTGTTCAGTTCGCAGGCGCGCATCCAGGTGTCGAGGTTCACGAGACCGCCGCCAGGAAGTTGGAAGGCAGTGTCGTAACCACCGAGTTCGTGCCAGAGCGTCCGGCTCATGAAGAGAGAATTGCTCTCGGCAATGGATAGCCACCAGTTGGGACCCGACGATTCGTCAAAGACCGAAACGTCAAAGAGTCCGTAGCCATTTTCTCGCCAGTTAACTTGGTCGAGTAGTGCGTCTTCGGCTGCTTGGTCGTAGCCCTGGTGCACACTGTTTCGTTGGTAGTCCGGGCCGAGGTAGCGACCTCGACTGCCGACGACCGCTCGCGGACTTGTCGAAAGAGCGTCGAGAGCAGTGCGAAGAAGTCCCGGCGACGCGAGTCGTGCGCCGTCAATGTAGACGCAGATGTACTTGCCAAGGCTCTGGTTGAGCCCGCGATTAATGGCGTGCACGGGGGTAGGCAGTGCGTCGGGCGTCGTGAAAATTCGAAGGTTCATCCCGAGATCTAAGAAGTCGTCCTGCAACGGCGGTGTGGCGGAACCATTGTCGACGACGATTACTTCGTAGTCTTCGGCGCGTATGCCTCGTTGGTACGCGGGCGAAAGCGAATACAGCGTGCGAGGTAATTCACGGTTCATGTTGTAGCTAATAACGACAATGGAGAGAAAATCACTCATTGCGGGGCAATCTGTCGAGGCGAGGCGCCCGCGATCATGTTTCGTAGGTGTCCGGTGTCAAGAGCCCAGTCGTTTCGTTCGCGGGACTGGCGCACGAAAGTAACGATGTACTCGAGCAACGGATCGCGTGGTTCCAAGGCACCGTGACGTTCCAGAATGTCGGGTGTCGGATCGCTCATCACGTCGACGGCTTCTTCCAAGATGATGTCAAAGCGTTCCCAAAGAATGCGCTCCGTGGGGTTGAGGCCAACGACCAACAAGGTGCCACTTGGTTCAGTGTTCACGGGCACGAGCAACAAATCAGGTCGGTACTTTTGCAGAATTGGAATGATTTTCCAGACGTCACCCATCCAGTGCTGGGTGACACGCTGGCGTCTTGCCTGCAACACGTGATTTGGGTAGACGTCGTCGATCATGATGACGGAGTTCGGGTGGCAAATATTCTCGATGTTGATGAAGTCCATGAGGACGTTTTCAATCATGTGCATGCCGTCGATATAGGAAAGATCGAGCGGCGTTATCTGCTCGGAAAGGCCTTCTTCTAAGAAATAGTCGTCACTGGTCATAAGGGCCATCTCGTGATTGGGCTTTAAGGGCTCGAGCAGACGCGGCGCCGGATCAACGCCCACCGCTCGACACGACGCAATGCGAAGGCTCAGTCCCGACCACACCCCAATTTCCAAGTACGAGCGCGGTTGCAGCGTCTCGTGCACCCGGGGCAGGTACTCCAAATACAAATCAGTGCCCGCGCGCGCCTCAACGGACGGGTCATCGTTAATTGGGTAGGTGTTTTGTAGAGCTTCGTCGAGCTCTTCAATTTCGACAACGGGCGCAACGTACGCGGGTCCCGCGGGCTGCTTTCGAAACACGCCAACCAAGTCATGCCAGGGACCGCGCGGGTCCACCCACGAATCAACGAGTTCTATGGGCGCCAGTTTCGCGAGGGCCACGTAACTGTCGGGGTTAAAGCGGTAACAGTCAACGGGGTAGCGGTGCACGGCGCCCGACGAGGGTGCAATGACGATCACCACGCCGTCACGGCGACAGACCCGGACCATTTCTTTGAAGGTTTCCCAAAAGAACTCAGTGTGTTCGAAGGTCTGTCCTGAGAGCACGACGTCGAAACTCTCGTCAGCGAAGGGAAAAGGTCCGGTGGGACTGAGTACGGTGTCGACGCCTTCGCCCGCATCTATGTCGGCCGCGTGATACGAAAAATCCAGTCCCTGCATGGCGTCGCGGTACGAACCATTGACGTTCGCCCCACCCACGTCGAGGATTTTGAGCGAGCGCCCCGCCAACGTCGCGTCAGTCAGCACGTGTTTACGCACACAACGCTGCATGTTGTCAATTGACGAGTAGTGCATCTACATCCTTCTTCGTCGCTGGGACGAAAACGAAATCCAGAGGTCGATGGTAGTTCTCTCTCCGCTAGGACCACGGCGGGCTAGTTGGCGGCGAGGAAGGTTCCTGGATCAACGGCAATGAAGAGGGCCTGGGCTTCCGCCACGAGGACACCAACCGAACGCACTTCGCAGCGCATCGAGAGCTTTCGGCCATTTTTCTCATCGAGCCAGGACCGCGCGGCGACGAGTTCGCCAATGGGCGCGGGTGCCCGGTACGAGATGTCGAGCTGGACTGTGTAGGCGAGCACTCGCTCCATGGCGAGCACGAGTCCCATGGATTCGTCAATGAGAGCCGCGAGGACACCGCCGTGGGCTCGGTCGGGAGCGCCTTCGAAGGCCTTTCCGAGCACCGTTTCTAAGACCGCGACGTCACCGTCACGCCAGAGGCTGGCGTTCAGTCCCATGGGGTTCGTGGATCCCGAAACAACAGAGTCGGCAAAAAGTTGACGTTTCTCGCCGGCGTCGCCTTCGGGCACGGTCATCTTGAAATCCGCCAGCGTGTGGGGCGGATGCGCCCGCAATCGTTCGGGCGCTTTTTCCATGATGCGAAGCAATTCCAGTGCTTGTTCTTCGACGTTCGCGAGTTCGTCGTCGGAAAGGTCTCGTCGGACGAATTCGTGACCGAGTTCGCGAAGTGCCTGGGCCGCGCGGATGCGTTGGTCGTCGCTCACACCGCGCCTTGGTAATAGTGATCAATTTTGGAAAGTATGCGGTCGAGTCGCTCGAGACCATCGCGCGCTTCTTCGTCGGTAATCGTGCAGGGTGGAACGACGTGGAGACGGTGGTAGTTCACAAAGACAAGCATCTTTTCTGCTTTCGCCGCCGCTAAAAGCTCCGCCATCGCGGGCGAGGTGCCACCGTAGGGAGCGAGGGGCTCTTTCGTTGCTCGGTCGGAAACGAGGTCTAGTGCAAAGAAGACGCCGAGTCCGCGAACGTCGCCAATGATTGCGTGACGCTTTTGTAGCTCCAGTAGACCCGGGCGAAGGATTTCATCACCAATGCGCTTGGCGTTTTTGACGATTCCTTCGTCTTCCATGGCCGTGATGGTCGCCACCGCGGTTGCAGTCGCGAGTGGGTGACCCGAGTACGTGAGTCCACCGGGGTAGACGCGGTCGTTGAACGTGTCGGAGATGGCCTTATTGAGGACAACGCCACCGAGGGGCACGTAACCAGAGTTCACGCCCTTGGCAAAGGCCACTAAGTCGGGGGCGACACCATATTCTTGGTACGCAAACCAATTACCGGTGCGACCAAAGCCCGCCATCACTTCGTCGGCGATGTAGACAATCCCAAAACGGTCACAGAGTTCGCGAACTCCCGCTAGATAACCCGCCGGCGGTGTCATGATGCCCGCCGTACCGGGAACGGTTTCCAAGATGATGGCGGCAATCGTTGGCGGCCCCTCAAAGAGAATGGTGTTCTCTAGGTGTTGTAACGCGCGTTCGCACTCTTCTTGTTCCGTCGTAGCAAAGAATTCACTGCGGTAGAGGAATGGTCCAAAAAAGTGCACGACACCCGAGGAAGCTGAGTCACTGGGCCAACGTCGAGGATCACCCGTCAAGTTGATGGACGTCGCGGTTGCTCCGTGGTAACTGCGGTACGCCGAAAGAATCTTGGGACGTCCGGTGTGCAGACGGGCCATGCGAACGGCGTGCTCAACGGCTTCCGTACCGCCGTTCGTAAAAAAAACCTTCTCGGCGCCGTCAAAGGAACGATCAAGGATCATCTCTGCGGCGAGGTAACGCGCTTCGTAACCATGTTGTGGGGCAATGGTGGCGAGGATGCCCGCTTGTTCTTGAATTGCCGCGACGACCGAGGGGTGTTGGTGCCCAATGTTGGTGTTTACCAATTGGGAAGAGAAGTCGAGAAACTCAGTGCCGTCTTCGGCCGTGACGTAGACGCCCTTCGCGGATTTCACCATAAGTGGGTTGATGGTGCTCTGGGCGGACCAGGAGTGAAAGACTGAGGCCTTTTCGCGCTCGACGCTCGTACGTTCGTCTCGATTAGTTGCCATGACCGTTCCTTTGTTCGTCGCAGATGTGCCCGGCATCGAGGAACGCTGAGGGTGATAATTCGCGTTTCTCCACACGCTGAGTTTAGGTGGCGTATGTTTCCGCACGAAAACTGACGTGGTGGGGTGCTAATGGAACCAAGAACGATGCGAGGGGAGTGAGCAAAACGGCCCGCGCGTTGTCGTTAAAAATATGTAACGAGATTCGCTTTCAGCTTTCAGGAAGTGCGGCGAAGTCCTTTTTGGCTTTTCGGTACCAACCCATGCCGGCTATGGGGTTCTTCCAACGGCCCTTCATCTCCTTGAGGGCTTGTTGATGGGTTTCGTCGCCGCCAGAAACCGCGTCACGTAAGTGACGATCTTGGGCTTTAATCACTTCATCGGCGGTTTCTCCCTTGTGTTCAAAACTGCAGGGTCCGCCTAGTTGTTGGCACGTCATGGTCTTCACGAGAACCTCCTCGATGCTGTTGACTGTTGAGATTAACGCAGGGCCGCTTTGCTTATCGGTGTCGGTTTTAACCAACAAGCTGTTCCGGCGCCCGCATTTTCGTAACACTGGGAACTAAGAGTGTCACGCCGACCAAGATGGCCAGCAGAACCGCTGCTCCAACGATTGTCGCCTTCATTCCGCACGCATTCGCGATTGGTCCAACAACAGCCACGCCGATTGGCAAAAGGACCAAAGAACCGAACCAGTCATAGGCACTGAGACGGGACAGCATTTCCGTCGGTATCTCTCGCTGCATCGTGGTCATCCATAGTGTTCCAAAGACGGTGAACCCAATACCGGCAAAGAACCCTCCGAGCCCAATGACGAGCACCGGTGCTCGATAGGCGAGGGCCACTAACGGAAACACCCATGCCGCAGTCACAATTGTCGCCGTGAGCAGCGGCCTTACGGGGTTCCATCGCAACATCACGACACCACCCAGTACCGCCCCCGCGCCCTCAAGCGCCCAAACCAGACCCCACGCCGGTGCTCCGCCGAGTGACTGTTTTGCGATAACTGGCCCCAGCACAAGCATCGGAGCAAAAATCAAAACGTTGACGCAGGAAAACTCGAGAACAATGACCCACAGCCAAGTGCGCGACCAGAACTCCGTCCATCCTTCTCGCAACTGTGACAAGAAAGTCTCGACCGATTCACTTGAGGTCCATTCAATTGACATCAAGTACAAACTGACAACGCTGACCGCATATGTCAGTCCATCGATAAGCACGGCCCATGCGGGACTTGACACGGCAATGATGACGCCAGCAATGGCCGGACCAATAATGTTGGCCACCGAGGCCGACAAGCCGTTGAGTGCGTTCGCCTGTAATAACTTGCCCTCGGAGACCGCCTGGGGAACGAGTCCCGTTAGAGCGGGATTAAAGAACGCAGAACCGACACCAACGGCAGCTGCGAGCGCCATGAAGCCCCAAAGTGGCGGCGACGCGAGAAAGATCCACACGCCAAGACCAATCTCCGCCAGGGTTCGAAGAAGGTCAGAACTGAGCATCACGAGTCGACGCGGGAAACGGTCGGCAATGACGCCACCGACAAGGAGCAGCACCACGAGTGGCACCAAGCCAGCGGCCGACACAAAGCCAAGGTCACTCGTTGTTCCGTGGCGCAACACAGCAAAGGCAATAGCCACCGGTGCCATCCCGCTGCCTATGAGTGACGTTGATTGCCCAATAAAGAAGAGCCGAAAGTTTCGTTCGCGTAGGGCGCCCACCCACTCGTTCAGCTTCATTGGCAAAGCATATGGTGAGAAATACGTTTAATCGTTAACTGGATGAACTCGCTAGTCCAAGAAGCCCAGCGACAGTGACGGACATTCGTTCTCTAAGGGCTACGAGCCGCTCTTGCACCACTTCTTCTGCCGTGGTGGGGTTTTGAGCAATGAAGTCACTCAGCGGAGAAGGACCGCCCAAAAGCGTGACCTTATGCGTCAAGGTGATGCCCGCAGCGTTGGCGTCGAGTAAGAAACTCCACTTCGAGACCGGGTTTGCTACGTCACCGACCGTCCATTCAAAAAAATGCAGTGGCTCAAATCCTGTGATGGTCGATGTTGTTGTCCAACGTCGCTCGCCACGACGTTGGTCACCTTCGAAGGTCGAGCCAAGACCGAGAGGTTTGTTCGAAACCGGTCGAACTGCTTGAAGCTCACTGGACAAACTTGGAAGCAAAAGCGGATTCGACGCAACTTGCCAAACTGCTTGAAGTGAGAGAGCAGTTGTTTGGGATGTAAAAGCATTGGGCTGCAGACGGATTAAATCCATAGTCAAAATGTAGTGAGTCGAAATTTCCAATGCGCACGAATTTGCCTGCACGAATCAAATTGTTCGTGGCGGGCAATTCCGACAAAAGCGGTTAATCACAAGACGGTTTAGGGCTTTCGAAAGCAGGCACCTGGTACGTACGGGTTCCACAGGTTCACTGCCTGCCCCGCAATCTGTGCAACTACGCGGACTCGGTTATGTCTGGGAAAACCTCCAACGAGTGGCCCCACCAACTCCGCCTGTGGCGACAGCGGTGGCTTCCAGCGGTTGGATTCTGTATATCCTCCAAGGAGGTTTGCCTGCTGACGGAGCGCTGTACTCGGCGGTCAGTGCGATGCCTGATTCGTCCACCTGAACGGGCCAACCTTGAAGGCTCCACCGTCCCGCCAGGGTGGCGACGGTCGTGGGTTCGTCAATTATTTCGGCGGTTCCGTCGAGGGTCAGGTCGAATTCCCGCAGAGCAACACTTAGCGTGCAGCGTGCATCGCGGGTAAGGTTTCGCCCCTTGCGCGTTTGCGCACCGGTCACGAACCAGAATGCGTCGTTGAACCATACGGCGCCAAATCCAGTTACATGAGGACTTCCGTCGTGGTTCACGGTAGCTAGCCAGCAGGTGTGACGATCTGGTCCTCCCGAACCGGGTGCCTGGGTTATCCCACTATCGAGACGTGACTCAATGCTTGACCATTCGATGAGCGGAAGCTCATATATGGTGGCTAGATTTTTTGACTGAAGGATATTTTGAGGGCCCATAATTAGGACTCTACGCCCCAAACTGTCTTGTATTCCTCACGCTCATCGCCGCGAGGTGGCATCTCTCATTCGTCTCTAGAGCGCGCGAAAGTCTCCTTTTAAATCAGGGGACCGGTCTCATGGAACCAGTCTCAACCGGTTTACGGTCATTATCCGAGCGGTTGGGGACCCTTTATCCGAGTCCCCCGTGGTGGGGCTAGTAAGAATCGAACTTACGACCTCAGCATTATCAGTGCTGCGCTCTAACCGACTGAGCTATAGCCCCGCAAGCAGACCAATCTACACGCTGGGCCTAGGGGCGCCTGGGGAGAGGTTGATCCCAGAGTTTCGCGGCGATGGATTGACTGGCCGTAGCGAGCAGGGTGCCGTCTTCACTCCACAAAAATGCCGTGCCTTGGGCGAACCCTCCGACCAACGCGTGCATGCGAATGTCACAGAGCACCCATTCGGTGGGAGCTATTTGAGCCACTCGAATGGAGTTGTCGAGGCTTCGTCCCATCATGGGTCGTCCAACCGCGTTGGCAGATCCACCGGACACGTAGTCGCCAAAGATAGCGAGGGTTGCGGCGGAGACATCCGCGTGGTCGGGTAGTCGTGCCCACAGCGCAGTGTTGGGCGAACCAGGAGTTCCATCCAAGTCTTGAAAACTGCGGCCGCTCGCGATACGTGTATCGATATGCGAAAAGACGGATTCGCCCATATCAACAGAGAACGTTCGAAGGGGACAGTCCAACGGTGGAGGAACCACCGGCATAGTTTCCCAGGGACCCGGCGCATCCAACGTGCCCCTGCCAAGAGACGCGTTGATTGTCAAGATTTCGCGGTCCTCGATGGTCGCAATGGCTCTGGCCTGCGTGACGTTGCCACCGACGACGGCCAAATTGGTCGTGACGGTAACGACGGAATTCGTGGGAGCGTACGAAAGGTAATGGGCACTCGCCCACACGGTGGGACGACCACTCTCTTGTTCGAGTGCGACAATGCCCGCCGCCAGCGCACAACCCCCAAAAAGAAACTGTCCAGGGGTGATAAGGCGTTCTTTCACCTCAAGTTCCCAGCGACCTTCGTCCACACGCTCAATACCGAGAAAGGTTTGGGCGTCCACGGCTGCGAGAATACTGCGTTATTTCGTGCAACAAATGCGCGCGAGTCGCGCTTGGTGTCGTGGGGGTGCAGACTGGCAGAGTGATTAACGGGAACTTCGTCTTTGTCGGGATTGCTATCTCGTTGACCGGCGGATTTACCTATATCCGCGATACGTTACGCGGCGTTACCTCGCCCAATCGTGTGACGTGGTCGCTGTGGGCGATTGAGGGGCTACTTGCTTTCGTCGCTGAACGCCAGCAACACGTGGGTCTCGCCTCGTTCATGACCTTATTCTTAGGACTCGTTCCTCTCGTGGTCGTGGTGGCCTCGTTTCGTGACCGACGAAGTTACTGGAAGATTGGGCGGTTTGACGTCGCGTGCGGGATTGTTTCGATCATTGGCATTTTGTTTTGGGCCGTCTCCAATCACCCGACGGTTGCGCTCGTTACCTTTGTCGCCGCTGATTCCATTGCTGGTCTGCCCACACTTCGAAAGGCTTTCGTCGCTCCGGCGTCAGAGACGGCGTGGAATTTTCTGGCGGGCTCTTTGAACGGTGGAATCACGTTGCTAACACTTTCGCGTTTCACGACGGCGGGGGCGCTTTTCCCCCTGGCCATTTTGGTGATGGACCTGGCCATTGGGTCGTTGGTAGTGAGCAAACTTGGACCACGGGTAATTCACAGCGTTCGTTCGCGCTCGATGCATGGGAGCATCGCGTGAGTTTTCGTGATGTCACGACGTTGCCGACGCCGTCGGCCGCACGAGCGGAGGGCCGGGCACATCGCAAGGTCGTATCTCGACATTCACTGGGCGATCTGGAGCCACGCGGAACGGGGTATGACCCAATTGCTCGACTCATTGAACTTGGTACGCACCGCGTGCAAGAACTGTTGCCAATTCGCTACGAACGCATGCTCGCTTCACCTTTCGGCTTCTTTCGTGGCAGCGCACTCTTGATGGCTGATGATTTGGCGAGAGGTGTCTCGAGCAATATCGAAGTGCAGATATGCGGCGACGCGCACCTTTCGAATTTTGGAATATTTCGTTCAGCGGAACAACGTCTCGTCTATGACATCAACGACTTTGACGAAACTGATTGTGGTTCCTTTGAGTGGGACGTGAAGCGTTTGGCCACCTCACTCGCGATCGCCGCAGAACAAAATGGTCTCAACAAGGATCAGCAAGAAGCGCTCGCCGTGGCGGCTGCGAGAGAGTATCGGCTTTCACTTCGCCGTTTGGCTCACGAAAGCCTTATCAAGGTTTGGTATTCGGTCCTTGACGTGGATGCCGTCATGTCGGAGTTGGGCAGTTTCTTTAACGAGGAGACCCTCCACGATTTGGACACAGTGTTGCAAACAGCGGTTGACAAGTCGTCTTCCAAACCTCCGAGAGGCTTGGTGGAGTGGCTCGACGGTCGGCCAACGTTAGTGAGTGATCCGCCACTCGTGGTTCCCCTTGATCAGCTGGACCCCAAGAGTGAACTCGTCGGTGCACGAGGCACTCTTTCGGATGTCATACGTGATTACTCCAATTCATTGAGCCCGGATCGACGGGTGCTGCTTAATCAGTTCACCCCCGTGGACGCTGCTCGAAAAGTTGTCGGTGTTGGTTCGGTGGGTACGCGTTGCTTCATTATTTTGCTCGTTGGTCGAAATGCGAAAGACACCTTCTTTCTTCAGGTGAAAGAGGCATCGACGTCGGTTGTGGCATTGGCGAGAGGGCTGAACAGCGAACTCTCCGGCGGGGCTCGAGTGGTGCGCGGACAAAAAATCATGCAAGCAACGCCTGACCCGTTTCTTGGCTGGCACGATGTTGAAGAACCAACGGGACCAACGTCGTATTACGTGCGCGAACAGTTTGATCACCGCTCCGCCGTAAGGGTCGAACAACTTGATGGCGACCATTTGTTCGATTACGGGCGACTTTGCGCCTGGGCGCTTGCTCGAGCCCACGCTCGTTCGGGAGGAACGTCAGTGCTCGAGGGATACCTCGGAAAGGGCGACACCTTTGACCAAGCCATTGGTGTGTTTTCTATGGCGTACCTAGAGCGCAACAAAGAAGATTACGAAGCGCTGAAGAGTGCAGTCTCCGAAGGGCGTATT
This sequence comes from Acidimicrobiaceae bacterium, assembly GCA_003138895.1. Taxonomy (GTDB): domain Bacteria; phylum Actinomycetota; class Acidimicrobiia; order Acidimicrobiales; family RAAP-2; genus RAAP-2. The sequence continues at coordinate 44,401 of PLHJ01000003.1, forward strand.
AGCGTCGCCCAATGAGCAACCTGCCGTTTCACCTGCACCCGGTGGCCATTGTGGTCCTCGCGGCGCTGTTCTTCTTGCATCGAGTGCTCGTGGCGGACGTTGTTCTTCGACGCCGAGCCCTCTATGCATTTATCGCGCTGCTCGCAGTGGTGGTATGGCCCGTTGGCGACCTCGCGGCGAATGTTTCTGTTTCAGTGGCCACGGTTCAGCGACTCGTCATCATGTTGTTTTGTGCGCCCTTCTTGCTTCGAAGTTTGCCGATTCATCTACTCGTGCGCTTTACGAGACCGACAATTATCGATGCGGTGAGTCGCGTCATTGTGCAACCGGTGATCGCCGTTGTGTTCGTCATGATCGTCGGATCACTTACGCTCGCCCCGTTTTCGGTGGACGGCGGAGCTCATTCATCCGTGGTTCGAGGTCTGATACTCCTGGTCACCATGATTGTGGGCGTAGTGCTGTGGCTCCCTGCGTTTGGACTCCTGCCCGGGACTCGGCATTTGTCGCTCGCGGGACGAGGTGGTTATCTCTTCGCCTCGTCAATTCTCGTGACAACGTTTTCGTTCGCTTGGATCTTTTCTAAGCACTCTTTGTATTCAGCGTTGCATCATCAACATCAGTTACTCGGTGTGTCGCCATTGTTGGACCAACAAATCGCCGGTTTCATTGCGAAACTCGGTGCCTTCGGGGTCATGTGGGCCATGGGATTTCGGTATTTCTTTAAGTCCGATGAAGAGGGGGTGCCTAATGAAGAGACCCCGCTGCACTGGGCCGATGTTGAGCGAGAACTTCTTCGCGTAGACCGAAAACGCGCTCGCGAACTGCGCCGACACGGGCGAACCTGAGGACACGACACCGTTCGTTACACTTGAACCTGCCGGGGACGTAGCTCAGTTGGAAGAGCACCTGCTTTGCAAGCAGGGGGTCGTGGGTTCGAGCCCCATCGTCTCCACCGAGTTCGCATGTGCTGTCACGTTTGATGCGGCAGGCAAACCACTTCCGAATTGACTGATGCCTGCTACCTAGAACTGGTTACGTTGAGTTCTTCTTGTCGACGGAGAATTTGCAATTGAGTCAACGAGCGGCAGTTGCATCGTGGTCTATTCGGTCATCAAGTCAGAAATTACCATTTAAATGGTAGAGTAATGGTATGAGAACAACCATTGACAAGGCTGGACGCCTCGTAATTCCAAAGTCGCTACGTGACCGGTTGGGGTTGCAAGCGGGCGAAGTCGAGATAACAGCGGAAGGTGCGTCGCTTCGGGTGGAGCCAGTGTTCGACAACTCTCTCGTTGAGCGAGACGGGCGTCTCGTAATTCCTGCCTCAGATTTTTTGCTTACCGATGAATTCGTTTACGAGCTGAAGAGTGCCGACCAAAAGTAGTGGCGTCGACATCGTGGTCGACACCAGTGTGGCTGTTTCGCTAATAGTTGAAAGTCACGAGCATCACGATTCAACGTTGGAGGCCGTTGATGGCCGCCGGTTGGGTTTGGCGGGGCACGCCGCGTTTGAGACGTTCTCGGTACTTACGCGCCTTCCCCCACCTCTGCGCCGATCACCTGAGGCAGTCGTTCAATTACTCAATGCAAACTTTCCATTCACTGCGCACTTGTCTCCCACGACAGCCAATGCTTTGCTAACGAAAATCGCGAGTCGTGGCATTGCGGGAGGATCGATATACGACGCGATGGTAGGCATTTCAGCAGTTGAGTACGACCTTGTTCTATTGACGCGCGACCTCCGCGCCCTTCCGGTTTATAGGTCCCTGGGTGTTGAACTTGAGGTGATCCGCGACCATTGAACAGAAGTGGCGATTTAGGCGCCCATTGGTGTGGCGATCATCCAGCGAATGCCGTATTTGTCGAGGCACACTGACCAATACTGCCCCCAGGGTTGATCGGCCGGAGCAGACTCTTCGGTGCCAGCGGCGAGACCCTTGTAGAGACGATCGACCTCCTCACGCGTGTCGCATTCGACCATGATTGTGGTGTTGTTGCCGACGCGGCATTCGGGGCCCATCGAGGAAAGCATGTCCGTGGCCATAAGCACGTGTCCCGCGGCGATTTCCACTTCCATGTGCATAATTTTGTTGGCGTCCTCTTTTGACAACGCGGTGCCATCAGGAAGCGTCATGTCGCCAAACCGGAAGATTGGCCCCACGAACTCAGTCCCAAAGAGTTCGCGGTAGTGCGTAAAGGCCTCTTCGGTCTGTCCTGGAAAATTCAGGTAGGTGTTGACACGGGTCATGCGCTCTCCTCCAATGGCGGTTGCATGAACCATAGGACAGTGCGCGGCGGATTTTTCAATGAATTGTAAATCTTTGTACTTTTTGCATGGCACAGCTCGTCACAAGAATCGATAAAAATTTGCCACGCGAGATTGACGCCATGGTCGATGAAGGTGTCGCCTCGAGTCGCTCAGGGGTGGTGCGAATTGGGCTCTTGCAATTGATTCACCGTTATCGTCGAGCACGCATCGGCGCCAAAATTGTTGAAGGTTAGAAGCGACGACCGCTGACCTATGTGGAAAATGCCGGTCTGGAAGGAGCAACGAAAGTCTTTATCGAAGAAGAACCTTGGTAAGAGTCCCCCGACAAGGTGAAGTGTGGTGGGCCAAAGTCGAGAACATGCGACGACCCGTACTGGTGGTGACAAGGTCCGAAGCCGTTCCTGTCTTGACGGGAATCGTGGCTCCTCTTACTCGCACGATTCGAGACATTCTGGCGGAAGTCAAACGGGGGGTCGCTGAAGGTCTCGACGATGACTGCGTTGCTTCCTTCCACAACCTGCAGAGGATTCGACGAAGTTCTCTCACTCAGATGCTGGGAGAACTTGGCGAACGTCATTCCGAGATATGTGTGGTCCTCAGTGCCTTGGCCGATTGTACGTGACGAAGTAGCGCAACTACTTCAGATCGAATCGGTCGAGATTCATCACCTTGTTCCAGGCCGAAACGAAGTCCTTCACGAATTTCTTCTCAGCGTCGGCGAGCGCGTAGATCTCCGCAATCGCCCGGAGTTGTGAATTGGAGCCAAAGATGAGATCGACGCGAGTGGCCGTCCACTTTTGTGTCCCCGACTTTCGATCGGCACCAACAAAGGCATTCTCGGAACTTCCAGGCTGCCACACGGTGTTCATATCCAACAAGTTGGTGAAGAAGTCGTTGGTAAGCGCTTCCCGGCGATCCGTGAAGACACCCTCCCTCGCACCTTGATAATTGGCGTTGAGGACGCGAAGTCCTCCCACCAGTACCGTCATTTCAGGCGCCGTCAGCGTCAATAAACGTGCCTTATCAATCAGCAATTCCTCGGGGGCCAGTCGGTGTTCTTTTCGCACGTAGTTTCGAAAGCCGTCGGCCATGGGCTCGAGCACAGCGAACGACGACACGTCCGTTAACTCAAGCGTCGTATCGGCGCGACCGGGTGAAAAAGGAACCTCGATCTTGTGGCCAGCGTTCTTCGCCGCTTGTTCAATAGCAGCAACGCCACCAAGAACAATGAGGTCCGCGAGTGACACCGGCTTTTTTGAAGCGTCGTTGAATTCCTTTTGTATACCGCGAAGAGTCGTGAGCACCTTCTCCAGTTCCGCCGGGTTGTTTACTTCCCAGTCCTTTTGCGGAGCAAGTTGAATGCGCGCGCCGTTGGCGCCACCGCGCTTGTCGGTGCCTCGAAACGTTGAAGCGGAGGCCCACGCGGTACTGACCAATTGCGAAATGGAAAGACCCGACGAAAGAAGCGTCTCTTTTAAGGCGGCAACAGCTTTGTCGCCAATCACTTTGTGCTCCGCCACCGGCACGGGGTCCTGCCAAATTTGTGGCTCCTTGGGCACTAGTGCACCAACACCTCGCACGTAAGGTCCCATGTCGCGATGCGTCAGTTTGTACCATGCCTTAGCAAACGCGTCGGCCAGTTCTTCGGGGTGCTCGTGGAAGTTGCGCGAGATTTTTTCGTACTCCGGATCAAATCGCAGCGCCAGATCAGTCGTTAGCATCGTCGGCGGATGCGACTTTGTTCGGTCGTGGGCGTCAGGCACTGGATCGACCGAGGCACCCTTCTTCGGTTGCCACTGCGTGGCGCCAGCGGGACTCTTTACCTGTTCCCACTCGTAGCCAAAGAGGTTGTCAAAGAATGAATTGCTCCACTTGGTTGGAGTCTGCGACCATGCGCCTTCGAGCCCACTCGTGATGGCGTCGTCGCCAACGCCGGTTCCATTGAGGTTGTGCCAGCCCAATCCCTGTTCTTCAATGGGAGCGGCTTCGGGCTCGGGACCAATCAACAAAGGATCGCCCGCGCCGTGGGTCTTTCCAAAAGTGTGGCCACCAGCAATAAGTGCCACGGTTTCCACATCATTCATGGCCATACGCAGGAACGTTTCGCGGATGTCCTTGGCGGCCAAGAGCGGGTCAGGGTTACCGTTTGGACCTTCGGGGTTCACGTAGATGAGGCCCATCTGCACGGCCCCTAGGGGACTCGCGAGCTCTCGGTCGCCGCTGTAGCGCTGATCATCCAACCAAACTTCTTCTCGTCCCCAGAAAATGTCGGCGTCGGGAGAAAAGATGTCCTCTCGTCCACCCGCGAAACCAAAGGTGTGAAGGCCCATTGATTCCAAGGCGCAGTTGCCGGCGAAGATAATGAGGTCCGCCCACGAAAGTGCGTTGCCATACTTCTGCTTGACGGGCCACAGCAGTCGTCGAGCCTTGTCGAGATTGACGTTGTCGGGCCAGCTGTCCAGCGGCGCAAAGCGCTGTGCTCCCGATCCACCGCCACCGCGACCGTCGGCGATGCGGTAGGTGCCGGCACTGTGCCACGCCATGCGAATGAAGAAGGGACCGTAGTGTCCGTAGTCGGCGGGCCACCAGTCCTGCGACGTCGTCATCACGTCTTCGATATCTTTTTGCAGCTCACTGAGGTCGATGGTTGCAAACGCCTCGGCGTAATCGAAGTCAGGGTCGAGCGGGTTCGCCGTTGAGGCGTCGTGCTCGAGCAAATGAACGTTCAGTTGATTGGGCCACCACTGCGCGTTGGACTGATTACCGGTGACTCGCGTTGCCACACCATTTGGAAATGGGCACTTTGCTTCATCTGTCATGACTGCTCCTTACAACGTTGAGGGTTGAGACACTGCGGTGGACGCCGAATGCGCCACAACTGCTTCATTAGTACTGCGGCGACTGTTTCGATACGGCAACGGATCAAGCGGCGTTGCCTCGAGGCCCTGTGCCCGACACTCCGGACAACGTCCCCAGTACGCCACGGCAGCTTCATCAATTTCAAATCCAAGATCATCGGCCGCGCTGAGACAGGGTGCTTCTCCCACGGCGCAGTCCACGTCCTCCACCCGACTACAGATGCGACAAATCAAGTGGTGATGATTGTCCTTCACTCGATCTTCGTAGAGGGCCGGAGAACCCACTGGCTGAATGCGACGTAGCAGGCCCTTTTCAATGAGGGAATTCAAAGTGTCGTAGACCGCTTGGCGAGAGACCGAACCAATTTTTGCTCGCACGGTGTCAGCAACGTCGTCCGCAGTGGCGTGGGGGTGCGCACGAATGGCTTCCAAAACTGCCATTCGTTGCGCAGTGACGCGCAGGTCGTTATCGCGAAGGGTATTCGCGGCTGCACTTTTCATAGTTTGGACTATAGCAAAGATTGGATAGAGTCCAGTAATGAGTTCCACGACGGTCCAATGCAATGATTTGTGACGTCCGGCCAGTGGACGAAGTTCTTTGCTATGGCACAATTGAAAGAGATTGTGGGAGGCCCAACGTGTCCGATATGAAGGATTTCAACCAAAAGATCATCGAAGAATTTCGATCAAACAATGGCGTAGTGGGCGGACCCTTTGAGGGGGCGCCACTGGTAATTATTACGACTACCGGCGCCAAGAGCGGCAAACGTCGAGAGAACCCTTTGGTCTGTTACGAAGGCGACGACGGAACGCTGTACGTCTTTGCGTCCAAGGGCGGCGCGCCCACCGACCCCGACTGGTACCGAAACCTCGTGGCGCATCCCGAGGTGAAGGTCGAATTTGGAGTGACGGATTTTCAAGCGACCGCCGTGGAAGTGCTCGGCGAAAAGCGCGACGAGATCTACGCCGAGCAAGTAAAGCGGATGCCCACTTTTGGCGAGTACCAAGAAAAGGCCGGTCGCGTTATTCCCGTTATTGCACTGGTCGCGAACTAGCCCCGCTTAGTGCTCTTGGCGCTGGTAGTGCTCGCGCCAAATCAAGCGGTAGACCTTGGACTTTCGAGGAATTGAACGAATCCCCGGAATGAACGGTACGAGCAGTAGGCCGGCCGAAAGAATCATCATCGTGCCCCACACCAGCGCGTCAGCGTTGGCACTCGTGTTGAATGGGGGAATCTGGTACCAGAAGGTATAGAGCCAGAGCCACGCTTGACCGGGATAACTCCCGGTCTCGTTCATCATGCCCCATTGGTCGCCGGTGAGGTGCTGCGTGTCAGCGAGCGTTGCAAACCATCCACCGTCCGCCAAGAACATCAGCGGCTTCGTCAGATTGGTCGTGTAATACGTCTTTCCACCGAGTAACGCTTGGTCGAGCGCACCCGAGCGAGCCATCGTCGTGAGCTCGTTCACGAATTCCGACACGGGACCAGCGTTCGTTGTGGGAACAACGACGCTGCCCGACACGTAGGTCATCTTGGCGTCGGCGTTCGCGTAACTATTCATCCACTGTGCTCGTTGTTGAGAACTCGCTGAGCGCCATTGCTGCAACGCAGCGGTGAGACTGGGCTGATTGACCTGGGACTCCAAGGGCCCAATGACAAAGTCCTGGGTGGTGTTGATGGCTTGGTGGACGCCCACCCATTTTTGCAAGTGCAGTGGTCCAATGTTTTGGACGTAGCCGGACTGCGAGTTATAGGGCTGTCCGTAAGTCGCAGTTTCGGAGGTGCCGTTTAGTTCCGTAAAGGCCGTCGTGGCAAAGTCCACGGGGTCAGCCTTTGACCAGTTTTGCAGCGTCACGGCGTGTTCGTCGGGGGAGCCAAATACTGCCGCCAGTGTCAACGTCAACACCAGGATTGCGAGCACCGCAATCGTGCCCTCTTTCAATATGTCGTAGGGACTGTGTCCGCCCTTCCAGGGCCTTACGTCAACGTCGGGATTGAAGGCTCGCCTTTTCATGCCGTCACCCCATCGCTGGAGTCTTCAGTAACTGGACTGTCGTCAAAGGGTGGCACCACGCCCTTTTTTCGTACCATCAAGACGTGCAGCGCAGTAATGATCCCCACGGTGATGGGAAGAAGGACAATGTGCCACATGAGCATCTGGCCGAAATTCAAGACGTTAAAGAACGCGCCCGCGCCAGTGGCGTTGATGCCGTCTTTGGCCTGCGTGGCAATCCACTGCGAATCAAAGTTGGTCTGGGAAACGTAACCAGTAAATCCAGCGGCAATGGAGGCGAGAAAAGTAACAACGCCCGTCATCCAAATGAGCTGGCGACCACCTCGCCACGCCGCCATGAAGTACTTTCCCCAAAGGTGCACAATCATGGTGAAGAAGAAGAACTCCACGCTCCATAGGTGCATGGAATTGATGAAGTGACCGAGCGTGGAGACGTGCCACCACTGTGGGCCAAAAATCGCGAGAACGCACCCGGTCGCGATGACGACGCCCAATGAGGCCATCGTCAACACACCAAAGACGTAAATCCACGACGAGACGTAGGTGGGCTGGGTGTCGGGTAACAACTTGTCCGGTGGTAGCGCCCGCACTACGTTCTTACGAACGCGCGTTGTCCACTGACGTTCAATTTCGGTAGAACTCATTTCTTCTCCGCTTCGTCACGACTCGAGCGTCCGGGAAACTTGGCAAACAATGCAACGCAAAAGACCAGCACCATAAGTCCAATCACAATGAGATTGGCCACACTGATATCGATGAAGTGCCAATGCACGTAATGGCCCAAGTTGTCAAGTGGCACGAGTGCCCCAAGGAAGAGCAGGGTGAAAAATGGCATTGACGTCGCCTTCGCTTTCCTTTATGCCGTTAGAAAATCCCTCACGAACTTTGTATCAAAAAAATTTTTGAGCGGGCGCGAAAATGGCGCCGGCCATAGGGACCTTTGTCACATTTCAAGCGGTGACGAAGTCAGTGGAGTTGTTAGTGCGCGCCCACCGTCGCTGGTGTTGGTGCGGCTGGTGATTTAATGCCGGGCTCGCGGTCGTGAGCCGTTTGGCGAAGATGAAACTGCGTAACACCAATGGTCAACGACACTGCGCCAATGACGTGCAACTCAACGAGTGCCGCTGGCACGTGTAGCCAGTACTGACTAAAACCAATCGCGGCTTGGAGAAGTCCAATGACCGCGAGTCGTCGAACGCCGAGCTGCAAAGGCTTAGGCGTGTTCCCATTCCATATCGCTACCAACAATCCAATAATGATGGCCACGAAGAACATGGCGAGCACCGAGTGCACCCAAGCCGCTGACGAAAAGGCGAACGGCAAACGTTTCGCTGTGAGCTGACCCTGTGAGGAACCCGAGTGAGGACCTGATCCCGTGGTCATGGTGCCCGCCACCAGCACGGCGAAAAACGGAATCCAGAGCAACCGAGCCACCAATAAGAAATGACGGTCGCGAACGTCGGCGCGAGTGCCCGGTCCGTAGAGATACTTGGAGCGGTGATAGAGCACCGCGCCAATGACCACCATGGCGAGTGACAACAAGAGATGCAGACTCACGAGCCAAGGGTTGAGTTTGGAATACACCACCAGTGCGCCGAGCAGAGCGTCGGCCACGACGCCCGCAACGAGTCCTCCCGAGAGCCAAATGAGATCGCTTCGCCTCGGGCTACGAAGTAAGGATGCAATGAACGTCAGGCCAGTGACGACAATAAGAATGCCGGTAATTGCTCGATTGGCGTACTCAATAGTGGAGTGGATGCCGAGCTGGCCGATGAGCTGGTGCTTAAAACACGTGGGCCAGTCAGGACAACCGAGTCCCGATCCCGTGAGGCGAACGGCGGCTCCCGAAGCCACAATCAGAATCATTGAAAGGAACGCCGCAAAGGCAAACCAGCGAAACACCGTTGACGGTACGCGTGTTTGAGAGCGTGATAGCACGGGCCTTAGCCTAGAGAGCGAAGGCACCCCTAGGATACGGACGTGGCAATCACACTGACGCCTTCCAAATCAACGCTGGACGTCGTAAGGGGCTACTTGGCCCTAACGAAACCCCGCATTATTGAGTTGCTGCTCGTGACGACACTTCCCACGATGGTGGTCGCCGCCAAGGGAATTCCTGGTACGTGGTTGATGTGCGCGACGTTGATTGGCGGGACGCTCGCGGCGGGTGGCGCGAACACTTTCAACATGGTGTACGACCGTGACATCGATGCCATCATGGAGAGAACGAAGAAGCGTCCGCTCGTAACGGGCGTCATGACCCCACGTGACGCGACAATTTTCGCGGTAGCTCTTGAACTCGCGGCCTTTGGTGTGCTCGCGACGTGGGTGAATTTTCTTTCGGCGTGGTTGGCGCTCGCCGCTACGGCGTTCTACGTCTTTATTTACACGATGTGGTTGAAGCGACGTAGCAAGCAAAACATCGTTATTGGTGGCGCCGCCGGTGCGGTACCCGTGTTAATTGGTTGGTCGGCCGTCACGAATTCGTTGTCGTGGACACCGGTGTTGTTGTTCGCCATCATTTTCATTTGGACGCCGCCGCACTTTTGGGCGCTCGCCGTTCGTTACCGTGACGACTATCAAGCAGCCAACGTGCCAATGATGCCCGTCGTGGCGTCGCTACGTCGTACGACATTAGAAATTCTCGTGTATTCAGTGGTGTTGTGGGCGCTCAGTGAATTTGTTGGACCAGTTGCCGGACTCGGTTGGATCTACGCCATTTCAGCCAACGTCCTTGGCGCCATCTTCACCGTCTACGCGTGGCGTCTTTATCGCATGGCGCACAGTGACCGAGCTGACGTGACACAGGCCATGCGTCTGTTTCATTTTTCAATTACGTACTTGACCGGTTTGTTTGTCCTGATGGCGGTTGACGTTCTTGTCCGTTACCACTGACGAAACGAAGCCTCCTCGCGGAAGGCCTTCGCCCATGATGTTCGTGTCACTGGGTATTGGCGCCGTCTTAGCTATTGCGCTCATCACCGTAGTTTCTTTACTTACCGGCGGGTCGAACGGAACCACTACGTCAACGACACTGGCGCCGCCGGCTGCACTTGATGGGACGAAAATCGCTGGCTTCTCACTGCCGGGACTTAACGGCGGTACCGTGAAGACGCCCTGGACGACCACCAAACCAAACGGCACGGTGCTGTTGTTCTTTGCCAGTTGGTGTGGTCCGTGTCAGGCTGAATTTCCCCGAGTGGCGAAGTACGTGAAAACCCTCAATCCCGCAACGGCCACCGTGGTGGGTATTGACGCCAATGACGAAAACGGAGCCGCACAGCGTTTTGTGAAGAAATCTGACGCGACCTTTCCGGTGGGTGTTGATCCAAACGGCACGCTCACGTCGGGGACATTTCTTTTTGGCACTCTTCCCGAGACGGTGTTCTTGAACAAGAAGGGTGTCGTAAAAGAAGTCATTTACGGTGCTGTCTCCAACGCGGAATTAACGGCCGGTATCGCGGCGCTGCAAAAGGCCTAATCGAAACGGAAGGTTCGCGCGGCGAGCAGCGGCGCGAGCAGGGCCCACACGCCAAGAGAAATGATGTCGCTCGGACGAAGTCCTAGTCCGGATCCGAGAACGCGGTGCAGTCCATCGGCTAGCGCACCCGAGGGTGTGCCAATCACGATGTGGCGAAGAAACACCGGAAGTGACGTCACGGGCACCACGATGCCCGAGATGAGCAGCAGGATTAAATACAAACCATTGCTCGCAGCGAGATTGACTTCGGCGCGTAGAGAACCCGCGAGCGCCAAGCCAATGCCGGCACAGCCCGCTGACGCGAGAAGCAAGATGCCCGCGCACGTCAATGCTCCTGCGACACCGCCATGGGGACGCCACCCGAGTGCGAACGCCACGACTGCGAGCACCACGACCTGGATGATCTCAGTAACGATGACGCCCGCAATCTTCGCGCCAATAAGCCGGCGAGTTCCCAGTGGCGTGACGTGCAGTCTTCGAAGTACGCCGAAACTTCGCTCAAATCCCGTGGCGATAGAGAGAGCCACCAATGAAGTCGAAAGAACACACAACGCCAAGATGCCCGGGGCAATGAAATCAACGCGGTTCTTTAAGGGTGTCGAGGTGACGTGCGTTTTTGAAAAGAACACGAGTAACAACACGGGAATACCAATGGTGAGCAGCAAGGTTTCGCCGCGACGAATGGTCATTCGCACTTCGGCGAGCGTTTGGAACCACCAGGCTCTCATGACCGCTCCGAACGTTGCTCGCCAATGAGGCGCAGATACGTTTCTTCAAGGGACGCTCGAGTATCGAGTGACGTAAGTGACACTCCCCTCGACTGCAAGAAACTGGTGACGATGGCGAGATTCTCAGGCGACGGGTCAGACGCGCAGTGATAGCGCCGCGGCGAATCCTCTCGCACCGCGCAATGCAGCACTGCGGCCAGTTCACCCGCGTCGATGGCCGAAGACGTTTCGATAATCAACGCTTGTTCCCCGGCCAATTCGTCCAGTGTGCCTTGAGTGACGACGCGGCCTCGATGCACGATCAGCACGCGACTGGCCAGGCGTTCTGCTTCTTGGAGTTCGTGCGTGGTGATGAGCAGTGCGCAGCCGCGCGCTCGTTCGTGCTCTATTAGTTCGCGAATCACTTGGCGACCTTCGGGGTCAACGGACGCGGTGGGCTCATCAAGTACCAGAGCTCTCGGACGTCCCAGCAGCGCGAGTGCCAAGAGTGTGCGTTGTTGTTCGCCACCACTCAGGCGCCGCCACGGCGTGGCGGCGCAACCTTCGAGGTCTAGTAAACGCAGCAACTCGTCCGCGTCTCTCGGAGCCGCGTAATACGTCGCCGTTAGTCGCAGCACCTGGCGAGGCGTCATAGGAAACCACACGCCACCTCGTTGCAACAGGGCCCCAGTTCGTTGGACGACTTCACGGTGATGACGAACGGGATCAAAGCCAAAGAGTCGTGCGGTTCCTTTGTTGGGCGCGCGAAAGCCGAGCAACGTTTCAACGGCGGTCGTTTTTCCGGCGCCATTTGGTCCGAGGACACACAGAACCTCGCCGAATTCCACGCTGAACGAGAGGTCGTCGACGGCCAGGGTGGGTCCAAAGGAGACGCCCATCTGGTTGACCTCAATCGCGTGGCTCACGGCACTTGAACCTAGACGCTCCAAGGCTGCACCCATTCCACTGTCCTAGGCTTAGCGCCATGCTTGACCTCGTCCTTCTTCGAAAGAGCCCCGATGAAGTGAAGGCTGGGCTAGCTCGTCGTGGTGTGCCGACCTCGGATCTCGACGAATTAATTGCCAAAGACGAAGAACACCGGTCGCTTCTTCAAGAAGCCGAGCGACTTCGCGCGACGGTGAGGGAATTATCAAAGCGCGTCGGTGAAGCAAGAAAATCTGGTGACACGAAGGCCGCCGAAGAACTCACGAGCGAGAGTCGAGCGATCGGCGACGAGGAACGACGGGCCAGCGAGAAGAGTGACGCCGCGGGCGACGAGGTGCGAGCGTTGTTGTTGGCACTGCCCAACATTCCTTCTGACGAAACGCCCGATGGACTGAGTGAAGACGACAACGTCGAAATGCGCCGTTGGTGGCCCGGCATGGACACTGGCGCACCATTTCCTTCCTTTGAGGAATACCAAAAAGTGCCGCACTGGGAAAGTGGTGAGGCTCTGGGCATTTTGGACCTCGAGACTGGCGCCAAGATCGCCGGATCGATGTTTCCGCTGTATCGCGGCGACGGGTCGCGCCTCATTCGCGCACTCAGTGCGTACGCGCTTGACCGACACGCGGACGCGTACGAGGAAATTCGACCACCGACGTTCGCCTTAACCGAGACCATGATGTCGACGGGTCATCTACCAAAGTCCGCCGATGACATGTACGAGATACCGCGCGACGGGCTCTGGGCGATTCCCACGAGCGAAGTACCGCTCACGTCAATGAAAAGCAATCAGATTCTCGAAGAAGCGGAGTTGCCGATCAAAATGACCGCGGCGACCGCGTGTTTTCGACGAGAAGCGGGCGCCGCCGGACGCGACACGCGAGGAGTTCTTCGTACGCACGAATTCGACAAAGTCGAACTCTTTGCGTACTGCACACCGGAACAAGCACAGGAGTGCTTTGACGACATTCTTGCCCGAGCCGAAGCCATGCTGCAGAGCCTTGGACTCACGTACCGTCTGCTCAGTCTTTGCGCGGGTGACATTGGTACGTCCTCCAAGCGAACTATTGATCTGGAAGTTTTTTCGCCGGGTGTCGATAGGTGGCTCGAGGTGTCGTCCACCAGTTGGTTTGGTGATTTTCAAGCGCGAAGAGCGAATGTTCGTTTCCGCCGAAATGGTTCGCCCAAGTTCGTAAACACGGTGAATGGCTCGGCGCTCGCGTGGTCGCGCATTTGGATTGCGCTCGTAGAAACGTATCGACAGATGGACGGCACGATTGCGTTGCCGGCCGTACTTTCTCCCTACCTAGGCGGTCGCACCGTCATTTCGAAGCGCTAGGACTTACCTCGTAGCGATAGCCGACCCCTCGAAGAGTGGTGATGACGTGGGGGCTATTTCCGTCTTCGATGAGACTTCGAAGTCGTTTGATGTGAACGTCCAAGGTTTTTGTGTCGCCCACGTAGTCCGAGCCCCAGACCTGATCGATCAGTTGCTCACGGGTGAGCACCCGGCCCGCGTTTTCGAGCAAGAGCTCCAGGAGAGCGAATTCCTTTTTTCGAAGCTTGACTTCGTTGGCGCCCACGAAACAGCGTCGAGTGTCGAGTTCTAATCGAAGCGGACCTTGCTCGAGGATTTCAACCGATCCTTCGGCGTCGTCGTGATGATCGCCACGACGCAGCACCGCACGAATGCGAGCAACGAGCTCGCGTAATCGGTACGGCTTCGTGACGTAGTCGTCGGCGCCAATCTCCAGCATCACGACCGTGTCGATTTCTTCGCCCTTGGCGCTCACGACGATTATCGGAACGTCACTGGTTTGGCGAATGGCTCGACAAACATCGAGACCGGACATCTTGGGAAGCATTAAATCAAGCAGCACGACGTCAAAGCGTCCAGCACCGAATTCTTCGACCGCTTCTTGACCGTCTCTCGCTACCACGACATCGAAGCCTTCGCGGTCGAGGCCAATGCTCAAGGCGTCAATGAAGGACTCTTCGTCTTCAACGAGTAACACGTTGGGTCGAACCGTGACCTTCGCGTTGGATTTCTTGCTCACGACTGGTTCATTGGTAGATCGAGAAAGAACGTGGAGCCTTCTCCTTCACGAGAATCCACGCTGATGGCGCCACCATGGTTTTGAGTCACGTGTCGAACAATAGAGAGCCCAAGTCCAGTGCCACCAGTTTGGCGAGCTCGGCCTGGATCAACGCGGTAGAAGCGCTCGAAAATTCGTTCTAGATCTTTGGCGGGGATACCCACGCCCGTGTCTTTGATGACAATGCGGGCGAAGGGGCCGTCGAGTTCACTGTCGCTGGACTCGTCGTGGCGTTCAATGCGAATTTCGATAGCACTGCCTTCGGCCGAATACGACACGGCATTTTCTAACAGAGCATGCACGGCCGAAACGAGTTGGCGGCGGTCACCAACGACCACGATGCCCGTTTCTGGCTCCATGAAGTTCACGGTGATCTTGCGGTGATCGGCGGCCGTTCGGATTCGCTCGATGGCCTCAGCTACAAAGAGCGTCACCGGAATGGGTTCTCTCGCGGGAGCGCCTTCACTTTCCAAGCGCGAGAGATCAAGAAGGTCTTCAATAATCCGGTTCACACGGAAGGCTTCGGAGTGAATGCGCTCGGCCAGTCGATTGGCGACGACAGGATCATTCTCGTACTGCAGTGTTTCGGCGAGTAGCCCAAGGGCGCCCATTGGCGTCTTTAATTCGTGCGAGACGTTGGCGACGAAGTCTCGGCGGATATCTTCGAGGCGTCGACGCTCGGACACGTCTTCGATGAGCGCGAGAACACCGAGCGGACGACGTCCATCGTCGATGACCGCCGCACTCACGAGCAAAGTACGTCGCGGGGGGCCATACAAATCAATCGTTCGCTCGGCTATACCGTTGTTCCAACCCTCGGCCAACAAATCCGTTACGGCCTGGGCGGCAATAGCGTCACCGTAACGACTGGCCATCAGATTCTCTGCCTGCTTGTTGCGAAAGATGACGTTTCCCACTTCGTCACAGAGCACGAGACCGAGTGGCAACGTGTCAAGCGACCGGCGAAGACGTATGGCGTCAGCGCTTGATTCGGACACTGCCGTGGTCGCGGCTCCCGTTGCCTCTTCGAGGAACGACAACGCCGACTCCACCGTGCCGTCGTCATCTGGTTGTTCGACGCCGAGTCGAGTTCCGAGTGCCGTGAGCCGTTGGGCAATGGCTCGATGTCCGCGACGCCTTCCAAAGAGAAGCCCAAAAAGCAGTCCAACCACCAGCACCCCAGCGCCCAAGCAATAGAGGGCGTAAGGCGGCCAGCCAGAGGAGAAATTTTGGGAGGAGGCAATTAGCACTAATTCATTCTCGCAGACTGTGCCCGCGCCGACCGTTGCGTCGCCCTCAATTGAAAGGAAAAGGTCATGAATTTCGCCAACGTCAACCTATCGCCGTCGCTGACGTCGCTCCCTGGAAGTAGCGCACTGCTTTCATTTGCCAACGGCATTGCCGCGTGGGCCTTGGTTGGTTGTCTTATTGCTCTCCTCGTGGGAGCAGCCCTGTGGGCAATTGGTAGCCATTCGCAGAATATGCATCAATCCATGTCGGGGCGCCGCGCTGTCCTCACGTCAATTGTCGCGGCGCTGTTCGTAGGAGCAGCTCCCGCACTCATCAACTTCTTTTTCAACACGGGCGTGGGTGTGCACTAGTGGCGGGCATTGATTCGTGCATAACGTCACCGCTGTCGTGTCTCGCTGGCAAAGTAGTCGGTGCCAGCTTTTCTGGTTTCTTTACGACTCTCACGCAGTGGGTGATCGATAGTTGCACCTGGGTGCTGAGTTCGGCAGCAGCCGTGCTGCAAGCGACCAGTGACCCTCAACGAATCACGCGGGCGGCCAACGCAGAGTTTTCGCTGCTACTTCGGGCCGCACCAATCATCATGGTGTCGGGACTACTCGTTTCGACACTCGTTTTGTTACAGCGCGGCGAGCCTGGACGGTTGGTTCGTGAATACGCCCTCGTGGCTCCTCTTCTTGTCTTGGGCATTGGCGTGGCGCGCCCGATGGCCTTGATGCTTCTTAGCATCGTCGACGAACTCTGTTCGATAGCGGTGCCCTCGTCCGGCGCGAATATCAACCAGCTCGTGAACGCGCTGGCCTCGATGCCCACCGGAACACCGGGATTTGTTTTGTTCTTGTTGGCCATTGGGCTCGTCGTTGGATCAATGCTGCTGTGGGTTGAGCTCGTGGTTCGCAGCGTTTTCCTAACGTTGCTCCTGTGCTTGACGCCCATTTTGTTTTCGTTGTCGGCATTTTCACCTCTTCGCCGCGTGGCGTGGCGAACAGTGGAGACGTTCGCGGCGTTGGCCTTCAGCAAATTCGTGATTGTCGTGACACTTAGTCTCGGACTGAGCGAGATTTCTTCGGACTCGGCCACGTTGATTGTGCAAGGGATTGCCACCATGGGCCTGGCCGCCGTGTCGCCGTATCTCATTCTTCGTCTCGTACCCCTCGTGGAGTCCTCGGCGCTGCACGGGATTGAAGGTATCCGTCAGCGCATCTCACGAAACGTGCAGGCGATTCCGACGTCACCGGTCGGTGTTGGAATTGGCATGCTGCGACCCAAGGCACCGACACCTGAGGCGCCGTCGCGTTCGGAGGACCTCGGCCTATCCGAATGGGAGAGTTCGCCGACCCAGACCATCCCTACCTATGACGGTGACCCCGTCGCGCCACCGATTGGCGCCGCGCGACATCCGTCGGGTCACGTGGCCCCACTGTCGGACCGTCTTGGACCAGTACTTGGTTGGCACGATGACGAATGAACCAATGGCGCTTGGCGAAAGTGACGCGGTGGTGCGTTGGTTCGGGGTACCGCGACACCAACTTCTACACGCTGCTATTGGCGTGGGACTGGTTTTCTATTGGTTCATTCGCGACCGGACAAACGTGCCGCTGCTCGTTGTCGCGGTGGTGACGGGAGCACTGGCCCTTCTTCGCCACGAGGGTCTCAGTGGGCCCCAGTGGCTTCGGGTGTTTGTCTCGTACCAGTCGCGTTCGCGTTGGACCGCGCTGTGTGTGGAGCAGGGTCCGGACGACACGACGGAACTGGAAGCACGAGGGAGCGCCGTCTTTAGAAGTTTCGAGCTCGTGCACCGTGGACGTCTTGATTTAACGGAGGCGGACACGTCGCTCGCGGGAGAAATTGCTTCCTTACTGAACGTGGTGGGGCGAAGAAATGACGGCGGACACGTGTCAGTGCATTCGTGGAGCGACACTGGCGGTGTTTCGACAACGCTGTGCGTGGCGCCCGACGTTGGTGTCGACGCCACGTGGCGACAGCGACCTCAAGCACTTAGTGAGGCACTGCGACTTAACAGTTCGTCAGCGACCACGTGGCTCTTTGAGCGCTGGCGTTACGTGCGCCTCGACGACGATGTACTGGCGGTGTATCGCGTCAACGACTTTTCAACGGCCACCAATCAGTCGGCGTTACTTCGCGACTTGCAGCGTTTTGGTGTCGTGCGTTGGGTGTCCCTACACGCGACGGTGCTTCCTTCGAAAACCGCGCACCGCATGGTCGGAAGAGCACTGCACCAAGTGCGAAGCGACAGCGCGATGACCGGTCTCGTTGGGTATCGTCGAACGGCTCGCAGTGATGTTCGACACGACCGCTTGCGTCAGAGAGAACTCGCGACGGCGCACGGCACGGCGCTCGTGCAATTCGCGGTGTACATCGTGATTCGTGCCTCTTCGCTTCGTGAACTGCGTGGACGATCCGCAGAATTGCAACGCGATGCGCAGCGAGCCGGGTTGCAACTTCGCCACGGTCTTGGTCGACAAGTCTTGTGGTTCTGTGCTCAGCTACCTGGCGACACTCAGTGGTGAAGGACGTCTTCACCCACTGGGGAATGGCCACGGACGTGTTAGCGCTGCGGCTCCCGTCTCACGACGCCGGGACGGGACTCGTTGGAAGGCCACTCGGTATTGCTCAACGCGGTGGTGCATTTTTCTTTGACGTGTTCCAGGCGTACGAAGCAGGTCTTATCTCGAGTCCGAACGCCGCGGTCGCGGGAGCGATTGGTCTTGGAAAATCAACCATCGTGAAGATGTTGCTCGACCGAGGACTTCGGGCGGGAAGAAGTGCGGTGGTACTTGATCCCAAAGGTGAATACGGAGGACTCGCCGCGGTGCACGACGGATGCGTCATTGCCCTGGGACGTGGCGACGGCGTGTGGTGCAATCCGTTTGGTTCGCTCGACGCTTCCGATAAGGCGCTCGTCTACGCACTCGTTGCGACCGCCCAGGGCTCGCAGCTCACGAATGAACAGCGTTATCAATTAGACGAAGTGTGGAGAACGCTGGCTCCCCAGTCATCATTGCGACTGCTTCGCACGTTGTTCGAGTGTTTTCGAGACGAGTTGGCGTCGGAGCGCAACGTCGCGCGTCGAACACTGGCATTTGCGCTCTACCGATTTGTTGAGGGTGATCTCGCAGGACTCTTTGATGGAACAGGCGAGCCCGTGCGATTTAATCACCAACTCGTGGTGCTTGATCTTTCGGCGGTGTGGGCCACGGCGACCATGGCGGTCGCCACCGTGGCGGCAGTGGCCGCCGCACAGCGTGTTTTGGAAAAGGACGCAAAGGGTGGCTATTTAGTTGTGGACGAAGCGTGGTCGGTGCTCGCCGACGAGCACGCGTCGTCGTGGTTGCACGGCTCGTGGAAATTGGCCCGCGCTCGAGGCATTGCGCACGTGCTGGTGCTGCATCGTTGGAGCGACGTCGAAGGTACGGGCGACGAAGGCACCATGCAGCGAGCGAGGTCAGTGAGTCTGTTGCGTGACTGCGAAACGGTATTTCTCTTTCGCCAACCCAACGACGAATTGCTGGCTCTCAACGTTGCTTTGTATTTCACGCCACTCGAGATGCGCTACGTCCGTCAACTCCCCAAGGGTGTGGCGCTCGTTCGCTACGGCCGCCATCGTTCAATCGTGCGTGTCGTGCCCGACGAAGACGATCAACTTTTCATTGACACTGACGAAGCCATGCGCGAGCTCGCGTGAGTTACGGACTTTCTCGAAGAACTGATCGACCGTCTCTTGGGCAACGTTCCTTCCAGCACGTGGGTTTTGGCCGCGACCTTGAACTTCCGGACAAGTCGTCACTGCTCGTCGTCGGACCCACGCAAGTCGGAAAGACCAGTTCGTTCGTTATTCCGGCGCTACTTCGTTGGAGCGACGCGCTCGTGGTCGCCAGTGTGAAGCGTGATGTAGTGGACGCCACGCTGCGCTGGCGGTCCTCACTTGGCGACGTGCAGATATTGGAACCGGGTCTTTCAAAAGGACTGACGTGGGATCCGTTGGAAGACGTGACTTCGTTTCGAAGAGGTATTGAAGTGGCCCGTAACTTAACGCTCGCGCCCAGTTCACATTCGAGTGGCGAAACCGAATTCTGGAACACGATGGCTGTGAAGCTGCTCGGTGCGTTGTTTACGCTCACGAAGGCGCGCGGCGGCTCAATTTATGACGTCGTACAAACGCTTGAGTCGCGATCGTTCTTTTCCACGCCCGACGCGCCCGACGAAGTGATGCGCGCCCTCGATGCCTTTGGCGCTCACGAGGGCCGCACTCGCGACGCCGTTTCGACCACGGCAGAGGCAATGTTGCTGCCGTGGCATTTCTCGCAGCCACTCGCGAAAGTGCACGGCGTCCTGGAGGGAGCCAACACGCTCTATCTCTGTGCGCCGCGCCACAATCAGCGTCACTACGAAGGTCTTTTTAGAGGCGCACTGGGTGCTGTATTCGAAGAGCAACAGCGACGTTTTGAACTCGGCGAGAGGCGTCGCTTGCTCATGGTGCTTGACGAAGCTGCCGCCATTTCACCCCTCGACGACCTTGATCAATTGGCGGCCACCGTCAGCGGAATGAACGTGACGCTCGTGACAATATTCCAAGACTTTGCCCAGATTGAAGCGCGTTGGCCGGAGCGCGCCGCGACGATTGTCAACAACCACGTCACCCGCGTGGTCTTTGGGGGACTGCTCGATCCTCGAGCGCCGACGTACTTGCCAGAAGTGTTCACCACTCCCGAAGGAAAATCCCCGCGCGACATTCGGCGTTGGCCGCGCGGTTCCGCAATTGTTGTTTCAGGGCGGTTACCTCTTTTTAGTGTTCGTCTTCGTCCGTGGTGGAAACAGAGAGCACTTCGTGCGAAAGGCGACCACGAATCTCTCACTACGATGCCTCTATGGTCTTCTACAATCCCGCCGATCCCCAGTGGTCGCTCGAGCCGGGGCCGCTCTTTGACGAGATAAGAGAGAAGGCGCCAGTTCACAAGACGCCCGACAACTACTGGGTGTTATCGCGGCACGACGACGTACTGGGATTGCTGCGCTCACCTTCTGCCTCGTCGGATTCAATGCACGTGCACCCCGACAAGCAGCCACATGACTTTTCTTCGTCACGACGTGACGAACAGCGCGCCCTCATTCGTGAAACCGGCGACGACACACGGCCGTTTCTTTTTCGTGATCCACCCGACCACGCGCGCCTGCGCGGTCTCGTGCAGCGTGCGTTTACGCCCAAACGTGTCGCGGAACTCGAACCCTTTGTTCGCTCGACCACCAAATCATTGCTCGAAGGAAAAATCAACGGCGAACCGTTTGACGTCGTGCAAGACCTCGCGTGGGCGCTGCCGGTCGCGGTCATCTGCGAATTATTGAACATTCCTCAAGAGGACCAAGAGACTTTTCAGCGTCAATCGGCATTACTCGCGAGAGGACTTGATCCGGAATTTCTCTTGTCCGAAGAAGACCGAGTCGAGCGGGACAACGCCATCTTGCACTTCGGTGCTTATTTCCACGACCTTTTCGCGAAGCGTCGAGCTGCACCAGGCGACGACTTGTTGTCGGCGCTTGTAGCGGCTCGTGACGGTGGCGATCAATTGTCCGAAGGTGAGTTGCTCTCCACGGCCGTGTTACTACTCGTCGCGGGACACGAAACGACAATGAATCTGATCTCGGGATCATTTCTCGCCCTCAGTCGAGACCGCGACGCCCAAGAGTCGCTTCGTAAAACGGGGACGATTGATCGACACTGCGTGGATGAGCTCTTGCGTTTTGTTTCGCCCGTGCAAATCACCGGTCGGTCGCTTCTTTCGGACATGAACTTTGGTGGACAAATGATTGAAGAAGGTTCGTTCGTCTTGGCTCTCATTGGAGCGGCCAATCGAGATCCCGCCGTGTTTGAAGCGCCCACGACATTGACACTCTC
Organism: Acidimicrobiaceae bacterium; assembly: GCA_003138895.1. Classification (GTDB taxonomy): domain Bacteria; phylum Actinomycetota; class Acidimicrobiia; order Acidimicrobiales; family RAAP-2; genus RAAP-2. The sequence continues at coordinate 65,934 of PLHJ01000003.1, forward strand.
GAGAGAGCCCAACCCGCAACTGGGCTTCGGGTTTGGACTCCACCACTGTTTGGGAGCGCCGCTCGCTCGGCTCGAGTCGCAGGTGGTTTTGGAAGAAGTGCTGCAATCCTCGTCGTCGTTCGAAGTCGTGGGACCCGTGAAGTACCGTCCGAACATTGTTCTTCGAGGCTTGGAAGAGCTTTCGTTGGTCATTGAACCGTGAGGAGCGCGCGCTACGTGGTTGACGTTGGCGCCACTTCAATAAAGTCACGACTCAGCGACGATCAGGGACTGCCACTTTCACCAATCAATCGAAGGTCGACACCGTATCCCTGTACACCCGAGACGTTGCTCGAGACCATCGTTCCGCGCATTTTGTTTAGTGACGCACCTCGCGTCGCGATTGGACTGCCCTGCGAAGTGCGTGACGGCGTGGTGCTCGACGGCGCGAACCTCACGAGACCGGCGGGTCCCGGGACGCCATCGTCGACGGCATTGATCGAGCAGTGGCAGGGTTTTGAAGCACAGAGTGTGTTCGTGGCGTCTACGAAGCGTGACGTGCGTGTCGTAAACGATGCCACGTTGGCGTTACTTGGCTGTATGCGCGGCGAGGGCCGAGAAATGGTAATCACCCTCGGCACCGGTTTCGGATTCTCGCTCAGCGTTGACGGTGAGCTCAGTGACACTCCTGATATTGGTGAACTGGACTTCGAGGGAAGGGGATCGTTTGATAGCACCCTTGGTGAACTCGGACGAAGAGGCGACGAGACGCTGTGGGTGGACAACGTCGTAAGTGCCGTAGAGGCGTTGCAAAAGCAATACGGCGTCGATCTCATTCACCTGGCTGGCGGCAACGCGCGCCGGCTTTCGCCACGTTGGTTTGGCTCATTAAGCAACAAAGTACGCATCGAGGGAAACGAAGTAGCCCTCCGCGCCGGTGTCCGTCTTTTTTAAGTTACGTTTAGCCCTTGGCGAGGTCGACGGCCGCGCTGGCTAAGAGACCAGCCGCCACGCGCAGCGCGCCATCATCGACCGCGAAGTCGGGACTGTGGTGCATGCCGCTTGATCCGTCGGCGAGCGCGCCACCAACGAACAGATAACAACCCGGTACGCGTTCCAAAAATTCTGACATGTCGTCACTGGGGCTCGCCGGAGGAATCCGCATGTAATTTGCTTCACCCACGAAGCGCTTGGCGGATGCTTCGACGAGCTCGGTGATGCGGGGATCGTTGTTCACGACGGGTGTGCTGCCGTCTTCTTGTAACTCGCAGGTGACACCAAAAGCGCGGCTCGTTTCGTCTACCAATGCTTCGAGACGTCGCCACGCTTGGCGTTTTTGATCAGCGTCAAAGGTGCGAAGAGTGCCTCGAAGTATGGCCGTGCGCGGTACGACATTCTTGGCTGTTCCAGCCTGAAGGACACCCGCCGAGCAGGCGCAGTTGGTTCCTTCGTAACTAAGTCCTTCGACGGCACCGCCGACGAGTGGTGCGAGGTGCGATATGGCAAGCACGACATTGCCATCCGCCGAGGCCATGGCCCCGTGGCCACCCTTTCCTCGAAATTGCACCGTGAACCCCGTCGCTTCGCTCATAATTGCTCCGGGTCGCGTCGCGACAAAACCTACGGGGGCAAGAGACGTGACGTGGATACCAATCGCTGCGTCCACGTGGTTTTGCTCCAAGACACCGCCATCGATCATGGCCTTGGCGCCGCCCAGACCTTCTTCGGCGGGCTGAAAGAGGACGACGAATTTTCCTACGAGATCGTCGCGACGCGAACCCAGAAGCTCCGCAATGCCTAAGAGGGCGGCCGTATGAATATCGTGCCCGCACGCGTGCATTGCACCTTCGGTCTTTGACGCGTAGGAGAAATCGCGTTCTTCGGTCACGGGTAGGCCATCGATGTCGGCGCGAATAAGCACGGTCTTTCCGGGTTTGCCGGTGTCTAACGTCGCGACGGCTCCCGTGGGAGTGGGACAGAACGCCTCCACCCAATCGAGTGCCGCGAGTCGTTCGCGAATCAGATTGGTCGTTCGAACTTCTTCCCAAGAGGTTTCAGGGTGTTGGTGAAGATCATGACGGATGTCCACCATGTTGTCGTTGGCGCTGTCGAGCAGTGCGGGAAGTTCGTCAAAGAAGTCGTAGGCCACGAAGTTGAGCGTAGGCCAAGATTCCTTTAGGGATACACGAAGGCCAAGTTGGTGCACGACGACTTGTCGGGTAAGATTATTTTCTGTCGTAGAACAGAACCAGCGCTCGTAGCTCAACGGATTAGAGCATCTGACTACGGATCAGAAGGTTGGGGGTTCGAATCCCTCCGGGCGCACTTACTGACTTGTACGGTTTGAACCGTCTATTTCTTTTCACCCGTATCAAAGGTGAAGGTAAGCGCCAGTCCACCGAGATCACTCCTTGAGGTCGTCATCCGGCCGTTCAGCGCCTGGGCCACGTCGTACATGATGCTCATGCCCAGACCCGAACCGCCCGAAATACGGGATCGAGATTCTTCGAAACGCTCGAATCGCTTCGGCGCGAGTCCATACGCGTGTGGGGGAAGACCAGACCCCGCATCGTCAACTTTCATCACAATGCTTGCACCAAGCTTTCGCAAACTTATTGAAACGTCCGTCCCATTAGGCGTATATTTCTTGATGTTGGTCAACGCGTTACTTATCAAGCGCTCGAAATACTCGCGGTTTCCCGTGACGACCATGCCAGGTTCAATGTCGCTTCGGACTTCGCGATCGGGGTTGTCGGTTTCAAAATCTCGGACTTTGGCTGCGAGAAATTCGCTGAGATTGCAGTCACCCTTGTCGCGCAGAGGTGCGTCGCGAACTTCCGCCAGGAAAAGTAGATCGCTCACGAGTGCGTCAATGCGAACAACTTGAAGTTTTATGCGTTGGGCAGCGTCACGCTTCTCGTCATCACTGACACCCGACGTCGTGAGAAGTTCACTGTATCCCTGAATGACCGTCAGGGGTGTTCGAAGTTCGTGAGACGCATCGCCGACGAATCGTTGCATGGCGTCGGTCGAATCTTTTTCAACTTTTATGGCAGAACGCAGTGATTCCACCATATGGTCAAGTGATGTTCGAAGTTCTTTCACGACAGAACTTCCCGACGAACGTGGTAGTGCAATATCCTCGTCGCGGGCAATCGCTGAGGCGTAGTGAATCAATCGGTCAATCGATTGCACGTCGGGGCGAACGACGAATCGGGCGACGAGAGCCATTACCAGTGCGGCAACGAGAGCAACGAGAGCAACGCGCAATTCGAGGGAGCGATTGGCTGCCGCGATGCTCGACGTGGAGGCTGCGACAAGCAGATATGAGCCGCCGCCAATATTGATGGATCGAAACACGAATCCCGGAAGATTGGAAGCGCTGGTGACTGAGCGAAGGGAACTTCGAACGTTGGCCAACGTTGGAGCGATGGTCAAAGGAACCTTTCCCGAGTTCACCTGGGTCGTGCTATCTGTTTGGTCAATGACGTCGAGCGTGAGATCGGAGTTGTTTTGCTGCACTACGTAAAGAGCATCACTCAAAGCGGAAAGCGGATGACCCTCGCCACTGTCAATGACGGCATTGATGGAACTGTCGAGCGTCGCGTACTGAGAATTGTTGCTCAGGTGCACGGCGTACCAGCCAACGCCTAAGGCCACAATCAGGGTCATGGCGAGAAGTACCGCGGTGAGGCGGTTAGCGAGACTCACGAGGAAGACTTTGCTTCAACAAGCTTGAAGCCAACTCCTCGGATGGTCGTGATCGGGGCAAAACCTTCATGATTAATTTTTTTGCGCAAGTATGAGACATAGGTATCAAGGACGGATGTCTCGCTTTCAAAGTCGATGCCCCACACCTCGCTGAGTAATTGTTCGCGGGTCAGCATGCGATTCTTTCGAGCCATCAAAGTTTCGAGCAGTCGGTATTCGGTCGCGGAGAGATCGATGAAATCGTCACCATAAAACACTTCGTGCCGATCAAGGTTCATAACGAGTGGGCCACACACATAGTGGTGGTCGTCACTTTCTTTTCCATCGGTACGGCGAAGAATGGCGCCGACGCGCAAAATGAGTTCTTCGAGACTAAAAGGCTTTCGCACGTAGTCATCGGCGCCCGAGCGAAGACCCCTCGCGATATCGCTTTCGTCGTCACGAGCAGAAAGCATTAGTACCGGTGTTGTTGAGTCCTGGTCGCGAATGGTTTCGAGAAAAACAAAACCGTCCATGACGGGCATGTTGATATCGACAATGCATAAATCAATGTCACGACTGCGCCACAGTCGAAGGGCTTCTTCGCCGTTGGAGGCGACGTCGGTGTCGTAGCCAGCGATGCGCAGAGCACTGCTCAGGAGATCACACACATCTTTCTCGTCGTCGACGACCAGAATTCGAGACATTCGCACGCTCCTTTCTACGAATCGTATCGGTCTTTTCCCGACAAAATAAGGGCTTTACAGCAAGAGGCATCGGTTCTAAAACAAAACTAAATGATTCACAACTTCCTCACAATTTTCGTCGGTACGTTGTAATTGTCGTTTAAGGGGAACATCATGAAAAACAGGTTGCTTCGATCAGTAAGTGCGTTGGTCCTCGCGATGACGATTGCCGCGTCCATTCCGGCCGTTTCTTACGGAGCCGCCAAAAGTGGCACGACGACCACGACTATCAATAGTTCCCTTAAGACGTACCGCATTGCTCTTCGCGCGTACTTCGAAGCGCGCGTGTCTATTGCGGACGCCTACAAGAGCGCTGTGCAATCCGCAAAATCCGTGTGTGCTGCTGCCCTCTCTGTGGCCACGACGACGGCGGAACGCAGTGCAGCTAGAGCGGCGCTGCAGCTTGCCATTGTGCAGGCAACGGCTGTTCGCCAGGCCGCGCTAACCCAACTCGGCAATCCTCCAACACGGCCGTAGTTTTTGCGCAACGGGCCACCGTGTCAACTCTCGTAGTTGGCACGGTGGCCTTTTTTCTTTGATCTTTGTTCAATCTCTTGGCGAGGTGAATCGCAACCCGTGTAATCCCGAGTTATGGAAGGTGACAAAACTAGGGTCTTAACGTGAGCAAACGAGCAGTGTGGGGACTTCGCGAGAGCACCGAAGACGTCCTCGATTACGTAAAGTTTGCTGGTTTTGAACTCACGCGCGATCAACTCATGCGCCTTCACCAGCGCCGGCTCATCGGTCAAAATTTCCATATTTCTGGACTTCGAAGGTTCATTGGTGCACTTAATCCACCCGGAACCGCCGAGCGCATGCTGCGCATTGCTCGCTTAAAAGCGACGACCAAGAAACTGGACGAACTGGGATGGCGACTCTGGTGGGAAGGCTCGGAGGTTGAACCCGAACTGGTTCGCGAATACCTCGTCAAGATCGCGACGCGCTGGGACGTACGACTCGGTGAAATTCACAATCCAACGACCACTGATGTTCCAGTCGAAGAAGAGCTCGGCGAGCGAGATATTCTCGACGAAGTTTTTTTCCAAAAACCAAACGCTACGCCTTCGATGGCCTCGGTACGAAAGCGACTGGGTAAAGGAACTGATCTCTACGTTGAGTTTGCTGGCTTGCTCGTTGATTTGATGCGGGGCGACTTTTCAACACTAAGTGCATCGAGTATCTCGCTGTTCGCCGAAGACGATGTTTCGCCATCAGAAGTGCACGAGACGGCGCTTCGCGCCATGCGCTCAGCAATGACGCAACCGTTTGCTGAACTCGTGGCGTCGTTGGACGATGAACAGATTGAAAACGCTCGCCCCGTGGCACTGCTACTTTCGCGCATCATTGCGAGCATTGGCGATATTGTGAATGACGCGTACGGCGGCGGCACGCGCGACACGGCCGCCGTTGGAAAAAGTCTGGTCGCGCTTTCGGAGAATCCCGAAGAGCAGGTGCTTTCATTACTGCTCACGACCTCGTTTTTGAAGGACGAGCATCTTCGTGAACACTTGCCTGAATTTGAAGAGATTGATTTGCACGTTCCTGCCATTTCTTTCCTCGATTACTTGCGACTCGAGTTTTTGGCGAGTGAAGTTCCCGGCCTTGAGCGACTGATGACGCCCGCTCGGATCCACGCAGCGTTTGAGTCTCTCGAAGGCGCAGAACGCTGGCGCACGCTGTTTGATCAATTTCGTGTCGAACACTTTGACGAAGTGGAAGACGCCATGACGTCACGCCCCGATTTGTTTGGAAGTGAGCCGTTGGAGGAAGAAGACGGTGACGAAGAAGACGAAGAAAAAGTGAACAGTAAAAAAAAAAATCTTAAAACGAGTCCGAGTAAGGCTCCTTTAGAAGCACGCGTCTCGCTGAGCGGCGTTGCTCCCCAAGCGCTCTGGAACGTGCTTTCGGCCCTTCGCCAACTGCAGAAGTTCTATTTTCCACTCGCCAGCGACGAGTAATCGTGGACATGTCGGCCAACGGCGCCGATAAACGCTGTTAGGAAATTGGCTCGGCGATCACGGCGGTACCGTACGCGAGAATCTCCTGGAACGTGCCCGCTAATTCATTGGAGTCATAGCGAACGGCCAGGACAGCGGTGGCGCCCATGGCCTGGGCAGCTTCCGTCAAGCGATCGAGCGCCTCTTGGCGAGCTTCGGTCAACTGCTTCGTGAGGCCCTTTAGTTCGCCGCCGCCCAGCGCTTTAAACGACGCACCAATTTGGGCGCCAACGTTTCTCGTGCGAACCGTCAAACCATTTACTTCACCAAGCACTCGGGTAATTTTGTAACCCGGCAAATCATTCATCGTGACAATCAACATATTGAGCCTTTCCGCGTCTCAACGTGCACTTTAACGTTGAATGCCGCGGCATACGAATAGGTGCTGGTGGGGGCAAGAGACTGAGCGCGAGAAAGAGAGCACGGACCTTTGGACGTAGTTGGCCCACCAACCGGCGTGTCTGGCGTGCTTACACTGAGAAGAGTGTTACGAGTCGGGGGAACCTAATGGATTTGAACGAAGCCAGAGAACTCTTGGACACCGAACGTCTGGGCATCTTGAAACTCATTGGCAACCTTGACGTTGCGTCCCTTGAGGACCGAGAAGGAGCCAACGAACAAGGCGACCATGATGACTCGGCCGAGTCGCTCGTTGGTGAAGGCTACGACAGTGCCATTGAAGCAACGCTTCGCCGCCGCCTTAACCAAGTTGAAGCAGCCCTTCTACGCATTGACGACGGTACCTACGGCCAATCAGTGCGAAGTGGGCTGCCCATTGCTGCTGCCCGCTTAGAGGCAGACCCAGCCGCCGAGTTAACGGTAGAAGAAGCCGAAGCCGACCAGCTGAGCCTCTAGAACCGCATTTTTCACTTCTACCAACTGCGAAGTGAACGCCAGTGCTGTCTTGAGTTCTTAAATATCGTTGGCACCTGCGCGGCGAGCTGGTCATAACGGTCGGTGACGGCAGGGTTTGGATCAAAACGTCGCGCCGCGGGAAGTACATGGTTGATTTCGCCCAAGGTGCGTTCACCAAGGGCGACACCGGCGAGCACAGCCATACCGCGTAGTTGGGCATACATCGGGTCTGGCACCTGTTCGATCGTTCGGTTCAGCACGTCGGCGTAGATCTGGCACCACAGTGGTGACTGCGCTCCGCCACCCACCAGTCGAATGGGCTCCAACGGTTGCTTGGTGAAACGCTCGACGTAGTGCAACAGCCAACGACTGTTGTAGGCCACGCCTTCGAGAACGGAGCGCACCAGATCATTGGCCGAAGTCGCGAGTTGGAGATTGGAAAAGCCAGCCCGAGCACTGTGCATGTCAATGGGCGAACGCTCGCCCGCCAACCACGGTGTAAAGACAACGCCGTTCGATCCGGCCGGCGACTTTTCAGCCATGGCGCACAGGTCGTCGTAGGAAAGTGCTTCGCTGCCCAGCAACACGGTTCTGACCCAGTCGAGTGCCTTCGCGCCCGTTTCTTGATTGTTGACAAGTAGGTAACTGTCGTTGGTGAGTCCCGGCACTGTGGCGACTGAATGAGCAATGTCGGTTTTCTTTTTTGGGACGGGACAACTGATCCACGACGTGGTCGAGAGCGCTAGATGCGTTTGATACATCGAGGTGGTTCCGGCGCCCAGCGCCGCTGCTTGGAGATCGGGTAGGCCCGTGATGACGGCAACATCCGCGTTGAGGCCCAGTTCGCGAGCGACCGATGGTTGTACGACCCCAAGAATGGAGCCAATGGGTCGAAGAGGCGCCAACTTTTCTTCGTCAATGCCGAGCAACCGAACGAGCGACTTATCGTACGAGTAGGTAGAAAGGTGACGAGTGTCGGTGAGCCAGGCTCCTTGCATGGATGCGTGTGATGCGTTTGCCGTGCCCGTGAATTGCATCGTGAGAAAGTCCACGGGCTCAAGAAACCATCTGGTGCGCTCCACAAGTGCGGGCTCTTGGCTTTGCAAGTAGAGAAAATGGCCAATGGGGTCGGCGCCAGAGAGCGAAGGTGCACCGCCGGTGTGCTGAATCCACTTCAATACGCGAAGTGGACGGTAACCCTGGGCGGGGCCGCCAATGAATCTTCTCGAGTACTTGGCACCGCGCGAGTCCATCCACATGATGCACAGCCCGGTCGGTGCGCCATTCGCGTCCACCGGAACGGTTGACGACCACTGGCCGGTGATGGCAACCGCGACTATGTCACTCGCTCGAACAGTGCTATTGCTGAGAAGTCGCTGGCTCGCTTCTTTAATGATTCGCCACCATTCGCCGGGGTCTTGCGTGGCTTCGCCGCGTGGTCCGTAGTTGGTTCGCACGTTGTGGAACTCTTTGGCAAGCACGTGACCCGTTAGAGATACGACGCCAATTTTGGGGCCACCCGTCCCGAGGTCCACGCACAAGCACGCGCGAGAGTCAGTCTCCATTAGAGGGGAGGAAGAGCGGACTGCGTGTCCATCATGTCGGCCATGACGGCTCGAATGAATTCGTCGGCTTCGTTGGTCATGCCGCCGGCCACCCCGCCATAGATGGCACCCGAAGCAGGGGCACTAGGCGCATGTTCGATTGCGTAGGCCACGGCATCGGCGAGGTCGACTTCCCACGCTTCGACGACGCCCGGCTGAGTCTGTGGTCGCGTCACGGCCATGTGCAGCGCGTTCGGATACTGCTGACCGTTGAGACGCCAACCACGTTGGCGAAGAAAGTCATTCACGTGGTACACGTCAAAGTCGTCCGACGTAAAGGAAAATAGGAAGCTGGGGTTACCCAAGATCCGTAGTTCCGGATGCGAGCGCACGGCTGCTTGCATGCTCGCGGATGTCGAAAATATTTCCTTTGCGTATTTCATGTACCCCTCTCGACCGAGTTGCACCATTGAAGCCCACGTCGCCGCGAGCAGTCCGCCCGAGCGCGATCCGTCCATACCGGGCGAGCAGTATTTTCCACCGGTCCAGTCGGTTTGATAAAAATACTGACTGTTTCGAAGACTCTTGTCACGAAACGACAAGACGCTCGTGCCCTTCAAGGCGTAACCGTACTTATGCGTATCGGCGGAAATCGACGTGACCCCTGGAATAGCAAAGTCAAACGCCGGAATGTCGTAGCCGAGTTCTCGACCAAAGGGCAAGATGAAGCCCCCGAGACAACCATCGACGTGCAGTCCCACGTTGCGTTCGAGTGCCAATTCGCCAAGTTCCATGATTGGATCAACCGTGCCGTAGCCGTAATTACACGCCGATCCAATAAGTGCGACGGTATTGGCGTCAATGTGCGATCGGACCCAGTCGAGGTCAACTTGCGTTGTCACGGGATCAATCGGGGCTTCTCGAAGTTCGATACCAAAGAGGTGGCAAGCCTTGGAAAAAGCCGGATGCGCCGTTTCGGGTTTGATGACGTTCGGGCGAGTTCGTTCGTTCGCGTAGTACTCGCGATACGCAAGCATCGCGTGCGCAATGGAACCCGTGCCCCCGGTCGTTAAGAGGCCCACCGGTTCGGCGTCAGTAATGTTCTTTGCCCCCAGGATGTCGAGAGTCATGGCAATAATCTCGGCTTCGAATTTCGTGGCGCTGGGACACATGTCACGTTGCAACGCGTTGACGTGAGAAAAGAGACTGAAGGCTTCGTTTAAAAAGTCGTAGTGATCGTGGTCGCCGCAGTACATGGTGCCCGAACACTTGCCCGTTTCCCAACTGGGATCCTCGCGTTTGGCCATGTCATGCAACTGGGCGAGCAACGTTGAACGAGGTGTTCCTTTTTCGGGGAGACCTCGATGAATCTCGTAGTCACTTGCGTAGGGAAATGACGCCATGGGTCCTCACTTGGCTCGTTGTTCGCGCTAAAACGTACCGTACTGCGGGTGCATGCTTAACAAATTCGATTGCTCGTTACGCCGTGCGCGTTATTTCAACAACGACGCCCAGTGCGCTTGACGGTCCACCGTGATAAATGCCCTTTAAGGGCGGAACGTCACCATATTCTCTGCCCTTGGCCACGGTGACGTGGTGCAGTCCAATGTCACTGCCGTTCGTGGGGTCAATACCTACCCACGATCCACAAAAGAACTCAACCCACGCGTGACTTTCGCCGACAACTGTTTCTCCGAGCCCCGCCTCGAAATTTGAATGGAGATAGCCCGACACGTAACGAGCAGGAATTCCGAGGGAGCGAAGTAGCGAAATTGTCACGTGGGTCATGTCCTGACAGACGCCCTCTCGCTGTTCCCAAACTTCCTGTGCGGTTGACGAGACGTGCGTCGAGCCGCGCACGTAAGAGACGCGCTCGCGCACCCAGGCTTGGACGACGCTTACAATCTCGGCGACGTCATCAGTTTTGGGCACGAGTGTTCGAAGGTCTTCTAGAACTGCGTTGCTCATGGTGGTGCGAGGAGTAGCGACAAGGTATTCCGTAAATTTGTCAATGGCTAGTGGCAATTGCAGCGAGCTGAGCGGTACGGATTCGCCATTCACTGGTTCGAGGACGGTCGTGACGGTTGCTTTGGCCGTGACTTCGAGTCGCGTGTGTGGTTCGTGCAAGTCGAAGGTCGTGACAATTGTGCCGAAGTAGTCGCGGTAGGTGGACTGCACGGCGTTTGGGCGAACGTGAATGGAAGCGTCGAGAACGTTCTGGCGCGCCAGGGTAATTGGCGACATGCGAACCTCGTTGTACGAAGAGTCGGCGAAGCCTTCGTAATTGAAACCAGTTACGTGCACGATTTCTAGACGGGCGCTGTCGGTAGGCAAGCTCACGTACCCTGCTCCGATTCCCACGGGACGGCCACAACCTGGCGAAAATAGTGGGCCGTGATTTCATTGTTAGCAGTGGCGCAGGTTTGTTCCAGGAAGTCCAACAGATCCTGCAACTCGCTAAGTACCGAGCGCGGATCCGAATACTCGAGCCGCGTGCGAGCAAAACCAATGGTCCGTCTCGCCTGATTCACGGTGTCGCTGCGGCTGCCGGCCACCGTTAACTCTTCCAAACAACGATCGGCCACGTTCAGCGAATGAAAGGCCGAACGCGGAAAGGTGCGATCGAGCAAGAGAAAGGTCACGATGGCGGCGGGGTCCGATCCGCTAGAAGACGCTCGAAGATATGACTCCATGGCTCCGGCGGCTCGAAGAAGCGTCAGCCAGTCAGGTGAGTGTTCGGCGGCGAGTAAACGACTCTCCAGCAGTCGTGCGGTCATGTCAATTCGTTCGAGACTTCGCCCGAGAATGAGGTACTGCCAGGCTTCGTCGTGGCTGATGGTGGCGTCGGTGAGTCCCGCAAAGAGCGCGGAGCGTTCGCGAATGAATTTCATGTAACTGGCAGAACCCACGCGCGTAGCTTCGCTTCGTTGGGCACCGAGGTCGTTTCGCGTTGAGTTAAGGCACACCCACATTTCTGAAGAAATGACCTCGCGAGCGCGTCTCGCATTTTCGTGGGCGGCTAACAAGGCTCCAGTAATCGCGCTGGGATTGGTTTGGTCGTAGACGAGTTCGCTGAGCACGTTTTCTCGGCTGACGGGGGTGTCGGGGTCAATCTTCGTTCCCAAAATGGCAAAGAGCGAACGACAAGCGGCGTCGGGGTCGCCAAAGGGATCTTCGGCGATCCGGTGAATGTAGGCGTCGACAATGCGGGCCGTGTCGTCAGCGCGTTCGACGTAACGCCCAATCCAGTAGAGCGCCTCGGCAAGGCGTGAAAGCATGCCGCGACTCATTGGTCCCCACTCGAATCAGGATCAGGTCCGTACTGGCGAAAGGCACCGTTCACCGGTGGTGACAACAGGCGAGCGGCGTTGGTTCGCATCACTTCAGCTTCGCGAGCGATTTCACTTTCGTCAGCGAGCACCCAGGTGTCCTTGGATCCTCCGCCTTGGCTCGAGTTCACGACGAGCGCGCCTTCGGGAAGAGCGACGCGCGTGAGACCACCTGGTAACACCCATACGTCCTTCCCGTCGTTGATGGCGAAAGGTCGAAGGTCAACGTGTCGCGGCGCTAAGTGGTTATTGACAAAGGTCGGCACCGTCGAAAGAGCGACGGTTCGTTGCGCAATGAAACCTCGAGGATCGTGCAGCAGCGTCTTTCGCATCGCCGTGAGCGTGGCTTCGTCGGCTTGGGGGCCAATCACGATGCCTTTCCCTCCTGAACCGTCGACGGGTTTCACGACGTACTTTTCAAGATGTTCGATCACTTCGTGCAATGAATCAGGATCTTCGAGACGAAACGACTCGACGTTGTGCAGTAGGGGTTCTTCGTTGAGGTAATAACGAATGAGATCAGGCACGTAGGTGTAGAGCAATTTGTCGTCGGCCACGCCGTTGCCTATCGCGTTAGCGATGGTGACAGTCTTGGCCCTCGCAGCGTTCACGAGACCGGCCACGCCCAAGATGGAATCGGGTCGAAAGTGCAAAGGATCAAGCCATTCGTCATCGACGCGGCGATAGATAACGTGGACCGGTCGCTCACCGTGCGTGGTTCGCATCAACACGTTGTTGCCAAGGACTAAGAGATCACTTCCTTCCACGAGTTCTACGCCCATCAATCGAGCAAGCAGCACGTGTTCGAAATACGCCGAGTTGTGAACGCCCGGCGTGAGAACGACGATCGTGGGATCGCGCACGCCTTCGGGTGCGGAACGTCGGAGAGCCGCGAGTAAGCGTGCCGGGTATTCGTCGACCGGATGAACGCGGTGATGAGAAAACAGCGTTCCAAAACTCTGGGTCATGGCTCGGCGATTTTCAATGACGTAAGAAACGCCCGAAGGGATTCGTACATTGTCTTCGAGGACTCGGAACTTTCCCTCCTCGTCACGAATGATGTCAATGCCCGATACCGTGATGCGCGACGCGTTATCTGAGTCAATGCCCATTGCTTCACGTCGAAAGTGCGGACTCGACGTCACAAGCGATCGCGGAACGATGTGATCATCCAAACATTTGCCGTGGCTATAGACATCGTCGAGAAATGCTTCCAGTGCCAAAACGCGCTGGCGGATACCGGCAGCTAACTCTCCCCACTCAACTGCAGTGATGATGCGAGGAATGAGGTCTAAAGGAAACGGCCGCTCTTCGCCACCAAGCGCGAAGGTCACACCTCGCTCCGCAAAGGTGCGACCCAGTTGATCAAAACGTGAACGTAGGTCGACGGCGTTGAAGTTGACAAGGATGTCAACTATTTCTTTGTAAACGGGACGTGGCACACCGGGCGCAGAGAAGACCTCATCCCACGCCTTGGATGGATCGATATCGATAAAAAGTGAGTTAACACCACCATTTCAGCACGTGGTTGTTTCGGGTTCGTTACTGGGGGAGGTGATTCGGCGCCGTGGGTCTTGTTAGGGGATTTCTTCGGTCGAGTCTCGCCGCAGGACTGCAGGAATGAATGCCTTCTTCAATTGGGACTTCGCCGAACCCTAGGCTTCAAATGTGGTCTTTCTTCTCGCCGTTGGAGCGTCGTTCGCGAATGCGGTAGCCACCATTTGTCAACGACTTGGTGTCGAGGACGCTCCGGCGGGCAATGGGCCATCGGTTTCCATGATTCGTCATATGGTGCAACGCCGGGTGTGGATATTTGGATTTTTTGTCATGATCCTTGGTTTCGTTGCGCAGGCGTCGGCGCTTCATAAAGGCACGCTGAACTTGGTGCAGCCAATCCTCGTGAGTGAACTCGTGATGATTGTCTTGATTCTTCGGTTTTGGTTTTCAGCACCGATGACGTCTCGTGATGCTTTTGCCGCGGTGTTGACGTCAGTGGGCCTCGCTGTTTTTCTCCTCGCAGCGTCGCCGACGGATGGACCGACACCCCCGAGCGGCAAAGAGTGGTTTGGCGTTGTCGTCGTCGTAGCAATTGTTGTAGCTGTCTTTGTCGCCATGGGAAGACGGGGGCCGCCGTGGTGGCGCGCACTTTTTTTGGGAGCTGGCGCTTCGACCGGCTTTGCGCTGACGGCGGCGCTGACGAAATCAGTGTCCAACGCGCTGGTGGTTGGTTGGGGCACACTGTTTTCTTCGTGGCAGCTCTACGGACTTGCGGTCGTGGGCCTCTCTTCATTTCTTTTAATGCAGAGTGCTTTGCAAGTAGGACCGTTCACGGCGTCGCAGTCGACGTTGATATTGGTCAATCCGTTTGTCTCGATGGGAATTGGTTTCATCCTCTATGACGAGAAAATTCGTGGCGGCGGCTACGTGGTGCTTGAAGTGGTGTCACTGATCGTCATGGTTATTGGTGCGCTAGGACTATCGAATTCAGCGTTGGTCGCAAATGTGAACGACGAAGCGTCGACGGAGCACATGTTGGCCGGACGTGGTCGCTACGCCAAGTGGCGAGCCCAGCAAGCCAAGTAAATTTCTCGATTTCAACGTGCGACTATGTCTCAGTCGTTAGCAATCCGTGACAAGAGTCCTTCTTTAACACACGGCCATTCTTCGACCGTGATGGAAAACATGACGGTGTCGCGAACCGTATCGTCGCCACGTCGCTGGTAGCGGCGAAGTACGCCTTCGTAGGTCGCACCGAGGCGGTCAATGGCGCGCTGCGAGCGGGTGTTTCGCACGTCGGTTTTTAACTGCACGCGGCCCATACCGAGAATCGAAAAGGCGTAGTCCAAGAGAAGAAACTTCGTATCGGGATTCACTTTCGATCCCCATACCGACGGCGTGTACGTCGTCGCTCCAATTTCAGTGCGGGCGTCGTTGGCGGAAGAATCAAGATACGACGTTGTGCCGATGACGGTGCCCGCGCGCACGTCACCAAGATCTTTTTGCAAGCGAACCGTCCAACGAAACCAGGAGGGCTCGGCAAGTGTTGCTTCAATGAATGCCACCCAGTCATGCTGGCTCTTAGGTCGTCGCGCGGGGATGTAGTTCCACACTTCTGGAAAGTCCAGTGCTTCAAAGAGTTCGAACGCGTCTGCCACTGAGGTGGGCCGAAGTTCCACCCACGAACCTCGCAGCACCGTGTCTGAGGGAACGGGCCACGTGGCCATGGGCCAAGCCGTGTCGTTGGGGCGACTGTCAATCTTTAGTTCGTACGCGATGCTCTAAATACTGCCACGCAGTGTTCGACGACAAAGGAAACACGTTGAAAAGAAGGCAAAGCAAGCACGCAACTAAGGTCGCTTCGTGGTCACTTTGTATGGTGTTGTTGCCTTGACGTTCATGATGTCGATGTACGCACTCGAACGGCGCGGTCGCGTATACGTCTCATTGTTCGTTGTTGGCTGCTTGGCGTCGAGCATCTACGGATTCATTTCAGGCGCGTGGCCCTTTGGGGTCGTTGAAGCCGTCTGGGCCGTCGTTGCTCTTCGACGTCGGGTCAATCTTTCGTAAGACGGACGAACCATTCTCGAAAGTAATTCTCCGTTTATATAGCCATCAGCCCCATCTCTTGCTTCGAGGGGGGGCAGGAGATAGGGCTGGTGGGGTGCTTTTCAGCTAGCCAACTCCGTGAAATTCCGCGTGCGGCTTTGATTGTGGAGCCTGAAGGTTAAAGGACCAGAAAATCACAGATTCTCTCGCCTCGTCTCCCTCGGAGTTCGAGATTCCTTCGTGGTGCATCGTTTGTTGTCACGACTAGTGCTGGTCGTTTGACGAGCAGATTCAATTAGTTAACAACGCAAATTGATGTGTCGTCTAGGGACCTTGGTCACCCCTTGAATTTCTCGGTATCAGCGCTGATCCGGGCACTTCATGAGACAATTTTTCTATGCCCGTTGACTTCACTCACCATATTCATCCCCGTATTGCGCAACGCAAAAAAGAAGGTCCGACCAAGGTTGTGGACCAGTTGCCCCAGGGTGGTCCCGTCACGACCTTCAACGCGTGGCTGGCGGTCAAGATCACGACTGGCGTTGGCACCATGTGGTGCGCCTACCTTTTTGCCATTCTTGCCTTCATTGGCCTGCCGGCAGCACTTCGACCGGGCGGCGAAGGCATCATTTCCTGGATTGCCCAAACGTTCTTGCAGTTGGTACTGCTCTCGATCATCATCGTGGGTCAGAACATTGCCGGCGCGGCCTCGGACAAGCGCGCTGAAGCGACGTTTAATGACGCGGACGCCATTTTGCACGAGTCCATTCAAATCCAGGCACACCTTGAAGCGCAGGACAAAGAGATTGAACGGATCGTCACGTTGGTCAACGAGCAACTACAAACCATCAAAGAATTACGAGCGCAGTGAGTCAACTTCGTACCTCGTTGTAGCCTTTGTAATGCCCTCCTACGTGCTCACCATGCAGTGTGCCGACGGCCCGGGCATCGTAAAAGCCACGGCCACGGGCATTGCCGATGTCGAAGGCAACATTTTGGAGAACGATCAATTTTCTGATCCCGTCACGGGACAGTTCTGCATGCGAACCCGTTTTGAATCACCGATTGCTGACATCAGCAACGTTCGCCAAGCAATTGATGCACAGACGGCAGGGTTTGCACCGACACTTGGTATTCGTCACGAAGAGGTACAGCGACGCGCGGTCGTCATGGTGTCTAGTTTTGATCACTGCTTAGCGGACCTTCTTTATCGTCGCGCCCACGGTGACATTCCAATCGAGATTTGCGCAGTGATTTCAAATCACGAGCACTGTCGTTCACTTTGCGAGCAGTACGGCGTTCCTTATCACTACGTACCGGTGACGAAGGAGACGAAATCAGTCGCTGAAGAGAAAGTGCTTGAAATCGTTAAAGAGTTAGATATCGACTTGGTGATTCTTGCGCGCTACATGCAAATACTTTCTGACGACGTGTGCCAACAGCTTTCGGGAAAGATCATCAACATCCACCACTCGTTTCTGCCGGGATTCAAAGGAGCGCGTCCGTATCACCGCGCCTACGAGCGAGGTGTGAAGCTCATAGGAGCGACTGCCCATTTCGTAACTCGCGATCTTGACGAAGGTCCCATTATTGAACAAGACGTGGTGCGCGTGTCGCACGCCCGACAGGTGCAAGACCTCGTGGCGATCGGTCGAGACATTGAACGAACGGTGTTATCACGCGCCGTTCGACTCGTGGCCGAAGACCGCGTGGCTCTCGTCGGCAATCGAACGGTGATCTTTTCGCAATGAATGCGGCCGTTGTGGTCAAAAGGAAATTTAACTTTTCGCCGTGGACCAAGAACAAGCAAACAAAACTGCTTGTGCTAAGCATGGGTGTTCGCAACGGAGGATTGAAACCACTTGTCCCTCACTCTGCCCACTTTTCTTAGAAGAAGCCGCAGTTCCTGGCTCTACATTGCCTTCAGCCTCGTTGTCTTTTTGGCTCTGACGATGTGGCTCTACGGGCCCGAGATTTTCAGCAACACGCATATTGTTGGCGGACCCGGTGGTGACGAAGCACAAGAAGTCTGGTTCTTAGCCTGGCCCGTCTACGCCCTCGGTCACGGCCACAATCCGTTCATTTCGAACTGGATGAATTATCCTCGCGGACTCAACTTGTTGGACAACACGTCGATGCCGGGGCTCGCAATCTTGTTCTCGCCAATCACGGTGATTTTTGGACCGGTGGCGACGTTCATGATTTTGATGCGACTGGGCATGATTCTTTCTGCCGTGTCGTTGCAGTGGGTGGCGCGTCGTTTGGGCATTTCACGTACCGGAAGTTTCGTCGCGGGCTTGCTGTACGGGTTTTCGATCGAACAGTTCAATCAAGGATATGGCCACCTCTTCTTGGTATTCGCACCGCTGCCACCTCTCATTTTGTACAACTTGTATTTACTCGTAACGAAGAAGAGTTCTCCGCGCCAGGCTGGTCTCATCATTGGTGTTCTCACTGCCGCGGACTTTCTCATTTCTCCGGAGCGGTCATTGATGACCCTCTTTGTTGCCGCGATTGGTCTGGTCGTCGCTGCGGCTCTCTTTCCTCGCGAGGTTTCCATCGAGCGGATTCGCTACGTGGCCAAGTCAATTGTGTGGATGATTATTCCAGCCGTGGTCATTCTCGCCCTGCCTCTCTACGAGATGATGGGCAAGGATTCCGTGAAGGGTGCTTCGCATCCGTGGATTCAGGGTTACGCGAGTGACCTGCAGTCTTTTTTCATTCCTGGCCCCAATACGTGGTGGGCACCCTTTGGCCGAGTGGCGCAGACCATATCGTCGTTCAGCACCGTTGAAAATGGAAGCTACGTCGGCATTCCCTTGCTGTTGGTGCTCTTGTTCATTGCACTCAGGTGGTGGCGAGTGCGAGCAGTGCGCTTTGGCGCCATCGTGACAATCATTATCGCTGGCGTGTCACTTGGCACCAGACTTCACGTTGCCGGAAGAACAACGTCGTATTTTTCTCCGTACAAGATCATCGCGGCGCTTAAATACTTCGACAACGTGCAACCACTTCGATACTTCTACTTCTGCTGGCTACTAATTGGTCTGCTTGTTGGTTTCGGTCTCGACCGCGGCATTGCGTGGTGGCGAGGTACCGGTGGTTCCACGCAACGACAAACCCTTCTTCGCGCGAGCGTGGTGCTCGGGATCAGCTTGGTAGTGCTGGCTTCGATTGTTCCTCTTAAGACCGAGAATGTGCAACCCACTGCCGTGCAGCCGTGGCTCTTAAGCAAAGAAGCCAGTCAGGTTATGAAACCCGGTTCGGTCACCTT
This sequence comes from Acidimicrobiaceae bacterium, assembly GCA_003138895.1. Classification (GTDB taxonomy): domain Bacteria; phylum Actinomycetota; class Acidimicrobiia; order Acidimicrobiales; family RAAP-2; genus RAAP-2. Next base: position 84,894 of record PLHJ01000003.1, read on the forward strand.
AATGTTCCCATATCCCATCAATCTCACGACGACAGCGTTACTTGACCAAGCCGTCACCAACTTTCCCTACAAGATCATCGGTGGTGAAGCCATTGTTGGCAACAAGCAAGGCGTGAACGTCGGCATTACGGCACTCAATCCTTCCGACGTCTCGGCCGCAATGATTCGTGCCCTTTACGGCGTGAACACTGGTCAAATACCTGGCCTTGCTATCACGACGCTGCCGAATTTTCCAAAGCTCACCGTCAAACACGTCTTGGACTTTCGAACCTTCGCGCGAATTCATAATGTTTCTACGATTGTCGTTCGCTACGCCAACGGTCCCCAATACAAAGAGATTGAACCTTTTCTCGTTGGTGCATTCGGACATCCGCATTCGCGCGATCAGGGCACGCTGTTGTTCTGGAATCACGCTCAGATAGAAAAGGCAATCGCCAGCACTTAAGGCGTTGCTAAGTCCAACGCCAGTTCGCGTAGTCGAAGCTTCGCTTTCGCGCTAACGACCGAGCTGCTGAAGTGTTCGGAAATGGTTTTTTCTGCTCGAGGACCGAGTGTGTTTCGAATATCTTTGTCCGCGGCTGTCCGCAGTGCTCGAACCGCACTGTCTACATTCGGTTCCGCCCACGGACTACCTAGATCAACAATTCGCTCGAGACCGGGATTCGCCTTGGCGTCGTTGGCACGAAGAGGAACCAACTCGTAGTCCACGAGGAGTGAGTTGTCGTCGTTCATGAAATCAAGGTTGCCCGAATACCTGGTACCGATCACCGTTTTACCGAGCGCCATGGATTCGGCCATTCCGAGACCGAAACCTTCAGAGCGATGCAGTGAAACGAAAACGTCAATGGCGTTCAACAAGTTGCCAAAAGACTCTTGGGAAATATGTTCATCGATGAGTCGTGCATTGAGTCCGCGAAGCTCGTTTACAAGAATGTCGCGGTAGTCGCTTGGCAACTGGCTCACTTTTAAGACCAATTGATTTTCGACGTTGGCGTTTCCAAAAGCCTCGCGGTACGCCGCGATGACGGCGAGAGGATTCTTGCGTGACCAACCACTCGCAAAGTCGAACGAATAAAAAAAGATTGTTGACGTGGGGTCAAGGTTGAATTGTTGTTTGGTTTGATCTTTTGATTGCGTGGCACTTCGCCGCGTCACAATGTCGGGCATCACCATTATTGGTCCGTCAAAAGATGCGCGAAACGTTGCTTCGGCAAAGTGGCTACCGGCCCAGATCTCTTGGACCCGGGAGGTGCGTTTGGCCATGAGAGCACCAAGGCGGGGAAACTCATAAATCCATAGTCCGATATTCCAGCGTGGTGCTCGATTGGATCCGGTGATATCAGCTCCAATTAAGTGGAATTCGTTGACGTTCGCCGTGAACACATTGATGGCGTAACGCGGACGGTGCTCGACCGTGAGAAATGAAGTTGGCACGAGTGATGGATCATTGTTCGCGAGACGAAAATCTGTCGGCAGCGAAAGCGGGACGTCAACCTCGAGAAGCCCTTCAACGAGTCGCCGTGACTTTTCGGCCAGTCCCGTTGATGAACCCCACGATCCATAAACGTTGACGCCGCTCGTGACGTCGACACCTCGCGAGGTCCGCACCTCTCGAACAATGTTGAGGTACTGCTCACTCACAACTGGCAACGAGTATTCGTTGTCAATGAGATGACGTGCGAGTTGTCCACCGGTTCGAACGGGTTCAGGGTCAGTGTAGGTCGCGAGCAATTCTTTTGTGAGGTCTCGTTCGGCTTCGTCGCCGAGAGAAACCCGTCGGCAATATCGCTCATCGAAGGTACGGAACTGTGGTTGGTCAGACGTGATGGCAACCTTGCCGGCTCCCCACGCCTCCACCAAGACGTTGCTCATCTCGCCGGCGGTCTCGGGTCGAAGAGAAACCACGCAACGTGCGCTCGCCAAGTGTGCAAGATATTTCTCGCGATTCACGTTGAGGGCCCAGGCCACTCGCTTGGAAAGTCTCTCTCTTCGAACGACTTTTTTGAGCATTCGAATCTCGGCGGGATCGTCCGCGCGCCCGACAATCAAAAGTCGTGCATTGGGAATCTGCCTGGCTACCTGAGAAAAAGCTGCGATCACGGTCGAAACTTGTTTGTGACGGCCAATGCCACCGAGCACGACAATGGGCGAGTCCTCGCTGAATGGCGTCGAGGGAAGCGGCACGCCCGCGAGCGGAACAACACGAACGTCCTTGTGTGAGAAGTGTTGCAGCACCTTTTCGCGAAGCCACTCAGTATGGACAACAATGACCGACGCCGATTCAATGACCCGACGATTCATCGGGAACTGCAATAAGAAACCAGGGTCTTGGCGTCGACGGTGAAGATTGTCTACGTCAACGTGGTTGTAGCGCAGTTCTCGTTGCCAGAGTTCTTTCGAGCGCGACAGTAACGGATACATGAAATCAAAGAGTGACCATTCGTGCAGCACGACAATGCCACCTCGACGAATGAGAGGAGCCAACATCCAGTGGTGAAACGTGACGTGATTACCGAAGTGGAAAACGTCGACAGCGTCACCATCGAGCGTGCCCGCGTTCACTTCACTGGGGCTTCGAACATTCACGGCGTTTGAAACGGCGACCGTCTCGGCGTCGGGGTGAATTAGTCGCACGTCGGCGCGTTGGTTCAGTGCCGGCAAGAGAAGCGACGAATACGTGGCAATGCCACTAACGTCCGGACTCCACGGGCTCCAGTAGTTAATTCGCAATGGCGAATCAATTGTCATTCACTCGGACCTTGCAAAGGTGTCCGTGTTGCCTTCTTCAGTTCTTCAATTTCTCGTTGCAGTGACGCCACGCTGGCTCGAAGCTCTTCTTCAATTGTTGCAAAGCCGACGTCGAGAGCCGACGAGGCCACGCGCGACTCTCGGTTATAGAGCGTTAAGAAATCGCTCGGGTGCGTCGCAAAGCGAAGAAATAAGAGTGAGACCTTGGCGATGGCTCGTAATCTTCCAACAATTTTCTGCGTGAGGCTCATGTTCGCAACAACTTTCTTCGTTGGATATCGTAGTCAGTCACTCTTTGTGGCCCAGTACCTCAGTCGGCTCGTGACGAAAAAAGCCAGTGACGTCACTGGGAGCCACGGTTATTCGACACGAGACGCGTCCCATCGCAAAGTCGTAATTCGGTGAGAAGAAGGGGTCGGCGTCACCGCTGTACAAATCCCACATCTCAAAGAATCGGATATTGTCAGCCAGCGCGAGTGACGGACCTCGCGATGCTTTCTCGGCGTGAATGATCTCAACGTTCGACAAGTACAAAATGTATTTGCCCATCTCAAGAACGCGAAGACATAGATCAATGTCATTGCATTCAACCTCGAGCGATTCGTTCATCCCGCCGAGTGCCGTCCAAAGGTCGCGCCGAATTGCCGTGCAGGCTCCGGTTACCGCAAGAACGTCGCGGCTCGCGAGTTCGTAACGAGCGTCAAAGCCCGGTCGCGACTCGTAGGTGACGTTGAAAATGTCTGGTGTCGCAACGACACCGGCGTGCACCACGCCACCTTGCGGACTCACGTGTTTATTACCGACGACACCGACATCGTTGAGCGAGAGGGCTCCAACCATGGCTGACAACCAATGCGGCTGCGTTATCAGGGTGTCGTTGTTCAGTGTGAGAATTACGTCACTCGTTGCCGCAGCGACGCCTCGATTGATAATGGCGGCGTAATTAAATGGACCAGGACACGCGACCACCCTGTGCTTGGTCTCTTGCAAAAACTGCACGGTGGTCTCTTCCACAGAGTCGTTGTCGAGAATGATGATGTGAAAATTCGGATAGGCCGTCTTTTCTTCGATGCTCGAAAGACACGCGGCCAACAAGTCGAGTCGGTCCCTCGTCGGAATGAGAATGTCCACGCTCGGTGGTGTGCTTGTTTCAATGGTCCAGTCAACGAGTCCGGGGACAGTACCGGGCAACGCGCGTCCCTCGACTCCCAGTTGCTGCCAGTGACTTTCGAGCGCGCGAATCTGGTCGTCGACGTCGGGTTCCCCCTTCGATTCTTGTGCCGCGTCGCGAGTTAGAAGTACTCGGTTGCAGTGCGTAAAGGAAGTGTCGCTTGCCGAAGCACGCAAGAAGAACTCGTACATCGCGGCACTCGCGAAACGTTCATCGAGACCATCAAAAGTTCGCCACGTGTCGATATGAATAAGGTGCGGATAGCCAACCGCGTTATAGCTCCACATGGTGTGAGGCCCCACACTTGGGGATCGCAGCTGTGGACTTGTTCGAAGAGCGCCGGCGCAACGGTCCTCGTCGGCGTAGATAATGCCGGCTGTTGACGCAGTCGTGCTGGCGAGCAATTCGTTAAGAGCGTTGGACGAGAGAACATCGCCCGAACGAATGACACTGATCCAATTCGGCGTGGTCTCAGTGATTGAGGCATCAGCACCGCGGGCGAAGTCAGTGAAGTTGGCAAATGTGAGCGTGGCGACGGGCGAGAAGGTTTGACTTTGGATCGAACGTTGCGTCTGGTCGTTGTCTTCTCCAACCACGACGAGCAATATTTTTTCTGACGTGCCATTCGCCTCTCGTCGTTCGCTGTGCGGTTGTTGGCTGAGCCAGTCGACGTAGAACTCGGGCGCCGGCAGCGTTGGTTGGGGTGGATGAACGTACGAGGCAATACGTGATCGCAGTCGGCGCCACCATGGCCACGTAATACGAGGACCCTGACGCTTGGCCTCGTGCACCAGCGCACGTGCTCGATCAAGATCCATTTGCTGAGAACGAATGTAGACGCCTCGAAGAAAGTTCAAATTCCACTGCGCTCGCACGAGTTCGTGACGCTGCGCAACGAATCCTTCGTCCTGGCCGGCGCGCCGAGGACGAGGAGGGGTAGGCACCATAAAAATTTAGCCCAAGCCTTCTCAGCGTCCCTTCGTCCTAAGAGAAAGCGATGAATAGTCGGTGTCTACGAGCGGAGCATGTCTTTCGCGATCGCGACAACTTGCATTTCGTCGGTGCCGGCATAGATGCGAAGCACGCGCGCGTCACGCGAGAGTTGTTCCACGCGGTATTCAGACACGTAGCCGTTGCCACCGAATATCTGAATGGCGTCGTCAGCAACCTGGCACGCGGCCTGCGCGGCGTAGAGCTTCATGGCCGAAGCTTCGGCGAACGTCGGTACTGCGCCGTCGAGCGATCGCTCGACGTGCATGAAGACCATGTTGCGAACGTTGATTCGTGCGACTTCCATTTGCGCCAACTTCAGCTGAATCAGTTGGAAGTCACCGATGGGCTTTCCCCACAGTGTGCGACTCTTGGCGTACGCCACGGAGAGTTTGACGCACTCTTCGATGACGCCAAGTGACATCGCGGCCACGCCGGCACGCTCGGAGACAAAGTTGTCTTTGGCGCTTTGACGACCGCCGCCCTTGGGTTCTTCAGTGCCACCGAGCAAGCGATCTTTTCCAACGTGCACGTCGGCCAGAAATACCTCACCAGTAGGCGAACCGTGTTGACCCATCTTTCGCATGGGCTTTGACTGGGTGAGGCCTTCCATGCCCTTATCAAGTACGAAGGTCAGTACCTTGCGGTTTCGGATGTCTTCACCGTCACCGGTGTCGAGCTTCGCGTACAGCACAATCGTGTCGGCGTAGGGACCATTCGTAATCCACGTCTTTTGACCGTTCAAGACGTAACCGTCACCGTCGCGCTTCGCCGACGTGCGCATGCCACCAAGAGCGTCCGAACCCGAGTCAGGCTCGGTGATGGCCCACGAACCCACCTTGTCGAGCGTCATGAGATCAAGTCCCCAGCGTTCCATCTGCTCGGGCGTACCGAGCTTGTTGATCGTGCCCGCGGCGAGACCCGTCGAAACGCCCAGTGAGGTAAGTAGTCCAGGGCTCACGCGACATAACTCAATGGTGGAGATCAACTGTGCGGCGGGGTCTGAACCACGCGATGTGCGAGGAGTGTCGTCGCCACTAATTTTCTTGTCGAGTTGACGTTTGAAGTTCTCGTGCGCCATTTCTTTTAGTCCAAAGACGTCATACATCTTTCGAAGAATGGCGTATGGCGGCATGTCGCCGAATTCCAATTCGTCAATGTGCGGACGAATTTCCTCGTCGACGAAACGCCGCATAACGGCGGTGATGGCTTGATGTTCCTCGGACCAGTCGTACATTTTTTAGGCTTCCCAACTCGTGCGCTTCAGGGTGTTGCGATCAGTGTGCAAAATCACGTCCGTAATTTTTCGGTGCTCGATGACCGAGGTCTCGTCGTAACTAAAGGTGTCATCGCCGAGAGTGATTGTGACGTCGTAACGCGTACAGCGCGCAATTTCGTCCAAGAATTTGTTGGAGAGAATGCCATAGGTGGGTGAGCCAAGTTCGCTCTCGAGCGTGAACTTCGTCGCATCGGCTTCTACCGTTGCGCCGGCAATCAGCGTTGAGGCTCGAGGAATCATGAAGCATCGCATAACCTGCTTCGTACTCGCGTCCCACATCCAGTAACCGACTTCGGTGTGGAAGGGATTGTCTTCACCCTCGCGCCACGCGGCCGTGCGATAGTCCAGACCGTACAGACACTGGTCACCGTTGTCCACGGGACCAAAGGGCTTAAAAGTGGTCTTTTCTCGAAAAGGAGTTTCTGCGATTTTGCCTTTGTCGTTGTGGAACGAAACGTCAATGCCCTGGTCGCCCTCCCACGTGCCAATGAGCCCCTTCAACGGACCCCATTCTTCGTACGACATGCAAAACCTCCCTCAGGTACGGCCTCTCATTGACCGCTCGCTTCGAGCAATCCTATTGGAACTGCGTTATGTGCAACTCCGCACTCAGCCGGCGCGTTCTAAAAGAAGATTCGTCCAATAAAAGTGCTGAGCACAGAGCATCGCGGGAATAACAATTAGCCACGGTGATATCCCAATTCCGGCCACGGCGATAACAAAGAGCGACGCTTCAGACATCACCACGCGACGAAGAAAAGGATTCTGCAGTCGGTGCTGGCAGAGCAGCGTAACGAACACGACGTTCACCAAGGGAACATACGCCGAATATGTTGTCGATTCTTCCAACAGCAACGCGGCTCGAGCAAAGCTCGCGTAACCGAGAAGGAGTAGCGCCGCTCCAAGGGCCACGTAAAGATTTGTAAACCACCACGGCACCGGATGAAGTGAACCGGGCCAATAGTGCACGAGACCGAGAATCATGCCCGAACCGGCAAAAAAACTGAAAATCCCGTAGCGGCGAAGCCCGTACAGAACGCGAATCTGGTCGACCGATAGAAAAGGTGTTGCGGTTAAAGGGACGTAGGCCCTAGTGATGTCGGACCATTCTTTCCCGTTCCACACCCGCCACTGCTTTTCTCCGGAAGGATCGGGATACCAACCCGGTGGCACGCTCAGTGTTTCGTTCGTCGTCACGGTTGTATTCTCCCATAGGAAAGAGGGGGTACAGCTATGACGACTGTGCAACGGGGCGCGAGTGCTCCAACTTCGGGTTCACAAGACCACATTGCGGTGAACGAGCCCGTGCTCAATCAACTCGTGGCCGAACTGGGCGAAAAGTCAATGGCCTGGGCCATGACGTCGCCTGGACAGCGTGCCACCATTCTCGAACGCATTATTAAAGACACCTACGCCGTTAGCGAAGAATGGAACGTCGCGGCTTGTGCAGCAAAAGGTCTTGATCCAAACGGTCCCGCCGGTGGCGAAGAAATCTTCAGTGGCATTGGAACGTTTCTTCGCATGGCCCAAACATTTCGCCAGTCCATGCTGGATCTTTCGAGCGGTACGAAGCCCCAATTCCCCGGACCCGTGCGTCACAAGCCCGGTAACCGCATTGCGGTGCAGGTGTTACCGGCGTCCACGTTCGACAAGGTTCTTTACGGCGGCATCACGGCCGAAGTATGGATGGAGCCGGGCGTCAGCGAAACGGACGTTGTTGCAGGGCAAGCCGCGGCGTATGAATCACCGGCCTCGCACGCGGGCGTCTCACTCGTGCTCGGTGCGGGCAACGTTGCGTCGCTTGGACCTCGAGACGTCTTGACAAAATTATTTGCCGAAGGAAAAGTCGTTTTGCTTAAGGCCAATCCGGTGAACGACTACTTGGTGCCGTACTGGGAAAAGGCTATGGCGGCGTTGATTGAGCCGGGATTCTTGCGCATCGTGAGCGGCGGAGCGCACGTTGGCGCATTTCTCACGCAGCATCCAGGCGTCAATGACATTCACGTCACGGGTTCTGACAAGACGCACGACGCCATTGTCTTTGGCGTGGGTGAAGAAGGTGCGAGGAGAAAGGCTGCCAACGAGCCGTTGACGAACAAGCCTGTGTCGTGCGAACTCGGTAACGTTTCGCCCGTCGTAATCGTGCCCGGCGACTGGACGGCGAAAGAAATTAGTTTTCAGGCAAAGCACGTCGCGACGATGTTGATTAACAACGCGGGCTTTAACTGCTTGACACCCCGCGTGCTTATTACGCAGCGTGGCTGGGCGCAGCGCGACGAATTCTTTGCAGAACTCGCTCGGGTGTTCTCCGAAGTGCCCACGAGGCGGGCGTATTACCCGGGCGCGAAGGATCGCTTTGAGACCATGCTCGCCAGTCACGACGACGCTCAACAAATTGGTGACGGCTCGGGGGACAAGTTGCCCTGGACCATTGTTCGAAACGTGGACCCCGCAAAATTCGACGACGTGTGTTTCAACGTTGAAGCGTTTTGTGCCTTGACGAGCGAGACCGCCCTCGAGGCTTCCTCACCGGCTGATTTCGTTCAAAAAGCCGTGGCGTTCTGCAACGACGTTGTTTGGGGAACACTCTCGATGACGCTGATTGCGGACTCGCGAACCATGCGTGACGAAATCACCGGTCCGGTTATTGAACAAGCGATTGCTGATCTTTGCTACGGCTCCATTGGTGTCAATCTCTGGCACGCGTTTTCGTTCGCGTTCGCGACAACGGTGTGGGGTGCGTACCCCGGACACCCCGTCACTGACATTCAGTCGGGGAGTGGTTTTGTGGGCAACGCGTATCTTTTTTCCCAGCCACAAAAGTCAGTGGTGCGCGGTCCCTTCGTGGCGTCGCCCGAACCGGCATGGTTCGCGACCAACAACAACGGCGGCGCCGTCATGAGAAAGTTGTTGGCCTTTGAAGCCAAACCTTCGTGGCTCAAGATTCCAGGACTACTCGCCGCGGCGTTTAAGCACTAAATCGTAGAAAGTACGACCGTCCCCGAAGCAACGCTCGCGCAGCGCTTCGTGCCGCAACTGACATCCACGAGTGGGCTTGGTACGTAACGCAGACGGTACGACGTGAAGGTATCGGTTGCCACTGAGGCGAACCATGCGTCGCCACTCGGGCTCGATCCAACGACGACGCATTTCTTTGCACTGATGCAAGCAAGTGCGCTCGGTTGTTCGCCGCTAACGCCGGGGAGCAGATGCCACGATGAACCGAAATTCTTGGAGCGCGCCACGACCAACGTGGAGCCGTCGTCAATGAGTGCTTCACAATTCGATTGACGACACGAAAGTGACGTCAACTCGTGCCACGACTTCTTCGTCGTGAGTTGCTGCCAGGTTGTTCCGTCGTCGGACGTTGTTTGAACAATGGCGTTCGTCGAACCATTTTGGGACAAGGTTCCCGTGAGTAAGCAATTGGTGGCCGACGCGCAAGAAAGAGAGGTCATCGTGACGTTTTGTGACCATGAAAGATTGATCGGCGTTGACCACGTCGCTCCACCGTCGAGTGTCTCTGACCAACGACTGCCACCAGAAAAGGGACTCGTGTCCACCGCGGCGCAACTCTCGGCCGCAAAACAAGTAAGAACACTGATTCCTGTCGCGGCCGCAGGTGCTGACGTCGCAGTCACGGCGCTCGCGTTTGCCGCGTAACTCCAAACAACGTCGCCACTCGAGTTTGATCCACCTATGAGACAACCATCATTCCAACACGATGCCGACGACAGCAACGTTGAAGGAGCCGGTGGCGACGTCACCGCGTGCCACGCGCCGGCCGGCGTGGTTACCTGCGCGGCGGACGTTGTATTGCCTTCAAGACCCGTGGTCCCAAGAGCCAAACACTGGTCAAAACTCATGCACGACGAAAGGGACAAGGGAACGGAAATATTGAGCGAGGGTGTTCCCGAAAGTTGTGGCCCCGTCGCCGTGGAAGAACCACAGGCACTGAGTACAACGGCACTTACAAGGACGGTTCCCACCATTCCCAGTCGCGCACGCATCGAAACGATGGTAGTGGCAGAAGGGTTACCCTCAAGAACGTGAGTTGGATTGACATAGTGGTCGCCGTCATTGCGGTGTCGGCGGCCCTTCGGGGACGTTCGACCGGGGCCTTTCGCCAGCTCGGCAGCGTCATAGGGTTCATCACTGGTTTTGTCCTTGGCATACTGCTTGCGCCCTCGCTCGCTAAGCACGTCACGTCGTATCACTGGCGACCAATTGTGGCCATTGGTCTCGTGATCGTGGTGGCGCTTTTTGGCGCGTCGATTGGTCGAGCGATTGGTTCCATTGCACGTCACGAACTGCGAACGTTGAAACTCGGCACCATTGACTCCGTGGCGGGAGCGGTTATTGGTCTCGCCGGGGCACTTATAAGTTGTTGGCTGCTCGCGGGCCTGATTGTGGCGACGTCGTGGAGTCCCATTACCAGTGCCGTGCAGAACTCGGGTTTGTTGACGGTGATGAACGCCGTCATGCCGCCGGTGCCGAGTGTCGAAGCCAAGGTGCAAGCACTCTTTCGAACGGCTGATTTTCCGAGTGTCTTTGCCGGCATTATTTCGCCCACGTTGGCGCACGTCTCTTTGGCGACCATTAGTCAAGCGAATCAAGCGGCCGGCAACGAAACCGCCGTCGTCAAGGTGCTCGCGAATAACGCCTGTGGGTCCGATAACGAAGGCACGGCGTTCGTGGTGGCTCAAAATGAAGTTGTCACGAACGCGCACGTCGTGGCTGGCGCCAAGTCGTTGAGCGTTGACGGAAGGCCAGCGCGGGTGTTGGTGTTTGATCCACGTCTGGATCTTGCGGTGCTGCAAGTCACCACGGGTTCTCTCGCGGTGTTGCAACTCGCTACCGGCAGCGTTGCAAAGGGTGCGCCCGCGGCCGTCGTGGGTTATCCCAAGGACAGCAACTTGACGCTCAGTGCCGCGGGCGTGGAGGGAACCATCACGGCGCAGGGGCGCGACATTTACAACAATCAACTCGTGACGCGTTCGCTCATTGTGGTGTCGGTCAGCGTGCAACCGGGAAATTCCGGAAGTCCATTGTTCGTCGCGGGCAACGTGGCGGGCGTTATCTTTTCTCGATCAACGGATGATTCTCAAACTGCGTACGCCATTCCGGCGAGCGCCGTGACGTCCGAACTCGCCAAGGTAAAGCCAGGCAGAACGGTGTCGACGGATGCGTGCGTGGCTGGTTAGTTCGCGGCGCGAATTGCCGCGCTGAACACACTGAGACCATCGTCCAATTGCTCGGGCGAAATGATCAGTGGCGGCAACAAGCGAATGACGTTGCCGTACGTACCGCACGAAATGACGACGACGCCATTTTCGGTGCAGTACTTCACGATGGCCTTCGCGACAGTGGGGTTCGGGTTCTTGGTTCCCGGCTCCACGAATTCCACAGCGATCATCGCGCCTCGACCGCGTACTTCGCCAATGATGGCGACGTCGTCTTGCAGGCGTCGAAGCGTACCGAGCGCCACGTGCCCAATTTCTCGAGCGCGACCGGCGAGGTCTTGTTCGCGTAGCGTCGCAATCGTCGCGAGCGCGGCGGCACAGGCCACGGGGTTTCCTCCATAGGTTCCGCCAAGTCCACCTTCGTGAACCGCGTTCATGAGTTCTGCTCGTCCCGTGACACCAGCGAGGGGCATCCCACCAGCGAGTCCCTTCGCGGTGGTGACGATGTCGGGAATGACACCCTCTTCGTCGCACGCAAACCAACTGCCGGTGCGACAAAAACCACTTTGAATTTCGTCCGCAATGAACACTGATCCGTTCTTCGTTGACCACGCCGAAAGCGCCGGGAGAAAACCCTTGGCGGGCACAATGAAGCCACCTTCACCCTGAATGGGTTCAATGAGAACGGCCGCCACGTTGTCGGCACCTACTTGGGTTTCGATCATTGAGATTGCCCGCTTGGCGGCTTCTTCGCCACTCAAACCATCACGGAAGGGGTAACTCATGGGCACTCGGTACACCTCTGGCGCAAAAGGCCCAAAGTGATCCTTGTAGGGCATGTTCTTCGCGGTGAGGGCCAGCGTCAAGTTCGTGCGGCCGTGGTAGGCGTGGTCAAACACGACAATGGCGCTTCGACCCGTCGCGAGACGAGCAATTTTGACCGCGTTCTCAACCGCTTCGGAACCGGAGTTAAAAAGAGCCGACGTCTTTTTGTGGGTACCCGGCGTAATGCGGGCGAGTTCCTCGCAGACCTCGACGTACGCCTCGTAGGGTGTCACCATAAAACACGTGTGCGTGAACTTTGCGACTTGTTCGGATACACCCTCAATCAGTGCTGGCACCGCATGGCCGATCGAGGTCACGGCAATGCCTGATCCCATATCGAGCAGCGAGTTGCCGTCGACGTCGACGAGTATGGCTCCTTCGGCCCTTTCGATGTACACAGGAAAACCCACCGTCAGACCCGCCGACACTGCGGCCGTGCGACGCTCGTGCAAGGCCCGCGAACGCGGTCCGGGCAACTCGGTCAGCAGGGTGCGCTTGGTGCCAATAGCGGTAGTCAATGACGAAACCATGGAACTCCTTGTCAAAACGTCTCAATCAAGCTTTTCTCTTGCTACATCGTAGTTGTTGCAAGGAAATTTCTCTAGGGAGCATGTCGATGACGAGCACGATGCAAAAACGGGTGACCGTGGTCACCCGTTTTTGTACTGGCGGAGGAGGTGGGATTTGAACCCACGGTGCCCGGAGACACAACGGTTTTCGAGACCGTCCGATTCGGCCGCTCTCGCACTCCTCCGTTGAAAACTTTACTCGGTGCCCACATTGTCTTTGAAGGCGACTCGTGAATGTCCGCAATTCTGTTGGAAATGTTCAATGATCCATCGTCCGATGCGCGGAGGTCAACGAGTATCCTCGTCGTGGTGTCCTCCCGGAGTTGTACGAATCGGTTGAGGACGTAGGAAGGCCAAAAGGAAACTGTGACTGCTGCTGCTATTACTACTCGTCGCCTCGCACTCGTGGCGGTCTGTCTTGTTATGTTTCTGACGTTCCTCGATATGACGATCGTCAGTGTGGCGCTCGCCAACGTTCAGTCCCATCTCCACGCGGGCGTTACCCAACTGCAGTGGGTGGTGAACGGCTACGGACTTACGTTTGCCGTTTTCATGCTGCTCGGTGGCACCCTCGGTGACCGACTCGGTCGAAAAAAGGTCATGCTCGGTGGACTCATTGTGTTCGCCGCCGGTTCGCTACTGGGAGCGCTCGCACCAAATCCCGACGTCTTGATTGGTGCTCGCGTCATCATGGGCATTGGGGCTGCCGCGTCGGAACCAGGAACGCTGTCAGTCATTCGACACATGTATCCCGACTCGGGTATTCGAGCTCGCGCTATTGGATCGTGGGCGGCAGTCGCGGGACTTGCTCTGGCTATGGGTCCGGTGATTGGTGGACTGCTCGTTTATGGGGGTGATTGGCGCGCGGTGTTCTGGTTCAACGTCGCCGCTGCGCTCTTCATTGGTTTTCTCGCTGCGTTCACGGTCCCAGAATCTTCAAGTCCCCAGACCGCGAAACTCGATATACCGGGATTCTTCTTTGGAGCCGTGGGGCTTGGCGCACTGACGTTCGCCGTCATCTTGGGTGAAACCTACGGTTACGAATCGTCGCTGGTCGTTGGACTGTTTATTATCGGCGCCGTGACGCTCGCGGGATTTGTTCGCGTCGAACGTCGAAGCAGATCGCCGCTGCTTGATCTCTCGTATTTCAAGTCGCCACGATTCACGGCCGCAATGTTGGTCGCGTTCATTATGTACTTCAGTATCTTCTCCATCTTCTTCTTTGCGGCTCTGTACCTCGCGGCGGTCGTGGGTTACTCGCCGGCTCGCGTGGGCTTGGAATTCACGCCCATGGCCATAGCAATGATTGGCGCGTCGCTTATGGCGGGACGCCACGTGGCTCGCGTTGGTCCACGTGGTCCTATGGCCGAGGGTTGCGTGCTGGCGGGCACGGGCGTGTTGCTGTCGGCGATTCTTCTTCGTTCCGCGCATCCTTCGTTGTGGCTCATGGCGACACTGGCCCTCGCTGGCTACGGATTCGGTTCGAGTGTGGTGCCGATGACCTCAGTGGCACTCAGTGAAGTGCCACCTGAACGTTCGGGCATGGCGGCTTCTGCGACCAACACCAGTCGGGAGCTTGGCGCCGTGTTTGGAGTGGCCGTACTTGGTGCATTGGTGAACGCCCACTTGAACGGCGACCTCTCACATCGACTCGCCGTACTCAAGATTCCAAAACAATTCTTCTCGATTGTGATTAGTGCGGTGGAGACAGGTACCGTGCCGGGTGGTCAAGCGGGGGTCAATACCGGTGGCATTGAACACAAAGTCATTCTCGCCGTGTACGCCGCATTTCGTAGTGGACTTGAACAAGCCCTGCTCCTCGCGGGGATTGGCATGTTGATTGCGGCGGCCATTTCAGCGCGCGCACTCGGCCCAAAGTCCAACGGCGAACTGCAAGAGGCGGCTCCCGAGTTTCCCTAAGCGCGTCGTTCAAGAAAGAACGTTTGCAGCAGTTGCGCTGACTGAGTAGCCAGCACACCGAATTCCAGTTCTGGCTCGTGGAAGAGACGAGGATCGGCGAGCAGGTTGTACCGCGAACCTACGGCCCCGGCCTTTTCGTCCATAGCGGCAATAACGACACGCGCCACGCGGGCGTTCAGGAGTGCTCCCGCGCACATCACGCACGGCTCGAGCGTGACGTACGCCGTGACATCGGACAGTCGCCATGACGGCTCATCGTGTGACAGTGCGCGAAGAGCAACGAGTTCGGCGTGCGCGGTGGCGTCGTGGTCAATTTCTCGACGATTTTCACCAACGGCAATGATGGCGCTATCTCGCACGAGGACACACCCGACGGGAACATCGTCGTGCTGCGCCGCGAATTGAGCGGCCTCGAGAGCTCGGGCCATGAACACTTCGTCACTTGTCGTCACTGACCTTCTCCTCTCTCGTTGTCATAGCGGTAGTCGCTTCGTCGCCAACGTGCAGCCTAGGACTGCCTCGCCTACCGCTTGATCTGACACGTGAAAGATCGAACGCAGTGAGCGGTGGCGCGAATTATTTAATGTCCATGACTTTGCATGACCACCGCGTGTGCGATATTGGCGAGGTGACTCGCACTCCTTGGCAGACCCACTGGCATCGTCACCCCGGCGTTCGAAGCGGTGAAGATCTCTCTCGCGGCGAACGCGCCGCCGACCGCATGCGAAACGTCATGGGCTCGTGGCCCTTCGTGTTTGGTTTCTTCATTGTCATGATTCTTTGGGCACTCACCAACACGTTGCTGATTGCCCATATCCTTCACCACAAGGCCTTTGACCCGTACCCGTACATCTTGCTCAACCTGTTCTTGTCGATGCTCGCCGGTGTGCAGGCCGCGGCGCTACTCATCGCGGCCAAGCGCGCTGACGCGATTTCTTCGGAGATTGCCATCCATACCGAGAAAAACACCGAGGACATTCGTACGTTAATCAGTGAACTGAAAGTGCTTCTTAAAGAAAACACGACGCTCACTACGGCGGTCAAAGAAAACACTGACTTGCTCGACGAGATCCATCTGCATCTTGCAAATATCAGCATGAAAATTGGCGCCGATATGGGAAATTTTCCGCCTAAGTTGCCCTCGGCTGAAGGTGGTTGAGCGAAGTTTTCTGTATGACCTTGGCGTACAAGCCAATGACACGTCCCACGTCACCTAGGAAATGAATCTTCGATGCTTGTTCGTTGAACGTGCCTGGC
The DNA here is from genome assembly GCA_003138895.1 of Acidimicrobiaceae bacterium. Lineage (GTDB taxonomy): Bacteria > Actinomycetota > Acidimicrobiia > Acidimicrobiales > RAAP-2 > RAAP-2. The sequence continues at coordinate 100,836 of PLHJ01000003.1, forward strand.
GGAGTGTTGACGAAACTCGAGGGATATGGCAATCACCGTGATTTGATGACCGATTTGGCGGAGGAGGTGGGATTTGAACCCACGGTGAGTTGCCCCACACACGATTTCCAATCGTGCCGATTCGGCCGCTCTCGCACTCCTCCATGGAGGTCCATCGAAGGATGGACACCGGTTGGCAAGGCTACCCGAGTGCGCCACGAGGCTTTCGAAGTAATCTTTTTCTGCCGAGGTTCAAAGCGGTGGTCGGGTCCCGCGCGACGACCGTTCGTGAATCGAGTCAGGGGTGGAAGCCAGCAGCTCTCAGCGGATTGTGTTGGGTGCCGCGGATCGCCTGGCCATCGCTTTGGGCCTCGGCATCTCACACCACACCGGTAGCCTTGCTCCATGGTCGCTTCAAATCCACAGAATTCTTCGGGAGAAACAACGTCATCGCTGTACCGGCGTTTTCGCCCCGGAACCTTTGGTGAATTGCGTGGCCAAGACCACATCGTGACGGCGCTACAGGGAGCGGTGAAGAACAACCGCGTGGCCCACACTTACCTGTTTTCTGGACCTCGAGGTACCGGAAAAACCACCACCGCCAGGATTTTGGCGAAGGCGCTCAACTGCGAACACCCAATTGACGGCGATGCCTGCGATACCTGCGCGAGTTGCATCTCGATTACCAAGGGATCGTCACTTGACGTCACCGAACTCGACGCCGCTTCTAACAACGGCATCGAAAACATTCGCGACATCACGTCTGGAGCGTGGCACGGAACACCGGGTCGTTGGAAGGTGTACATCTTTGACGAAGTGCACCAACTTTCGAAGGCCGCGTCGTCGGCGTTGCTGAAGACGCTCGAAGAACCTCCCTCGCACGTCATATTTGTTTTGGCGACAACTGACCCTCACAAGGTGCTGCCCACCATTCGCTCAAGGGCGCAGCACCTTGAATTTCGACTACTCAGTGCCGACGTACTGAATTCGCTGCTGCACGAGGTAAGTACCGCTGCTGGACTCAGCGTTGACGACGCCACGATCAACGCCGCCGTTCGTCTAGGTCACGGATCTGCGCGTGACGCCCTGAGTGCCCTTGATCAGTTGCTCGCGACGGGGTCGATTGACGCAGCTCAACCGGAGTTCGAAGGACTCTTTGACGCACTTCGTAGTGGCAGCGCCGCGCTGGCCTTTCAGTCACTGGCGCAACTTGCTCGAGAGGGATGGGACCCCGAGCAATTGGCGGAGAACTTCGCGAGCGAACTTCGTCAAGCATTCTTGTTGCAAGTGGCGCCCGACGTGGCCGACGTTGTTGGTGACGACCGCGATCGACTCGCAAATTGGGGAAGAGATTTAGGACTTCCAAGAACCGTGCGGGCACTCGAGACCATCGGAAGGTCCTTACGAGAGATGCACAGCGCTATCGACAAGACGGTCATGTTGGAGATTGCCCTAGCGCGACTCACGGTGCCTGAACTCGACGACACCGTGGCGGCTCTTGATGAACGACTTTCCAGGCTCGAACGTTCGACGAGCGCCGTCCCCGGCACTCCAACACCCGAACCTATACCGTCACGTCCAATTGGAGCAGCTTCGCCAACGGCGAAGAAGCCGTCGCCTGAGCCGTCGGCACCAAACGAAGTTTCCGAGGTTTCCAGTGAGAACATCGCGGAGCCAGAAGTCGTTGGAGAAAATGTCACTCCGAATTCTTCTCCCGCAGGGACCGAAGTAACTCTTTCAGAATTCGTCGAGCGTTTTCAACGGGGCGTGCTCGCGAAAGTGTCGCGGGGAGCGCAGTCCGTCTTAAAGAGTGCGGCGGTGAAGTCCGTAGAAGGATCAGTTCTCACGATTGCCGTGCCCAGCGAGAGCATGCGCCAAGGAACGGACAAGATTCAAGGCAGTTTGCAAAGTGCGTTGAGTAATGAATTCGGACGGCCTTACAGCGTGGTCTGGGTGGTGGATGCCAGCATTGAAATGAAACCACTGACGAACATCGCGGCGCCTCGAGCACCTCGACCCAGTGCCCTTGAAGTGGTGGAGATGCACGACGACGACGTGGCAAAGAGCGAGACGATTGAAACGGATTCCGTGGCTGACCACTTGATTACTGAAGTCTTTCCGGGCGCAAAGGAAGTTTCGTGAACTACCCGCCGTCGCTGCAGGCGGTTGTTGATGAACTCGGTAGGTTTCCTGGCGTTGGACCAAAATCCGCTCAACGCATTGCTTTTTGGCTCATGCGCCAACCCGCCGAAGACGTGGATCGTTTGGCGTCCTCACTACTCGAAATGAAAAACAAGTTGAGCTTCTGTGATCGCTGCTGCAACATTGCCGAAACCGGCGGGCTCTGCGCGGTGTGTTCGGACTCACGTCGCGATCAAAGCGTCATTTGTGTCGTGGAAGACCCGCGTGACGTAGTGGCCGTCGAGCGCTCTGGTGCTTTTCATGGGACTTATCACGTGCTGCACGGAGCGCTCAATCCGTTGGAGGGCATTACTCCGGATCGCTTAAAGATCAAGGAGTTGCTGGCTCGACTTAATCCGCAAGTGAAAGAAGTCATTCTCTGTCTCAGCCCCAACGTTGAAGGTGACGCCACGACGATGTATCTGAGCCGGTTGCTGCAAATGCCCGATCTCGTGGTCTCACAGCCCGCGAGTGGACTGCCCGTGGGTGGCGACCTCGAGTTCGCTGATGACTTGACGCTCGGTCGTGCCCTTGACGGGCGCCGTCGCTTGTTCGACTAACCGAAGCGAACCACGCAGGCAATGCCAACAATCAAGCTGTAGACACCAAAGGGCCACAGCGTTCTCGTGGTGAACCACTTCGTGAGAAATCGCACCGAGAAGTACGCGGCAACAGCCGCAAAGAGAGCGCCGACGAAGGCCTGCATCCGAATCCCATTGCCGAGAGGACCAAAAAGATCAGGCAGTTTCAGCACGCCGGCCAACAAGATGACCGGGGTCGCTAAGAGGAAAGCAAACTCCGCCGCATTTTCGTAGTCGAGTTGTTTGCTCAGTCCCGTCACGATGGATACACCACTTCGCGAAATGCCCGCAAAGAGCGCCAGAATTTGTGACGAGCCAATGATCAAGGCGTTACGAGGTCGCAGCGTGTCAAGGTCAACGCTTCGTCGGTGTGCGGGACGCGAGCGCCTTCGAAGAAGTTCGCCACCGAGCAGAATGACGCCATTTGCGCACAAGAAGATGGCGGCGTCCAAGGGCTTGGTAAACAGCACGCGCAGTTTGTGCTCTAACAACAGTCCGACGATGCCCACTGGAATTGTCGCGATCACGAGCAAAAACAGCAGCCGATACTGCGGATCGATGTCGGGACGGCTGAGTTTCCACAGCGACGAGACACCGGCCGTTCGTGACTTACCCAGTTGCGTAAAGAAGCCCTTAAAAAGAGAGAGCCACGTGCGCCAGTAAAAGACAATTAGGCCCAGCGCGGTGCCCACGTGGAGGCCCACGAGAAAGGCTAGAAAGAAGCTCTCACTCTGAGACTGCGACTTTACGAGGTTGTGCCAACCGAGCAGTGCCGGAAGCAGCACACCATGACCGAGACTCGAGACCGGAAAGAGCTCGGTGACGCCTTGGACGAGACCCATGACGATGGACTGAAAATACGTTAACGAAGCAAGCACGAGTGACACGCTAAACCAGCATCTGGACGTGGCGTGGATTCAGGCTCCATGATTCTCAGGCAAACTGTGACATGCGATATTTGACAGTTGTTCGCCATGCCGAGGCCGTGGGTCACGGTGGCGAAGGCAGTGGCGACTTCGACCGTGTGTTGACTCCCCGTGGTCGCGCCCAGTGCGAAGAGTTGCGGGTGTGGGCTCTGGACAAAAAAGCTCTTGGTGCTTACGGGCCAACGACCGCACTGGTGAGCGGCGCGGCGCGTACTCGAGAGACCTACGCCATGGCCTTTGCTGGAACGTCGTTCGTGACGAGTCTCGCGACCACGGATGCTCTCTACAACGGAAAACGTCACGTTCGCGCCGACGACGTCATCTTCGAACTCGACAACGTTGACGTGTCTGACGATTCGCTTCTCGTCGTGACGCACAATCCGTCGGTCTTAGAACTCGTCGTCGCGCTCGCGGATGCATTGCCCGACGAACTTCGTCGTGGTGAATTCCCACTCGCTGGCGCCTACGTGTTGGCGATTACCGACGAGCCGGTGTCGCTTCGAACCTACGAACTCGTCGCGAGTTTTATTCCAACGAGTTAGAGGGAACGCAAAATCGCGGCGTCGCCTTGTCCGCCGCCACCGCACAGCGCCACCGCCGCGGTGCCACCACCACGACGACGAAGTTCGTACAGCGCAGTGAGGGCGAGTCGGGTGCCGGACATACCGACGGGGTGACCAAGCGCAATGGCGCCACCGTTCACGTTGAGCTTGTTCTCGTCAACGCCGAGGTCGTCGGCAGACGTCAGGCCCACGGCAGCGAAGGCTTCGTTGATCTCCAAGAGGTCAAGGCTCTTCACGTCGATGCCGGCCTTTTTAGCGGCCAAGGCAATCGCACGAGAAGGTTGCGTAAGAAGTGAGGCGTCAGGTCCCGCGACTTGTCCGTAGCTGACGAGTTCACCAATGGGGCTCAGACCCAGGGCCTTGGCTCGCTCTTCGGACATGACCAGCACCGCGGCTGCGCCGTCAGAAATCTGCGACGCGTTTCCAGCAGTGATCGTGCCGTCTTTTTCGAAGGCGGGTCGAAGGCTAGCTAGTGACTCAGCGGTCGTTTCGCCGCGCACGCCTTCGTCGGTGTCGACAATGACGGGGTCACCCTTTCGTTGCGGCACGGGAACACCGACAATCTCTTCGGCGAACTTTCCCGAGGAAATCGCCGCGGCGGCGAGTTGGTGCGAGCGCGCGGAGAATTCGTCCTGACGCGCACGACTGACGTGGCCGTGGTTGTAGCGCTCGGTGGCGAGTCCCATGGCGCAGTGGTCAAAGGCACACGTGAGTCCGTCGAACATCATGGAGTCAACAACGGTCTGGTCACCAATGCGGTAGCCCGCACGCGCACCAGGCAACAAGTACGGCGCGTTGGTCATTGATTCCATGCCACCGGCAATAACAATGTCGGCTTCACCGGCTTTGATCATGAGATCAGCCAAGTAGATGGTCTGAAGACCCGAGAGACACACCTTGTTGATGGTCGTGGCGTTCACGCTCATTGGGATGCCACCCTTGACGGCGGCCTGGCGAGCGGTGATTTGGCCTTGACCGGCTTGGATGACTTGGCCCATGAGAACAACGTCGACCGCGTCACCGGGAAGACCAGCGCGCTCGAGTGCACCCTTGATGGCAACGCCACCGAGGTCCATGGCGCTCAGTGAGGCGAAGACGCCCGAAAGCTTGCCAATAGCGGTGCGAGATCCTGAAACGATGACACTACGCGACATGTGACTCCTTAATTTCCCCAGCGGACTTGGCGAGCGAACGCTCACTTCGAACCGTCTCGCTACGTTACCGGAGCAACTGGGGGAAAAAGCGACGCGAGAGAGAAGCCGCAAGGGGGAGATTCCGCAGTTCGGAACTTAAAAGTTGTCCAACGTTCGGGGCCAAAAGGTAACCTCGCTCGATGACTGAAATCCTTGACGCCGTTCGAAACGGGGCCTCTGGCGAGGTGCTCGCTTCGACTCCCATGCCCGAAACCACGAGAGCGGTCTTTGTTCGACGCGACGAGCAAAACATGTTTGAAGGTATGGCGAGTGCCGACAAGGATCCTCGTCGCAGCTTGCACGTCGACGAGGTGCCGCTTCCCGAACTCGCCCCCGACGAGGTGTACCTCGCGGTGATGGCGTCGTCCATCAACTTCAACACCGTGTGGACGAGCATCTTTGAACCACTCTCTACGTTTGGCTTTTTGGACCGGCTCGGAAAAGAGTCGGATTTTGGCGCTCGTCATGCGCTCGATTACCACATTGTTGGTTCCGACGCGAGTGGCGTGGTGCTTCGCACCGGCGGAGCGGTTCGCAATTGGAAGGTCGGTGACCACGTCACGGTGCACTGCAACTACGTGGACGACCAAGATCCCAGTTCTCACGACGACTCCATGATGGGAAGCAACCAGCGCATCTGGGGCTTTGAAACGAATTTCGGTGGACTCGCGGACATCTGCGTGGTGAAGGCCAATCAGTTGATGCCCAAGCCCACGCACCTCAGCTGGGAAGAAGCCGCCGTGAACGCGCTGTGCAGCTCAACGTCGTATCGCATGCTGGTCTCACCAAACGGTGCGCCGGTTACGCAAGGCGACACCGTGCTTATTTGGGGAGCCTCGGGAGGTATCGGATCTTTTGCCGTGCAGTACGTCTTGAACGCCGGGGCCACCCCTGTTGGTGTGGTATCCAGTGAGCAAAAAGCCGCGATGCTCCACGAACTTGGTTGCGAGCACGTGATCAATCGCAAAGAGAAGGACTACCAGTTCTGGTCCGATCCGCACACGCAAAACGAGGCCGAATGGCGACGCCTCGGAAAAGACATTCGCTCGCTAGTCGGCACCGACCCGGACATCGTGTTTGAACACCCGGGGCGCTCAACTATGGGAGCAAGCGTCTTTGTCGCCAAGCGCGGCGGCACCATTGTGACGTGCGCAGCGACCAGTGGCTACATGATTGAGTACGACAATCGCCACCTCTGGATGAAGCTCAAGACCATCAAGGGATCACACTTTTCTAACTACCGAGAGGCCTGGGCGGCCAACGCGTTGTTGTGCGAAGGAAAGATTGTTCCTCCGCTGTCGGCAGTGTTCACGCTCGACGACGTCGGTGAAGCCACCTACGAGATGCACCACAATCGCCATGAGGGAAAAATCGGTATTCTCTGCGCCGCTGAAAAAGAAGGTCTCGGGATCACGAACCCCGAACTGCGAGCCAGGGTCGGCGAAGATCGTTTGACCATATTCCGTCGTTACGCCTAGGAGCATCATGGAGTCACTACTCACCGAAATTGATCACGTGGCCATTGCGGTCAACGACCTCGACGCAGCCATTGCTTGGTACGAAGAAGTCTTTGGCGCCACCGTCGAGCACCGCGAAGTCGTGGAATCCGACGGTGTCGCAGAAGCACTGCTGCGTGTGGCTGATTCGTATATCCAGTTGCTGACGCCGACACGTGATGATTCTCCTGTCGCGAAGTATCTCGCCAACAAGGGAGAGGGTCTGCACCACGTGGGTTACCGCGTGAAGGACTGCGCCGTGGCCTTGGAAGCGGTGAAAAAGTCGGGAGGACGGGTCATTGACGAGGCGCCGCGTCCTGGTTCGCGAGGAACCACCGTGGCCTTTATCCACCCGAAGACCTCCTTTGGCACGCTGATCGAGTTAGTGCAGGACAACGGACCGAGCCACGATTAAGGGGGGTCGGGTTCGGTAGCCTGAACGTCATGGAACATTCGATGGTGGAACGACTCGCGGAACTTGAAGAACTAAAAGCCGAGGCGCGCATCGCCGGTGGCGAAGAGGCAATCGCGAAGCACAAGTCGAGAGGCAAGATGACTGCGCGAGAGCGTATTGAGTATCTGCTCGACGAAGATTCCTTCCAGGAATTCGACATGCTCACGCGTCACCACGCTCAGGGCATGGGCCTCGAAGTCTCGAAGCCTCTTGGTGACGGCGTCATCACGGGTTGGGGCACCATCGACGGACGAAAGGTCTGCGTCTTCTCACAGGACTTCACGGTCTTTGGTGGCGCCCTCGGTGAAACGCACGGCCAAAAAATTCACAAGATCATGGACTTCGCGACGTCGATGGGCTTTCCCGTCATTGGTCTCAACGACGGCGCCGGCGCTCGCATCCAAGAAGGAGTCGCGGGGCTCAATTCCTACGGCGGCATCTTCCACCGAAACGCCAAGGCCTCGGGTGTTATTCCGCAGATCTCCGTGATCCTTGGACCCTGCGCCGGTGGTGGCGTGTATTCGCCGGCACTTACCGACTTCATCTTCATGGTGCAAGGAACGAGTCACATGTTCATCACCGGTCCCGACGTCGTAAAGACCGTGACGGGTGAAGACGTCACCTTGGAAGAGCTCGGTGGTGCTCTCACGCACGCGTCGAGGTCGGGTGTGGCGCACTTTGTGATGCCCGACGAAAAGAGCGTCCTCGACGAAGTTCGCTACCTTTTGTCGTTTATGCCGTCTAACAATATGGAAGAAGCGCCGCGCATCATGATGGGCGACGACCCCAATCGTTCCTGTGACGATCTGCGAACGCTGCTGCCTGATTCACCTAACCAGCCCTACGACATGAAAAAGCTCATCTCGTCGGTGGTGGATAACGGCGAGTACTTGGAAGTACACGCCACCTACGCGCCACAGATCACTTGCGGGTTTGCTCGAATCGACGGCCACGCGGTGGGACTCGTGAGCAATCAACCCCAGATTTTGGCCGGTGTCTTGGACATTGACTCCTCGGAAAAGGCCGCGCGGTTTGTTCGCACGTGTGACGCCTTCAACATTCCGATTGTCACCTTCGTGGACGTGCCCGGTTTTATGCCCGGCACCGACCAAGAATATGGTGGCATCATCCGCCACGGCGCGAAATTGCTCTACGCNNACCGCGGAACTGGCCGTCATGGGCGCATCGGGTGCCGTCGAGATTGTTTATCGACGCGACCTCGCAGCGGCGAAGGACCCCGACACACTTCGTAAGGGACTTACCGACGACTACGAAGAGAAGTACTCGAACCCCTACGT
>PLHJ01000003.1:109579-143771 GCA_003138895.1 Acidimicrobiaceae bacterium
GAAAAGACGGCGGACCACACACCGCCGTGGCGTTTTTCCGGACGTTGGTTCAACAACGGTCCCTACACCGCGTCACGACGTCCGCGCATAATGCCCAACTAATTGGCGGGCGCTGACTCTTTTTCTTCGATAAGCGTCAACAGATCATCGACGATGGCGCTTAATTCGTAATCCTTGGGCGTGTAGATCGACGTCACGCCGTGTTCTCGCAAGGTCTTGGCGTCGTCGTCGGGGATAATGCCACCCACCACCACGAGAGCGTCCGAACCATTGTCCACAAGTCCCTTCACGATTCGAGGAACGAGATCGAGGTGTGAGCCAGAAAGTATGGAGATACCAACGATATCGACGTCTTCGTCTCTCGCGGTCGCGACAATATCTTCTGGCGTGAGTCGGATGCCCTGGTAGACGACCTCGAAGCCCGCGTCGCGTGCGGCAACAGCGATCTGTTCGGCGCCGTTTGAGTGGCCGTCGAGTCCGGGTTTTCCCACGAGAATCTTCGGCGGACGTCCGCGTTGCTCGCTGAGCGCCTTGGAGCGCGCGACGTAGGAAGAAAAGTCACCGCCGCGGGCGTTGCGAACCGCTCGCACACCCGTCGGAGCTCGGTACTCACCGTAAATGGCGCGAAGCGCACTGGCCCATTCACCCGTGGTGCCCCCGGCTTTGGCAAGAGCAATGGTCGGCACCATGATGTTGTCATCGGGAATCGTTGACGTCGCCACGCGCTGGAGCTCTTTGAGAGCCAACGCAACTTCGGATTCGTCTCGGCCTTTTCGCCACGCCACGAGGCTCGCGATGGTTTCTTTCTCGGCTGCTTCGTCAACGCGAAGAATTGAGTCGATGGTCGGGTCACTCGTCAGCGGCGAGACCTCAGTTTCTTTGAACTTGTTGACGCCTACGACAATCTGCTCGCCGGATTCAATGTTGGCAACGCGCGCTGATTGACTCTGCACTAATCGACTCTTCAATTCTTCAATGGCATTAAAGGCACCGCCCAAACTGAGCACATCGTCCAGTTCGTCCTTGGCGGCCTGCGCCAGTTCGCGGGTCTTTGCTTCCATGACGAGCGATCCATCAAAAAGATCGGGGTACTCGAGCAAATCGGATTCAAAAGCCAGCACTTGCTGGATGCGAAGACTCCACTGCTGGTCCCAAGGACGCGGCAGACCGAGCGCTTCGTTCCACGCAGGAATAGCCACCGCACGAGCGCGAGCGTCGGCGGACATGGTGACGCCGAGCATCTCCAAGACCACGCGCTGGATGTTGTTCTCGGGCTGTTGTTCGGTGAGTCCAAGCGAATTCACTTGCACGCCGTAGCGAAAGCGACGAAGCGTCGGGTCACTGACGCCGTAACGGTCGCGACATATTTCGTCCCAGAGGCTCGTAAAGGCTCGCACCTTGGCGATCTCTTCAATGAACCTGATGCCGCTGTTCACGAAGAAAGAAATTCGCCCTACGACGTTGGGCATCTGGGAGGGATCGATTTTTCCCGAATCACGGACGGCGTCCAAAACGTCAATCGCGGTGGCGAGTGCGTAGGCAATTTCTTGCACCGGAGTAGCGCCCGCTTCTTGTAAGTGGTAGCTGCACACGTTGATGGGGTTCCACTTGGGGACGTGATTGATGCCGTAGGCAATCATGTCGACGATGAGTCGCTTGGAAGGTTCCGGCGCGAATATATAGGTGCCTCGTGAGAGATATTCCTTCACGATGTCGTTTTGCGTTGTGCCCTGCAACGTGGTGGGATCGACGCCGGTTTCTTCGGCGTGAGCAAGGTACAAACCCCAGAGCCACGCGGCGGTGGCGTTAATTGTCATCGACGTGTTCATTTCGCCAAGCGGCAGGCCTTCGAAGAGTTCGCGCATGTGACCAATGTGGCCAATGGGCACACCTACTTTTCCGACTTCACCGACGGCGTTCACGTCATCGGAGTCATAACCAGTTTGCGTGGGCAGATCAAAGGCAATGGACAGGCCGGTTTGGCCCTTTTTTAGATTCGTCCGAAAGAGTTCATTGGACTTTTGGGCGGTGGAGTGGCCCGAGTACGTTCGCATGACCCAAGGCTTGGCACGTTCACTCATGGCCTCTCCTTTGATGTGTCCTGCTATTTACGGTAGTCGTAGAAACCCGAACCTGACTTTCGTCCGAGTTGTCCGGCGACGACCATTCGCTTCAGCAGTGGGACCGGCGCGTAGTTGACGTCGGAGAATTCTGCGTGCAGCGCTTCAAGGATGGCCAGCGAAGTGTCGAGTCCGACGAGGTCTAAGAGCGCGAAAGGTCCCATNNATGGCGTTGTTGAGATACGGAAAGAGCAGCGCGTTGACAATGAAGCCCGCCTGGTCCTTTACCTCCACCGGCTCTTTGCCACACGCCGTGGCAAACGCCGTCACGGCGGCAATCGTCTCGTCACTGGCGGTGAGCGGGCGAACGATTTCTACGAGTGACATCGCGGTGGCGGGATTAAAGAAATGCACGCCGCACACCAACTCGGGACGAGAAGTTTCCATCGCCATTTCAATGACTGGCAGCGTCGAGGTATTCGTCGCCAAGATCGCGCCGGGATGCACCAATCGGTCGAGTTCGTTAAACAGTGCTTTTTTGACGGCGAGGTCTTCCACTACAGACTCCAACACAAAGTCGCAGTCGGCGAGGTCGTGCAGGCTGGTGGTTCCCGAAACGCGCGATCGAATGGCGTCGGCTTCTTCTTTCGTCTTCTTTTCTCGTTCGACTTGCTTGGCGAGCGACTTCTCGAGTCCCGCGAGCATGCCGTCGGCGGTCGCTTGTGAGCGACTGCGCACGATCACCGTCGCCCCGGCAGCCGCCGCGACTTCGGCAATGCCGCTTCCCATGATGCCTGAACCGAGGATGCCTACTTTTTGGAACGTCATGCCCGAAACCTTAGTGTTCGCACCCAATGGCGCCGGTAAGCGAGACTAAGGGCGTGGCAACCAAAAGGCTGGTCGTGGGATCAAACAATGTGCTCGCGACGTGGTGCAGCGCGAACCCACCCGTCAGTCTTCAGGCGGGTGCTGACGTAGTGGTCTTGCCTACGGGAGCTGCGTTTCTTGATCCCGCAAAGAGCGCCATTGAAATAGCCCGGGTGCTCGAACCTCACGAGTACCGCGTGGAAGCGTTGATGGTCCTCGACCGTGGCGCCGCCAACGAGGAGTACTTCGCCGAACGAGTGCAGCGTGCGGATGCGGTGGTGCTCTCAGACGGAGCGGCGCTGCATCTACGAACGACGTATCGAGACACCGCCCTCTATGGCGCCGTAGCGAGTGCGTCGCTACTTGTCACCATTGGTGGAGCGTCCACGGTGTTTGGCGCCACGATGATTGATCCGCGAGGCGGAGCTCCGACCACGGGACTCGGTGATCGCCACGGACTGGTGGTGACGACACCGTCGAGTGAAGACCAGCTTCATCGAACCAGAGAGTTACTGGGCACGAACGAACTTCTGGCGGTGCTCGACGACGAGGGTGCGCTGTACTTTGATGGCGACGGGTGGCGTCAGTTGAGCGACACCGGTGTAACGCTCACTCGGGGAACGACGAGCGCGACGTTCTAGCTTTCGCTAATCGTGACGCTTTCGATGACGACTCGTTCTTTGGGTGAGCCAGAAGGTGTGCCGATGTTGTTAATGGTTTCCACCACGTCGAGACCCTTCACGACTTTTCCAAACAACGCGTACAGCGGCGGTAGACGCACGCCGTCGGGTCCCGAGATAACGAAGAACTGCGAACCGTTGGTGTTGGGACCCGCGTTCGCCATAGCCAGTGAACCAAGTTCGTAACGTCCGGGCTTTGGCAACTCATCTTTAAATCGATAGCCCGGTCCGCCAGTACCGTTACCCGTCGGGTCGCCACCTTGCAAGACGAAGCCCGGAATGATGCGGTGGAAAATGACGCCGTCGTAGTAGTGAAAACGAGCGAGGTACACGAAGTTGTTAACGGTCTCAGGAGCACCGTGCTGGTCGAGAAGAATCTCGAGCGTTCCCTGGGACGTCACCATGGTGGCCGTGTAGGTCTTTTCCATGTCCAAGATCATGGGCGGCGCTTCGGAGAACTTCTGACGCTTCTCGCTCGAACCGTCGGGGTTAGGAATTTCGTTCATCATTACTTGCTCGAATCTGAAATAGTGACCGACAACATGCGGTGCGTGACGTCTGGCGGCTCACCGTTGGCGTTGACACCAGAGTTTCCTTCGTTGTTGATGGTTTCAACAACGTTGAAGCCCGAGATGACCTGACCAAAGAGAGCGTAGGAGTTAGGCAGTGTTTCACCACTGGCGCCGGTGACGATAAAGAACTGGCTACCACCGGTGTTGGGACCCGAGTTCGCCATGGCGAGTGAATACAGCGGGTACGTCGGATTACCGGTCTTTGGCAGTTCGTCAGGAATGGTGTAACCAGGACCACCGCTACCCGTGCCCGTGGGGTCGCCACCTTGGATGACGAAGCCAGGAATAACGCGGTGGAAAATCACGCAGTGGTAGTAGTTGTGCTCGGCCAAGAAGATGAAGTTATTCGTCGTAATCGGCGCGGTCGAAGCATCAAGTTTTACCTCGAAGGTTCCCGCCGTCGTTACGAAGGTGGCGTAGTACGTGAGGGCTTTGTTGATCGTGAGAGCAGGAGCCTTGGACCAACTGAGCGTGTTTACGCGCGTTGAGGTTTTAGCGGGGCACCCGGCAGCGACGGCGACGGCGTTGGCTTGCGCCTGCGAGAACGATGCCACCTTGCCAATCGTTGTTGTTGTTGCTCCGGCTGCTGTGGTCGTGGTGGATCCAGCGACGGTCGTGGTCGTGGACGACGCAGCGGTCGTGGTGGTGTTTGAAGCTTTTGCAGTCGTCGTCGTGGTCGTTGTTGATTTGGACGAACCCGAAAAGAACGCGGCCGCAGAAGCAATGATTACGCCGGCGACAACCGCGATAATGACCGTTCGGCGAATGAAGCGACGGCGCTTGGTGGCCCGGGCCTGCTGCTCAAGTCTGGCTTGGCGACCGGCTTTTTGACGTTGACGTTTGCTAGTTGGCACGGGTTAAATCCTAGTCCGGGCTCTTAGACGAACTTCTGCAAGAACTAGTTTGTTCTTATGGCTTTGGTCGTTCAGAAGTATGGCGGCACGTCCGTTGGTGATCCCACCCGCATCCGTTCCGTGGCGCAACACGTGGCAAAGACCATTCGCGAAGGTAATCAAGTCGTGGTGGTTGTTTCCGCCATGGGTAAATCAACCGATGAGTTGTTGCGACTCGCGAACGAAGTCTCGCCAACGCGGCCCCCTCGTGAAACCGACATGTTGTTAACCGCGGGCGAGCGCATTTCGATGGCACTGGTTTGCATGGCGCTCACGGACGTTGACGTGAAAGCGGCGTCGTTCACAGGGTCGCAGGCCGGCATCATGACCGACGCGGATCACACGAAGGCCAAGATTCTAGAAATTCGACCGCACCGAATTCGAGAAGCCTTAGACGACGGCATCACACCCGTCATCGCGGGCTTCCAGGGCGTTTCCTACGAAGGAAACATCACGACGCTCGGACGAGGCGGCTCGGACGTAACGGCCGTGGCCATTGCCGCGGCGCTCGGCGCGGACGTGTGCGAGATCTACACCGACGTCACGGGCGTGTACTCCGCGGACCCGCGCGTCGTGCCGCTCGCGCGACGCCTCGACAGAGTTTCCTTCGACGAAATGTTGGAGATGGCCGCGACTGGTGGTCGCGTCTTGATGCTTCGCTCGGTGGAGTTCGCTCGCCGTCATGACGTGCCGTTGCACGTTCGTTCAAGTTTCACCTGGGAGTCAGGTACCTGGATTGTCGAGGAGGACATTTCAATGGAAGAAGCCGTTGTTTCAGCAGTGACGGACGATACGTCCGAAGCCAAGATCACCGTGGCGGGCGTGCCCGATCGACCCGGCGTCGCCGCGAAACTCTTTCGCGAACTCGCAAACCGCGGTATCAACCTCGACATGATTGTGCAGAACACGAACGACAACGTCACGACGGACATTTCGTTCACGGTGCCTAAGGACGACCTCGAAGCCGCCCGAGAAACCTGCGACAAAGTGCGTGGTGATTTGGGAGCGACGAGCGTCACGACCGACGACAACGTGGGACGCGTCACCATCGTGGGGGCGGGTATGAAGTCGAACGTTGGCATCACCGCAAAGATGTTTGAAACGTTGGCCGATCACAACATCAACATTGAGATGATCTCGACGAGTTCCATTCGAATTTCTTGCGTCGTGCGCGCGGACCGAGTGAACGAAGCGGTGCGTGTGTTGCACACTGCCTTTGGACTCGACGTCATCGCGTCCTAGACTGTCGAAATGAATATCGCGGTTGTCGGGGCTGGAGGCCAGGTCGGTACGGTCATGCGATCGATACTGCGCGAGCGAAATTTCCCGGTGGGCGACATTCGTTTTTTTGGTTCGTCGCGTTCAGCCGGGACGTTTCTTGACTGGGCTGGCGAATCCATTATCGTTGAAGACGCCGAACGGGCAAATTTCTCCGGCATTGATATTGCGCTGATGTCCTCGGGAGCAACCTCGTCGCGCGAGCTCGCGCCGAGGATTGTGGCCGCAGGAGCCACCGTGGTTGACAATTCGTCGGCGTGGCGCATGGATAAGGACGTCCCTTTGGTTGTTGCCGAAGTAAACGCGCACACGCTTCGCTCGCTGCCAAAGGGCATTGTCGCTAATCCCAACTGCACGACCATGGCAGCCATGCCGGTGTTAAAGCCGTTGCACCTGGCCGCCGGTCTTCGCTCATTGACGGTTTCGACGTACCAAGCGGTGAGTGGCTCAGGACGTGAAGGTGTCGAAGAGTTGGCAACGCAGTTGGAATCGTCCATGCAGTACAACGTTCGTGTCTTGACCTTTGACGGCAGCGCCTTGCAGGGACCCGCGCCGGTGAAGTTTCCTGCTCCCATTGCCCACAACGTGATACCGGTCGCTGGTCACGTGGTGGACGACGGCAGCTTTGAGACCAACGAAGAACAGAAATTCCGCGACGAGAGCAAGAAGATCTTGGAGATTCCTCACCTTCGTGTGTCGACGACCTGCGTACGCGTGCCGGTTTTTACAGGTCACTCCATGGCGATCACCGCTTCGTTCGAGCGCGAAGTGTCAGTTGATGAAGCCACGAAGTTACTCGGTGACGCCACGGGCGTCGTCGTAACGGATATCCCCACCCCGCTGCTCGCGGCTGGTCACGATCCCAGTTACGTGGGACGAATCCGACTCGCAGAGTCCGTGCAAAACGGTCTGTCGTTCTTTGTGTCCAATGACAACTTGCGAAAAGGTGCCGCACTCAACGCCGTGCAAATCGCTGAAGTGTTGAGCGAGCTCGCCTAGTCGGCGCCACCGTTTCGCACCTGACGTCGAGCCAGGTTCACGCAGTGATCCCCAAATCGTTCGTAAAAGCGAGCGATCATCGCCACTTCGACCGCTACCGGCAGCGCCATGGACCCCGATACCAATTCCGCCGTGAGCGAGACGTGCAAATCATCGAGTTCGTCATCGATGTCCTCAATCGCCGCGATGGCTTCGTGATTGTTATCAACAATGGCGTCGGTGGCGGCTTGCCAGATCGTGACGGCGACTTCACCCATGCGCTCAACGAGCCCTCGACTGCGCGGCGACATCTCGGTACCAAGACCTCTCGCGGCGCGTCGCGCAATGTGTTCGGCGAGGTCACCGTTTCGTTCAATTTCCGGCAGGATGCGAAGAAGTGTCAAATACCTCGAGCGCATTCCCGACGAGGGAGCGGCTTCGGCGACCAAAGCAGACTCCACTTCACTCACCATTTGGTCAATCAAATAATCAACTTCGACGTCTTGATCAACGACGTGCTTCGCCAGTTCGCGGTCGCCGGCGAGCAGACTGTGCGTGGCTTCGGCAATGGCTTCACCCACGAGAGCAAAGATGCGAATGACCTGTTGGGCGAGTAACGGCTCGAGTTCGTCCTCGATGGGCAGCGCTTCATCGTCGCTCGACCGTTGGCCAAAAAGCCGGTAAACCATCACTCAAGGCTAGTGGGGTGTCACAGCCATTCTCTAGGGTGGAAAGTAATGCCACCACGAAGAGAGGTTTGGTCGGGATGCAACTCATAATTGGGATTCTCCTAGGGCTCGTGCTCGGGGCACTGCTCTCGTACGCACTGGTGAGTCGACGTTCCGAGTCGGTGCGCTCACAGTTGGCACTCGCCAAAGGCGCGCAGTCGCAATTAGAAGACCGGGCGAAAGATCTCCAGGCCACCATTGATCGTGAACGCACCACGCACGTGGCGGCCATTGAAAACTTGAAGGATGCGTTTCGTGTTCTCTCCTCCGAAACGCTCGAATCCGTCGTCAAGAGTTTCAACGACGGCCAGCAGCAAGCGCTCGAGCAACGTGAGCAGAAACTTGACGAACGAATGACGCCGTTGCAGGACTTGATTACGCAGTACAAAGAAAAGGTCGAACTGCTCGAGCAGCATCGCGAAGTGGGTTTCAACAAAGTCGAAGACGCCGCTCGTCGTCTCAGTGAGCAACAGCTCGACATGATGCAAGAAACCAAGAAGTTGAACACCATTTTGGGTCGGTCAGCGGACCGGGGCCAGTGGGGTGAGGTCCAACTCGAAAGAATCCTCG
Source organism: Acidimicrobiaceae bacterium (assembly GCA_003138895.1). GTDB lineage: Bacteria > Actinomycetota > Acidimicrobiia > Acidimicrobiales > RAAP-2 > RAAP-2. Next base: position 118,206 of record PLHJ01000003.1, read on the forward strand.
AATACGCGGGCATGACGAAACACGTGGACTTTGATCCACAACTCACAATGAAGACGCAAAATGACCGCGACCAACGTCCCGACGTAGTGGTGCACTTGCCCCACGGTGCCAACATTGCCATTGACTCGAAGGTTCCTCTCGACGCCTTTGAGCGAAGTCTCAGTGCGTCGACCAGCGAAGAGCGCGAGGCCGCGCTCGTTGACCACGCGGCGAAGGTGCGCGGGCACATTCAAAGTTTGACCAAGAAGAGCTACGCCTCGTCCTTGGAGAATTCGCCCGCTTTCGTGGTGTGCTTTGTGCCGAGTGATCAATTGCTCGCGGCGGCGTTCGAGGCTGATTCGGGATTGTTGCAAGACGCACTTCGTTCGCGAGTGCTGGTGGCGGGTCCTACGACGCTGCTCGGACTGCTTTGGTCAGTGTGGCTTGGGTGGAGCCAGTTTGAACAAGTCGAGAATATGGACGAGATTTACCAACTCGCGAGTCGGATTGCCGAACAAACCGGTGTCCTCTACGGCCACGTGGACAGTCTGGGTAAGGGCATCACGAATTCGGTCAAGCACTACAACGCCATGGTGGGTTCAATGGAAACTCGCCTACTTTCGACGGTACAAAAGATGCAGGAAAAGGGCTTGCACTCCGTGAAGCCCGTTGCCGCCGTCGAGCCCGTAGGTCTGTTTCCTACCGTGCTCAACGAAGATCGTTGGGATATCCCTCAGCCGGACGAACCGTTGGCGCTTAACGCAGAGATTGTTGAAACGACACTCGAGCCTTAAACAAGATTTAACAAAGGACGCGAGCAAACCGACAACCGTAACTCTTTCGTAAAGAATAAGGCCATAGTCGCCCGATACCCTTTATCTAACTCTTCGCACCTTCTTCGCGAACTGACAGTTAGGAATTTTCCGTGAAAATCATGGTTCTGGGAGCCGATGGCTACCTCGGTTGGCCCACTGCTCTACACCTCTCCAAAAAAGGCCACGAAGTCGCCGTTGTCGACAACTGTGTTCGACGTTCCTACGACCTCGAGATGGGCGTGGACTCACTTGTTCCGATTGCATCGTTCCAACGTCGCATCCAAGCGTGGAAAGAAGTCTCCGGTATTGAACTCACGTCGTGGTTCGGTGACCTCACCGATCCTGACTTCGTGCACCGTATTGTTCGCGAGTTTCGCCCTGAAGCCATTGTGCACTTCGCGGAACAGCGATCGGCGCCGTATTCGATGATCGACCAGAAGCACTGCGTGTACACGCAGGTAAACAACGTTGTCAACACGCTCAACGTGGTCTACGCGATTGCGGACATTGACCCCGACATCCACCTGGTGAAGCTCGGCACCATGGGTGAATACGGAACGCCCAACATCGACATCGAAGAGGGCTACATCGAGATCACCCACAAGGGTCGCACCGACACGTTGCCGTACCCGAAGCAGCCGCACAGCTTTTACCACCTGTCAAAAGTTCACGACTCGCACAACATTCAGTTCGCGTGTCGCGTCTGGGGCATCCGTGCTACTGACCTCAACCAGGGCGTGGTGTACGGACAAGAAACTCCCGAGACCATTGAGCACCCTGATCTTCTGACGCGTTACGACTACGACGGTGTGTTCGGCACGGTGCTGAACCGCTTCGTTGCCCAAGCCGTGGCCGGACTTCCTTTGACGGTGTATGGCACGGGTGGACAGACGCGAGGCACGCTCGACGTTCGCGACACGCTGGCTTGCATTGAGCTTGCCTGCATGAACCCCGCCAACCAAGGCGAGTTCCGCGTCTTCAACCAATTCACGGAATCCTTCTCGGTGCTGCAGTTTGCCGAAATGGTGCGTGACGCGTACAACAAGCCGGTGGAAATCCAGCACGGTGAACTCGTACGCGTGGAAAAAGAAGACCACTACTACAACGCCATTCACACGCGTCTGTTGGACTTGGGTCTACAGCCACACCTCTTGAACAAGGACACCTTGGAAAAGATGTTGGCCATGACGGAGAAGTACGCACACCGTATTGACCCGGCTGCCTTCAAGGCCACGGTGAACTGGCGCAACACGACGAACTACCTGCCAACCTCGGGAAGCCCACTACCTCGCTAGAGGGGTGCCGCAAAGGCGGCGCCACAGAGTGAGTAAGTTCCTACGGCGTGGCTCGAACTCGTTCACGCGCGCAGCGTCGCCGGCGAAATCTTTGGATTCTGCTGGCGCTCGTCGCCACGCTGCTCGTGGTCTTCATAGCCCGTGACGTTTCGAGGGCCGCTCACCAGTCAACGGGTCCACGCCGTAGTGAGAATCGATCATTCGGTCTACTAGCGAATGCGCTAATCCTCAACGAGAACACGCTGAATGCTCGCGCCATGTATCTCTTCGCGAACGGCGCCACCCTTAGTCGCACTGATTTTGACGCCCGATTACAGCAACTCGAATTGTTCGCGGCGGGCCTCGTGCCCGAGGCCAATGAACTGGCCACGCCACATCTGGCCCACGGCGTGAACAACACCCTGGTGCGAATCACTACCGAGCGCATTGCTGACTTTCAGACCATTGCCACCTTCATGGACGCCGTTGCCGGCAGTGCCGGGCTCAAAATTGCAATTGGTGAGCCCCTCGCCGCCGACTCGCAAATTAGTCAGACCAACCTCGAATGGGGTGAAGCTCGTGAATCCCTACGAGGAGAACCCGGTCACGTCCGACTGAACGCCAGTGTGTGGTCCCTCGCTGCAGTCGCGACGCAGTCCGCAGATGCCAACGCGCTCGAGGCTTCGCAGTCTCTTCGGGTCCGCGGGGGAGTTTCCATCAACGCCGTGGCAGTTCGTCCCTCGCCGTTACCGAGCGCAACGGGCGAACTCTTGGTGCCACCGGACCCCTCAATGCACGTTGGCGTGTCAATCCTCAATTCGAGCACCGTCGGTCAGCACGTGACCGTGGCAATCAGCGTGAATCCCACCAACGGTATTGGCACCGTGCAAAGCCAGCGTGAAGTCATCACTATTGGCACCCAGCGCTCGACCGCGATTGATTTTTCTGCGTTGGCGATTACCCCGGACGAAAAGGCCTCCGTGGTCGTCGTGGTCCAGGGCGCGAGCGCCGCCTACGCGGGGTCGTTGTCGCGCCACTACGACCTGGTTGTGTCACCCTCGCCGGGCGCCTAGGAAGTTTTTTCTTCGGCCGGCATCGCTTACGATGGAAGCGAGCCCCAGCGAATTGAGGATTTCATGACCGAATCAGTAACCATTATTGACAATCGAAGTGGCAATTCCGTAGAAATTCCCATTGATAACGGTGGCGTCGCCGCTAAGGATTTTTCCAAGTTACTGCCCGGTATTTGGTTCTACGACCCCGCTTTCATGTCGACCGCGGCCTGCGAATCTTCCATCACCTATCTCGATGGCGACGCCGGCATTCTTCGCTACCGGGGTTACCCGATTGAGCAGTTGGCGGAGTCGTCGTCGTACCTCGAAGTGGCGTATCTTTTAATCCACGGCGAGCTCCCGAACTCGGACCAATCAGCCGAGTGGGCTCGCGAAATCACGTACCACACGTTCATTCACGAGAACGTGCGAAAGCGCTTCTTGGAAGGTTTCAACTACGACGCGCATCCCATGGGCATGCTCGTTTCGGCCGTCGCCGCGCTTTCGACGTATTACAAGGACGCGAAAGATCTTTCCCCGGAGATTCTGCACAAGCAGACGGTTCGTCTTATTGCGAAGATGCCAACATTGGCGGCTGCCGCACACCGGTTCTCGGTGGGAATGCCCTTTGTCTATCCGGACAACTCGCTTTCGTACACGGAGAACTTCCTCTCGATGATGTGGAAGGTCGCTGAGCCTCGCTACAAGGCGGACCCAATTTTGGCGCATGCCCTTGACGTCTTGTTCATCTTGCACGCCGACCATGAACAGAACTGTGGCACCACGGCCATGCGCACTATTGCTTCCGCGCACGCCGATCCCTATTCGGCCACCGCCGGCGCATGTGCGGCTTTGTACGGACCGCGCCACGGTGGCGCGAACGAAGCGGTAATTCGTATGCTCACCGCCATTGGGCACGTGGACAATGTTCCCGCCTACGTGGAACGCGTCAAGAAGGGCGAATTCGTGCTCGAAGGCTTTGGCCACCGGGTGTACAAAAACTTTGACCCGCGCGCCAAGATCATTAAGAAAATTGCCGACGACGTCTTCAAAGTCACTGGTGTCAATCCGCTGTTGCACATTGCCTTGAAGCTCGAAGAAGTGGCGCTCGCCGATGACTATTTCATCTCGCGTCGCCTGTATCCGAACGTTGACTTCTACTCGGGTCTCATCTACCAGGCCATGGGCTTTCCCATGGAGATGTTCACGGTGTTGTTCGCGATTCCTCGCACGTCGGGATGGCTCGCGCACTTCAAGGAACTGCTCGACCAGGACATGAAGATTGCTCGACCGCGTCAGCTCTACACGGGTTCGCCCGAGCGTGACTACGTTGCGATGAACAAGCGCTAAAGAACTACAAAACTCGCGTCAGTCCTTCTTGGACCATCGAGACAACGAGACGACCGCGCTGGTCGTAGAGAAAACCGCGAGCGAGTCCTCTCGCACCGTGGGCAATGGGCGAGTCCATGTCGTAAAGCAACCACTCGTCGGCACGAAAATCGCGGTGGAACCACATGCAGTGATCGAGACTCGCACCCATGAATTTTCCATCGTCCCAACGAATCGAGTGTGGTGCCAAAATGGCGTCAAAGAGGCTCATGTCGCTCGCGTACGTGGCCACGCAGGCGTGCAGTAATCGGTCGTCGTTTAACGTACCGTCGGCTCGAATCCAGATTTTTTGGTGGGGCTCTTTGGAACGATGGGGACTCCACGGCAACTCGCCGATGAACCGCTGCTCAATGGGGTGGGGTCGTCGGAACCATTCGTCGATAACGCCGTTCTCGTTTTTAATCCGTTCGAGAATCGTGGGAATCGTCTCGGGCGCTGGCACTTCGGGCATCGGGAATTGGTGTTCCAAGCTGATCTCTTCAGTGTGGAAACTCGCTTGCATGTTGTAGATGGCGCGACCGTGTTGCACCGCAACGACGCGGCGAGTCGTAAAACTCTTGCCGTCACGAATACGGTCCACTTCGTAGAGAATCGGAATGTTGGGATCACCGGGTCGAAGAAAGTACGAGTGCAACGAGTGCACGTAGCCACTCTCCACCGTGCGGCCCGCGGCCATCAACGCCTGAGCCGCCACCTGTCCACCAAAGACGCGCTGGCGCTCTTCTTCGGGTTGGATGCCCCGGTAGGTGTTGACCTCGATGGTCTCGAGGTCGAGCAGTTTTACGAGGAAGTCGAGGGCTTCGGACACCTCTCTATCTTTGTCGCTTGCAAGTGTCCAATGCGAACCCAAGCACTAGTAATAAGTTGGCGCAATGGCTGAAAAGAACCTCACGTTTCCAAAGGACTTCCACTGGGGCACCGCGACGGCGGCCCACCAGATCGAAGGCGGTAACACGAATTCGGACTGGTGGCGCCTCGAACACACGCCCGGCGGTGGCACCGCTGAATCGAGTGGTGACGCGTGCGACTCGTGGAATCGCTACGAAGAAGATATTGCCATCGTCGCATCACTGGGCATGAACGCGTATCGCTTCTCGGTGGAGTGGGCGCGCATCGAACCCGCGGAAGGCGAGTTTTCAAAGGTCGCCCTTGATCACTACCGCGACGTTTTGTTCGCGTGTCGAAATCAAGGGATTCTGCCGGTCGTGACCATGCACCACTTCACGTTGCCGCAGTGGGTGCAAGACGCCGGTGGGTTTGAAAGCCCCAACATCGTTTCGTGGATGGCTCGTTACGCCGGCGTGGTGGGTGAAGCATTGGGTGACCTCATTGGTGTGGCTTGCACGATCAACGAACCAAACATCGTCGCCATCACTGGTTTCTTGATGGGGATGTTTCCTCCCCAGGTGCAAAGTTGGGACCGTTTTAGTGCAGTGAACACAACAATGCGTGCGTGTCACGTGGCGATTCGTGACGCGCTTCGCGCGGGACCGGGTTCTTTTCCTATTGGCATTGCTCTTTCAATGCAGGAGTGGGAAGCGGTGGACGGCGCCGAAGACTCTGTCGCTTCCATGCGCGAAGAGATGGAAGACCTTTATCTACGAGCAGCACAAGAAGACGACTTCATTGGTGTCCAGTGCTACACGAAGATGCAAATCGGCCCCCACGGCATGGTGCCACCGCCGCCGGACCAGATGCTCGACATGGGTTATTACTACTGGCCCCAGTGCGTGGAGCATACGGTGCGCCGCGCGAGCGACGTGGCCAAAGTGCCGGTCATTGTCACGGAAAACGGCATTGGAACAACGAACGACCAGCAACGCATTGAGTACCTCGAAGAAGCAATTTCTGGACTGCACCGCGCCATCAGCGACGGGGTGGAAGTGCACGGTTATTTTCAATGGTCGCTGCTCGACAACTTTGAGTGGTTGCACGGGTACCGATTGAAGTTTGGCATTGTGGAAGTGGACCGCGAGACGTTCGAGCGCACACCCAAACCTTCGGCGCACTGGTACGGCGAATTGGCGCGGACTGGCGTTCTTAAGACCGCTTAATCAGGGACTCAATCACTGCTTAATTTTGAGAAAGTAGGGTAGAACCCGTGACGGAGCGCCTTAGGCAACTCATTGCCTGGTCCAAGACCCACGAGGGTCGAAAAATTACCCGCTACCTCGCGAGTTCGGTCATCACCACGATTTTCTCGTTCACGGTAATTTCGCTCGTCTACGGGCTCCACATCATTGACGGGGTCATTTCGTCCACGCTGTTTGGCAACATTTTGGCGGTCGTGCCGTCGTACTGGCTCAACCGGAGCTGGGCGTGGGGCAAATCAGGCCGCAGTCATTTTCGAAAAGAGATCCTGCCGTTTTGGGTGATGGCGCTCGCCGGTATTGCGTTTGCCTTACTTGGAGCAACGCTCGCGAAGTATGAAGTCAATCACCATCACTGGTCGCATTTATTCAACACCGGCGTGGTGGCCTTTGCCAACTTGTTTAGCTTCATTATCTTCTGGTTCTTGAAGATGAAGTTGTTTAATCGAATCTTCCGTTTGAACGAGATTGACGAATTTGACGAGCACCTAAGAAAAGAAGAAGCGGCCCTCGAAAGCGACTAGTCGCGAAAGTTCGTGAACTGCAGCGGGACCGACATGTCCGCTTCTTTAAATTTGGCGATGGCCGTTTGGAGGTCGTCGCGTTGTTTTCCCGTCACGCGCACTTGATCACCCTGGATGGAAGAGCTGAGGTTTTTGACGCCCATTTCCTTCACCATTTTGTTGATCTGTTTGCCCACTTCTTGGGAGATGCCGGCTTTCAGTGACACCTTTTGGCGAGCGGCACCCTTGGATGCCTCTTCAATCTTTCCGGCGTCGAGCGTCTTTAGTGAGACGTTCCTCTTCACGAGTTTTTCTTCGAGCAATTGATAGAGCGCGCGGAGTCGGTCTTCTGTGGAAGCCGAAAGCGTGAGTTCCTTTTCGGAAAATTCAATAATCGCGTTGGTGTTCTTGAAGTCGAAACGAGTGCCGGCTTCGCGGTTCGCTTGATCAACAGCGTTTCGAACTTCTTGCAAATCCACTTCCGAGACAACGTCAAAACTTGGCATACGCGAAATCGTAGAGCCTTCTGGTCGGTTGGTGGCCGTTCGTCGCTGCGTTGTAGGCTTCTCGACGGGTCGGTGCCCGAGCGGCCAATGGGATCTGGCTGTAAACCAGACGGCTTTGCCTACGGGGGTTCAAATCCCTCCCGGCCCACCACGGTCAATTCAGCGAACACTGAATTGGCCCTGCCCGCGAAGGAATGACAATGTTACGATTCCTTTACGGCGATCGGTAGAAGGAGAGTGGTGAAGAAACTGTCGGTCATCGGCCAGCAAATGCGATCCCGCTACGAAATCGGCGCCGCTGGTTTTGAGCGTGGGGTTTCCCTGCTCGAGCGCCGCTACACACCACTGGGAAGATTTAGCCCCGGGCCCTTTGAGGGATGGAGTTTCCTTTGGCAGCCAGCGCTGCTCGGTTTTTTTGCTTTGTGCGCAATCGTCGCCGGTGCGTCGTTCACGAACTCACCTTTCAAACTCAACATGACCAACACGTGGTTCTTTGGTGAGCCGGCCGTGGGCGCCGGCAGCATGGGCAGCCAAACCAAGTTGTTGCTTTCTATAGTGCTGGTCTACGGCGGCTTGGTGCTGCTCATGCGTGTGTGGTTGCGACTCTCCGAAGTGATGAAGAACCACCCTGGTTCGCCGATCAAACAACTCTGGAAGATCCTCGCGCTCTGGAGTGTGCCGATGATCATCGCGCCTCCGCTTTTTTCGAGGGACGTCTTTAGCTACGCCGCTCAGGGCGAGATGACCAGTTATCACTTGAGTCCCTACATCCTTGGTCCCTTTTCGCTGGGATCGAGTCCCTACGTTGCTCCGGTTGATCCCTTGTGGGGAAACGCTCCCGCACCTTATGGTCCGTTGTTTCTTTGGATCGACGGCACGATTACTCGCATCACGCACCACAATCACTTAGCGACGGTTGTCGGGCTTCGCTTGTTAGAAGTGGCGGCCGTGGCGCTTATGGCCTACGCGTTGCCGTTACTTGCACGCGCCATGGGACGAAGCGCCGGCGAAGCGTTCGTGCTCGGGGCGCTCAATCCTCTGGTGCTTTTGACCCTTATCGGCGGCGCGCACAACGACGCCTTGATGGCGGCATTTTTGACGCTCGGTATTGCCAAGGCCATGCAGAAGAAACCGCTCTGGGGGTTTTTCTTTTGCGCCTGCGCGGCGGCGATTAAAGCGCCGGCGGCGCTTGGCATGGTCTACGTCGCGTGGACCTGTGTCAGTCCCTACGTGTCAAAACGAGAACGTCTTCGACCGTTTCTTTACGCGGGCGCGATTGGCGCGTTCGTCCTCGGTGTTAGCACGTGGATGGCGGGCTTCGGGTTTGGTTGGGTGAAGAATCTCCTCTCCAACGGCACCGTCCGATCCTGGGCCGCTCCGGCGACGGGTGTGGGTATGGCCATTACCTCGGTGTCGCATGGACTCGGCGTCAGCGTCAGTGAGACGTCCATCTTGTCGGTCACGCGCACGCTCGGCCTCATGCTCGCGGTCGCGCTGTGTCTCTGGTTGTTATTAAACGCGAATCGTCGCGGCTGGGTTCGCTCGCTCGGTGTTTCGCTCCTGCTGCTCGTCGTGCTCGGTCCGGTCGTGCAGCCCTGGTACCTCGTGTGGGGGATAGTGCTGCTCGCGACGAGTTACGTGGGGCGCGAACACTTTTGGATACTCGCGTTCTCCATCACTGCGCCGTTTCTTGGACTCCCCGGTGGAAGGGCGTTGCTCGATGGCTTGATTCACGTCAATCCGCTGCTCACCGCGTTGGTGCTGGCACTGATGGCGGGAGCGTTGTTACTTCCCATGGGTCGCTGGACACAGTGGTCGTGGCCCGAAGTGGAGTCCCGACAGGTCGCCGACGTTTCTTAACTGGAGCGAATGACGTATTGGTATTCCACGACGTCGAGCCACTTGCCGTGTTTTCTACCGACTTCAATCTCCGTGCCCACGAGCGTGAAGCCACACTTTTCGTGCAAACGAATGGATCCCAAATTTTCGCCGGTTATGCGACCGAGTAGCGAGTGAAACCCTGATTCGCCGGCGAGGGCAATGAGTTCATTAAGTAGCAGCACCCCGGCGCCTCGGCCCCGAGCATCGCGGTGCACGTAGACCGAGTTTTCGACGGACGTGCCATAACCCGGTCGTTCGCGAAACGGCGAAACTGAGGCGTAACCAATGATGAGTTCGTCACGCGCGCCAATTTCACCAATGCCGTCTTCTTCGTTCACGCAGACAATGGCCTGGTGCGCGGTTTGGTGATCCTTGATCCACTGCACTTGTTCGTCCAGCGTGCGTTCAATGATGTCGAACGTGTTGAGTGAACTCACAACCTCGGGGTTGTAGATGGCCATCAACGCCGGTGCGTCGTCAGTCTCCACGAGTCGGGTTCGCATAGGTAAAAGTTAGTTCCTGTCGCCCTACAATCTCTTCGATGCCGCAGGAGCACGTACGTCAAACGAAGAAGGTGACGGACCCTGCAATATTGGAATTCGACACTGCGGCGCTCCTTGTGGCGTTGGATGAAAAACGCCAAGAAGAAGGGCTCAGTTGGAAGAACGCTACGTGGGCAATTTGGGAAACGTCGAGTGCACTAAATCTTCAGCGCGGTGACCATCCGATTAGTCCTTCCACGATTACCTGGATGGCGAAGCACCACGACACCTCGTGCCAGCACGCTCTTTTCATGTTGCGCTGGCTCCAAAAAACACCCGAGGAATTCTTGCACGGTGGACCGGGCGTCTACCAAAAACCACTGCCCGTGGCCGGTCTCGACCAACGGCTTCGGTGGAATTTTTCTCTGCTCTACGAAGCGCTAAACGAGCAACGCAAGAGTCGCGGGGTCACCTGGAAAGACTTAGCGACAGAACTGGGATGCACGACGAGTCAACTTTCGCATATTCGAACGGCGCGCTTTGGCATGTCAATGTTGCTCGCAATGCGGATCGTGCAGTGGCTCCAACGACCGGCCGCTGATTTTGTTTGTGCGGTGAAGTGGTAGAGCAGAGACCGCAATGACGCTTCCACGCGGGAAATTTTGCCGCGACGGTGTTACCTTAAAATTGTGAATTACGCCGTGGACTTCTCAGATCCCCTGGTGATTGTTGAATCACGACGCGTTAACGCTTCGGCGCACGACGTCTTCGAAGTGCTGCGTGACCCGAAGCGTCACCAGGAGTTTGATGGCTCGAGCATGGTCCGAGACTCCGACGCTCCAGTAATTGAAGCGGTCGGTGATGCGTTCGTTATGCGGATGCACAACGAAAAAATGGGTGACTACGAGATGCGCAATGAAGTCGTGGCATTCGAAATCGACCAGGCACTTGCGTGGGCGCCCAAACGTCACGATGTTGAAGGCGGAGATGATTGGGATCACCGATGGGGTTGGTATTGCAGCGACGAACCTTCGACCTTGATCACCGCGTACTTCGACTGCACCCGAGTACCCGATGATATTCGGCGTTATTTGAACAGTGGCGAGTGGGCTCGCCCGATTCTAAGGTCGAGCCTTGATCGACTCGAGGCAATTTTCAAGCCGTAGTTTGTTGCACCTAGTTTCTGGTGTGTCCGTCCTAGAACAGACCAAAATAGAGACATAGACAGATGGTGATCAACTGATGCTCGTGACCATACGACGCTTAATTCCTTAGGGAGTTGGAAGAACGGCAGTTTGGATAGTAGGCTTCGCGCTCGCGTCCGAATTGACGTATATGCCTCCTTAGCTCAGTGGCAGAGCACCTCCATGGTAAGGAGGGGGTCGTCGGTTCAATCCCGACAGGAGGCTCGCCAGGCGGCGTAGCTCAGGTGGTTAGAGCACACGGCTCATAATCGTGGTGTCGCGGGTTCGACTCCCGCCGCCGCTACCAGGCAGGCCTTCGGGCCAAGAAGTACCGAACGCATTAAGGAGAAAAGAATGGCAAAGAACGAAAAGCGCATACAGGTGACGTTGGCCTGTGAAGACTGCAAGCGACGTAACTACATCACGATGAAGAACAAAGTCAACGACCGCGAGCGCATCGAGATGAATAAGTACTGCCGATTTGAGCGAAAGCACACTTTGCACAAGGAGACCCGCTAGGAAGCGGATTTCTGCCAGGTGGTAGGATTGCTGTCCCTGACGCTCTCACTGCGTACGCGGTGTGGGGTGCGCTGAGGGCAGTGGCTCAATTGGTAGNNCGAGTCCCTCCTGCCCTGCTCGAGGCTTGCCTTGAAGGGTGTAACAACACAGCAGTATCGATGAAAGACGTGAGATGAACCGCGAGACAAAGCGACTGATGCAAAAGCAAGGTCAAGTAGGTGCCGACGGCACCGCCTCTCGTCGCGCGACGTCGCCCCAGGACATGCAGCGCCGCCGACGCGAGCGCGCAACTATTCCTCAGTTCTTTCGTGAAGTGCGTGACGAAATGCGCCAAGTGGCGTGGCCTACTCGACCAGAAGTCGTTAACTACACGATCATCGTGCTCGTGGTGTTGGTCATTATGACTTCTTTAATTTTTGGATTGGGTTACGGCTTTTCGAAGTTCGTCGCCTTCTTTTTTCGTAAGTAAGGCGCGAGCGTATGAGTGATATCGAAACAACCGTTACTGACGAAGTGGAAATTGAAGTGATCGACATTGACGTCGACGCCGATGGCGTTGAAGACGTCACAATCCTCGACGAATTCCTCGAAGAAGAAGAGCCCGTTGCCGAGAGCGCCTACGACCGACCTGGTCGTTGGTACGTCGTGCACACCTTCGCTGGTCACGAAGCCAAGGTCATTGGCTCACTGAACAACATCATCAAGTCGCGCGAACTCTCCGACCGTATCTACGAGCTCTACTTGCCCGAAGAAGACGTCACGGAATTTAAGTCCGGCAAGAAAGTCACCGTTGCTAAGCGCATGTTCCCGAGCTACGTCTTGGTGCGTTGCGAGCCGGATCCCGAAATCTTCTACGTCATTGCTTCAACGCCCGGCGTCACTGGTTTCGTTGGTCCAGAAAAGACGCGACCGACGCATCTCACAAAGCGCGAAGTCGACAACATCATCCGTCCGATGATCGAAGGTGTGGAACAGCCCTCGACACGAAAGCAGCGAACACCCACGCACGAATTCGAAATCAACGACACGGTGCAGATCAAGACCGGACCCTTCGCCACGTTCTCTGGCCATGTTGCAGAAATCAACGAAGACCAATTGAAGGTCAAGGTGCTCGTGGACATCTTTGGTCGAGAGACCCCTGTGGAACTCGACTTCACGCAAGTAACGAAACTCTAAAGATCGAAAGTTAGGAACACATCATGGCTAAGACCGTTACCGCAATTGTAAAAATCCAACTCGAAGCGGGCGGCGCCACGCCNNGGACCCCACGGTATTCAGACCATGGAGTTCTGTAAGCAGTACAACGCCGCCACGGAGTCAATGAAGGGCACCGTTATTCCGGTCGAGATTTCGATCTACGAAGACCGTTCCTTCACGTTCATCTTGAAGACGCCGCCGACGCCGGTACTACTTCGCCAAGCCGCAGGAGTCGCCAAGGGCGCCCAGTTGGCCGGACGTGAAACCGTCGCCACCATCACGATGGATCAAGTAGAAGAAATCGCAAAGACCAAGCTAAAAGACCTCAACACCGACGACCTCGAAATGGCCAAGTTGCAAGTAGCGGGTACCGCTCGCTCCATGGGCATTTCGGTGTCGCGCTAGGAGCAATCATGAGTCACGGAAAAAAATACACAAACGCGCTCGCGCAGGTCGACCCTGAAGAGTTCCTCACGGTCCTCGAAGCAGTCGACAAGGTGAAGGCCTTGGCGTCGGCGAAGTTTGACGAGACGGTGGAATTGGCTCTGCGTTTGGGAGTTGACCCACGTAAGGCCGAGCAGATCGTGCGTGGCACGCTCTCACTGCCGGCTGGCACGGGAAAGACGAACCGCGTCGCGGTGTTTGCCGCGGGTGAAGCAGCCCAGGCTGCTCGGGACGCCGGTGCCGACGTTGTTGGTGCTGATGACCTCGTCGCCAAAGTTGCGGGAGGATTCTTAGACTTCGACATCGCGATTGCGACGCCTGACCTCATGGGTCAAGTCGGTGGACTGGGTCGCGTACTTGGACCTCGTGGTCTCATGCCGAACCCTAAGACGGGCACTGTAACCATGGACGTTGCCAAGGCCGTCACTGAATTTAAGGGTGGACGCGTGGAGTACCGCACAGATAAGACCGGCAACGTGCAGTTGCGCGTTGGCAAGGTTTCATTCTCACGTGAAGATCTGGCGCGCAACATTCAAGCCGTGATCGACGAGATCCACCGCGTGAAGCCGTCGAGTGCCAAGGGTCGTTTCATGTTGGCCGCCACGATTTCTTCGACGATGGGACCCGGCGTCAAGATTGACCCCGTGAAGGCCCGCGACAACGACGATTCGCTGGTTTCCGCGTAGGCCGTTTTGACCTAGGGCGAGCTTCGCCCTAACATTGTTGGTTCGTACCTTCGGGTACACAGATTTAGAGAGAATGCCGAAGACATCCGGTGTGGGACAACCCACTTAAGGAACCTGTTGGTTCGCCTGACGAGGAGTTCGAGAGACGCCCACGCGGGCGCGACTCGTTCGCTGGGATGTTGGAGGCCCGTTCCGGGCGGCATCCGGTGAAGGAGTATCGATGAATAAGGCTCGCACCGAGAAGGTCGCCGTTGTCGACGAACTGAAAGAGCGCGTAGATTCCACGAGCACCGCCGTGGTCACCGAATACCGTGGCATGACCGTTGCTGAAATCTCTGAACTTCGACGTTCACTTCGTGCCGCTGGGGGCGACTTCAAGGTCTACAAGAACACCCTCGTCCGTCGCGCTATTGCCGGAACCGCCGTTGAGCCCCTCGACGAATACCTCGTTGGCCCAACCGCCGTGACGTTCGTCAAGGGTGACGTTTCGGCCGTGGCGAAGTTGCTTCGTGATTTTGCTCGCCAGACCCCGACGCTCATCTTGAAGGGTGGCGTGGTTGACGGCAAGGCGCTTTCAGTCAAGCAACTCACGTCGCTCGCGGACCTTCCAAGTCGCGACGTGTTGCTCGCGCAGTTCGCGGGACTCATTGCTTCACCTCTTCGTTCCATGGCGGGGCTCTTAAAAGCCGTTCCGTCCAACTTCGCCTACGGCCTTAAGGCACTCGTTGACGCAAAGGGTGGCGTAGCCGCCCCCGCGTCCGCGAGTGACGAGGTCGCCGAGACTCCGGCCGGGGTCGAGGAAGCTGCTCTCGCAGCGAGCGACGACGCCGCGGCACCCGCTGCGGAGGTCGAGGTAACCGACGAGGCCCCCGAGGCTGAAGCGGTTGCGGAAATCCCCGAGGCGTCGCCCGACGTCGCGAGCGAACCGGCCGAATAACCAAACGCAGTACCAAGACCTATACGAAGGAAAGGAATCACCATGGCAGCAACATTGACCAAGGAACAGATCCTCGACGGCATTGCTGAACTCTCCGTTCTTGAGCTCAGTGAGTTGTTGAAGGACTTTGAAGAGAAGTTCGGCGTTACCGCAGCAGCACCAATGGCTGTTGCCGCGGCCCCGGCCGCCGGTGGCGCTGGCGGCGGCGACGTTGCCGCTGCTGAAGAGAAGTCAGATTACGACGTCATCTTGACCGCCGCAGGCGACAAGAAGATTGCCGTGATCAAGGAAGTGCGTACGCTGACGAACCTCGGCCTCAAAGAAGCCAAGGACCTCGTTGACGGCGCACCGAAGCCCATCCTCGAAAAGGTCTCCAAGGCCGACGCGGACAAGGCCAAGGCAGCCCTCGAGGCCGCTGGCGGTACAGTCGAAGTCAAGTAATTCCAGCGTTTTCTCTGCGGGGCCCGGTTGCTACGGCGGCCGGGCCCTGTGGATTAAGTGCCTCGGTGCTTGACCTCGGTGGCGTTTTCTGCGTAAGGTAATGCCCACGGCGCCAGCCGCCGAGCGTTTCTCACGTATTTGAGAAGCGCTACTTGCGCATCGGCGCGTAGAACCGCTAGAGTCAAATGACCGTGTTCTTGCCGCTGACCTCGCCATGCCTTTTAGCAGCCCGTCACGCCCGAACACTTGCAGTACTTAATGTTGTAGCCGCCCACTCACACGGAGGATTGACCGTTGACGTCACGGTCCACTAGCCCCGACCGCTTTAATTTCAGTGCATTGGGTGAAGCCCACCCTTTGCCGAACCTGCTGGAGATCCAGCGCGACAGCTTTGACTGGTTCTTAAAGACCGGTCTTCGCGACGCGTTCGCGGCGATTTCGCCGATTTCGGACTTCTCTGGCAACCTGCAACTCGAACTCGAGTTCGATCCCGACGACGCGGACCTTAAGAGCCCGCCGAAGTTCACGGTTGAAGAGTGCCGCCAGCGTGCGACCACGTATTCGGCTCCGATCTTCGTTCGTGCGCGTTTCTTGAACGCCAACACGGGTGAGATCAAGGAACAAACCGTCTTCATGGGTGACTTCCCAATCATGACCGAGCAAGGCACCTTCATCATCAATGGCACCGAGCGAGTCGTGGTGTCGCAGTTGGTCCGTTCACCTGGTGTGATCTTCCAGCCCGGTAAGGACGAAAAGGTGGCCTTTGAAGGCACCATCCACCCGAGCCGCGGTGAGTGGTTGCAAGTCGACCTCGAAGAAAAGAAGAACAAGTCCGCCAACGCAGGTGCTCGTATTGCGAGGAAGCGTCGCGTCTCGATCTTCTCGCTGCTTCGTGCTCTCGACATCAACATGAACGAAGAGTTCTTCCAGAAGTTCGTGGAGTACTTCGATTTCTTGGAAGACCAATTCCACGACGACTGGAAAAAGGCGCTGCGAGAAATTGCACTGCACACCGCCAAGTACAACTACGACGAGAGCCCCGAGAGTTTTGCTCGCGCCAGCCAAGAGACCGCGTGGCTCGAGATCTACCGACGTGCGCGTCCGGGTGAAGTACAAACCATCGAAGCTGCTCGTCAGTACTTCGAAGGTGCCTTCTTCTCCGAGAAGCGCTACGACCTCAGTCGTGTTGGTCGTTACAAGCTTGATCGAAAGCTAGGCAGCGAAGTCGAGCGAAACGTCGAGTTGTTCGGCGACCTGCTGGACCGACCAAACCCCGATCTGCACGTTCTTTCCAAGGCCGAAGTGTTGGCTACGGCAACGTATCTCTTGAACCTCGCGCGAGACCGCACGGCGAAAGAAACCACGTACCACATTGACGACCAAGATCACTTCGCGAACCGTCGTATCCGCAGCGTTGGTGAACTCATTCAAAACGCTCTTCGGACGGGTCTTTCTCGTATGGAGCGTGTTGTTCGTGAGCGCATGAACACGCAAGACGTTGAGGCCATTGCTCCCCAGACGTTGATCAACATTCGACCGGTGATGTCGGCGATCAAGGAATTCTTTGCCACGTCGCAGCTCAGTCAGTTCATGGACCAGAACAACCCGCTGTCGGGTCTTACCCACAAGCGACGTTTGTCGGCCCTCGGACCTGGTGGACTCTCACGTGAGCGCGCGGGCCTCGAAGTTCGAGACGTCCACTCCTCGCACTACGGCCGCATGTGTCCGATCGAAACCCCTGAAGGTCCGAACGTGGGACTCATTGGTTATCTCGCGAGCTACGCCCGAATCAACGAGTACGGCTTCATTGAGACGCCCTACCTCGTGGTGAAAGACGGCAAGGTCACCACGGAAGTGGTGTACTTCACCGCCGACGAAGAAGAGAAGTTCGTTATTGCTCAGGCCAACACCGAGATTGACGCCAACGGCGCCATCAAGGCGGACCGCGTCTTGGTCCGTCGTGGACCAACAGGTACGGGTCTTCGCGTTGGTGCTTCCAACAAGTCGGGTTCGACCACGTCGGAAATCGACTTTGTTCCGCCGAAGGAAGTTGAGTTGATGGACGTTTCACCGAAGCAAATCATTTCGGTGGCGACCTCGCTTATTCCGTTCGTTGAGCACGACGACGCCCAGCGCGCCCTGATGGGTGCCAACATGCAAAAGCAGGCGGTGCCGCTCGTGGTAACCGAAGCACCGTTCGTAGGAACGGGCATGGAAGGTCGTGCGGCCCTCGACTCTGGTGACGTGTTGTTCGCCGAGGGTGAAGGACGCGTTGTTGAAGTGTCCGGTGACCGCATCGTTGTTGACTACGACGTTGCTGTTGCTGACCGCTACGGCAAGAAGCTTGGAAAGAAGCAGTACAACCTCAACAAGTTCCGCCGTTCCAACCAGGACACGTCGATCAACCAGAAGCCCCTCGTCTTTGGTGGTGAAACCGTACAAAAGGGCGACTTGCTCGCTGACGGTACCTCGACGTACCACGGTGAATTGGCACTTGGAAAGAACCTCTTGGTGGCGTACATGCCATGGGAGGGCTACAACTACGAAGACGCCATCATCTTGAACGAGCGACTCGTTCGAGACGATGTGTTGACGTCGATCCACGTGAAGGAATACGAAATTGACGCTCGCGACACCAAACTCGGTGCCGAAGAAATCACTCGTGACATCCCGAACCTGCCCGACGACATCTTGGCCGACCTCGACGACCGCGGCATTGTACGCATCGGCGCTGAAGTGCAACCCGGCGACATTCTGGTGGGCAAAGTAACTCCCAAGGGTGAGACCGAGCAGTCGCCCGAAGAGCGACTGCTGCGAGCCATCTTTGGTGAGAAGGCTCGTGAAGTTCGTGACACCTCGTTGAAGGTTCCCCACGGTGAGTCCGGCAAGGTCATTGACGTCAAGGTCTACAGCCGCGACGAAGACCACGAAATGCAGCCCGGTGTTAATCAGTTGGTGAAGGTCTACGTTGCGCAGCGACGAAAGATTTCCGAGGGTGACAAGCTCGCCGGACGCCACGGCAACAAGGGTGTTATTTCGAAGATTCTTCCCGAAGAGGACATGCCGTTCTTGGAAGACGGAACACCCGTTGACATCATCCTCAGCCCACTGGGTGTGCCGAGTCGAATGAACGTGGGACAGGTTTTGGAGAGTCACCTCGGTTACGCCGCTCGACACGGTTGGCAGGGTATTGAAGTAAATCCCGCCACTGGTACCTCGGGTCACGACGACCAAGTGAACGCCCAAAACCGGCCGTACCGAAAGACTCGTCCTCGTACCGAGCCCGCCATTTACGTGGCGACACCGGCGTTCGATGGCGCGTACTGGGACGAGACTGATCGCGCGAAGGACAAGCCGACGATTCAAAACGTCTTCTCCAAGATGAACGCGGACGGTGCCAACGGCAAGCGTCTCTTAAACGACAGCAACGACGGCAAGGTCACCTTGTACAACGGTCGAACCGGTGAGGCGTACGACAACCGAATTTCGGTGGGTTACGCCTACATCTTGAAGTTGGCCCACATGGTCGACGACAAGATCCACGCTCGTTCAACGGGACCGTACTCCATGATTACTGCACAGCCACTGGGTGGAAAAGCTCAGTTTGGTGGACAGCGCTTTGGTGAGATGGAAGTGTGGGCCTTAGAGGCCTACGGTGCCGCGTACGCCCTGCAAGAACTTTTGACCGTCAAATCCGACGACATGAAGGGTCGAGAGCGCGCGTACGAAGCGATCGTGAAGGGTCAAAACCTTCCCGAGCCCGGAATTCCTGAGTCCTTCAAGGTGCTCATTAAGGAAATGCAGTCGCTCTGTCTGAATGTAGAAGTGAAAGACAAGGTCGGCGTTCACGTTGACCTTGCCGACACCGAGGAGGACTTCTTCAGTGTCACTCGCGAATTGGGTATCGACATCAGTCGACCCGAGCGCGGCAGTGACGAAGAAGATGCCCGTCGCCAAGCCGAGAGGAAATCAACACTGTGAGCCCCATTGACGTCAATCAATTCAATGAACTCAGCATTGGCCTCGCCACGCCCCAAAACATCCGTAGTTGGTCGTCTGGCGAAGTAAAAAAGCCCGAGACCATCAACTACCGAACCCTTCGTCCCGAAAAGGACGGACTGTTCTGCGAGAAGATCTTTGGACCACAAAAAGCCTGGGAGTGTGCGTGCGGTAAGTACAAGCGCGTCCGTTTCAAGGGCATCATTTGTGAGCGTTGTGGCGTTGAAGTCACGAGTGACAAGGTCCGTCGTGACCGTATGGGTCACATTGCATTGTCGGCGCCAGTCGTGCACATTTGGTACCTGCGTGGAACGCGTTCGTGGCTGGCCTATCTGTTGATGGGCACGCTGCCGAAGGAAGAACTGAAGGCCAAGCAGCTGGAAAAGGTCATTTACTTCGCCGCCAACATGGTGACGTTCGTTGATGAAGAGCAGCGCCACGGCGCGCTCGCTGAACTGCGTGCGTCACTCGCCGAAGAACTGCGTGAGATCTCCGAGCGCGAGAGCAAGGAAATCGAGCGTCGCCTGAAGGAACTCGAAGACAAGATTGCCCTCGCCGAAAGCGAAGGATCAAAAGAATCCGAACTTCGTGCCCTGCAACGCGCCGGTGAAAAAGAAATCGACGGTGTGCGTACTCGTTACGTCGAAGAGCGCGAACTCGCCGAGAACACACTTTCCACGTTTGAAGCGTTGCACTCGCGTCAGATCATCGAAGATGAGACGCTCTATCGCGAGATGGAATTCAAGTACGGCGAGTACTTCGAAGGCGGCATGGGTGCCGAAGCAATTCTGAAGCTGATCGATCGCATGGACCTCGACATGGAAGAAAAGGTCATGCGCGAAATGATTGAGGCGAAAGATGGCCGTAAGCCCCTCTCCGCCCAGCGCATGGCGAAGTTCTTGAAGCGTCTCGCCATTGTGCAGTCCTTCAACCGTCGTGACGACAATGGTCGACGCATGAATGACCCGCGCGCCATGATCCTGGAAGCCGTTCCGGTTATTCCTCCGGACCTTCGTCCGATGGTGCAACTCGACGGTGGACGTTTCGCGACGAGTGACCTCAACGACTTGTACCGACGAGTCATCAACCGCAACAATCGTTTGAAGCGTCTGTTGGACTTGCAAGCGCCGGACATCATTGTGAACAACGAAAAGCGAATGCTGCAAGAAGCAGTGGACGCGTTGTTCGACAACGGTCGTCGTGGCCGTCCAGTGCAGGGACAAAGCGGTCGACCCCTGAAGAGCCTTTCGGACATGTTGAAGGGTAAGCAGGGACGATTCCGTCAGAACTTGCTCGGAAAGCGCGTTGACTACTCGGGTCGTTCCGTCATCGTGGTGGGCCCGCAACTGAAATTGCACCAGTGTGGCCTGCCAAAGATGATGGCGCTGGAGCTCTTTAAGCCCTTTGTCATGAAGCGACTCATCGAGACACAGATTGCTCAGAACATCAAGAGCGCCAAGCGCATGGTGGAGCGTCGTCGTCCGGTCGTGTGGGACGTCTTGGAAAGCGTTATTCGAGAGCACCCCGTGCTGCTTAACCGCGCACCGACTTTGCACCGTTTGGGTATTCAGGCTTTCGAGCCCGTGCTCGTCGACGGTAAGGCCATCCAGGTTCACCCGCTCGTCTGCAAAGCTTTCAACGCTGACTTCGACGGTGACCAGATGGCCGTGCACGTGCCGCTGTCCGCAGAAGCACAGGCCGAAGCNNTATCTGACGCTTCCCGAAGACGAAGAGGTTGAGAACCCTCGCGTCTTTCGTCACGTTCACGAAATCGAAACGGCGCTTGAGCGAAAGCTCATTGGCATCCGCACGCCCATTGAACTTCGTCCACTCGAAGGATCGTCACTCGACGTTCGCTTGGAGCAGGCGGGCATTGGCGTCAAGGGTGCGAGTCGTTCACTCGTAACGACGGCGGGACGTGTGTTCTTTAACGAAGCGCTACCTGGTGGTTTCCGGTTCATCAACGTGTTGATTGGTAAGAACGCGTTACCGATTGGTTCGATCGTGGAAGAAATCTCCAACAGTTTCGGCCGTCAAGAAGTCGCGACGTCACTTGACGCCATTAAGTCGCTGGGCTTTCGCTTCGCGACGCAGTCGGGTCTGACGATTTCTATTGACGACGTGGTGACGTCACCCGAAAAGGCCGCGATCCTCAACAAGTACGAGGAGCAAGCGGCGAAGGTGGAAGCAAACTACCGACGCGGTGTGATTGTCGACGACGAACGTCGCCAGCAGGAAATCGAAATCTGGACGAACGCCAACAAGGAAGTGGGTGACGCCTTTGACCGCGCCATCAACGCCATTGCTGACAACCCGATTCGCATGATGGTGGACTCGGGTGCTCGTGGTAACTCACAGCAGATTCGCCAGATCGCCGCTATGAAGGGCCTCGTGTCGAACCCTCGTGGTGAGATGATTCCTCGACCGATCAAGTCTTCGTTCCGCGAAGGTCTGAGCGTGCTCGAGTACTTCATTTCAACGCACGGTACCCGTAAGGGTCTGGGTGACACCGCTCTTCGTACCGCTGACTCTGGTTACCTGACTCGTCGACTCGTTGACGTTGCGCAAGAACTCATCGTCACCCAGTACGACTGTGAAACGTCGCGCGGTGTGTGGGTCGAGCACGTGGGCGCGGACACTCGTGGTCAGCGCGCACACCTGGAGACCAAACTCTGGGGACGTGTTGTTGCGGAAGACGTGACGCTGTCCGACGGTACGGAAGTTATTGCCGGCACGATGTTGCTCAGTGATGACGTTGAGCAACTGCGCGACGACGCTGCGGTAACGCGCGTTCGTGTTCGTTCAACGCTGACCTGTGACGCAGTCCAGGGTGTCTGTGCTGCTTGTTACGGTCTGTCGCTCGCGACGCACCAATTGGTAGAACTCGGTGAGGCCGTTGGTGTCATCGCTGCTCAGTCCATTGGCGAGCCGGGAACGCAGTTAACCATGCGTACCTTCCACTCTGGTGGTGTGACCGAGAGTGACATCACCCACGGTCTGCCGCGCGTGGTGGAACTCTTCGAAGCTCGAACCCCTAAGGGTGCAGCCAAGGTCGCCGAGCACGCGGGCGTTGTCCGCGTGGAACTCGTTGGTCGTGAGCGAAAGCTCACCATTGTCGGCAACGAAGGCGAAGTGCAAGAAGAGTCCATCTCCATTGCTCGTCACCTGCTCGTCGAAGACGGTCAAGAGATTGAAGTCGGTACGCCGTTGCACGACGGTCCTTTGGACCCCAAGCTCATGATGAAGTTCCGTGGAACTCGTGAGACACAGCAGTACCTCGTAGAAGAGGTACAGAACGTGTACCGCGACCAGGGTGTGTCGATTCACGACAAGCACATTGAGCTGATTGTTCGACAGATGACCCGACGCGTGCAGGTTGTTGACGCCAATGAATCACCGTGGCTCCCCGGAGCAATGGTGGACATGAAGGTATTCAACGACACGAACGACGCCTTGGAAGCCTCCGGCAAGCAAGCCGCCGACGGTCGTGCCCAGTTGATGGGTATTACCAAGGCCTCGCTCGCGACGGACTCATGGCTGTCGGCTGCCTCGTTCCAAGAAACGACGCGTGTGCTCACCGAAGCCGCCATTGAAGGCAAACGTGACAACCTCGTTGGTCTAAAGGAAAACATCATCATCGGTAAGTTGATCCCCGCTGGTACGGGTCTGTCGTTCTACGGCAGCGACGCACTGCGTCTTGACATGCCTGACGCGGAGTTGTTGCCCGACTGGGCGCAGGTCTCTGACGAAGAGCTCGACTTTGCGAGCCTGTTGGGAGAGACGCTCGGCGAGGACACCTTTGTAGAAGACCTCAACTCCGTGCTTGGCATTGGTGCCACGTACGACGAGTCGGCGCTTCCCGAAGAGGACGTAATCAATCCCGAAGACGATTTGGGTAACCAAGCTATTTAGTGAAGAGGGCTTAGGAGAAAGAACCCCGGTCACCTAGTGGCCGGGGTTCTTTGTTTTAAGAGTGGCCTTTAGTCCTCGGGTACTAAGACCCTTCTGCGTGCATTTCAAGAAAAAGTGACGTTGAGCCTCCGTAGGATTAACACTTCAATCGATCTTTTATCTAGACCTCGTTCGAGAGACGTTGAGAAATTGTTGTTCGCATGGTGCAAACAACAACTGATCTAGAAAGACCTGTCTCCATGAACGCATTCACCCACGTACGAAAGTCAGTGCTGGTCAAATTTGCCAGCGTTACTCTCGTCGCCACCGCGCTGCTATTCGGTTCGTTAACCGTTTCTGCTGGCGCCGCGACAACACTGTCGGTCGTACCCACGTCCGCCACGGTGACTCCCGCAAACTCGTCGAGTTTTGCGACGACGTTGGCACCCACTGGCTTTAGTGGTTCACCCACGATTACTTACAGCGAGACATCCGCGAATCCGGCGTTGTTATTCAATACCGCGACGGGCGTTATTCACTCGTCGGGAACATTGACCGTCGGTAAATACTCGATCAGCGGAGGTGTTAGTGACGCTTCTGGCGACGCGGGAACCTGGGCATTCACCTTGAACGTCGCGCTACCAGCAACGCTTACGAATCCCACGGTTGCTCGCACGATTAGCACGGGCAGCTTGGACGAACAGCTCTACACCTTTGGTTCAATTCTCTGGGTCGCCAACCTCACCGCGGGAACCGTCACTGAAATTCTTGAATCGACTGGCGCCATTTTGCACGTTGTCAACTTCACGACGACGTCGAGTGGTTTTGCCCCGTCCGGCATCGCGTCTGATGGTGTGAACGTATGGGTGACCAACTTCAACGGCAGTGACATTGAAGAGTTCAACGTCGCTCAGCTAAACGCCAATTCTTCGACAACCGTTCCCTCTTCGTCCCTGACGTTGGTAACAACGAACACGAATACCACCGTGCCACCAGTTGGCAACTCTGAGCCCAGTGACATTTCCTTGCACGGCGGCTACGTCTGGGTAACCACCCAGTCCGGTGGCGCATTGCTGCAAATCAATGCCGCGACGGGAGCTGTAGTCCAAACAATTTCCTCAGCCGGCGACCTCATGAATCCTCGTGGCGTGTCCTCTGACGGCACTGACGTTTGGGTCGCCAATCCTGGCTACGCCTTTGGTGGCAACAACAACGACTGCGCCGCTACCGGAACCACGCAGTGGAACAACACCGTGTCGGAGTTCAATGCCACGACGGGTGCCTTCGTGCGGTCCATCAACGTTGGTAACGCCTACAGCGCTGGTGTCATCTCTGGATCACAACCCTTTGACGTCTCGACTGACGGCACGTACACCTGGGTGACGCTTAAGTGTCAAGACGCAGTTGCCAAGATCAATTCAGCGACCGGCCTCGTGGTTGGTTACGTTGCTCTACCGAGTGGTTCGCTACCCGAGGGCGTTTCCTCAGACGGTACGAACGTTTGGGTCTCCGAGTCTGGTCTTAACCAAGTACAAGAAATCGATGCCGCTACTGCCACCATCATTGGCACCTTCGCTCTGCCTGCTGGTTCAAATCCCTGGGGCATTACCTACGACGGCACGCACGTCTGGGTTGCGGACTTCACCAATGGTGCGGTCTCAGAGATAGTCAGCACACCGATACTTACGCCAACAGCGTTGCCCTCGGGCACCGTTGGGACGCCGTACGTACAGACGTTGACTGCTTCGGGTGGCGCTGCGGGTACGTACAGCATTACTTGCACCGGAACACCCCCTGCGGGCATCACGGTGACGCCAACATCGACGGGTGTCACGATTAGTGGCACGCCGACAACTGGTGGCTTCTACGCGAACGCGGTGAACTGCACAGTGTCTGACTCAACNNGCTGCCGGTCCTCCGACCGTAGTGGCTACGCCCGCGAGTGGCGTCACCACTACTGGTGCCACACTCAATGGAACCGTCAATCCGAATAACTCGGCCGTGACCTCACAAGCCTTTTGCTACATCGCTGGGCTGACGTTGGTTGACTGTGCTGGAGCCACGATCGTGCCTGTAACACCTGCGACCCTTCCGGCCACTGCGACACCCACCACGTTGTCGGCCACAGTGGCCGGTCTCTTCGGAGCCAGTCCGTACTGCTATCAGTTGAGCGCCACGAATTCATTCGGGACGACCTACAGTGCACCGGTCTGCTTCGCCACCGCTGGATCCGGACCAATCATCACGACCACGTCGCTGGCGAACGATCAGGAGTTCTTGCCCTACTCGGCGCCCGT
>PLHJ01000003.1:143791-149005 GCA_003138895.1 Acidimicrobiaceae bacterium
CTCTTCAACGTGAAGACCCTGAGTCTCACGGTTGTTACGCCCAGCTTGGTTGTACCCGGACAGACCCGCTACATCACGCACTTCAATGAGAACAAGTCAACGCTGACTTCACAGGACCTGTTGACTTGCCAACAAATTGCTCTCTACATCGCGATTCACCCCGTGAAGTTGGAGTCCATGGTTGGCTACACCGATCCGTTGGACACCCACGTGTACAACTTGGCGCTCGGCGAGCGACGCTCGGTGAGTGTTGAAATGCAGATCCGTAAAGACCTCACGGCGATGCACGTTCCTCAGAGCAAGGCCAGCACCGCTTCGCTCGGAGCAACGCACTTCGTCGAAGCTGGGCTCTCCAACTCGGCTCGTGCGCTGGACCGACGAGTCACGATTGTTCTTTCGTAGTAACGAACTGGGCCAGCGTCGTCCCTCCCGTGTAACGCACTTCGGTGCTCGCTTGACAAAATGTCAATCGGGCACCGAAGTGTCGTTCTTCAAGATGAAGAGGGTCCGAAGGTTTTGGTGGGCCGCGTTGGGACACCAACATGTGACCGTGATTTCCGACGGCGTGGCCTTCGTGATTGTGTCGACAAATCACGCTGGCCCCTAGGATTTTTCATGCCCTATAAAAGTGCGGCTCAAGTCTGGGGCGCACGTATCGAAGAGAAACGAGAAGCCCTTGACCGCTCTTGACCGCAGGTGGTGGACGCTCATTGCGGTCTGTACTGCCACTTTCATGCTTCTCTTGGATATCACGGTGGTCAATGTCGCGCTGCCGAACATTCAAAGTGCGCTGCACGCTTCGTTTAGCGATATCCAATGGGTCGTTGATGCGTATTCGCTGACGCTCGCAGCATTCCTACTCACGGCCGGTGTCTTTGGGGACATGTTTGGACGTCGAGAAATCTTTGCCATAGGTCTGCTCGTGTTCAGCGTGTCCTCATTGGTGTGCGGCTTCGCCACTTCTTCCGTGATGCTCAACCTTTCGAGGGCCGCGCAAGGACTCGGCGGCGCAATTATGTTTGCCACGTCGCTGGCACTCATTGCCAGTGCCTTTAGCGGAAAAGAACGCGGAACCGCATTTGGTATCTACGGGGCGGTGCTCGGTGGGGCAGTGGCGGTCGGTCCCTTAGTCGGTGGCGCCATCACGACGGGCATTGGCTGGCGATGGATATTTTTCATCAACGTACCTATTGGTGCGGTGGCCATTTTCATCACGCTTACGCAGATTCAAGAATCGAAGAGTCCCAATCGACGAAGCATCGATTGGTTGGGACTCATTTCCTTTTCAGGTTCGCTATTCCTGTTGGTGCTCGCACTGATTCGTGGCAACGATGACGGATGGTCGAGTTCACTCATCGTTGGTCTGCTCGCTTCGGCAGTGCTGCTCATGGCAATCTTCATCGGCGCGGAATTAAAGCTGTCGGATCCGATGCTCGATCTTCATTTGTTTAAGCGTCCCGCGATGACTGGTGTGTCCTTTGCCGTGTTTGCTATCGCAGCCTCAATTTTTGCGATGTTCTTGTATCTGACCTTTTATCTCCAAGATGATCTCGGCTACGGACCTTTGGCTGCCGGCGTGCGTTTTCTTCCTCTCACGGCCTTGGCTTTCATCGTGGCGCCAATCGCGGGAAAGCTCACCGTGCGCTTTCACGCCCGTTACATGATTGGACTGGGTTTGTTGCTCATCGCCGTTGGTCTGTTCGTTATGGGCTTCACGCACGTCAATTCGACGTGGACGGTGTTGCTGCCAGGCTTTGTTCTCGCGGGCATTGGTATTGGCACGGTCAATCCAGTACTTGCGTCGTCGGCCATTTCGGTGGTGCCGCCTGAACGAAGTGGCATGGCGTCGGGCGCGAACAGTACGTTTCGCCAAATCGGTATCGCGACCGGTATCGCAGGACTTGGTTCGGTCTTTCAGTCACAGATTGAGAAGAAAACTGAAGCCGCCCTGCGAACTACCCACGCGGGCGCGGCCATTTCCGCCCACGGCGGCAATGCGCTCCGTGAAGCAGTGATCTCGGGCGACGTGCGTCACTTGGCGTCCTCGTTGCCCGCCTCCAGTCAGACGGTGTTGTTGCACGCCTACCGCACCGGCTTTTCTTCCACGATCAATACGCTGATGTTCATCGCGGCGATTATTGCCCTTGCAGGGTCAATTGGTGGCTTCGTGCTGGTTCGTCAAAAGGACTTCGTTCCCAGTCACGCTGCACCNNTTTGCGTTGCACGTCATGCGTGGAGGCTCTCTCGATGAAGTCCGTGCACGACTACCGCTGGTCTCGAGTCCCATCACGATCGCGCGGTGAAGGCATTAGCTCGAGGGTACTGAGTACGCCACTATTTGGGATTTTCCGTTGTGCCCTTTAACTTTTGGCCCACCCGTGGGGACAATGATCGTGTTGCCGGCAATGGCGATGGGAGAGTTCGTTGTTTCGGGCAATTTGATACTTGCGACAATTTTTCCGTTCGAGCGGTTGATCGCCAGAAGCGATCCCTCGAAGAGCGTCGTGACGACGAGATTGTTCGATACCGTTGCCGCGCCGGACAGGAATCCGTGCACCTTGGTGTCCCATTCGACCTTGCCCGTCGCGAGATTGAGCGCCTCTACTTCACCACTCAGTTTCCCGGCCTTCGTGCCGGTGACGTCAGTCAGGGAATTGGCCGTAAGCGAGAGGTCGACCGTGGTGACATAGACCGTGCCGTTCGCGAGGGCCATGTTCGTGAGAATCCCACCGAATGAACCGGGAAGAATCGTGTAAGGCGCCTTCAGTTTTAGCTTGTGCTCGAGAGCCTTTAAAGAGTCGTTGTCGTGACCGTTGTGCACGCCCACCGGCGTCTTCCACAACAGTCGACCCGTAACGGCGTTCATTTCGTAGACGTATCCCATTTTGCCCCCGCCGATGACGACCGGCGTGCCGTTGAGGCTCCCCGCGATTGGCGACGCCTGCATGTCGTAGTCCTTGAAGTCATTAGCTACGCCTTGGTAGTACCAGAGGAGCTTTCCTGTTGCGGCGTTCAACGTGACGTCGCTGTCGGTATAGAGCAGTTTGGACGGATGAGCAATTGCCCCCGCCGCTGTTTGGTACGGATTGCCAATTCCGAAGGTGACCGTTCCATCCGCACTGACGAGAGGCGTTTCCCACGCGCCCCCGGCGCCAACGCCAATCGAGAGCACACTCTTGTCAGCGTGAACCACGGTGTTGAATTTCCACAGCAACGCACCGCTTGAAGCGCGAAGCGCCATCACGACGCCGCCGCCTGGTCCCGAGCCGTATTGACTCGCGAGATACACCCGACCGTTGGCGACTTCGGGTTGGATGCCGAACGTGCCTTGTCCCTTGGAAAGAAGGTGCTTGTCTCGCCAGAGTTTCTTGCCGGACGTGGCCCGCAGTGCAAAGACCGTGGTGGGAGAGGCGGCGTAGACGGTGCCATCGTCGACCGCCACGCCATTGGGACCGGGCCCACTTTTTTCGGGTTTGTTCACCTTGTACTCCCAGAGGCGTTTTCCTGTCGCCAGCGATAAGGCGTACACATTCGAGTGGAGGTCTTGGATGTAGACCACGCCATTGATCACGATGGGATTCGCCGCCAAGGTGCCATATCCGCTCACGCTCTTGGCCGCCTCACCGGTCAACGTGAAGGTCCAACGTCGCTTGAGGCGCGACACATTCGCCAAGGAGATCGTGGATCCCAGAGCGACTCGGGTATTGGCGATGTTGGCGTTGGGGGCGGGCCATGATCCGTTCGCGCTGGGAGCGCCAAGAGCAGAAGGTTCTATTGCAACCACCATCACCACGAGTAGGCCCGAAAACAGCAAAAGGGCCTCAGCCAGCCGGCTTCGTCTGACAATGCTTGCTGGTAATGGACGCATGCTGCCTACTTCGTCGAAGGGGTAACGACACGAGTTCGGTGAAAATCTCGGGGTGATTTGCCTAGATTCGGTTGTTATTCACCTAAGGTGGTGTTCCTTCAATCTACGAGAGTTCGGTCCAAATCGCGAGGGGTCGAAGCGGGCTATTTAAGCACCGCGAAGGTCCAACGGGCGACCACCCGACTTTGCCTCTTGGCCGTATTTGACGTAAGATAGAAAGTCCGCGTGCGCAGCAGTGACACGCTCATGTTTAAAGCACAAAAAAGAAGAGGTTTCGCGTGCCCACGATTTCACAATTGGTCCGAAAGGGCCGCCAGGACAAGTCGTCAAAGACCAAGACGCCGGCTCTCAAGGGAGCCCCGCAGCGTCGTGGTGTTTGCACGCGTGTGCACACCGTTACTCCAAAGAAGCCCAACTCGGCGCTTCGCAAGGTCGCTCGTGTTCGTTTGACGTCCGGTGTGGAAATCACTGCGTACATTCCTGGCGTTGGTCACAATCTCCAAGAGCACTCCATTGTGCTGGTGCGTGGTGGACGTGTAAAGGACCTCCCGGGAGTGCGTTACAAGATTATCCGCGGAGCACTCGACACCTCTGGTGTGCGTGACCGTAAGCAAGCCCGTAGTCGCTACGGCACGAAGAAGGAGAGCTAATGCCTCGTAAGGGCCCCGCTGTTCGCCGTGAACTCGTTCCGGATCCGATTTACAAGTCGACGCTCGTTACCCAANNGCCGCTCTAAAGCGCGCCCTCGAGCAGATCCGTCCCGAACTCGAAGTGAAGAGTCGTCGTGTTGGTGGTACCACCTACCAAGTGCCGCTCGAGGTTCGTCCCCGTCGTGCGACAACGCTCGCCATTCGTTGGCTCACCGACTTCGCAAAGAAGCGTCGTGAGAAGACGATGGCCGAGCGCCTCGCGAACGAAATTATTGATGCCAGCAATGGTGTCGGCGCCGCCGTGAAGCGTCGCGAAGATATGCAAAAGATGGCCGAGTCCAACAAGGCCTACGCGCACTACCGCTGGTAATCAGCAGAGAGTTATTTCATGCCCCGTTTGTTCCCCCTCGACAAAGTTCGCAACATTGGCATCATGGCGCACATCGACGCCGGTAAGACCACCACGACCGAACGCATTCTTTATTACACCGGTAAGAACTACAAGATCGGTGAAGTACACGAAGGCGCCGCGACGATGGACTGGATGGTCCAAGAACAAGAGCGCGGTATCACCATTACGTCGGCTGCCACGACCTGTGAATGGGATGGTCACCAGATCAACATCATTGACACGCCGGGCCACGTGGACTTCACTGTGGAAGTCGAGCGCTCGCTTCGCGTGCTTGACGGTGCCGT
>PLHJ01000003.1:149036-150050 GCA_003138895.1 Acidimicrobiaceae bacterium
CTTTGTTCGATGAAGGCCACGATCTATCACGACGACAAGGGTGAAGAGCTCGAAGTCATCGACATCCCCGCTGAGTACCAGGCGCAGGCCGATGAGTACCGAACGAAGTTGCTCGACGTCTTGACGACGTTTGACGATGCGTTGATGGAAAAAGTGCTCGGCGACGAAGCCGTCACGACCGAAGACATTCGAAGTGCGCTGCGCATTGGCACCTTGGCCGGTTCGTGCGTTCCGATTCTTAATGGATCCGCCTTCAAAAATAAGGGTGTCCAGCCGATGCTCGACGCGGTGGTGGACTTTCTTCCTTCGCCACTGGATCTTCCGCCCACCGTTGGCACCAAGCCCGGTAAAGAAGACCTCGTTGAGCGAAAAGCTCGCGACGACGAGCCCTTCGCCGCTCTGGCCTTCAAGATCATGACCGACCCCTACGTCGGAAAGCTCACGTACCTTCGCGTGTACTCGGGCACCCTCAACAAGGGTGACACCGTTATTAACACCACCAAGGGTTCAAAGAAAGAGCGTCTTGGACGTCTGTTGCAGATGCACGCAAACAACCGCGAAGACCGCGACACCATCTACACGGGTGACATCGTGGCGGCCGTGGGACTAAAGCAAGTAACAACCGGTGACACGCTCAGTGACCCCGATCACCCGATTCAACTCGAGACACTGGAATTCCCCGAGCCCGTTATTCACGTTGCCGTGGAACCAAAGACGAAGGCNNCAGGTGGCCTACCGCGAGACGGTACGAAAGAAAGTCGAAAAAGTCGAAGAGCGCTACATCCGCCAGACCGGTGGTAAGGGTCAGTACGGCCACGTGGTGATTACCTTGGAGCCCACGGGCCCCGGTGGCGGCTACGAATTCGTTGATGAGATCACCGGTGGTGTGATTCCCAAGGAATACATCGGACCAGTCAACCAAGGCATTACTGAAGCGTTGACTGCTGGTGTGCTCGCGGGCTATCCAACGGTGGACGTTCGTGTTCGCTTGACGTACGGTAGCTACCACGACGT
>PLHJ01000017.1 GCA_003138895.1 Acidimicrobiaceae bacterium
CAGACTGCTCCACCCCGCGATGGAACTTCAATCGTACTACAAAGAAAAACCAATTCAAAAGTCAGAAAATTGGAGCAGCGCGCGTTACAGCGCGGTGCTGGCTTAGCCCTTAAGAGCAGTTTGCGCCTGCGTCAAGTAGGCGTACATCTTGTTTTCGTCCGTTTGATAGGCCCCGAGATTCCCCGCCTTCAGGGCCGTTTGGGCGAGTTCGTATTCGTTCGTGGCGTCTTGCAGATACGTCGAGGCGCTCAAACCCTTCGACGTCCCTATTGAAGAACCCGAAGATCCGGTACCCACGGATGTGCCAAGTACGTCAGAGAGGGCGGCCGACAATGTTGTTTCAATCCCCACGTCTTGGTTGAAAACCGCAATCACGTATTTCAACTGCGGCAATGAGTTCGAAGTACTGGAGACGTACAACGGGCGCACGTACAGCACGCTCTGGTCAAGCGGCACCATCAAGTTGTTGCCGAGTAAAACGCTGGAACCGTGCTGGTCAAGCGGCGTGATGATGGAACTCACTTTGGCGTTCTGTTGAATTTCGGCGTCAGCTTGCACGGGACCGGTGACGGAAGTTCCCCGTGGGGTGACGTAGACATTGAGATCGCCGTAGTCATTTGGATCACTCGTCGCCGTTACGAACGCAGTGAGACTCTGCACCGTCTGGGTATTACCCGCCGGTACATACGCGTCGGTGGTGACAAGTTGTTGATGATTGGTGTTGGGAAGACTCATGACCTCGTAGAGCGGACTCATGGGTGAAAGCGTTGACGAAAGCAGGTTGCCTTGAGTGTCAGTTTTTAGAGTTACTGAGAGAGCCTTGCTCGGCGATCCAGCACCTGTCGTTGGCGATACTTCCCATTGGTCACTGGCGTTGTAAAAGGCTGACGCCGTAGTGATGTGATAGCGACCAAGCACCGCTGCTTGCATTGCGAAGAGGTCATTGGGGTAGCGAAGGTGTTGACGCACTGTTGTTGGCATCTTGCTTAAGGGCGTAAACAGCGTGGGGAACGCAGCCTCGTAGGACTTGATGATTGGGTCGTTCGCGTCGCGTACGTAGAACTTCATGGCGCCCGAGTAGGCGTTCACGACCACTTCAACAGAATTGCGAACGTAGTTGTAACTACTCGGCAGTCCGCCATCCGTGCTCGCCGATTCGCTCGACGCGTTCGTGCTGTAGGGATAGTTCGCGGTCGTCGTGTAGCCGTTAAGGACGTAATCAACGTGACCGTTCACAATGACGGGATAGGGCTGGGAGTCAAACGACAGAAACGGTGCGGCCTTTTCTGCCATGGCAGTGACATCGCGCACGAAGATGATTCGACTCTTGGACGTCACCTGATTGGACACCCAAAGATTGAAATCGCCCAGTCGAAGTGCGAAAGCCGTTCGACGCAAGAAGCCCCCAACTTGTACGCCACCGGTGCTCGCGTAGTGCGTTTCCACGGGTTGACCCGCCTGAGCCCCGGAATTCAACTGGTAGTCGAGTTCGGGTTGCTTCGAGTTTGCAACGACCCATCCCGACTGATTGATGCCAAAATAGATGTCGGGTTGCGTCAAAACGGGCGCACCCTTGGTGGAGACCGGTGGCACGTTGCCGACGACGAAGACTGGATTGCCCGTGTTCGGATCTGCCACGTTCGATTCCAACATCGCAACACCCAGACCGTGCGTGTATTGCAGGTGCGTGTTCACCCAACTCGTGGCGGGAAGGTTTGACGAGTTGATCTGTCGAGTACCAATAAGTACTGGCGTCTCAGCTCCGTTGATGTTGTAACGATCAACGGCCAGCGTGCTGAATTGATAGTACGAACGAATGGACTGGCGACGGTTGACGGTAGCCAAAGCAATTTGTGGATTCGGATCCCACACACGGATATTGTTCAGCGTCGCTGAAGCAGCTTTTATTTGCGTCGGGGTAACCGTTGTTGATCCAACGAAGTTGTGATACGTGACGTTGTCAATCCCGTATGCATCCCTCGTTGCAGCAATGTTTCTTTGGATGTATGGCTTTTCCAATGAACTCTGCGCCGGGCTGACCTTCGCGGTTTGCAAAATCAGCGGGTAGATAACGCCAATGACGAGCGCCACGAAGGCCCAGAGCCCGACCGCGACGGCCGGCAGTGACCAACCACGGGTGCGGATGTTCACGAGCAAGATCACCATGGCGGCGAGCGACAGATAAAAGAGAATGGTCAGCGCCGGAATTCGCGCGTGCACGTCGGTGTAGCCGGCCCCTTCGGTGTAACCATTGGTCGACGTCACCAATTGCCACTTCGCGACGAGGTAGCCGAGCGCTTTTACGAGTGCAATACCCGCGCCGATTACTGAAAGGTGCGCCTTCACTTGTGGCGAAACTCGGGGTGACGTGCGCGAAGCTCGAATTCCGCCGTTCAAGTAGTGGAACAGCGCCGTAATAAGAAGAATTACGACGAGCGAAGCAAACAAGAACGAGACGATGTACGAAAGAAACGGCAAAGTAAAGATGTAGAAGCCGAGATCCTTGTGAAAGAGCGGATCGACTTTGTGAAATGACTCGGAGTGCGCAAACAACAAATACGACTGCCATTGTGACGTGGCGTTCAGACCCGCAATGAAGGCCACCACCACCGCAATAGCGGCGTAGATGCGTCGTGCGTAGGGACGAACCGCGTTTTGGAAACGTCGAACAACATCATCTTCAGGACCAAAGGTCAGTTCCTTGGCGCGAAGTTTGTCTGTAAGAAGCAAGTTCCCAAAAAGCACGAGAAAGAAAACCAGCCCGAATACGAACGCGAGTCCGACTTTGACGAACAACAACGTCGTAAAGACGTGGCCCTGACCAATTGACGAAAACCAGAGTTGGTCCGTCCATAGAAACGCGAGACGACGCAACGAGAACAGCAGGATAATGAGAACGACGACAATCAGACCAATGATGATCCGACGACGGGGTTGTGACAGCGCGGAACGACGAATATCAGAGGGACTGCGCACGAATCGAGCCTAGGCGGGATTCTTAAACAGGAACAATTGTGCAGGCGCAGCCCGCGTGCAACGGTGGATACGCGGATCCACTGGGAAATGATTCACCGGACACCCGCTCTGGAGACGACGCATCAAGCGCACACGCGTCACAGGGCACATCGTGCGGGGCCGCCACGAAGCGAAGTGAACGACCCTTAGCAGCGGCAACCACTCCCTGGTGAAAGGCGCGTCGAGCAGCGTCGGTGCACAGCCGCTCCACGCGTGCTCCACGCCACTCTTTGTAGGCAGCGTTAGCGCGCGAAAGCCCGTCGCCACTTCCCTCACTCAGAATTCGACGGCGAAGCGCCACCACAATCGTGACCGCTAAGTCAGCGGCACATTCGCTAATGGGACCATCGTCTTCTAGGAGCCCATTAGCGGACGCTTCTTCTCGGGCGTAGTGCACACCAGCGAGAGCGGCATCCAACAAAGCATCAGTGGCGGCGTCGGCGTACCGATTTCGTTGAGCGTGTTCGTCTTCGAGTTCTGTTGTGATCATCGCCTTGACGTTTCGAAGTCGCTCCAGCATGACGTTCTGGTCGTCTTGCAACGCTCGCTTTACTTTGCGCGTAAGAGCCATCAACGATGCTTCGAGTGCTTGGTCACGTCGGAGAAATAGTTCGTCAACGGGCGTGCTCGGCTCCTGGGGTGCCACGGCCTGGCGCTTAGGGGTCGGCGCACTGGCGCCGCGCTCTTCCAACGTTGCTTTACGCAGTCGAGCGAAGATTTCTTCGACGACATCGGTGTCGGGAGCATCGGGGTCGAGCAAATCCGTCTCGGTGAGGACGTTTTCAATCACGCCAACCTCGACAACAGTTTCTGTGACCACGGTTTCTTCGATTACTACTTCTTTTTTCCGTGACGAACGTGGTGCTGCCGGAGGCGGCGTCGGCTCGGGCGCAGCCTCTAAGGACGGAGCGTCGGGAACGTGACGAAGCGGCACACCGGCGAGTAACTCTTCTTCGCTGGGGGCCGGCGTTTCCTTCCTCGAACGAAGGGCCTCCAGTGCTGCCGCTCGAGCATCTTCGTCGGACGTATTGATGCCCGTCACGACGTGTTCGATTTCTCTACTCACTGTTCCCACGAGGGCACTAAGCGAATCTCGCGCGGCACGCAGTTGATCAATTTGCTGGTGCAGAGCGGTTCGCTTTACCGCCAAGTCATTGAGCACAACTTTTCTCGCCTCTTGGGCTTGCTCGACAATTGCTCGTCCCTGCTCGCGAGCGCGCTCGACCAAGGCATCACCGTTCAGCTTCGCCGAATCAATTAGCCGCTCGGACGCTCCTCGAGCGTCGAGGTCAATGGCCGCGACGGCTTGTTCTGTGTCGGTCATTATTTTGGACGCTCGTTCCTGGGCTTCCATGATTGATGCCGTGCCACGTTCTTGGGCCTGGGTGAAGATTTGCGTCGCACGTTCTTGAGCTTCGGCTGTTACGCGACTGGCTTCTTCGTGCGCCGATCGAAGAATGGCGGCACTTTGTGCGCCGAGGGCAGCCACGAGTTGTTCTTCATCCAATTTTGGGTTGAGAGCTTTGCGCTTCGCATCAGCGAGTTGATCTTGAAGTGAGCGGATATGGTTCTCTAAGCGAGCCATCTCGCGCGCCACGTTTTCTAGGTAACGATGGACTTCGTCTGGATCAAAGCCCTTTCGAAGTACCGCAAAATTGGCACGAGCAATTTCCGCTGACCCCGAATGGGTCGAAGAAGGCAGGCCGCGCTCATCCATCCGCCCAAGCCTACGGTGTTCCTCGGGTTTAGTTGGGCTTGGTGAGGGGCTTTGGAATGCTTCCACCGAGCTTTTGCAGCGCCGAGAGCGCCTGGGAGAGCGTGTTGACTCCAATGATGCGCAGGTGGCCGTTGCTAGCGCTCTTGGCCGTCGCTACTTCAACACTGGGCACGATGAACACTGTTGCGCCGGCGTCTTCCACCGCGATAGTTTTTTCGGCCACGCCACCCACGTCACCGACTTGACCAGTGGTGGATATAGTTCCCGTCGCGGCAATGACGTGATGGCCCGTCAATGATCCTGCACTTAGTTGATTGATGAGACTAAGCGTCATCGCGAGTCCCGCCGATGGTCCACCAATGTCCTGCGTGTTAATCGTGATGGTGCCGGGCAGCGCGTACGAATAGCCATCTTCGACCCCAATGCCCAACCACGACCGCGCGGGGGAGGTGTCGCCAGGACATCCCGCATCTTCTACGCCCGAAACCGCCGCCGAGTGAAGTAACAACGTCGAAGTATTCTTGGCGTAGGTGATGTTCCCACTCGACGAAATGTGCGCGCGGTTAACACTCAGACGAATGAGCGTGCCGGGTGCCAAATGTGAAACCGCTTTGATGAGTCCACACGAACTCGTCGTCGATTTACCGTTCACGCCAACAATCTCATCGGCGACGTTGAGTTTTGCTTTTGACGCTGGCGTCAACGACACGACTTCGGTAATGACCGCACCGGTGCTCGTCGTGGGTATCGTCCAGCCCAGCGTATGGAGCGCGGAGACTTCTGCGGCGTTCTTCGCGTCTTGCATTTCGAGATAACCCTGCGCCGCGAGTTGTTCAATGGGCACGCCGGGATCAACCAAGGCCGCGGCGGGCACGACTTGAATGTGCTTTTGAAAATGCGACTCCAACCAGCCGTACGCAGAGAGTTGTTCCACGTAGACGTCAGTCAACATGATTTTGTCCGGGTGAGCGTCGGTCGAAAGACCTTGGATTTTTACTAGCGGCCCCACCGGGGTCGCGTTGCCGGGCGCGATGGCGTACTCCTGTATTTGCCAACTGCGAAGCACCACGAACAAAAGGACGAGAAACACGATCACGCCGAGCGCCACGACGAAGTAGCGGCGACCTCGCGGGCGAGGTGCTGAGATGGTGGGATGCAACGTGATGAGAACACGCTACCGGAGACGTTGGAAATCCAACTAGTCCGCGCCGCGTTCGAAAACAACGAGCCGTCACGCCAAGCGGTGGAACAAGGTCTGCGCGAAACGTCACCGCGCCTCTACCTACTCGCTCTTCGCGCAGGAAGCCATCACGACTGGATTTCCACGGCGACGTGGACTGTGTCGCTCACCGACGAACGCGTCGACGTTCGAAGAGAAGCCGTGACGTTGCTTGCTCGAAGCACTGGCCATGACGTCACCATTGATGAAGCGCTCGTGGAAGCACTACGAGACGAGGATCCTTTAGTTGTCGACGGCGCCGCGTTCGCACTTGGCGAACATCTCTACTCCCCCGCGGTCGAAGAACTCATCGACGTCGCTCGCGATCACGAAGACGCTCGGTGTCGCGAAAGCGCCATCGCGGCGCTCGGGGCCCTCGGCGACGACCGAGCGCGCGGCGTCATCCTCAACGCTCTTAGTGACAAGCCACCGGTGCGACGACGAGCCATCGTGGCGCTTTCAAATTTCGAAGGTCCCGACGTCGAAGAAGCGTTGGACCGAGCGAGTGACGACCGAGACTGGCAGGTTCGAGCGGCCGTTGATCAACTTCGCGCGAGCGAAACGGATTAACGGTCAGCTTCGCGAAACAACTTGTGCAACGAGCGCATCTCGCCAAGACATTTTTGTAGTCCGTTGATAACCACTAACTCAGGCGTCGGGGCTACGCGCACGTCGACGCCGGTTTCCTTAGCAATGAATTCTGCAAAATCAGTCAGTCGAGCATGACCCCCCGCGAGCGTCAACCCGTGCGTCAAGACGTCTTGGGCGAGGTCGGGGGGCGATTCACCGAGACACTCTTGCATCATGCGAATCGTGGCGTTGATGTTGTCAACAATGGACGTATTGATTTGCTTGGCCGGTACCTCAACGCTGACGGCCTTTCCCCGGTCCACTGTTCGGGCGGGCACCACGCGAACGTCGCCGTCAGTTCTTCCGAGCGCCGAAGCGAGGCCCATCTTCAGATCCTCGAGCAACGTAGGAGCGACCACGACACCGTAGAGCTGGCGAATAATCGTGCCAATCGACGCGTCGAGGTCGTTGCCTCCCACGCGAAGTGATCCACCCGTCACAATGCCGCCGAGGGCAATAAGTGCAATTTCGCTCGAACCCGCCCCGAGCACGGCAATTGCCGAACCCACCGGTTCCTCGATGGGCATACCAAGTCCAATCGCGGCGACCATCGGCGTTTCAATCAGACTCACCTCGGACGCTCCTGCTTGCACGGCTGCTTGGCGAAGTGCGCGTCGCTCAATCGCCGTGGCGAGGGTCGGCACACTCATAATGACGCGTAGCCTGGACATCCGTGAGAACCCGGCGCGAAGAAACACCGCACTGATGAGGCGCGTGGTGACGTCAAAGTCAACGGTGGCGCCCTTGGCAAAGGGTCGAAAAGCGACGATGTGCCGCGTACTTGTTCCTACGGCGTGCAAGGCGCCGTAGCCAATGTCAACGACTTCACCATTGGAAGTGTCAATCGCCACGATGGTTGGTTCGTTAAAGACCACCCCTCGCTCTTCGGTTGCCAGTCGGGTATACGACGTACCGATATCGAGTGCAACGTCGGAGGCCATTACAACCAATGCTAGAGCCCACTATCAATTAGCCCTTTCTCAGCCGCATGGACATAAAAAGTAGTCACACCGGTATCTTTGATACATGAGTGAAGTTCCCTTTGGTGGCATGTTTGGCGACATATTTAATGCGCTTGGCCAACAAGGGCCCGACGCGTGGTTCGAAACCGCCAAGCAATTGGCGCTGACGGTGGCACGCGGTGAAGACGGCGACCCCAATCCCGATCCTCCGTCTCGTCAACGATTGGAAGAAGTAGCGCCCCTCGTGGCTCGACACGTCGACACAATTTTGAGCGTGGTGACGAGGTCCGACGTCACGGCCACCAATCGCACAGGGCTGACGTTGGCGGCTCTGGAGCAGTGGAAGCCATTTATTACGCCCGCGATAGAAGCACCCGCACCCGTCTCTGACGATCTGGACATGACCGGCGCGGCCGCAATGGCGCAGATTGCCGCGACCATTGGTCCTCTCTTTACGGGATTTCAGCTCGGTTCCGTTGCCGGACACTTCTCCGAGCGGGCGTGGTCGCTCGCCGTGTTGCCGCTACCTCGCACGAGTTCGGAGCGACTCTTAGTCGTCAACAACATCGCGGCATTTTCGCAAGCCTGGAGTCTCGATGTCAACGCGGTCACGATTTTTGCCCTGGCGCAGGAATTCGTTGCGTCGGTGATATTGACCCAACCTGGTACCGGTGACGCACTGCGAGCACTGTTGCTCGACGCTGTGCGTGACTCGCTTGCGGTGCAGGGCGATCTCATGACGCGACTGCAGTCCATGGTGAATCCGGCGGACCTCGCTTCGCTGATGGGTAACCCCGAACAATTACTCGAGGGCTTAGAGATTCCTGACGAGACGCCCGCCATTCGCGCTATCAATGCCGCCACCAGTGTGTTGAGCGCCGTATTTGACGCCGCCGCGCACGAGGTAACCGGGAAGATTCTTGGTCCTTCACCTCAACTGGTGGAGGCCTACCGTCGTCACCGTTTCACTGACGCGCGTGGCGAAGACGCGGCCGGTGCGCTGTTTGGTGTTTCTACGCAGGGCGAACACCACGAGTTGGCGTCACGATTTGTTGCGACGCTGCAAGAAAAGCACACACTTAGTGTCTTTAGTGCACTGCTTCGCGTGGACGGACTTCCGAGCGCGACAGAACTTGAAGATCCTCTGGCGTGGTACGAGCGAGTGACGAACTCGCCGCTGGCTTAATTCTCTTCGTCGTAACCGAGGTTCCACTCGACCAACAGATTCTCTCGTTCGGCGTCGCGGTTCACGCGCTCGCGGTTACGACGGAACTGGGGATCGTGCGGTGGCAGGAGACGTAGACGTGCGTCAACGCGGTCAACGAAGGCCTGAATTTGTTCCTCGTCGCCAAAGACCATTCGACATTCCCAG
Source organism: Acidimicrobiaceae bacterium (assembly GCA_003138895.1). GTDB lineage: Bacteria > Actinomycetota > Acidimicrobiia > Acidimicrobiales > RAAP-2 > RAAP-2. The sequence continues at coordinate 8,916 of PLHJ01000017.1, forward strand.
TGCGGGGCCACGGGTCCCAAATAGACCACCTGGACGTGACCCACTGGATCGACGACTTCGATGACTTCGGGTGCAGGAATCTGACTCACGATGCTTCTTTCATTAAACCTTGTGATTCTCTAAAAGCCATTGTAGTTCAGGGTTGCTGCAATCCAAGAAAGCTCTTCTTCACCTGAGAAATCTCCCATACGGCCTTATTGGCCACGAAATTGACCCCGTTAGGTTTGAGTGTGAACCCGATCGAAAGTGGGTCTCAAATGAATACCGAGTGGATGCAAGAAGCAAGATGCCAGGACTACCCAGTGGCGATTTTCTTCCCCCAAGATGGTGTGGGAGTGCTGCGGGCCCAGAAGATTTGCGCCGAGTGTCCAGTACGTGAGGCGTGTCTTGAGTACGTCTTGGACTCGCACATTGAACACGGTGTGTGGGGTGGCAAGAGCGAACGAGAGCGTCGTCGCCTTCAACGAGTACGTCGGCTCATCAAGCTCAGCGCTTAGGAAGTCTCTAGTCTCGACATTGTGTTCGAGTGCGTCATCAACATCTCTGAAGGCGCGGACGAATACGTTCTTGGACGTATAGAAAAGGCGTCGGGCGAGTCACTTCGAGACCGTCACAGCGACAGTTTTCACAATCGGTCCGTTTTCACACTGATTAACGACGAGACACCGTTACTTCGCGACGTTCACTCGCTTATCACCACGTCGGTAGATCTCCTTGATTTACGCCAGCACGAAGGCGTCCATCCTCGCTTTGGTGTGGTCGATGTCGTGCCCTTCGTGGCCCTGAATCCTGCGCAGTTCTCGAGCGCGGTCCGTATGCGAGACGAGGTCGCACGCTGGATGGGAGAAACCCTCGAGATTCCCGTTTTTCTCTACGGCGGCGAGCGTTCACTCCCCGACGTGCGCCGAGAAGCCTTTGGTGCCTTGGCACCGGACTTTGGCCCCGCTACGCCCTCCGTTCTTTCGGGCGCTTGCGCAGTAGGCGCTCGACCTCCCTTGGTTGCTTGGAATCTCTGGCTAGAGAAGGCCACACTGGCCCAAGCACGGCTGATTGCCCGCCAGATTCGAAGTGAGAGCGTGCGAGCCTTGGGACTAGAAGTCGGTAACGACGTCCAGGTCAGTTGCAATTTGGTGGATCTAGAAGCGACGAAACCTTCGCTCGTCTACGACGCCGTCGTGGCCCTACTTCCCGAGGGTGCGTCCATCAGCCACGCTGAATTAGTGGGACTTTGCCCCAAAGCGACGCTTCTTTTGGAGGAAGCTTCTCGCTGGGATCAACTCGGTCTCTCGCAAGAGACAACCATTGAAGAACGAAGTAACGCTTAACCCGCCTGAGCGCGGCGTTCAATAGCGCGGGCCCGGCGCAGTCGGCGTCGTTCGCGTTCGCTCATGCCACCCCAGATACCGAATTTTTCGCCGTTATCGAGGGCGAATTCCAGGCAATCGTCGCGCACGACGCAGCCCTTGCAGACTTCTTTGGCTTCACGGGTCGAAGCGCCTCGCTCAGGAAAGAAAAGGTCAGGGTCAACTCCCATGCAGTTAGCCCTAGCCTGCCAGCCACGGTCTTCCATCCCACCTAAGAGATCAAGTATTTCCATTAGGAATCCTCCCCATAGCGGCTTTCGCCACCCTTGTAATTACAACGATGTCATTGTGGCTGAGTTTTGGGGATATTGCAAATAGAAATTCTAAAAAGCCTGATCGCACACGACATCAACGTCGTGCCCGTTCGCCCTACGCGGAGCGTCGGTGCTTTACGAAGTCGTCAAGGACGTAGGAGCCCAGATCATCAACGGACGTATAAAACGTTCGTCCACCGTTCACGCGAGCAATCTGTTCGACGAAGGGAAACTGACTGCGCTCAATGTCGAGAGCAAACGTGTTAATCGTGATGCCGGCTTTCGTGCAGCGAAGCACTTCGGCCATGGTCCGTTGCAGCGTTTCGTGCACGGGTGGCCACGAGAAAAACGGCTCGCCGTTATCCATGAGGTGAGCCGTGGGTTCACCGTCGGTGACGACCACGATTTGTCGCTCGCCTTTTTCATTGCGCATGAGATGTCTCGAAAGCGCCAGCGCGTGCTGCAAATTCGTGCCGTAGGCGTAGTCAATGTTGAGTGCGGGGATGTCCTCGACCTTTATTTCGTGCGCCGTTTCACCAAAACCAACTACGGCTACGAAATCACGCGGGAAACGAGAACGAATCAACTGCGTCAGCGCCAACGTCATCTTCTTGGCTGGTGCGAGGTTCGAACGCATGGCCATCGACAACGAGAGGTCGATAGCAAACACGGTCGCCGAGCGCCTCGTCGCCTCGTACTCTTCGACTTCGAAGTCGTCGGGATGCAGCTTTACGGGCGTGCCGGGGCCTTGTCGAAGTACCGCGTTGCGCAGTGTTTTTGGCAGGTGCAGCGAAAAAGCCTGGCCGGGCTCCCAGGGCTTCGACGTCTCTTCGCGGTCGCCACCACGCGCAATGGACGCTTCGCGGTGTGAACCAAACGCCGGCGTCGCGCGCATCTGCTTAAAGAGATCCTTCAGCGCCTGCGTACCAATCGAACGTACGCCCTTGGCCGTGAGTTTCATCCGCTTGCCGCTCTTGTCAATGAAACCTTGATCCTTGAGGCCCTTAAAGGCCTTTTGCAGCCGTTCGATGTTGCGAGCAGCATCAGGGCCAAGGTTTCGTCGCACGGCTTCGATGTCCACTTCGGGGAGGCCCTGTGCAGCGTCGGCTTGTCCCAAGAACTCTTCGAGGTTTCGAAGATCGCCGAGTTGTTCGGCAATGGAAGCAGAATCGGCGAAACTCGAGGGGCCATTTCCTCGCATACGGTGGCTGCGATTCCAATCAATATCCGGCGTGGCTTGTCGAAGATTGCCCACGAGTCGACTGAGCGCAAAGTCGAGTTCCATGTTCTCCATCATCTGGCCAAAGAGTTCGCGCAGTTCTCGCTGCTGGTCGCCCGATAACGAGTTGAACATCGCCTCTGCTGCGGCGGCCCGCTCGGCCATGGCACGAATGACGTCCTCCAGATTTTCAGCGCCAGGAAAATAGTCACCGAATTTCTCCATGAAATCATCAAAAGAGGGATCGAGTGGCTCGCCGTTTCGGTCTTGTTCGATCATGGTGGAAAGTGCGTCCATCATGTCGCGCATGCGCGCTAACTCTTCGGGGTCCGGGTTCGAGAAGAATTCCTTGTTCTGTTGGAAGTAGGTGTTAAGCACGTCTTCTTGCAATTCCGCAATGAGCTTCTCGTACTCTTCTCTCGCTTCGCCCGAAACAAATTCGTAGTTCTGATACGAGTTAAGACGCGGTGCGAGATTCTCTGGCATCAAATCGCGCTGCATGTTTTTTTGATCAACGAGGTCTTGGGTCACGTCGAGTCGGCGCTCGTCTCCAGAGTCCTTTGCTTCTTGCAAGAGCTCGTCGAGTTCTTTATCTTCGATCTGTTCAATGTCTTCGAGCCAGTCCCGATAGCGCTGGAGTTCGCCGTCGGGGTCCGCTTGTTGTTCGAGTTCGCGGCGTTTCCTTCTCGCCTGTTCCAACAATTCACGAAGCCCCTCGACACGTTCGCCGTCGGGCGTTTCAAATCCGTCTTGCAACAACCGGTCCATGGCTTCGTTGAGGTCGCCACTTTCCATCAAGTCGTCACTCAGTAACGCGAGCAATTCCTCAGGATCGAGGCCGTCAAAATCGTCGCCCTCGCCGTACGAGCGGTAGCCGTAGCGAACGGGCACCTAGCGATTCCTCGATCGATAGAGAGCCCTTGCACCCGACGAGTCCTTAGCGAGTCGCTTCGTGAGATACAGGCCTTCAAGAATGAATTCCGTCGCGGCGGCCATTTCGGAAGGTCCGGCGTTTGGTCCGGCCACGCGGCGAACGGGAGGCTCGAGCACGGGCAGATTCGCCAGCACCTCGAGGTAGTCCTTCGCCGGCAAGTCGTCGCCCGTGTGCACGAGTACTTCGTGCGAAAACGCCTCGACAATGTCACCCGCTTCTTCCAGCAGCACGTGCTCCATAAAAGCCTGGCGAACCGCGAGACCAACGAGTGCAGCGATCACGTGATCGGAGTCGGACTCGTCCATGGTGTCGAATTCAATCTTTCCCTGCGTGGACTGCACCACGGCACTGAGGTCACTGACACGAGGCACGACCGCGTCGTCACCCGTACGAAGTGTCCGGCGCAGGGCATTGGCGATCACCGTTTCGTAGTTCGCGATGGAAAGGCGAACCGAAACACCGGAGCTTTGGTTAATCGCGTGACTGGAGCGAGCGACGTGGCTAATGCGAGCAACGATGTCGTCAATGAACCACGGCACGATGATGGGCTTGGGTGACGTGGGCAGTTTCGCTTCTTGGTGCATGATCGCTACTTCAGTCGCCACGTCGTAGGGATAGTGCGTACGAATCTGTGAACCAAAACGGTCCTTCAGTGGCGTAATCAGTCGACCACGATTGGTGTAGTCCTCGGGGTTCGCCGTCGCCACCACTAAGACGTCTAAGTCCATCCGAACCAAGTGGCCGCGAATCTGGACGTCACGCTCTTCGAGCACGTTCAAGAGTCCGACCTGGATGCGCTCGGCGAGGTCCGGCAGTTCGTTCATAGCGAAGATGCCCCGGTTGGACTTCGGCACCAGTCCGTACGACAAGGCCTTGGGATCGTCGAGAAAGAGTCCGCCGGCGACTTTGATGGGGTCTACTTCACCAATCAAGTCGGCCATTGAGGTGTCGGGCGAAGCGAGCTTCTCGGCGAACCTCTGCGCACGATTGACCCAGGCAATCGGGGTGTCATCGCCCAGTTCTTCCAGCAGATCAAGAGCAAAAGCCGAAATAGGCGCATAAGGATTGTCACGAACGTCCGAGCCCGCGACAATAGGCAACCATTCGTCGAGCAGCTCCACCAGCGAGCGGATCATGCGGGTTTTTGCTTGTCCGCGCTCGCCTAACAAGATGATGTCGTGGCCCGCCAAGATGGCGGTTTCCAACTGGGGAAGAACAGTGTCTTCGTAACCGAGAACAGCCGAGGTGAGCGGAAGTCCGTTGGCGATTCGGTCTTCGAGATTGGCTCGAAGTTCCTCTCGAATGGACCGCGAAGTCCAGCCGGAGGCCTTTAATTCGCGAAGAGTAGTGGCGGTGGGGGGTGCTGGCGTAGTCATACTTTGACACTACGGTACGGCTGTACAAAGTTGCCCATCGATGAGGCCCTGAGAACGCAGCGTCTCAGAATTTCTGGTGGACCCGACCTAGTCTCGGTGTTTTTCCTATGAACGACGTTGAAAACATCAGCAACGATGCTGCCGACCACAGTCGGACTGGTCCACGAAGGTGTCTAGGATTAGTTCGCATTAACACTTCTCTCGCAGAAAATGTTGTGCCCCCCGAGACGTACCGCTTCTAACAAGGAGACGCCGTGACAGCCGTAGAGAGTTCGACCAAGGTTCAACTAGGTGGCGCGCGAGGAGGCCCCGATGAATCAACACTTCGCCAGGATCGTTGGTGGTTACAGCCCGTTGTAACGGTCTCCATCTTGACGGCCTTCGTCATTTACTCCACGTGGGCGGCGTTTCAGAACAAGAACTACTTCGTCGGTGCAAGCTTTCACCGTGATCTCATTAGCCCCTTCTATTCACCTTGTCTCACGAGCAACTGCGTGGCGGGTTCCACCTCAGGCTTCGCGATTCACGGCTGGGCACTTTCGCCCGCGCTGCTGATTCTGATTTTCCCGCTCGGTTTTCGTATGACGTGTTATTACTACCGTCGCAGTTACTACCGCGCGTTTTGGTGGTCGCCGCCCGCTTGTGCCGTCACCGACGCGCACGCGAACTACTCGGGCGAGACTCGCTTTCCGCTCATCATTCAAAACATTCACCGCTATTTCTTCTACGCGGGCCTTCTCTTTAACGTGCTCTTGACCTACGACGCCATTCGAGCGTTTCGCCAGCCCGGACTTGGTTGGGGCGTGACCGTCGGCACCGTGGTGCTGTGCGTGAACGCCTCATTGCTCTGGCTGTACTCACTTTCGTGTCACGCCTGTCGCCACCTCTGTGGGGGCCAGTTGCGCACGTTCTCCAATCACCCCATACGTCACAAACTCTGGAAGTTCGTTACGCCGCTCAACGCCAAGCACATGAACTTCGCCTGGGCGTCGTTGATGTTTGTTGCCCTCACTGACGTCTACGTCCGATTGGTCGCGTCCGGCGCGCTCACGGACTACAAGTTGTTTTAGGAGTAATCATGTCGACTGACACTGTGTCTGAACACCACGAGTACGACGTACTTATTATCGGCGCCGGTGGCGCGGGCCTTCGTGCGGCCATTGAAGCGAAGCAGCGCGGCCTAAAGGTTGCGCTCGTCACCAAGTCGCTGCTTGGAAAAGCGCACACCGTGATGGCCGAAGGTGGCATGGCTGCCGCCATGGGAAACGTGTACCCCGAAGACAACTGGATGGTGCACTTTCGTGACACGATGCGCGGCGGAAAGATGCTCAACAACTACCGCATGGCAGAGCTGCACGCGAAGGAAGCTCCCGACCGCGTGCACGAACTCGAGCAGTGGGGTGCGCTCTTTGACCGCACCAAAGACGGCAAGATCTTGCAGCGTGACTTTGGTGGCCACCGCTACGCCCGTCTCGCTCATGTGGGTGACCGCACGGGTTTGGAACTGATTCGCACACTGCAACAAAAAGTGGTCTCGATGGGCACCGACGTGTTCATGGAGTGCAAGGTCCTAAAATTGGTACACGACAACAGCGGTAAGGTCGCTGGCTGCGTTGCATATTGGCGCGCCACTGGTGAATTCGTCACCTTTTCTGCCAAAGCCGTCGTCCTCGCCACCGGTGGCGTGGGCAAATCCTGGAAATTCACTTCCAACTCCTGGGAGGGCACCGGCGACGGACACGCCATGGCGCTGTGGGCGGGCGCAGAGCTCATTGACATGGAAGCCATCCAGTTCCACCCGACCGGCATGGTCTGGCCGCTGAGTGTTCGCGGCATCTTGGTCACCGAAGGTGTTCGCGGTGACGGTGGCATCTTGAAGAATTCCGAAGGCGAACGTTTCATGTTCAATTACGTCGCCGACATGTTCCGCGCTGAAACGGCCGAAACACCCGAAGAAGCTGACCGCTGGTACGACGACCACTCCGCGGGACGACGTCCTCCGGAACTTCTCCCCCGTGACGAAGTGGCTCGCGCCATTAACACCGAAGTCAAGGCCGGTCGCGGAAGTCCCCACGGCGGCGTGTACCTCGACATTGCCTCACGGCGTACGCCGGAGTTCATTCGTCGACGTCTTCCTTCGATGTACCACCAGTTCATGGAACTCGCTGGTGTGGACATCACCAAGGAAATGATGGAAATCGGACCGACGTGCCACTACATCATGGGTGGCGTAAAGGTCGACGCCGAAACCACCGCGACCGCAGCCGAAGGCCTCTTCGCCGCTGGCGAAGTCGCCGGTGGCATGCACGGCGCCAACCGACTCGGTGGCAACTCACTCAGTGACCTCATTGTGTTTGGTCGAAGGGCCGGTATGGGCGCCGCTGACTACGTCGAGAGCGGCAAAGGACCTACGGGCTTTGATCAGTCCGAGGTTGACGAGGCCATCAAAGAAGCCCTCGCTCCCTTTAAGCGCGAGACCGGTGAAAACCCCTACGACATCCAACGCGATCTCCAAGAGATGATGCAAACCAACGTCGGCATCATCCGCACCGCAAGCGAAATTGACGAAGCGATCGTGAAACTCGAAGAGTTCACCGAACGCATTAACAATCTCTCGGTGAAGGGTGGACGAGCCTACAACCCCGGTTGGAACCTCGCCACCGACCTGCCAAGCATGCTGACAGTGTCCAAGTGCACCGCACGTGGCGCGCGCGAACGAAAGGAATCTCGCGGTGGCCACACGCGCGAGGACTTCCCCAAGGCCGACCCGAACTACGGCAAGATCAACTTCGCTCACTCACTACCCAGTGGTGGCGACTGGCACGGTGAGATCAAAACTGTGGAATCACCGATTCTCGTAATGCCCGATGAGCTGAAGGCTCTGTTGGAGGATGGAAAATAATGGCCGAAGTGACCATGCGAGTGTGGCGCGGTGACGCCAACGGCGGCGATTTTGAGGAGTACACGCTCCCCCAAAACGAGGGCGAAGTGGTCCTCGATGTCATTCACCGAATTCAGGCCACCGAGGCGCCCGACCTCGCGTGTCGTTGGAACTGCAAGGCCGGTAAGTGTGGCTCGTGTTCCGCGGAGATCAACGGCAAGCCCCGTCTCATGTGCATGACCCGCATGGACCAGCTTCCCGGAGGCACCGTCACGGTGACGCCTATGAAGACGTTCCCGATAATTCGTGACCTCGTGACCGACGTTTCGTTCAACTACGAGATGGCGAAGAAAGTACCCGCGTTGTTGCCTCCGCCGATGCCCGAGGGCGGCTACACCATGTTCCAAGAGGACGTCGAGCGTGGCCAAGAGTTTCGAAAGTGCATTGAATGCTTCTTGTGCCAAGACGTGTGCCACGTCATCCGTGACCACGAAGACAATAAGCAGCACTACGCCGGTCCCAGGTTCTTCATTCGTTACGCGGAGTTGGAAATGCATCCGCTCGACACGAACGACCGACGCGACTTGGTGCGAGAAGACATGGGGCTTGGTTATTGCAACATCACCAAGTGCTGCACCGAAGTGTGCCCCGAGCACATTCACATCACGGACAACGCGATTATTCCTCTAAAGGAACGGGTCGTCGATGCGGACTTTGACCCGGTTGCCTGGTTGGGTCGAAAGATTCGTCGAAAGACGAAGCGCACGCCCGCTGAGGCTGCTGTTCAGCCCGCCCCCTAAGGCGTGCCTACGTTTCTTAGTGATGAGTGGTTCACCACGTCGAACGCCGTTCTCGCGCAGGCATCGAAGCAAGGCACGGAGTCGCAGGTGCAGTCCGCGCACGTTGTTTTAGAACTCGACGACGGACCCAACGACAAGCCTCACGCCATGACCTTCGAAATTAAAGATGGCCTCGCAAGCGTGGCTAGTGGCGATCACTTCATGGCCGACACGATTATTCGTTTGAGTTTTGCGGACGCTCAGGCACTCGTCGAAGGGACACTCACGAGTGCGGACGTGCTTCGCGAAGGACGAATAAAGGTTCGAGGCGACGTGCACGCCATCGTAAGTCTCGCTTCGTGGTTGGCGGCGCTTCGAGAAATCACGACTTCTTAAGTCTCATAGGCTCGGTGCGATGGCCGACCACGACATCCCACTGCTCGAAAACGATCTCGATCAACCCGCGGTCTTTGACGCGACATCCATTCATCGGCCAATCGACATTCCTACGGTCGCCGTGTTGTGTTTTTTCAATGATGTCCTAGAGCGTCTCGCGAGCAACAACGTCCTAAAGGTTGTCTACAAGCTCCGAAGCGAAATTGGTGTCAATCCGGTGTACCAAATCGAACACGAGGGCCAACTCGTCAATGTCGTCCACCCCGGCGTCGGCGCCCCGCTGGCGGCCGGATTCACCGACGAACTCGTGGCGCTCGGTGTTCGAACGTTCGTGGCATGTGGTGGCGCGGGTGCTCTCGTTGACGACTTGGCACTGGGACACGTCATGGTCGTCGAGTCGGCTCTTCGAGACGAGGGAACGAGTTTTCACTACGCCGCACCGAGTCGAACCATCGACGCGGATCCCAAAGGCGTCGCGGTGTTAGAGCGCGTGCTGAACGACGAGGGCATTGAGCATTTTCGCGGGCGAACGTGGACGACCGATGGGTTGTTTCGAGAAGCGCGAACGAGAGTGGAGCGACGCATTAACGAAGGCTGTTCCATGGTCGACATGGAGTCCTCGGCGTTCATGGCGGTGGCCAAATACCGCGGTCTCGACTTTGCGCAGTTCCTCTACGCCGGTGATTCGCTGGCCGGTGAAACGTGGGACGAACGGTCGTGGCAACGTGCGGACGACATCAGAGAAAAGCTCTTCGTCGTCGCGGTGCGAGCCGTTTTGGAGTTGGCGAAAGCGCCCTAGATGTCTACGCCGTCGGTTTGGCGACTTCTTCGAGGACGTAGTGGTCGATCGTGTCGACGACGTGGGAAAGAAGCGCCTGCGCACCAACGATGTTCGATTCCGCGCCAGAGTTCTCGTTGAGTTGCTCGCCGTCAATGCCGTCGTGCACGCGTCCTTTTCGACGGTCATAGACCGGACGGTTGGCGGCGTTTCGACCATAGAACCACGCTCTCGCCATGCTGGCGCGTTCGTCATATAACGATTGACCGGTGGCGACGTAGAGGCGTTGCATGGCGTCCACCGTCGTCCACACGTCGTAGGGCAACGTGGAAGCTTCGTTGAACCCTCCACGGATGATGTCGGGATAGAGCATCTCAGCACTCAGCCGGGCTGACTCCAACAAATCAGGGCGGTCCATATACGTACTCGCACTGGCCATGGCACCTTCTTGGGCGTGACCCCACAGGTGCGGCGTGCCAACTTCCATGTCCCAGTTCTTAAAGATGACATCGTCACGACATTCCAGAAGCTCCTCGCACCACTCGGGCAATTTCTTTCGCAAGGCTGGTTCGTGGACGGTTCTCGACAAGGCGAGCGCCGTGAGAATGTGCAACGAGCGCACGTCAGGAGCTGCGGGGTGTTCCAGTAATAACGGCAGACCTTTTTTGATGGCCACACCAATGCGATCATCGTCAATGATTTCGGCCGTGCGAGAAACGGCGAGCATGGCCCGGGCTTGCCAGAATTCGCCACCCGGCAGCGACGTTTTACCTTCAAGGTTCTTTGTGGCGTCCCAGTCCAGGATGAAATTGATCCATCGTCCTTCGTCGTCCTGCATTGCCAAGACGAAGTCCAAGAGACCTTCACACCAGTCGTGCAGCCACTGTAATTTTGTCGCGCGCCAGAGGTCTCCGTAGAGTTCGAGCGCACGAGCGGCGTCATCGACGCAGGCGACGCCTTCCACGCCGGACTGCGCCGCCGCGATGGCCTTACCATTTTCGTCCGCGTAGACGGCAATAGCGACTGCTCGCGGTGAGATGGCGGGAACAGCTCGACCCAGGCGTGTGAGTTGTCTCAGCACGGGATCATCTGATCCAGGATGTCCTGGACCTTGACATCAGCGGCGGCCATGCAAATGTCCGCTGCTCCGTAGTACACGCGTATGTACTCGCCAGTGTCGTCAAGGGCCACGTGGCCGCAGGAAAATATGGTGTTACTGAACAGACCGTCTCTTTCGTACGGCTCAATGGGTACCAGAATCGGCTCCGGTGACCTCGCGAGCACAATGCTGGGATCATTCGCGTCGAGCAACAATCCACCAAGTGAATAATGTGTGTCTCGGTTGACGCCGTGATAGATCTCGAGGATTCCCCCGTCCACCACAAACGGCACCGCACTCGCGCCCAAGCGCAACTCGTCCCACATGCCCGGTCGGGGAAGCGCCAAAGGTTGGTGGTCTCCCCAGTGGACAAGGTCAGGGGAAAAGGCAATCCAAATCCCGATGATGCGGCCAAACGACTGGGGCATCGGGCGCGTCAAGGCGGCGTAGCGACCGTTGTACTTGCCGGGCAAAATTACGACGTCCTTATGATCGGGAAGGAACATGAGTCCGTGACGTTCAAAGGTCCGAAAGTCCGTCGTCGTGAGAAGACTCGTCGTGATGCCAATATGGCCCACCGAAACGTAGGTGATATACCAGACACCGTCGATAAGCGTCGCTCGTGGATCTTCGCAACCGTATTCTTCGAATCGGTTTTCTGGTGACACAGTGGGTAATTCATCGACGACGAAGTTGGCTCCGTCTTTACTTCGAGCTATCCGCAAATGCGACATCTGCGTCAGAAAATCCGTGAAGTCATCCGACGGCAGATTAAAGCCGCCGTCGGGGTGGTGATAGCGAACCGCTCGCGGGTCACTGAGATCAAGGCCAGTGAGATCACGAGGCAAGAACACATCAACGACCGACGGCGGGTCAAGGTGCATGTCGAGATAGGCAATCGAGACCAAGTTGTCGCCGGTGTACTCCCCCACGAGAGGAACAACGGAAGGTTCTTCTGTCGAAAAATCAAGCGTCAAGGCGTTGGGCGGTGGAGAGAGTCCTACGCGCGGCCGCTCACCAACACGAAGTAACAAGATGACTTCATCGTCGATCTTCGCAGCGGCAGCATTGAAGACCGACACGACTTCCATCGTGGGTCGAGATGGCTTGACATCAGCGGCCGTCAAAATCGGGTTGTTCGCCAGTCGATGGCCGAGGTCGGACGATCGAAGCCAAATGCCACCACCGCCAACCGCCGTGCGTGATTGGGTTCTATTGACCGTGTCCTTTAAGACGTCGAGAAATGCTTGACCCGCCCGCGGCCACGTTGAATGCAGGCCGTAGGCGAAAGCGGCTTGCTCGTAGTTACGCTTCAGCGCGGGATCGGCCGCGATGCGGTTCACCGCTTCCGCCAAAGCGGGAGCATCACGAAAGCCGACCAGTATGCCGCGATCGTCGGCGAGAGCTTCTTTCGCGTGCAAATATTCGGTGGACACGACGGCTTTACCCGCGCCGAGGGCCCACGACAGCGTGCCACTCGTGATTTGATTGGGATCGAGATACGGCGTGACGTAGATATCCGTTGCGAGCAAGAGCGAAATGATGTCGGACTGACTCATGTACTCATCAATGAACGCTACGTGATCGGTCATACCGAGCGACGTGGTGAGAGCAATCAGGAGGTTGCGATAATCCTCGCCCTGCGAACGAAGAAGATCAGGATGAGTTTGTCCCGCGATGATGTACAGCGCATCGGGATTCTGTTTCACGATGGCCGGCATGGCTTGAATCATGAATTCAAGTCCCTTGCGCGGATCAACGAGTCCAAAGGTCGAAATGATGCTTCGATCTTTCACGCCCATTTTTGCCTTGAACGTCGCACGACCACGCGGTTCAATCGTGGGCATACCGTGAGGAATAACTCGCGGCGGGGTCACAATGCCGTAGTCGCGCGCCAATATGTCCGCTGCGGTCTGCGCCATCACAATGAGTTCGTCACTCATTTCACTAATCGCACGTACTGTTTTTCGAATTGTGGGCGTCGGATGTGGCAACACTGTGTGCATCGTCGTAACGACGGGCAACGCAATCTCTTGCAAGAAACCAATCAAGTGATCGTCGTACGTCGGAATAGTCCAGTTGCCATCGACGAAGCGCGAACCATTCCACAGCCCGTAGAGACCGAATTCGTGTTCGATGCTGACAACTTCCGCGTTGGAAAGATTTATGGACTTCGCTGCTTCGCGGTAACTCTCGGGATCACCTTGATGAATGCGCCAACGGACGTCGGATTTATACGCACGAAGGGCACCGGGCTCTTCAATGGCGGCCACACTGCACGTGGTACTGGGATCAGCCGCGCGAACGGCGGCCATCAAGTCCGCCGTAAACGTGGCTATGCCGCAACGCCGAGGCATGGAAGAAGAGACGAAAGCTATGCGGATACGTTCAACCGTAATAGTGGCGTAGAGCCCATAAAGCGTAAAAGGACTTAGGTCCTCTCATTATTCGATTTTAATGAGTTCTCTGGACCCAAAAATCCAACGATTTACATCGACACAACTCGCCAATTCGGAGAGAGCGACTTTCAACCGTTAAGATATTGGGAACGTAAATGCCCTCTCGGGTCCGCATAGCGCGACGCACTTCCACCACAAAGATCGGTTCACCATGAAAAACCTCGCCGTTTTCGACCTCGACGGCACCCTCGCGGAGAGCAAGTCCGCCATTACGTCCGAAATGTCGTCGTTGTTAGAAGGGCTCTTGGGCGTGGTGAAGGTGGCCGTCATCTCGGGTGGTGGTTGGCCCCAGTTCGAGTCTCAACTTTTAGCCAATCTTTCGGGTAGCAACCTGGAAGGTCTCTCGCTCCTACCCACGTGTGGGACCCAGTTTTATCAATTCGACAAAAAATGGGTCAAGTTGTATTCGGAGGACTTAACCCAGGATGAACGAGACCGTATCAAGAGCGCTCTTGAAAAAGGAGTCGTTGAAGCTGGTTTTCAGGTTGAGCAAACATGGGGCGACATCATTGAAGACCGAGGCAGTCAGATAACAATGTCGGCCCTCGGACAAGAAGCGCCGCTGAGTGCCAAGGAGTCCTGGGACCCAGATTTCAAGAAGCGAACGGCGATTGTCGACATCGTGCAGAAAATCATTCCAGAATTCGCTATCCGCATGGGTGGCACAACGTCGATTGACGTTACAAAGCCTGGCATCGACAAGGCCTTTGGTATCGAAAAGCTCCACAAGATTTTGGACATCAAGCTTGACGAGATGATTTTCTTTGGTGACGCACTGTTTCCCGGCGGCAACGACTACGCCGTGTTCGAAGCTGGTGTTGATTCCGTTCGCGTTCGTGACCCCGAAGAGACGTCACGCAATATTCAGACGATGATTGCCTGCTTGAAGTAACGCTGGGACTAGATAAGACCCAAAGCGCGTACTTCGTCGCGCTCGCTAATCAGCTCGTCGGTCGTGGTCTTGATCCGTTCTTTGGCGAAATCGTTCGACGTGAAGCCTTCCTTCACTGACCAAGCACCTTTCTTGTCCACACTCACGGGAAACCCAAACGTCAAACCTTCGGGCACGCCGTAAGCGCCAGTACTCGTCACGGCAACAGAAACGCAGTCGTCTTTCACGGTCGTGGTGGTCAGACCAACAATCGTGTCAATGGCGGCGTTGGCGGCTGACGCAGCGGAACTCGCTCCGCGCGCTTCGATGATGGCCGCGCCACGCTTTTGTACCGTGGTGATGAAGTCGCCTTCGAGCCACGCGGCATCGGTGATGACGTCCGTAGTCTTTTTCCCACCGATGGTCGAATTAGCAAAGTCCGGAAACTGCGTCGCGGAGTGGTTTCCCCAAATCGCGAGGTTCTTCACGTCCTTCACGGGAGCGCCAGCTTTTTTCGCCAGTTGCGTCTCGGCACGGTTCTGGTCGAGTCGTGTCATGGCGAACCAGCGGTCCGCGGGAACCTCGGGAGCGTTGGAACGAGCAATCAAACAGTTCGTGTTGCACGGGTTACCCACTACGAGGACGCGCACGTCACTCGCTGCGTTTTCGGCAATTGCCCGACCCTGGGGCTTAAAGATGCCACCGTTAACGCTCAACAAGTCACCGCGCTCCATGCCGGCCTTTCGTGGAATCGAACCAACGAGCAGCGCCCACGAGGTGTTCGTAAAAGCGTGGGAGAGGTCGCTGGTGGCTTCAATGCCGGCGAGCAAAGTAAAGGCGCAGTCGTCAAGTTCCATGACGACGCCTTCCAAAGACTTCATGGCGGGCTCAATTTCCAAGAGACGAAGTACTACTGGCGTGTCGGGACCAAGGAGTTGTCCCGAAGCAATGCGGAACAAGAGTTGGTAGCCAATTTGGCCGGCGGCGCCGGTAACGGTGACGTGGACGGGGGAAGTCATGGGATTTTTCTTTTCTATTGGTAGTTACAGACGATCAACAATGGCGGAGGCAAACTCCGAACACTTCACTTCGGTGGCGCCTTCCATTTGACGGGCAAAGTCGTAGGTCACGATCTTGTCGGCAATGGTGGCTTCCAGGGCCGTCACGATGTCCGTGGCGGCGCCAGTCCAACCGAGGTGCTCGAACATCAAGACTCCCGACAGCAACACCGAACCGGGGTTCACCTTGTCTTGACCGGCGTACTTCGGTGCCGTNNGCGTCGGACAGATAGTCGCCGTTCAAGTTCATAGTCGCAATGACGTCGAATTCCGCGGGACGAGTGAGTACCTGTTGCAACGTGATGTCGGCAATGGAGTCCTTCACGAGCAGTTTCCCGTCGGGCTTTCCATCACAGTCGTCCCAACCAACGGCCACGTCAGAGAATTCGTCGCGCACGAGTTGGTAGCCCCATTTCATGAAGGCGCCTTCCGTGAACTTTTGAATGTTGCCCTTGTGTACAAGATTTACGGATTCGCGATTGTGCTCCAACGCGTAAACGATGGACGCACGAATGAGTCGCTCGGAACCGAACTTGGAGATGGGCTTAATACCAATGCCGCTCATTTCACGAATGTTCCAGCCGAACTGGTCCAAGAGATACTTGCGAAGCTTCTCGGCGTCAGGCGTTCCCGCCTCGACTTCAAGACCCGCGTACACGTCTTCGGTGTTCTCGCGAAAGATCACCATGTCAACGAGTTCAGGGTGCTTCACCGGCGACGGCACGCCCTGGAACCATCGCACTGGTCGCAAGCAGACGTAAAGGTCGAGGAGTTGGCGAAGCGCGACATTGAGGGATCGAAAGCCTCCCCCAATGGGAGTCGTGAGTGGTCCCTTGATGCCAATTAGGTGCTCGCGAAACGACTCCACGGTTTCGTCCGGCAACCAGTTGCCCGTTTCGTT